>CAZCZE010000049.1:0-280227 GCA_964503125.1 uncultured Gammaproteobacteria bacterium
CAGCCGGCGCAGTGGCTGGCCGCAGCAGGGCACGAGCGAAGCCGCCGCCCCCGCAGGCGCGCGACTCGCTCGGGAAGGACTTTCTTAGCGGTCGGAGCGGGACAGGCGGCGGTAGTACTCGGCGACGGCTTCTTCGAAGCCGGGCGCGACCTGCGTCGGCGCTTGGGCCCGAACGGCCGCGCGCTCCCTGCCGTCGGCGGCCTGGGCTAACCTAAGCTCGAGCTGCTCGGCGAGGTTCACGAGCTGCTGGAACTCGCTCTCGATGAGCTCGGGGTTGCCGGTGATGCTGCCGCGCAGCGCGTCGCCGAGCTCGCGCACGGCGCGCAGCTCCTCGTCGGTCAGCCCCTGATCGCGCAGCCGGTTGCCGAGCGTGAGCAGCTCGCGCGACGCGTCGTTGAGCTGCTCCTGGACTTGGTCGATCGCGCCAGGATTGTTGTCCCAGAACGCGCGATTGCGCGGATCCCAAATCCCGCCGCGGCGCCAATCGTAGACATTGCCAAAGCCGCCCGGCCCGGACTGGTTCCCGGCCTGACCGCCGGCCTGATTGCCGCCGGCATTCGCTTGAGCCTGGCCTTGGCCGGGCTGCTGGCCCTGTTGGCCTTGCGCCTGGCCGGGCTGTTGGCCGTTCTGGGCTGCGCCCGGTTGCTGCGACAGCTCCGCGAGCTGGCGCCGCAGCGACTGGATCTCGGCCACGAGCTCGGCGTTGGGATCGGGCTCGGCGATCTCGCCTTCGACGGCCTCGGCGTTGGCCAAAGCCTGCGCTTGCTCGACGTTGCGCTCGAGGTCGCGCAGCGCCGACGTCGTCACATTGTCGATGGCCGCCACCTGCGCGGCGCGACCGCTGAGAATCCCGTCGCCGCCGTAACCGAGCCGCTCGCGCGTCTGCACGCTCTGCAATTCCGCGAGCGCGTCACGAAGCTCCTGGCTCGCCTCGGGCGTCTGCTCGTTGAACTGCTGCGCGACACGCTGGATTTCTTCCTCGAGCTGCTGGAGCTGCCGCTCCAAGTCGTACTTGCGCTCGGCGAGCTCTGCGGCCTGATCGTCGGGCAGGCTGGCGCGGCGCGAGCTCGCGTCGCCGCCTGTGGCGTCGCGCAGAGCTTCTTGTAGATCCGTCGCAGCCTGGCGCTGCTCCTCGTAGATCTCGCCCGAGCGCTGCGCTAAGTCCTCGAATGCCTGGCCGACGGCCGCTTGCCGTTCCGCCGTGAGCTGCTGCAAGGCTTCCTGCAACTGGCGCCGCGCCTGCTCGATGGCGCGCTGCATCTGCTCGGGCGTCATCTGGCCTTGCTGACCTTGGCCGCTCGCCTGGTTCATCGCCTGGAGCGCTTGGTTCAGCTGGTCGATGGCCTGCTGGGTCGCGCTGCCCTGCTGGCCCTGTTGGCCGCCGGCGTTCGCTTGGCTCTGCTGCCCCTGCTGCTCCTGCTGCCCTTGCTGGTCTTGTTGACCCTGTTCGCCCTGTTGTTGCTGCTGCTGCGCGAGGCGCTGCTGCATTTCCTCGAGCTGGCGCTTGAGCTCCTCGGTCTCGCGACGCAAGGATTCCTGCTGCCAACGCTCTTGCTCGCTCAACCCGTTGCGGCGGCTGGCTTGATCGGCGAGCTGCTCCTGGCGACGCGCGAGCTCCTGGAGCTTGCGGATCGCGTCGTCGACCTGCTCCTGCTGCGACGCCTCGGAATCGAGCGCGACGGCCTCCTCGGTCTCGTACTGGTTCTTCTCGAGGTCCATCTCGAGCTCGAAGAGCTCGCTCAGGTCGCGCCCGGCCATGCTGCCACCACCGCCGCCGCCCTGCTGTTGGAACGAGACTTGGATGTCGGTGAACATGGCCTCCGCGCGCAGCAGGAGCTGCAATGCGTCCTGCTCGGGCGGCACGGCCTCGTCGAGCTCGATGTCGGCGAGCCGCTCGGCGGCCGGCTCCATGGCGTCGGCGGCGTCCTCGAGGCTCTCGATGAATCTCTGGATGCGCGGATCCGCGCCCGTGAGGCCGCGCGCGCGCGTGCGGCTAGCGAGCGTGCGCGCCTGCTCCACGAGCGTGCGCTGCAGGTCGGCGAGCATTTGCGCGTTGTCGTGGAGCTGCTGCTCGTCGAGATAGCTCGACGTGCCCTCGGCGCGCTCCTTGATGAGGTTCCAAGTGGCGACGAGGATCTCCTTCTGCCGCCGCGAGATCTCGTCCTGCTCCTGGCCGCCGCCACCCCCGCCGCCACCGCCGCCGGCCGACGCTTGCGAGAAGTTGCGGTTGAAGGGTTGCACCTCGACGAAGAACAAATCGGTCTGCACCTCGCGGCCGCGGTCCTCGGCGACGGCGTAATACGAAATCACGTCGCCGGGCTCGAGCGTGCGCAGCTGCGGCGCCGGGGCCTCGCTCGGCTCAGCGGCGGGCAGCTCTTGGAGCGGGTCGGCGGGGATGGGCTCGCCCCCCCGGGTGTTTCGGACCTGTTCGATGTCCCGCTGCCCCGGCCGGACGATGAGCTCCTCGATGCCGTTCGGGAACGCGCCGCGGCGTCCGCCGTCGCCAGCATCGCGATCTCGCCTGCGCGGCCGAACCTCTTGGGTCAGCTCCTCGAGATAGAGCACCTGTTGACCGATGACGCTCTTGCCGTCGACGTCGATCGGCGCCGTGGCCCACGCGCCGCCGTTGACGGAGTAGCGCACCTCGACGCGGTCGAGCCCGAAGTCGTCGCTGGCCTCGACGCGCACCGTGACTTCCTCGATGTTGCTCGCGCGCCAGTCGCGCCCGGGCTTCACGACCTTGACGACGGGCTTGTCGTCGGGGATCAGCGTGATCAGGTAGTCGTCCGTGAGCTTCACGGAGTCGCCGTTGAACAGCGTCGAGACGTAATACTCGCCGTCCTTCGCGACCTCGAGCGCGCCCGTGAGGACGCCGTCCGCGGTCTGCATGACGGTGCGCTGGCCGTCGACGACCAGCTCGGAGGCCTCGAGCGGCTGATCCGTCGTGAGCTCGACCGTAACCTGCGTGCCCTCGACGGCGCGGATGTCGTCGCCGGGCTCGACGACGAGCGGCTCGAGCTTGGTCCAGTTCGGATAGTGATACGTGAGCTTCAAGTTCGTGATGCGTGGCAGATCGACCACGTCGACCGCGAACTCGGGGCTCCGCAAGCCCGCGGCCTGCACGTAGTAACTCATCGGCCCGCGCAGCGCGAAGATCGTGTAGTCGAAGCTGCCGTCGGCGCGGCGCTCCATGGCCGCGCGCTCCCAGGCCGCGCCCGCTCGGAACTGCGCGAAGACCTCCATGCGCGCGGGCTCGAAGCCCTCGGCCGTGGCAGTCACGCGGAGATCGCCGCCGCGCCGCACGGTGCCGTCGCCGGGCAACACGGCAAGGTGTTGCGGCGGCAGCGTGTCCTCGACGAGCCAGCCGGCCCAGAGATGCCGCACGCCGTAGCGCCAATTGGGCGGGCCGAACACAGCCGTGCCGACCAAGACGACGGCCGCGAGCACGGCGAGCGCCGCGGGCGCGCGCACGTGCAAATCGGGGATCTTGAGCGCGACGGGGATCCGGCGTGCGAAGTTGAGAGCATCCTCGGCGAGCAGACCCAGGAACGGCGTGGCTCGCTCGGGGGGACCGTGCACGATGCCGTCGTAGGTTTCCAGCCGGCCGTTGAAATCGGGAGCCCGCTGCTCGATGTCGCGAATACCGCGGCTCTTCTTGAGCGCGCGCAGCGGCAGCGCCACGAGGCCCACGGCGATGGCCGCGAGCAAGACGATGAGCACCACGCGGGCGGTGTAGACGATTTGCGGATCGAAGGCGCGGCGGATGCCGAAGTAGACGGCCAGCAGCGTGACGACGAGCGCAGCCGCGGCGAGCAGCGCCGCGCCGCGGGCGACGATGAGCGCCTGCAAACGCTTGCGGAACTCACCGAGATAGGCTTCGAGCTGCGACTGGGCGGTCATGCGGCCACTCCTCTGCGAATCCTAAGATGCCAGTTTCCTACCGCGGATTCCACGACTACGAGCATTAATAGCAACAATACGAGCAACGGCCCGAGCGTGCTTGGGCTCTCCTCTTGGTCCGCGACCACCGCCGTCTGCGCCTGGTCGGCGGCCCGCACGCCGAGCCCCCGCCAACGTTCGACCGTCGCCATGTCGATCGGTGCGAGGTCCGACTCGCGCGGATCGAAATTCACGGCCACGAGCTCCGTCGTGCCGCCGCCGACGACCTCGTAGAAGCCGACCTGGTCGAGCACCACGTCGTCGCCGCCGGCGCCTAAACTCAAGGCCGCCTGGCCGCTCGGATCGAATATCTGCGCACCCGAGAAACCCAACGCTCGCACCGCGAGCGTGCTGCCGAGAGCCGCTTCGCTCGTGAATCCGGCGCCACCAAGCAGCTCGTTGGCGAGGCCGGCCATGAGCGGCACGAACGCGGGTTGCACGGGCAGATCATTCCACTCGTGGCCCAGCGAAGATGTGAACAGCAGCACGCGTCCCGCGCCCAAGGGGCGCTCGAGCAGCAGCGGCGTGCCGTCGGCGAGCCACATGATCACGCGGTCCTCGGCCGCCGGCTCGATGCTGAGATAGCGCTGGAACGTAGCGGCGCGCAGCTCGTTGACGCCGCGCAGCGCGGGGTGCGTGACGTCGATCTCGCCGATCGACGCCGTTCGTTGGCCGCCCATCTGCGCACTGCCGCGCAGCGCCTGGCCCGTGATGGGCACGGTCGTGAGACCCGCCGAGCGCGGCCCGGCCGCGAGCAGCGCGCTCCCGCCGGCTTCGACATACGTCTGCAACGCCGCGGCCTGCGCGCCGTCGAGCACGCCGACGTCCGTGACGACGACGAAGCTGAACTCCGTGAGCGGCGGATCGCCGGCCGGCGTGGTCCGGACCCGCGGCGTGAGCGCCAACGTCGTCAGCGTCTCGAGCGCGGTGCTCGTGTACAACGTCGCTCTACCTTCGGTGTCCGGCGCCACGAGCAAGACGTCGCGCGGCTCCGGGCGCTTGATCGCGAGATAACGCCGATCGTCGGCGGCGAGGTCGTCGCCGGGAGACAGCGTGACCTCGATGCGGTTCGGGCCAGAGGCAAGATCGAGCGCGGCGAACGTCGCCTGCGCGAGCCCGCCGCCCGGGATCTCGACGGTCTGCTCCCCGACCGTGCTGCCGTTGTGCGTCAGCGTCAGCGTCTTGGTGGCCTCCTCGGCCGCGAAGCTGCGCACGTTGGCCGTGAGCTCGCCCGTGAGCGCCGACGCGCCGAAGCCGTCGACGGCCCAGTTCTCGGCGGCGCCTCGCGCGACGTCGTGGATCACGATCTCTGCGTTGCGGCGCGGCGCGAGCTCGCCGAAACGGGCCGGCAGCGCGCTCAATTGGACGTCCGTCACGAGATCGAGCACGACGGGCAGCTCGGCCGTGCGCAGCAAGCCGTCAACCGAGCGCATGAGCTGCCCGTACTCGAGGCGGAACGCGCCGGGCTCGGCCGTGTTGAGCGTCTGGCGCAGCGCGGCCACGTCGGCCGTCGCCGGCCCGAGCACCTCGAACAGGCGGCCCGCGAGCACGATTTGCCCGCGGTCTTCCGCAGCGAGCGAATCGAGCACGTCGTTCGCCGCCGCGCGCGCCCGATCCCAGCGATCGCCGTGACCCATCGACGCGGAGCCGTCGAGCACGATGAGGTGCAGGCGCGCGCCTTCGGCGCCGCCGGCCTCGGGCGTGCGCCAGATCGCGGGCTCGGCGAACGCGAGCGCGAGCAGCACGAGCACGCCGATGCGCAGCGCGAGCAGCAGCAGGTACTGAACCTTCTTGGCGAGCACGCGCCTGGGCTCGCCGGGCTCGAGGAACATCAGCGAGCTGAACTTCTGCTTGTTCGGATTATCCGACGACAGTCTGTGCAGCCACCACGGCAAGGCGATGGCGAGCAGGCCGGCGAGGAATGCTGGCACGAGCAAGCTCATTCTTTGGCCTCACTCATCGCTCGCTCGAGCGTGGTCGTCGTTCGCATCAGCCGCGCCTCTGCCTGAAAAGGAGGTAGCTGCGGAGGACGCCGTCGAGGGGCTCGGTGATGTTGACGAGGCGGTGGTCGGCGCCGGCGCGCAGCGCAGACTTGTGCAGCGCTTCGACGTGCGCGTCGATGCGCTCGCGATACTTCGAGCTCATGTAGATCGGCGACACCTCCATCGTCTGCCCGCTCTCCATGTCCTCGATGAGCGCCGACTCCTTGAGGACCGGCTTGAGCTCCTGCGGGTCGAGCAGCTGGAACAGGATCACGTCTTGGCCCTGGTACGCGAGCGGCTGCACGCTCTTCAAGAGCGCATCGGGGTCGCAGTAGAAGTCCGAGATCACGGCCACGAGCCCGCGGCCGCGCTCGACCTCGTGAAAGCGCTCGAACGGCACGTTCAGGTCCGTGCCCGTGCCGGGTTCGGCGCGATCGATGGCGTGCAGCACGCCGTTCAAACGCCCGCCGCGCGTCGAGGCGCGTCGGTGCTCGCGGATCTTGTCGTCGAAGACGATGAGACCCACGGCGTCGTGCTGACGTGCGGCGAGGTAGGCCAGCGTCGCGGCCAGGAATTTCCCGTACAGCAGCTTCGAGACCTTGCCGCTCGCGAACCCCATCGACGCGCTCGCGTCGAGCAGGATCACGAGCCGCGTGTTGGTCTCACCGATGTAGCGCTTGATGTAGATGCGGTCGGTGCGCGCGTAGACGTTCCAGTCGACGAAGCGCGGGTCGTCGCCTTCGGCGTAGGCGCGATACTCGGCGAATTCCTGGCTGAAGCCGAAGAACGGCGACCGGTGCATGCCCGTGAGGAAGCCGTTCACGACGGCGCGCGCCACGAGATCCAGGTTCGCGAGCCCAGCCAGGGTCTCGGGCTTGAGCAGATGTTGCGGTATCGCGCTCCCTGCGGCCATGACTCGTCAGCCGACGCGCGCCTGCCTGTGCTCGCCGCCGAGTTGCTTGACGAGGTCCGTCAGCACTTGGTCGGTATCGACGTTGTCGGACTCGGCGAAGTAGTTGGTCAGCACGCGATGCCGCAGGACGGGCAGCGTGAGTGCCGCAACGTCCTCGTGCGTCACGTGATAGCGCTTCTGGATGAGAGCGCGCGCCTTGGCCGCAAGCATGATGAACTGCGTGGCGCGCACGCTCGCGCCGTACTGCACGTACTTCTTGACCATCGCCGGGGCGTTCGGGTCGTGGGGCCGCGTGGCGCGCACGAGATCGACGGCGTAACGATTGACGGCCGCCGACACGGGCACTTGGCGCACGAGCCACTGGAACTTGAGGATCTGCTCGGGCGTCGTGCAGGCGGTGATTTCCGGCAGGTCCATGCGCGTCGAGTTGCGCGTGACGACCTCGACCTCGTCCTCGGCGCTCAAGTAATCGAGCAGCACGTTGAACAGGAAGCGGTCGAGCTGCGCTTCGGGCAACGGATACGTGCCCTCGAGCTCGATCGGGTTCTGCGTGGCGAGCACGAAGAACGGCCGCGTGATCGTGTGATGCGTGCCGCGCACCGTGACCGAGAACTCCTGCATCGCCTCGAGCAGCGCGGATTGCGTCTTCGGCGGCGTGCGGTTGATCTCGTCGGCGAGCAGCACGTTCGTGAACAGCGGGCCCGGGACGAACGTCCAGGTGCGGCGGCCGGAAGCGACGTCCTCCTCGAGGATGTCGGTGCCCGTGACGTCGGTCGGCATGAGGTCGGGTGTGAACTGAATGCGCTTGAACGTGAGGCCGAGCGCCATCGCGAGCGTGCGCACGAGCAGCGTCTTGGCCGTGCCCGGCATGCCCGTGATCAAGCAGTGGCCGCCGACGAGCAACGTCATGAGCAGGTGCTCGACGACGTCGTCCTGGCCGACGATGATTTTGCGAACTTCGTTGCGGATTTGCCCGGAGGCCGTGTGGAAATTCTCGATCAACGCCCGGGTTTCTTGCGTCTCGAGTGTGTTCTCTACGCCGCTCAACGTACGACCTCCAATAATAGTTGTTGGGCTTCCCGATAATGCGGGGCGATTTCCAGAGCATACAGTAAATGTTCGCGGCCCTTGGCTCGGTCTTCGAGGGCCACGTAGGTCTTCGCGAGACGGTAATGCGCGTCGGCGAGATCCTGCGGGTTCATCGCGAGCAGCGCCTGGTATTCGAGCAGCGCTTCGCTCGAGCGCCCGGCCGACGAGAGCAGATCGCCGAACTCGAGATGCACGCCGCTGCGCAGGGGCGCGACCATGAGCAGGTCCTTGTAAGCGTCGATGGCCTCGTCGTTGCGGCCGGCCGTTGTGAGCGCGCGCGCGAGCGTGAACAGCGCCTCGGGATCGTGGCCGCCGCGGCGCCGGTACTCGAGCAGCGTGTCGGTGCTGAGCGCGGTCTCGCCGAGATCGATGTGGGCCCGCGCCTTGACGAGATAGGCGCTGCCCTCGTCGACGTAGTCGGGGTTGAGCGTGACGGACTCGGCGGCCTTCGCCACCACGAGCCGCCAATCTTGCGCTTCGACGGCCTCGCCGACCTCGCCTTGTTTCGCTTGCCAGGAATCGAGCTGCGCGATCGTCGGGCCGAGCTCGCGCTCGACGTAGGCTGTGAAATCCTCGTCGAACTTCGCCGGCGAGATCCCGAGCACGGCAGTCACGACCTCCGCCGTGTCCTTGCCCGCCGCGAAGCCGTCGAGCATGCCCTCGAGCGCCTTCTGACCGAAATGGCCGGCGATGTACTCGCAGATGAGCCCCGCCTGCATGTACGACACGATGACCTGGGCCTGGTAGGTCGGGCGGATGAAGCCGCGATCCAGCTCCGCAATCGGCAGGAACTTATCCTCTTTGATGGCCGCGAGCACGGGCACGGGAATGTGCCGTCCCGGCAGCGGGCCCGTGCTCCACTCCTCGTAAACGGACACGCCCTCGCTGAACCAGCGCGGCACGAGGTGATTGGTGGCTTCGAGAGTGAACACGTGCGCCATCTCGTGCCAGAGCGTCGTGCCCCAGTGGAAGCTGGCGTCCGCGCGGCCCGTCGGGCTGTCCATCGCGACGAGATAGCCGAACGTCACGCCGAGCAGGCCGATGCCGGGCAAGCCCGCGATGCGGACGGCGAAGTCGTCGTGATCGGGGTAGAGCTCGACGATCACGGGCTCCTTGAGCGTAAAGCCGTAGCGCTTGGAATACGTCTCGATCGTGCGATCGACGAGCTCCTTGACGTAGAGCCCGAGCACCGCGGACTCGTCCTTGTGGAGGCGCATGATGACGCCGGGGTTGTGCGCGGCATTCGAGCCCGGCGCCGTCGGGCGCGCGGGATGCTCGGTGACGACGAAGTTGTCGAAGCTGTCGATGAGCCGCAGCGTGTTGACGATCGGCGCGCTGAACGGATCGCCTTCGTAGGCGATTGCCAGATGGCGCTGCGCGTCGGCGAGCTTGTTCTCGCGCAGCAGATTGATGCCGAGATCGGCGTGCGCTGCATAGAGATCGGGCTCGATCTCGACGGCCTTGGTCAACAGCGCGATGGCCTCGCGGTAACGCCGCGTGATGACGTAGAAGTGCGCCGGAATCGCGTAGGCGTCGCCGTAGCGGGGATTCTGCGCGAGCGCTCGCTGCGTCCACGGGCTCGCCGTCGTGCCGCGCAGCAGGTCGACCGCGGACTTGAGCGCGTAGATCTGCAGCGGCGACAGGTCGTGCTCCTCGGCGAGCTCGAGCGCCTCGTCGAGCGCCTCGTCGCCGGCATCGATGGCGCCGTCCTCGAGCGCGGCGCGCGCGAGCAGCAGGTGCGCCTCGAGCGCCTGCTCCGGCGTCTCCTCGATGACCGCGAGCGCCCATTCGCGCGTCTTCTCCTCGAACTGCCCCGCCGCGATCTTCGCGAGCCCGATCTTGGCCGGCGCATAGTCGGCGTCGATCTCGAGCGCCTCCTGGAACAACCGGACCGCCTGCGGGTTCGAATGCGTGGCCAGGAACAGCTCGCCCCAGCGCGTGCGCAAGGCCGCGTCCGCGGGATACTCCTTGAGCGCCGCCTGGAAGAACGAGTTCGCGGAGCGCACGTCGCCGAGAGCGCGCGCGGCGTCGGCCTTGATGCGCGTGTCGGCGCTGCCGGCCACGAGGTTGCGGTAGCACGCCTGCGCCTCGGGCAGCGCGCCGCGGTAGAGCGAGCGATCGCAGGCGACGAGGGCGTCGGCACGGTCGAGCGCGTATTCGATCGTGAGCGCATGGCTCGGCGCTGCGCCGCCGAGCAGCAGGATGGCCGCGGCGCAGGCGCAGCGCAAGCTCACTGCTGCGGCCTCGGCTGTGCGGCGTCGATCCTGCCCTGCACCTCCGCGAGCTGCACGAGCAGGCGCTGCAACTCGGCGAGATAGGCGTCGGTCGCCATCGACTCGCGCCGCGCCCGCAGCGCCTCGATCTCGGCATCGAGCCGGTCGCGCTCGGCCGTGAGCGCGGCGACGGCGGGGCTCGCGGGCGCCGCCTCGGGCGGTCCGCCTCCGGCGCCGGCGCCGGCGAGCCGCGCGACCGTGAACCGCGTCGGGGCGCCGCCTTTGATCTGCGGGTGCTCGGTCGCGAGCGCGCCGTCCCGCTCGAAGCTGTCGGCCACGAGGCGCGCGGCGTAATCGAACGCTTCCTGCGCCGTGATGACGCCGTTCTTGTTGATGTCGGCCGAGCCCGCGGCGAGCGCGCCCGCGAAGTGCTGCGCGAACCGCGTCGCGTTGCGCTCGAAGCCGCTGCGCGTGGCCGTGATCAGCGTGCGGCCTTCGGCGGCCCAAGTCTCGAGCACGGCGCCGCTGGCGCTCGTCGCATTGACGACGAGCTGCGAGCGCGCCGGGATCTTGCCGAGCTGCTCGGCGAGCTGCGCGCCGTCGATGTCGGGCCCCGGCAGGTTGAACTTGTAAGCCTCGCCGTCGTAGCTGCCGTGGCCGACGAGCATCACGACGAGGCTATCGGCGGCTTTGGTGCGCGTGCGCAGCGACTCGAGCGCATTGGCCAGCGCGTCGGCTGTCGCGGCCTCGCCCTTGAGCACGGTGACGCGGTTCGCGGCCGTCGTGCGGCGCGCGACGGCGGCGAGCGCAGCCGTGTCCTTGTCGAACTGCTCGGCATAGGCGGCCTCGCCGCCGAGACCGCCGACGATGAGGTAGTAGAGCTCGGCCTGCGCGGGCGCGGCCGCGCAAAGCGCCAGGGCCAAGACGACGCTCGAGCGCGCGCTCACAGCCGCCCCCAGTAGAGCCGCACGAGCCACTCGCCGGCTTTGAGCAGCAACAACAGCAAGAAGACGATCGGCATATTCCAAAGGTCCAGCACCTGACGTTCGACCGTGCCGGCGTCCGAGAAGCTCACGGCCTCGGGCAAACGGCTCACGTCGGCGATGGCGAAATAGCTGCCGCCCGTCGCCGCGGCGAGCCGCTCGAGCAGGGCTCGATTCTGCTGCACGCGGTAATGCTCGATGACGCCGTCCTCGCGCCGCACGGCGAAGCGCGCGCGGCCGAGCTCCTCGGCAACTGCTCCCTGCGTTGCTCTACCGCGGGCATCCGTGCCCGCGTCGGCAACTGCTCCCTGCGTTGCTCTACCGCGGGCATCCATGCCCGCGTCGTCAGCCGTCTTGGCCGTGGCTTCGAACCGGAACACGCCCGTGTGCGTGGTCTCGTAGGAGGCCTCGTAGACGCCGCGCTCGCCGGCGACCGGAGTCATGTCGAGCAGCGTGGGTGGGCTGAAGCTGTCGCTGACCTCGAGCGTCACTATCGCGTCCGCCGCGGGCCGGTAGGTCTTGTCGCGCACCTCGGCGCGCAACGTCACGGTGCTCTCGTCGCCGTAGAAGACGCGGTCCGAGGTGATCGTGACGGGTTGCGGCGCCGTGGTCGCGGCGGCCTGGAGCAGCTGGCGCCAGAACGTCTCGTGGCGTTGATCCTGGTGCGGCAACTGCATCTGCCACCGCCAGGTGCCGCCCGTCGCGAGCACGTAGACGTGGCCCAAGCCGTAGCGCTGTGCGACGAGCAGCGGCTCGACGCGTCCCCTGTCGTCTTCGAACACGGCCTCGAGCAGCGTCTCCGCGCCGGGCTTGAGAGCGCCGACGGTCTGAAAATCGGCGAGCTCGGGCAGCTCGCTCCAGGCGGCCTCGTTGGCTTCGTCGTCGGCGGCCAGGCGCGTGAGCGCCGAGGTGCGGCCCGCCGCAGTGAGCCGCGCGCGCGCCTGTTGCTCGCGCACGAAGCTCGGGCCTTCGAGCTCGGGCAGGCGCACGGGCAGGACCTCGGCCACGCTCGTCGAACCCCAGCCGCCATCCGTGAGGCCGCGCCGGCCGCCGAGCATGAGCAGGCTGCCGCCGCGGCGGCTCACGAACTCGCGGATCATGTCGTGCTGCTGCGGTGTGAGCGCGGCCGCCTCGAAGCTGCCGATCATGAGTCCGTCGTAGCGGAATAGCTCGAGCTCCTCGGTCGGGAAACCATTCGCGAGCTCGTCGGGCGACTCGATGCCTTGACGATAGATCTTGTTCACCGTCGTCTTCAGCAGACTGGCGACGCGCACGGCTGGATTCTCGTCGATGGCGCGGCGGATGAACTTGTACTCCCAGCGCGGCTCGCCCTCGATATATAAGATGTGTCGCCGCTGCTCCGGGACCTCCATGGGCCGCATACGCGAGTTGTTGACGACGTTGGTCTCGCCGGGCAGCGGATCGAGCGCGAACTTGAGGTCGCGGATGCCGGCCGCGCCCACCTCGATCTCGACCCAGCGAGTCGTGACGCCGTCGCCCGAGAGCTGAATGGCTTCGGCTGCGAGAATCGCGTCCCCGTCGTAGACCTTGAGCTGCGCGAGCGTGGCGCCGCTGTGGCGAATGGTGACCTGCGCGCTCACGGTCGAGCCCGGCAGACCCACGGTCGGCACTTCGACTGCCTCGATCTCGAGATCCGTAGGTAACGTCTCGGCGCCGACGCCGACCGTATGCACCGGCACGCCGAAGCCCGCGATCTCGGCGATCTTGGCGGCGTCGAAGTCGTTCGAGTTGTCGGCGCCGTCCGTCACGAGCACGACGGCCGCAATCGCGCCCGACTGCGCGCCGCGCAGCACGTTGACCAGCGCGTCGCCGATATGGGTCACGGGACCCGGTGCGGGCAACTGCTCGAGCGTCGCAAGCTCGAGCAGCTCGCCGGCGAACGAGAACAGATTCACGGCGAACTGCGACTCGAGCGCCGGCAGCGCGCTGTCGGTCAGGGTGTCGACGGCTTGCTCCAACCGCGACGTCTCGTCGTCGCCGTAGAGCATGCTGGCCGAGGTGTCGACCAACACGGCGACGGTGTTCTCCTGTGGCCGCAGCGTCTGCGTCACGAGCGCCGGCCGCCACGCGAGCACGAGCAGCGCCGCAAGCAGTGCGGTTTGCAGCGTGCCGAGCGCGATGCCGCGAGCCGCGCTTAAGCCCGCCTGTCGGCGCCAGATGCTGACGCCGACGATGACGGCCGCCGCGGCGATGAGCGCGAACAGCAGCCACAGGGGCCAGCCGCTCGCGAACACGAGCTCGCCACGTTCGAAGGTCGCGCGAGAATATTTGAAGAAGAACTCGAACATTCGGCTCACCATACGCCCGCCCTACAAAGCTCCGGCGCGCGCTGAACAAAACTCCAGAAACCGGCCGCGGCCGGTCGGCGCTACGAAAAACCGCTAGGGGCTCACTCGGAGCTTACCCATGCCCGTCGCTGCCGACTAGACCCAAGCGGGTCCGGCTGTTACCGGCGTGCTCGGTCCAGTTACCATCCGCGATTATCGGGAGCTCGACGACCGGTTCGCGTGACGCTCGTCGCTCGCCGCCGTAGCATGAGCGCAGTCCCGCCGACAGGTGATCGATGATCCGTTTCACGTTCAAAGGGTGTGCCGTTCTGGTCGTGGCGCTCGCCGCGCTCGTCGCGGCCGGCGACGACTTGGGCGGCGCGCCGAGCTCGCCCACGAACGAGCTCCACTTCACGCGCATGTACTACGACGGCGGCGGGTGGGGCCGGGGGCGCGGCAGCTGGAGGACCGACTACCCCGAAGCCGAATACCACTTCACGATGGGCATCGGCCGGCTCACGCGCGTCGACATCGGCGAGCGGAGCCGCCAGCTCGAGGTCACCGACGACGCGATCTTCGACTACCCGTGGCTCTATGCCGTCGAGGTCGGCCGTTGGTACTTGGACGACGTCGAGGCCGCGCGGTTGCGCGAGTACTTGCTGCGCGGCGGCTTCTTGATGACCGACGACTTCCACGGCTCGGCGCAATGGGCCAACTTCATGGAATCGATGCGGCGCGTGTTTCCCGACCGGCCCGTCATCGAGATTCCCGAGGACGACGAAGTCTTCCGCGTGCTCTACGAGCTCGATCAGCGCATCCAGATTCCGGGGATTGTCCCGCTGCGCTACGGCGTCACTTACGAGCAAGACGGCTACACGCCGCACTGGCGCGGCATCTACGACGACGCGGGCCGGCTCATGGTCGCGATCAACTTCAACATGGATCTCGGCGATGCGTGGGAGCACGCCGACGATCCGTCCTATCCCGAGCCCATGACGGGCCTCGCGTACCGTTTTGCCGTCAACTACGTCATCTATTCGATGACGCATTGAGGGCGCCCGAGCTCACGAGTTCCGGCTAAACTGCGGGGCTCACGGCGACGGAGCGAGCGATGGATGGCGCGAAGACGGACGGATCGGTAGCGGAAGCGCTGCTGCGCACGCTCAAGCGGCGCGGCATCGACTACGTGCTCGCGAACGCGGGCACGGACTTCGCCCCGATCATCGAAGGGCTCGTTCGGCTCGGCGGCCGCCCTAAGGAGATTCCGCGCTTCATCACCGTGCCGCACGAGAACCTCGCGATGGCCATGGCGCACGGCTACTACCAGGTGGCGGGCAAACCGGCCGCCGTCATGGTCCACGTGACCGTCGGCACGGGCAACACGATTTGCGCGCTCATGAACGCCGCGCGCGACAACGTGCCGCTGCTGCTCATGGCCGGCCGCACGCCGCTCACGCAGAGCGGGCACATCGCCTCGCGCTCCGCGCCCATTCACTGGGGCCAAGAGAACTTCGACCAAGCCGGCGTCGTGCGCGAGTACACGAAGTGGGACTTCGAGCTGCGCGCGGGGCAGCCCGTCGAGGAAGTCCTCGGTCGCGCGCTCGACATCGCGCTCTCGGAGCCGCGCGGGCCCGTCTACCTCACGCTGCCGCGCGAGGTGCTCGCCGACGCGCCACGCGGCGCGCCGCAACCACTGCCCGTCACCGAGATCGCGGCGCCCGAGCCGAGCGCGCGTCACATCGACGAGCTCGCCGACTTAGTCGCCGCGGCCGAGTGGCCCATGATCCTGACCTCGAACCTGGGCCGCGACCCCGCCGCAGTCGGCGTGCTCGGCAAGCTCGCCGAGCGCCACGCGATTCCCGTCGCCGAGCCGCACGCGAGCTGCGTGAACTTGCCCGCGAGCCACGCCATGAGGACGGGCCACGCGGGCACCGAGCTCCTCGGCCGCGCCGATCTCATCATCGTCACCGAGTGCGAGGTGCCGTGGTACCCGCGCTACTTCTCGCCGCGGCCCACGGCCAAGGTCGTGCACTTAGGCTTGGATCCGCTCTGGGAGCGCTATCCGGTCCGCTCGTTCCGCGCCGATCTCGCGATCACGGGCAGCTCGCGCAGCGCGCTCGCGCTGCTCGACGCGGCGCTCGAAGCGCGGCGCCCTGACGCCGCGGCCGCGGCGCGCCGCCGCCAGGTCGTCGGCGAGTTCAAAACGACCAAGGCAAAGGAAGCGGCAGCCGTCGCTGCACGCGCGCGCGGCGAGAAGCCGATTCGCTATTCCTACGTCGGTGCGTGCATCCACGACGCGCTGCCCAAGAATGGCATCGTCGTGACCGAGCTCGGCGTCGGCGCCGATCATCTTAGGCTAGAGGAGCCGGGCTCGTTGCTCGCCGTGAGCATCGGCGGCGGCCTGGGCTTCGGGCTCGGCGCGTCGCTCGGCGCGAAGCTCGCGGCCCCCGACCGCATGGTCGTGAGCACGATCGGCGACGGCAGCTACATGTTCGGCAACCCGACGCCGTTTCACCTCGTGTCGCGTGCCGCGAAGCTGCCGACGCTCACGATCGTCTGCAACAACGGGCGCTGGCAGGCCGTCGAATCGGCGACGCGCGTCGTCTACCCCGACGGCGCCGCCGCGCAGGCGGCCGAGATGCCGCTCGTCGAGCTGCAACCCTCGCCCGAGTTCACGAAGGTCGCCGAAGCCTCCGACGCTTGGGCGCAGCGCGTCGACGATCCGGCCGAGCTACCGCGCGCGATCGACGCAGCGCTTACGGCCGTCGCCGGCGGCCGCCAAGCGCTCCTCGACGTGCGCATGGAGCACGGCGTCCGGTAGCACCTTTCTCGCTGCGTTCAACGTTGCGCGGGCGGCGGCCGCACCTCGAAGGGCCCTCGCGAGACACGCCGGAAGACCATCCCTGGGGCTCGTCTGCGCACATCCCTGTGCGCAGACGGTCTCGCGAGGGCCCTTCGAGATGCAGCCGCCGCCATCCACCCTCAGCAAGAAAGAATGCGCACCGAGGGTTGCTGCTCACCTCAAGCGAGTCGCGAGACTGAGAGAGCCCCTCCCGAGACCGTCGGCGCACAGGGTGCGATCTCAACTGGTCGATGCAACAGCAGCATCGAGTGCCTCGGCGGGGCAGTGCCAGCCAAGGGTTTGTCTGGGTCGGCCGTTGAGCTCCGCAGCCACTTTATCGAGACGGGCTTGAGAGTGTACGGAGAGATCCGTGCGCTTGGGGAAGTACTGGCGCAGCAAGCCATTGGTGTTCTCGTTGGACCCTCGCTGCCAGGGGCTATAGGGATCGCAGAAGTACACCTGCATCTCGGTGGCGAGGGTAAAGCGCTCGTGCGAGGCCATCTCGATGCCGCGATCCCACGTCAGCGAGCGCCGTAGCTCCTTAGGCAAGCGGCGAACGTGCCGAGCGAGTGCTCGAGCCACCTTCACGCTGTTCTTGTCAGGCACCTTCACCAGCATGACAAACCGCGTGCGTCGTTCCACCAAGGTGGCGATCTGAGACTGCGCGCTGCCACAGAGCAGGTCCCCTTCCCAGTGTCCTGGCACCGCGCGATCAGCGACTTCCGCCGGGCGTTGGCTGATCGAGAGCTCGCCGTGGATCGAGCCACCTTCGGGGCCTTCAGCCTGGTGCGGACGGCGTCGGGGCCGCCGCGTGCGCAAATACGCAATGAGCTCTTTTTTAAGCGCTCCGCGGGCTTGGATGAAGAGCGTGCGATAAATGGTCTCGTGCGACACTCGCATACTCTCGTCGTGAGGGTACTTCATGACAAGGGCGCGGCTGATCTGCTGCGGCGACCACTTCATCGCCAACCACTGTGCGACTTGGTCGCGCAATCGCGGGTGCGTGGACAATAAGCACCGCTTGGGCCGCCGCGCTCGGTTCCAGGCTCGTGCATCCGCACGCAACGCTCGGTACCACGCCCGCCCGCCATGACGGCAAATCTCCCGGCTCACGCTCGAAGGTGCGCGACCGAGCCGATGCGCAATCGCACGGATCGACTGCCCCGCACTGAGCCCCCGAGAGATCTCCTCTCGCTCACTGACGCTCAAGACTCGCTTGGAGCGATGCCGCTTCCGGGGCGCAATCCCGCCCGTGTAATCCAGTTCCCGGGCAACCGAATGCTCCGCCCGCTGCAACACCCGGGCAATATCGGCCATCTGCTCGCCCCGACGCCAGCGCTCCCACACCTCGACCCGCTCCGCTGCCGATAACTTCGTCCAAGCCCGCTTACTCATCGCAACACCTCCGTTAGGATCAGTGTTGCATCGACGGGTTGAGATCACCGGATGTGCGCCGCCGAGCCGCAGGGACGCACTTCCGGCGTGTCTCGGGAGGGGCTCTCTCAGGCTCGCGGCTCGCCTGCGATACGCTCAATGGGCGTCGGGTTGGAGCTCGGGGGCCGCGCGCGAAAAGGCGGGATCGGCCCGCAAGCCGTCGGCGATGCGCACGAGCGTGGGATACGGCGCGAGGTCGCACGAGAAGCGGCGCGCGTTGTAGACCTGCGGCACGAGGCAGATGTCGGCGATTGAGACCGCGTCGCCGTAGCAATAGCGGCCGCCGCCGAAGCGCTTGACGAGCGTCTCGAGCGGCCCGAAGGCTTCCGCCACCCAATGCGAGTACCACTTGGCGACGGCGGCATCGTCGAGCTTCAGCTCGTTGCGCAGGTAGCGCAGCACGCGCAGGTTGTTGAGCGGATGGATCTCGCACGCGATGAGCTGCGCGAGCGCTTGCGTTCGAGCGCGCGCTACGGGCTCCTGCGGAACGAGCCGCGGCTCCGGGAAGCGTACATCGAGGTAGTCGATGATCGCGAGCGACTGCCAGAGGATCGTGCCGTCGTCGTCGAGCGTCGGGATCGTCGCTTGCGGGTTCAGCGCGAGGAACTCGGCCTCGCGGTGCCGGTTGCCCGGCAGGTCGACGGTCACGGTCTCGTAGTCGACGCCTTTTAGGTTGAGCGCGATGCGCACGCGATAGGCGGCCGAGCTGCGGAAGAACGAATAGAGCCGCATGCTTAACTCCGCTGTGCGATCCGGCGCGCATCCTCGAGCCGCTCGGGCGTGCCGACGTCGAGCCACACTCCCGAATACACGACGCCGCGCAGCTCGTGCCGCGCGATCGCGGCGTCGAGCAAGGGCTTGAGCGGCCGACGACCGCGCTCGAGCCCGGCGAACGACCGCGGGCTGAACAGGGCGACCCCGGCGTAGGTCAGAAGCGGTGTCGCCGCAGATACCCAGCCCGCCGCATCGACGCCGAAATCGCCGCGCGGATTGTGCGGCGGGTTCGGCACGAGCACGAGCGTCGGCTCGCGCGAGCCGGCGACGAGCCTCGCGAAGTCGAAGTCGGTGTAGATGTCGGAGTTGACGAGCAGGAACGGCTCCTGCCCGAGCAACGGCAGTGCCTGCACGATGCCGCCCCCCGTCTCGAGCGGCGGCTCACCCTCGTCGCTATAGGCGATCGACACGCCGAAGCGCCGGCCATCACCTAAGCGGTCGCGAATCTGCGCGCCGCGATAGGAAAGATTGATGACGATCTCGGCGACGCCGCTCGCCGCGAGTCGCACGACGTGGCGTTCGATGAGCGGCGTGCCGCCGACGGTCAGCAGCGGCTTTGGCAGCGATGCCGTGAGCGCCCCCATGCGGTCGCCGCGCCCCGCGGCGAGCAGCATCGCCTTCATGGGGAAACGGACGACGGGCAGCCGTCCCGAATCTCAACTAACACGTGCACGAATCCCGGCAAGCCGTTGAAGCCACGCGGTGCGTGTGCCATTGTAACTGCCTTTCATTCAGCCGCATCTCGTGCCCGTCGCAAGCCGCCGATCGATCGTCGCGTTTTGGCTCGTCCTCGCTTTGGCGCGGCAAACGTCCGCCCAAGAGCTTTGCTTGCTCGAGGCCCCGTCGATCGACGTGTCGCCCGCGCGACCTGCCGCGAGCGACCCGGAGCTCGACGACGCGGGCATGGATGCCCGCGGTAGAGCAACGCAGGCGCGGGCAGGGATGCCCGCGTTAGAGCAACGCAGGGAGCAGTTGCCGGGAGCAGTTGCCGACGCGCTCGAGATCAGCGCCCGACGCATCGGCGTCGGCGCCGACTCCGCGGCCGAATTCTCCGACGAAGTTCAGATGAAATACCGCGACTGCACCGTGACGGCGCAGAGCGCGACGCTCGCCGCCGAGGGCAACGTCGACATACTCGGCCGCATCAACATCGAGTGCCCCGACGTGACGGTCTACGGCGAGGACGCCCACTTCGACGCCGATAGCGACACGATCAGCCTCGCAGGCGCCGGTTTCGATCTGCCGAAACGGCCCGCGCGCGGCTCCGCCGAGCAGATCGAGATCACGAGCGAGAGCCGCCTGTCGCTCGGGAACGCGCTGTTCACGACTTGCCCGCCCGAGAACGTGGCCTGGGAGCTCAGCGCGCGTGAAATCGAACTCGACGCCAACAGCGGCGTCGGCAAGGCGCGCGGCGTCAAGCTCGACTTCAAGGGCGTGCCGGTCTTCTACTCGCCCTACTTGAGCTTCCCGATCGACAATCAGCGCAAGAGCGGCTTCCTGACTCCCGACATGAGCCGCCGCGACCGCACGGGTTTCGACTTGACCGTGCCCTACTACGTGAACCTCGCGCCGAACTACGACTTGACGCTCGAGCCGCGCTACATGAGCGAACGCGGCACGCAAGTACGCAGCGACTTCCGCTATCTCTTGCCGAACAGCCAAGGCGAGCTCGGCTTCGAGTTCCTGCCCGACGACAAAGAGACGCAGACGACGCGCCGTTACGTCAACCTGCGGCACGAATCGTTGTTCGGCGCGCGCGACCAGTGGCAGATGCTCACGGGCATCGAGGAAGTATCCGACGACACGTATTTCGAGGACCTCGGCAGCAGCTTGAGCGTCACGAGCCAGACGCACCTGAACCGCTTCCTCGATTTGAGCTTCTTCGCGCCGAACTGGTCGATGCTCACGCGGTTCCAGAACTACCAGACGATCGACCCCGTGCTCACCGACATCGAGCGCCCGTACGAGCGCGTGCCGCAGATCCTGTTCGGCGGCCGCTGGGGCGGACGGCTCGTCATGTTCGATTCGAGCACCGAGCTCGTGAACTTCGATCGCAACGTCGGCACGACGGGTTGGCGGCTCGACTCGACGCAGGAGCTGTCGTTGCGCTTCGCGCGCGCCGGCATGTTCCTGACGCCGGCCGTCGCTGTGCGCCAGACGAACTACTGGATCGACGACCCGCTACCCGGCGAGGACGACATGCTGACGCGCGGGCTGCCGATCGGCAGCCTCGACATGGGGCTCAAGCTCGAGCGCGAGAAAACGCGCGGGCGCCGTTCGTGGGTGCAGACGATCGAGCCGCGCTTGCTCTACGTGCGCGTGCCGTTCGAGGATCAGAGCAACCTGCCCGTGTTCGACACGATCCTGCCCGACTTCAATCTCGTGCAGCTGTTCCGCAAGTATCAGTTCGTCGGTCCCGACCGCGTCGCCGACACGGACCAGTTGAGCTTCGGCGTGACGACGCGCCTCGTCGACGCGGCGAACGGCCGCGAGCGCCTCACGGCCACGCTCGGCCAAACGCGTTACCTCGACGCGCAGTCCGTGACGCTGCCCGGCGTCACGCCGACCGACACGGACGCCTCGGACTACGTAGCCGAGGTCGCGATCGGCATCCGCGACGCGTGGGCGGTCGACTTGGGCTACCAATGGAATAGTGAAACGTCGTCGACGGCCCGGACCGAGACGCGGCTCGAGTTCCGGCCGCAAGAGGATCGGTTGTTCGGCTTCGGCTATCGCTATCGCCGCGATGCGCTCGAGCAGGGCGACGTGTCGCTCGTCTGGCCCGTGTCGCAGCGCTGGCGCATCATTGGCCGTTACAGCTACTCGTTCCTCGACAAGGAGCGTCTCGAGGATTTCGTCGGTTGGGAGTACGAGGCCTGCTGCTGGCGCCTGCGCATGGTCAACCGCAATTACGTGAGCCGGCGTACGGGCGAGACCGACAGCTCGGTCTCGCTGCAGCTCGAGCTCAAGGGCCTGTCGCAGCGCGTGACGGCGCCGGACGATCTGCTCGACCGTGGTATTCTGGGCTACCGCAACATCGCCCGTGCTTATTGAGAAGAGCGCTACCATGAACACGCATTGTCACGTAGCCGCGTCGCTGTGCGCGGCCGCCCTCACGATCGTGCCGACCCTTGCTACCCACGCGCAGGACCGCGAGCTCGGCGCGGGCGGCGTGCTGCTCGACGGAGTGGCCGCCGTCGTCGACGAAGGCCTCGTGCTCAAGAGCGAGCTCACCGAGCGCCTTGCGCTCGTCATGCAGAACCTCGAGCGGCAGCAGGCCGAGACGCCGCCCGAGGAACGGCGCCCGCTGCCGCCGGTCGCCATCATCGAGCAGCAGGTGCTCGATCAGCTCGTGTTGCGCGAGATCCAACTCCAGCGCGCCGGGCGCGCCGGCATTACCGTCAACGACGACCTGCTCAATGAGGCGCTCTCGCGCGTCGCGCAGAACCTGGGCTACACGCTCGAGGAGCTGCCCACCGTGCTCGCCGCACAGAACATCGACTACGCGATGTATCGCGACGACGCCCGCCGCGATCTCATCATCGAGCAGCTCGAGCAGCGCGACGTCGTCCAGCGCATTGCGATCACGCCGCGCGAGTTCGAGCAGTGCCTCGTCGATACCGAGTCCAGCGCGTCGGACGAGTTCGACTACAACATCTCGCACATTCTCATCGGCATGCCGGCGAACGCGACCCAGCAAGACGTCGAGGAGGCCCGGCAGCGCATCGACGAAATCCACGCACGCCTCGTGGTCGGCGAGGATTTCGCGCGGCTCGCAGTCGCCGTGTCGCAGGCGCAGACTGCGCTCGAGGGCGGCAGCTTGGGCTGGCGCAAAGGCGCGCAGCTACCGACGTTGTTCGCCGCTACCGTCGTGCTCATGAAGCCCGGTGAGTTCTCGGCGCCGATCCAGAGCACGGGCGGTTTCCAGATCGTCAAGCTCAACGAGATGCGCGGCGCGGAGCGTGTGATGGTCGACCAGCTCCACGTGCGGCACATCCTGCTGCGCCCCGATGAGATCCTCGACGAAGCGGCCGTGGAGCAGAAGACGCGCGACGTCCGCGCCCAAATCGTCGGCGGCGACGACTTCGGGACCGTGGCTCGGGCCGTGTCGGTGGACACGGTCTCCGCAGCGGACGGCGGCGACTTGGGCTGGCTCTCGCCCGGCGACACCGTGCCCGAGTTCGAGGAAGCGCTCGCGGCGTTGCCGCTCGGCGAGCTCAGCGAGCCGATCAAGTCGCGCTTCGGCTGGCACCTGGTCGAGGTCCTCGAGCGCCGCTCGTACGACACCACCGACGAGACCAAGCGCGCACAGTGCGCGCGCCAAATTCGCGCGGCCAAGGCAGAGGAGGAGCGCGAGCTCTGGGTACGACGGCTCCGCGATCAGGCGTTCGTCGACATCCGCCAATAGGCGGCGCGCCGCGGCTACACGCCGCACGCCGCGAGCCGTGAGCCCCGTGCTACCGCTGATCGTCGTGAGCTCGGGCGAACCGTCAGGGATAGGGCCCGATATCTCGGTCGCGCTCGGCAACCGCGCCTTCGCCGCACGGCTCGCCGTGCTCGGCGACCCCGAGCTGTTAGCCGCGCGCGCGCGCGCCCTCGAGAGCAACGTCGTGCTCGAGCCGTGCCGCGATGTCGCCGACGTCGGCGCGCACGCGCCGGGCAGGCTCGCCGTCCTGCCCATGGCGTTGCCGGCGGCCGTTACGGCCGGACGCTTGGACACGCGCAACGTGCTGTACGTGCTCGCGATGCTGCGCCGCGGCGCCGAGCTCTGCCTCGCCGGCACTGCACAAGCGCTCGTGACGGCGCCCGTGCAGAAGAGCGTCATCGCGCAGTCGGGCGTCGCCTTCTCGGGGCACACGGAGTTCCTCGCCGAGCTCACGGGCGCGGCGCAGCCCGTGATGCTGCTCGCGGGCAAAACGCTGCGCGTCGCGCTCGCCACGACGCATTTGCCGCTGCGCGACGTCGCGGCTGCGCTCGACCGCACCAAGCTCGAGAATCTCATCCGCATCACGCACCGCGACCTCACGCGCCGTTTCCGCATCGCCCGACCGCGGTTACTCGTGCTCGGCTTGAATCCGCACGCCGGCGAGAGCGGCACGCTCGGGACGGAGGAGCAGACCATCATCGAGCCCGCCGTGCGCGAGCTCGCGGCCGAAGGCCTCGACGTCATCGGGCCCGTCTCGGCCGACACGGCCTTCACGCCCGAGTCGCTCGAGCGCTGCGACGTTGTCATCGCGATGTATCACGACCAAGGGTTGCCCGCGCTCAAGGCGCTGTCGTTCGGCGAGATCGTCAACGTGACGCTCGGCCTGCCGATCGTGCGGACTTCAGTCGATCACGGCACGGCGTTGTCGCTCGCAGGCACGGGGCGGGCGCGGCCCGACAGCCTGTTCGCGGCCGTCGAGCTCGCGCTCGCGATCTGCTGACAGGGCACGCGCCGTGCGCGCCAAGAAACGGCTCGGCCAACACTTCCTGCACGACCCGGCCGTCATCCGCAGGCTCGTCGACCTCATTCGGCCGCAGCGCGACGACACGATGGTCGAGATCGGCGGCGGACCCGGCGCGCTCACGATGCCGCTCGTCGAGCGGCTCGAACGGCTGCACGTCGTCGAGGTCGATCGTGAGCTCGCGAAGGGGCTGCCGCAACGCGTCGCGCACCCGGAGCGGCTCGTCGTCCACACGGCCGATGCCTTGACGTTCGATTTCGGCGCCCTCGCGAGAGAACCGCGCTCGCTGCGCGTCGTCGGCAACCTGCCCTACAACATTTCGACGCCGCTGCTGTTTCACCTGCTCGGCTTCGACACCGCGATCAAGGACATCCACGTGATGCTGCAGCGCGAGGTCGTCCTGCGCATGACGGCCCGCCCCGGCGGCAAGACCTACGGCCGACTGACCGTGATGCTCGCGCTGTTCGCGAAAAGCGAAGCCTGCTTCGATGTCGGGCCGGGCGCGTTCGCGCCGCCGCCGAAGGTCTGGTCGACGGTCGTGCGCCTCACGCCGCACGCCGCGCCGCCGTTCCCGGTGCCCGACCGCGAGCGCTTCGCCGCGCTCGTCGCGCACCTGTTCTCGATGCGCCGGAAAACGCTCGGCCGCGCGCTCAAGGGCCGGCTCCATCCTTCGCAGATAGCGGCGGCCGGCATCGATCCCAAGGCACGGCCCGAGACCCTGGCGCCCGCGGATTTTGCGCGCCTCGCGGCCCTGCCCCCGTGACTACGGACGCCGCCGACCCGCGGGGCGCGGCATAATGCGGGCTCGGCCGGTTCGCCGCGACCGCAGAGACGCAAACGATGACACTGCCGAAACCTTTCAAGCTGCTCGACTGGATCGACGACAACCGCGAGCACTTGAAGCCGCCCGTCTGCAACAGAGAGATGTTCGTCGACGGCGGCTTCATCGTCCAAGTCGTCGGCGGCCCGAACTCGCGCACGGATTACCACGTCGACGAGGGCCCGGAGCTGTTCTACCAGGTCGAAGGTGAGATGTCGCTCAAGACCGTGCAGGACGGCGAGTTCGTCGACATCCCGATCCGCGAAGGCGAAATCTTCCTGCTGCCGCCGCGCGTGCCGCACTCGCCGCAGCGCTTCCGCGACACGGTCGGCGTCGTCGTCGAGCGGCCGCGCGAGCCGCACGAGCTCGACGGATTCTTGTGGTTCTGCCCGAAGTGCGCGAACAAGCTCCACGAGGAGTATCTGCACGTGTCCGACATCGTCAAAGACTTGCCGCCCGTGTTCGAGCGCTTCTACGGCAACGTCGCGGCACGCACTTGCAAGCGCTGCGGCACCGTGTTGCCGCCGAGGTAAACGTGGCCTTCGGCAAGCTCCTGCCCGGCGCGGCCGGCGCGCGCGCGCTCGACGCGGCCGACGAGCTTGCGGCCCTGCGCCGCGAGTTCGAGCTGCCGCGCGAGCGCGACCGCACGCTGATCTATCTGTGCGGCCACTCGCTCGGGCTCATGCCGCGCGCGGCACGGTACCGCGTGAACGCCGAGCTCGACCGCTGGGCCGCGCTCGGCGTCGACGGGCACTTCGCGGATGTGCGCCCGCCGCGCGGGCGGCCGCTACGCTTACGCGATCCACACGGCGGCTGGCTCGACTATCACGCGCAGTTCGCGGCCCCGCTCGCCGAGCTTGCGGGCGCCTATCGCGACGAGGTCGTCGCGATGAACACGCTCACGGTCAACCTGCATCTGATGCTCGCGACGTTCTTCCGGCCGACGAAGGAGCGCTACAAGATCCTCATCGAACGCGATGCGTTCTCGTCGGACCGCTACGCCGTCGAGTCGCAGCTCAAGTGGCACGGTCTCGATCCGCGCACGGCATTGGTCGAGCTTAGCTTCCGGCCCGGCGGCTTCGAGCTCGATCGCGAGCGCTACGAGGCTCTGCTCGCGGCCGAGGGCGAGCGCATCGCGCTCGTCATGCTGCCCGGCGTGCAGTACCTCTCGGGCGAGCGCCTCGATCTCGCGGGCTATGCGGCTGCGGCGCGCCGCTACGGCTGTGTCGTCGGCTTCGATCTCGCGCACGCGATCGGCAACGTGCCGCTTGCGCTCCACGACTCCGGCGCCGACTTCGCCGTGTGGTGCAGCTACAAATATTTGAACGCGGGCCCCGGCGCCGTCGGCGGCTGTTTCGTGCATCGGCGCCACGGCGCGGCCCCGGAGCTGCCGCGGCTCGCGGGCTGGTGGGGCCACGACCGTGCGCGGCGGTTCCTCATGGAGCTTAAGTTCCGTCCGCTCGCGGGCGCCCAAGGCTGGCAGCTCAGCAACCCGCCCATCCTGTCGCTCGCCCCGCTCGCGGCCTCGCTCGCCCTGTTCACGGCCACCGGCATGAAGCGGTTGCGCCGCAAATCGCTGGCCTTGACGCGTTATCTCGAGTGGCACCTGACGCGCGAGCTCGCGGGCCGCGTGCGCTTTTTGACGCCGGCCGATCCTAAGCGCCGCGGCTGCCACCTCGCCGTGCAGTTCGTGCCGCCGCCGCGCAACGCGCGCACGTTCGTCGCGCGTCTGCGCGCGGCCGGCCTCGTCGCCGATTGGCGCCGGCCCGACGTGCTGCGCTTGGCGCCCGTGCCGCTCTACAACCGCTACCGCGACGCGTACGCGGCGGTGCAAGCGCTGCGCCGCGCTCTCGACGCCTAAAATGAGCAAAAGGGCGAAGCCGCGCATCGCCATCGTCGGCGGCGGCCCCGCGGGCAGCCTGCTCGCGATCCTGCTCGCGCGGCGCGGTCTTGCGCCGTTCGTCGTCGAGCGCAGCGCGCCGTTCGCGGCCGGCGCACAGCCGGGCGGCCGCTCAATCAATCTCGCGCTCGCGGCGCGCGGCATCGCGGCCTTGCGGCGCGCAGGGATAGACGCCGACGTCGCCAAGCTCATGATCCCGATGCGCGGGCGCATGCTGCATGGCGCCGACGGCGAGCAGCGGTTCCTGCCCTATGGCCAGCGCGCTACCGAGGAGATCTACTCCGTCTCGCGCGCCGCGCTCAACACGTTGCTCTACGAGCTCGCGTCGAAGCACTACGGCGTCGCGTACCGCTTCGGCGAGCAATGCGTCGGCATCGACGGCGACGGCACGCCGCTCGTCGAGTCGCGCGCGGGACGCACGCGCCTCGACGCCGACCTCGTCTTCGCGGCCGACGGCGCGGGTTCCGAGGTGCGCCGCTCGCTCGTGGCTGCGGGAGCCATCGAGGCGCACGAGGAGCTGCTCGACCACGGCTACAAGGAGCTCACGCTCGTGGCGGCGAGCGAGGGCGGCTTCGCGCTGGAGCCCCATGCACTGCACATCTGGCCGCGCGGCGGCTTCATGCTCATCGCACTGCCGAATCTCGATCGCACGTTCACGGCCACGTTGTTCCTGCCGCACCGCGGCGCACCGAGCTTCGCGAGCGTCGGCGCGGGCGAGGCCGCGGCGTTCTTCCGGCGCGAGTTCGCGGACGCGGTGCCGCTGATAGTTGGGCTCGACGACGCCTACGCTCGTAACCCCGTCGGTCACCTCGGCACCGTGCACTGCCGGCCGTGGAGCTTCGGCAAGCGCGTGCTGCTCGTCGGCGACGCGGCACACGCGATCGTGCCGTTCCACGGCCAGGGTATGAACTCGGCGTTCGAGGACTGCGTCGAGCTCGACGAGCTCACCGGCCGGCACCCTGCGGGCGATGGCCACGACTGGCCGGCGATCTTCGCGGCCTTCGAGGCGGCGCGCGCGCCGAACGCGCGCGCTATCGCCGAAATGGCCCTCGAGAACTACCGCGAGATGCGCGACGAGGTCCGCGACTTGAAGTTCCGCCTGCGCGCCGAGCTGTCGTTCGAGCTCGAGCGGCGGTTCCCGGGGCGCTTCATCCCGCGCTACTCGATGGTGATGTTCCACCCCGAGATCCCCTACGCGGAGGCCCAGCGCCGGGGTCTGGCGCAGGCACGAATTCTGCATAGTCTGACCGCAACGGCCGACCGCCTGGCCGACGTCGACTTCGGGCTCGCCGCCACACTCATGGAATCCGGGCCGGGGCCCGACCTGAAACGGTAGCTTTTCCGCAACACTCCATTCCATCTTCCCAGCCGGAAGCCTAGGATGTGCGCCATAGGACCAGCCGGTGGGGTCCGGCTGGCCATCATTAACGAACCAGAAGGTAGGGATTAATGACCATCAACCAACAGCCGGCTCTGCGCCGGAACGCTCTGTGCCTTGCGGTCGCGGGGATTCTCGGCACGTTGTCAGCCGCGCCGGCGGCATTCGCTCAAGAAGACGACGTCGTCGTCATCACGGGCACACGCATCCGCCAACCGGGTGTCGTCTCCTCGAGCCCGATCTACAGCATCGGCACCGACGAGCTCCAGCGTCAGCAAGAGCCCGAGCTCGAGAAGATCCTGCGCCTCCTGCCGATCACCGCCCCGAGCGACGGCCAGAACGTCAACAACGGCACGCAGGGTGCCGCGACGATCGACCTGCGCGGGCTCGGCTCGCAGCGCAACCTCGTCCTCATCAACGGCCGGCGCGCAGTGCCGTTCAACGACGACGGCGAGGTCGACACGTCGATGATCCCAATGGCCCTCATCGAGCGCATCGACATCATCACGGGCGGCGCTTCGGCCGTGTACGGCTCCGACGCGATCTCGGGCGCGCTCAACGTCATCCTCAAGGACGACTTCGAGGGTGTCGACATCCAGGTGAGCAGCTCGCAAACCGGCGAGAGCGACGGCCAGGACAGCTTCGCGGCCATCACGCTCGGCACGAACGCCGCCGACGGCGCCGCGAACATCGTCATGAGCTTGAGCTACCAGGAGCGCGACCCGATCCTGCTCGGCGCGCGGCCGCTGGGCCAGCTCGGCATCGCGACGGCGGACGGCTCGAACTACACGCAGTATCTGACGGGCCAGCTGCCGGTCGCCGCGCCCGCGGGCTGCGGCGGCCCCGGCTCGGTCCTCGCCGGCGGCTCGACGACCACGGTGCCGACGCGCATCGCCATCGCGGGCGGCCCGGGTCTCGGGCAGTTCCGCGAGGACGGCACGCTCGGCACGAACTGCGGCGTGTTCAACTTCAACCCTTTCAACTACTACCAGACGCCGCTCGAGCGCTATAACGCCACGGTGCTCGCAACCCTCGACGTGAGCGACAACGCCGAGGTCTACTCGATGTTCAACTACGGCAAGAGCAAGGTCGTCCAGCAGGTCGCCGCGTCGGGCGTCTTCGGCACAGGGTTCTTCACGCCGCTCGCGAATCCGTTCATCGGCGCCCAGGCGCGCACGGCGATCCTTACCGCCGCAAACGCGGGCGTCACCGCAGGCACGGTCAATGTGGCGAACACGCCGGATCCCAGCACCCCCGGCGCCTTCCTGTTCCACAACTGGGACGACAACAACAATGACGGAGTGGTCGACAGCGGCGACGATCTCAACATCCAGTATCGGCGCCGCACCGTGGAGCTCGGCGACCGTACCGAGGACTACAACAGCGAGCTGTTCCAGGTCACGGTGGGTCTGCGCGGCGGCCTTACCGACAATTGGGACTACGACGTGTCGTTGCAGTACGGAGAGACGAACCGCGTGCTGCTGCGCAAGGGCTACACGAACCTTGCGAACCTCGAGCAGGCGTTGCAGTCGACCGACGGCGTGACTTGCGCGAACGGCGACGCGACCTGCGTGCCGATCGATATGTTCGGCGGCTTCGGCAGCATCACGCCGGAAATGGCACGCTACTCCGGGGCCACGGCGCTCCAACAGCAGGACTACGAGCAACTGATCGGCCAGGCGTTCGTGACGGGCTCGTTCCCGAATGTTCAGCTCGGCTCCGCGTCATCGCCGCTCGCCTTCAGCTTCGGCGTCGAGCATCGCGACGAGTCGGCGCGGCTGGTGCCCGACGAGTGCTTGAAGCTCGCGCCGACGAGCTGTCTCGGCGGCGCCGGCGGCTACCTGTTGCCGATCGACGGCGGCTACACCACCAACGACACCTTCATGGAGGTGCTGGTGCCGTTGGTCGACGGCAAGCGCGGCGCCCAAGGCCTCGATCTCGAGCTCGGCTACCGCAATTCCGACTACACTCCGTCGGGCTCGGACAATACCTGGAAGGTGGGCTTCAACTATCGGCCGGTCCAACAACTGATGTTCCGCGTCATGCAGCAGAGCGCCGCACGCGCCCCGAACGTCGATGAGCTGGTGAGCCCGGTGGTCATCGGTCTCGACAATGCGACGCTGGATCCCTGCTCGATCTCGAATGCCGCGAACATCACGCCCACGTTGACCGCGCGCTGCATCTCGACGGGCATGTCTGCCGCGCAGGTCGGCACGGTCGAGGACATCGTCGCCGGGCAGATCAACATCTTCGACGGCACGGACCTTACCAACCTGCCCACGATCGAGAAAGCCGACACGACGACCGTGGGTTTCGTCTGGACGCCGGACATCGGTGCCCTGCAGAACCCCGTGTTCTCGCTCGACTACTACGACATCAATATCGACAACCCGATCGAGGAGTTCGCGGCGCAGGAAGTGCTCGACGCGTGCTATACGCTCGGCCTCCTGGCCGAGTGCGCGAAAGTGAACCGCGTCGGCGGTACGCTGACGCTCGACGGCTCGGGCGTGGAGCTCTTGACGCGGAACAAGGTCTACTTGCAGGCGGAGGGCATCGAGTTCGGCTTCGCGTTCGGTCTCGACGTCGGCAGGGGCGATCTGCAGTTCACCGGCAACGTCAACAAGTACCTGACGCACGAGTTCCAGAGCCTCGCTGAGCTGCCAGTCGTCGACTGCAACGGCTACTTCGGCACGAGCTGCGAGAACGTGCGGCCGGAGATCCGCGCGATCGAGCGCACGACCTGGAACTACAACGACCTGTCGTTGTCGGCCCAGCTGCGCTACATCGGCCCCGTGGACGTGGAGCCGCCAGAGAGTGCGAATACGTTCCCGAACTTCCGCCACATCGGCGGCAGGACGTATATCGACCTCTACGCGAGCTACACGTTTGCGGACAAGTACCAGCTGAGCTTCGGCGCAATGAACATCACCGACAAGGATCCGCCCGTGGTCGGCAACGAAGCCGCCTCGACGGCCTTCAACTCGGGTAACACGTTCCCGGCCTCTTACGACGTGCTCGGCCGGCTGTACACGCTGCAGCTCAACATGCAGTTCTAGCCGCGACACGCGGTCACCATGGACGGCGGGCTTCGGCCCGCCGTTCTTTTTTGAGCGCAACTCGCCCAATCGTTTACGCTGGAGCGCATGGCGCTGAGCATCGAACAACTCGTCGAGCGGGCCGGCCGATTGGCGGGGTCGGGGCGCTGGGACGAGGCGGAGCAGGTGTGGCTCGAAGTCCGGCGCCGCGACCCGCAGCACCCGCGAGCGCTGTTCAGCCTCGGCGTGCATGCGCTCAAGCGCGGCGAGGGCGCCGCGGCGCACGAGCTGCTCTCAGCGGCACGCAAGCGCGCGCCGGGCGACCTGCTCGTGCTCATGACGCTCTGCGCAGCGTGCCACCATCTCGGGCTGGCCGAGGGCGAGCGCGAAGCCATCGAGGCCGCGCTCGCGGTCGACCCCTATTTCCTCCCCGCATTGCTCGCCAAGGGCGGGTGGCTCGAGCGCTTCGGCACACAAGCGAGCGCGGCCGCAATGTTCGCCAACGCGCTGAAGGTAGCGCCGCCGCAATCGCACTGGCCCGCCAACCTGCAGCCGCAGCTGCAGCACGCGCGCGAGGTCGTCGACGCGCATACCGGCGCGCTCGACAGCCACCTCACGCGTGAGCTCGACCCGTTGCTCGCGCGCTTGCCCGAGGCTGCGGCCGCGCGCTGGCGCGAGGCCGCGTCGATCCTAGCGGGCAAATCGAAGCCCTACACGTCGCACTCGAACCAGCTCCACGTGCCGCGCTTGCCGGCCATCCCGTTCTATGACCGCGCGCTGTTTCCGTTCCTGGCCGAGCTCGAAGCTAAGACCGACGTGATCCGCGCCGAGCTCGAGGGCGCGCTCGCCGCGGCGCGCGATCGGTTCGTGCCGTACATTCAATACGCGCCGGGCGAACCCGTGAACCAGTGGCAGGAGCTCAACCACTCGTTGCGCTGGAGCACGCTGCATCTGCTGCGTAACGGCAAGCGCATCGAGGAGAACCTCGCGCGCTGTCCGGAAACCGCGAGCGCGCTTGCCGAGCTACCGCTCGCCGACATCGACGGCCTCTGCCCCAACGCCATGTTCTCGGCGCTGGCGCCCAAATCGCACATTCCGCCGCACAACGGCGAGACGAACGCGAGAGTCATCGCGCACCTGCCGCTCATCGTGCCCGAAGGGTGCAGCTATCGCGTGGGCTACGATTGGCGGCGCTGGCAAGTCGGCGAGACGCTGATCTTCGACGATACGATGGAGCATGAGGCTCGCAACGACAGCGACGAGCTGCGCGTCGTGCTGATATTCGATCTCTGGAATCCGTTGCTCGCGCCCGCTGAGCGCGAGCTCGTGCGAACGCTCGCCGCGACCGCGCGCGTGTTCGCGTCGACTCCGAGCGGCACTTAGACCCGGGCTCATGGCCGTGCTCTGAGAGCGCGGATTCGATAGACACCGCAGACCGTCACGTCGCGACTGAAAGGCGCTTCGGCGCTATGCGTTGCCCAGAGGGTCGCCTCTTCCGCACGCGGTCTGAACGTTTCTGGTCAAACAGCCCGGTTTCTGGTGGTGCGGTTTGACCCCCGCCGCTGCACGCGGTCGGTCGACGCCGCGGGCCTGACGGTCATGATCACGCCGGTCGGCGAGGACCGGCCGAGCACCGACACCGACTCCGTTCGCATGACTTCGGACCGCGTGCTCCAAACGGCCAACGGCATCTTGTTCGAGGGCAACGTTCGCCTCGAGCTCCACAACGGGTCGATCACGACGACGCGCGCGGTCGCCACGCAGACCCCGGAGGGCACCACGATCCTCTCGATGGACGACGCGACGTTGATTAGTCTCGAGTGAGCGCTGCTAGCGCTTCACGAATTTCACGAGCGCCGCGTTGACGGAGTCGGCCACGTAGATTTCCTCGTTGGCGCTGACCGCGATCATGTGCGCCTCGCCGAACTCCCCGGGGCCCATGCCGGGCTTGCCGAGCGCGGCGAGCACCTTGCCGTCGAGGTCGAGCTGCAGGACCTGGCCCGCGAACCCGTTGACCATGTAGATGTGCTCGCGGCCGATGTGGAGGCTGCAAGGCAGGCCCTTGTAGGCGATCGCGCGAACGAAGGTGCCGTCGGGCCTAAACACCTGCACGCGCTGATTCTCGCGATCGGCCACCCAGAGCAGCCCTTGCGCGTCGATGGCGATGCCGTGCGCGACCTGGAATTGCCCGGGCGCCGAGCCCTTGCCGCCCCACTGCGCGATGAAGGCGCCGTCCTTGCCGAACTTGAGGACGCGCGCGTCGCCGTTCGGCCCCGGCGTATGGCCCTGGACCACGAAGACGTCGCCGTTCTCGGCGATCGCCACGTCGTTCGGCTGATTGAGCTTGCGCGTGGCCGTAGCCTCGTTCCACTCGCCGGCTTCGCCCTTGACCCCGAGCGTCAGCAAGACGTTGCCGTCGCGATCGAGCTTGACCACGACGTGACCGCCGACGTCGGTCGCCCACAGATTGCCGTCGCGGTCGATGCGCAACCCGTGGGAACGCGTGAAGAGCCTGTCGCCGAACGCACGAATGAACGTGCCGTCGGCGTCGAACTCGAAGAACGTCTTGTCGCCTCGCGTCAGCACCCAGAGGTGACCGCTCGGGTCGAACGCCACGCTCGCCGTCGCGCCCATCGTCATCCCCTCGGGCAGCGTGACCGCGGCGGGCGCGACGACATAGTCGAGCGCGGGCGCGCTTTCGGGCACGAGCAGCGCGGGATCGGACGGCCGCTGCGCGACCGCGACGGCTCCGAGCAGGAAAACCAATAATCCGGCCAGTGCCCTTTTCATTCCACGTCCCTCCGCTATGCGAACAACACCCAGCAGATCGCAGCACCCACGACGGTCATGCTCATGCCCCACGCGAGCAGCTGATTGAACAGCCGCCGGCTCATCTCACCCGCAGGCACCGAAGCGACGCAGAGCGCCCCGATCGTCGACAGCGGCGAGACGTCGACGAGGTGCCCCGCAACGTTCATCGTCGAGGCGACCCCGAGCACGCTGCCGCCGCCGAGGTTCTCGACGATCCCCGGCGCCGTCGGCAGGAACGCGGGCAGCACGACGCCCGAAGTGCTCGAGTAAGCCGAGATCAGGCCGATCACGACCGCGAGGAACGGCACGATCGTCGCCTGTGTCGCGACGCTCGACAGCAAGTTCGTGAGGATTTGCATGCCCCCCGTTTTCTCGAGCAGGCCGATGAGCACGGTGACGCCGCAGACCATGAGAATCGTGCCCCACGGCATGCGCTTGATGGCCTCGGCATCGTCGGCGGCACGCAGCAGCGAGAGCAGCACGGCGCCGGCGAACGCCGCCATGCCGATATTGAACCCGCCGACGATCACGCCGACGATCAGGAGCGCGATCATGGCGAGTGTCAGGACCTGGTGGAGATCGAGGCGCTGCGCGGGCTCCGCCTCGACCTCGACGCGATCGGCGCGCGTGAGCAATTTCAACCCGCCGAACAGGAAGTAGCCCGCGAACGCCACGATCGCGTGCGCCAAAAGGTTGTAGGCCCAGGTTTGCAGCTGCAGGCCCGGCAAGCCGATGCGCTCCATGAGGCCCGTGACGATGATGCCCGTGGGCGCGAGCGGCGACAGCGAGCCCGAGTTGCAGCCGTTGCCGACCATGATTGCCATCAGGAACGGCGACATGCGCATCTTGAGCGCCGTGGCCATCGCCATCGGCGCGAGCAAGCCTGTCGTCGCGATGTTGCCGGGCCCGGCCGAGGCGAGCGTCGCGCCCAGGCCGAAATACATGATCGGCACGAGGCCCACGCGCCCGCGGCAGAGGCGCATGGCGTTGTGCGCCACGATGTCGAGCGTGCCGTTGACGTGCGCTTGCGAGAACAGCAGCGTGACGCCCGCGAGCGTGAGAAACAAATCGACGGGGAAGCCGGCCGTGACCTCACGCAACGGCAGGTCGCCGACGTAGACGCCGATGATCCATGCGAGCGCCAGAGCGAGCAGGCCCACGTTGAGCCGCGACGTGCAGGACAGCACGATCGCGAGCGCGAGCGCGCCCAACGTGACGGCGCCCAGGCTCATCCCGACGCCTTCACGAGCTCGCGCGTGCGCGACTCGCGCGCACGCGCCACATCTCGAACAGCACGGGCAGCAGCGAGATCACTATCACCGCGACGATCGCGAGCCCGAAGTTTTCCTTGACGATCGGCGTGTTGCCGAAGAAGTAGCCGAGCAAACCGAAGCTCCAGACCCAGAGAATGCCGCCGCCGACGTCGAACGCGAGAAACCGCGGGTAGTGCATGCGGCCGACGCCGGCGACGAACGGCGCGAAGGTGCGCACGATCGGCACGAAGCGCGCGAGCACGACCGTCTTGCCGCCGTGCTTCTCGTAGAAGCGCTGCGTGCGCAGCAGGTGCTCGCGCTTGAGCCAACGGCTGTGCTCGGTGAACACGCGCGGCCCGACGGTGCGGCCGATGAAGTAGTTGGTGTTGTCGCCGATGATGGCCGCGGCCGTGAGCAAGCTCAAGACGCCGACGACATCGATGACGCCCGCGGCTGCGAGCGCGCCCGTGGCGAACAACAACGAATCACCGGGCAGGAACGGCGTGACGACTACGCCCGTCTCGAGAAAGACGATGAGAAACAGCAGCGCGTAGATCCAAATGCCGTACGCCGTCGCGAACTCGAGCAAATGGCGATCGACGTGCAGAAAGTAGTCGAGTGCCGTGGCCAAAAAGTCCATGTCCCCGCCTTCCTCAATCGACGAAGCCGAGATGCTTCGTCACAGAAGCTACTACTCCGTAACCTTGGGGTGCGGCGTCTGCGACACGTCCTCATGACCGCGCACGACAATGCCCTTGCCGAGTTTCGAATTCCACAGGCCGTACGCGAAATACAGCGCGATGCCGATGACGAGATAGATCAGGAAGAAGTCGCGCGTCGCTTGATGGGCCATCAGCGACATGAGCAGAAAGAGGCACATCACGGCGCCCAGCAGAGGCGTGACCGGGAACAGCGGCGTCTTGAACGGCCGGCGCATCTTGGGCCGCGCATAGCGCAAATAGACGACCGTGACGCAGACGATCGCGAACGCGAGCAGGGTCCCGACGTTCGTGAGGTTCGCGAGCTGATCGAGCCCCATGAAGCCGGCGAAGCCGCAGGCGAGGATGCCGACCATGATCGTGTTGATCCAGGGGGTCTTGAATTTCGGGTGCACCTGCGCGAACACGGGCGGGATCAGGCCGTCGCGGGCCATCGTGTAGAAGATCCGCGTCTGGCCGTAGAGCAGCACGAGCATGACGGACGACAGTCCGGCGATCGCGCCGATCTTCACGAGCACAGCGAACCACGGCAACCCGATCTGGTTGACGGCCTTGGCGATCGGCGCCGGGTCGTTCAAATCGGTATACGGCACGATGCCGACGAGCACGGCCGACGTCAGGATGTAGAGCACCGTGCAAATCAAGAGCGAGCCCAAGATGCCGATCGGCATGTCGCGGCTCGGGTTCCTCGACTCGGCGCCGGCCGTCGACACGGCCTCGAAGCCGATGTAGGCGAAAAAGATCGTCGCGGCCGCCGTGATGATGCCCGACACGCCGAACTGCCCCGTGTTCTGCGCCGTCATCACGTCCCAAAGAGCCGTGCGAATCTGGTTCCACAATCCGCCGGCGTCGGCGACGGGCGGCACCGCCGCCGGCACCATCGGCGACCAAAGATCGGGGTTCACGTAGAACGCGCCGATCGCGATGAACGCGACGACGACCGTGACCTTGATCGCGACGACGATGTTGTTGACGAACGCGGATTCCGAGACGCCGAGCACGAGCAAGCCCGTCACAGCCGCGATCGCGAGGACGGCCGGCAGATTCATAGAGCCGACGCCGATCTGGGCGCCCGTCGTGAAATCGGTGATCGGCGTGCCCGGCGCCCCGCGTAAGGCGACGGGTAGATCCCATCCTACGTCGTGCAGGAAGCTCGCGACGTAGCCCGACCAGCCGACGGCGACCGTCGATGCTGCGAGGCCGTACTCGAGCACGAGCAGCACGCCCATGATCCACGCGGCGAGCTCGCCGAGCGACGCGTAGGAGTACGAGTACGCCGAGCCCGAGACTGGAATCGCAGATGCGAGCTCGGCGTAGGACAACGCCACGAGCGCGCAGAGCGTGCCCGTGATGACGAAGGAGATCATGATCGCGGGACCCGCGAACTGGGCCGCCGCCCGGCCCGTGAGCACGAAGATGCCCGTGCCGATGATGCAGCCGATGCCGAGCAGCACGAGATTCGTCGCACCGAGCGAGCGTTTGAGCTCGCCTTGCTCGTGCTCGGCGTGCATCTGCTCGACGGTTTTGCGCGCAAACATGCGCCCCAGCGGACCCTTGGCCATCGAACGACTCCTCAAGGCCTCCCCATGGGGCCGACGCTGCCCCGGACTCTACACTAGCCCCCGTGGCCGGGAACAGGCCGCTGTGCGTGGGTCACTTCCGATCGATGCGGATCTCGTAGAGTTGCGGCCAGTTCTTGCCCGTGACGAACAACCGTTTCGCGGCTGCGTCGTAGGCGATGCCGTTGAGCACCGCTTCGCTCGAGCGCGCGCTTTTGGGATAGAGGTCGGCGAGATCGATGTAGCCCAGAACGGCGCCGTCGGCCGGCGAGATGCGCACGATCCGGTCGTCGTACCAGATGTTGGCCCAGATCTCTCCGTCGATGTATTCGAGCTCGTTCAACAACGTGACCGCAACGCCGCGGTCGCGCACTTCGATCTCGCGCGTGACGGCGAACGTTTGCGGGTTGCGAAAGCGGATCGTCGCCGAGCCGTCGCTCATGATGAGCTCGCGGCCGTCGTGCGTGAGGCCCCAGCCCTCGCCGACGTACGGCATCGTGCGCTGCACCTCGAAGGTCTCGACGTCGAACACGACGACGACGCCGTTCTGCCACGTGAGCTGATACAGCAAGCCGTCGAGAATGGCGATCCCTTCGCCGAAGTAGCGAGGGCCGAGCTCGCGTTGCTTCTCGGGGCGGCCGCTCGCCAAATCCACGCGCCGCACCGTCGAGGCGCCGTATTGGCCCGTGCCTTCGTAGAGCCGGCCGGCGTCGATCGCGAGGCCTTGAGTGAAGGCATTGGGGTCGTGAGGATAGGCCGCAACGAGCGAGAAACCAGCCACGTCGCTCGCGCGCTGCGCGCCGACCGGGTCGCAGGCCGCTACGCCGACGATGATACCGGCGGCGACGCAGGCCACGAGCCAGTTGAGCCGGCGACGGCCGGCGGCGATCGAGTTCGCTGCCATAGCGCGCTACTTTGGCAAACCGCCCTCCCCCCAGCAAGCGCGTGCGTGCCCAGATTTCTCAGCGGGTGTGCTGCATACGGCTCTCTCGAGACCGTTGGCGCACACGGACATGCGCCGACGAGCCCCAGGGATGGTCTTCCGGCGTGTCTCGAGAGAGCCGTATGCAGCGCGCCCGGTGAGAAATCTCCACTACGCGTTCAGCACATCGAACTCGCTGCGCAGCTGCGCGTACATCGCGTGATCGATGAACGCGCCGCGGAGATTCTCGCGCCCGCGCAGGATGCCCTCGAACTTGAAGCCGAGGCGCTCGGGGATCGCGCGGCTCGCGGCGTTGTCCGTGCCGGCCGCGATCTGGATTCGATTCAAGTCGAGGGTGAGGAAGCCGTAGCGCACGGCGAAGCGGCAGCAGGCCGTCATGACGCCGCGACCTTGCTCGTTCTCGGCGAGCCAGTAGCCGATCTCGCCGACGCTGTTGACGCGGTCGATGGGCAAGTAGCCGACGACGCCCGCGAGCGCCCCGCCGCACAGGATCCCGAATGTCGGCCCGCGGCCTTCCTTGCGCTGCGCAGTCACGGTCGCGAGGAACGAGCGCGAGTCTTCCTCCGACGTGACGGCGTCGACCCATGGCAGCCAGCGGCATAGGAATGCGCGATTGGCGTCGGTCAGCGCAAAGAGCTCGGCCGAGTCGTCCTCGCGCATGACGCGCAAGGACGTGGCCCCATCGATGACGAACAGCGAACCGCGGGCGCGGCCGCGGCCCTTCAGGTTCACTGGCGCTGGTCGGGGCTCACGATGCGGTGATAGTCCACGACTTCCCGCAGAAAGTCACGGATGTCGCGCGACGAGAAGTGCCGCGACGACTTGAGCTGGCCGGCGCGCGTATCGCCGACGAATTGACCGTCGGGCGAGTAGAACACGGCAAGCGGAATCACCTTGACGTCGATGCCGAGATCGCGCTGCACGGCGGCGCTCTTCTGCGCGTCACCGACGTCGATGGTCACGAGCTCGAAGTACTTCTCGAGGTAGGCGTGGGTCTCGGCGCTTTGGAGGTTCTGGTGCAGCGTCAAACAGTCCGGGCACCAGTTGGCGCCGAACGCGACCATGAGCATCTTGCCGCTCGCCGCCGCGCGTTCTCGACCCTTCTCGATGGCCGCGCGCGCGTCCTGCGCCGCGTACGGCGGATTCCGCGACGTAACTTCCGTGCGCGGCGCGAGCGACGGCTCGACGGTCAGGCCATAGATCACGGCCACGCCGAGCACGGCCCCGGCGAAACCGCCGAGCGTGGGCCACGGCCGCGCCACGAAGGCCGCGAGGGCCTTCCGAATGAAGTCTGGGGAAGCCATGGAAACCACGATACACCCGCACATTCCGGCGCGTCATGGGCGGTTGTCCGAAGAACTCCTAAGGCGGCACGGCGGTCACGCCTGCCCGCCGCGCGCCGGCCGTCGGCGGGCGCTCAGTCGGGCTCGACCGAGCCCGCGATCTCCTCGACGGCCGCTTCCACGGCCTGCAACGCGCCGGTCTCGCCCCGCGCGAGAAACCGCAGGTAATAGCCGCCGGGCACGATGCGCAAGTACTGCACGAGGGTCCGATCACCGAGCACGGCCGACACGCGATACCCGTCGCCGTCCGCGAACGGCGCCGGTCCTTGCGCGGCGATCTCGGCATCGGCGAACCCGGCCGTGGTCTTCAACACCTCGACGGCGACCCGCGCCTCGTCCCCCATGAGCGATTGCGACGCGCCGCGACCGATGACGATGACCGGCCCGTCGTCTTCACCGGTCTCGAGCGTCACCGTCGTGCGGGCGTTGACGTTGGCGACGCGGAACGGCTCGACGACGCGCAGCGTGAACGGCAGCTGCTCGAGCAGCTCTTCGGTCGTCGGCGCCGGCTTGAGCTCGATCGAACGGATCAAGGCTTCGGCGTCGGCCTCGGTAAAGCTGCGATCGCCGATCGTGAAGGTGACGAGCGTGGTCTTGTCGCCACGCAGCAAGGCGAGGTACTTCACGAGGTCGGGGCCCGGGGCGCGCCGCCGCTGCGTGCCGCTCGCGAACGGCACGTAGCCGTCGCCCACGGCCAGCTGCCGGACCGACCTGATCGTGACCTCCTGCTGGGCAAACCCCGCCGAGAGATTCTTCGGCGAGGCGAACATCTCGGCGAGCTCCGCGTAGGCCTCGCCCGGGCGCTCGCCGATCGTGATGGTCGACCCCGTCTCCGTGTTCTCGATGCCGCGCGCGGTGCGCGATACCTTGAACCCGGGCGGTACGACGAGGGAAACGAGAGTGCCGCGAATCGCCACGCGGTCCTGCGCACTCGCGGGCAGCGATGCCGCCGCAGCCAGCGCCAGTGCGACGACGCCGGCGAACGAGCCGACCGCGAACCGAACCTTGCTCCGCACGCGCATCCACGACCCCGTCGCTAGTGCAATGCCTACGGCACCAGCTCGAAATGTAACACCAACGGCGCCCCAGCGGGGAGCTAGCGCTCGGGCAGCTCGTCGAAGAATTCGACGACGCCCGTATCGAGCGAGTACTCGGCGCCGACGACGAGCAGGCCGTCGCTCGCGATGAGGCCCTCGAGGATCTCCGAGCCGTGACGCAGATGGCTCACGGAAGCACGGACGTTGGCGCGCACGGCGTCGCGCACGAGCGCTTCGGCAACCGCTCCCGGCAACTGCTCCCTGCGTTGCTCTAACGCGGGCATCCCTGCCCGCGCCTGCGTTGCTCTACCGCGGGCATCCATGCCCGCGTCGCCGTCGTGGCGCAGCTCGGTCGCGAGCAACGGCTCGACCGACGGCCGCACGCGGTCGACGATGGCGCGCAGGTTGCGCGACTGCTTCTCGACGGGCCGCTTGAGCTGCTCGATCGTCGCCACGATCGCGCCGCAACCCGAATGGCCGAGCACGACGACGAGCTGCGTGTGGAATTGCTCGGCTGCGAACTCGACGCTGCCGATCTGCGACGGTGCGACGATGTTGCCCGCCACGCGGATCACGAATAAATCGCCCAAGCCCTGATCGAAGACGATCTCCGCCGGCACGCGCGAATCGGAGCAGCCGAGCACGATGGCGAACGGCTCCTGGCGCTCGGTGAGCTCGTTACGGCGCGTGGCGCCGACCTGCGCGGCGCGTTTGCGATCGGCGACGAAACGCCGGTTACCGTCCTTGAGCAGCTCGAGCGCGTCGCGCGCTGAAATCATCTACCCTCCGAACACGGGCCTCCGCCGGGCGCGCACTTTAGCATCGTTGTGCGCCTGCGACGCAGCGGATGCGCGCCGCGCGCTACTCGGTCGCCTGCGCCACGAGCGAGGCTAGCGAAAAACCGAAGCTCGCGCCGGCCGACGACAACAGCTCGAGCCTAGCCGCGCCGCTCCCCGGGCTCGCGAACTGCGGCTCGGCGAGCAGCACGTAGTCGCTGCCGTCGAACTCGTAGACGGCGGTCCACAGGAGCACGCGTCCCTCGTCGAGCGTGGGCACTATGACGAGCTTGAGCACGTCCGTGAAACGGATCTCGGCGGCGAGCCCCTCCTCGACGAGCATGCGCTCGACGCGCAGGCGCTCGCGATCGTCGAGCGCGATGGCGACATCGAGCAGCACGCGCGTAGGAGCGGCCGCGGCGGTGTCGCGCTCGTGCCGTTGGCGAAAATCATCGAGCAGCCGGTCGCAGGGCAACTGCTCGACCTGGCAGAGCGCCGCGAGATCGATGAAGCCGACGCCGTCCCGCTCGAACGCCGTCCTTTTGACGACGGCCGGATGCGCCTCGTGACCCTCGGGCGTGAAGAACCATTCGACGGGGTGCGCGCCCTCGCGGCTCGCCACGACGGTCCAGCCGCGTTGCTCGCGGAACTCGGCCGTCGCATCCGCTCGCAGCGAAGCGAGCACCGCGGCCACGCTCGCATGAACGATCGGCGCAGGCTCGTCGGTAGCCGCCCCTGCGGCCGGCGCGCCGAGCATGCACGACACCACTATCGCGGCACGCATGCCTGCCTCCCTATTTCACTCCGAGCCAGATCTCGACGCCGCCCTCACCCGTGGCGCCGTCGAAGCGCTCGTCGTAGACCTCGAAATCCGGTGTATTGGCCGAGCTCATTCCGGAGCTCGGCAGCCAAGTCGAGAATATCTGCTGCCAGGTGTTTTGAATGGTCGCGACGTTGCCTTCGTGCAGGAACACGGCGTAGCGCACCGCGGGCACGCGCATGCGGCCGAGATCCTTGGGCAGCGCATCGAAACTCGCCACCTCGACGGCGCACATGTACTCCATCGTCTGTGTCTTCTCGTCGCCGCCGCAGATGGTGCCGTAGCCGGTCGCGCCCACCTGCCCCGGCAGCTTGCCGAGCTGCACGAAGTCCTCCCACTGGCGCGGGATGTCCTGGCCCATCTTCGCGAACGTGTGCTTGCGGCGAATGCCGGCGAACAGCATCGGCCGTCCTTGCTCGTAGCGCAGTACCGTCAGCGTGCTCATGGTCGTTTTTGGCGGAGCGGTCCGTGAGTGAATTGCGGCTACCTTCGCGGAGGATAGGCGACGTTTGCCCCATCGGCCAGACCCTCGAGGTTCGTTTCGGGAGGCACCGCTCGCTCCGCGCTGGACGCGCGCCCCCGGCGTTCGCTATCGTTCAGGGTCTTCTCGACGATCGCGCCGAGGCGACCCGTGACCGGTAATGGCGACTCATCGCTGGCGGCGCGAACGTTCTGGTTACCCGTCATCGTGTTCTGGACGATCGTGGCGGCGAACAAGCTCCAACCGGAGATGCTCGCGGTCACATTCGACTTCGGCTCGCTGCGCGTCAGCGACTACGCGCTCATCGACCGCAACCGCGACCCGGAACGCGACGAAATCATCTTCTACACGCTCGATGGCGTGGACTACGTCGGTCGATTGATCGGAGTACCTGGCGACCGGCTCACGTACGACCCCTTCACCCAGGCTGTATTTCGCGACGGCGGGCTGCTGGTTCGAGCACCGCCCGGCTACGAAATCGACGCACAGTGGACCGGCCTCGTGGTTCTCGAGCCAACGCAATACGCGATCTACGTCCATCGTCCAGGCCGAAACCCGGCCAGCGCGCTCATTCCGCGCGACGCCATCTACGGGCCGCTCAACCGCTACCTTCGTCGATCCGAGCTCAGCGGATCGGACTGGGCGTGGATCGCGGTTGCGTCGGCGTGGCTGATCACGCTGTTCATTGTGCCGCTTTTCGGCTACTTCACGACGCGGCCGCGCGGCGTTTGGAGGACCATCGTCTTCGTACCGCACGTACTGGTGACTGCGCTCGGGTTCACGGCATGGGTGAGCGTCACCGTTGCATCCGAATTCTTCGACCACTCGTTCGAGCCGGCATGGTGGGCCGTGCCGCTCGGCTTCTTTCGCGGCACGGGGTTGTGGGCGCTGGCCGCCGTGCTTGCCTTTGTTGCGCTGAGTCAGCTGGCGGCCGCCGCACGGGAGCCCGCGACCGAGAGATCGTAGCGCCTCTCTCATCCGGCCGCGACCTCGGCGATGCGCACGGCTTGGCGCGCGAGGCCCGGATGACGCAAGACGGACGCGCGGCCGCCCCGCTACCTCAACGCACGCGCAAGGAACGGCAGGCTGCGGTCCATGCGGTAGTCGACGCCCGAGTGCGTGCCGTCGAACTCCTCGTAAACGTGCGGAACGCGGTGCTGGGTGAGCTTCCGCGAGAGCTGGCGGCTACCGTAGTGGATGCGGTACTGGTCGCGCCAGCCGCAATCGATATAGAGGCCGCGCAGCGTGCGCAGACTGCGCGCGTAGCGCGCGACGAGATTCACGGGGTCGTGACTCAGCCACCGCCGCCAACGCCGCGGCAGCCGCTCGCCGGTCTCGAGGTGGTACGGCACACGAAAGCCGTGCGGCGCGCGCGGGTCGGGATCGTAGGTGGCCGCCATCGCGAGATTCGTGAGCGCCTGGATTTCGGCGCCGCTCGGTTGTCTCTTCGCCCAGACGTGCGCGAGGAATCGGCCGATGCGGCCGTCGTCCGCGCCGTCGTAGCCGGCGCGCGCCGCGGCGTTACGCGCGTCGTAGGCGCCGGGCTCGCGCTGCGGCCGGCGGTGCTTCGCGAGCTCGTCGAGCGTGCTCGGCCACTCGGGTGCGTAAATGCTCTCGAAGCCCGCATCGCCCGAGTGACACGCCGCGGCGCCCCAATAGCGCGCGTACTTCATCGCGTGCAGCAACGCGCCGTAGCCGCCCGACGACTTGCCCAACACGCCGCGATGCTCGCGAGCCGCGCGCGTGCGGAGCTCGCGATCCACGAACGGCACGAGCTCGCGCGTCAAGTAGTCCGCATAGCGGCCCACGGCGCTCGAGTTCACGTACTGATTGCCGCCGAACGCCGTGAAGCAATCGGGGAACACGATGATCAGTGGCCCCAACCTCCGCTCGTGCACGAGGCGCGCCGCGCGCTCGGGCACGTTCTCGTCGAAGTTGCGCCACGCCGTGTGCGCCCGCCCGCTGCCCGTGAAGCCCACGAGATCGAACAGCACCGTAAACCGCGGGCCGCGGCCGCGCCCTTGCGCGCGGTCGTACTGCGGCGGCAGCCAGACGTCGAGCGTGCGCACGTGCGGGTCGCCGAGCGGATTGTCCGCGAGCACCTTGGAGGTGTGCTGGAGCGTCACGACGCGCCCGGCCGGCCACGTCGCACGCTTCAGCGCCATGCCCTAAACCCGCTCGCGCAGCGCGCGGCGGTTGATCTTGTTCGTGCCCGTCTTCGGCAGCGCGTCGACGAAGTGCACCTCGACGGGCCGCTTGTACTTGATCATCTCGGTCTTGCAGTACTCGAAGAACTCCTCTTCCGTGAGCGTGGCGCCCGCATCGAGCACGACGAACGCGACAAGCACCTCGCCCAAGCGCGGATCGCGCTTGCCGACTGTGGCGGCCTCGCGGATCTTCGGATGTTTGAACAGCACCTCGTCGACCTCGCGCGGGTAGACGTTGTAGCCGCCGACGATGATCATGTCCTTCTTGCGGTCGACGAGGAACACGAAGCCTTCCTCGTCGACGTAGCCGATGTCGCCCGTGTGGACCCAGCCGTCGCGCAGCGTGTTCGCGGTCTCCTCGGGCTGGTTGCGATAGCCCGTCATGAGCTGGGGCCCGCGGACGCGGAACTCTCCGCGCTCGCCGAGCGGCAGCACGCGGTTGCCCGTCTCGACATCGACGACTTCAAGCTCCGTGCCCGGCACCGGGTTGCCGACGGATAGCAGCTTGCGCTTGCCGTCGTAGGGGTTGAGGCAAAAAGGAGCCCCCTCGGTCATGCCCCAGCCTTCGAGGATCGGCTGGCCCGTCTTCTCGAGCCATTCGCGGTGCAGCTCCTCGGGGCACGGCGCGCCGCCCGACGGGCAATAGCGCAGCTCACTGAGGTCGGCTTTAGCGAACAGCGGGCTCGTGAGCAGGCCCATGTAGATCGGCGCCGGCCCGCCCGCGAACACCGTGATCTTGTGATCGGAAAGCCCCTGCACGACTTTGTCGGCGTCGTAGCGCGGCACCATGACATGCGTGCTGTGCGTGAAGATCGGCACCAAGGCCGAGTACCCGAGACCCCAAATGTGGAACATCGGCGCGACGTTGAGGAACCGCTCCTTACCGAACTTGCACGGCCACACGGTCACGTGCTGCAAGACGGAATACAGCAGGCCGCGGTGCGTGTGATTGACGCCCTTCGGCACGCCCGTCGAGCCGCCCGTGAAAATCAGGAGCGCGAAGTCGTCTGGCTTCGGCAGCCGGGCACGATCGAGCGTGAGCGAAGGGTCGCTCTTCCACGCATCGAGCGTCTGCCCGCCGGCACCGAGCGTAAGCCGCGTCGGGATGCCGAACTGCGCCGCGACCGCGGCGGCTTTCTCCTCCGACGGCTTGTCGCAGACGATCGCGCACGCCTGCACGTCGCCGAGCTGTTTTTTCAGCTCGGGCAGCGTCAAGAACGGGTTGATCGGCGCGACTTGCGAGCACGTGGCCATGACGGCCATGAGCGCGACGCCCATCTCGATGGAGTTCGCCATAGCCAAGATCACACGCTCGCCGCGTTTGGCGCCGGCGGCCTCGAGGCGCCTCGCGAGCCCGGCCACGGCGCGGCCGAGCTCGGCATAGGTGATGCGCTCACGCTCGAGGATGACCGCGGCCAAATTCGGCTCGGCGTCGACGGCCGACAGCAGCATGTGCACGAGGCTCTCGTGCTGCGGCAGGGCCATGTTCAGTGCTTGCGGTGCGCGGACGTGGGACGGGGCGGTCATATCAGGTAGCGATGTTCTCGAAGGCTAACCAAGTGAAAAACACGAGCACGGCCGCCAGCACGACGACCGTGACCGGGTGGTTCTTGAACCGTGGCCCCACCCACGCCGACCGAGTATTGAACACGATCAGCACGAGCGCGAGCGTGGGGAAAATATACGCGCCTATGACGGTGTAAATCTTCTGCACTTCACGGAAGCTCGCAAACAGGCCGAGCATCGGGACGAGCGCCAGCACGAGCAGGAACCGGCGATACGCCGGCGCACGCGTGTCGACGGGGTTCGGGTCGCGCCGCACGCCGAGCCGCCAGCACTCGGCGAACAGATACGGCGTCGCCTGCCACACGCCCAGCAGGCTGCTGAACACCGTGCCGAGCGTGCCGGCCAGGAACAGCCATTTGCCCGCGGGCCCAAGCTCCTCGCCGAGGCGATCGGAGAGCACGACGAGCATCGCCGTGCCCTCGCCTTCGATCCGGACGGACTGGCCCACGATGACCATCGCGATGCCGAACAGCGCCATCATGAAATAGCTCGCCGCGAGATCGATGCGGCAGGTGCGCAAGTCTGAAGGATGCGTGCGCCCTACCTCGCGCATCCAGTAGCCGTACGAGAGCACCGTGAGCGTGCCGCCGATGCCGCCGACGAGCGCGACGGTCCAGACCACGGCCTCGGCGTCGACGCGCGGGATGCCGGGCACGAGCAGGCCGCGCAGCACGGTACCGGTCCCCGGCCAGAGCGCGCCCGCCGTGATCACGACCGTCACGAACATCACGCCGATGCACACCTTCATCGCGACGCCGAACCAGCGGTAGCCGCCGCGCAGCACGATCGCGAGACCGAGCAGGCTCGACAGCACGCCGAACACGATCTTGCCGTCGGTGGCGTCGTCGAAGACCGGGATCAGCGCGTGCAGCGCGATCCCGTTGGCGCTCATCTGCGCCGAGCCGACGAAGAACGACCAGAGCAGGAAATACGGCAGGAAGATCCAGACGACGACGGGGCCGAGCCGGCGCACGACGCCCTCGATGATCGTCTCGCCGGTCGCGAGCTGCCAGCGCGCGATCCCTTCGGTGACGACGAACTTCATGAACGCGCCGAGCGCGATGGCCCAGAGCACGGTCGTGCCGAGCACGCCGCCGACGAACGTCGCGGTCGCCAAGTCGCCGCCGCCGACTCCGGTTGCCGCGAGCAGCAATCCGGGGCCGAGCACGGCCCAAAACGACGGCTTAGGTCTAGAGGACATCTTGTTGTTCGGCGGCGAGGACGGCGGCACGGTAGCACGGCTTGCCTCGTCGATCCTAGTGTATTACTATCTTGATACACGTATACATGAGACGAGGCTTTTTTGTTCGTCCTCAACCCTCAATCCGGCACGCCGATCTATCGGCAGCTCGTCGAGCAAATCACGCGGCTCATCGCCGGCGGCCAGCTCGCGGCCGGCACGGAGCTGCCGTCGGTGCGCGAGCTCGCCGGGCGGCACACCGTCAACCCCATGACGATCTCGAAAGCCTACGCGTTGCTCGAAGCCGAAGGGCTCCTCGAGCGCCAACGCGGCAAGCCGATGCGCGTGGCCGCCCGGCGGCGCAATCAGGCGCCGCTCGCGCAGCGCTTGCAACAGCTCGAGCCTGCCGTCACCGACCTCGTGCTGGCCGCGCGGCAACTCGAGATCGGCAAGAAAGATTTCCTGACCCTGCTCGGCGATAAATGGGAGAAGAACGATGCCTGAGCCCCTAGTGACCGCGCGCAACGTGACCAAGACCTTCGGCTCGAAGGTCGCGCTCGACGACGTGTCCGCCGAGGTCTTCCCCGGCGACATCGTCGGCGTGCTCGGTAAGAACGGCGCCGGCAAGACCACGTTGCTCGAGACGGTGCTCGGCTTCAGCCCGCCGACGCAAGGCTCGACGACCGTGTTCGGCGAAAACTCTCTCGAGTTGTCCGCGGCCGCCAAAGCACGCATCGGCTTCGTGCCGCAGCAGGACGAGCTGCTCGGCGTGCTCACCGGCAAGCAGCTGCTTGCGATCGTGGCGTCGTTTCACGCCGACTGGGCCGACGAGTTCGTCGGCCGTCTCGTCGCGGAGTGGGGCGTGCCGCTCGGCCAGCGCATCGCCACGCTGTCCGTCGGCGAGCGCCAGAAGCTGTCCGTGTTGGCTGCCCTCGGCCACCACCCGGATCTACTCGTGCTCGACGAGCCCGTCGCGAGTCTCGATCCGATCGCGCGCCGGCAGTTCCTACAGGAGCTGTTCGCCATCGCGGAGAGCCCGACACGCGCGGTGCTGTTCTCGTCGCACATCGTGTCCGACCTCGAGCGCGCGGCCAACAAGGTCTGGATCGTCAAGGACGGCCGGTTGCACTGGCAGGGCGAGATCGACGCGCTCAAGGAATCCGTCGTGCGCCTGCAAATCCGCGCGCGCAAGCCGCTGCCGCTCGAGCTCGGGGTGCCGAACACGCTCGCAGCGCGCGTCGAGGGCAACGTAGCCCAGGTCACGGTCGCGAGCTGGCAGCCCCAATCGACGGACGCGCTCGCCCGGCGCCTCGACGCCGCCGTCGAGGTCGAGCCGCTCGCGCTCGAAGAGATTTTCCTGGAGCTGCATCGATGAGGGCGGTGCTGCGCATCTGCTGGACGTTCTTCACCACCATCACATTGCAACGTGTTTTGAACGTGATCGGCGCCGCGTGGTTTGGGCTCGCGGTCGTCGCGTCGCTGCTGTCGGGCGAGTTCGTCTATTTGGTGCCCGGCTACATCGTGCTCGTCGTGTTGGCCGCGTTTCCGGCTTTCTTCATGGCTCCAGCACTATTCCGCTCGCTGTCGGCTCCGCGCGTCTACCAGCTACTGCCGCACTTTCGGCTGCGCATGCTCATTGCCGCGACGCTGCTGCTCCTGGTGTTGGTCGTCGTGGCTATCGCCGTCGTTCTCGCGCCAGCGCTGGCAGCCGAACGCACGCTACCCATTTCAGTGGTTGCTTATACGTTCGGGTTTTTCGTCGCCCTATTCCTGCTGGTCTTCCTCGCGGTCGGCGATTGGCGCTGGTTCGTCTTGCTGCCGCTCGCGTTCGTCGCGTTCGTGAGCCTGCGCAGGTTGAGCCCGACGGCGGCGTTACCGGCTTGGATTTGGTCGACCATGGCCCTCGTCGCGTGGGCGACATTCGCGGCCTGGTATCTGCGCGTCCGTCATGTGCGCGGCGTCATGCTCATACCGCGACAGCGCGCGGCCGGCGTCGACACTACTCGGCCGGTGCCGCGCACCGTCGCCATCCGCACGCTGCTCGCGTCGAACGCGCCGCTCATTTTTCTCGCAGTCGTGGTTGTCGTCGGGGTCGTGGTCGGGGGTCTGCCGTTCGCGTTCATGTTCCTGTTCGCCGAGAGGTCGGTGGCCACCGTGCGGCAGTCGCGCCTGCTGTGGCTGCGAATCCCCGGTTCGCGCGACGCCGTGCGGCGTCAAGTCGAGAAGGTGCTCTGGCGCAACTGGACCGTCGGTTGCGCATTCCTGATCGTCATTGCCGTCGTCACCCTCTCGCCGCTCGTCGGCGCCGGGCTCGTCGATGTCTTTCTCTGGTTTGCGGTAACCGCCGGCGCGGCGATCTATGGGACCTACGTCGCCATGGCGGCCGTGCCGAGCGTGGCGACGTACTTCGTTGGGTTCGGGTCGATGGCGGTGCTCCAGATCGTGTTGGTCGCGCTCCCGACACCATCGCTCACGGCCATCGCGACGGTCGTCGTCGCCGAGTTCGTTGGCGCCGCACTGTTTCGAGCGCTCGCCGTCAGGCGCTGGCGCAGAATCGATTGGCTGCGCTTCAAGCCGCTCCCGGCGCTCGTCGGCGTGCGGCGGCCGCTGGATTGGAGCTAGCTACCAGCGGCCCAAGTTCGGGCGAAAGTCGATGGCCATCGCGGCGTCGTAGTAGCGCAACGTGGCTTGCCACGGCGGCGCGACCGCGTCGAGGCGCGCGCGATCCGCATCCGTGACCTTCACGGCCGTGGCGCCAAGATTGTCGACGAGCTGCTCCTGCGTGCGCGGGCCGATGATCGGCGCCGTGATGCCGGGCTGCGAGGCGTTCCAGGCGAGCGCGAGCTGCGACGGCGTGCAGCCCTTCTCGTTCGCGATGGCGACCAGAACATCGATGACGTCGTAGGCCGCGGGCGTCGCGGGGCGGCCGAAGTTGTCCTTGCCGCCCTGCCAGCGCCCTGCCGCGCTCTGGTCCTCGCGACGATACTTGCCCGTGAGCAGCCCGCCGCAGAGCGGCGCCCAAGGGATCAGCGCGATCCCGAAGCTCTGCGCGGCCGGGATCACCTCGCGCTCGGCCGTGCGGTCGAGCAGGTTGTAGGCCATCTGCTCGGCGACGAAGCGATTGAGGCCGAGCTCCTTCGCGGCCCAGAGCGACTCGACGGTCTTCCAGCTCGGAAACATGCTCGTGCCGATGTAGCGCACCTTGCCCGAGCGGATCAGGTCGTCGAGCGCGCGCAGCGTTTCATCGATCGGGATGTCGGCTTGCGCGCGATGCACCTGATAGAGATCGATCCAATCGGTTTCGAGGCGTTCGAGCGACGCGTTGCACGCCTCGATGAGATGCCGGCGGCTCAAGCCGCGCGCGTTCGGATCCTTCTGATCCTGCGGGAAAAACGCCTTCGTCGCGAGCACGACCGAGGCGCGTTTGCCGGCACTCAGCGCCTTGCCGACGAAGTGCTCGCTCGCGCCGGCCGAGTACGCATTCGCGGTATCGATGAAGTTGATGCCCTGATCGAGCGCGTGCTCGATGACGGCGACGGAGTCCTGCTCGTTCGTGCTGCGCCCGAACATCATCGTGCCCAAGCACAGCTGGCTTACTTTGACGCCTGTTCGCCCGAGATTGCGGTACTCCATGCTGCCTCCTTTGCGCTGCGGCAACGCTTCGTCGGCCGTCCCGGCGCCGGGACTACGTCATCGGTGCGTCGGTGAATCGCTAACGGTTGCCGAGGAAGTCGCCCTTCCCTATTGGGACGCCGTTGTGGCGCAGGATCGCGTACGCCGTCGTGTAGTGGAAATAGAAATTCGGGATCACAAAATTCAGGAAGTAGTCCTTGCCCGTGAAGTTGAACGTCGCGTTCGGGAACTTCATTTCGATCGCGCGCTTCTCGGCGCCTTCGAACTGCTCCGGCTTGAACGTCTTCAAGTGCGCGATCGTCTTTGCGATGCGCGCGTGCAAGTCCGCGAACGTCCGCTCGTCGTCCGACCACTTCGGCGGCTCTTGGCCCGCGAGACGGCTCGCGCAGCCTTTCGCCCCGTCCGTCATGATCTGGATCTGGCGCGTCAGCGGCAGCATGTCGGGCGCGAGCCGGCCGTTGACGAGCACGTCGGGGTCGATCTTGCGCGCGGCAGCGTCGGCCTCGGCTTTGGTGAGCACCTTGTCGAGCGCCGACAACATCTGCGAGAACACGGGAACGAGCTGGTCGTAGATCGTGATGGCCACGGTGAATCCTCTCGAGGGCTGGTTGATGCGCGCCGCGGCGGCAATGCCCCGCGGCGAGGGCGCCATCATAAGAGCGCGCCGCCACGACGCATAGGGGCGCGACGAAGCTGCGACACCTTATATATGCGCCCACGGCGCGGCGCGGGACCGCGCGTCAGCCGGTTTCCTGCCGCGAGTCGTCGCGCTGCTCCGGCCCGCGCAGCGTGTCGTAGGTATGGCGCGCGAAACCCACGCCGGCCTCGGTGTAGTAGTTGTAGGTGACGTCGCAGCCCGCCTCGATGATCGGCTTTTGCTCCTCGGGATAGAGGTGGGTCGCGCTCAATAGGCCGCGATAGCCGCGCTGCCGCAGCGCCCGCGCGGCCGAAATCTTCGCTTGCAGGTCGGGCACGGCCAGCATGATCGCGCGCAGGCGATCGACATTGAGCAAGTGCCAGAACGCCGGGTCCTCGGCGTCGGCATAGGCGACGCGGCGCCCATCGCGCACGTTCGATTCGATCTTCGCGGGGTCGCTGTCGATGCCGACGATGTGCCGCTCGTGCTGCTGCCGCAAATAGTCGTAGGCGCCCGAGCCGACACGGCCCATGCCGACGATCAGGATCTCGGCCGCCCCCAGCGAGATCGGCTCGTCGTCGGGATGGCGCTTGTCGCGCTCGAGCCGCTCGAGCCACGGGCTCAAAGTACGGAACAGGTCGTGGGCATAGGTGTTGAGCGGCGCCGCCACGACGAACGACAGCGCCACGGCCAGCGCCGTCACGACGATCCACTCGGGCGCGAGCAAGCCGTCGTTGACAGCCACGTCGACGACGATCAGCGCGAACTCGCTATAGGTGAAGAGGCTCACGGCCGTGAGGAAGCTCGTGCGCGCGCGCAACCCCAAACCGATGAGCAACAGGAAGAACAACACGCCCTTGAGCGGCAGCAGCAGCACGAGCCAGACGGCGCTCTCCAAGGCCGCCCACGTCGGCAGCCCGGTAAACCCGACGTTCAAGAAGAAGCCGACCAGGAACAGCTCCTTCAAACCCCAGAGCACGTTCGCGAGCTCCTGCGAGCGCCGATGGTCCGCGAGCAGCGTGCCGAGCAGCAACGCGCCGAGCTCGGCGCTGACGCCGAGGGCCTCGAACCCTTCGGCTCCGCCGATCGCGAGCACGGCTCCGAGCAGCACGAGCAGCTCCCCGTGGCCCGAGCGCTCGAGCAGCCACGAGATCGCGGGGCGCGCGAACGGCAATAGCAACAGCAAGAACGCGAACGGCGACGGCGTGTGCGCGTTCAAGATAGAGAGCAGCGCGACGGCCACGACGTCCTGGACGATGAGGATGCCGATCGCGACGCGGCCGTGCACGGCGCGCAGCTCGCGATTGCCTTCGAGCACCTTGGCCGCGAGCACCGTGCTCGAGAACCCGAGTGCCACGGCCAGGACGAACGACATGCCGACGGGCAGCCCGCCCGCGACGAACGCGACGCCGGCGCCGACGCTGCCGGTCAGCAGCAGATGAAAAGTGGCCGTGCCCCAGACCTCGTAACGCAGCAGCGTCTTGATTCGGAGCTTGAGTCCCACGGCGAAGAGCAACAGCAACACGCCGCCGTGCGCGAGATCCTCGAGTAGCGGCGTGCCGTCCATGCCGAGCGCGCCGAACACGAACCCGGACGCGAGAAAGCCGACGAGCGGCGGCAACCCGATGCGCGCCGCGATTAGGCCGAGCACCAAGGCGCCGACGAGGAAGACCGCGATCATTCCGAATCCCTGAGAGACCTCCCCGGCGCCATTATGCGGAGGTCGCCCGCCGACTGCTCGCCTTTGACGCGGGCACGGACGCGGGCAGGGATGCCCGCGGTAGGGAAACGCAGGAGCAGTTTCCGAGAAGTCCGTCTCCCGACTCACGCGCGAGTCAAGTACGATGGGCTCGGGGTCGCCGCTCGCGTCGGCGGCCGAACCGTCGCCACTCCGGAGTTCGCATGGACCGATTGCAGGCATGGGGAGCGCAGCTCATCGCCGTGTTCCGCGACCCGCTCGCGAGCCTCGTCACCTACCTGCCGGTCGTGCTCACGGCGCTCGTCGTGCTCATCATCGGCTGGCTGCTCGCTCATGTGCTTCGCAGCCTCGTGCGCCGGGCGTTCGAGAGCATGGACTGGCTGTTCGCACGCCTGGCGCCGCGCTCGGGTGGGCGCTCCGAGACGCTGGCCCGCGCGACGAGCCGCGCCATCTCGACGGTCGTGTTCTGGATCGTGCTGCTGATCTTTGCGGCAAGCGCGCTGCGCATCCTCGGTGGCACGCTGTTCGAGCGTTCGACCGAGAACCTGCTCGCCTACCTGCCGTCGGCCATCGGCGGCATCATCATCATCGTCATCGGCTTCACGGGCGGCACGCTGGCGCGCCACGTGCTGGAGCAAGCGTCGGTCGGGCTCGGCGTCGGCCAGAGCAGCCTGCTCGGCCGGCTCGCCCAGGCCATCATCGTCATGAGCTGCATCGTCATCGGCATCGATCAGCTCGGCGTCAATGTCAACTTCCTCATCCAGCTCACGACGGTCACGGCCGCCGCCGTGTTCGGCGGTATCGCACTCGTGTTCGCGCTCGGCACGCGAGCGCATCTCGCCAACCTGATCGGCGCTCACTACGCGCGCAAACACTATGCGCCCGGCGATCACGTGCGTGTCGGCGCGTTCGAGGGGCGCATCGTCGAGATCACGGACGGCTGCATCTTCATCGAAACGAGCGAAGGTGACGTCTCGGTGCCCGGCCAGAACTTCAGCGCCGAGGCGTTCGTCAAGGTCAGGAAGACGTCGTGAGCGCGCGCGAGGAGCTCGTCGCGGCGTACCTGCGCCTGCACCCCGAGACGGCGGCGCGACTGCTCGAGTCGCTGTCGTTCGACGAAACCAACGCGGTGCTCAACGCCGTCGACCTCGCGACTGCCGCGCCCGTCGTGAGCCACATGCTCCCGACCTACGCCGCGCGCTGCGTCGAGCGGCAACCGCCGGCGGACGGCGCGCTGTTGCTCGAGCGGCTCGGCAGCCAGGAATCCGTGGCCGTGCTGCGCCATCTGCCGAACGAGCATCGCGAAGCCGTCTTGAGCGCGCTCGGGCCGCAGTGGCTCATGGCCTTCAAGCTCTTGCTGAGCTACCCCACCAACACCGTCGGCGCCTGGGTCGAGCCGCGCGTGCTCACGCTGCCCGACGATTGCACGGCCGGCGAGGCGCGCGACCGCGTCGCGCGCAGCGATCAGATCGCGCAAGCGCGCATCTACGTGCTCGACCGCTCGCGGCGGCTGCGTGGCGCCGTGCGCGGCCTCGCACTGCTCCAGATCGGCAGCCGCAAGAAGCTCGCCTCGATCCTCGAGCCCGCCGACGCGCTCTGGGCGCGCGACCCGCTCGCGACGGCGCAGGAGCACAGCGTCTGGGAGCGGCATACGGAAGCGCCCGTCGTCAATCGCGACGAGGAGTTCATCGGCGTCATCTCCTACGCCGATTTGCGCAAAGCCTTCCGTCAGGTCAACCGAGTCGCGGATTTAAGCGGCGACCGCGAGATAGCCGAGGTCACCGAGCTCCTCAAGATCGGCGCGGGCAGCGTCTGGCTCAGCCTCGGCGATCTCATGCGCGCGGACCGGCGGCGGTGACAGTCGTGAAAGAAGAAGCCGCTCGCAACCGCGCACTCGACCGCGTCAACCGAGTGTTCCTGCTCGAGCACCCGGCACAAGCCGCCGACGTCATCGACGGTTTCGGGCACACGGCAGCCGTCGAGCTGCTCGGCGAGCATGAGGCCGACACTCTCGCGAGCGTCTGGGGGCACTTGTCGCCCGCGCGCATCGACGAGGTCGTGCCGGCGCTGCCCGAGAAGCTGTTGAAACAGGCGTTGCACGCGCTCGACCCGGGCGTGCTCGCCGTCTCGCTGCCGCGCATCTCCGACGACTCGCGTGACCGCTGCCTCGCGCTGCTGCCGCGGCGCGCTGAAGCCGAGGTGCGCCGGCTCATGGACTATCCGCCGGGCTCGGCGGGCCGCGTCATGGATTCGCGGATTCCGAGCTTCCGCGGCGAGCAAACGGTCGCCGTCACGCTCGAGCAGCTGCGGCAAGGCAAGCCGAAGGACCTGCGCCAGATCTTCGTCGTCGATTCCGAGCGCCGCCTTACGGGCACCGTGGACATCCAAGATCTCATGATCGCGGAGCCCACCGACCTCTTGAAGGAGATCGCGCGCGCGCCGAGCGCCGCCGTGTCGCCGTTCGACGATCGCGAGGAGGTCGCCGAGCGGCTGCGCGACTTCCACGCTGACGTGTTGCCGGTCATCGACATTCACGGGCGGCTCATCGGCGCGATTCGCCACGAGGCCCTGCTCAAGACCCTCGAGGAGGCGGCGTCGGTCGACATCCAGATGATGGTGGGCGCGGGCCGCGAGGAGCGCGCGCTCTCCACGCCGCAGTTCGCCGTGCGGAAGAGGCTGCCGTGGCTCCAGATCAATCTCGCGACGGCGTTCCTGGCCGCGGCCGTCGTCGGCATCTTCGAATCGACGATCGCGCAGTTCACGGCGCTCGCCGTGCTCTTGCCCGTCGTCGCCGGGCAGTCGGGCAACGCGGGCGCCCAGGCGCTCGCCGTGACGATGCGGGGACTCGCGCTGCGCGAGATCTCGACGCGGCACTGGTTCCGCGTGCTGTTCAAAGAGATACGCGTCGGCATCGTCAACGGGCTCGCGATCGCCGCGACGACGGGCATCGCCGTGTTCGTTTGGGACAGGAACTTCGGGCTCGCGCTCGTGATCTCTATTGCCATGGTGCTGTCCATGGTCACTGCGAGCATTGCCGGCGCGCTGATCCCGATTGCGCTCACGCGCTTAGGATCGGACCCCGCGCAGTCGTCGACGATCGTTCTCACGACCGTGACCGACGTCGCGGGGTTCCTGTCGTTTCTCGGCATCGCGACCTTGCTCTCCCAACTGCTCTAGGAGGTGCCATGCGCGCGGTCAAGATCGTGCTCGCGGCCGCGGCGGCCGTCGTCGCGCTCGCGGTCGTTGCCGTGGCCGTCGTGGCCGCGACGTTCGACCCGAACGAGTACAAAGGCGCCGTCACCGACACGTTCACGGCGCGCACGGGCCGTGCGCTCGTCATCGAGCAGGATTTACGGCTCGCCTATTTTCCGTGGCTCGCCGTCACCACGGGCGGCATCACGATCGGCAGCTCCGCGGACTTCGGCGGCGCGGGCGCGCCGTTTGCCACGGCCGCGCGCGTCGAGGCCCGCGTCAGGCTGCTGCCGCTGCTGGCGCGCCGTATCGAAATCGGCACCGTCGAGCTTACGGGTCTGACGCTCAACCTCGCGCGCGATGCATCCTCACGGGGCAATTGGCAGGACCTCGTTGAAGCCGCCGGCGGCGGTGCGCCCGCCGAGCCGGCCGCGCCGGGCGCCGCGGCCGGCAGCTTCGCCATAGCGAGCGTTCGGATCCGCGACGGCAGCGTTTACTGGCGCGAGAACACGAACGAGCTGCGCTACAGCGTCACGGGCCTGTCGCTGACGACGGGTGGAATCGCGGCCGGCGAGCCCATCGCCTTCGACGCCGCGCTGGAGTTCAAGGACGAAGGCTCTGGGCTCGGCGCCGCGCTCGACCTGCGCGCCGTCGTCGCGGCGCCGGCCGACGGCTCCGTGACGGCGACGGACGTGGCCGCGAACGTCACCGTGCGCCCAGGCGGCGGCGGCGCATCGCGCGCGGTCGCGCTCACGGCCACACGGCTCGCGTTCGATCGCGACCGGCAAGCGCTCGCAGTCGACGGGCTCGCGACAGAGACCGCCGGTGCGCGCGCAACCTGGCAGCTCGCGGGCAGCACCGTCATCGACGATCCCACGTTCGAAGGTAGTGTCACCGTCGCAGGCGCCGAGCTCGCGACGGTGCTCGATGAGCTCGGCCTCTCGCCGCCGCAGGGCGTCGAGGCCGGAGAGCTCGGCACGCTGGCTTTGACCACGCGCTTTGCGTTCCGGGCCGAGCCGCGGCTCGTCGGCGTGTCCGAGCTTTCGGCCGAGGTGCTCGGCATGACCGTGCGCGGCGCAGGCTCGCTCGAGGGTAATGAGCTTACGGGAACCATCGAGATTCCCGAGTTCACGCCGAGCGCCGCCGCACAAGCCTGGCTGCGGGCGGCCGTGCCGCCGACGGTCGACGTCAGCGCGCTCGATCGGCTCGCGCTCAGCACGCGTTTCGACGCGAACCTCGACTCGGGCCGCGCGGCGCTGCGCGGCCTCAACGCAAGCGTGTTCGGCGCCACGATCACGGCCGACCTCGAGGCGTTGCCCGGCGAGCGCGGCAACCTGTTCCGCGCCTCGGTGACCACGTCGCGCTTCGAATCCGCGGCGTTCGTCAAGGCGTTCGCGGCGTTGCTGCCGCCGAACCTCGCGGCGAGCGAGCTTGGGATCATCGCGATCGCCGCCCGGTTCGAGCTCGACGGCGCCACCGATACGCTCACCATCGTGCCGCTCGACGCCGAGATGTTCGGGCTCAAGGCGAGCGGCGAGGTCACGGCACGCAACGTCTCGAGCGCCGCCGCCTGGACGGGCAGCGCAGAAATCGCGGAGTTCTCGCCGCAGGATCTGCTGCAGCGGTTCGGGCTGCCGCCGCAGCCGACGTCCGATCCCGCCGCTTTCAGGCGTGCGACCGTCGTCACGCGCTTCGGCGTGACCAGGGATCGCGCGGAGCTCGACGACCTCGTGCTCGCGATCGACGAAACCAGGATCACGGGCCGCTTCGCGCTCGTCGGCTTCGAGCGGCCCGCCTACCGGTTCGAGCTCGACGTCGACCGCGTCGACGCCGATCGCTACTTGCCGCCCAAGGCGCGCGACGCCGAGGCCGGCGAGGCGACCGCGGGCGACATCGAGCTACCGCAGAACAACACGATGGACCTCAACGGCACGATGCGTGTCGGCGCGCTCAAGCTCGCCGGCATGGACTTCCAAGACGTCGGCAGCCGCATCGTCATCGGCGGCGGCGACCTTACGCTCGAGGGAGCACGCGCCCGGCTCTACGGCGGCACGTTCGACGGCAACTTCACCGTCCGTGCCGCGGGCAACGAGCCGGGCTTGGCGCTCGACGGCCGCGCTGCGGGGATCGAGCTCGAGCCCTTGATCACGGCGCTCACGGGCGCGCCCGCCAACGTGAGCGGCACGGGGAGCTTCGACCTCAAGCTCGCGGGCTTAGGACGCACCATCATCGAGAACGTGCAAACGGCCGGCGGCGACGTGCGCTTCGACATGACGAACGGCGCGATCCGGGGCTTCAACTTAGGGTTTACCCTGTGCCGCCTCTACAACGTGACGCAGCGCGCGCCGGCGCCTGCCGCCCAACCGGCGGCGACCGCGTACGAGAGGATCGCGGGCTCGGCCGTCGTGGCGGCCGGCACGGCGGAGAGCCGCGATTTGCTCGCGCGCACGCCGTTCATGGACATCAGCGGCAACGGCACGTTGCAGCTCGTGGAGCAAGAGCTCGACTACGAGCTCGACGCGACGCTCACGGGCTCGATCGGCATCGCCGGTTGCGAGACGCTCGACAGGTTCGTCGGCGATTCGCTGCCGTTCGAGATCGAGGGCCACCTGACCGACCCCGAAATCTCGCCGGACTTCAGCAAGCTCGTGCTGGGCGAGATCGGCGACGAGATCAAGGACCGTTTGCAGGAGCGCCTCCAGGATCGCTTGCGCGACCTTCTGCGCTAGCGCATCGAACCCGGAGGTCTCGCCGCGTCGATGGCTCTCTCGAGACACGCCGGAAGACCGTCCCTGGGGCTCGTCGGCGCACATCGCCGCCATGGATGGCGGCGTGCAGCAATTGCAGGAGCAAATTGCTGCCCTTGTGCGCCGACGGTCTCGAGAGAGCCATCGACGCGACGAGACCTCCGGGTTACCGGGCGGCGGCGGGCACGCAACGCGCTTCGGCGAGCGCGACGGCGCGCCCGTCGGCCGCGCGCACGAGCAGGCAGCGCGAGCCGCGGAGCACCAGCGTGAATCGCTCGGGCGCTTCGAGCGTCCGGCCCGTCGCGGCGCGTCCCTGTGGTCCCGGAGGCGTGCGGCGCTCGATTGTGAGCACGCTGTCGCGCGTCAATGCATCGTCGCCGAGCGCGACCGGTTGACCGTTGAGCGCCACCGAAACGACGCGCGCGAGCTCGGCGCGGCTCTCGGCCGTCGGCGACGCAATGACGGCCGGCTGCTCCTGCGCCGCGAGCGAGCCGCAGGCGGCCGTCGGCGCGATCAGCGCCGCGAGCAGGCACGCCTGGGGCGTCTTCATGGGACTTCGAGCCAGCGGTTCGTGAGCCACGGCGGCTTGCTGACGATGCCGTCGGCGGTCTCGCCCAACGACCCGTCGAATGACAACGACCCGTCGAACGGCTTCGTGAACCCCGGCACGTTGACGCCCGACGGCGCAGGGCATGTCTGCGACTGGCGGAGACGGAGCGCCGCTTCGAACCGCGCTTCGAGCGGGTCGCCGAGCGCGCGGGTGAAGTCGTCGCCCACCGAGCAACCCGGCAATGGCACGCTGCCCGTTCCAATGCTGTTGCTCGGATAAAAGCCGTCGCCGTAGTCGCCGAAGCCGGCCGCGTTGACGCCCTTGAACTGGATCGAGAAGTAGGTCGTGCCGCAGTTATCCGGGGCATAGAAGCCGTACGGCTTGCCGCAGGTTTTCGAGCCTATCTGAATCACCTGAACGCCGACGCCGCCCAGGCCGTTGATGATCGACTCGCTCGCCGAGCACGTCATCGAGCCCGTGAGCACGTAGACGCGCGGCAAATTCAGCGTCGGAAGAGGTTGCCCGGTGCTCGAATCGTCGAAAAAGGGCATCGGGGTCAATGCGGTACCCGTGACGGGGTTGATCGACTGATGCTTGTCGTTGAAGGTGAGGCGCTCGAACGGCTGGCCGGCCGTCGGCACGGAGCCGGCGATCATGTACGCGACCTCGCTCGCGATGGCGAGAAGGCCGCCGCCGTTGTAGCGCAGGTCGAGCACGAGGTCCGTGACGTTCTGCGCGGCCAGCGACGCGAACGCATCGATGAGCTGTTGCTCGGCGCTCGGGAGGTGGTCGTTGAACTGAATGTAGCCGACGGGCCCGGTGTTCGTGTCGACCGTGCGGACGTTCTGCACGGGGTCGATCGTCACTTGCTGCGACTGCAGCGTGATGGTCCGTTGCGTGCCTTGCTGCGGATTGCGCAACGTGAAGGTGTGGTTCTCGTGCAGCTGTTCCGGATAGAGGCCCGCGACGAACGTATCGACGCCCGCTTGCGTGTTCGTGTTCACGACGTCGACGCCGTCGATGAAGGTGACCTCCTCGCCGCGCTGCACATTGGCCGCCGTCGCCGGCGAGCCGGGATGCGTATAGGCGACGACGATGCGCCGCGGCGGCAAGCCCGCGATCACCGACCAGACGGCGCCGTAACCGGCCTCGGTGCCCGATTCGATGAGCGCGAGCCAATCGGACGTCTCGTACGTGAAATGGAAGCGATCCTTGGGGCTGCCGGAGGGCGTCGTTTGGGCGGTCTTCAGCAGATCGAAGTAATCCGGCGTCGCGTAAAGACCGGGATCGCGGTCGACGATTTCGTTGTACCAGAGGTAAAGGTCGTTGCTCCACGAGCGCAACCAGTTGTTCTCGTCGAGCGCGGTCCCTCGGATATCGGTGTAGGGCGCCCCCGTCGCGGGGTTCGTACCCGAGCGCGGGTTCACGCAGCGGCCGGCGAACGTCGACGCCGGCAAGAACGAACCCGCGACCCAACCGCTGGCCGGGCCGGCCGGCGGCGGAGCCGCCCCACCGCCACCACCGCCACCACCGCCACCACCCCCGCAGCCCCCTAGCGCCACGGCCAGCAGGCATACGGCCGCGACGGCGCGCAACACCTGAACAGCGCGCTCGTGCATGGCAAACCTCCGTCGGCGGTGAGTTCACTCTACCGCAGGAAGGTCTCGATTGCAGGCGCGGCAGGCGCCCGAAGGCCGACCCCCGCCGCGCAAGGCGCTCAGCTTGCGACCTGCGCGGCCGCGGGCTTCCAGAAGCGCTCTTCCTCGAGGTCGAACCCCGTGCCGAGATAGCGCGCGCGGAGGTCCTCGATCATCTGCGGATGGCCGCAGGCGTAGATGCAGGTGTCGCTCGGCGCGAGCCCCCAGTCGCGCACGTGCTGCTCGACGATCGTGTGGACGCGCCCCACTTGCCCGCGCCACGCCGCGTTGCGCGGATCGTTCGGCCGCGAGCACGTGGCCACGAACCGCACCCGCGGCTCGCGCGCCGCGAGCGCGCCTAACTCGTCGTCGTAGCCGAACTCGTCGACGAAGCTCGCGCCTTCGAGCACGTACATGCGCCGGTCGTCGGCCGGACCCTCCAACCAGTGGCGCAGCATGCTCACGAACGGCGCGACGCCCGTGACCGTCGAGACCATGACGTGATTGCGAAACTCGGGGCGCAACAGGAACACGCCTTTGGCGCGCGGCCGCAACGTCACCGTGTCCCCGACCTTGAGCGCGTGCAGCAACGGCGTGAGGCGCCCCTCGGGCGGAGGAATGCGCTCGACGAAAAGCTCGAGCAGAGGCTCGCGCGGCGACGACACGATGGAGTACGGCCGCTCGACGTTGCCGACGCCGAGCGTGCAGTACTGGCCCGGCTCGAACGTGAACGGCTCGGCGACCTTGAGCCAGATCTTGAAGTGCTCGGCCGTGAGGTCGACGCGCCGCTCGATCGTGGCGGTCGTGACTCTGCCTTTGATTTGATGCGGCCGGTCGTGGGTCACAGAGCTCTCCGCGGCAGCGAGCCGGGCCCATACTATACGCGCCGCGCGGCCGGCTCCGATCGTACCGCCCAGTGTGAACTGCGTCACACGGCGCACCGCCGGCGCCACGGCCGTGCGAGCGTCGCGTGCGCTACGCACTTCTTCGGGGCACGGGTCAATCCGACAATTTCGCGCAATGATTTCGCGGACCCGACTCCGAGCGACGGCGATCGGCAGCGCCCTCGCGGGCGCCGCGTTGTTGCTATCGCCCGCCGTGTGCGCGCAATCCGCAGCTTCGCCGCCGACCGCGGCCGCGCCGGCGGCCGACTCGGCCCAAGCGATCGCCCTCGCGCGCGCCGGGCGTTATGACGAAGCTCTCGAGCTGCTGCGCGCCCTGCGTGCTGCCGCTCCCGCCGACGCGGGCTTAAGCCATGACGAGATCGCCGTGCTCGGCTGGGCCGAGCGCGACGCTGCGGTGCTCGCGAGCGCCGCGGCACTCGACGCAGAGGCGCCGAGCTTCGTGCTCAACATCGTCGCCAAGGCCGCGCGCAACCTGCGCCACTTCGACGAGGCGGCGCTCTGGTACCGGCGCGCGCTCGAGCGCGCGCCCGACGACCTCGATGCCGCGCTCGGTCTCGCGCTCACCGAAGCCGATCGCCGCGATCAGCCGGCCGCACGCCGCGCGCTCGACCGCGTGCCGGCGAGCCGCGTGGACGCGCCGTCCGTGCTGCTCGCCCGCGCCTACGTGGCCCAAGCCGCGAACCGTTGGCTCGAGGCGCTGCGCTGGTACGAGCAGGTGCTCACAAGCGAGCCCGAGCACGCGGGCGCGGCGCGGGGCTATGCGCTCGCGCTGCGCGCGCTGCTGCTGCCCACCGAAGCGCTCGAGTTCGCCGCGGCGCACGAAGGCATCCTGAGCGAAGCCGAGCTCGCGCGGCTGCGCGCCGACGAAGCGGCGCTGCGCGTGCGGCTCGTGACCTCGACTCCCTACCCGCCGGCGCAACGATCCGACGGCTACGCGCGCGCGCTCGCCGCGCTCGACGAATCGCTCGTCACGATCACCGATCCCGCGGCCCGCGCGGCCGTGCGCTCCGACCGCGTCATCGCGCTCGCGCAGGCCAACTTGAGCCGCGAGGCGCTGAACGAGTTCGAGCTGCTGAAGGCGGCCATGCCGTCGCCCCCGTTCGAGGCGCTCGTCGCCGCCGGCCGCGCGCACCTCGAGCTCGGCGAAGCGGACTCGGCCCTTACGCTCTTGCTTGCCGCGAGCGCGCAGCAGCCGAGCGACGTCGAGGTGCGCTTCGACCTCGTGTTCGCCTACCTCGCAGCCGACAAACCGCGCGACGCGTTGCGCGTCGCCGACGCGCTCACGCGCGAGCTGCCGCCGCTCGAGGTCGGCCCCGGCGCCATCGTGACGAAAGGCAACCCCGTTGCGTTGCGCGCCGAGCTCGTGGCTGCGCTCGCAGACGCCTACACGGACCGGCTTGGGCTGGCGCAACGGCGGCTCGAGACGTTGCTCGCGGCCGCGCCGAACAACGCCGAGGCGCGCCAGGAGCTCGCCAACGTCTATCGCTGGCGCGGCTGGCTCGATCGCTCGCAGAGCGAGTACCGGCAGGTGCTCGCAGTGAATCCCGACGCGCTGGGAGCGCGCGCGGGGTACGCGCACGCGCGCCTCGATGCCGCCGCCTACGGTGAGGTCGAGCGCACCGTCGATGAGCTCGAGCGCCTCGACGCCGCAGACCCGACCGTGCGCCGCCTCGCGGAGCGCTGGGACGTCGAGCGCCGCAGCGAGCTGCTTCTTGACGCCGCCGACAGCCGCTCGAGCGGCACGACGTTCGGCAGCGAGCAAGACCACGTGACGGCGACCTGGCTCTCGCGGCCGCTTGGGCGATGGCGAGCCGTGGCACAGGCGGAATACGCCCACGCCGAGTTTCCCGAAGGCGAGGCACAGCTCCGGCGCGCCGGCGGCGGCGCCGAGTTTCGCTCCGAGCGCTGGCGCACGAGCGCGCTCGTGCTGCGGCGCGGCGACGACGATCACGACGTCGGGCTGCGTGCGCTGACCGATTACCGGCTCGGCGACCGCTGGCGCCTCGGCGCGTCGCTCGACCTCGATAGCAGCGACACGCCGCTGCGCGGCCGCCGCCTCGGTCTCACCACGGACGTTCTCGGTGCGGCCGTCGAGCTCAAGCCCAACGAGATGGGCGGCATGACGTTCGGCTGGCGCCATCGCGAGCACTCGGACGGCAACGAAGGCGACGGCTACTTCGCGCAAGGCTGGTTCCGCTTGCGCAACGCGCCGCGCTCCAAGCTCGACGTCACGGGCGACCTCGCGACGGCGAGCCACTTGACGGACAACAACGCGTATTTCAGCCCGCGCCACGACCTGTTCGCGCTCGCCGGCGTGCGCCACACCGCGCGCCTCTATCGGCGCGACGAGCGCAGCTTGATCCAGGTCGTCGACCTCGGCGGCGGCCGCTACGACCAGGCCGGGTACGGAAGCGGCCGCCTCTGGCGCCTCGGCTACCGCCTCGAGCTCGACCTGCGCGGCCGCTTGCGCGCCGAGCTCGGCGCGGAGCGCGCACGCCTGTTCTACGACGGCGCGCCCGAGTACACGACGACCTTCACGCTCGAGCTCGGCGCGAGGCTTTAGCAACATGCGCCATCGCCCTCTGCTGCTCTCGTCACTGCTGGCAACGGCCGCGCTGCCCGCGCTCGCCGCTACACCGGCCGAGCCGCACGTGCTGCACGTGCTCGCCTACCACGACGTGCGCGACGACGTCGTCGCGGCCGTCGACGCGGATCAGTATGCGATCTCGACGGCCAACCTCATCAGTCACTTCCAATGGCTGCGCCAGCACGGCTTCACGCCCGTGAGCGTGGAGCAGATCGTCGCGGCCAGGGCCGGCGGCGCACCGTTGCCCGACAAGGCCGTGCTGCTGACGTTCGACGACGGCTTCAAGAGCGCCTATACGCACGTGCTGCCGCTGCTGAAGCTGTTCGACTATCCCGCGGTCGCCGCCGTCGTCACGAGCTGGATCGACGGCGAAGCCGGCGTCGCGCAAGCCGGGCGGGCCCTGACGCGCGCCGATTTTTTGAGCTGGGACGAGGTGCGTGCGCTCGCGAATTCGGGTCTCGTCGAGATCGCCTCGCACTCGCACGACTTGCACCGCGGCATCGTCGGCAACCCGCAAGGCAACGAGCTGCCGGCCGGCGTCACGCGGCGCTACGCCCACGGGCACTACGAGGACGCCGCCGCGCACGGCGCGCGCGTCGCGGACGACCTCGCGACGAGCACGCGGCTCATCATGGAGCACATAGGAGGCGCGCCGCGCGTCGTGGCGTGGCCCTACGGCGCGAACAACGAGGCGCTCGCACGCGCGGCGCACGACCTTGGGCTTACGATCGCGCTCACGCTGGCCGACGGCCGCAACGACTTGAGATCGGCGGGGCACGGGCGCTTCAAGCTCGGCAGGCATCTCGTGCGCGGCAACGCCGGCGTCGACGCGCTCGCGTTCGCGCTCTTGCATCCGCCGCCGCAACCGATCGTGCGCGCCGCACAAGTCGACCTCGATTACGTCTACGACGAGGACCCCGTACAGCAGGAGCGCAACCTCGGCCGGCTGCTCGACCGCATCAAGGCGCTCGGCTTGAGCCACGTCTTCCTGCAAGCGTTCGCCGATCCCGATGCCGACGGCGGCGCCCAAGCGCTGTACTTCCCGAACCGCCACCTGCCCGTGCGCGCCGACCTGTTCAGCCGCGCCGCGTGGCAGCTCAAGACGCGCGCCAACGTGCAGGTCTACGCGTGGCTGCCGCTGCTGTCGTTCGAGGGCGAGAGCGTCGATCCCGATTGGCGCGTGCTGCAAACCGAGGGCGGCACGACGGCGGTCGACGCCGACTCCGAGCCGCGGCTGTCGCCGTTCGAGCCGCGGGCGCGGGCGCTCATCCGCGACGTGTACGCCGATCTCGCGGCGCACGCGAATTTCGACGGCCTCTTGTTTCACGACGACGGCCGCCTGAGCGACCTCGAGGACGCAAACCCCGCGGCGCTCGCCGTGGCGCGCGCGGCCTTCGGCGACGAGTTCTCGCCCGAGCGCGCCGCGCTCGATCCTAAGCTCGCACGCCGCTGGAGCGAGCTCAAGGCGCGCGCGCTCATCGACTTGAGCGACGAGCTCGCGGCCGCCGTGCGCGAGCATCGCCCCGACGCGCGCACGGCGCGCAACCTGTTCGCGTCGGCATTGCTCGACCCGAACGGCGAGGTCTATCTCGCGCAGCGGTTCTCCGACTACCTCGCGGCCTACGATCACGTCGCGCTCATGGCGATGCCGCAGCTCGAAGGCGCGCGCGACGCGCGCGCCTTCTATCGCGCGCTCGTGCGAACCGTGGGCCACGCGCCGTACGGCTTCGACAAGACGATCTTCGAGCTGCAAACCGTCGACTGGAACACAGGTCTAGGCGTGGACGCACGCACGCTCGAGACGACGCTGCGCTCGCTGCAAGCGGCCGGCGTGCGCCACCTCGCCTATTATCCCGAGGACTTCATCGCGGCCGAGCCGGCGCTCGGGGCGCTGCGCCGCGGCCTGTCGCTCGCGACGTCGCCCGCGGAGGCGCCATGAGCTTCGCCACGGCCGTCGGCTGGCTGCTCGAGTTCACCTTCTACTATCCGCTCGTCATGTCGTACGTCTGGATGACGGGCGCCGTCTATTACTTCTTCTATCGCGAGCACCACGAGCGCCGGCTGCCCACCGACCCGCCGCCGCTGCGCGACGCTCCGCCCGTGTCGTTCATCGTGCCCTGCCACAACGAGGGCGAGAATGCCGCCGAGACGCTCGGCTCGCTGCTCGCGCAGGACTACCCGGAGCTCGAGGTCATCGCGATCAACGACGCGAGCACCGACAACACGGCGGCCGTGCTCGACCGCGTCGCGCGCGGCGACTCACGCGTGCGCGTGATTCACTTCCGCAGCAACCAGGGCAAGGCCATGGGTCTGCGCATGGCGGCCCTCGCCGCGCGCCACGAGTATCTCGTGTGCCTCGACGGCGACGCGTTGCTCGAGCGGCACGCGACGCGCTGGCTCATGCGCCACTTCGTCGAGAGCGACCGCGTCGCGGCGGTCACGGGCAACCCGCGGATCCGCAACCGCACGACACTGCTCGGCAAGATTCAGGTGGGCGAGTTCTCGTCGATCATCGGGCTCATCAAGCGGGCGCAGCGCATCTACGGACGGCTGTTCACCGTGTCGGGCGTCGTCGCGGCGTTTCGCAAGTCGGCGCTGCACGCCGTCGGTTACTGGAACGTCGACATGGTCACCGAGGACATCGACGTGAGCTGGCGCTTGCAGCTCGGTCACTGGGACATCCGCTACGAGCCGAACGCGCTGTGCTGGATCTTGATGCCAGAGACTATGAAAGGCCTCTGGCGGCAGCGCGTGCGCTGGGCGCAGGGCGGCGTCGAGGTATTCCAGCGTTACTGGCGCCGTCTGCTCTCGTGGCACAGCCGGCGCATGTGGCTCGTCGGCGTCGAGTTCCTCGTGAGCACGTTTTGGGCCTACACGATGTCGTTGGTGTTCGCCGCGTGGGTGATCGGCCGGTTCGTGACGCTGCCGGCGCCGCTCGACGCGCTCACGCTGATTCCAGGATGGACGGGTGTGATCCTTGGCGGAACCTGCCTCGTGCAGTTCGGCATCAGCTTGGCGATCGACTCGCGCTACGAGCCCAAGTTCGGCAAGTACTACTACTGGATGATTTGGTACCCGATGGTGTACTGGGCCCTGCATACGGCCGCGACGGTCGTGGCCGTGCCGAAAGCGCTGACCAAGAAGCGCGGCACGCGGGCAGTGTGGGTGAGCCCCGATCGCGGCGTGCGGCCGAGCGGACACGAGGCTCTTTAGCGTGGGCAAGGTCACCTCCTATATCGACGCACCCGAGCTCTTGACGCGCCGCCAGCGCACGCTCGGCGCTTTGATCACGGGCATCATGTGGGTGGTTTACGTGTATCTCTGGCTGCCGCTCGTGAGCTTGCTCGCGTGGGGGTTGGGCATCGAGTTCGCCTACGAAGTCATGGTGCGGGCCGGCGGCGCCGCCGCGCTCCGCACGGCGCTGCTCTGGTACGGCGTCATGCTCGCCGACGTCGTCCTCACGGTCTCGATCTGGTCCCTGATCAACAAGTGGCGGTTCGCGGGCTCGAACCGCCGCACGGCACATTTGGCGGTCGCGGACGAGAGCATGGCCCACTACTTCGGCGTGACCCTCGACGAGCTCGCCCGGTTGCGCGCCGCGCAGCGCGTCGAGCTCGAGATCGACGGTCTCGGCAGGCCCGTGATCCCCGCCGCGCGGCCGAGCGGCTGGCGCGACGGCGCGGCGTCCGTGCCGGCAGTCGCCACGGCGGCCGTTCGCCGCTAGGATGGCTCCCGCGCCGACTGGCGGCGGGGGAGGAAAGCCATGACGTTCGTAGAATCGATCCGCACGTGCCTCACGAAATACGTCGACTTCAACGGTACGGCTTCGCGGTCGGAGTTCTGGTGGTTCGTATTGTTCGTGTTCCTCGTCTGCGTGGCGCTGAATATCGTCAGCCCGCTGGTCGGCGGCCTCTTCGGGCTCGCGATGCTGCTGCCGGAGCTCGCCGCCGGCGCGCGCCGGCTGCACGACACCGGCAAGAGCGGTTGGTTACAGCTGCTGCTGCTCATCCCGCTCATCGGTTTGATCATCCTCATCGTGCTCTGGGCGCAGCCGGGCAAGAGCTGAGCGCTTCCCAAACGGCCAACACGGGCCGCTAGGCGCGACAGCGGCGACGGCTACGGCCGCGGGGCCGCGCGGGCGGCCGCGCGCTTGATGTGCGCCGGCCACTCATGCCAAGGTGCCTCAATGGCCCCCCGTGCGCCCGGCACCCCATCCCGGAAGATATTCGGCCTGCCGCTGCGCGGCTTGCTGCTGCGCGTGATCGCCGTCGGCTTCGTCGCGACCGTGCTCATCGGCGGCTATTTCGCGTTCCAGGCCGCGAGCGAGTTCGAAGGCCGGCGTTGGGACATCCCGGCGCAGGTCTACGCGGCGCCGCTCGAGCTCTATGCCGGACGCGCGCTGTCGGCCGACGACCTCGTCGCCGAGCTGCACCGGCTGGGCTATCGCGAGGATCCCCGCCTGCCGGGGCCCGGCACCTTCAGGCTCGGCCTCGGCCGCATGGAGCTCGCGACGCGCGGCTTCGCGTTCGCGGGCGACACCGAGCCCGAGCGCGTGGTGTCGCTCGTCTTCGTCGGCGGTCGCATCGCGGCATTGCGCGATGCGAGCGGCGAGCGCACGGCGATCGTGCGCCTCAATCCGCTGCTCATCGGCAGCTTGTTCCCGTCGCACGGCGAGGATCGGCTCATCGTCGCGCCCGACGAGATTCCGCAGCTCCTGACCGACACGCTCAAGGCCGTCGAGGACCGGCGCTTCGACAGCCACTTCGGCATCGACCCGATCGCCGTGCTGCGCGCGTCGTTCGTCAACGTAACCGCCGGCGAGATTCGCGAGGGCGCGAGCACGCTCACGCAACAGCTCGTGCGCAGCTATTTCTTGACCAACGAGCGCACCTGGTGGCGCAAAGTTCGCGAGGCGTTCATGGCCGTGGCGCTCGAGCTGCGTTACGACAAGAACGAGCTGCTGCACGCCTACGTCAACGAGATTTACCTCGGCCAGGACGGCGCGCGCGCAATTCACGGCTTCGGCCTCGCGAGCCAGTTCTACTTCGGCAAGCCGCTCGCCGAGCTCGAGCTCCACGAGCTCGCGCTCCTCGTGGCCGAGGTGCGCGGCCCCACGTACTATGACCCGCGCCGGCACCCCGACCGCGCGCTCACGCGCCGCAATTTCGTGCTCCAGCGCATGGTCGACGAGGGTTTGGCCGCCAACGAGGCCGTGCAAGCCGCGGCCGAGCGCGACCTCGGCCTCGTCGCCGGCAACCGCCGTGGCGCTATGCAGTCGGCGTTCTTGGGGCTCGTGCGCCGCCAGCTCGGCGCAGACTACGCGCGCGACGACCTCGAGCGCACGGGCCTCGTCGTGCTCTCGACGCTCGACCCCGCCGTGCAGGCGGCCGCGGAGCGCGCTCTGAGCACGGGCATCGAAACGCTCGGCAAGAATTCCGCCGATCTCGAAGGCGCCGTCATCGTGACGAGCCCGCAGACGGGCGAGGTGCGCGCGCTCGTGGGCGGGCGCGATGCGAGCTTCGAAGGCTTCAATCGCGCGCTCGATGCGCGGCGGCAGATCGGCTCGCTGATCAAGCCGGCCGTGTACCTCGCGGCGCTCGAGTCGGGACGCTACACGCTCGCGAGCCTCGTCGACGATGCACCGATTGTAGTTCCGCTCGACCGCCGCAACACCTGGACGCCGAGCAACTTCGACGGCCTGGCGCACGGCCTCGTGCCGCTCGTGCGCGCGCTCGCCGAGTCCTACAACATGGCCACGGTCCGCCTCGGGCTCGACGTAGGGCTCGAGCCGATCGCCGCCACGCTCACGCGGCTCGGCCTCGAGCAACAACCCACGCTCTATCCCTCGATGCTGCTCGGCGCGCTCACGCTCACCCCGCTCGAGGTCGCGCAGGTCTACAACACGCTGGCCAACGGCGGCTTTCGCGTGCCGCTGCGCACGGTCCGCAGCGTCATCGCCGAGGACGGCGAGCTCAAGCAGCGCTACGCGATCGAGATCGAGCAAGCCGCCGACGCGGGCGCCGTCTATGCCATCAACCGGGCGCTCGTGCAGGTCATGGAGCGCGGCACGGGCCGCAGCGTGCACCGCCAGCTGCCGCAGGATCTCGTCGTCGCGGGCAAGACCGGCACCTCCGACGACCTGCGCGACAGTTGGTTCGCGGGGTTCACGAACGATCATCTCATCGTCACGTGGATCGGAGCCGACGACAACCGGCCGACGGGCCTCACGGGCTCGGCGGGCGCCGGGCGTATCTGGGCGGAGCTGCTCAAATCTCTCGAGGCCGCGTCGTACGAGGCCCCGCGACCCGCCGACGTCGACGAGCGCTGGGTCGACTATTTGACGGGCGACCCGACCGCGGAGCGCTGCCCCGACGCCGTGCTGATGCCCATACCCGTGACAGCCGACTTCCCGCGCGCATATGGGTGCAACGGCGAGACGGGCTTCGGCGCGCGCTTCCGCTCCTGGCTCAGCGACGGCCCGTGAGCCGCCCCGTGCGCACTGCGCTGTTGCGCGCGACTTTGCTCGCCGCCTTCGCCGCGAACGCCGCGTGCACGTCGCTGGCCGGCGCACCCGCGCGGCCCGCACCTGCACCCGCTCCGCCCGTGAGCTCGCCGCTGCCGGAGCCGACGACCGTACCGGAATCGCCGTCGACCACGCTGCCGCCGCCGCAGTCGCTGCCGCCGTTGCAGTCGCGGCCGGCACCGCTGCCCGAGCGCGACGTCGCCGCGGCACGCCCGCAAAGCGATGCGACTGCCGCGAGCGACTCGCTGGTCGAGCAAAGCCGCGTGCAGCGCGCCGCGGGCAGCCTGCCCGCGGCGCGCGCCACGCTCGAGCGGGCGCTGCGGCTCGATCCGAACAACCCGGAAGTCTGGATCGAGCTCGGCGAGCTCGAGCTGCAAACAGGGAACGCGACGCAGGCCACGACGATGGCGCGCAAGGCGCTCACCCTCACGGGCCGCGACATGCGGCTCGCCGCACGCGCCGAGCGGCTGCTACGCGCGGCCGAGTAGCTCCACGGGCAGATCGAGCCCGCGAATCGCTTCGACGATCTTGCGCGCGGCGGCCGGCCGCGCGAACGCCGTGCGCCACGCGAGCGCGATGCGGCGCAGCGGCCGCGGTTCCGCGAACGGTATGGCCTTGACGAGCGGCGTGCGGTGGCGCTCGACGAGCGCCGTGGCCGGCAGCACCGTGATCCCGAGCCCCGACGCCACCATGCTGCGCAGCGTCTCGAGCGAATTGCCGAGGCGGCCCGGCGGCGGTGCCCGCGAGAATTCCGTGCAGGCGCCGAGCACCTGATCGCGCAGGCAGTGGCCGACGGGCAACAGCAACAGCTCGCCGCCGTCGAGCTCACCGACGGGCACGCTGCGCCGACGCGCGAATGCGTGGTGCGCCGGCACGACCAGCTGGAAGTCCTCGTCGTACAGGGGCTCGACCGTGATCCCCGGCGCTTCGTACGGCAAGGCGAGGAGCGCGACGTCGATCTCGCCTGCTTTGAGCATGCGGTCGAGGTTCGCCGTCATGTTCTCCTCGATGTCGAGCGGCATCTCGGGCGCGAGCTTGCGCAACGCCGCGACGAGCTGCGGTAAGAGATAGGGCGCGATCGTGTGGATGACCCCTACTCTGAGCACGCCGCGCAGCTGGTTTTTGCCTTGCTTGGCCACGACCTTGATGCGCGCCGCCTCCTCGAGCGTGCGGCGCGCCTGCGCGACGACCTCGGCCCCGACTGCGGTGAGCGCGACGCCGCGCTTGCTGCGCTCGAACACACGCACTCCGAGCTCGTCCTCGATGTTTTTGACCGCAGCCGAGAGGCTCGGCTGGCTCACGAACGAGCGCGCGGCGGCCCGGCCGAAGTGCTGCTCCTCGGCCACGGCGATCAAGTATTTGAGCTCGGTCAGCGTCACGGGTCTTCGATAGGTTTTTTCTATCGAAGCAATACTAACAAAGTATTGGCCGGCACGGGGTGCGGCTCACTAGAGTGCGTACAGCACCCACAAGGAGTTCTCACGATGAGCCAAAGCCACGAAGGCAAGCGAGTTCCGAGCGTCACGTTTCGCACGCGCGCAGGCGGCGAATGGCGCAACGTCACGACCGACGAAATTTTCAAGGGCAAGACCGTCGTCGTCTTCTCGCTGCCCGGCGCCTTCACGCCGACGTGCTCGAGCACGCACGTGCCGGGCTACAACGAGCTCGCGCCGGCGTTTCGCGCCAACGGCGTCGACAGCATCGTCTGCGTCTCGGTCAACGACGCGTTCGTCATGAACGAGTGGGCCGCGAATCAGGGCGCCGACAACGTCACGTTCCTCCCCGACGGCAACGGCGAGTTCACGGCCGGCATGGGTCAGCTCGTCGACAAAGGCGATCTCGGGTTCGGCAAGCGCTCGTGGCGCTACTCGATGCTCGTGCGCGACGGCGTCGTCGAGAAGATGTTCGTCGAGCCCAAGAAACCAGGCGATCCGTTCGAGGTGTCGGACGCCGCGACCATGCTCGCGTATATCAGCCCCAAGGCGCGCAAACCCGACCAGGTCGCGATCTTGACGCGCGATGGCTGCCAGTACTGCACGCAGGCCAAGGCGCTGCTCCAGGAGCGCGGCGTCGATTTCGTCGAGATCCCGCTCGCGCACAAGGTGCGCGGCAAGGCGCTCGGCGCGATCGCCGGCGCGCAAACCGTGCCGCAGGTGTTTGTGAACGGCGAGCGCATCGGCGGGCTCGAGGATCTCGAGCGCTGGGCGGCGCGGGCCGCCTAGATTATCCTCGTTACTGAAGCGGAGGACGAACCCTATGGTCAACCCCAGCAAGATCGACATCGGCATTACGGCGAAAGACCGCGCGGTCATCGTGAGCGGGCTGTCGCGCCTGCTCGCTGACAGCTATACGCTGTATCTTCAGTCGCACAACTTCCATTGGAACGTGACGGGGCCGATGTTCCAGACGCTCCACGTGCTGTTCATGCAGCACTACACGGAGATCTGGAACGCGCTCGACGTCATCGCCGAGCGCATTCGCTCGCTGGGCCTGCCGGCGCCGGGCACGTACAAGGAGTTCACGAAGCTGGCCTCGATCGAGGAAGTCGAGGGCGTGCCGAGCGCCATGGAGATGATTCGGATCCTCGTCGCGGGACAGGAAGCCGTCGCCAAGACGGCGCGCAAGGCGTTCAAGGCCGCCGAGAAGGCCAACGATCAGCCGACCTGCGACCTGCTGACCCAGCGCCTCCAGGTTCACGAGAAGAATGCCTGGATGCTGCGCAGCCTGCTCGAGGACGGCGGCGCCGCTTGAGAACGATTGCCCCTGCACTCGCTGTCCTCGTCGGCGCGCTCTGCGCAGTCGCCACGGACGCGACGGCCGCCGTGGCGCGCCTCAGCGACGAGGTGCGAACCGTTCGAGGCGCGGATCGTCCACTGGCGCTGTCGGGTCGGGGGAACGAGGCCGTGCTGGCCTTGCTCGAGGACGCGGAACGCGAGCTGCGCGCCGGGCGGCCGGAACAAGCCTCGTTGGCGCTCGAGCGCGCCTTGCGCATCGAGCCGCGCAATCCCACGGTCTGGCATTACCTGGGGCTCGCCCGTCTCGACCTCGGCGACTTCGCGCAGGCGCAGGCCATGGCGTCGCGGTCCCATAGTCTCGCGCCCGCTGATGGCGCGCTCCGGAGCTACAACGCCCGGTTGGTGGCCGCGGCGCGGCAGGCGTCCGGCCAAGCCGCCGCCCCGCTCCCGGACGGCCTCGAGCCCTTGGCCTCGCCGGACGAAGCGGCGCAGCGGCAAGCGAGCTCGCGCCCGGTATTCCGCGACGTCGGGACCTCGCGTTCGCGTGCTTCTCCCGAGGCGCGGGCACGGGGCGAGCTCGGCGCCTGGCGAGCCCGGGCCGACGGTGGCACGAACCGCGCCCGGCGCGAATCTCCACCGCCGCGGCAGGAATGCCGGATCTGGTACAGGGATCGCCCGCCCAATCGACAGCCGCCGCCCTTCAGGTGCGATCAGGGAGCCCGTCAGGTTCCGCCAGGCGCCGTTCTGATGGTGTCGATCTAGAGAGCGACCAACGCCGCCGCCGTGGATGGCGGCGTGCAGAAATAGCAGGAGCGTATTTCTGCCGATCTGACTCGCGTCAGCGCGGCCTATAAACTCGCCAGCCGTCGGCTGCCGTCAGTCACGCCATGCCCGCCGCCCAGTTCTCCAAGGTTCCCGCCGTCGACAAAGCACTGCGCCATTCCGTCCGCGACGGCATGGCGTTCTCCGTGCAAGTCGGCGCGGGCGAGATCTATTTCTCGGCGTTCGCGTTGTTCTTGCGCGCGACGGCGCCGCAAATCGCGTTACTGAGCACCTTGCCGCTGCTGCTCGCGTCGTCGGCACAGATCTTCTCCGCCTGGCTCGGCAACTACGTGGGGCGGCGGCGGCTCGTGATCATGGGCTGCGCGTTGCAGGCGCTGCTCGTGCTGCTCATGCTCTACCACAGCGCCAACACCTCGCGGCGCCGCAGTGGACGAGCATCATGCGCGATCTCGTCTCGGAGCGGCGGCGCGGCCGCTACTTCGCGTACCGCACGCGGCTCACGACGATTGCGACGTTCGTGAGCCTCGTGGCGTGCGGCTTGATCTTGCACGAGCTCGACACGGCCGGCCGCACCTACTTGGGCTTCGTCGTGATCTTCCTGATCATCGGCCGCCCGGCTGCCGAGCTCGAAGAGCGCGCGCCCGCCCTCGAAAAAAGGGACAATGGCACGGCACCTGCTGATCCTACGAGGAACGCCGACGAATGAGCCAGAAAAAGGACAAGCTGAGCCCGGAAGAGCTCGACGAGTTGCGCGAAGCGTTCGATTACAACGACCGCGACGCCGACGGCCGCATCCAGATCGACGAGTTCGCAGCCATGCTCGACGAGCTCGAAGCCGACATGTCGCGCAAGGAGATCGAAATCGGCTTTCAGGACATCGACACGAACGACGATTCGCTCATCGACTTCGACGAGTTCGCGGCCTGGTGGACGGAGGACTAGCCTCGAACGCCCGGCTTCGCTACCGTTACACTCGAGTGCACGAGCTTTGGAGTCCCACCATGCGTAATCGGCATCGCAGCTCACTCGCCCTCATGCTCGCGGCCTCGCTATTCGCCGCAGCGCCGCACCACGTCGCCCGGGCCGGCGTCATCAGCACGCAGCAGTACCTGACAACCCTCGACCGCGACGCGGCGCTCGCGCGCATCGACGCCGTGCTGGCGCGCGAGGAAGTGCGTAGCCGCCTCGAGCAGTACGGCGTGGATCCCATCGCCGCCAACGAGCGCATCGCGGCGCTCACCGACGAGGAGCTCGCGCTGCTCGCCACGGAGCTCGAGAACCTGCCGGCAGGCGGCAACTTGCTCGGCGTCGCGGGCGTCGTGTTCATCGTCTTGCTGATCCTCGAGCTCGTCGGCGTCATTGACATCTTCAACAAGATCTAGCGCGGCCCTTGCAGTCGCGGCGCTCGGCGTCGTAGCGCTCGGTGTAGGCGGCTGCGCCGCGGCGCCGCAGTTGCCCCCGGGTGCGCGGGCCGACGAGCTCACGGCCGTGCCGTTCTTCCCACAGACCGAGTACCAATGCGGGCCGGCCGCGCTCGCGACGGTGCTCGCGCACGCGGGCGCCCCCGTCGACGCCGACGGCCTCGTGCGCGAGGTCTACGTCGAGGGCCTGCGCGGCAGCCTGCAGCCGGAGCTGCTCGGCGCGACGCGCCGCCACGGCTTCATCCCTTACGTCTTGGCGCCGGAGCCCGGCGCGCTCGTCGCCGAGCTCGCGGCGCGCCGGCCCGTGCTCGTGCTTCAGAACTTAGGTGTCGATCGCGTGCCCGTTTGGCACTACGCCGTCGTCGTCGGCGTCGACGACGGCAACGTGATACTGCGCTCCGGAGCCGAACAGCGGCGCATCGAACGGGGCTCGCGATTTCTGCGCTCGTGGCAGCGCGGCACGAATTGGGCTTTCGTCGTCGTGGAGCCCGGCGGGTTGCCGGCGACGGCCACGGCGGGCGCCTACGTGCGCGCGCTCGCGGGTGCCGAGCCCTTGCTCGCGCCGCCGGCTGCGCAGCGCGGCTACGAAGCCGCACTCGAACGCTGGCCCGACGACGAGCTCGTGCTGTTCGCGGCCGCGGGCCAGCGCCTAAACGCGGGCGACGCGGCTCCGGCCGCGGCGCTTTATCGCCGGCTGCTCGCGGCGAACCCTAAGCACACGGCCGCGCGCAACAACCTCGCCAACACGCTCGCGGCGCGCGGCTGCTACGCCGCGGCACTCGCCGAGGCCCGCACGGCGTTGGCCGGCAGCGACGCTACGGGCGAGCTCTCAAGCGCGATTCGAGACACCGTCGCCGAGCTCGAGCGCGCACTCGTCGAAAATCCGGCTGCAGCGTCGAGCTGCCCATGAGCGACGCGCGCACGCGAGCGCCCGAGGCACAAGCCTGCGGCGCCGTGTGCATGGTTCGGCCGGCGCATTTCGGCAGCAATGCGGAGACGGCGGCGTCGAACTTCTTCCAGCGCTCCGCGACCGGGCTCGGCGACGTCGCACTGCGCGCGCAGCGCGAGTTCGATGCGCTCTTGCTCGCGCTCGAGGAAGCGGGCGTCCGCGTTCATCGTTTCGACGGCCAACGAGACGCCGCGCTGCCCGACGAAGTATTCCCGAACAATTGGCTGAGCCTGCACGCAGACGGCACCGCGGTGCTCTACCCGCTGCTGGCGCCGAGCCGCCGTCGCGAGCGGCGCACTGACGTGCTCGCGGCGCTCGAGCGGCTCGGCTATCGCATCGATCGCGTCGTGGACTTGAGCGCGCTCGAAGCGCGCGGCGAGTATCTCGAGGGCACGGGGAGCCTCGTGCTCGATCGCGCGCAACGCGTGGCGTACGCGTGCCTTTCGCCGCGCACGCACTCGGACGCGCTCGCCGAGTTCGGCCGTGCGCTCGATTACGAGCTCGTGGCGTTCCACGCCGTCGACGGCGCGGGGCAGCCCATCTATCACACCAACGTTCTGCTGTCGGTCGGCACGCGCTTCGCGGCGCTCTGCACCGGCGCGATTCGCGATCGCAGCGAGCGCCACCTCGTGTGCTCGCGGCTCGAGCGCTCGGGTCACGAGCTCATCGACCTCGGCGGCGACGAGCTCGACAATTTTGCGGGCAACTTGCTCGAGCTTGCGGGCAAGGGCGGCCCCGTGATCGCGCTTTCGGCCACTGCGCTTGCGGCGCTCGAACAACCGACGCGGCGCGCGCTCGAACGGCACGGACGGCTGGTCGCAGCGGACATCGCGACGATCGAACGCGTCGGCGGCGGCAGCGTGCGCTGCATGCTCGCCGAGGTGGCGCTGCCGCTTCAGTCGACGGCCTGACGAAACACGCCGCCCCAGATCTGTTCGTAGTTGAGCTTGGCCGTGTGGACGAGGCGCGCGTCGAGATTGGTGCGGCCGTAGCCCGTGACCTCGTAGAGCATCTCGAAGGCCGGCGGCCGAACGCCGCCCGTGTCGGGCCGGCTCTGCTCCATGCTCGCGATGTACATGGGATCGGCGAGCGCGTGAGCGGCTTGCATGAGCCCCGCGTCGCGCGTGCCGCTGACGATCACGAGCTGGTTGCCCCCGGGCCCGGGGAACGTGGCGATCAAGGCGTAATCGCGATAATTGCGGTCGATCTCGGGCAGCCCCGCCTCGCTCGTGTAGAGCTGGCCCGTCTCGACGTTGCGCAGCTCGTCGTAGGTGTAGCCGATCGTCAAGCTCGACGACGCGAACACGAAGTCTTCGAGCTTCTCGAGCGCGCTGATGTAGCCCAAATAGACGACGTGGCTCGACTTGAGATCCGACTCGCTCATCTCCGACATCGAGACGACACGCACGGGCTTGGCGGAGGTGTAGAGCACGCGCAGCACGTCGACCAGCGCGAACGCCGTGCCCGTCGGCAAATAGGTGAGATCGAGATCGAGGTATCGGCTCACGAGCGTGGGATCTTTCATCATGAGATCGTCGAGCTCTTGGCTCGAGCCCACGCCGAAGTCACGCACGAGGCGCTCGACATCGCCGTACGCGTCGAGCTCACCGTATATGTAGTAGTCGCCGACGACGATGAGGATCGGCAGGTCGTCGTCGAGCAACCCCGCCCAGATCGGCGCCGCGGCGATGGTCTGCGCATCCGTCGCGGGCGGCGCGCGGTTCATGCCGATGCCGATGCCGACCGCGATGCCGACGGCGAGCAGCGCGAGCCCGGCGGCCGCGAGACGCCAACGCGCAAACGTCGTGCGCTGCGCGGGACGAGGCACCGCAACCGCGGGCGCAGCGGGAGCTTCGACTCTCGGAGCATTGGCCGGCGCCGCCGCGGCGCCGTCGCCCGCTTCGCCGTTCGCGGCCAACGAGACGCGATACTCGCCGCGTGCGAGCGTGAGCTGTGCGCGCTCGCCGCGCCCGGCCGTGGCGTAGTAGTGCTCGAGCTTCTGGCGCAGATTGTGCGCGTAGACACGCACCATCGAGTCCTGGCTCGGGTCGAAGTCGGCGCCGCGACCGAAAGCTTCCATTGCGATCTCGAGCTCCTTCGGCGTGCGACCGCCGGCCGCGCAGTCCACGAGGAACTCGAGCAGTCGCGCGTACGAACGCGACCGGCCGAGCGTGCCGCTCTGAACGATCTTGTTGGCTTGCTCTCGAAGGAGCTCGGTTTCTGACGACATCGGCCCCTGGCGCCCCCTGCAAGGGATCCAAGGTAGCCCATCCTTAACCGTTAATAAACCAGGGTTAACCTATGGTTTTCTTTCGAGAAATTCCTCGGCCGTCCCATCGCCGGCCGCACGCAGCGGCTTCGCTTTGGCACGAGCGTAGCCCGGCGTTTGGGGCCTCGCCCTCGGCGCCGGCCGTGGGTTCTATCGGATGCCGCCAGTTTTTGCGTATGCTTGGCCGTCTTGCGCCAACACGGAAAACGGGAGAAGAACAGGTGACTACCGGTCTTGGGGGAGCGCGCCCGACCCTAATTTGGGCGGCATTGGTAACGATCTTGGCGGTAGCGGGCTGCGCGCCCGAGCAAGCACCCGCCCCGGCCACGCCCGAACCGGCCGCGGCGCCCGCGCCGGCTCCCGCAGCCGCCGCTGCCGTGATCCGCGACAGCGCGGATCCACTCGAGCACGGCCGCTATCTCGTCGAGACGATCGCGGGCTGCGGCAACTGCCACACGCCGCGCTTGCCCGACGGCACACCCGACGACAGCAAGAATCTCGCCGGCGCGTTCGTCATCGAGGAGCCCGTCTTCAGGGCCTACGCGCCCAACATTACGCCCGACATGGAGACCGGCATCGGCTCGTGGACGGAGGACCAGATTGTCCACGCGCTCCGCAACGCGCAGCGGCCCGACGGCCAGTTTCTAGGCCCGCCGATGTCGTTCGGCTGGTATCGCGACCTGTCGGACACCGACGTGCGCGCGATCGCCATGTACGTGAAGTCGGTGCCCGCCGTGCGTAACGAAGTGACGCGCAGCACCTTCCAGATCCCGCTCAACGGCTTCGGCCCCGTCGTGACCAGCGTGCCCGACGTGCCGAAGACCGACATCGTCAACTACGGCAAATACCTCGCGGGCCCCATGGGCCACTGCATGGACTGCCACACGACGTACGTCATGGGCCAGATCGACATGGCGCAGCTCGGCCGCGGCGGCAACGTCTACGCGCGGCCGTTCATCTACGACTGGGCCGCCGTGTCCGCGAATATCACGTCGCACTCCGAAGCGGGCTTGGGAAGCTGGACGGACGGCGAGATCAAGCGCGCGATCACGGACGGCATCAGCCGCGACGGCCGCACGCTATTGCCGTTCATGCCGTATTGGCTCTACAAGAAGATGGAGCCGAGCGACCTCGACGCCGTCGTCGCGTACTTGCGCTCGCTGCCGCCGCTGGGCCCGGCGGCGCCACCGCCCGCCGAGTAACCCGCCCGGACGTTCGGCACGCAGCGCCGTCGGCGACAAGGAGACCCGTCATGCGCATACCCTTCCGCTCGCTGCTCGCCGTTGTCGCCGCGCTGTCGCTCGGCCCTGCCCTGCACGCACAGCCCGCCAATCCGACGCCGTTCCAGCAACGCGTGATCGCGGCCCTGCAAGGCGAGATTCGCACGCCCGAGGAACGCGCACGCGACGTGAACCGGTTGCCTGCCGAGATCCTGGAGTTCTTCCGCATGCGCGAGGACATGCGGGTCATCGAGATCCTGCCGGCCGGCGGCTGGTTCACGAAGATCTTGGCGCCGGTGCTTCGGGACGAAGGCAGGCTGTACGTCGCGCATCCCGCGGGCTTCTATGCCGACGCGTATCGGCGCATCGCCGACCTGCCGGGGCTCGAGGAAGTCGAAGAGATCGGCTGGGGAGCCACGGCCCAAGGCAGCGGCGGTCCTTTCGGCCCGTCTGGGCGTTGGGACGTGGAGCCCGTCGACCTGGCGGTGACGTTCCGCAACTATCACAACTTCTCGCCGGCGGACCGAGCCGCGGTGAACCGCTCCGTGTTCGCTGCGCTCAAGTCCGGCGGCTACTACGGAATCGTCGACCACACTCGCCGCCACAACGAGCCGCAGAATCGCCAGAACGGGCGGCGCGTCGATCCTGTGCTCGTGATCAAAGAGGTCCAGGACGCCGGTTTCGAGCTCGTCGACTTCAGCGATTTGTACTACCGGCCGAACGACGCGCTCGCGCTCGAGGTCGCCAACCCCGAAGTGAACGATCGGACCGACCGCATCGCGCTGCTGTTCCGTAAACCGCAATAGAGGCGACTCTTCCGATCCGACATTGCCGTCGCACTCGCCGGCGATCGGTGTTATGGTTGAAAAAAGGCGGATCCGTCCCGCGAGACTTCCGGCTCTCGCCGCTCTCGCAATCGCTGTGGACGCCGCCCGCAGACGACAATAGCGCGCGCCGACTAGCGCACGCGGCTGATAACGCCCGCGTAGGGCACCGATTTTCCGTGCGAAGGGGGGGTACCGTGAGCGAGAATTTTTTGTCGATCAATTCGAGCAAGGCCAACTTCGACGAGATCTACGTAGCAGAGGACCCACGCAGCTACTTCTCCGTGCTCGGTGCGCTCGACTACATGATTCCGGATGTGGCTGCGCCCGTCGTTCGTCAGATCCTGACGGCGTACCAACGGCGTTACGACAAGCGCCCCGTCGTGCTCGACGTCGGGTCGTCGTACGGGATCAACGCGGCGGTGCACCGATTTCCGATGACTTTTGCGAGCTTGCGCCGTCGCTACGCGCGACACGAGATGGCCGTGCTCGAGTCCGCAGAGGTGGCGCGTCTCGATCGCAATTACTACGCGAGCTGGCCCGATACGGGCGTCGCCACATTCGTGGGCCTCGATGCGTCCGAGCAGGCGATCCGCTACGCCAAGGACGTGGGGCTCATCGAGCGCGGGATCGTAGCCGATCTCGAACGCGGCTCGCTTACACGCGAGGCTGCGGACATCCTTCAAGACGTCGACGTGGTTCTATCGACTGGAGCGGTGGGCTACGTGTCCGATAAGACGTTTCGATCGATCCTCGCAGGCTCTTCGCGCCCGCTCTGGATCGTCTCGTTCGTGCTGCGGATGTTTCCTTATGAGTCGCTCCAGGCGTTATTCGCCCGGCACGGCCTCGTGACGGAGCATCTCGAAAGCGCGCTGTTCGTGCAACGCCGCTTCAGCGATCTGGAAGAGTTCGAGCATTGCCTCGAGCGGCTCGCCAGCCGCGGTCTCAACAGCCAAGGGTTCGAGTCGGATGGCCTGCTACAAGCCGACCTGTTCGTCTCGCGACCCGCCGCCGACGTCGAGCAAGCGCGACTCGAAGACATCGTCACGATCAGCGTCGGGCGCAACCGCCCGACGGGCACACGCTACGTGTATGTGCCGTCGGACGAAGGGCAGCAGGTCGCGCTCGAGCCGTGAGCGCCGGCGCCGAGGCGCGGCAGCGGCCGCTCATCGAGCTTCGCTCCGTTTGCCGCTCTTACGGTCGGAGTTTCGCGGTGCGCGCCGTAGATCTCGTCGTGTGGCCCGGAGAATTCCTGGTCATTCTCGGCGAGTCGGGCTCCGGCAAGACCACGCTGCTCAAGATGATCAACCGGCTACAGCCGCCGAGCTCCGGCGACGTTTTGATCGAGGGGCAGACCACGAGCGCTTTCGTCACGCACGACCTGCGCCGCCGCATCGGCTACGTTTTCCAACGTGTGGGCCTGTTTCCCCACATGACGGTCGCCGAGAACGTCGCCATCACTCCACGGCTGCTCGGCTGGGACGAGGCCCGCGTCGCTGCTCGCGTTCGGGAGCTGCTGGCGCTCGTCAACCTACCTGTCGAGCTCGCCGCCCGCTTCCCCGCGGCCTTGTCGGGCGGCCAGCGCCAACGCGTCGGCGTCGCGCGCGCGCTGGCGGCACAGCCGTCGATCATGCTCATGGACGAGCCGTTTGGTGCGCTCGATCCGGTGACGCGTGACGCTCTCGGAACGGAGTATCGACTGCTGCATGAACGCATGAAGCTCTCGACGGTGATGGTCACGCACGACGTGCTCGAAGGACTGCTGCTCGCCGACCGCATCGTTGTGATGCATGGCGGTACGGTTGTCGCCAGCGGCACGCCCCGCGAGATGATGAACGAGCAACGCGATCCCGGCATCCGCAAGCTCATGGACATGCCGCGACGACAAATGCGGCGCGTGGTGGCCATGCTGGATGACACGCGCCCGCAATGATCGAGCGGATCGAGAGCGCGTGGGCGTTGTTGCCCGACTACTTGAGCGAGCACGTTGTGCTGGGCGCGGCAGCGATGGCTCTGGGCTTGATCGTCAGTATCGCGCTCGTGGTCGCTGCGGTTCGCACCGAGCGCGTGCGCTGGCCCGTGCTCGCGTTCGCGAGCCTGATCCAAACCGTTCCGAGCCTCGCGCTATTGGCGTTGTTCTATCCGTTGCTGCTCGCCCTCTCGGGGCTCGCGGAGAGCTTGACGGGTAGAGGGTTCTCGGCACTCGGGTTCCTGCCGTCGCTGTTGGCTCTCTCTCTCTATTCCATGCTGCCGATCATCCGCAACGGCGTCGCCGGCATCGTCAATATCGACCCGTCGCTCATCGAAGCGGCGCGGGGCGTCGGCATGACCGACTGGCAACGGCTCTGGCGCGTAGAGCTACCTCTTGCCACGCCGCTGCTCATGGCCGGAGTTCGCACGGCAGCCGTGTGGGTCATCGGCGCAGCGACACTGTCGACACCCGTGGGCCAGGTGAGTCTCGGCAACTACATTTTTTCGGGATTGCAGACGCAGGATTGGGTCTCGGTGTTGTTCGGGTGCATCGCCGCAGCGGCGCTGGCCATGGCCGTGGACCAGCTGCTCGGACTGATCGAGGCGGGGTTCGCGCAGCGCAGCCGCTGGCGCGTCGCGGGCGGCGCGCTGGCGCTCGGCATAGGCATCGCCACGGCAGCGTTGAACCTGACACGCGATACCGCGGCGGTCTACGTCGTCGGCGCCAAGAGCTTCTCCGAGCAGTTCGTGCTCGCCGAATTGCTAGCGGAGCGGATTACCGGGGCCGGCGGCGCGGCAACTCGGCGCGCCGGGCTCGGCTCGGCCGTTGTTTTCAGCGCCCTCGCGGGCGGCGACATCGACGTGTACGTCGACTACAGCGGAACGATCTGGGCCAACGTCATGCGGCGCACCGACGTCCCGGCACGGGATGCGATGCTCGCCGAGATTCGCGACTGGCTCGAGCGCGAGCATGGCATCGCCTTGTTGGGCGCGCTGGGATTCGAGAACGCTTATGGCCTCGCCATGCGCCGCGATCGGGCCGAAGAGCTCGGCATCGCCACGATCGCGGATCTCGCTGCGCACGCTGCCCGCCTCGACATCGGTGGGGACTTCGAGTTTTTCGCTCGGCCCGAGTGGGTGGCTCTGCGCAACCGTTACGGGCTCGAGTTCTCGGGGCGGCGCGAATTCGAGTCGACGTTCATGTATCAGGCCGTGGTCGATGGAGCCGTGGACGTGATCTCGGCCTTCACCACCGACGGGCGGATCGTCGCCGACGACCTCGTCGTGCTCGATGATCCGGCGGGCGCCATTTTGCCCTACGACGCCATCGTTCTGCTTGCGCGCGACAGAGCTAACGACGCGTTGCTGCGGCGAGCTCTCGCCCCGTTGATCGGAGCGATCCCGCCGAACCTCATGCAGCAAGCGAACTATCGCGTCGATCGCGAGATCGACAAGGAAACGCCTGCGGCCAGCGCTCGCTGGCTCGCGGGTGAGATCGCGGCGAGCGCCCGCTAGCGGCACTAGGAGGCAGCATGGATCCGTTTGTCGTCCTCGAGCAGGAAATCCTTCAGAACTCGGTTCTCGCGTGGCTCACGAGCATCGCCGTGTCCTTGCTGGCGTGGGCAGCGCTGGTAATCGCGCGCCGTACGCTTCGCAGTCGCCTGCGCCGGTTCGACCACGATGCCGCGGTTGGGCTCGAGATCGCTCGACACGTGGTTGGGCGAACGGCGGGCTGGTTCCTCGTGCTCATTGCGTTCTTGATCGGCTCCCGATTCCTCGCGTCTGCGTACTGGACCGACGCGCTCCTACCGCGTGTGGCCTCCGTGGGCCTCGCGCTGCAGCTCGGGCTCTGGGCCACGGCCGCACTGACGACGTTCTTGGAGGCGCGTCGCCGCCGCCAACTCGCGGAGGACACCAGCGTCGTGGCCACGATGGACCTGCTGGGGTTCGTCGTGCGGCTCGCGGTGTGGACCGCCGTCGTTTTGGTCATGCTCGACAACCTCGGTGTGAACGTCACGACCCTGATCGCGGGTCTCGGCGTGGGCGGCATCGCGGTCGCGCTCGCAGCGCAAAGCGTCCTCGGCGATCTCTTCGCGTCGCTGTCGATCGTTCTGGACAAACCCTTCGTCGTGGGCGACTTCGTCGTCGTCGGCGAATTTCTCGGGTCGGTCGAGCATGTCGGATTGAAGACGACGCGGATCCGCAGCCTATCCGGCGAGCAGGTGGTGTTCTCGAACGCCGACCTGTTGAGCAGCCGCATACGCAACTTCGGCCGCATGTTCGAGCGCCGCGTCGCCTTCTCGCTGGGCGTGACCTACCAAACGCCCGCCGCCAAAGTGAGAAGCCTCCCCTCCATCCTCCGCGAGATCGTCGAGTCGCAGGACCGAGTGCGCTTCGATCGTGCGCATTTTCAGGCCTTTGGCGCGTCGGCGCTCACGTTCGAAGTCGTCTACTACGTGCTGACTTCCGACTACAACCTCCACATGGACGTCCAACAGAACATCAATCTAATGCTCTTGGATCGATTCGCAGAAGAAGGCATCGAGTTCGCGTATCCGACCCAGACCGTGTTCGTAACGGGAGCGGCCGGCTCGCCGTGAGGCGCGGCGCCGCGTGCCGGCGAGCGGTTGACGGTCGCAGCACCGACCGCGACGATGCCGGTCGTGAGAGAAGCACTGGCGATCGGCTCCGCATTGTTGTTCGGCATGGCATTGCTCATGCTCGGCGCGGGGTTGCAGGCCACGTTGCTCGGCGTCCGTGCCACGCTGGAAGGGTTTTCGGCCTTCGTGACCGGTAGCCTGTTGGCCGGCTATTACGTCGGCTACGTCGGCGGCTCCATCGTCGCGCCGGCTCTCGTGCATCGCGTCGGACACATCCGCGTGTTCGCGGCGCTGACGGCGCTGGCGGCGGCCACGATTCTCGTCCAAGGCGTTTTCGTCAGTGCATGGGTCTGGGCCCTGTTGCGCGGCGTCTCGGGTGTCTGCTTCGCCGGCATCTACGTCGTGGCCGAGAGCTGGCTCAACGATCGTGCCGATCGCCGCTCGCGCGGCGCACTGCTCGCGACCTACATGGTCGTGATCTACGCGGGACTAGGCGCCGGCCAGTTCCTCCTGAACCTCGCCGATCCGCGCGGACAGTCGTTGTTCATCCTCATCGGCGTGCTCATCTCCCTGGCGGTAGTGCCGATAGCGCTGACCGCGCAGCGCGCTCCGGACTTCACGTTGCCGCACCGCGTGAGCTTTCGCGAATTGCTCGAGATCTCGCCGCTCGGAACGGTGGGCGCGTTCGTTTCGGGTGCTACGACGGCGACGCTGCTCTTGCTCGGCCCCGTCTATGCCGCACGCAGCGGCCTCGACACCGCCAGCGTGGCGACCTTCATGGCTTGCGGCATCTTGCCGGCCATCGTGCTGCAGGTGCCCCTCGGCCGTCTCTCCGATCGAGTCGATCGCCGCAGCGTCCTGATCGCGATATCGGTTTCGGCCGCGGTCGCGGGAGCCGGTGCGCTCCTGTTGCGCGGCGAGGCTCCGCCGGCGTTGTTCGCGGCCGTGGCTGTCTATGGCGGGTTATCGCTCACGACGTACGCGGTGTGTCTGTCGCACATCAACGATCACCTGCGGCCGGAACAGATGATCGCGGCGAGCGCTACCGTGCTTCTGCTCAACGGCTTCGGCTCCGTGCTCGGACCCGTGCTCGTGTCCGCCGCGATGGAGCTCACGGGGCCTGCGGCTTTTTTCGCCGGCGGTATCGCCGCGCATGCCGCGTTCGCGCTTTACGCCGCCTGGCGAAAGGGGCGCACCGACGCCATCACGGGTGTGGGCAAGGCGCGGTTCGTCGGCGCGCCGCCGCAAGCGGCGCCGACGGGCCGGCTCACGGCGCCCGAGGCGAAGAGTCGATTCCGGGCACCCGGGTAAGACCTCTTGGCCCGCCCCGACTTCAGTCGGGTCACTCGGTGCTGGCGATGGTCTCGGGCGCGGGCGGCTCGGGGGACGCGGCGCGTCGCATGCGGAAGGGGACGCTGGTGGCGATACCTTTGACGAGCGCGCCGAAGCGGTAGTCGTCGCGCTCGGCCTCGCGCACGATGCGGCGCACCGTCGGCATGTCGTAGACCTCGAGGCCGCGCCCGAGCGCATACGTGAGCAGCCGCGCCGTGACCACGCGCGCGAACTGCTCGGGATCCGCCGTCAACGCTTCGCGCAGCTCGGCCACGCCCGCGATCGGCGTGCCATCCGCGAGCTGGCCGCGCGCGTCGATCTCGCCGCCGGGCTCTCGCGTGCGCCACTTGCCGACGGCGTCGAAGTTCTCGAGGCCGAGCCCGATTGGGTCCATGACGTCGTGACAAGTCGCGCAGACGGGATTCGCGCGATGCTCGGCGAGCCGCTCGCGCAGGGTGCGCGCGACCTGACCCGCTTCGTTCTCCGTAAGCGCCGGCACGTTCGGCAGCGGTGGCGGCGACGGAGTGCCGAGCACGTTCTCGAGCACCCACTTGCCGCGCAGCACCGGCGAGGTGCGATTCGGATACGACGTGACCGTGAGGATGCTCGCGTGGCCGAGCAAGCCGCGGCGCGCGTCCTGCGTGACCGGCACCTTGCGGAAGTGGCTGCCGTAGATGCCGGCGATGCCGTAGTGCCTGGCGAGACGATCGTTGATGAACGTGTAGTCGGCCGTAAGCAGCTCGCTCACGGCGCGATCCTCGCGCAAGACGGTCGCGAACAGGAGCTCGGTCTCGCGCCGCATCGCCTGGCGCAAGTTGTCGTCGAAGTCGGGGAACTCCTCGACGTCGGGTCGCGCGCTCTGCAGGTTGCGCAAGAACAGCCACTGCCCCGCGAAATTGTCGACGAGCGCCATGGCCCTGCCGTCGGCGAGCATGCGCGTGACCTGCGCGTCGAAGACGTCGGGCTCGCTGAGCCTGCCTTGCGCCGCGAGCTCGAGCAGCTCGTCGTCGGGCGGCGCGCTCCACAAGAAGAACGCGAGGCGCGACGCGAGCGCAGCATCGTCGAGTGCGTAGAGCGCGCCGGGCGCCACGCCCGCGGGATCGGGCTCGTCGCGGAACAGGAACTTAGGAGAAGTGAGCACGGCGCGCAGCGCCGATTGAATGCCGGCATCGAAGCCGGCGCGCGCGGCGCCCGTCTCGTAGAACGACAGGAGCTGGCTCAGGTCCTGCTCCGTGGGTTGCCGGCGGTACGCGCGCCGCGCGAGCGTCGAGAGGATCTCGCTGGCGCAGACGCGCGCAGTCGCGTCGTCGGCCGGGCGGCACGTGAAGATACGCTGCCGGCTCGGCGTGTCGCCGGGCCCGACGGCATTGAACGGCCCGCGCACGTTGACGTAGTCGAGCACCGGCAAGCCGTTCATGTCCTGCAAGTCGAGATTGCGAGTGTGCAGCTCGAGCGGCTCGTGCGTTTCGGCGGCGCTGCGCTCGAGGAATGCGACCGTGACGTCGTGCGGGCCGGCCGTGACGAACGTGCGCGTGCGCAGGCGCGCATCGATCTCGTTGGCGGCCGCGGACATGTTGGCGTCCGACGCCGCGTTGTCGGCCTCGCCGCCGACCTGTGCGAGCAACACGCGCTGACCGTCGATCGCGATCTCGAGCTCGTGCGCCCACTCGAGGCCGGTCATGTAGCCGACGATGTTGCGCAAGAGAAAGACGTCGAACTCGTACTCGCCGTCGAGCGGGAAGTAGTGGCGGATGCGAATGCCGCCGCGCGTGCCGAGCGGCAACCCTTCGACGTGCGCGCCCTGCGCGAGATCCGACGGCGCACGGTACACGCTCATCACGGCCCGCGTGTTGGGATCGCCGACCGCGAGCGCCGCAATTTTGGCCGAGGCCGCGAGATATTGCTCGAGCAGCGACGGCGACACGCGCAGCACATCGGCGATGTTGTCGAAACCGTAGCCCTCGTCGTCGGCCGGCAGGAACTCCGAGGCATCCACCTCGAGCGCGAGCAGATCGCGCACGGCGTTGCCGTACTCGGTGCGATTCAAGCGATGGATCGACGCCGGGCCGGGCTCGGGCGCGGCGAGCGCCGCTTCGTCGAGACGGCGTTCGAGATAGGCGACGAATGCGTCGGTCGTCGCGGCATCGGGCCGCGGTCCGCCCAGCGGCGGCATTTGCCGGCCGCGCAGCTTGCGCGCCATGTTCTCGAAGATCACGGGATGTGCGGAGACGTCGTCGAGGCCGATGCCCTCGAGCAACAGCCCCGCTTCGCGGCCGGCGGCATCGTGACACTCGAGGCAATAGCTGCGAACGACGCCCTCGTAGCGCGCCGCGAGCTCCTCGTCCGACGGTTGGCAGCCCGCGGCAAGCGCGACTCCCGCGAGCAGCGAAAGCGACGAAATCCGGTGGTTCATAGTCTCGACCAACACCTCGCAACCCAAAGCCTTACTCGTCGACGGCACGGGGGCCAGTCGTACTAGCCGAAAACGGCCCTCGCGGCGGCCCCGTTTGCTGGCCCGACGCGCCCGGTTGGGGTAGAGTGGCGCCCCGCTGGAACGCCGGGCCTCCCCTGCCTTCAGCCCCCTTTGTTCGTGGCAACTCTTTGAAAGTGCTGCCCCGGCGGGCGGCTCACGCTCTCCCGCGCATCCCGTATTTTGAACGAGACGACGAGATTATGGCCAGGCAAAAGCCCCTCAAGCTCTACCGCAACATCGGCATTATCGCCCATATCGACGCCGGGAAAACCACCACCACGGAGCGCGTGCTCTATTACACGGGCAAGAAGCACCAGATCATCGAAGTCCACGACACCAAGGACGGCAAGACCAGCACGACCACGGACTACCTCGAGCAGGAGCGCAAACGCGGCATCACGATCCAGAGCGCCGCAGTGTCGTGCGAGTGGAAGGGCTACCAGGTCAACCTCATCGACACGCCGGGGCACGTCGACTTCACGATCGAGGTGAACCGCAGCTTGCGCGTGCTCGACGGCGCCGTCGTCGTGTTCGACGGCGTGGCCGGCGTCGAGCCCCAGACCGAGACCAACTGGCGGCTCGCGAACCAGTACAACGTGCCGCGCATGTGTTACGTCAACAAGATGGACCGCATGGGCGCGAACTTCACGCATTGCGTCAAAGGCATCAAAGAGCGGCTGAGCCCGAAGGCTGTTGTGTGCCACGTGCCGATCGGCAGCTACGACGAGTTCGTCGGCATGGCCGACCTCATCGAGGGCGTCGCCTACATCTGGCAGTCCGACGATAAGGACAGCACCTGGGAGACCGTGCCGCTCGAGACGCTGCCGAGCCGTTTCAAGTTCGCGGCCTCCGGAGACAACCGGTGGCTCGCGCGTATTCCCGAGCTCCGCAAGGAGCTGCTCGAGCACGCGCTCGCGCTCGACGAGGACGCGTTCATGGAATTCGTCGAGAACGGCAAGTTCGATGCGGCCGTCCTCAAGCAGTGCATCCGCAAGGGCACGGTCAGCGGCGAGTTCGTGCCGATCTTCTGCGGCTCGTCGTTCAAGAACAAGGGCGTGCAGCAATTGCTCGACGCCGTCATCGACTACCTGCCGTACCCCGGCGAGAACGGCGGCATCGGCCTCGTGGATCCGGATGGCAAGAACATCGGGATGCAGGAAGTCAAGGACGACGCGCCGGCGCGCGCGCTCGCGTTCAAGGTCATCAACGACCAGTTCGGCACGCTGACGTTCGTGCGCGTCTACTCGGGCGTCATCAAGAAAGGCGACACGCTCGCCAACGTCACGCGCGGCAAGAAGGAGCGCGTCGGCCGCATCGTCGAGGTGCAAGCTTCCGCGACCAAGGACATCGACGAGTGCCGCGCCGGCGACATCTGCGCATTCGTCTCGATGAAGGAAACGGAGACCGGCGACTCGTTGTCGGACCCCGATCACGCGGCGCTGCTCGAGCGCATGCGCTTCCCCGACCCCGTCATCAGCGTGTCGGTGGAGCCGAAGACACGCGCCGACGTCGACAAGATGTCGACGGCGCTCTACAAGATGGTCAAGGCCGACCCGTCGCTGAAGCTCCAGGTCGATCAGGAGACGGGCCAAACCGTGCTCAAGGGCATGGGCGAGCTCCACCTCGAGGTCACGATCGACCGCATGCGCACCGAGCTCGGCGTGGAGGCCAACATGGGCCGGCCGCGCGTGAGCTTCCGCGAGGCGTTCGGTACCACCGTCGAGCTCGTGTACACGCACAAGAAACAGTCGGGCGGCTCGGGCCAGTACGCCGAGGTCAAGATGATCTTCGAGCCGGCGCCCTCCGGCACGGGCGTCGAGTTCTCCGACGAGGTCGTCGGCGGCCGCATCCCGCGCGAGTTCATTCCGTCGGTCGAGCACGCGATCGAGAGCGAGTGCAAGCGCGGCCAGGTTGCGGGCTACGAGGTCGTCGACTTCAAGGCGCGGCTCATCGACGGCAAATACCACGACGTCGATTCGTCCGCGCTCGCGTTCGAGATCGCCGGCCGCGCCTGCTTTCGCGAAGCGCACAGGTCGAGCCGGCCGAAGCTGCTCGAGCCCATCATGAAGATCGAGGTCGTGTCCGAAGGCGACTACCTGGGCACGATCATCGGCGACATCAATCGCCGCCGCGGTCAAGTCACCGAGCAAGGCCAAAAGGGCCTACAGGCCACGGTGCTGGGCTTCGTGCCGCTGTCCGAGATGTTCGGCTACATCAATTTCTTGCGCTCGGCGACGAGCGGCCGCGGCACGTTCACGATGGAGTTCGATCACTATTCCGAAGTGCCGCCCGGCCTCGTGCAGAAGCTCATGGAGGCCGAGGCCTAAACGGTTCGCGGGGCGGCCGCGGGCCGGCGGGCTGCCTAGCTGCGCCGCCGCGCTTTGGGCGGCGCGACGATGCGCAGCAACAGCGTCTCGCTCACGGGTTCGCGCAACTGCCGCGCATGCAGCGTGACCTGCAGCGGAACGGAGCGGCGCTCCGCGCCCGGCAACACCCAGAGCCGTGGCGGTTCGTGAAACACGCGGCCGATGCCGCGGGCCGGCACGAGCGGCACATCGGTTTCGACGGTCGTCGTCCGCGTACCCAATTTGACGAGCGGATAGCCTTCGGTCGCTTGCGCGCCCGGCGCCGGGTAAAGCCGCTCGGCAATCCCGAGCGTGGCGAGCCGTGGCAACTGCATTCGCAACGTTGCGCCCTCGAGCGGTGCTGTGCCCGCGTTCGCGACGATCAACGCGAGCCGATGCGCTCGCGTTTCGAACCGGTAGTGCTCGTCGGCCTCGCGATAGTCCCCCGTCGTCTGCGTCATCTGTAGCCGCAACGAATCCTCGCTATGACTCTCGTACGCTTGCTCCACGCCGAACACCTGGGCATGCACGAGTCGGGAAAACCGCGTTTCGGTGCGGCCGAACATCGCCTTGGCGCTCTCCTTCGCTTCGAGAAGCTTGCGGATCTTGTGCGCCGCAAGCGCCGAGGGCAGCGCATCGAGGGGTAATTCCGGCACGGCGAGCTCGCGTTCCGGCTCCTCTCCTGGAAACCCGATCCTGACGTCGGCGGCGGGCGCCGCGCTGGCCAGTTTCGCGGCGAACAGCCGCTGCAGATCGCTGCGCAGCAGCGGCACCTGCTGCGTGCCGCGCCGCACCCAACCGGCGCCGGCCGGGAGGCCCGCGGGCGCTTGCGCCGTCAGCAAATAGGGCGGGTCTTCACAGGACGTGAGGCAGAGCATGCCGACGTTGGCGCCGTCGACCGTCAGCGTTCGCACGACCACTTTGAGCGCGGGCTCGACGGTTCCGCCCAACCAGGCGCCGAGGCGTTCCGTGAACGCACCCCAGCGCTCGATCGTTAGCCCGACGACGGCGCGTTGGCCGCCGACCGTGTCGCGCACGCCGACGAACAAGAACCGCGGGCCGGTCGCGGCGGCATTGGCGAGCGCGAGCAGGTCGCGCACCAGCTCGGCGCGGTCGTCGGCGCCGTACACGTGCTCGCGGAACGCGAGCCCCGAGTGGGCCGTTTCGTAGCGAACGACGTCTTCGAGCGGCGCCATGATGAGACCAGTCTACGGCGACCGTGCGAGCGGGAATCCCGACTAGTTCACTTTCCAAAATATCAAAGTGGGCGCTCGTCGGCACGGCACGCGCGGCAGAGCCCGGTCAGCGCGCCGCGCGCTCCCGCGCGAGCTGCTCGCGGAAGATGCCTTCGAGCCGCCCGACGGCGGCGAGATATCCCGCGCGATCGACGAACCGGCTCGGATCGTACGGGTAGCCCGGCTGATATTTCCCGTGCATCCCGAACTGCGAGGCGTGCGACGCGAGGAACACGTCGACGGGCAGCGCCTTCTGCGCCGCGAACGTGCGCGCGTAGTCGTCGCCGATCGTCGGGTACTTCGGCATGCCGCTGACGGTAACGCCGGGATTGATGCTGCCCATGTTCGCGATGACGACGCGGTAGTCGCGGCCGGCTTCGCGCACGGTCAACGTGAAGCTCGTCGCGCCTTTCGTGTGGCCCGGGTGATGATGCGCGGTGAGGGTCACGCCGCCGAGCCCGACGGTGTCTTTATCCTCGAGGCGTCGATCGACCTGGACGGGCTCGAAGCGCGTCGTCGGATCGTCGCCCCAGCGAAAATCGCTGCTGCCGCCGTCCTCGAGCAGCACCGCGTCGGCCTCGGACATCCACATCTCTGCGCCCGTCTGCCGCTTGAGCTCCGCGAGCCCCGCCACGTGATCGAAGTGCGCGTGCGTCGCGAGCAGGATCTCGACATCGTCGAAGTCGAAGCCGAGCTGCTCGACGCCCTTCTTGATCTCGGGCACCGTCTCGGCGAACCCCGTGTTGATCAGGATGTGCCCGGCGTCCGTCGTAATGAGGTACGTCGAGAGATCGTACGTGCCGACCCAATAGACGTTGCCGATGAGCTTGAACGCCGGGAAGGGCCGCATCCAATCGGCGTTCTGCTGCGCAACCGCCGGACCGACGAGCGCCAAGCAGACGAGCGCCGCACGAGCCAACATGAGCTTTCTCCTGCTTATAGCGTCAGCGCGACGAGCTCCGCGCCGTTGTCGCCGGCCACGGAGAGGATGAGGTACTGCTTGCCGCCGAGCAGGTACGTCATCGGCCGGCCGCCGACAGCCCCGGGCAGCGCGACCTCGGCGACCACGGCACCGGTCGCCTTGTCGTGGGCGCGCAGCACGGGGCTCGCGCCCCAGCCTTCGGCCGTGAACAGCAGCGTCTTCGTCACGAGCGTCACGGGCCGCGTCGCGCGCCCCGTCGGCGGAATGTCGAGACCCTGAAGCGCCGGGTGCTCGGCGATCTCCTTCGGCGTCGGCCCGCTCGCGATCTGCCAGAGGTGCTCGCCCTTGTTCATGTCGATGGCCGTGATCCGGCCCCAGGGCGGCTTGATGAGCGGCAACCCTTGCAGCCACGGCAGCTGCGCGCCGCCGCCGTTGACGTAGGTGATGTCCGACGGCGTCGGCGGCGGCTCGAGCACCAGGACGAACGGGTTCGTGAACGAGCCGACGTAGAGCACGTTCGTCTCGGGATCGAAGGCGCCGCCTTCCCAGTTAGCGCCACCCGTCGCGTGCGGCAGCATCAGCGTGCCGCTGGTGCCATCGGTGGCTGCGCTAAGCGACGGCGGCGTGAAGATCGGCCCCAAGCGAAACGCCTTGACGCCCTCGACGGCTTCGGCGCGGAGCTCCGGAGTGAAATCGATGAGGTCGTCGACCGTAACGCCCTGGCGGTCGAACGGCGGCGGCTTGGTCGGGAACGGCTGCGTCGGCGAGGTCCACTCGCCGGGCACGTCGGTCTGCGGCACGGGCCGCTCCTCGATCGGCCACACGGGCTCGCCCGTCACGCGATCGAACGCGTAGACGAACGCCTGCTTCGTGATCTGCGCGACGGCCTTGATGGGCCGCCCATCGACGACGAGGTCCATCAAGATCGGCGCCGTCGGGTTGTCCCAATCCCAGATGTCGTGGTGGATGAGCTGGTAGTGCCAGACGCGCTCGCCCGTGCGCGCGTCGAGGCACACGAGGCTCGAGCTGTAGAGATTGTTACCGTGACGCTCGCCGCCCCACGTGTCCGCGATCGGCGCCTCGGTCGGCAGATAGACGTAGCCGAGCTCGGCGTCGGCCGTCATCGGCGCCCACACGCCGGCGTTGCCCGTGTACTCGGCCGAGCCGTTGAGCCAAGTCTCGTAGCCGGGCTCGCCGGCTGCGGGAATCGTGTGGAACGTCCAGAGCAGCTTGCCCGTGTGGACGTCGTAACCGCGCACGTCGCCTTTCAAGTTCGCTCGCGACGGCGGCCGCATGCCGACCTCGTGCGCGGGGCCGACGATGACGACGTCGCCGACGATCGTCGCCGGCGAGCTGTTGCCGATGCTCGACCTGTCGTTGACCTCGCCGCGCACGCCGATCATGAGATCGACGACGCCGTTCTCGCCGAAGCCGGGCACCGGCCTGCCCGTGTCGGGATCGAGCGCCGCGAGATGGAACCCCGGTGTCACGGTGAACAGCCGCTCGTTGCCGGCGCCGTCGCGAAAGAAAGCAGGCCCGCGGCCCGAGGTCTTGCGCGGCGCGCGCGCGAAGCGCTCTGCGCCGTCGTTGGGCCGCCAGACCCACAAGAGCTCGCCGCTCTTCGCGTCGATGGCGACGACGTTGCGCGTGATGCCCGCCTGCGTGTAGAGCACGCCGTCGATCATGAGCGGCGTGGTTTCGTTGCGGCCTTCGGGGCGAGGCCCGTAGTTGCCGGTGTTGAATCGCCACGCGATCTTGAGCTGGCCCGCGTTGCTCGCGTCGATCTGGTCGAGCGGCGAATAGCGCTGCGACGCGAGGTTGCCGCCATAGAACGGCCATTCGACGGTCGCGCCGGCCGACGCGCCGGCCGAAGGCTGCGCCGCGTTGGCAGCGGCGCTCGCCGCTTCGGCCGAGCCTAAGTCCTCGGGCGCCGGCGTGCACGCAGCCATGAGTGACACCGTGGCGAGCGCGGTGGCTCTCGAGACGATCGACAAGCGCAGCACGTGACCCCCTTTGTGAAGCGTTACTCTACGACGGCCGCGTCAACGCACGACAGCGCCGCTCCGACAGGCGCTCGGAACGTAGCGCGGAAAATCGGCCGCGAGGCTGCCCGGCTGGTACTCGCCGAGCGGCTGTCGCGATGGCGCGGGCGCCAAGCCACAGCGCCAGGCAATACCGTCGTCGGTCGCGTACGGCGTCAGCGACAGCACGAGGCCCTGGAGGACTTGATTCGCTTCCACACCGAGCGTGATGTCGATGCGGCCGTCGTTGACTGCGATGGATTGCGTGTACTTCCCCTGCGAGTCGGCGGCGTCGGCGCTGAGCCCGGCCTCGACGCGATCGCCCGGCACGAGCCCCACCCGCTCCATCGTCTCGGTCACTGCGGCGCGGACCGGGGCGGCCATGTTCAGGCCTTCCGAAACCTGCGCGCGAATCGTGTAGTCCTGGTAGGCCGGAAGGGCGATGGCAGCAAGGATACCGAGCACCGGGACGGCAGCCGCGGGGAAGAGGATCAAGATGAGGAGTGCCAAAGCGCTCGTGCCGCCCTCGTTGGCCAACGCGCGCAGTTGCCGGTCGGTGCCGCCCCGCAGCCGTTTGATCCAGGCGATCCTGCTGGCGACTTGACGGTAGTAGAGCAGGTTGGCATACATCGGCACGAAGACGAAGATCAGCACGACCGCGACCGGCCAGACGAGCCCGGCGGCGGTGTTGGAAAACAGCGCGCCTAAGGTCAGCGAGACGACCAACAAGAAAATGGTCGGCAAGAAGAAGTACAGCGCCGCGTAGCCCCACATCTTGCGGTACAGCAACCACGGCAACGTGACGAAGAACGCAGGCCAGTTCCATGACACCTTGGTGCCGCCCGAGGCGAACCGCTCGAACCGACTCATGTAGTAATCGGTGTTGTTCGGCCCGATCGCGAGCTCCAAGTACTCGCGATCCGTAGGCGGCGGCGCGGGCTCGGCGGGCGGCTGGAGCGGCTGGCCGCAGCTCGAGCAGAAGGCGGATCGATCGGCGTTCTCAGCACCGCAACGCTGACAGTACATGCGCCCCCCTCCCCTTGCTGTACTCCGGCGGAAAGTCTAACAGCTTGCCGGACGACTTCAGCGCGTGGGCAGCGTGCGCGTGGCGGCAGTGCTAGCATCCCGCGAACGCCAACGAACCGGAGCGAAAGGGTGAGCGACGCGTCGAGTGCATTGCAGAGTCGCCTATCGCGGCGTGGCCTCATCGGCGCCGTAGGCGCCGCGAGCGCGTTGGCGCTTCGTCCCATGTCCTTGTTCGCGCAAAGCGCGGCCGAGCCGCCGTCGACGGTCTCGACGCCACCGCGCGACTTCGGCCCCGGCGCATCGCCCGTCACCTATCCCGACCCCGACCTCATCACGATCGATCCCGCGTTCAACGGCCTGCGCCTCGGCAACACGCCGCTCCAGCGCGTTTGGACGGGCGCGCTCTGGTCCGAAGGGCCGGCCTGGTCGAGCCAAGGCCGCTATCTCGTCTGGAGCGACATCCCGAACGACCGGCAGCTGCGCTGGCTCGAGGACGACGGCCGCGTGACGGTGTTTCGCAGCCCGTCGAACAACAGCAACGGCAACACGTTCGACTTCGCCGGTCGGCAGCTGTCGTGCGAGCACCTCACGCGTCGCGTCGTGCGGTACGAGAACGACAGCACGGTCACGGTCATCGCGGACGCCTACGACGGCCGGCCGCTCAACTCGCCGAACGACGTCGTGCCGCATCCCGACGGCAGCTACTGGTTCACCGACCCGCCGTTCGGCGGGCAGCTCTACGAAGGCGTACCGGATGCGCCCGGCGGACCGAGCAACGCGCAGGGGCTCCTGCGGCAGCGCACGGGCCAACGCGCAGGGCTAGGCGACGCGCAGCGCGAGCTGCCGACGAACGTCTATCGCGTGGCGCCGAACGGCCGCGTGACGATCGCGATCGGCGCGGAGCTCTTGCCCGGCCTGCCGAACGGGCTCGCGTTCGCGCCGGACTATCGCAAGCTCTACGTCGTCAGCGGCGGCAACCTCCACGTCGGCGACGTCGCCGAAGACGGACGAGTCTCGGGCGTCAAGCAGTTCGCGGATCTCACGATCGACGGCATCCCCTGCCGCACCGACGGCATTCGCGCCGACGTGTTCGGCAACCTCTGGTGCTCGAGCAACGCCGGTCGCAACGTCGGCTACAGCGGCGTGACCGTCTGGAGCTCCGCGGGCGCGCCGCTCGGCCGCATCCGGCTGCCCGAGGTCTGCGGCAACGTCGCGTTCGGCGGACCGAAACGCAATCGGCTGTTCATGGCCGCGAGCCAGTCGCTCTACGCGGTTTACGTGAATACACAGGGCGCCGCGCCGGGCTGAAAAGACGTCGCCGTCCTCGGCGCGCCGGGACTCGCTCTCAGCCGAACCACCCCGTCGTGGAATCGGCCCTCGTCTTAGGTAGACTGTGGCGCGAAAGCAGGTACGGGCAGCGACGGTGGCGCGAGTAGCTCGCCTCGTTAGTTGCTGCCGAGCAACAACTACCAAGGGGGATGGTTCCATGCAGAAGCCTTCCGGATTGCGGGTTCGACAGATCAGCCTCCTCGCCGCGTCGGTCGGCGCCCTCATGGGCGTTGCGGGAACAGCGACCGCCCAACAGCTCGAGGAGATCATCGTCACGGCCGAGCGCCGCGAGCTCAACTTGCAGGACACGCCGATCTCGGTGATGTCGTTCGACGGCGAAGCGCTCGAGCTTCGCGGCATCGACGACATGTTCGACCTCGCGAACGCTGCCCCCAATCTCGACATCAAAGGCGCGCGCGGCACGGGCAACACGTCGCCGATCTTCCAGATCCGCGGCATCAGCGGCGGCGGCGGCGCCACGGGCGAGCGCAGCGTCGGCTTCTACTTGGACAACGTCTTCATGCCGCGCACGACGGGCCCCGTCATGCGCATGCTCGACGTCGAGCGCGTCGAAGTGCTGCGCGGACCGCAAGGCACGCTGTTCGGCCGCAACAGCACCGGTGGCGCGATTCGCGTCTTCTCGCGCCAAGCCGAGAGCGAGCGCTCGGGCTACGTTCGCCTCACGCTCGGCGAATTCGACCATCAGGACTTGCAGGCCATGATCAACGTGCCGTTGAGCGACAACGTCTTCCTGCGCGCGCAGGCCGCGTCACTCCAGCAGGACGGCTTTCTCCGCCGCGGCCCGCAGCAGCTCGGTGGTAACGACGACACCTACGCGCGGTTCCAGCTCACCGTCGAGCCTAGCGACACGGTGAGCCTGCGCTTCGGCGCCATCCAGTCCGATTCGGAATCCGACGGCAGCCCGACGGACATGACGTTCTTCAACATGGCGCCGATTTGTCCGCTCGATCCGACGAACCCGTTCTATTGCCTACAGGGCAACTATGCCGACTGGGTGTCGGACTTCCTCGAGCAGTCGGGACAAGAGCGGCTGCGCCAAGACGATCCGCGCCTCACGGCCGACGATTTCGCGATGCCCGATTGGTGCTTCCTCGACGGCCCAGACCCCGACTGGGACGAGGCGTGCCGTCAGTGGAACAAGTCCCGCTACACGCAGGTCGACGCCAACATCGAGTGGCAGATTAGCGACCGCCTCACGATGCTCTCGACGACCGGTATCTCCGAGTTCTCGAGCAGCGGCGTCAGCGACTGGCAGTTGCTCGGCATGGAGTTTCGGCCCGCGGGAGTCGAGTCCGAGGTGCTGTACCAAGAGGTCCAGTTCAACTTCGAGCTCGCCGACGGCAAGGTCGATCTCGTCACGGGCTTGAGCTACTTCAACGAGGAATCCGGCAGCCCGCGCGAGCCGTTGCTCAACGCGTTCGGGTCGAGCACCTTCAACGGGACGACGGGCGGCTCGGCCAACGGCAATGAGTGGGGCTGCAACGACACGCTCGGCGTGCCTTGCGCGGGCACCGTGCGCCGGCTGCGCAGCACGGGCGACAGCCAGACGTTCCAAGAAGCCACGGCCTACGGCCTGTTCGCCAACGCCACGCTCCACTTCGGCGAGCGCGTCGACCTCACGCTCGGCGCACGCAAATCGTACGACGAGAAGGAGCTCTCGAACGAGCTGTTCGCGTCCGAAACCTTCATTCCCCAGTTCGGCGGCTCGACCACGGTCAGCGCCACCGACGATTGGGATGCGACCGACTATCGCGCCACGGTCGACTTCAACATCACCGACGACCTCATGGTCTACGTGACCTCGTCGAGGGCGTTCCGCTCGGGCACGTTCTCGGTGCCCGGGCCCGTTTTGACGACGCCGCCCCTGCCTGCTACGCCGTACCATCGCCGCCCGCAACCGGCGCTCGTGCCGCCCGAGACGCTGCTCAACGACGAGCTCGGCTTCCGTTCCGAATGGCTCGACGGGCGTTTGCGCTTCAACGCGACGTACTACGAGATGGATTTCACGGATCGGCAAGGCGCCTCGGCCGTCGCCGACGCGTCGACGCCGACGGGCTTCCGCATCGATCTCGTCAATCAAGGCGACGTCGACTTGTGGGGCTCGGAGGTCGAGGCGAGTTTTGCCGTCACCGAGCGGTTCACGGTCGAAGGGGCCACGGGACGCGCGAACTACGAGATGTCGAACGTCTGCATCAACAACGGCCCGTACCTGTTCCCGCCGCCGATGGACCGCGAGCACTCGCTGAACGGGCGCTACGACCTGCCGCGCCCCACGGGTAACTTCACGTTCACGCTGAACTACACGAAGACGGGGCCGATGCAGACGCACCCGGGCGGCTTCACGCCGGCCGAGCTGGCGACCTATGGTTGCAGCGCGTTCTCGGCCACGTTCATCGACTCGCGCTACGAGGTGCCGAGCTACAACCTCGCGAATCTATCCGTGCGCTACTCGCCGAACGACGGCAAGTGGACGGGGACGTTCTTCGCCAACAACTTGACCGACGAGGTCTACGCCAACAACGCGCAGTCGTTCGGCCGCGGCTTCTGGACGCAGGGCGGCCCGGCCGGCGGCGCGGGCTTGAGCGCTGCGCCGCGCCAGGCGATCGCCGACTACCGCGGCCGGCCGCGCGAGGTCGGCATCACGTTCCAGTACAACTTCTTCTGACGTTGAGGGGGGATGGCGAGGGATCCGACTTAGGATCCTAAGCGAGTAGGCAGACGCCTCGGGAAAAGGCCGGGACCGGCAACGGGCCCGGCTTTTTCTCTACGGCGCCTCTCAGAGCTCGGCGCGGACGAGCTCGGCGCCGGCGACGAGCGCTTGCAGCTTGCCGAACGCGACGTCGTGCGGCAGGTACTTCATGCCGCAGTCGGGCGTCACGATGAGCCGTTCTGCGGGCACGACCTCGAGTGCCGCGCGAATCCTCGTGGCCACCTGGTGCGGCGTCTCGACGTTGCGGTCGTTCAAGTCGAGCACGCCGACATGCACGGTTTTCGTCCGCAGCGCGCGCAGGATGCCGAGGTCGAGCTTGGGCTGCGCGGCCTCGATCGAGATCTGATCGACCGCGCTATTCTCCAGCTCGCTCAAGAAAGAGTAGCTGCTCGCCGGCTTGTCCTTGACGAGCGCCGCGTAACCGAAGCAGAGGTGCAGCGCCGTGGTGCCGCGCACGCCGGCGAGCGCGCGGTTGACGGCCTCGACGCCGTAGCGGCGCGCGCCCTCGGCGCGCGCTTGCAGCCACGGCTCGTCGAGCTGCACGATGTCGGCGCCGGCGGCGAACAGATCGTGCACCTCCTCGTTGACGGCCTCGGCATACGCGAGCGCCAGGCTGCGTTCGTCGCGGTAGTGCTCGTCGACGGCCTGCTGCGCCATCGTGAACGGGCCCGGCAGCGTGATCTTGATGAGCCTGTCGGTGTGCGCGCGCAGGAACTTCACGTCGCGCACCTCGACGGGCGCGCGGCGCCGGATCGGCCCCGACACGATCGGCACCGGAATCCGCACGCCCGTGCGGCCCACGATCTCGCCGATGCGCTGGTCGTCGATGCCGTCGAGCGCGTTCGCAAAACGATTCGAGTAGCTCTCGCGGCGAATCTCGCCGTCGGTGACGATGTCGATGCCGGCGCGCTCCTGTTCGCGGATCGCCTCACGCGTGGCCTCGTCCTGCGCCTCCTCGAGGCCCTCGGGCGCGACTCGCCAGACCTGGGCGACGCGGACGCGCGGCGCCATCATCTTCGTGAGCAGCGCGCGGTCGATGAGCCAATCCGGTTGCGGATAGCTGCCGACGACCGACGTCAGGAGTTTTTGCGCCAACCATCCCCCGTTTAGCCGCGCGCGAGGCGTGTCGGGGCGCGGCCCTTTCGGCCGATGGTACTCGATATCGGCGCGATGCCCGCAAGCCGCCTCGCGCCCGGCCGCGGAGTCGCGGGCGTTGTCTGTGTTGCGCGCCCGCCGCACAATGCTTGCGGGCGGGCGATAACACTCAAGGGCGGACATGGCGGAGCGGCGCGAAACGGCCGTATCGTTGCGGGATCTGAAGCGGCGGCGCGTGCTGCAAGCCTGTTGCGGACTCGCACTTGGGCGTAGCACGCTCGCTCAAACCGACACGAGCGACGAAGCCCACGCCGCGCCGCAGGAGAACGACGCGCTCGTGTTCGCCTACGGCGACCGCGCGGGCCAGGTCATCGCCCCCGGCGACGTCGCGCTCGGCGCCAAGCAGACCCTCGCCTACCCCATGAACTTAGCGACCCAGCGCGTGCGCGACGGCACGCGCTTGAACCAGCTCGTCGTCGTGCGGCTCGATGCCGCGAGGCTCACGCCCGCGACGCTGGCCCGCGCCGCCGACGGCGTCGTCGCCTATTCCGGCGTCTGCACGCACACGGGCTGCGACGTCACGGATTGGTTCGGCGACGTGCAGCGTTTCAAGTGCCCATGCCACGAGTCGGAGTTCGACCCGAGCGACGCGGCCCGCGTCGTCGGCGGCCCGGCGCCGTGGCAGCTCGCGGCGCTGCCACTCAAGCTCGTCGACGGCGCGATCCTCGTCGCAGCGCCGTTCGAAGGGCGCGTCGGTTTCCAGCCGCCCGGCCTCGACCCGTTCGGTGCGGCGCCGCCGCAGTAGGAGAACAACGATGGTTCGTTATTCCGCTCGCACGCTGCTCGCCTTCGGCGCCGCGCTCGTGGGCTGCGCTGCGGGCGCCCAGCAGAGCCGCAGCTACAGCCCCGTGACCGACGCGCGGCTCGAGTCTCCGGAAGACGGCAACTGGCTCATGTACCTGCGCCAGTACAACTCGTGGAGCTACAGCCCGTTGCGGCAGATCACCACGCGCAACGTCACCCAACTAGAGCCCGTCTGGACCCTATCGACGGGCACCGTCGAAGGGCACCAGTCTCCGCCGATCGTCAACGACGGCGTCATGTTCATTACGACGCCGTTCAATCAGGTGATCGCCATCGACGCGAAGACCGGCGACCTGCTCTGGCGCTATCGCCACACGCTGCCGGCCGACATCCGCATGGGTCATCCTACCAATCGCGGCGTGGCGCTCTACGGCGACAAGGTCTACACGGCGACCTCCGACGCGCGCGTCGTGGCGCTCGACGCCAGAACCGGCGCCGTCGTTTGGAACGAGGCGGTCGAGGACTACCGCAACGGCTACTACATGACCATCGCACCACTGGCCGCACGCGGCCGCCTCATGGTCGGCGTCTCGGGCGGCGAGCGCGGCATTCGCGGTTTCGTGGTCGCGCTCGATCCCGACACCGGCGAGCAGATTTGGAAAACGTATACGGTTCCCGCGCCCGGCGAGCCCGGCAGCGACACGTGGCCCGGCGACTCCTGGCGCACGGGCGGCGCGCCCGTCTGGATCACCGGTAGCTTCGATCCCGAGCTTGGGCTCACGTACTGGGGCACCGGCAATCCCGGCCCGTGGACCGGCGATGCACGCCCCGGCGATAACCTCTACACGAACTCCGTCATCGCGCTCGACGTCGACACGGGCGCCCTCAAGGGCTATCACCAGTACCACTGGAACGACTCGTGGGACTGGGACGAGGTCTCGGCGCCGTTGCTGGTGGACCTGCCGCGTAACGGCCGAACGGTTCCGGGCCTCGTGCACCCGGGCCGCAACGGCTATCTCTGGATGCTCGAGCGCAGCGCGACTGGCATCTCGTTCATCGCCGCGAAACCGTACGTGAAGCAGAACGTCTTCACGAGCATCGACCCCGTCACGGGCCGGCCCGAGTACGACATGGAGCGCAAGCCCGGCATCGACAAGCCGGCGATCTATTGCCCGTCGCTGTGGGGCGGCAAAGACTGGCCGCCGGCCGCCTACAACCCCGGCACGGGCTATCTGTACATCCCCGCCAACGAGAATCTCTGCCAGCACCTCGTCGGCGAGGACGTCGAGTATCGGCCCGGCCAGCAATTCACGGGCGCGCAGACGCTCGACTTCCTCGTCGACGAGAACGCCGACCACATCGGCGAGCTGCAAGCCTGGAACCTGCGCACGGGCGAGCGCGTGTGGACGCACGAGTTTCAGTCGCCGAACTGGGGACCCGTCATGACGACGGCCGGCGGGCTCGTGTTCAGCGGCGGCACGACCGACCGCTACTTCCGCGCGTTCGACGCGGCCACGGGCCGGCTGCTCTGGCAGCACCGCACGAACTCCGGCATCACGGGCGTCCCGACCTCATTCGAGATCGACGGCGTGCAGTACGTCGCCGTGCAATCGGGCTGGGGCGTCGACGCACAAGGAATGACGGGCCGCATCGACCGCGCGCGCGGCACGGAGACCATCGTGCCGCAGGGCGGCGTGGTCTGGGTGTTCGCGCTGCGGCGCTAGGGCACGTCAGCGGACGTTCGAGATCGAGTTCTTGACCGTATCGTGCACATTGGCCTGCGCGCGACAGAACCGGCCCTCACGGCGCAGTGGCCTGCGCCGGTGGATCGGCGCACGTGCAACGCAGGCCGCGCACGCGCGCGCTGAGGAGATCGACGTTCTCCCCGATCGGATAGTCGGCGCTGAAGCTCACGTCTTGGTCGTCAGCGCGCTGCCAAGTTTCCATGAGCTCCAGCGTCTTGATCTCCCCGCTGTCGTCCCTGACGCGCAGCGTGACCGTGAATTCGCCGGAGGCTGCGGTGCAGTCCGCGACCTTGATCGTGTTTTCGACGCGAGCGACGGCGTTCCTCTGCTCGTAAACCACCGCGCTCGTTGCCTCGCACTGTGAGCTCGCCAGGTCGGGCAGGTCGAGCGAGATCTTGAGCTCTTGCTCCACACGCACGGTCGTGGACTCACCTTGTTGAGCAGCGGCGCTCGAGGCGAGGCCTGTCAGCAACGACAACGCGAGCGATGCCACGACTGGGATCCGGCTCATGCTCTCGCCCTCCTGTGGTCAGCGCCGCTGCGTGAGGTACGCCGCGAGCGCGTCGAGGTCGGCGTCGCTGACTTCCGTCTTGCGCAACTGCGGCATCGTCGCGACGCCCGTGCGCACGAAGAACTTCACGAGGTCGACCGTGAGATCCCGGCGGTCCTCGAGCGCGGCCGGAACGCTGCCCTGATACTTCATCTCAAGCGACGTCGTGCCCGGCGCGTTCTGCGGGCCGCGCGAGTGACAGGCGCTGCACCAGTTGTTGAACACGGCCGCGCCGCGCTCTACGCCTGAGCCGCGATCCTCGACGCCCGCCGTCGTGCGACTCCACGCCGCGATCGGGAACGGCGCCTCTTGTGCCGCGGCCGAGGCCGCGAGCACGGTGGCGAGAACGACGGCCGACGAAACGGCGGTCAGGCGCCTCATGCGCGCGACCCTCGCAACCGCCGCGGCCAGATGTCGTAGCGCCCCGGCGAGACGATGCCGTTCGGATCGATGGCATCCTTGATCGTCTCGTGGAGCCGGTGCAGCGCGCCGCCGTTCCAGCCGAACATCTGCATGCCGAGCGCGTGGAAGTGCGCATGAATGCGGTAGATCGGCCAGCCCAAGTCCGTGCACGAGCGCACGAGCGTCTCGAACAAGCGTCGCGTGCGCTGATTGTCCGCCGCGTTGCGATACGTCGGCACGGCGTGGAAGCAGATCATCGTGCGCGGGTGGAACATGAGGCCGCCGACGAACGGCGGCGTGAGGCCCATGTCGGCGTAGATCTTGCCCGTGACGTCGCTGAGCGCGATGAGGTCCTCGCCGTGCGGAGCGATCATCGGCGAGAAATCGAGATGCCCTTCGCTCGGCTGCGCTCCGGGCGCGTTGCGCGAGCCGAACAGGTTCAGCGACGGAATGCCGAGCCGCGCCTTGTCGGGCACGGCTTCGACCTGCTCGTCGGTGAGCGGGAACGTGTACGACGCCGCCTCGCGGAACGCCACGCCCGCGATGCCGGCGAGCCGCTCCTTCGTGTGCTCCCACTGCGCGTCGATCACCTTTCGCGGGCCGTAATAGGCGAAGCTCGCGCTCCAGAACGGCCGGCCCTGCGCCGCGGCGAACCGGTCCCAGTCGTCGTCGCTCGCGCCGCCCGAGCCGCGCAGCCGCACGAGGTCGGGTTGCGCCCCGCCGTTCATGAGCGGGCTCGCCACGGTGACCTGCGACTGGATCGTGTGCCCGCACATGAGGCTGTGCAGCGCGTCGACGAGCGGCACGACGTCGCGGCGCTTCGGCACCGTGACGCTCACTTGCAACGCCGCTTCGGGCTCCTCCATGAGCCAGAACCCCATCTTCGTCACGATGCCGAAATTCGACTGCGAGAAAATACCGTCGACCCACGGGCCCAAGCCGTACTTGAAGAGCTGCCAGGTCTTGGCCTGCGGGGAGGCACCCATGCCGGTGCGCACGAGCTCAGCTGTAGGCAGCACGACCTCCATGCCGCAGTGCGCGTCGAAGTGGTCGCGGAACTCGATGTCCGTGTAGCCGCCGCCACGGTCGAGCGCGTTGCCGACGAGGCCGCCCCAGCCCGGGTCGGCCGTGTCGATCCAGAGCCGGATATTGTGGGTGCGCAGGTGGCGGTAGAGGTCGAAGTAACTGACGCCGGGCTCGACGAGGCAGGTTTTATCGCGCTCGCTGACGTCGAGGATGCGGTTCATGCGCTTCAGGTCGAGCACGACGCTGCCCGAGTAGGCGGGCGCCGAGCCGCCGTAAGTCAGGTTGCGGCCCGTCGAGATCGGATAGAGCGGCAGGCCGTATTGGTTCGCGACCTTGACGATGGCCTGCACCTGCTCGACCGAGCTCGGCGCGACGGCGGCCGACGCGACGCGCTCCTCGGGCTCGCCCCAGAGCGGCGAGTAGCCGTCGCGGTAGAGCAGCACGTCCTCGTCGCTCGTGAACAGCCAGTCGCGGCCGACGACGCCTTCGAGCTCGCGCAGCGCGGCTTGGAAATCGCGGTCGGAAATTCCGGGTGGTGGGCTCGGCATAGGTCAACCTTGTGGTTTTGGGAGCGGCGCGAGCGGCGCACGCCGCGCCGGGTTCGCCGCGATGAGCCACGTCGACGCGCCGAGCGGCTGCACCGCGCCGGCGCCGTAGTCGCGGGCCAAGAGCTCGAGGCAGAACGACGTGGCAGGACTCGAATACCCAAGGATCTCGAGCCACCCTAAGCGCAAGCGCGGCTCGAGCTCGCGCATCCAGACGTGGGCCACGTCGCTCGTGAACTCGAACAGCTTCAAGCCTTGCGCGCGCGCGGCAGCCGCGAACGCCGCGCTGCCCGCGACGCCGCGATCGACGATCGCGACGCGAAGAGGTGCCGATGTTACGGTTGCGATCGAGCCCATGGCCGCATCGGCGTGCGCGCGCGCGGCGCCCGCGGGCCAAGCTGCGAGACCCGCCGCGAGCCCGAGGCCGCCTTCGACGAAGGCACGACGACTGACCATTCGCATTCCCCCTGCCGGTAACTGTGCGCGCGCCCCGGCTATTTGACAAACGCCGTCAGTGCGACAGCGCGTAGACGGCGAAATTGACGCCCAAGCTGATCGCGAGATTCGCGGCTTCCTGCGGATACTCATACTCGTCGGCGCGCTGCCAGCCGTCGGCGATGTCGTTGTTGAACGCGATCATGACCATGACGCGGTCGTCGTCGTCGACGATCGCGCGCCAGCGCGCGACCGCGCCATCGTTGCGATAACCGCGCGGCAAGTGCTGCCAGGTCGGGATCTGCGGCCGGTCGGTGAGATCGTAGACCGCATGAAAGATCGGGTGGCTGTCGGGCAAATCGATAATCGGCCGATCGGGAAACACGCGCCGCATGCCCTCGACGAAACCCTCCCACTCCTCGGTGCCGTAGAAGCTGTCGCAAAGCAGGAACCCGCCGCGCAACAAGTACTCACGGAGTTTCGCGCCCTGCTCGTCGGTGAGATCCCACGCGCCGACGAGCCCCGAGATCAGGAACGGCCAATAGAACGCGTCGATGTCGTCGTCGAGATTGACGGGCTGCTCGACGAGGCGCACGTCGATCGTAGTGAGGCGGCCCAGGAGCCGCGCGAACGTGCGGTCGCCCTCGGGATAGTCGACGGTCCACGCCGTGCCCCCGCGGCGCCAATCGCCGGGTCCCGCGCCGAGCATGTAGCGGCGCTGGGTTTGCGGGAACATGAGCCGGCCGACGACGAATTCCGTGGGCGCAGTGCGATCGGCGGGGGTGTCGTTGCGGCCGTACCAGCCGCGCTCGATGCTCGGGTACTCGCGCCAGCGCTGCTGCGCGTGCGCGGCCGCGGCCGCCGCCAAACAGGCGGCCGTCACGGCAATGGCGAACTTGCGGCGGCTCATTCACTATTAATGTAGCAGCGAAATCGAGGCGAAAGGAAAGTGGATTCGGAGCCCGTGCAGTGACCGTACTCGGCAACGTTCGCGGCGCGGCTCTGGCCGCCCTGCTGGCCACGGCGGCGGCCGCCGCAGCCGCCGACGAGGTCGTCGTCATGACCTCGGGCGCGTTCACGGCGCCGTACCGCGCTGCCGCGCCGTGGTTCGAGAAATCGACGCCGCACGGCCTCGTCAGCGTGTTCGGCGCCTCGACGGGGGGCGCGGCCGACTCGATCCCATCGCGCCTCGCCCGCGGCGAGCCCGCCGACGTCATCATCGTCTCGGCCCAGGCGCTCGACGCGCTCATCGCCGCGGGCGAGGTGGAACCCGGCTCGCGCGTCGATCTCGTGCTGTCGCCCATCGGCATGGCCGTGCGCGCCGGCGCGCCGAAGCCCGACATCGGCTCCGTCGACGCGCTCGTGCGCACGCTGCGCGAGGCCGAGTCGATTGCCTACTCGGCGAGCGTGAGCGGCACGTATCTCGCGACCGAGCTGTTCCCGCGGCTCGGCCTCGCCGACGAGATTGCGACCAAAGGCAAGCGCATCGAGAGCGAGCGCGTCGGCGCCGTCGTCGCGCGCGGCGACGCGGAGATCGGCTTCCAGCAGGTCAGCGAGCTATTGCCGATCGAAGGCATCGACTACGTCGGCCCGCTGCCCGACGAGGTGCAACGCGTGAGCACGTTCTCGGCGGGTATCGCCGTCGGCGCGCGCAGCCGCGAGGCCGCGCGCGAGCTCATTGCATATTTCCGCTCGCCGGCGCTCGGCCCCGTCGTCGAGAAGTACGGGCTCGAGCAGGTCGGCTACGCAGACGAGGACTGGCGCGTGCTGTTCAACGGCCGCGACCTCGACGGCTGGACGCCGAAGATTCGCGGCTACGCGCTCGGCGACAACCATGCCGACACGTTCCGCGTGACAGACGGTCTCTTGACCGTCGCGTACGACGGCTACGACGTCTTCGGCGACCGCTTCGGGCATCTGTTCTACGCGCAACCGTTCTCGCACTACCGGCTGCGCATCGAGTACCGGTTCGTCGGCGAGCAGGCCGCGGGGGCGCCGAGCTGGGCCACGCGCAACAGCGGCGTCATGGTCCACTCGCAGCCGCCGGCAACCCTGCTTCGCGACCAGGATTTTCCGGTCTCGATCGAGGTGCAGTTCCTCGGGGGTTTGAGCGACGGTCGGCTGCGGCCGACCGGCAATCTCTGCTCGCCGGGCACGCGCGTCGTTTACGACGGTGAGCCCGATGCGAGTCACTGCATTCAGGCAACGGCGCCGACCATCGACGGCGACCGCTGGGTGACGGCCGACGTGTTGGTCCTGGGCAACGAGCGCGTCGTCCACTACATCGACGGCGTGCCCGTCATCGAGTATGGCGAAATCACTTATGGCGGCGGCAGCGTCAATGGCTTCCGGCCGGACTTGAAGCCCGACGGCCAGCCGCTGGCCGCCGGGTTCATCGCACTCCAGAGCGAGAGCCATCCGATCCAGTTCCGGCGCGTCGAGCTGCTGAACCTCGAGGCCCGAGGAGCCCCGCGATGACGACGATCGCCCGGTGTTGGCCCGCGCTGGCGTTGGCCGCGTTCGACGGCCACGCGACCGCCGAGTCTGCTCGCTACGAGCTCGACCCCGAGCACCTCACGATCGCGTTCCTCGTCGAGCACATCGGCTACGCCAAGACGCTCGGCGCGTTCCGCTCGGCGAGCGGCGACTACACGTTCGACGAGGCCACGGGCACGTTGTCGGCCGTTCGCGTCGTCGTCGCAACGAACAGCGTCGACACGCACCACGAAGCTCGCGATCGTCACCTCACGAGCCGCGACTTCTTGAACAGCGGCACGCATCCTACGATGACGTTCACGGCCGAGAGCGCGCGGCGCACGGGCGAGCGCACGTTCATCGTGGCCGGCGAGCTCGAGCTGCTCGGTGTGCGCCGGCCGCTCACGCTCGAGGCGACGGTGAACAAGACGGCGCCCTACCCGATCGGCGCGCGAACCGAGGTCATGGGCGTGTCGCTGCGCGGCACGCTCGAACGCAGCGCCTTCGGCATGACGTACGGCCTCGCCGACGGGCTCGTCGGCGACAACGTCGAGCTGCTCATCGAGCTCGAAGCCCGACGCACCTCCCCTCGGCAATGACGCGCTTCCGAATCATCGTCGCGCTGTGGCTCGCCGCGGGTGCGAGCAACCTCGCCGCGCAAGCGGCCGAGCTCGACGAGGGCGACGGGTTTCGGGCTTTTTTGAGCGAGATGCGCGCGGCGGCGCTCGAGCGCGGCATCGGCGCGGCCACGCTCGACGCGGTGTTGCCGACGATCCGGCTCCACCGGCGGGCCGTCGAGCAAGACCGGTCGCAACCCGAGTTCGTCGACACGTACGAGCGTTACCTACGCCGCGTGAGCCCGCGCCGCATCGAGCGCGGGCGCGAGCTCATTGCACGGCAGGGCGACATGATCCGCGAGGTCGCGGCCGTGTACGGCGTGCAGCCGCGCTTCGTCGTCGCGATCATCGGCCTCGAGAGCGACTACGGCACCTATCCGATCACCGAGCCGCTGTTCGACGTCGTGGCGACCTTGGCTTACGACGTGCGGCGCAGCGCGCAGTTTCGCCGCGAGCTCCTGGCCGCGCTCGAGATCGTCGACAAGGGCTACGCGACGGTCGACGAGATGAAGAGCTCCTGGGCCGGCGCGCTCGGCGTGCCGCAGTTCGCGCCGAGCAACGTGCTGCGCCTCGCCGTCGACCACGACGAGGACGGCCGCATCGATCTTTGGACCGTCAACCCCGACGTCATCGCGTCGGTTGCCAACTACCTGCGCGACACGGGCTGGCGCGACGATCAGACCTGGGGCCGCGAGGTGGGCTTGCCCGACGGCGGCGAGGACACGCTGCCGGCGCTGCGCGACGGCGCGCTCGTGCCCGACGCGACGTGCCGTTCTTACGAGAGCCTCGGCCCGTGGCGCGGGCTCCGCGAATGGCAAACGCTTGGCGTGCGCCGCGCCGACGGCTCCGACCTGCCGACGCGCAACCTGCCCGCCGCCCTGATCACGGCCGACCCCGGCGACGATCGCGGTTATGTCGTCTATCGCAATTTCTGCTCGCTGATGCGCTATAACCCGGCGTTCCGTTACGCGCTCTCGATCGGCCTCCTGGCCGATGCGCTCGCAGAGCCGCCGAGGTAATCGCTCGTGGAACCGGCAGCCCCGACAGCGCCCAAGCCCAGCGTCGCGCCCTGGGGCCGCGCCGAGCGCCTTTACGCCGTCACGCTGTTCACGGCGACGTGGATCGTCCTTGGCATCGCGCTCGCGCGGCGCGGCGCGCTACTCCTCGACGGCGGCGAGATCGTCGCGATGCTGTTCTTCCTCGCGTACGGGCTCTTCACGATCAGCGTCGGCTACCAGCAGCCGAATTTCGGCTACTACTCGTTCGACCGCGTGGCGCAAGTGGCGTGCATCCTCGTGCTCGGTCCGCTCGAAGCGGCGTTCATCAACGGGCTCGCCTCGTTCATCTACCCATGGCAGCGACTGTCGAAAGGTGTGCCATTGCCGCGCGTCGTTTTTGCCGCGCTCAACAACTCCGGACTCATGGCTGCGATCACCTTGATAGCGGGTTCGGTTTACTCGCGGCTGGGCGGCCCCGTGCCGTTGACGGAGCTTTCGAGCCAGTCGATCGTCGCGTTGATCGTGCTCGTGCTCGGCATGCAGTTGCTCAACGACGCGGGGATGCTCGCGCTGTTCGCGCTCGGCCGGCGCAGCCTCACGGGCTTCTTCAACAAGTTCTCGTACGCGCTCGAGCTCGGCTCGGGCGGCACCGCGGTGCTCGTCGCATTGATCTACAACACGATGGAGATCCCGGCCCTCGTGCTCGCGCTCGCGGTGCTCAGCGTCGGCATGCTCGCCCTGCGGCAGTTCGCGGACATGCGCCACAAGCTCGAGCTCATCGTCGCCGAGCGCACGCAGAAGCTCGAGGAAAAAACGCGCGAGCTCGAGGTCCAAGCCACGCACGACACGCTCACGGGCCTCTACAACCGGCGCTTTGCCGACGATCACCTCGCGCGCGAGGTCGAGAGCTGCCAACGCAATCGGCGGAGGCTCACGGTCGCGTTGGCCGACATCGACCTGTTCAAGCAGATCAACGATCTGCATTCGCATGCGACCGGCGACGCCGTGCTGCGCCGCGTCGCGGAGATCCTGCGCAAACGCGGCCGGCCGGCGGACGTGCTCGCGCGCTACGGCGGCGAGGAATTCCTGATCTGCATGCCCAACACGGAGCTTGGCGCGGCACAAGCACGTTGCGAAGAGCTGCGCACGGCTGTCGAGAGCGCCAACTGGGCGCAGCTCGGCCTCGCGGCCGGCGTAACGATCAGTTTCGGCATCGCGGAGTACCGCGGCGACGCGACGGCCGACCGGCTGCTCAATCGCGCGGACGTGCGCCTCTACGAGGCCAAGAACGGCGGGCGCAACCTCGTCGTCGCGTAGTGCGGCGGCGGAAGGTAACCGCCTACGGGGGAGTCATGACGGGACGGTGGATCGACCTCGGCAGCGTCGAAGAGCTCAAGCAGCCTGCGCGGCGCGTCGTGACGGTCGCGGGCAAGCCCGTCGCGCTCACGTTTCTCGACGGGCGCTTCGGCGCGGTGAGCGGCGTCTGTAACCACGTGGGCGGCCCCTTAGGCGACGGTGAGCTCGACGGCGAGTACCTCACGTGCCCTTGGCACTACTGGAAGTTCCACTTCGCGACCGGCGAAGGCGAGCCCGGTTTCGAGGCGGACAAGGTTCCGAGCTACGAGCTCCGCGAGCAAGGCGGCCGCCTCCTCATCAGCGCCGCGCCCGTCACCGCGCGCAACCGCCTGGCGCACGAGCCGCACGCGCTCGCCCGCCCGGTTCGCCGCGAGCCGGGCCCCGTGCGCGTGGCAGGCATTTCGACCACCGTCATGACGCGCAAGCATGCTCGCTACTCGGGCAGCGAGACGCTGCTCCAGCACGCGCTGGAGCACGCAGCCACGCACGGCGCGGAAACCCGCCTCATCAAGCTCAACGAGCTCAAGTTCAAGGCCTGCGAAGGCTTCTACTCGAAGGCCGCGCGAGCCTGCACCTGGCCGTGCAGCATCACGCAGATGGACTCGAAAGACGAGCTCGACGGAGTCTACGAAGCCTTCGTGCACTGGGCGGACGTCATTCTCATCGCGACTCCGATCCGATGGGGCAACGCGAGCTCGCTCTATTACAAGATGATCGAGCGCATGAACTGCATCCAGAACCAGGTGACGATCGCGAACCGCGTGTTGCTCCGCAACAAAGTGGCGGGCTTCATCATCATCGGCGGCCAGGACAACGTGCAGGGCGTCGCGGGTCAGATGATGACTTTCTTCGGCGAGGTGGGCTGCGTGTTCCCGCAGTTTCCGTTCATCGCCCACTCGCGCGGCTGGACGGCGGAGGACATGGAAGAGAACGTCGCCGCCCTCAAGCGATCGGAGAGCTTGCGGCAAGGCGCAGCGACTCTCGTCGATCGCGCCATGGCGCTCGCAGCGACGCTGCTCGCGGGCGCCGGCACCGAGGCGAGCGTAGAGCGCGCCGGGCGCAAAGCGTTCGACCCGGCCGCCCACTAGGCGCCGCGGCGCGAGGACTGGCGCTAAGGCTCATCGCGGGTCACGACGGCGCTCAGCGCGGCAGCGCGAACGCGAACAGCACCGAGCCCGACGGGATCAGCACGTACTGGCGGCCGTCCAGCAGGTACGTCATCGCGGCGGCACCCCAGATCGAGGTGCCCGTCTGGTAGTGCCAGAGCTCTTCGCCGGTTGCCGAGTCGAACGCGATGAAGTTGCCCTCTTGATCGCCCGTGAACACGAGCCCCGTGGCCGTGCTCATGACGCCGGCCAAGTTGGGCTGCGGGTAGCGGAACTCCCACTTGAGATCGCCCGTGAGCGCGTCGAGCGCGCGCAGCGCGCCGTACGCCTGGTCGCGGTCGGCCCACACGACGCCGCCGGTCGTAATCTGGCCGGGTGTGTACACGACCGGTTGACTGTGGAACGACGCACACGTCTCGCGCGCGCTGACGAAGAACAGCCGGAGCTTGGGATCGTACGACGGCGGATTGAAGTTCGTGGCGCCCCACGCGTCCGGCAAACAACCGCTCTCGCCGTCGGGGTTGAGCACGATCGGCCGTCCGTCAGCGCCGATTTCGCGCGCCCACGTCGTCGCCGTGAACGGCACACCCCGCAGGAGCTCGCCCGTCGCGCGGTCGAGCACGTAGAAAAAGCCGTTGCGGTTCGCGACCATGACGACGTCGCGGTCGCGGCCTTGCCACGGCAGCGTCGCGAGCACGGGCACGTGGTTCGAGTCCCAGTCGTGCGTGTCGTGCGGCGTGAACTGATAGTGCCAACGCAGTTTGCCCGTGGCGGCCTCGATGGCGACCAACGCGGCCGTGTAGAGGTTGTCGCCGACGCGACCGGCGCCGTCGTAATCGGGGTTGGGGTTGCCCGTGCCCCAATAGAGCAGCTTGAGCTTCGGGTCGTAGCTGCCCGTCATCCACGTGCCGCCGCCGCCGCGCGCCGCGGCTTCGTCGTTCGGCCACGTGTCGCTGCCGGGCTCGCCGCGCCCTGGCACCGTGTTGAACCGCCAGAGGCGCCGACCCGTCGCGGGCTCGTAGGCGTCGACGAAGCCGCGCGTCGCGTACTCGCCGCCCGAGATGCCGATGATCACCTTGTCCTCGACGACGAGCGGCGCGAGCGTGGCCGCGTAGCCCACCCTGTAGTCCGCGAGCTCGACGTCCCAGAGCACGACGCCGCTGCGCCGGTCGAGCGCGATGAGGTGCGCGTCGAGCGTCACCATGAACAGCCGCTCGCCGAGCAGACCGAAACCCCGGTTGACGGGCGCGCTCGCGCCGTAAGTCAGATCGTTGGGCAGCGCGCGCCGGTACTCCCAGAACGCCCGCCCCGTGCGCGCATCGATGGCCCACGCGTAGTTGTTCGAGCCCGTCACGTAGAGGACGCCGGCGTCGATGAGCGGCGTCGTCTCGAAGCCGCGGCCGCGCGCATACGTGCCCGACTGAAACGTCCACTCGGGCTTGAGCCGCTCCACGTTGCGCGGCGTGATCTGCCTTAATGGGCTGTGCCGCTGGCCGCTGTAGTCGCCCGAGAACGTGAGCCAGCGGGTGGGATCCGCGAGCCCGGCCGCGATCTCGGCGCTGGTAACGCCGCCGGCAGAGTCCTCGACCGTCTGCGCGCGCAGGGGTTGCGCCCCGAGCACGAGCGCCACGACGGTCAGGAACGAAGCACGTAGATGATGCATGAGCGTGTGACCTCTATGGAGCCGCCGCAGCGCCGCGCAACGTGCCGAGATAGGCGAGCAGATCCTCGAACGCGGCGTCGCTCAAGCGATCGGGACCGAACGCGGGCATCGCGGAGTCGCGCTCGCGCGCGAGCTCGGCGAGCTCGCGTTTGGCGAACGCGCGCAACGCGCCGCCCTCGCTCACGAGCTGCAGCGAGAACGCGTCCTCGGCCTTGACGACGCCCATCACGCGCTCGCCGCCGCGGGTGCGCAGCGTCACGGCGCGGAAACCGAGCGCGACGGTGGCGCTCGGCTCGCGCAGCGCAGCGGCCAGCGCCGCGCGCGACCGCGTCGCGCCGATGCTCGTGAGCTCGGGGCCGAATGCGCCGCCCGTGCCCTGCACCACGTGACAGCCGGCGCAGTCGGCGGCGAACAGCTCGCGGCCGCGGCCCGCGTCACCGGTAGTCACGAGCACGGGCATGACGCTGATGGTGCGCAGATGCGCCACGATGGCCCAGACCTCGTTATCGGGCGCGACGCTCGGCGGCATGCTGCTGCCCGGCACGCCGTCGCGGATGATCCGGAACGCGCTCTCGTCGGTCTCGCCGCGCGCCCAGCGCAATGTGAGATCGGGACCGAGCGTGCCTCTCGCGTCGGGCCCGTGGCAGTCGGCGCAGCGCGCGGCGAACAACGAGCTGCCGATGCGGATCGCGGCCTCGTCGGTCTCGAACGGATTGCGCTCCTCGGCGCCGGCAACGTTGGGCGCGCTCGCGCCGAGCGCGAGCCAGACTGCGACGGCGAGGCCCGCGAGGATTTTCATGCACTCGCCCCGTCGAGCTCCGCCATGTCGGCGGCGCCGAGCGTGAGACGCAGCGCAGCCATGAGCTCGGTGACCTGAGCGACGGACGTCGCGCTCGCGATCGGCCCCGCGACGCCGGGCTTCGCCATGAGCCAGGCGAGCGCCACTTGCGCGCACGTTGCACGGTGGCGCGCCGCCACGGCGTCGAGCGCCGCGAGCACGGCCGGCCCCTTGGCGCCCTGGAGATGCTTGACGGCGCCGCCGCCGCGCACGCTCTTGCCGGCGTCGGCGGCACCGCGGTACTTGCCCGTGAGGAAGCCGCTCGCGAGCCCGTAGTACGGCACTATCGCGACGTGCTCGCGGAGACACAGCGGCACGAGCGTCGCCTCGATGGTGCGGCTCATGAGGTTGTATTCGGGCTGCTGCGCGGCGAAGGCGACGCGCTTTGAGCGCTTGCTCGCGGTCAGCGCTTCGCCGAAGCGCTCGACGCCGAAGTTCGACGCGCCGACGGCGCGCACCTTGCCGGCTCTGACGAGCGCATCGAGCGCGCCCAGGTACTCCCCGGCCGGTGTTTTCTCGTCGTCGCGGTGCAGCCAATAGAGGTCGATCGTCTCAAGCCCAAGCCGTCGTAACGAATCCTCGCAGCCGTCGATGATGTTCTGTTGTTTGAGGCCCGGGCGCTTTTCCCACCAGCCGACCTTCGTGCAGATGACGACGTCGTCGCGGCGACCGCGCCGCTTCAACCACTTGCCGATGATGGTTTCGCTCTCGCCGCCCGCGTGGCCCGGCACCCAGTAGGAATAGCCGTCGGCCGTGTCGATGGCGTTGCCGCCCTGCGCCACGAAGGCGTCGAGAATCGCGAACGACGTCGCCTCGTCGGCCGTCCAGCCGAACACGTTGCCGCCGAGCACGAGCGGCGTGATGGCAAGCGAGGAGTGGCCGAGCGGGCGGCGATTGGCGGCGGTCATCGGTGCAGCAGTGTAGACGAGGCAATGCTCGCGGCCGTCACAGACCGCGTCACGGCTCTAGGACGTCAAGGGTGGGGGTATAGATAACTCCCGGGGAAAATACCCCCTTCGCGCCCTCGTCCACCACTTAACTAATTGACTTACATACCGTTTCGGCGCAGACTACTGGACATCCACCCAGTACCAGAAACGGAGGTCCCCATGGCCTGCGCCACCCTTCCTGACCCCGACGCCAACCTCCGCAAATGGCGCGCCTTCGAGGAGCTCGAAGCGAAGATCACCGAGCTCTGGGGTCACTTGAACGCCGCCACGTATCGCTTCCTCATGCTCGTCGCCGAGTTCGATCGCGAGCAAGCCTACGAGCGCCACGGGCTCGTCAACACGGCACAGTGGCTCAACTGGCAGTGCGGCATCGGTCCGGTCGCTTCGCGCGAGAAGGTGCGCGTTGCGCGCGCGCTCGAACAGCTGCCCGAGATCAGCCACGCCTTCGAGAAAGGCGAGATCTCCTACTCCAAGGTGCGCGCGATGACGCGCGTGGCCACACCCGCGAACGAGTCCGTGCTCGTGCACATCGCGCGCTATGGCACGGCTGGGCACGTCGAGAAGCTCGTGCGCAAGTACCGCTGGACACAACGGCGCGACGCTGGAAAGCTCGAGCTTGAGCTGCACGCGCAGCGGCACGTCCACTATTTCTTCGACGTGAACGGCGAGCTCATCTTGAACGCACGCCTGCCGCCGGAAATCGGCGCCATCGTGCGCAAGGCGATCGAGACGGCCGTCGAGGCGTTGCGCGAGCCGTCCGAGCCTCCGGACTCGCGCGGCTGTGTTCCCGCGGAAACCGATACGCACGAAGCGCCGACGGCGGACGCGCGGCGCGCCGATGCGCTCAAGCACCTCGCCGAGACGTTTCTTGCGCGGCACGGCGAGGCGACGGGCGCGGGCTCCAGCGCCGACCGCATCCAAGTCGTCGTGCACGTCGACCAAGCGGTTCTGTCCGACGCCGTGCCGAAGGCCGACGACGAGCCGCACCGCTGCGAGCTCGACGACGGCCCCGCCATCGCGCTCGACACGGCGCGCCGGCTCGCGTGCGATGCCACGATCGTGGGTCTCGTCGAAGGCGAAGACGGCGAGCCGCTCGACATCGGCCGCAAGTCGCGCAGTATTCCAGCGGCTCTGGCCCGCGCGCTGCGTGCGCGCGACGGCGGCTGCCGCTATCCGGGCTGCGATCGCACGCGCTTCACCGAGGGCCATCACGTCAAGCACTGGGCCGACGGCGGGGAGACGAAGCTCGGTAACCTCATCACGCTGTGCGGCTTCCACCATCGGCTCGTGCACGAGGGCGGTTTCGGCGTCAATGCCACGGATGACGGCGTGTTCGTGTTCACGCGGCCTGACGGGCGGCGCCTCGAGGAGAATGGCGCAAAATGTTTCCGCGGAAACATTTCGCGGCCGAAGGCCGCGCCATACGCCGGCTTCGAAGAGACGCTACGCCTCCACATGCTGAATCGCGAGGCCGGGCTGGCCATCACGGCCGAGACGAGCCGCTGCCAGTGGCTCGGCGAGCGCATGGACTACAGCATGGCGATCGAAGCGATGCAGTTCCTCGAGCAGAAGGCCACGCCCGCGGCAACGTGAAGTCCGTCACCCCCCAGAATTGACATGCCTCTAACCGGAAGGCTACCATGCCTTTAACGGGTATGTATTCGATGCGCACGCTACCAGGAGGTATCGAATGAGCACGTTCACCGTCACCACTCGCAGCCGGCAGACGTTCGCCGCGGCGACGATCGTCGCCGCACTTGCGATCGCAACGCCGGGCAGCGCACAACGCGCGGGCGACGTCATCGGCGCCGCTACGGGCGAAGCTCTCAATGCCGCCGTCGAGGCGCTCAATGCCGAGCGCTACGACGAGGCGACGAACGCCATCGCGACGCTCGATCGCAGCAGCTTGAGCCCGTACGAGCGGAGCAGAGTCGAGCAGATCCTCTTCAACGTGGCCTACAAGCAAGACCGGTTCGACGACGCGCGCGCGCACCTTCAGCGCGCGATCGACGCCGGCGGCTTGAGCGCGCAGGAAGTCGCGCAGGCGCGTTACCAGAACGCGCAGCTGCTCATGCAGGAGCAGCGCTGGAGCGAAGGCGAGGCAGCGCTCGAGGAATGGCTCGCGACGGCGGAGCGACCCAATCCTGCGGCGCATTATCTGCTCGCCGTCGCTCGCTATCAGGTCGACGACTTCGACGGCGCTTTAGCGCCGGCGCGCGCGGCCGTCGAGCTCATGGAGCAGCCGCAGGAGAGCCAGCTCTCGTTGTTGTCGGCCCTTCACCTTAAGGCCGAGCGTTACCACGACGCAGTGCCCGTGTTACAGCGACTCACGCTCGTCGCACCCGCGAAGAAGACCTATTGGCTCCAGCTCTCGTCGGTCTACGGCCAGCTCGAGGACTACACCAATTCGGCCGCCATGATGCAACTCGCGCACAATGCCGGGCTGCTCACGGAGGATAGCGAGCTGCGCCGCTTCGCCGATCTGCTGTTGTTCACCGATGAGCCCGGGCGCGCCGCCGCGGTCCTCGAGGAGGCCATCGCGAACGAGACGGTCACGGTCGACGACAAGGCTTACGAAAAACTCGCGAGCGCCTGGATCGAGGCCGGCGAATTCGACAAGGCCGTGGCGCCGCTCGAGCGCGGCGCCGAGCTTGCCGCCGCCGGCAACCTCTTCGTGCGGCTCGGCGAGGTGCAGACGCAGCGCGAGGACTGGGCTGCGGCCTCGCTCGCGCTCGACCGCGGCATCGCCAAAGGCGGACTCGACGATTTGGGCCAGGCGCGATTCCTCAAGGGCGTGGCGCTGTTCGAGCAAGGCCTCCACGGTGAAGCGCGGGCATGGTTCGAGCAAGCGCGCGAGTCGCCGCAGCACCGCGAAGCCGCGGACCGCTACCTCGCCGAGATCGCGCAGCTCGCGACGGAGGGTACGCCATGAGAGCCCATCGCTCCATTCGGAATCTATCCAGTCTAATTCTCGCAGCCACTTTCGCGGCGTTGCTTGGGTGTGCTCAACCACAGGTCCAACCAGAGGGAACGGCAGAACGGGTGCTGGAGCTCGGCAAGCAACTGGAGTCGATGCGGAAATACGCGTCGCAGATGGAAAAAATATACGCGGCGCAAGAGGCCGAAATCCTAGCGCTTAGGCAAGAAGTGGCTCGTCTAGAGAATCACCCGAATAACTAGCGGCGTGGGTCGCCGCGCCACTCGGCGTCGGCCCGAGCCCGACGACGAATGAGGATCCGACGCTACCCATCGCGCGGCGCTCGCAACGCGGCAGCCGGCGACGCGGGGATCGGCCGACTCAGCGCACCGCGAGCGCGTCGAGCACGATGCGCTCGTTCGCCCGCGTCTTCTCGGCCTCCTCGTACTCGCGCGCACGCCCGAAGCTCTGCGTGGCGTCGCTGACGCGGCCCATGGCTTCCTGGACCTGGCCGCGTAAGGAATGGAACTCGGGCTCGTCGTTCTTGAGGCGCACCGCCTTGCGCAATGCCGTCAGCGCGTCGGGCAGGCGGCCTTGCTCGTACGCCAGCGTGGCAACCGAAAAGTGATAATAGGGGTTGCGCTCGCGGTAGTTCTGCACGCGCTCTTGGTACTCGGCCGCGAGCTCGGGCTCGCCGAGCTCCCCATAGACGACCGCGAGATTGGCGAGCGCCGATTGCTCCTCGGCATCGGCATCGAGGGCGTGGAGGTAGGCAGCCTCGGCTTGCTCGAACAGGCCGTGACGCCCGTAGAGCACGCCGAGGTTGACCCAGAGACCCGCCATCTCGGGATAGACGCCGGCCGCAGCGCGGAAATACCCGAAGCTCACGGGATAATCGTTGCGTAGCAGCGCCTCGGCGCCGAGGTTCGTGTAGAACAGCGCGAGTGCGTAGTCGTCGTCGACTTGGCGCCGCTCCTGGCGCGCCTCGTAGTCGCGGATGTTGAAGTCGACGACGGTATTCTCGTTGAACCCGGTCCGCACGACGGAATTGACGTGGTTGGCGATCACGACCTGGCCGTCGTTCACCCACGTCGGCGGCACGATGACGCTCTGATACGTGGCCGTGAGCCCGACCGCACGCGCGAGTCCGACGAACAACATCGTGAACGATAGGCAGTTGCCCTGCCGACCGTGAAACGTGGCGCGCGCCGTGCGCGTGGTTTCGTCATAGTCGAGCGAGAAGAGTCCGCGCCCTTCCATGCCCCTGAGCAGCGCCACGAGCTTTTGCCGCGAGTTGCGCAACGTGACGATCTCGGCCACGAACGCCTGCATCTCGGCATCAAGACCGAACACGTCGGCGCGCGAGGGAATCGCGATCGGCGCGTCGACCGCAAACGGTAAAGCCGTGCCTTCGAGCAGCTCTTGCGTTGCGAACGCGGGCTGGCGCGGACCGGTGGCCGCGAGGGCTTCGGTCGCGGCGAGAACGACGACGGCGAGGAGCGACACTCGCAGCATTGACGCCATCCCTGAGCGCGCGTGCCGCGCGCCTTTGGGATTGTACTCCGCCTATGCTCGCGGCCAAGGTGCGGCAAATCTCGGTTAGAAACATGGGCTTCGAGCCGGCGTGCCGCGAGATTCGCTCGACTTGGAATCGCCGGTCGGCGTAAGGTGACGGGATGAGCGAAGCGCTACCCGAGTGGCGCGACGACTGGGCTTTGTTCCTGGATGTCGACGGCACGATCCTCGCGATCGCCGCGACACCCGCGGCGGTTCATGTGCCTGCCCGCGCCATCGCAGCCATCGCGAGCGCCTACGAGCGACTCGCCGGCGCGCTCGCGCTCGTGTCGGGGCGCCGCATTGCCGAGCTCGATCGGCTGTTCGCTCCGCTGCGTTTGCCGGCGGCCGGCGTGCACGGCGCGGAGCGACGCACCGCCGCGGCCGGGCCCGTTATCGGCACACAGGACGCGGCAGCGCTTGCGCTCGCCCGGACGTTGCTCGCGCGTTGGGTTGCCGCGCATCCCGGCGCCTTGCTCGAGGACAAGCAGGGCGCGCTCGCCTTGCACTACCGCAACGTGCCCGAGCTCGAGCCGGCGGCGCGCATAGCCGCCGCCGCGGCTCTGGCTGCAGCGGGGCCCGATTTTCACGTCCAGGAGGGCAAACGAGTGCTCGAGATCAAGGCCACGACGGTCGGCAAAGGCAAGGCCATCGAGCAGTTCATGGCCGAGCACCCCTTCGTCGGCCGACGGCCCGTGTTCGTCGGCGACGATCTCACCGACGAAGACGGGTTCGAGGTCGTCAATCGGCTCGGCGGGCATTCGGTCGCCGTCGGCGTGACGCGGCCGACGCGCGCGCGCTGGCGCGTGGCCGACGAGGCGCAGGTGCTCCGCTGGCTCGAGCTGCGACCACGCGCGGAGGCACGGCCGTGACCGATCTCGACCTCGCCGTGATCGGCAACTGCCAGATCGGCGCGCTGCTCGACCGGCGCGCGCGTGTCGTCTGGGCGTGCGTGCCGCGTTTCGACGGCGACCCGACGTTCTGCTCGTTGTTGAACGGCGCCGGCGAGCCCGACGCCGGCTACTACGACGTCGAGCTCGCGGGCTTCACGCGCAGCGAGCAGCGCTACTTGCCGAACACGGCCGTCGTCGAGACCGTGCTGCACGATGCGAACGGCGGAGTCGTCAAGATCGTCGATTTTGCGCCGCGCTTCCAACAGCACCGGCGGTTCTTTCGCCCCACGATGCTCGTCCGGATCGTCACGCCGCTCGCCGGGCGTCCCCAAGTGCGCGTGCGCTTGCGCCCGCTCGGAGCCTATGGGGCCGTGCGGCCGACGCTCACGCACGGCAGCAACCACATCCGCTACGTGCTGCCGAGCATGACGCTGCGCCTGACGACGGACGTCTCGATCACGGCCATGCTCGAGGAGCGCGCATTCGTTCTCGATCATGCCGTGGCGCTCGTGCTCGGGCCCGACGAGACGCTGCTCGATGGGCCCGCGAGCACGGCGCGGCAGTTCCTCGCCGAGACCGAGAGCTATTGGCAGGTTTGGGTCCGCGGTCTGTCGATACCGTTCGAGTGGCAGGACGCCGTCATTCGCGCCGCAGTCACTTTGAAGCTCTGCACCTTCGAAGATACCGGTGCCGTGATCGCGGGCATCACGAGCTCTATACCTGAGGCGCCGCACAGCGGCCGCAACTGGGACTATCGGTACTGCTGGCTTCGTGACGCCTATTTCGTCGTGCACGCGCTCAACCGACTCGGCGCGACCGCCACGATGGAGCAGTACCTGCGCTACATGATCAACGTCGCCACCGAATCCACGAGCCAAGAGCTACAGCCCGTGTACGGCATCGCCGGCGAGGCCCGTCTGCCCGAAAAAATCGTGACGACCTTGGCCGGCTACCGAGGCATGGGGCCCGTGCGCGTGGGCAATCAGGCCTACGAGCAACAGCAGAACGACGTCTACGGAGCCGTCGTGCTCGCGTCCACGCAGTACTTCTTCGATCGGCGACTCGTGACGCGCGGCGATCTTGCGACCTTCGAGCGTCTCGAGCGCCTCGGCGAGCGCGCCGCGCAGCTTTACGACACGCCCGACGCCGGCATCTGGGAGTACCGCGGCCGTCAGCGCGTGCACACGTTCTCGGCCGTGATGTGCTGGGCCGCCTGCGATCGACTCGCTCGGATCGCGCAGCACTTAGGTCTAGCGGAACGTGCCGATCACTGGCGCTCCGTCGCGGACCGCATACATGGCGTGATCGAGCGGCGGAGCTGGAGCGACAAGCTCGGCTCCTTCACCGAGAGCTTCGGGGTCGACGACGTCGACGCGAGCCTGCTGCTGCTCCCGCACCTCGATTTCGTGCGCGCCGACGACCCGCGCTTCGCGAGCACACTACGGACGATCGAGCGCGAGCTGCGGCGCGGCCAGCATCTCAAGCGCTATCACGCCCCCGACGATTTCGGCGCGCCCGAGAGCGCGTTCAACGTCTGCACGTTCTGGTACATCGACGCGCTCGCAGTGACGGGCCGGCGCGAGGAGGCGCGCGAGATCTTCGAGAGCATGCTCGCGTGCCGTAGCTCCCTGGGCCTGCTGTCGGAGGACATCGATCCCGTCACTCACGAGCTCTGGGGCAATTTTCCGCAGACCTATAGCATGGTCGGGATCATCAATTCGGCGATGCGGCTCAGCGCGTCGTGGGAGGATGCGCTGTGAGCCGCCTAGTCGCAGTCTCCAATCGCGTCGCGGATCCGCACCAGAACGGCGCCACGGGTGGGCTCGCGGTCGGACTGCACGCGGCGCTCCAGAAGGGCGGCGGACTCTGGTTCGGGTGGAATGGCGAGCTCACCGACGACGAACTGCAAGACCCGGACGTACACGTCCGCCGCGGCATCACGTATGCCACCTTCGCTCTGGGCAGAGCGCCGTTCGACGAGTACTACAACGGCTTCTGCAACAACACGCTTTGGCCGTTGTTCCACTACCGGGCCGGGTTCTTCGAATATCATCGACCGCAGTTCGAAGCCTACGCCGCCGTCAACGAGCTGTTCGCGCACAAGCTCGCGCCGTTGCTCGAGCCCGATGACGCCATCTGGGTGCACGATTTCCACCTAATTCCTCTCGGAGCTTACTTGCGGCGAGCGGGACACACCCAGCCCCTCGGCTTCTTCCTCCATACGCCGCTGCCATCGTTCGAGGTACTGCGCGCGTTGCCGGTATACGGCCAGCTGCTCACGCATTGGTGTGCCTACGACGTCGTGGGCTTCCAGACCAAGCGCGATCTGCACGCGTTCATTGAGGCCGTGTCCCAGCCGGAGATCGGCGGCCACGTTCTCGCCGACGGCTCGATTCGCTACCGCGACCGCATCGTGCGCGCGGCCGTATTCCCCATCGGCATCGACGTGGCCGAGTGCGAGGAGCTCGCGGCCGCGAATTCGGATTCGCGCAAGCTCGAGGACATTCGCGCGAGCTTGCACGCGCGGCGGCTCTTGATCAGCGTCGATCGGCTCGATTACAGCAAAGGGCTGCCCAAACGTTTTCAGGCATACGACCAGCTCCTCGAGCGATACGAGGAGCACCGCGGCAACGTCGTGTTCATGCAGATCGCGCCACGCACGCGCTCGGGCGTGCGCGCCTACACCGACATTCGCCACGAGCTCGAACAGGCCGCGGGGAGCATCAACGGCAAGTACGCCGAGATCGATTGGGTGCCGCTGCGCTATCTCAACCGCGTCGTAGATCGCGGAACGCTCATGGCGATGTTCCGCCTCGCGCGGATCGGGCTCGTGACTCCGCTCCGCGACGGAATGAATCTCGTGGCCAAAGAGTATGTGGCCGCACAGGACCCGGCGGATCCCGGCGTGCTAGTGCTGTCGACGATGGCGGGAGCCGCCGAGGAGCTCGCCGACGCCGTGCTCGTCAATCCGCACGACATCGACGCCGTCGCCGACGGCATTCACCAGGGCCTCCGCATGCCGCTCGAAGAGCGGCGTGCGCGCCACACCGCCATGCTGCGCGTGCTTCGCGACAACGACATCGGTGCGTGGCGCAATCGATTCGTGGGCGCCTTGGCGGCCGCGGCTCGCGCTAGACAGTCATGATGCCCGTGATCGTCGTGCGGTAGGCGACCTCTGCGTAGCCTTCGAGCAGCCGCTCGAGGGGCACGACGCCCGTCGCGAGCGTCTGCGCGTCGAACTGCCCCTTCTCGAGCAGCTCGACGAAGCGCGGGATGTCGCGCATCGGGCTACAGCCGCCGGCCTGGCCGCTGTGGTGCGTCACGCCGCCGAACGAGAACAGGTTGCCGGGCAGCGCGATGTCGCCGCGGACGGCGCCCGTCATGATCAAGTGGCCGCCGAGCGCGCACATTTGATATGCCTGCTGCATCGCCAGCACGCCCGTCGGGTCCGGGCCGCGCTCCAGCCGCGGCGTCACCTGATCGAGACCCGCGGCCTCGATCACGAAATCGGCACCCGAGCCGGGCCGGCGGCCGCCCAAGTTGCGACCGCCCGCCCAGAGACGATCCGTGGGCCACGCGGTGAGCGAGCGCACTGTGCGCACGAGCCCGTCGCCCTCGGCGTTCGGATCGAGCGCGTGCGTCGCGCCGACCTTGAGCGCGGCCTCGCGACGCACCCGGATCGGATCGATCGCGATGATCGTCGACGCACCCGCGATGCGCGCGCCCTGCACGGCCGAGAGACCGAGCGGGCCGCAGCCGACGACGGCCACGCTCGACGCGGGCTCGATGGCCGTGAGCGCGTGCGCAGTGGTCGCGCCGAGACCCGCGACGCTCGTGCAACCGCAGACCATGCCGACCTCGGCCGCGGGCTTCGTCGTGAAGATCGGGACGACCCACTCTTCGAACGGCACCATGTACTCGGCGAGCCCGCCGATGTGCGAGTTTTGATAAACGGGCGTGCCGTCGGCGAGATCCGCGATGGCGACGAGATCGTCGGCGCCGATGGCGCTCAAGAACTGGCACATGTCGGAGCGGCCACGCAGGCAGCGATAGCACGCACCGCAGTGCGGCGTGCCCGAGACACAGACGCGGTCGCCGACTTGCACGCGCCGCACCTCGGGTCCCACGGCCTCGACGATGCCGACGCCGCCGTGCCCCTGGATGACGGCCATGTCGCTCATTCGCCGAGCGCTCGGCGGCGGTGCGAGCCCGCCCGGCGCCGGCGGCGCCGACGACGCAGGCAGCGGCGGCGCCACGCCGAGCACGGCCCCCACGAGCGTGTAGCAAAGGTTCGTGGCTTCGGTGCGCACGAGGACTTGCCGGCCGCCGATCGGGCGCAACGTGGCCTCGTGCAGCGTGGTGCGCCCCGGGCCGTCACCGCGCGAGATCCACGCTCTGAACCGTTGGTCGGTGACGACCGCGGGCGCCTGTCCGGAGGCCGTGCCGGCTTGTGCCAGCAACGCTGCACCGCCCGCGGCGCCTTGCAGCAGTCGCCGCCGCGAAATTTTACGTCGCCGCATGCTGAGAGTCCCCGTTGCCCACGCGAGCGCGGGCCTTACTCCAGGCGATAGAAACGGACGACGACCTCGCTCGGAAAGCGCTCGCCGATGCCGACGAACACGCTGCGCGCCAGCCACTGCAGCCTGGGCGCCGCGGTTTCGAACTTCGGCACCGTGCGGAAATACACGAGCTTCGGATCGACGGTCTCGCCCGCGAGCAGCTTTTGCATGATCTCGGGCTCCGCGTGACGAATGCCGGCGTTTTGCACGTAGACGAGCTCGCCCAAGTCCGTCTCGAGCGTGTAGCGCGTATCGAGCTCCGAGAAGCCGTCGGGCTGGACGAGCTGCCAGTCGGCGCCGCCGGGCACGACCTTGGCGTTCAGCTGCGGGCCCCGCACCGTGCCGCCCAGGATCTCCACGATACGGCGGCGGCCGTGCGGAACCTCGCCGATCTCGACGGGGGCGCCAACCTGGGCACGCAGCTCGAACGCGAAGACCAGGTTCGGTGAGGGGCTGCCAGTATCCTGCGCGACGGCCATGCCTGCGGCGATACAGAGGACGAACAAAGCGGTGCGGTGACTCATGACGCGGATGCTAACCCGTCCGCGATCGTAACCCAACGGCCGCCTCGCAACCGCAACCGCAGCGGCCGAGGGATCCTCGGCCGCTGCGCCCGCTCGATTCGACTACAGGCGGTAGCGGAACCCGAGCAGGAAGCGCCTGCCGTACACGTCGTACGCGTTCGCGGGGTTGCCCTGCGAGCTGAAACGCTGGTCGAACGACGGGATGACCGGTGGATCCTCGTCGAACGCATTCGTGAGCGACAGCGACAGTTGCCACGCCTGGCCGCTCGCCATCTCGCGGTCGTAGGCAAACGTGAGATCCGAGTACGATTTCGAATCGACCGTCGCGTCGTCGATCGTTTGCTGCCCGGGTCCCGGCACCCGACCGGGGTAGAACTGCACGAACGTGAGCGCGAAGCCGTTGATCTCCGCCTCGCCGATGTATCGCTGCTGCCAGCCGACCGTGAAATCGCCGAACCGATACCGCGCGCTCAACAGGGCGCGGTTCTCGGGCTCCCCGAGTTGCCCGGAAAGATCCGTGGGCTGTCCGCCGGGCGTCGTCGTGCTGTCCTCGAGCAGCCGGCCGGCCAAGAACCGCAGCGTCAACGACTCGTCCTCGCTACCGAGCAGGTCGAGGTCGCGGTTCCACAAGAGCTCGTAGTCGAGCCCCCGAACCCGCGCGTTGTTGATGTTGAGCCACGGGTTGCGGACCGCCGTCACGGCGCGCGTGGCCGGGTCGCGGAAGACGTACTGGCACAGTGTGTTCGCGGGGTCCAAATTGCACTCGTTGACGACTCTCTGGATGCCGAGCTGCCCGATCGCTCCGGCCAGATCGATGTCGTACCAGTCGACGGAGAACTGCAGTCCCGTTCTCGCGGGCTCGACGACGAAGCCGGCGGTGATCGTGTCGGCCTCCTCGGGTATCAAGTCCGGATTGCCGAGTGCCGTGCTCGTGATCTGGAACACCGTCGCCACGCTGCCCGGACGCGGCAGGCCGTCGGGCGTCGGGATGCCGGCGATCGCGTGCTCCGTGATGCTGCCGCCGCCACCCTGCACGTCGAACCGCTCGGCGAATGTCGGCTCGCGAACGTCACGCGAAACCGTCGTGCGGAACCGCAGGAACTCGGCGACCTTGAGGTTGACACCGACCTTGTTCGAGTCGATGCCGCCGCTCGTCGAGTAGTCCGAGTAGCGCCCCGCGATGTCGAGCTCGAGTCGCTGTGCGCCGGAGTCCGACTCCCAGAGCGGCAGGTTGAACTCCGTGAAGGCTTCCCAGACGTCGTAGCCGCCAGCGATGGTGGGCACCGTCGAGAACTCGTGGAGGTTCGGGCTACCGGTCGTGAACCCGCCCTGGATGCCGCGGATGCCGAGGTTTATGGGGTTCGAGGTAGCAGAGGTAGGCCGCCCGTCCGCGTTGACCGGCGGACCGTAGCGCATGAGATCCACGGGCAACCCGGCCTGCCAGAACCATTGCTCGCGCCACGTGGCGCCGACGGCCATCGAGAACGCACCGGGGCCGTAGCCCTCCCAGATGTCGCCGGTGAACAGGACCTCGGCGAACTCCTGCGTGACGGCGCCGATACCGGACTTCTCAGAAACCGCATAGGCTGCGGCCGCGGCGCTCACGTTGCCCTGGCCGAAGATGTTCATCGGCACGCAGTTCGGGATCGCATCCGGACCGACCGGCGAAGGGATGGGGACCGGGAACGTCGGGTCGCCGTTGCCGAGCGAGGCGTCGCCCTGCGCGGCCGGGACACGGATGTTTTGCACGGCTTGTTGGAGCTGTGCGGCCGTGGGGTTGTAGCGCTGCACGTTGCAGAGAATCGTGCCCGTGCCGCGAAGGCCCGGGTCGACGAGGTCGGGACGACCGTCCGCGGGCCCCGTGTAGTTGCCGGTTGCAGGATCGATGGTATCGCTCGTCACATCGCGACGGTCGTTGTAGACCTCGACCGCGTCGATCGCGAGCATCTCGCGGTCGACGCGAATCTCGTTGAACACCTGCGAGAGCCGGTCCGTGGCGCCGCGTTGAATGCGCGCCTGCATCTGCCAGTTCTCGCCGATGTCCTTGTCCAAGCCGAGCTGCAGAGTCCAGCCGTCATATTGATTGTGACGGTCCTCGCTGTCGCCCCAGTTGCCGCTTTGGCCGAGCCAGTTGCCCTGTTTCTCCATGACGAAGTTGTCGACGTTCTGCGCGACCATGGCTTGGCGCACGGCCGCGGGCAGGTACGCGTTGTCGACAAAAACCTGCGTCGTCCATGGCGACGCCAGGTGCGGAATGCCGCGTTGATCCCAATCGTTCGACTGCGTGCGTCCGGCGAGTATGTTGACGAAGAACCGCGTGCTCTCGTTCGCATCGAACGTGTAGCCCATGAACGCGGTGCTGCGCTCGACCTCTGCGCCGTACGGCCCGCCGTTGAACGCGCGGTTGGCGCGCTCGGCTTCGGTCATGCCGTTGATGACCTCCGTGCCGCCGGACTGATTGCCGGTCGCCGCACCGATGATGGCGCCGACGCTCGAGAACGGGCGTACGGCCGCGCCGTTGTCCGTGAAGACCTGACCCGCCAACGCGAACGTTGGGACGGTCGCATTGGCCGCCGTGCGAGCCGTGCCAATCCTGCCCGTGGGCGCGTGATTCCGCGAGTAGACGTTCGGCAGAACCAAGCGCTGCGGCACGCTCGTATTGCCCGTCGACCAAGCGGGATTCGCCACGATGCCGTAGCGTTGGAACCAGTCGCCGAGCTCCAGGGGGTCGTACTGGATCTCATCGATTCGGTGATGCTCGACGGAGGCGATGATGTGGCCGCGCTCGCCGAGCTCGTTGCCGTAGGCGAACGAGACGTTGCGATTGTCGCCCATACCGTCGGAGGTGGCTCCCGTCCCTACCGACACGTCCATGCCGTCGTACGTTCTGTTGAGCCGAAAGTTCGTGACTCCGGCCAAAGCGTCCGCACCGTACGCAGCGGACGCGCCGCCGGTGACGACTTCGACCTGCGACAGCAACGCCGTCGGAATGTTGTCGACGTGCACACTGCCGTCGCGATCGGCCGGCGCCAGCCGGGCGCCGTCGAGCAGGATCAGCGTGCGCGCCGGTCCCATCGCGCGCAGATCGACGACGCTTCTGCCTGCGCCGCCGAACAACGCGCCGCCGCCGCGCTGCGCACTCTGCGTCTGGAAAAACTGCGGCAGCTGGTCGAGCTGATCGGCCATCGTCGCGCCGGGCTTGAACGACTCGAGGTCGTCGAGCGTGACGGCCGTGACGGGCACGGGCGTCGTAAAGCCCGACGTGCGCTGAATGCGCGAGCCCGTGATCGTGATTTCCTCGTCGGCCTCTTGTGCGGCGGCGTCGCCGCCGTACAACAGGAACGACGTGCCCGTGCAAGCGAAAGCCACGGCCGCAGCCAATGGCGAGAGACGCGGCGAACGCGAGTTGAGTTTCATGGCTCCCCCCCGGGAACGAATTGTTGGATCGATACAACGCCTAGTGCTAAAAACACTAGCTCAGCCCCCACCTGCTGGCAAGGGGCGAGCGGGATCCGGGCGAAGCGCGCACCCTGTGGTGCACGCGCACGGCCCGGAGATTCCGAGAACCGCACTGCTTGGTTCGGCTGTGGCGCAAGCGCCGCGTGCAGGTGTTGCGTCGCAGCCACGAAACAAGGGTGCGTGGGCACCGTGAAGAAACGCGCTCCGCGCCGACCCGCGCGGGCTATGATTCGCGACCTCCGCAAAGACTGAGGTGCTCGCGATGAACAAGATGGGCGCTGAGCGAGGCGCCCGATGACCCGCGGCGCATCACTCGACGAATTGCGCACGGAATTGCGCGCCGCAGGCGCGCGGCCGCGCCACGAGACGCTCGCGTTGCGCGCCTGGACGCGCGGTCTGCCGCTCGGCGCGTTCGGCGCGCGCGCAGACTCGCCGTTCCCGCGCGCGCTGCGCGCCGCCCTGCCGGCGCTCGAGACGCGCTTCGCGGCGCTCGTTACCGTGCGCTCCGAGCACCTTGGCGCCGACGGCTCAACGCGCCTATTGCTCGCGCTCGCGGACGGGCAGACCGTCGAGAGCGTGCTCCTGCCCGGCGACGGCGTCTGCGTCTCGACGCAGGTCGGCTGCGCCGTCGGCTGCCTGTTCTGCATGACGGGACGCGACGGCCTGACGCGCCACCTCACCGACGCCGAGATCGTGGCGCAGGTCGCGCTCGCGCGGGCGCGGCAACACGTGCGCCGCGTCGTGCTCATGGGCATGGGCGAGCCCGCACACAACCTCGATAACGTGCTCGCGGCGATCGAGCTGCTCGGCACCGAGGGCGACCTCAACACCAAGAATCTCGTGTTCTCGACGGTGGGCGACCGGCGCGCGTTCGAGCGCCTGCCGCTCATGTCCGTCAAGCCGGCGTTGGCATTGTCGCTGCACACGACGAAGCCCGACCTTCGGGCCCAGTTGCTGCCGCGCGCGCCCCGCATCGACCCGGCCGAGCTCGTCGCGCTCGCCGACGACTACTCGCGCGCGACGAAGTACCCGACGCAGTACCAATGGACGCTGCTCGAAGGCGTCAACGACGGCGACGACGAGCTCGAGGCCATCGCGACGTTGCTCGCCGGCAAGTACGCCGTCATGAATTTCATTCCCTACAACCACGTCGAGGGCGCGGCCTTCCGCCGGCCGACGTGGGAGCGCGCCGCCGCGATGTCGCGCTATCTGCATCGGCGCGGCGTTCTCGCCAAGCTGCGCCGCTCCGCGGGCCAGGACGTCGAGGCCGGCTGCGGGCAGCTGCGCGCTGCTCGCCGAGCATGACGGCAACGTCTCGGCGACAGCACGCACGCTGCGCATGCACCGGCGCACGCTGCAGCGCAAGCTCGCGAAACGCCCGGCACTGGAGTAGTGCCCGCTGGTGGCGCCTTAACCTCGATGGGCGCGCCGCGCGCGCCGCGGCCGTCCGGGCGCGAGCAGCCAGCGGCGGACGACGTCGATCTGCTTCGGATCCATCAGTGTCGGCGCGTGCCCCACGCCCGCGAACTCGACGAGCTCCGTCGGCGGCCCGCGGTTGCACATTTCCTCGGCCGTCTCCCGCGACAGCACGTCGGAATCGGCGCCGCGCAGCAAGAGCACGGGACAGTGGATCCGGTCCCAGATGTCCCACATGTCGACGTCCTGCGGTCTCGCAGAGCGCATCGGCACGGCGATGTCGGGGTCGTACGCGAGCGCGTAGCCGCCGCCGCGTTTGGCGCGCACGCTGTGCCGCGCGAGATGCGCCCAGTGCTCGTCGGTCAGCGCGCCGTAAGGCGCGAGAACCTCGCGCAGGTAACGCTCGGTGGCGGCGATCGAGGCGAACGGCGGAGCTTTCCCCAAGTACGCCAGAATGCGCTGCGGGGCGGCCTTGGGGATGAAAGGCCCGGCATCGTTGATGACGAGCCGTCTGATCGGGCTATTCGGCTGCGCGGCCATGACGATCCCGATGAGCCCGCCGAGCGAGGTTCCGACCCAGTCGAACGAATTGCCGCCGAGACGCGCCAGCAGCGCGGTCAGATCTGCGCAGTAGGTGGGAAAACTGTAGCTCTGCTTGTCGGTCAGCCAATCGCTACGGCCTCGGCCTGCGAGGTCCGGGCAAACGACCTGCCGTTTTGCTTGCAGAGCGGCGGCGAAAAAATCGAAGTCGCGCCCGTTGCGGCTCAAGCCATGCACGCAGACCACCGCGGGATCGTCGCCGGGCTCGCCCCACTCCGTGTAGGCGATGCGGTGGAATCCGCCGGTATCGAGACCGAGAAAACCCTGCTGCTTCAAGCGTTAAGCCCGTGTCGCCTGCCGGAGCGCGGCGAGCTCCTCCTCGAGCCTCGCCACGCGCGCTTCGAGCGCGGCCAGCGCATTCGGCCGCGGCGCCGACTCGTCGGCACTCTCCGGCGCGTGAGCCGCCAACGGCGCGGATTCGATCGGGCCGCCGAACAGGTGCGCATAAGTGTGATCTTTTCGGCGCGGCTCGCGTGGGTTGCGGGCGACGAACGGCCCGTCGGTGCGCGCGAGCAAGGACTCGAGCGTGGCCTCCACCTCGGAATCCGCGAACTCGTGCAGCCGCCCGCTGTGCGCTTTGAGCTCTCCCGGCGTCTGCGGGCCCCGGAGCAGCAAGAGACAGACGACGGCGAGCTCGGCGGGCGAGAACTGGATCTCGGCGAAATGCGTGTTGCAGAGGCGTTGCTGGTACTTGTCCACTCGGCTGCCGAACTCCTGGATCATCACGAGCCTTTTCGCGATGAGGTCGTTGACCGTGCGCTGGACTGCGCTCGGCTCGAGCGACATCACGGGCTCGCGGCTCGACTTCTGGTTGCACGCATTGACGAGCGCGTTCAGCGATAGCGGGTACTGGTCGGGCGTGATGACACTCTTCTCCATGAGGCAGCCGATGACGCGGGCTTCGTTCGACGTGAGTTGAATGTCCAATGCAGTCCTTGCGGCGGCGCCTTCGGGTCAAAGGCTTGCGATGTTATGAGACTTCCGTGGGAGAAGTCGACGGCTCGGCCGTGGCGAGCTCGCGACCGACCGGGCGTCGGCCCACAGACGGCGGATCCCAGGAATGCCCGAACGCCTGCGGCTCGATGCCCTCGAGCAACGAGCACTGCCCCGCTTCGAGGCTCGCGCCGACGGCCGCGACGGCGACGCGTGTCCGCTGCATGGACTTGAGCCCCGACAAAATCCGGATCGCGCGGTACTTGTCGCGCAAGAGTTGCGCCTCGAGCAGCGCGACTTGCTGCTCGCTCGCGTCGCCGAGGCTCGCGTGGTGACAGACCGCGAGCAGCGACACGAGATGCTCGAGGCACTTACCGAAGCGTTGCAGCGGGATCTGCGCGCGCGTGAGCTCGAGCTGATAGAACGCGCTTAGGGCCAGGTAGCTCCAGCGCATCAGGCGCAGCTTGCGCTCGGCGTAGCGTGCGTAGGGGCGCAACGGCGCGGCGACCGCGCGATAGCGCGCGAACGCGGCGGCCGGCAGCCACCGCAACGGCCAGCGCAAGAGATCTGCCGCGGCGTTCCAGACGACCCAGCCGCAGAGCGCCCAGAGCTTGGGCTGCACGAGCAGGCGCAGCAGTGCGGCGAGGCAGCGACCCGGGTGACGCCGCAGCGTCGCGACACCGACGCGCAGGATGCGCCCCTCGGCGCCCTTCACCCCGGCGTTCGCCGACTCGATGACGCCGAGCAGCGGGCTCAAGTAGCGCTCGACGAACCGCTGCGTCACGTCGCGGACCATGCCGAGCAAGATCAAGTCGTCCTCGCCCTCGACGACGCCGAACAGGTGCAAGTTCACGCGGGCGTCGTTGACGCGGCTGCCGGCGTGGAAGGCGCGCCCGCCGAGCACGTGCTCGCAAGCGAGCATCGACTCGACGGCGGCGCCGGCGGCGGCCGATTTCGTGAGATCGCGGAGGCCCGCGAGATCGACGCCGTCGGCGTCCTGCTGCAGCGCTAGATAGGCGAGCGCGCGAGCCTGGAGCGCGCCACCCAGAATCCGGCCGAGGTTGAGGCGCGGCACCTCGTGGCGAATCACGGGGCCGCCGACGCCGCTGCGTTGCCGCGCATAGTGGCTCGCGTCGCTCGCGAGCATGCGCTGGTAGCCCGCGGCCATCGCGGCCAGCATGCAACGCCCCATGCGCAAGCAATAGAACAACACCTCGACGCCGTCGGCCGGAATGCGGCTCGCGGCCGGCAGCGGGAAATTGCGGAAGTGCAGCCGCGAGTTGAAGTTGGCGGCGAACGCCGCGACGCCCGAGGGCTCGCAGCGAAATTCGTAGTCGTGAGCGGCGTCGCACGCGACGTCCGCGGCCGGCAGCTCGGCGACGAACAGCCCGATGCCGGGCCCATCGCGGCCGAGGCGCGCGACGATGCCGATGAGACCGCCGTGCACGGCGTTCGTGATCCAGAGCTTGTTGGCCGCACCTTCGGCGAACAGCCGGTAGCCGCCGTTGGATTGCGGCTCTACGTACGCTTGAATCCTTTTCGCGTTGACGCCGACGCCGACCTCGGTGAGGCCGAACGCCATCGGCCTGCCTTCGGCCACGAGCGGCAGGAAGGTGCGTTGCTGATGCTCGTCGCCGTAGGCGAGCAACGAGCCCGCGCCGATGGTGAGCTGGCCCGAGATCTCGACGGCGAGCGGGCCCAAGCCGTTGGCGGCGAGCGCCTCCTCCACCGCGGCGAGCTCGCCGGACGAGGCGCCGGCGCCGCCGACCGCCGCGGGCCCCGTGTAACCGAACGCCTTCTCGGCGGCCACGGTGCGGCGTAGCGCGGCCGACAGGCGCGCATCGGCCGTGAACGCTTCGCCGCGCGCCAACGCGCCGAGCGCGGCGCCGGCGATTGCGCTCTCCGAGCCCGCGACGTTGCGCGCGAGCCGCGCGCCGGATCGAAGCTCCGCCACCGCTGGGGGCGGACCGTAGACCAGCCGCTCGACGAGGCCGGTGCGGCTCGCCGCGAGCTTGCGGTCGACGCCGCGCGCGGCTCCTTCGAGAGCGGCGACGTCGCGCGCGGAGTCATGATCGCCGGCCGCCGCGAGGGCGCGCGCGGCCGTGGAAGCGTCGGCGGGAGTGCTCATGATCGTGCGGCGCAGTATAGCGAATCGGTCGGAGAGCACTCGCGGGCCGCGGCACGGCGGGCGGCTCGACGCGAGCGTCGCTCGTCTATAACGTAAACGCCGCAAGAGCAGATAGGAGCACGACGATGGCGAAGGTCGCACCGTTCCTCTGGTTCCCGGGCAACATGCAGGAAGCGCTCGGCTTCTACCGAAGCGTATTCAAGGATCGCCGATCTCGACAAGGCCTATGCCGGATGAAGGAGCGATGAGCAAGCACAAGAGCATCGTCACGCTGCCGAACGACTGCGACGTCGTCGTCGTGCGTAGCTTCGACGCGCCGCGCACCCTCGTCTTCGACGCCTGGACCAAGCCTTCGCTCATGCAGCGCTGGCTGCTCGGCCCGCCGGGCTGGACGATGCCCGTCTGCGAAATGGACGCGCGCCCCGGCGGCAAGTTCAGATGGCGCTGGCGCAACGTGCAGAGCGGCGCCGAGTTCGGCTTCTCGGGCGAGTTCCACGAGGTCGTGAAGCCGTCGCGCATCGTCCACGTCGAGCGCTACGACCCCGGCGACGTCGGCGGCGAGATGGGCGAGGCGCTCGTGACGTCGGTGCTCACGGAGAAGAGCAGCGTCACGACGCAGAGCATGACGATCCACTACGCGTCGAAAGCAGCGCGCGATGCAGCGCTCAAGACCGGCATGACGGACGGCATGGAGCAGGGCTTTGAGCTGCTCGACGCGCTAGTCGTAGAGATGGCTGCTCGACGAGGGTCGTAGGCGTCTCGGATCCTCTTCCACGATGATCGTCGGCTCGATGCGCTTCGAGCGCCGGCGCAGCCGATAGCCCGCAAGCGCGATGAACATGCGCAGGTGGCGCACCACACCGGCATAGCCGGCGGCCATGCCGCGCGTCACGGCGCGGTCGAAATCGCGGATGCCCGTCCAGATGACGATACCGCCGACGAGCGTCAGCAGCCAGACGGCGAGCGCGATGAAGCCCGCGAGCGACGTGCCGTAGTCGTCGGGACCTAGACCGAGCCACTCGGCGATGGCCGGCGCGTAGCGGGCGACCCAATAGATCGACCAGTCGCCGGGCAGAAAGAACAGGTCGAACAACGACGGCACCGCGAACGCAGCGCTCGCTTCGTCGGCGAGGAACGGATTCAGCGGTGTCGGCAGCGCGTCCATGGCCGTCCTTGAGCCCCTCCTTCAAGTCTCCGCGCCTGTCGGGGCGCGCTCAACGACGTTTTGACAAAACACCGGTACCGGTTCGCACACGGCTCAAATACCAGCTTTGCCGAGGGTGTCCATGATCTGCCGCAACACGCCCGCGAGCGCGGGATGGTCGGCTTCGAAGCGCACCGCGAGCGCTTCGAGCGGCTGCGCCGGGGCGACGGCGGCGACGTCGTCGCTCGCGAGCGCCTTTTCGATGTCCTCGGCAACCGTTACGAGCAGCTTGCGCGATTCGGCGTCGAGCGAGTTCGCGTGCTTCAGGCGCGCGTGCAATTGCGCCAACAATCGACCGAGATCCTCGCTGCTCATCGCGTCTATATTAATGTGTCGGCGGGACTTTGGGGGACTCGTCATTCCGCGCTCGAACGTGCTCACAACCGCCGGGCTGGCCCTCGTGACGACCCTCGTGGCCGCGAGCGCCGCCGCGCAACCGCAGTTCGAGCAGTTGCGCATCGTCGCGCCCGCGGCGCCGGGCGGCGGCTGGGACCAAACGGCGCGCGCCATGCAGCAGGTGTTGCAAGAGACGGGCATCGCGACGACGCCCGTCGTCGAGAACGTCGCGGGCGCCGCCGGCACGATCGGCCTCGCCCGCTTCATCGGCGCCGAGCGCGGCAACGGCGACGCGCTGCTCGTCTCGGGGCTCATCATGCTCGGCGGCATCGTGACGCACGATTCGCCGGTCACGCTCGCCGACGTCGTGCCGATCGCGCGCCTCACGGGCGAATACGAGGTGCTCACGGTGCCGGCGGCCTCGCCGCTCGGCACGCTCGACGATTTCCTCCGCGCGTTCAAGAACGATCCCGAGTCGATCTCCTGGGGCGGCGGCTCGGCCGGCGGCAGCGATCAGATTCTCGCCGGGCTCATCGCGGCGGCCGTGGGCGTCGAGCCGCGCCGCGTCAACTACATCGCATTCTCGGGCGGCGGCGAGGCGCTGGCCGCGATCGTCGGCGGGCAAGTGACGGTCGGCATCAACGGGCTCGCCGAGTTCGCGGCGCAGATCGAGGCCGGCACCGTGCGTGTGCTCGCGATCTCGAGCGCCGAGCGGCTGCCCGGGCTCGACGCGCCGACGCTGCGCGAGCAAGGCGTCGATGTCGAGTTCGAGAACTGGCGCTCGGTCGTGGCGCCGCCCGGCATCACGGCCGACGAGCGCGCGCGGCTCGCGGCGGCCGTCGAGGCGATGGTGCGCTCGGCCGAGTGGCGCGAGATGCTCGCCCGATTCCGCTGGCTCGATCGCCATCTCGCGGGCGACGAGTTCGCGGCGTTCGCGGCCGCCGAGGAACGGCGCGTGCGCGCCGTGCTGCGCGAGCTCGGCACGGGTGTGTCGCCCGCGGATCGCTCGCTTGGGTCCTACCCCATTCTCGTGCTCGCGGGGCTCGCGATCTTCGGCACTGCGGTGCTCGTCGCGAGCCGGCACGCGCGGGGCACAGAACCGACCACCGCGCCGCTGCATTGGCGCTCGCTGCTGCTCATCGCGAGCGGCGCGGCGCTGCTACTCGTGCTGGCGGAGCGCGCCGGCTTCGTCGTCGCGGCCGCCGTGCTTTTCTGGCTCGTCGCGCGCGCGTTCGACGCGCGCCACGCGCTGCGCGACGGCATCGCCGCGGTCGGCGTCGCAGCCGCGGCCTATGCGCTTTTCACCTACGCGCTCGACCTGCCGCTGCCGGCGGGCGTGCTCGCGGCGTGGCTCTAGGCGGCCGGTGAGCACGCTCGACGCACTCGGGCAGGGTTTCGCGGCGGCGCTTACGCCGGGCAATTTGCTGTTCGCGCTCGTCGGCACGACGCTCGGCACCGCGATCGGCGTACTGCCCGGCATCGGGCCGGCGCTCACCGTGGCCGTGCTGTTGCCCGTGACGTTCACGCTCGACCCCGTGAGCGCCTTCATCATGTTCGGCGGCATCTACTACGGCGCGATGTATGGCGGCTCGACGACGAGCATCCTGCTCAACACGCCCGGCGAGACGGGCGCGATCGCGACGGCAATCGACGGCCACGCGATGGCGCTCCAAGGGCGTGGCGCCGCCGCGCTCACGACCGCGGCGCTCGGCTCGTTCGTCGCGGGGACGCTCGGCACGCTCGGCCTCGCGCTATTCGCGCCCGCACTGGCGTCGGTGGCGCTCGAGTTCGGTCCCGCCGAGTACTTCGCGCTTGCGGTGCTCGCGTTCGCGGCCGTCACGGCGTTGCTCGGGCGCTCGGTCGTTCACGGGCTCGCGAGCCTGTTCGTCGGTCTCGCTCTCGGGCTCGTAGGCATCGACCCGCTCACGGGCAACGCGCGCCTCTCGTTCGGCATTCCGCAGCTCTTGGACGGCATCGACATCGTGATTCTCGTCATCGGCCTGTTCGCCGTCGGCGAGACGCTGCATCAAGCCCTGCGGCACGGTCGTGCCGAGCCGAAGCCCGTGCAGCTGCGCCGCTTCGTGGGGCTCAACCGCGAGGAGTGGCGGCGGTCATGGCCCGCGTGGCTCCGCGGCACGGCGATCGGCTTCCCGCTCGGGGTGCTGCCGATGGGCGGCTCGGTGATTCCCACATTCCTGTCGTACCTCGCGGAAAAGCGCGTGAGCGCGAACCCCGAGGAATTCGGCCGCGGCGCGATCGAGGGCGTGGCCGGGCCCGAGGCCGCGAACAACGCGTCGACGGCCGGCGTGCTCGTGCCGCTGCTCACGCTCGGCGTGCCGTCGTCGGCTACGGCGGCGATCCTACTCGCGGCCTTTCAGCAGTACGGACTCCAGCCGGGACCGTTGCTGTTCGAGACGCAGCCCGCGCTCGTCTGGACGCTGATCGCGAGCCTCTTCATCGGCAACGCGATGTTGCTGGTGCTCAATTTGCCGCTCGCCGGCTTGTGGGCGCGCGTCATGCTGCTACCGCGGCCGCTGCTCTTTGCCGGCGTGCTCGTGCTCGCCTCGCTCGGCGCTTACAGCCTGAACCGCTCGCTGCTCGACGTCGCTCTGCTCTACGCCGTCGGCGCGCTCGGGCTCGCGATGCGCGAGCTTAAGGTGCCGCTCGTGCCCGCCGTGCTCGGTCTCGTGCTCGGGCCCATGGCCGAGCAGCAGTTGCGCCGCGCGCTGGCCATCGGCGAAGGCGACCTCACGGTGCTCGTGACGCGCCCGCTCTCGGCCGCGTTGCTCGCCGTGGCCGTCGCCGTTTTCGTGGCGCCGTGGCTCGTCGCGCGGTGGCGGCGCGGGGCCGAACGCGCGAAGGCAGCGCCATGAGCAGCGCGCCCGCGGACTACGACGTGGTCGTCATCGGCGGCGGCAACGCCGGCCTATGCGCCGCGCTCGCGGCGCGTGCCGCGGGCGTGCGCGTCGTCGTGCTCGAGAGCGCGCCGCGCCACTGCCGCGCCGGCAACAGCCGGCACACGCGCAACCTGCGTTGCGCGCACGCCGCGCCGACCGACCTGCTCACCGACCGTTACACGCGCGACGAGCTGCTCGCCGAGCTGAAGCAAGTCAACGACGGCGAGACCGATGCCGAGCTCGCCGCGCTCGTCGCGGCGCGCTCCGAGGACTGCGTGCCCTGGCTCGCGGCGCAAGGCGTGCGCTTCCAGGCCGCGCTGCGCGGCACCCTCCAACTTAAGCGCACCAACGCGTTTTACCTCGGCGGCGGCACCGCGCTCATGAATAGCCTCTACGCGGCGGCGGCGCGCCGCGGCATCGACGTCCGCTACGACGCCGAGGTCGTCGGCCTCGACCTGCGCGACGGGGCGTTCGCCGCGGCCACGCTGCGCGGCGGCGACACGCAGATTCGCGGTCACGCCGTCGTGCTCGCCGCGGGCGGATTCGAGGGCAACCTCGAGTGGCTGCGCGAAGCCTGGGGGGACGCGGCGCGCAACTTCGTGGTCCGCGGCACGCCGTACAACCGCGGCACGGTGCTGCGCCTCGCGCTCGACTTGGGCGCCGGCTCCGTGGGCGACGAGCGCGAGTGCCATGCCGTCGCCGTCGACGCCCGCGCGCCGCAGTTCGACGGCGGCATCGTCACGCGGCTCGATTGCCTGCCGCTCGGCATCGTCGTCGATCGCACGGGCGCACGCTTCTACGACGAAGGCGAGGACGCCTGGCCGAAGCGCTACGCGATCTGGGGCAAGCTCGTCGCACGCCGGCCCGGCGAGATCGCTTACGCGATCGTCGACGCCAAGGTGCGCGGCCACTTCATGCCGTCGGCGTTTCCGCCGTTCGAGGCGCAGTCTATCGCCAAGCTCGCGACGCGGCTCGGGCTCCCGGCCGAGCGGCTCGAGGCCACGGTCGCGGAATTCAATCGCGCCGTCCGGCCGGGCACGTTCGACGCGGCCACGCTCGACGACTGCCGCACGATGGGACTCGACCCCGACAAGACCCACTGGGCGCAGCGCATCGATACGCCGCCTTATTGGGGCTATCCCCTTAGGCCCGGCATCACGTTCACGTATCTCGGCGTGCGCGTCGATGCCGAGGCGAGCGTGCTCGCCGCGAGCGGGCTGCCGTTCGCGAACGTCTACGCGGCCGGCGAGATCATGGCCGGCAACGTCTTGCGCAACGGCTACATCGCCGGCATCGGCATGACGATCGGCACGGTCTTCGGCCGCATCGCCGGCGAGAGTGCAGCACGCCATGCAGCACGTTGAGCCGACGAGCGAAGGCGCGCGCGTGCTCGCGATCTGCAACGCTTGCCGCTACTGCGAGCAATACTGCCCCGCGTTCCAAGCGATGGAGGAGCGGCTTAACTTCGCGACGGCCGACCTCCACTACCTCGCGAACCTCTGCCACGGCTGCGGCGAGTGCCTCTACGCCTGTCAGTACGCGCCGCCGCACGAGTTCGCGATCAACGTGCCGCAGACGTTCGCCGCCTTGCGCGTACGGTCGTACGAGCAGTACGCGTGGCCCGCCGCGCTCGGCGTCTTGTTTCGACGCCAAGGCGTGGCGGCCGCGTTGCTGCTCGCCGCGGCGCTGATCGCGGCGATGCTCGGGGCGGCATGGCTTGCGAACGGCCCGGCGCTGCGCGCGCCGGGCGCGGGCGCGGATTTCTATGCCGTCGTGCCGCACGCGGTGATGGCGGCGCTGTTCGGCGGCGTGGGACTGCTCGTGGTCGCAGCGCTCGCCGTCGGCGTGCTGCGTTGCCGGCGCGATTTCCGCTCGGCGCGCGCCTCGGCGCATGCGGCGGCGCCGGCGCGCGACAGCGGCGGCGCACTCGGCGACGTCTTGACGCTGCGCCACTTGCACGTCGGTGGGCAAGACTGCGTGACCGCGCTCGAGGTGCGCACGCCGTGGCGGCGTTGGCTGCATCACGCGACCTTCTACGGCTTCGCGCTGTGCTTCGCGGCGACCTGCGTGGCGACGCTCTACCACCTCATGGGCTCGCCGGCGCCGTACGCCTACACGAGCCTGCCCGTGCTACTCGGCACCGCCGGCGGCGTGGGACTCGTCGTGGGCCCGGCGGGCTTGCTGCTCCAGTATCGCGACCCGCTGCTGTCCGACCCCACGGAACGCGATCTCGATCGGTCCTTCCTCGTCCTGCTGCTCCTCACGGCGCTCACGGGCCTGCTGCTGCTCGCGCTGCGCCACGGCCCGCTCATGGGTTACCTGCTGGTCGTCCATCTCGGCGTCGTGCTCGCGCTGTTCGTGACGCTGCCCTACGGCAAGCTCGTGCACGGGCTTTACCGTGCCGCGGCGCTCGTCCAGTTTCGCCGTTAGACCCGACGCGTGGCCGCCAGCCACGCGCTAGCGGGCGCGCGATCGAGTTGTTGCCCCTGCGCAACGATATCCCCGCACCGGGCGGTTCGGCGGGATTCCAGATTGTGGCGTCCTGCGCTACGCTGCTCCGCGAACTTGCTATAACAATTCGAATGCGCAGGAGAACCTCGATGTCGAAGCACACCGTGCCCCACCTTTCCCGCCTCGCCGTAGCCGTGAGCCTCGGCTGCGCCACTGCCGTCGTCGGCAGCCCCGCGTGGGCCCAGGGTCCGCAGGTGGACGACGAGGTCGTCGTAACCGGTTCGCGCATTCGCCGCGACACGTTCGACTCCGTCGCTCCGATCCAGCTCATCACGCGCGACGAGGTCACGCTCGCGGGGTTCAGCTCGGCCACCGAGGCGCTGCAAGGCACGGCCATCACGACGGGCGCGGCGCAAATCAACAACGCGTTCGGCGGCTTCGTCACCGACGGCGGCCCCGGCGCGAACACGCTGTCGCTGCGCGGCTTGGGCGCCGGACGCACGCTGGTCTTGATCAACGGCCGCCGGGTCGCACCCTCGGGCACGCGCGGTGCCGTCGGCTCCGCGGACCTGAACGTGCTGCCGAACGCCATCATCGACCACATCGAGGTGCTCAAAGACGGCGCCTCGTCGATCTACGGCTCGGACGCGATCGCGGGCGTCGTCAATGTGGTCACGACGAGCGAGCTCGAGGGCGTCACGTTCGAGGCGCAATTGAACATTCCGTTCGACGACGGCGGCGAGCAGGCCCGTGTCTCCGTCGTCGGCGGACTCTCGGGCGAGCGCTGGTCGTTCGGCGGGTCGCTCGAGCTCTACGATCGCAGCGAGCTCACGCTCGGGCAGCGCGACTGGACGCGCTGCAATACGGATAACCTGCGCGATCCCACGACGGGGGCGCCGCTCGACTTCATCGACCCGCTCACCGGGGCGCCGAAGTGCTATCCGATCAGCGGCACCGGCTCGAACGGCGTCACGATCAACACGATCGGCACGAACACCGTTGCGGGGGTCGGTGCCGCGGGCTCGGTGGGAACGACGTTCAATCGCTGGCGCCCGAACGCCGCGGTCACGACGGGCGTCGTGGGCTTCGAAGGCGTCGGCGGCCCCGCCAATAGCCTCAACGTGCGCGACACGTTCGAGCCGAGGATGTGGCTCGAGAGCCTGATTTCGCCGGCCGAGCACACGACGGCCTTCCTGCAAGGCACCTACGAGCTCGAGGGGCTCGGCAACGCCGAGATGTACTTCGAGCTGCTCGCGACTCGCCGCGAGTCGGAGCAGACGAATTACCGTCAGCTCTCGCTCGATTATCGCCTCGGCAGCCCGTTGATTCCGGCCGACTTGAGCTTCAGCAACTTCGCTCCCGACCAAGGCACGAGCGGCGGGCAACGCGTCGGCGTGCGCGCGTTTCTCGGCTTCGGCAACGACCACTCCGGGCAGACCGTCGACTATTACAAGCCGATGGTGGGCCTCCTGGGCGACCTCGGCTCGGAATGGCGCTACGACCTCAACTTCACCGCCTCGAGGGCCGACGCGCAGTACCGCCAAGAATCGTTCCTCATCGACAAAGTGACCTTCGCGAGCGACGCCGTCGCGGCGCCGGGCGGCACGGATCCCGCGCTCGTGCGCAACGGCCTGACCTGCGCCATCAACGTCACCAATCCCGCGGAGCGTTGCATCCTCTATCCGGTGCTCACCCCCGCGGTCATCGGTGGCGCCTTTCCACAGGATTTCGTGGACTACATCTGGCGCGACGTGGTCGGCAACACGAGCTACGACGAGGACATCATCGCCGCGACGTTCGACGGCCCCATCGCCACGCTGCCCGCGGGCCGCGTGCAGGCCGTGTTCGGCGTCGAGCATCGCCGCGTCGAGATCGACGACACGCCCGATCCGAACAGCATCGCGAGCAATCTCTACAACCTCACGAGCGCGACGCCGACGCGCGGCAAGGACAAGGTCAACGAGGTCTTTACGGAGATCGAAGTGCCGCTGCTGTCCGGCGCCCCCGGCGCCAACGACTTGAGGATCAACGGCTCGTGGCGCTACACGGACTACGACTCCTACGGCTCGGACGACACCTACAAGTTCGGCTTCATGTGGAGCCCGATCGAGTGGATCTCGCTGCGCTACACGCGCGGCACCTCGTTCCGCGCGCCGGCGTTGTTCGAGCAGTTCCAAGGCCCGACGAGCGGCTTCCTGAGCCAGGCGGGAGACCCCTGCAACAACTACGGCGTCAACCCGAACCCGATACGGCAGGCCAACTGCGCCTCCGAGCTGCCCGGCAATCCGACCTTCATCGCGACGAGCGGCATCCGCGTGTTCAGCGAGGGCGGCGCCGCCGCGGGGCTCTCGGCCGAGACGTCGGACAACATCACCTACGGCCTGATCTTCCAGCCGCCGCTCGGCGAGCGCAGCCAGTTGTCGATCGCCGTCGATTACTTCGACATCGAGATCAACAACGGCGTCGATCAGGCCGGCGGCGGCAACATCCTGACGCGGTGCTACGACGATCCGCAGTTCCGCGCCGGCGGCGCGTTCTGCCGCCTCGTGACGCGCAACCCGGCCACCAACGCGTTGACGGTCTCGAACGCCCACACCAACATCGCGACGCAGCTTGCCGAGGGCATCGACTACACGTTGCGCTTCGAGCACGATCTCGGCGAGGGCACGTTCCTGCTCAACGCGCAGGCGACGCACTACAAGAACCAGGCCAACAAGCTGTTCGCGGACGACCCGCTCGACGTGCTCAACGGGACGCTCAACAACCCGAAGAGGATCGCGACGCTCGACTTCACCTACGCGTGGAGCAATTGGCGAGTTCGTTACGGTGTCGACTGGATCGACGACATGGACAGCACGGAGTTCGTCGGGCTGCCGCCCGGGTCGCAGTTCGACTTCGTCGCCGGCGATTATAAGGAGCACTATACGTCGGTCCGCTACACGAACGAGGATTGGCAGTGGACGTTCGGCGTGCGCAACATCTTCGACGAGGAGCCGCCGACGATCTCGTTCGGCGCCTACAACCGCATCGGCAACGCGCCCCTCTATAGCGGCTACGACTACTTCGGACGGGAGGCGTTCTTCCAGCTCGCGAAGCAGTTCTGAGAGAGCGGCGGCCGAGCGCTACGGGGTAGCTACGCCTATCGTGATACTGCGCAGCGCTCGCGCGTCGCCGGGCAGGTCGGTGCGACCGGCCGGGTGGCCGCTCTCGCGGACGAAGAACGCGACGATGCTCGCATAGGTCGCGGGCGTGAGTCGGCCCGCGTTGGCCGGCGGCATCGCGAGCGAGACGTCCTCGAACACGTCGCCGAGCGTGCCGCCGCCCCACTTCGCGGCGAAATTCGCGCCCGTGTAGTTCGCGGGCTCGTGGCACGCGCGGCACTCCTGCTCGAAGAGCCGCTCGCCCTGCGTTGCCTGCGTCGCCGTGAACACGCCGTCGGTCAGCGACCGTGTCGGCTGGTCGCGGCGCGTGGGGCGCGGAATCGCGCGCGGCGTTGCGTCGGGCAACGCGAACACCCAGACGACGCCCGAGCCCTGCGGCACGTCGACGCCGACGAGCCGGCCGAGCGTCGTCGTCGGCGCCACGCGGCCGCCCGAGGCGACGGCGACGTACTGCTTGCCGTCGATCGCAAAGCTCACGGGCGCGCCCGAGACGTCGCCGTTCAAACGCGTTTGCCAAAGCAGCTCGCCACTGCGCGCGTCGAGCGCGAAGAATTGCCGATCGGCGGTGCCGCCGAACACGAGCCCGCCGGCCGTCGCGAGCGCCGAAGCCGTCATCGGGGCGCCGCTTAAGGGACGATAGGTCCAAGCGCGCTCGCCCGTCACGGGATCGAACGCCACGAACTCGCCGACGTAGTCATAGCCCGGCGCGAGCGACGCCGTGTAGGTGACGCCCGTGAGGCCCTGGCCCGGCCTAAAGATCGGCGTCACGACCTGCGCGTTCATGCACGAGTTGTTGACGCCCAGGTAGTAGTAGCCCGTGAGCGGGCTGAAGCTCGGCGCTTGCAGGTTGCGCGCGCCGTGGATGTGCGGGCAGATCTCGAACACCTTGCCCGAGTCGACGTCCTCAGGCGTAGGGATGGCGCGCGGGTCGTAGATGGGCCGGCCCGTGGCGCTCCAGCCCGTGACGACGTTGTCGTACGCCGTGCGGAACGCGTGCAGGAACTCGCCGGTCGCGCGGTCGAGCACGACGCCCCAGCCGATCTTGCCGGTCGTGACGAGCGCCTTGCGCAGGACGCCGCCTAGCTCCAAATCGACGAGCATGGCTTCGTAACCCGAGCGGTCCCATTGGTCGGCCGGCACGAGCTGGAAGTGCCAGCGCATGCGCCCCGTCTCGGCCTCGGCCGCGATCACGGTGTTCGAGTAGAGCGAGTCGCCGGGTCCGCGCGAGGCCGTGGTCCACGGCGTCGGTTGGCCCGTCGAGAAGTAGACGAGATTGAGCTCCGGATCGTAGCTCGCCGTGTTCCAGGCCGCCGCGCCGAGCGGCGGCCATTGGCCGTTCTCGGTCCAGGTCTCGTAGCCGGGCTCGCCCCGGCGCGGCGCCGTGTAGAGCGTCCAGACGTGCGCGCCCGTCGCGGCGTCGTATGCCTCGAATTTGCCGCGCGCCGCGAAGTCGCCGCCCGTCGTGCCGATGAACACCTTGCCCGAAGCGACGAGCGGCGGATGCGCGTGGCCCTCGCCCGTCTTGTAGTCGCCGGTCTTGGTCTCCCAGAGCTTCTGGCCCGTGCGCGCATCGAGCGCGACGAGGAAGCTGTCGGCCGTGCCGAAATAGATCGTGTTGCCGTAGATCGAGACGCCCCGGTGGCGCGGATAGGCCTCCGACGCGGAGATGTCCTCAGGGTAAGTGCGCACGTGCGTCCACGCGAGCTCGCCCGTGACGGCGTCGAGCGCGAGCACGCGGCCGCTGCCTTCGGCGATGTACATGAGGCCGTTGGCGACGATGGGCGTCGCGACCCAACGGCTGCTGTCGCGCACGGTGTAGGCCCAGACGGGCCGCAGTCGCGCGACCGTGCGGCGATTGATCTCGCGGAGGGGGCTGAACGCCGTGACGTCGTAGGTGCGCCGGTAGCCGAGCCAGTCGCCGGGCTTAGGGTGGAGCAGCCGCTCGGGCGCGATCGGCACCCAGTCGGCGCTCGGCACCTGCGCGTCCGTGCCGCGCAGCGGCAAGAGACCCAGCGAAACGACGACGATGAGCGCGCGACCCCGAATCGGCATGGAGCCTATCATAGGGTGGTGGGCGCGCCATTCTCCAGGGCGCGCCGCAAGGCCGTGAGCGACAACTCGACGAACGATACCGCAACCGACGTGGGCACGGTGTTCACCGTGGGGCACTCGACGTTGCCGATCGAGCGCTTCCTCGCCGTGCTGCGCGCGCACGGCATCGAGCGCGTCGCCGACGTGCGCACGGTGCCGCGCTCGCGGCGCAATCCGCAGTTCAATGCCGACGCGCTCGCCGAGTCGCTGCGAGCCGTGGGTCTAGACTACGTGCCGCTGCGCGAGCTCGGCGGCCTACGCAAGCCGCGCCCCGATTCGCCGAATGCGGGCTGGCGCAACGACGGCTTTCGTGGCTACGCGGATTACATGCAGACGTCCGAGTTCGCACGCGGCCTCGAGCGGCTGCTTACGCTCGGCCGCGAGCGGCGCACGGCCATCATGTGCGCGGAAGCCGTGCCGTGGCGCTGCCATCGCGCGCTCGTCGCCGACGCGCTCGCCGTGCGCGGCGTGCCCGTCGTCGAGATCCTCGGCGAGACCGAGCGCCGCGCGCACACGCTGACGCCGTTCGCGCGCGTGCAGGGCACGACGATCACCTATCCGCCGGCGCAGGCCAGCCTGCTCGACGAGCCTTAGAGCACCGCGAGCGTCCGTTCGACGACCCAGAATGCCGCAACGGAACCGACGCCGTAGGCGACGGCCGGCCGCCACACGAGCGGCACGCGCACCGCGGTCAGCCGCACGAGCGCCGCGAGCCCGAACACGGCCGCGATGAACAGCAACTGTCCGAGCTCGACGCCGACGTTGAAGAACAAGAGCGCGAGGGGCACGGCCTCCTGCGGCATCCCGACCTCGCTGAGCGCGCCCGCAAAGCCGAAGCCGTGCAGCAGGCCGAACGCGAACGCCACGACCCAGGGGAAACGCGTCGTGAGGTTCGCCCCGAGGCCCGTGTTTGCGGCACTGGAGCGCCGTGCGAGCTCCGACGCCAAGAATAGGATGCTCAGTGCGATGACGGCTTCGACGGGCGCCGATGGCACGTGCACGAAGCCGAGCGTCGCAGCGCCGAGCGTGATGCTGTGCGCCACGGTGAACGCCGTCACCGTCGCGACGAGGCGGCCGAGGCCCTGCACGAGCAACAACAGCGCGAGCACGAACAAGAGATGATCGATGCCGAGCAGGATGTGCTCCACACCGAGCACGAGGTACGTGCGTACGACCTCGAGCGCGCTGGGCCGCAACGGAATCGTCACGGTCGCCGCCTCGGGCGTCAGACGCTGATTCGACGCCGCGCCGTCGAGGTAGGCGACGCGCAGTAGCACGTCGGTCTGGGTCTGCGGCAGCCCGTTGACCGTGAACGTCTTGCCGGCGAGGCCGCCCGGGCAGTCGAGCTCCGCATGCTGAAGCCGAATGTCCTCGACGACATAGGTGCGCACCGACCCGGCGACCGAGCAGCCCTCGGGAACCTGCGGCTCGAGCACGGCCGCGAGCCCGCCCGAGATCGACACCTTCCATTGCACGTCGAAACGGTCGGGCGCGATCTCGGTAAGGCCGAAGAACGCGGGGCTCAGACGATGCGCGAGCGCCGGCGCGGCCGAGACGAGCGCCGCGAGCAGCGCGAGGGCGCGCACGCGGCGCATCATGGCGTGGACGGGGGCGGGAGGGGCTCGTTCGGCGCCGGCGCCGGCGCCTCGATCACGACCTCGTAGAGGGCGCGCATCTCTTGGTAGGCGCGCTCGTTAGCCTCGCGGCGGCGCTCCGCACCGAACTCCTCGGCGACGCGCGCCTCGATCTCCTCGTAGGGCGGCAACCGTTCGTCGCTGCGGCTGCGCAAGCGCACGAGGTGCCGACCGAAATCGGAGCGGAACGGTCCGGTCCAATCGCCGGGCGGCGCGTCGAATAGCGCCGCGGCGATGTCCTCGCCGAACAGCACGGCCACCTGCTCGCGCGGCGCGCCGTCGTACGAGTCGCGTAGCGGCGTGCGGTCGCCGACTTCGGCCGGTGCACGGCCGCTCTGCAGCGCCGTGAGGCCGGCGGCCGCGTCGGCCTCGAGCGCGGCGCCGCGAGCGCCCGGGCTGAAGAACACTTGCTCGAAGCTCACGAGCGCGGGGATCGTGAAGAGCTGCGGCTGAGCGGCGTAGAACGCGCGGAGCTCCTCCGCCGAGCTCGGCGCCGGGTCGGCGAGATCTTGCGTGAGGTAGCTCATCTTCTCGATGAGGCGGCGGCGCACCTCATCGTCGTTCTCGTCGAGGCCGAGCGCCAACGCCTGGCGGTACAACACCTCGTCGCGCACCGTGGGCTCGACGAGCGCGGCCAGCTCCTCGGCCGTGGGCTCGCGCCCTTGGAGCACGGCGGCCGCGGCACGCGCTTGCTCGACCTGCGCGGCCGTCACGACGATGCGCTCGCCGCCCGTGGTCACGATATCGCCGCGCCAGGCCGCAATCGCGAACAACGCGGCGCCCAGGCCCAAGAAATGCAGCAACGGATCCTTGAGAATTTTCGCCATTTTCGGAGCGCCGCCCTAAGGCTCGTACCGGCGCCACTGACTCCAGCATTCTTGGCCGCCGCCCTGGCGCGACGTGCGCGCGACCTTCTCCGCGTCGTCGATTCGGAATCGCACGACGCAGCGTAGCCCGCCGTTCGGATGCATGGTGACGCTGCCGAAGCCGGGGCGCACCTTGACGCGCTTCTCGTACACGAGCACGGGGTTTTGGCCGCGCATCTCGGTCTCCTGCTCGCGGCCCCAAACCTCACGGAGGTGCGCGGCGGTTTGGCCGCGCCACTGCGACAGCAAGTAGTCGAGGCGCTCCGTCGGCGTCGCCAACGGACCGGGCTCCTGCGCGACGAGCTCGCCCGCGGCGAGCGCGCAAACAACGAGAGTCAGAGGCAGAGACCACTGCCGACGCGCCATGGTGCACCCGAATCGTTGTAGTCGTGGTCGGGGAGCAGCGCGAGTCTAGCAGGGCAAGACGCCGAACGAAAAAAGGGTCCCGGCCAGAAGGGGGGAGGGAGTCGGCCGGGACCCTACAACAAACCGCAATTACCGGAAATTCAGCGCCACGAATTGCTGCGTATCGCCGCGGCGAACGAGCAGCAGCGCACGCTCGTCGCTTTCCCGCGCCGCGTTGATCGCAGCCACGGCGTCGGCAACGTTGGTGACCGCTTGCCGGTTGACGCGCGTAATGACGTCCCCGGCCCGCACACCCTTCTCCGCCGCGACGCTGCCCGGAACGACTGCCGCGACGACAGCGCCGCTCACCGAGCTCGGCAACTCGAGCCGGGCGCGTTCCTGGTCGGTCAACGGTGCGAGCCTGAGGCCGAGCGCTGCGCCGCCGGTCTGCCCCGCGGCCGGATTGGCCGCGACCACGGACTCGCTCTGCGCCTCGCCGAGCTCTACGTTAAGCTCGCGCGTGCGGCCGTCGCGCCATACGGTGACGGTGGCGGAACGATTCGGCTCGGCGCTGGCCACCATGCGGCTCAGCGTGCGTGAGCTCTCGACCTCCGTGCCGTCGAAGCGCGTGATGACGTCGCCGGCTTGCACGCCACCCTTGGCCGCCGGGCTATCGCCGACGACTTCGGCAACGAGCGCACCGCGCGCGTTGCTTAGGCCCAGCGAATCGGCGAGATCCTCGTCGAGACTCTGAATTTGCACGCCGAGCCAACCGCGCTCGACGGTGCCGTTCTCCTTGAGGTCGGCGATGATCTCCTTCGCTTGGTTGGCGGGAATCGCAAAGCCGATACCGATGTTGCCGCCGTTCGGCGAGAAGATCGCCGTGTTGACGCCGACGACTTGGCCCGCCGTGTTGAACACGGGGCCGCCCGAGTTGCCGAAATTGATCGGCGCGTCGAGCTGCAAGTAATCGCCGTAGTCATCGCTGCTCAAACGAATGTCACGGCCGCGCGCCGAGATGATTCCGGCCGTAGCCGTGCCGCCGAGGCCGAACGGATTGCCGATCGCGACGACCCAATCGCCGACGCGCGCGGAGTCGGAATCGCCGAACGCCACGAACGGCAAGCCGCTCGCGTCGATCTTGACGAGCGCGAGATCGGTGCGCGGATCGCGACCGACGAGCGCACCGTCGAACTTTCGGCCGTCCTGCAAGATGACGGTGATCTCGTCGGCGTCACCGGCCACGTGATTGTTCGTGACGACGTAGCCGCTCGCGTCGACGATGAACCCCGAGCCCTGCCCTTCGCTGCGCCGCTGCGGCCGCTCGCCGCCCGGGCCGTCGAAGAACCGCTCGAAGAAGTCGTCGAACGGGAGCTGTTGGCCGCGCGGGGGCTGCGAAAACTGGAACACGGTGGGCGCCGCGGCGTCGACTTTGCTGACGGTAATATTGACGACAGCCGGGCTCACGTCCTCGATGACGTCGGCGAACGAGGCCTGCCCCGGCGCCACGACGCGGGCCGCGCTCTGGGCGATGGAGCGGTCGTTCACGCTGAATAGGGACAATGCAAGCACTGCCGCGCCGATGGCTCCCGCGAGCCAACCGAAGCGGGTGGAGCGATTCCACTGTTCGGTCATCGAAATTCTCCCTGCAAACGTTGAGTGATGTAGGAAAGGTTAGCGGCGCGGGCGTTACGTGAGACTCACGGGTTTCCTACGGTTTTGTAATGCCTCGCCGCGCTGGCTGAACAATCGTTAAGTTACCGTTCAGCTCGGCGCCATTAGGCTGGCCCCAGAGTCGAAACATGGGCGAAGGAGAAACGCCATGACCAACTCAAACATCAGCAGGCTCGCGGCGCTCGGCGTCGCGGCCGGTTTGACGCTATTGTCCGCGACGAGTTTCGCGGCGGAAGCCCGTACCGAGGCGCGCGCCAGCGCCGCCGACGCGCTCCAGGCTTCGCTCGAGCGTGTCGACAGCATTCCGATGTTGACGCGACCGCACAGCTGGCACGCCATCGACGACGACACGGTCATCATCTGGGCCACGGCCTTCGCTCCGTACCTCGTCGAGCTCGCGTTCGAGAGCCACGACTTGCGGTTCGCGCAAGTCATCGGCATCACCCAGGTCGGTAGCCGCATCTACGCGAAATTCGATGCGGTCAAGGTCGGCGGCTTCCGCTACCCTATCGACAGTATCTATAAGATGACTCGCGAAGAGGCCCGCAGTCTCGTTCGCGGCACCTGAGTCGCCCGGTTCTCGGCACGCCCCCTGCCGAGACCCGCTGCGGCCCGGGCGCGCGCGCCGACCGGGCGGCAGGGGACCGACAAGTGCGCATTCTCGTCATCGAAGACGACAAGGACGTCGCTTCGTTCATTCGTAACGGACTCGTCCAGGCCGGTTGCAACGTCGACCTTGCCGCGAACGGCAAGGACGGCCTGTTTCTCGCGACGACCGAAAAGTACGACGCGCTCGTCGTCGACCGCATGCTGCCCGGCGTCGACGGGCTCACGGTGATTCGCACGCTGCGCGCCTCCGCGAACTCGACTCCCGTGCTCATCTTGAGCGCGCTCGGCGAGGTCGACGACCGCGTCAAGGGACTCAAAGCGGGCGGCGACGATTACCTCGTGAAGCCGTTCGCGTTCAGCGAGATGCTCGCGCGGCTCGAGGCGCTCGCGCGCCGCGCGAAGGCCGGCAGCGACGCCGCACCGACGACGCTGCGCGCCGGCGATCTCGAGATGGACCTGCTGCGTCGCGAAGTCCGCCGCGCGAACAAGCCCGTCGAGCTGCAGCCGCGCGAGTTCCAGCTGCTCGAGTTCCTGCTGCGCCACGCGGGACAGGTCGTCACACGCACGATGCTGCTCGAGGGCGTCTGGGACTATCACTTCGACCCGCAGACGAACGTCATCGACGTGCACATCAGCCGCCTGCGCTCGAAGATCGACAAGGGCTTCGATCGGCCGCTGCTGCACACCGTGCGCGGCGCCGGCTATCGTCTCGACGGCTGAGCCGAGGCCGCCATGCGTCTGCCGCTACTGTTCCGCACCGGCGTCTTCCGGCTCACGCTCGGCTACATGGCGTTGTTCGCGCTGTCGGTCGGCGCGTTGTCGGCGTTCATCTATTGGGCCACGCTCGGTTATCTCGACGCGCAGACCAACGCGACCATCGAAGCCGAGATCAATGGCCTCTACGAGCAGTACGAGCGCAACGGCGTGCGCGGCTTGGGCGAGGTCATCGAGGAACGCGTGCGACGCGACACGGAACGGCGCTCGTTCTATCTGCTCGCCGACGCCGTCGGCCGGCCACTCGTCGGCAACGTGCCCTACTGGCCGGCCGGGGTCGACGACGCGCGCGGCCAGTGGGTGGATTTCATCCAGCGCGACAGCGACACCCCGGTGCGCGCCATGCTGCTGCCTGTCGGGTCGGGTCTGCGCCTGCTCGTCGGCCGCGACATCCGCGAGCTCACGGAGATCCGCAGCGTGCTGCGGCGGGCTGCCTTCTACGGCATCACGTTGACGCTCGGCCTGGCGCTCGTCGGCGGGCTGTTGCTCGCCGTGAGCGCCGAGCGGCGGCTCGCGGAGATCAACCGCATGACGCGCCAGATCATCGCCGGCGACCTGAGCCGCCGTGCGCCGCGCAAGGGCACGAACGACGAGCACGACGAGCTCGCGCAGAACATCAACGCCATGCTCGACCAGATCGAGCACTTGCTCACCGGCATGCGCCACGTCGGCGACAGCGTCGCGCACGATCTGCGCGGGCCGATCACGCGGCTGCGCAACCGGCTCGAGACCGTGGCGGCCGCCGAGACGCCGCGGCGCGAGGACCTCGCCGATTGCATCGCACAGCTCGACCAAGTGCTCGCGACGTTCAACGCCTTGTTGCGCATCGCGCGCGTCGAGTCGGGCGCGTACCGCAGCGCGTTCACGACCGTCGACCTCGAGCCCATCGTGCGCGACGCGTCCGAGCTCTACCAGGCCGCAGCAGAGGAACGGCACGTGACGCTGCGTTGCGAGGCGCGACCCGGCGTCGAGGTATTCGGCGATCGCGAGCTGCTCGCGCAGATGCTCACGAATCTCGTCGACAACGCGATCAAGTACACGCCCGAAGGCGGAGTCGTGACGGTGCGGCTCGAACGCAGCGGCGACACGGCGCGTCTCATCGTCGCCGACACGGGCCCCGGGGTTCCGGAAGCCGATCGCGACCGCGTGGTGCAGCGCTTCACGCGCCTCGATCAGGCGCGTTCGCAGCCCGGCAACGGGCTGGGCTTGGCACTCGTCAACGCGGTCACGTTGCAGCATCACGGGCGGCTGACGCTCGGCGACAACTCGCCGGGGCTCGTGGTCACGATCGAGCTGCCGGCGCTGACGCCGCCGCGCGCATTCGTTACCTAGGCGGGGAACTCGCCCACGTTTCCGAGGCGACACCGGGTCCGCAGCTCGACTTCGGGAGCAATTCGACGTACACGCGGCGCTCTTGACTCATCGATCACCCTCCAACCAGGCGAAATCGGGCAACTCCCGGAAAACTCTACGCACGCCATCTCTCCACGCGGCGCTCAGCGCGGTGAAATAGAGGTCGCTCTGCTCGAAGCGACGCCGCATACGAACCTCGAGACTGTTTCGCTCGTAACACACCAGATCGATGGGCATCCCCACCGACAGGTTGCTCCGCATGGTCGAATCGAACGAAACGAGAATGCACTTCGTGGCCTCGCCGAGTGCGGTTGCCGGTGTGATGACCCGATCGAGGATGGGTTTTCCGTACTTGGCCTCGCCGGTCTGTAGAAACGGGGTATCCGTCCCGGCCTCGATGAAGTTGCCCTCGGCGTAGATCCGAAATAGGCGTGGCGGCTCCCCCTTCAGCTGCCCTCCGAGAATGAACGACGCATTGAACTTGACGGGGCCGCTTTCCAGGAAGGGCGCGTCGCGCCGCTCGATGTCGCGCACGGCATCTGAGACCAGCACCGCCACGTCGAACATCGTCTGTGCGGTCCACAGGTTGGGTGGTCCGTCCTTGATCTGCCCACGCTGCTTCAACACGCTGATCACGGCTTGAGTCCCGGCCAAGTTGCCGGAACTCAGCAAGAGGATGACGCGGTCGTCGGCTCGCTCGAGCACTGTCATCTTGCAGAACGTGGCGAAGTTGTCTACGCCAGCGTTCGTGCGCGAGTCCGATGCAAGCACAATTCCATCGTTTAGCAGGACGCCGACACAGTAGGTCATGCTGCGATCTCGTCCGTCCACACACTGAAGCTTTCGAGTTTCGACAACCCGAAACTGGTCGTGAGCGCAACGTCCGCTGCGTCTCTACCTCGAGCGATCAGGATCCGCCCGACCCGTGGCATATTGTTTCGTGGATCGAAGGTGTACCAACCGTCGTCCAGATAGGCCTCTAGCCACGCCGCGAAGTCCATCGGCCCATAGGGCGGGGGAACGCCGATGTCGCCGAGGTAGCCGGTGCAGTATCGCGCCGGAATATTCATGCATCGACAGAATGCGATAGCGAGGTGAGCGAAATCGCGGCATACGCCCTGGCGATCACAGTAAGCCTGAAACGCGGTCTTCGTTGGGCTCGAACGACCATAGCCGAACGTGATGTGGCTATGGACGAAGTCGCAGATAGCCTGGACACGCGGCCACCCCGTCGGTGTCGCGCCGAACATCTGCCAAGCCGCTTCCGAGAGGACGTCGGTTTCGCAGTATCTGCTGCCAAGCAGAAAGGGCAAAGTCTCTTCGGGTAGCGATTGCACCGGTCGCCCACCAAGCCAAGGCGCCAACTGGTCGACGTCGCCCGTGTCGGATACCACGGCGTCGCTCGTCAGCCTGAGCGTGCCGGCGGGCGCCACGAAACGGTCACACCAGTTGCCGAACGAGTCTAGATACGACGTCACTGGAACGGACGGACTCAGCGACAATTGGTCGGGCTTGACGATATCCGCGGCGCGACTGGGGTGAACGCGCAAGGTGGCGATTATCGGCGTGGGTTGTGGACACTGATAGACCAGTTCATAGCCAACGCGGATATGCATGAATTGCCTCTTCCTATCGCTGTTGTGTGCTCGGCGTCGGGCGCGCCCCTAATGCACAGGCGCTACCACGAGAGTCGGCCAGAATGCGCACTTGGGTTTGCACTCGTCTGTATGCTCGAGCACATACGTCTGGAGTGAATGCTGGCGGCCGGCGGGAAACGCGAGCTGTATGGCGCCCACCCTCGCCGGGGCTCACCTCCACGCGTGAGCAAACCGCGTCAGAGCTTGCGGCGGTCGATGAGCAGCGTGTGGACGGCGCCGGCGGCGTCGAGGGTGGTCCAGGCGACGAGCGCGTCGTCGCCGGTTGCGATGATCTGAGGCACGTCGACGGGCTGAGCTTCCATGCTGTGCGCGAGCACGCGCAGTTCGCCGAGCGCGCCGTCGGCGCCGACCGTGCGCGCCGCGAGATCGAGGCCGCCGCCGGCCGCCCTGCGCCACCAGGTCACCAAGGCCCTGCCGTCGTGCTCGAGCAGCAGGCCCACTTGGCCGAACGACCCCGCGCCGTCGAGGTCGACGGCCGGCGCGAAAGTGCGCGCGCCGTCGTTCGAGCGCGCGATGCGCACGCGCGGGTCGTTGCCGGCCGCGGTGAACCACGCGACCGCGACGGTGTCGCCCGCGGCCGCGATCGCGGGGCCGTTCACGGGACAGCCTTCGATGTGCCAACCGTCGACGGCCACGGCGACGGCGTCGCCCCAGGCGCCGTCGGCATGGCGGCGCACGACGATGTCGCGGATCTCCGAAGGATGGCGATCGCGATAGGCGACGACCGGGCCCGACGCCGTCATGGCCAGGTCGGGCTGGCAGCAATCGCAGACGAGCTCGTCGACGATCTCGCGCGCGACGACGGCTCCCGAGCGGTCGAGCCGCGCCACCCGCAAGCTCGTACCGAGCAGCTTGTCGGGCTCGTCGAACGACCACTCGGCGAGCTGCCGGCCGTCGAGCCAGAACGCGCCGATCGCGTCGTTCCAAGCGAAGAGCTCGACGAAGCCGTGCTCGGCGGCCGTCGCATCGTCGTTGAGTTGCACGGGCGCGTTCCAGGTTCGTCCGCCGTCGCCCGATACGGCCGTTGCGACGTGGTACGCGCCGGCCGAGCCTTCCGCGAGCTTGAGCCAATGCGCGGCCCACACGTCGGCGGTGACCGGCTGCACGGACGGCATATCGGCCCAGTTGACGAACAGGTCGCGCCCGCTCATGACCCGTTGCGGCGTGCCGAACGCGCCGCCCGTGAAGCGCGCATAGCGCAACGCCACCCCGTCGCTCGCGGGCTCGAGCCAGCTTAAGATCGGCGTGCCGTCGACATCGGCCGCGAGCCGCGGCTGACCGCTGCCCGCGCCGCCCGGAAACCCGACGGCACGCGGCGCGAACGCCGCGGGGAGCGTGTCGTCGGCGCCGCGCGAGCACGCGGCGAGCAGCGCTGCGAGCGCAATGACGCAGGAGACGCGCCCGAGTGCCGTGCGTGGTCCAAGCATGGTGAGCATTGTAGACCGGCGCGCGACTCTACGGCACGAGCCAGTCAGGCCGCGAGCGCAGCCGAATACGGACGCCGCTCGCGGGGTGCGTGAACGACAGCGCCGCGGCGTGCAGCAGATAGCCGCCCGCGCCGGGCGGCACGTTGCTCTTCGGCGTGCCGCCGGGGCCGAACAGCGGGTCGCCGATGATCGGTGCGCCGGCCGCGGCCAAATGGATGCGGATTTGATCGGGCCGGCCCGTGATGGGCTGCGCGGCGACGAGTGACCGCTCGCGCTCGCGGCGCAGCACGCGCACGCGCGTGAGCGACGCACGGCCGTGCCCGGCCGCGACGTGAATCGCGATCGGCCCGTGCTCCATCCGCGCGATCGGCTGGCGCGCGGCGAACGACGCAGGCAGCGTCGCGCCTTCGACCCACGCGAGGTAGGTCTTGCCGAAACACCCCTCGCGCAGTTGCCGACTCAGCGAGGCCCTGCCGAGGGCGCTCTTGCCGAAGGCGATGAGTCCCGAAGTCCCGCGTCCGAGGCGGTGCGCCGGCGCTGCGGCCACGCGCGACGCGTCGCTCGAGCGCACGAGCGTCAGCAGCGTCCGCGCCGAGAACGGCCCCGCGGGTAGGACCTGCAAGCCCGCGGGCTTCACGACGACGAGCACGTGCTCGTCCTCGAACGCCACGGCAAACGACTCGGGCGCGGCCGGCTCCGCCCACGGCGGGCGATGGAACTCGAGCTCGTCGCCCGCGGCGAGCGGTTCATCCGGCGCGACGCGGCGACCGTTGACGAGCACTCGGCCGTTCTCGATCGCACCGCGCCAGGCGGCCTCGTCCGAGTGACGGAACCGCGCGACGTGGAACGCGAGCACGCTTGAGTCCGCGGCCTCCGCTGGGACGCGAGTGCGGTAGATGAAACCCTGATTGGTCGTGCTCATGCGCGTAGCGATTCTAACGCGCCGGATACGGCGGCAGGCTCGGGGCGCACTTCGCGTTTTGTCGTATCGCTAGCCGCGCAGCGCCGCCGACCAGCGCGCGAGCTTCTGCTCGAAGCGCAACGACGCGTAAGCCGGGCTCGTCGACGGCAGCAGGCGGGTGGCGAGCGCCGCCCGCTCGGGCTTGAGCTGCGGAACGACCCTGCGGCGATAGAGCTCCGCTGCCGTGCGGCCGTTGAAGCAAACGAGGGCGATGCCGCGGTGGCGCGCGAGAAACGACGCGAAGTCGTTGACGACGATGCTCTTAGGATCGATCGACGAATCGAGGCTACCCTCGCGCTCGCCGGCCGCGAGCACGTCCCAGAGCGCCACGTTTCCTAAACGCAGCCGTTCGAGCCGCTGCTCGTACGGCAGCGACGGCTCTGCGCCGAGCAACCGGCCCATGATGCGCCAGAACGCGTTCTGCGGCTGCGCGTAGTACTGGTGCTCTGCGAGCGAGCGGCGCCCCGGCAGGCTGCCGAGCACGAGCACGCGCGCACGGTCGTCGGCGACGGGCGGGAAGCCCACCGACAGCGACACGCCCTTGCGGCTCACCAGGCGATACCGCGGTAGTGGCCGCGCGCGTCGAGCAGGTAGATCTCCGCCACGATCGCCGCTTGGCGGCCGCGAACGTAGGCGCTCGGCCGCGCCGCGCTGAGCCGCCGCGGGTTCGGCAGCACGGCCGCGAGCAACGCGGCCTGCGACACGTCGAGCATCACGGCGTGCGTCCCGAAGAATTCCTGCGCGGCCGCCTCGACGCCGAACACGTTGGGGCCGAGCTCCGCAACGTTGAGGTACACCTCGAGGATGCGCTCCTTCGGCCACAGGAGCTCGATCAGCAGCGCGAAATAGGCCTCGAGCGCCTTGCGGCCCACGCTGCGTCCCTGCCAGAGGAACAAGTTCTTCGCGACTTGTTGCGTGATCGTCGAGGCGCCGCGCATGTCGCCGCCGTCGCGATACTCCGCGAACGCCTTGTCGAGCGACACGAGGTCGATGCCGCGGTGCTGGAGAAAGCGCTGATCCTCGGACGCCATGACGGCGCGCGCCGCCGCCGCCGCGATCTCGCTGCGATCGACCCAACGGTAGCTCAGGTCGCCGAGGCTGCCCGGCTGCTGCAGCATCACGGCCGTGAACGGCGGGTCGACCCAGCGAAACAGAGCGACGGCCCCGACCGACAGCAGCAGCCACGCGGCCAACGCGAGCGCGACCCCGCGCAGCACGCGACCGAACCACCGTCGAGTCTTGCGCGCGGCCAAGACGGCCTTAAGGAGGTTTCCGTTGCATCTCCCGCGCGAGTCTAACCGCCATGCCGCCAACCACAAGCACGCCGCCGACGAGCACGGCCCACAAGGCCGCCGTGCGCCACGGGAACGGCCGCGGCGCGCGCAGCGCCGCCGGACCGCCGAGCTCGCGCCTGGCGCCGAGGGTCGCGATCGGGACGGCGCGCGGCCTGGGTGCGATCTCGGACCACACGGCCGCGAACGTCGGATCGGGCCCGGCCTCGTCGGCCAGCGTGCCGGCCACGAGCCACCACGGCCCGCTGCCGCGCGCGCCGACGCGTAAGTATTCCTGCGGGTACGTGAGCGTGAGCTCGAGCGGCGCCGCGCGCGGCGATTCCCCCAGCACGCGCAAATAGCGCACCTCACGGCGGCCGACGGTGACCGGCGGGCTCGCAAACGTTCGGCCCTCGAACGTCAGCGCATAGAACAACGTGTCGCTCACGATCGGCAGCCAAGGGCCGGCGAGGGAATCGCTGCCCTCCACGTCGCCGCGCAACCACCCGGCTTCGCCCGCGAACGCGATCGTCACGGCCGACGCGGGCAGCGAGGCGCCGACGTCGAAGTACCAGGCGTTGGCCGCAGCGTCCGGGGGCAGCGCGTCTGCCGCGAGCGGTTGCACGGCGACGCTGCGCACCGTCGCCGACGCCGTGGCGCTCGACGCGCCGCGGCGAAAGAAAGGCAGCGGCGTGCCGTCGGCATCGAGCACGGCGATCTCGTCGATGCTCGTGGCCGCGGCGTAGACCTCGGCCGTGAGCGGCACGTCGAAGACCTCGGCGCCGGGCGGTGGCTCGAGCGGCCAACCCGCGACGAACTCGTCGAGCGTGAGCGCCGCGGCGGCCGCTGCGGCGAGCGCCGCGCTCGCGGCCACGGACAACACGGTCTTGCGGTGGCGCATGGTGGGCTCCGTCAAAGGCTCGCCGCGGGCACGGGCTCGGCGCGCGGCGGCACGGGCGCGAAATAGCCGACGACGAGCAACAGCACGCCGACGCCGAGGAACGACACGACGCGCGCCATGGTGCCCGTGTTGCCGAGGTCGACGAGGAACAGCTTCGCGACGACGACGGCCATGAGCAGCGCGCCCACGACCCAGACGCTGCGCCGCGCCGAGCGCGTGCCGACGATCATCCCGGCTAGACCTGCGATGCCCCAGACGATCGACAGCGCGCTCTGGAACGTCGTCGACGTCGCGAGGCTGTCGAGCTCGTAGGGCACTTGGGCCCAGTGATGCACGGCGCGCGCGACCGCCAGCGTGACGAGGAACCACGCGGCCGCGGCCGCGATTCCGGCGCGCTGGCGCGCGAAGTCGGGCTCCGAGCTCTGCGCCGAGACGGCGCCGAGCCAGCGCAGCAAGAGCAGCACGACGAGCACGCTGACGAGCTCGAGCGGATTCAAGACCGGCACGTACGGCAACGGCGGGGCGTCACCGGGCGACTGCACGTTGAGCACGATCGTTGCCATGACGAGCCCCGCGAGCACGACGCCGCAGCCCGCCAACAGATAGGTGCGAGCTTCGGCCGCGAACGGCCAGACTCGCTTCTCCGTCGCGTGCAGCGTGGCGAAGAGCAGCGCCGCGACGACGGCGAGCGCGGCCGCCTCGGGCCAGATGCCCCCCGCGGCGCGCACGAGCCAATGCGTCTCCCAGGCGGCAAGGCCGGCGACGAGCCAATAGCCCGTGGGGTGCAGCGCGCCGCGCAACGCCGGGAAGCGCGCCTCGCGCGCGTGGAGCACGAGCAGCATCGCGGCCACGACGCCCGGCCACGCGAGCCAGCCGAGCTCTTGTGCGGGATGCTCCAGTCGCACGATGGCATCGACGGCGCCGATCGCCGCGATGGGCCAGAGCGTCAGCGCAAGCCAGTCGAGCCGCGGCCAATCGATGCGCGCCGCCAACCGGGCCGCAACCACGGCCGTCGCGCCCGCGAACAGCAGGCCGGCCGCGAGCTCGTAGAGCTCGACGTGCCGCTCGATCTCGCTCATGCCGCCGAATAGCCACCAGGCGCCGGCCCAGAGCAACAACGCCACCGCGAGCGGCGCGCGGAGCGCCTCGTGCAGCGGCGGCGTGGGCTCGGGCCGCTCGCGCAGCGGGTCGAGCAGGCGCGCAGAGAAGAACCCGGCGAGCGCGAGCAGCAGAGCGCCGAGATAGTAGCCGTTTAAGATCGGCCACTCGGCCGCGACCGGGGCCTGCGCGACGTAGGCAGCGCCCGCCAGCGCTTGCAGCGCCAAGCCCGCCGCGAGCGCGAGCTTGCGCTGCTGGCGGAGCGCGAGCCAGACGAGCGCCGCGCCCTGCAACGCCCACGCGGCCGAGGTCCAGCGCGCGTCGAGCGCCAGCGGCACGGCGACCGTGAGGAACGCGACGCCGAGCGCGAGCTCGGACTCGACGAGCACGCGCAGCTCTTCGCGGCGCAAGCGGTTGAGATACGCGGCGAGGCCGACGTAGAACGCGGCCAGCGCGAGCGCGCTCAACGCCAGGCCGTATTCCGTGTCGCCGACGAGCTGGCTCTGCAACGCGAACGCGACGATCGGCGTGCCGAACACGAGCGTGCCGTCGACGAAACCCGCAAGACGCGGCTCCGAGCGCGTCGCGAACAGCACGGGGATCACGAGGTACATGAGCGTGAATAGCACGAGAAACGGCTCGGTCGTCGCGAACAGCTCGGGCTCGTACGCGTCGGCGCCCCAGAGCGTGCCGATGAGAAACGTAAACACGAAGCCGAGCGCGTTGAGCTCGCGCCAGGCCTTGAACCACGCGATCGCGACGATCGCGAGGTCGATGACCGCGTAGTAGCTGAACAGCACGACGTGATTGCCCGAGTCCGACGACGCGAGCACGGGCGCCATGAAGCCGCCGAAAATACCGAGCACCGCAAGCGCGCGCGCATCCTGGAGCACGGCGAGCGCCGCAGCCGCCAGCGTTACCCCGACGAGCAGCACGAACGTGGCCAACGCGGGCAACAGCAGAAAGTTTGCGTAGGCCGCGTAGATCGTGATGTAGAGCACGCCGATGCCGCCGCCCTGGACGCTGAGCGCGTAGGTACGGTTGCGCTCGCGCAGCCGCCAACCGAGCACGAGCAAGCCGATGCCGAACAGCGCGACGCCCATGAGCCACAGCTCGATCGGCAGCGTGAACCATTCCCGGTCGATGCCTTCCTTGACGAGGAAGCCGACACCGAACAACGACAGGACGACGCCGATCTTGACGGGGATGTTGCCCGTCGTGAACCAGCGGGCGACGGCTGCGAAGACCGACTCAACCGCCGACGGCGTAAGCTCGCGCTGCGCGGCGGCGCGCGTGGCGCGCGCTGCCGACGCGGCCTTCGCTGCGGCCGCAGGCGCCGGCGGCGGCGGCTCGAGCGTGGCGCGCGCCGGCTGCGGCTCCAGGCTCGGCGCGGACGCGACCGCCGCCGGGGCGGGAGCCGCGGGCGCGGGCACCTGAGGCGCGGGCGCGCGTGCCGACGCAGCCGCTCTCTGCGCATCGAGCCGCTGCTCGACGTGGCGCACACGGCCCGCGAGGTCCGCAACCCATCCTGCGACGGCGCCGCCGATCGCACCGAACACGAAGCCGCCGAGCTCGCCGAGTAGAGCACCGCCGACGACGAGGCCGAGCAACGCGAACACGAACACCGTCATGTCACGACTCCTTGCAGGTGAGCGCCCAGCGCGCGGCGAGCTGGCTCGAGTCGAGCGAGGGATCGAGCGCCGGCAATAGCTTCGCCGTCTGCCAGCGCTGACCGAGATAGGCAATGTGATTGCCGCGATGCCCGAGCGGCTCGTCAGCCGTCGACCAGCGATACTCGAGCAGTTGCGGATGCGCGAGGTCGAAGCCGGCGGCGCCGGCGCTTACCGTGCGCTTTCGGTCGATCGTGCCGAACGTGCGCGTGCCCCAGCCCACTTGCAGATCCCGCTCGCTCGAGTAGTTGACGACGAACTCGCGGACGTGCGGCAAGACGTCGCGCTCGAGCGGATAGTCGGGCGCAATCGCCGGGGCCACGAGAATCAAGCGGTCGATGTGCACGTCGTCCGGCAGCGCGGCCGTGATGAGCGTGGCCATGCCGCCGCCGCCCGAGTAGCCGACGAGATAGAGCGGCTCCGTGGGATGCGCGCGGCGCCACGCGGCGATCTCCTCGGCCAGGCGCGCCGCCGTCGCGACGTTGCGCTCGTGCGCGCGCAGGTTGTGAATCGTGAGGAACGGCACGCCCCAGGGCCGCACGTCGATGGTGAAGTTCGGCAACTGCGCTCCGGCGCGCTCGACGAACCCCGCGAGATGGAAGCGCGTGTTGCCGACGCCGGGCAGGATCAGCAGGCGCCCCTGCTCCGGCGCGGCGGCCACCGGGAGCGCCGGCGGGCACGGCCGGCGCGAGGCCGGCGTGTCCGCCACCGTCGCGGTGGCCGTGGCGAGCAGGACGAGCAGGGCTTTGCAGGCAGGGTAGATCGGTTTCAGCATGGGCCGCAGTATCGCAAAGGTAGCGAAATTGCATCCCTGCTCGTGATCGAAGGCCGGGAACCACGCCAATAGGTACCGTTTTGCGATACTCTAACCCCGGAAACCACCCTATTTGACATGGTCGGTGCGCACTATGGCCCAGGTCAGCCTGCTCGTCACGGAGCTCAAGAAGCACCTCAAAGCCGAAGGCATCACCTATGCCGTGCTCGCACAGCGCCTTGAGCTCAGCGAATCGAGCGTCAAACGGCAGTTCGCGCGGCAATCGTTCACGCTCAAGGGCCTCGAGCAGATTTGCAACGTCGTCGGCCTCGAGATCGGCGATCTCGTCGCGCTCATGAACGAGCGCCGCGAGTTCCTGACGGAGCTCACGCCCGAGCAGGAGGACGCGCTGCTCGCCGATCCGAAGCTGCTGCTCATGATGTATCTGCTGTTGAACGGCTGGTCGCTGGCCGAGATCACGAGCACGTTCACGATCGACGACACGGAAGCCGAGCGGCTCCTGATTCGGCTGCATCGCGCGCGCATCATCGAGCTCCTGCCGTTCAATCGCGTCAAGCTGCTCACGGCGCGCAACTTCACGTGGCGCAAAAACGGCCCCGTGCAGCGCTTCGTCGCGAGCGAGGTGCAGCGCGAGTTCCTCGATTCGACGTTCGCGGGCCCCGGGGAGCAATCGCGATTCGTCGCGGGGCTCCTGTCGCGCGCGAGCTTGGGTTCGCTCCAGCAATCGATCGACCGCCTCGCGCGCGAGTTCGACGAGCTCGCGCGCCACGACGCCGCGTTGCCGCTCGCGGAGCGGCGCAGCTGCAGCGCGCTGTTCGCGCTGCGGCCGTGGGAGTTCTCGATGTTCACGGCGCTGCGGCGCAAGCCGCCGGCTGCGGCCCCGCCCGCGTCGCCGGGCGCAGGCGCTCGGTAGTACACTCGTTCCATGAGTGGCACCGAATTGTTCGCGGAGCTCGGCATCGCCGCCGACTACGGCTTACGCCCGCATCGCCCGCGGTTCGCCGAAGCGACGGAGCTTACGGACGTCGAGCCCAATCTCGTCGGCACGATGCAGAGGCTGGCGCCGGAAACGGCGGCCGCCTGGCGCATGATGAAGGGCACTGCCGCGGACGTCGGCGTGCAGCTGCTCATGGTCTCGGGATTCCGCAGCATCCGCCACCAGGCCGAGCTCATCCGCCGCAAGCTTGCGGCCGGCCAAGGCATCGAGGCAATCCTCACCGTCAACGCCGCGCCGGGCTTCAGCGAGCATCACACGGGGCGCGCCATCGACATCGCGACGCCGGGCACACGGCCCTTGACGGCCGAATTCGCGAGCTCGCCGGCGTTCGAGTGGCTACGAGCCAACGCCGCAACCTTCGGTTTCGGCATGCCGTACGGACGCAACAACCGCTACGGCTTCGAGTACGAGCCGTGGCACTGGTCGCAGGTGGCGGACCTCGACCGAGAGCGACGACAATGACCGCAGAGAACGCAAATGGGGGAATCGCCATGCATCGCCTTCTGATTCGCAGCATCGCCGTCACCGGCCTATCGCTTGCGTGCTTCGGTGCGGGCGCCGCCGAGACCATTCGCCAATGGCAGTTCGCGCAGCAGGGCGACACGCTTACGCTCGCGTTGCGCGAGGTCGAGGCGCGGACGCCGGCGCGGCACGAGGTGGCCGTGCGCGTTCGCGCCGTGTCCCTCAATCGCCGCGATCTCATGATGGTCGCGGGACGCTACGGCCGCGGCGGCACGGAGCCGAACAGTGTGCCGCTCTCGGACGGCGCGGGCGAAGTCATCGCCGTCGGCGCCGACGTCACGCGTTTCAAAGTCGGCGATCGCGTCGCCGGCATTTTCTTCGAGGACTGGCTCGACGGTGCGCCGACGGCCGCGGCGTTGGCCACGGCGCGCGGCGGCAACGCCGGCGGCATGCTGTCGGAGATCGTCGTGACCGACGCCGAAGGGCTCGTGACCGTCCCGGCGCACCTCTCGTACGAAGAAGCCGCGACGCTGCCGTGTGCGGGCGTCACCGCGTGGGTGAGCCTCTTCAAGCGCGGCCAGCTTGAGCCCGGGGATTTCGTGCTGCTCGAGGGCACGGGCGGCGTCTCCGTGTTCGGCTTGCAGCTCGCGGCCGCGGCCGGCGCGAAGCCCATCATCACGAGCTCGAGCGACGCGAAGCTTAGGCGCGCCCGCGAGCTCGGCGCGTTCGGCACGGTGAACTATCGCTCGAATCCCGACTGGCAAAACGAGGTGCGTGCGCTCACGGGCGGCGCGGGCGTCGACCAAGTGCTCGAGGTAGGCGGCCAGGACACGCTGCCGCGCGCGCTCCAAGCGCTCGCGTTCGGCGGCCACGTCGCCATCATCGGCGGCCTGTCGGGTTTCGCGAGCGACGTGCCCGTCGGCACGCTCATGGGCTTGAACGCGACGGCGAGCGGCATCTATGTCGGCTCGCGCGCGGACTTCGAAGCGTTCAACGCCTTCCTCACGGAGCACCAGATCAAGCCGATCGTCGACAAGGTGTTCGAGCTCGAAGATGCGCCCGCCGCGTTCGCCGCCATGGACAGCGGCGATTTCTTCGGCAAAGTCGTGATTCGCCTCTGACGCGTGAGCGCCGCCGAACGCGACAAGTGGGACGCGCGTTATCGGGACGGCGCCTATGAGAGCCGCACGCATGCGACGGCGTTGCTCGCCGCGTGGCTGCCGCGGCTGCCGCTTGGGGCGGCGCTCGACGTCGCCTGCGGCGCCGGGCGTAATGCGCTCTATCTCGCCACCCACGGATTCGCGGTGACGGCGCTCGATATCTCCGCCGTCGCGCTCGAGCGGGGGCGCCGCGAGGCCGCGCAGCGCGACCTCGCCATCGAATGGTCGTGCGTGGATCTCGACGACCAGCCCGATGCTGCGCTGCCGCCGGGCCCGTTCGAGCTCATCGTCTGGGTGCGCTACATCCATCGCACGCTGCTGCCCTATCTGCTCGCGCGGCTGGCACCGGGCGGCGTGCTGCTCTGCGAACAACACCTGCTGACGACGGCCGAGGTCGTCGGCCCGAGCGCCGCGTTCCGGCTCGCGCCCGGCGAGCTCGCGCGCGCGGCGCGCGGGCTCGAAGTGCACTTCCGCCACGAGGGCTTGCTCGTCGATCCCGACGGCCGCACCGTAGCCGTGGCGCAGCTCGTCGCCGCCAAGAGGCCATGATCTGGGTGGCGCGGCACATTTTTCTCGTGTGCCCGTCGTTACGCTCGAGCGCCATGCGTAGCCGCATACGTCGTTGTTGTATCGCCGCGACGGCCCTGGGGCTCGCGGCGTCGCTCGCCGAGGCCCAGGACTCAACCGCGGACCCCGCTCAGCAAGCCGAGAACGTGCGCGCGCGCCTCGAGCAGGCGGGCACGACGGTTCGCGCGATCCATATCACCGTCGACAATATCTTCGACCCCAACAACCCCGACGAGGACAAGGCGCTCTACCGCTGGGCCAACCGCGTCCACATTCGCACGCGGCCCAGCGTCATCGAGGACATCCTGCTGTTCGAAGTCGGCGACGCGTTCGTCGCGCGCTTGCTCGACGAATCGGCACGCGCGCTGCGCGCCAGTGGTTTCATCGCCGACGCGACCGTGGAGCCCGGCGCCTACGACGCCGCGACCAACAGCGTCGATGTCAACGTGCGCGTGCGTGACTCGTGGTCGCTCGCGTTCGACCTCAAGTTGGACCACAAGGGCGGCGAGACCGAATGGGGCTTGGGCTTCTCGGACGAGAATCTGTTCGGCACGGGGAAGACCTTCGAGTTCTCGCACGTGAGCGAGATCGATCGCGACCGCACGGCCATCGGCTACTCCGATCGCAACGTGCTCGGCAGCCGCGTGCGGCTGCGCACCTCGTTCACCAATGCGAGCGACGGCGAGCGGCATCAGATCGCGGTCGAACGGCCGTTCTACGCCCTCGACACTCGCTGGGCGCTCGGCGGAAGCATTCACGACGAGGCGCGCGTCGACACGATGTACGACCTCGGCGAGGAGATCGACGAGTTCGGCCACGAGATCGACCAGATCACGCTGCAGGGCGGCTGGTCGCGCGGGCTCACCGGCCGGCGTGCACGCCGCTGGCTCGCCGGAATCGCGTACGAAGAGCACGCGTTTCGCGCGACGGGCGACGTCCCGCAGCCGCTGTTGCTGCCTCCCGACCGCAAGCTCGTGTACCCCTGGATCGGTTGGCAGCTCGTCGAGGACGACTTTCGCGAGATGCAAGAGCTCAATACCGTGGGCCGGACCGAGGATGTCTCGCTTGGCCTCAACGTGTCCGCGAGCGTCGGTTTCGCTAAACGGCGGTTCGATTCGGACCGCGACGCGGAGCTGCTGCGCTTCAACGTCGCGAAGGGCTGGGAGTCCGGCGGCGCGGGCCGCCTATTCCTCGTCGAGGCCGGTGGCTCGACGCGGCGCGAGGAGTTGGGCTACCGCAACTCGGAGGCCCATGTCTACGCGCGCTACTACCGCCGCAACCTCGAGCGGCACTTGTTCTTGGTTACCTTAAGCGCGCTCACGACACGGCACCGCGACCCCGAAACGCAAGTGCTGCTCGGCGGCGACAACGGCTTGCGCGGCTATCCGATCCGCTACCAAGCCGGCGAGAGCCGCACGATCTTGAGCGTCGAGCAGCGCTTCTTTACGGACTTCTATCCGTGGCGATTGTTTCGCGTGGGCTGGGCCGTGTTCGCCGATGCCGGGCGCATCGGCGGGCGCGACCCGCGTGCAACCCCGAGTTTAGGATGGCTCTACAACGTCGGCGCCGGCCTGCGCTTGGCGTCGCCGCGCGCGAGCGGCCGCAACGTCGTGCACATCGACCTCGCGTTCCCGCTGAAGGGCGATCCCACGATCGACAGCGTTCAGCTCGTCGTCGAGACCAAGAGGTCCTTCTAGGTTTCCGTGAACGGGTTGCCGTCGATGTCGTGCGCGCTCGGCAGCGCGCGGACGCGATCGAGCCAGCGCGCCACGTGCGGCCAGCGGTCGGTGTCGTAGCCCGAGACCTTCAGCATCGAGATCGGGCCGAAGCACGACAGATCGGCGATCGTCGGCCAGTCGAGCGCGAGCCAGGCGCGCTTCGCGAGATGTGCGTCCATGAGCTTCAAAATGTGATCGCAGCGTGCATCGATCTCCTCGTTCGAAAGCTTGATGGCCTCGGGGCGACGAATCTTGGCGCGCTTCATCCACGGCCCTTGATGGACTTCGTTCGCCGACTTCGACAGCCACTCGGCGACCTTGGCCTCGCCTTCGGCGTCGACCGGTAGCCAGCGGCCCGCGGCGTCGTACTTGCGCGCGAGATAAACCAGGCACGCGTGCGAGTCCGCGATCGTGAACGCGCCGTCGGTGAGCGCGGGCATTTGACCGAACGGGTTCAGCGTCAGGAACGGCTCGCGCTTGTGCTCGCCGCCGTGCATGTCGAGCTCGACGAGCTCGTAGGGCACGTGCAGCATCGATAACAACAACCGCACTTTGTAGCCGTTGATCGAAGCTTTCGTTGCGTGCACGCGAATCATGGCGCATCTCGTGGCCAGAGTTTGGGCACTCTAGGCAGCCGCTCCCCGGAGCGTCAACCGCAGGCGGCAGGGAGGGCGAATGCCTGGGTCGCGCGAACCGTGGCCGAGGCCCGCTCGCTTTACGGTGGTATGGCCGTATAATGCGCGCCCTTTCCCCTCCCGCTTGGCTCCAATGCTGCCCAAGGAACGGCTGCGAAATATCGCGATCATCGCGCACGTCGATCACGGCAAGACGACGCTCGTCGACAAGCTGTTGACGCAGTCGGGCTCGCTCGACGCGCGCACGGTGCTGCCCGAGCGCGCGATGGATTCGAACGACCTCGAGCGCGAGCGCGGCATCACGATTCTCGCCAAGAACACGGCCATCAGTTGGCAGGGTTGGCGCATCAATATCGTCGACACGCCGGGGCATGCGGACTTCGGCGGCGAGGTCGAGCGCGTGCTGTCGATGGTCGACGGCGTGCTGCTGCTCGTCGATGCCGTCGACGGGCCCATGCCGCAGACGCGGTTCGTCACGCAGAAGGCGTTTTTGCGCGGCATCACGCCGCTCGTCGTCATCAACAAGATCGATCGCGACGGCGCGCGCCCTCACTGGGTGCTCGATCAAACGTTCGAGCTGTTCGACCGCCTCGGCGCAAGCGACAAACAGCTCGACTTCCCCGTCATTTACGCATCGGCGCTCAAAGGTTACGCCGGCAAGACGGCGGACGTCCGCGACGGTGACATGCAGCCGTTGTTCGAAGCCATCATCGACAATGTGCCGCCACCGCCCGTCGAGCTCGAAGGTCCGTTGCAGCTGCAAGTGTCGAGCCTCGACTACAGCTCCTATGTCGGCTTGCTCGGCATCGGCCGCGTGAGTCGCGGCGTCGTGAAGCGCAACATGCCGGTGACGCTCGTGCAGCGCGATGGCACGGAGCGCAACGCGCAGATCATGGAGCTCTACGGATTCGAAGGCCTCCAGCGTCTGTCGATCACCGAAGCCGGTGCGGGCGACATCATCGTCTTCAGCGGCATCGAGGATCTGAAAATCTCCGATACCGTATGTGCGCGCGGCGCACCGGCGGGACTGCCGCCGCTGCAAGTCGACGAGCCGACGATCACGATGACGTTCCAGGTGAACAAATCGCCGTTCGCGGGCAAAGAAGGCAAATTTCTCACGAGCCGGCAGATCCGTGCTCGCCTCCAGCAGGAGCTCCTGCACAACGTCGCGCTGCGCGTCGAAGACACGAACGACCCCGATCGTTTTCGCGTGTCGGGCCGTGGCGAGTTACATCTGTCGGTGCTCATCGAGAACATGCGCCGCGAAGGCTACGAGCTCGCCGTATCGCGGCCGGCCGTGATCGAGCGGGTCGTGAACGGCGCGATTCACGAACCGTGGGAACAGCTCACTGTCGATTTCGGCGAGGACTACCAAGGCGCCGTGATGACCCGGCTCGCCGATCGGAAAGGCGAGCTCATCTCGATGATGCCGGACGGTCGCGGCCGCGTGCGGCTCGAGTACCGAATTCCGGCGCGTGGGCTCATCGGCTTTCGCACCGAGTACCTCACGGCCACGGCGGGCACGGGCCTGCTCTATCACATCTTCGACGGCTACGCGCCGCGCGCGAGTGGGTCGATCGGCCAGCGCACCAGCGGCGCGTTGGTGTCCATGGTGAACGGTAAGGCGCTCGCCTACACGCTGTTCGCCCTCCAAGAACGCGGCGCACTGTTCATCGGCCATGGAGTCGAGGTGTACGAGGGCATGATCATCGGCATCCATACCCGCGACAACGATCTCATGGTGAACCCGACCAAGGGCAAGCAGCTCACCAACATCCGTTCCGCGGGCGCCGATGAGAACATCATCTTGGTGCCGCCAATCAAATTCTCGCTCGAGCAGGCGATCGAGTTCATCGACGACGACGAGCTCGTCGAGGTCACGCCGACGAGCATTCGCCTGCGCAAGAAGCTACTGACCGAGAACGAACGCAAGCGCGAATCGCGCAAAACCGCCGAGGGTTGAGCTCCGAGCCCGGTCGGGCCGATAGCTCCATCCACGCCCCCGGACGTACACTGCCTCGAACGGATTCGGGGGAGTAGCTCATGTCGATTCGTATGATCGCTCGGTGGATCGGTTTCTCGATCGGCGCGGCACTCGCGCTCGTAGCACTCGCGGCCGGCGCGCAACAACGGCCGCCTGCCGCGGCGCCGGCCGCGCAGGCGCCCGCGCTGCCGCCGCTGTTCTTCCGCGAAGAGTGGCGGCAACGCGCGCGTCCCCCGGACGCGGGCCCGGACTTCGTGCCCGAGGGCGGGGTCACACCGGCCGCCGTCACGAACCCGGCGCTCGAGCTCAAGCTCTACGACCCGAACGCGGCCAGCATTCCCGGCTATCTCGCGAATCCCCCACCGCGCTCGATCGCGCGCGACTGGGACGGGCCGTCGTGCGTGCAGCTCGCGGGCTACAACCAGAACCCGCCGCCCGAGCGCGTGGCGGCCGGGCAGCCGACCGATCCGCCGAATCTCTGGACTGGCGTTTGCATGACGCCGGTCGCGGTCACGCTGCGCGATCGCGCCCGCTACGTCGATCTCACGGGGCTCGCACGCATCCGCTGGGTCACGCGCGTGTCGGGCTTCCACGTCGTGCGGCCGCTCGTGAAGCTCGCCGACGGGAATTGGTTCGTCGGCGATTACGGCGAAGGCGCACCGTCGGCCAATTCCACGCTATTCCTCGACTCGGAGTTCGCGCTCTCTTCGGTGCGCTGGCGGCCCCTCGACATCGCGCGCGTCGTGACCGTCGGGCAGGCGTGGGCCGCGCCGGATCTAAGCCGCGTCGACGAAGTCGGCTTCGCGGACCTCGTGCCCGGCAGCGGCCACGGCTGGGGCGGCTTCGTGAACGTCGGGCGAATCGAGATCTACGGCAAGCCCGTGCCGCGCTGACGGCGTCACCGTACCGCGCTCGTCGCTGCAGCGGCCGCGACGGGCTCGAGCCGCAGCACCGCGCCGGTGGCCTCCGCGCCGCCGAACGTGCGCTCGGTCGCGACGTAGATGAAGCCGTCGCGGCTCTGCTGCACGTCGCGGATGCGGAGATTCAGCAAGCGCAACAGCGGCTCGCGGCGCTCGGCCTGCGACGGCTGGCCGAAAGCGATGCGTTGCAGGCTCTGACCGTTGAGCGCGCCCACGAACATATGGTTCCGCCACTGCGGAAAACGCTCGCCCGCGTAGAACATGAGGCTCGAAGGGCTGATCGACGGCACCCAGAACATGCGCGCGTTGTCCATGCCGTCGCGGTAGAACGGCTGCTCGGACGCGAGCGTGCCCGTGTAGTTGCGCCCCATCGACACGAGCGGCCAACCGTAGTTGTGGCCGGGCTTGAGGATATTGACCTCGTCGCCGCCCATCGGGCCGATCTCGGCTTGCCAGAGCTCGCCGGTCTCGGGGTGAAACGCGAGCCCGTAACCGTTGCGATGACCGTAAGTGAAGATCTCAGGTCTCGCGCCCGCGCGCCCGACGAACGGGTTGTCGGGCGGAACGCTGCCGTCGTCGCGCAGGCGCAGCGTCTTGCCGACGTGGTTGCCGAGGTTCTGCGCCTTGAGGCGCAGGCTGTTGTCTTCCGTCCCCGTGCAGCAGAGACGGTCGCGATCGCCGACCGTGACATAGAGCGACTCGTCGGGGCCGAACAGGATCTTGCCGGCCATGTTGCCGCCTGTTTCCCACGCGTCCGCGACGAAGATTTCGCTGACGCCCGTGATCTTGCGGCCGTCGAAACGCCCGCGCGCGACGGCGAGCGTCGTGCCGAGCTCGCCGCTCTTCGGGTAGGACAGGTAGACGAGGCCGTTCGCGGCGAAGCGCGGGTGCAACGCGAGCCACTTGAGCTCGTTGTTGGCCGACGTGCCGGTCGCCGTCCACACGGGCTCCGCCTCGAGCTGGTCGTCGCGAATGAGGCGAATGGCGCCCGACCGCTCCGCGACGAGCATCGAACGGTCGCCGGGCAGCAGCGCAATACTCCACGGGTGAACGAGGCCGCTGGCGATCGTAACGACGCGGATCTGCCCGCCCTGCACGTCGACGACGGCCGGCGCTGCGGCGTCGGGCGCCGGCTGCGCCGCGGTCTGAAACTGGAATGCTGCTACAAGCCCTGCGGCGCAAAGCGCCGCGCAGTTCCGCAACGTCATGACGTTCCCCCGGTGACGCGAGTCACTCGCGGGATCGTAGCACGCGCGTGCAGCGGAACGCGGCGGGCGTCGCGCCAGATCTACTGCTGCTGACTCTGAGCCTGCCTCGCGCGTTCCACGTAGTCTTGATAGGCCGGAACCGCGATGGCGGCCACGATGCCGAGCACGAAGACGACGGGCAGGATACAGGCCAAGGCGATTGCGCCGGCCGTGTTCGGCGGCGGCGGCAAGCCGTATCGGTTCTCGTCCTTCGAGCCCGGGATGAACCAAAAAATGAGGGCCACCAACGGCACGAGCAGCAGCAGCGATAGCCAACCCGTCGTGTCGAAGTCGTGAGCCCGTTGGATCGTGAGCAGGAATTGCACGACGATGATCGTGACGTACGTGACGACCCCAACGGCTATTGCGACGCCGGCTTGGCCTCCGGCCGCCGCGACAGCGGCGAGGCCGAAGCCGACGATGCCGATGAGTATCGTTATGCCCGCCATATAGCCGATATAGCGCACGCGGCCGAGGCGGCCCTGTGCGCTGAAGACCCGGATCTCGCCATAGTCCTGGCCGCTGTCGGCGTCAGCCACTTTCGCGCGCGGAGAAGCGTAGGGGTTGCGGTTTTCCACGACGACCTCGCTGGTTTGAAGCTGCGGAAGATTCGGGACTGCGGAGCGGAGTCTAGAGCTTGCGCGGCACGCGGAAAAGCGCGGTCCGTCACACTCGTTTATCATCGCGGCCAAAATACCGAGCGTTGCGCCCGCGCCGAGCGCTAGACAGGTTCCAAGTGAGCAGAGTCGTCGACATCTCCGCCGTCATCGACACGCAGCCCGTCGGGGCGTTGCAGCTCCGCGTCTTTCTGCTCTGTGCGGCCGTGCTGTTCGTCGACGGGTTCGACGTGCAAGGCATCACCTACGTCGTGCCGACGGTGACGCAGGAATGGGGCCTCGTTCGGGGCCAACTGTGGCCGGCGCTCACGGCGGGGCTCGTCGGCGTGGCGCTCGGTGCAGCGGGGCTCGCCCCGTTGGCGGATCACGTGGGTCGGCGGCGCATCATCGTCTATTCGTGCGTGGCGTTCGGCGTCGGCAGCTTGCTCACGATTCTCGTCGATTCGTTGTTCTGGTTGACCGTCGTGCGTTTCCTCACGGGCCTCGGCCTCGGCAGCGCGCTGCCGAACGCGATCGGTCTCGCGTCGGAGTACGCCCCGCGCGCGCGCCGCGCGCTGATCGTCATGTTCGTCGGCAGCGGCATATCGCTCGGCGCGATCGGCGCCGGCATGACGGCTGCGCGGCTCCTCGAGCCGTTCGGCTGGCGCGTCATGTTCGTCCTCGGCGGCGTGCTGCCGCTGCTACTCGCCGTCCTGCTCGCGCGTGCGCTGCCCGAGTCGATTCGCTTGGCGGCCGTGACACCCCGCCTCAAGCACGAGGCACAGCGCCTGCTGCGGCAGCTCAAGCCGGAGCTCGCGGCGGCAGGCAACGTCGAGATCGTATCCGGCGACGGCGAGGGCGGCACCGCCACGGTCGCCGATCTCTTCGCCAATGGGCGCGGCATCGCGACGCTGTGCCTCTGGGTTGCGTTCTTCATGAGCCTGCTCAACGTCTATCTCGCGATCAACTGGCTGCCGACGTCGCTTACAGCGTCCGGTTTCTCCGTGACACAGGCGGCCGAAATGACGACGCTCTATCACGTCGGCGGTGTGCTCGGCACGTATGCGATAGGCCTCTCGATGGACCGCCTCGGCGCGCATCGCATGGTGCTCTTCGCGCTGCTGCTCGCCGTCATCGGCTTCTACACGTTTGCCACGGCGACAGGGCTCGCGCAGTGGCCAACGACGGCGATCCTCGCGCTGGCGGGCATGGGTGTCATCGGCGCCCAAGTCGGCGTCACGGCGCTCGCCGCGATCACGTATCCCGTCGCGATGCGCGCGACGGGGCTTGGATGGGCGCTCGGGGTCGGGCGCATCGGATCGATCGTCGGTCCGACCGTCGGCGGCATCATGCTCGGCACCGCCGCAGATCCGCGCTCCGTGTATCTCGGCTGCGTCATCCCCGTGCTCGTCGGCATGGCGGCCGTGGCTTTGCTCAAACGCCAGGCCGCGCCGGCGCGCGTGCCTGCCCCCGCAACGTGACACGGAGCGCAAGACTCTTGCGTACCGACCTAGGCTTCAAGCGCATCGCCACCGAAGAGGCGTTCGCCACCAAGGATCTCGTCGCGGCCTACCGCGACCTGTTGGCGCGCAAGGCATCGAACGACATCGGCTTCAACAGCCTCATGGGCTATTACTTGACCAATCCGAGCGAGCGCACGCGCGCCGTCGCGGAGCGCTTGCAGGACTTAGGGAGGCGGCGCATCGACGACATGAGCTCGACTGGGATTGACCTACAGATCCTGTCGCTGACCTCGCCCGGCGTGCAGATCTTCGACGCCGCGACGGGCACGGCGCTCGCACGCGCGACGAACGACGAGCTCGCGGCCGCGATCGCGGCGAATCCCACGCGCTTCGCGGGGCTCGCGGCCATCGCGCCGCAGGACCCGGCGGCGGCTGCGAAGGAGCTCGAGCGCGGCGTGCGCACGCTCAAGCTCAAGGGCGCCATCGTCAACTCGCACACGCAGGGCGAGTACCTCGACGACGAAAAATTCTGGGAGATCTTCGCGGCCGCCGAGGCGCTCGACGTGCCCGTCTACATCCATCCGAACACGCCGTCGAACGACATGATCAAGCCGTTCATGGCGCGCGGCCTCGACGGCGCCGTGTTCGGTTTCGCGGTCGAGACCGCGTTGCACGCGCTGCGGCTCGTCGTCAGCGGCGTGTTCGATCGCTTTCCGCGTCTAACGATCGTGCTCGGCCATCTCGGCGAGGGTCTGCCCTACTGGCTCAGCCGCATCGACTTCATGCACGGCGCGAGCGTACGCTCGGGGCGCTACGCGAGCCAACCGAAGCTCGCGCGCAAGGCGAGCGAGTACCTCAAGGAAAACTTCTACTACACCACGAGCGGCATGGCCTGGACGCCGCCGATCCGCTACGTGCAGCAGGTGATGGGCGTCGACCGACTCATGTACGCAATGGATTACCCGTACCAGTTCGTGCCCGAAGAGGTGGACGTGACCGACGACCTGCCGATCGGCCATGAGGATCACAAAGCGTTCTACCAGACGAACGCCGAGCGCGTGTTCAAGCTCGAGCCGTGACGACGACGTTCGTCAACCCGCGCAATGTCCACGCACCCGTGGGCCCGTATTCGCATACGGCCGTGGTGCCGGCGGGCAGCGAGCTCGTCTTTGTCGCGGGGCAAGTGGGCATGCGCCTCGACGGCTCGGTCCCGGCTGCGTTCGCGGAGCAGGCCGAGGTGACGTTCCAAAACCTGCGCGCCTGCCTCGCGGCGCACGGGCTCGGCGTCGAGGCCGTCGTCAGGCTCGGCGTGTTCGTGCTGCCGGGCCAAGACTTCGCGGTGCTGCGCACCGTCCGCGAACGGCACTTCGGCACGCACCGGCCCGCGTCGACGACCGTCTACGTCCCGCAGCTCGCAAGCCCTAAGTTTCTGCTCGAGATCGAGGCCGTCGCCGCGAAGGCGACACGCGCCGGCTAGCGCCTTCGCGCACCGTCGACGCTACGGCGTCCAGGCGTAGCTGAGCTTGAAGAAGAACGTGCGCCCGGTCTTCTCGAGCTCGCGCGTCATGTCGTCCTCGACGCTGCTGTCGGAGTAGCCGACGAATAGCACGGTCTGCGGATTCAGCTTGTAGGAGTACAAGAGCTGCGTCGAGAGCGACGACGTGTTCGGGTCCGTCGCTAGCCGGTTGACGTAGAGGTCGACGTTGCGGTCGACTTCCTGATCCTGGAGCGTCAGGCGCACGAAGCTGCGCACGTTGAACTGCCACGTGAGGCGCAGGTCGACGAGCTGCGCGTCGAAGATCGTCGGCCCGTCCTTCGCGCTCAAGCGATCTTTCGTGTAGCGCAGGCGCACGAGCAGGTGGCGCGTCGCATTCCAATCCACCTGCGGCCCGAAGCGGGTCGAGTCCGCGAGGCGCGAGTTCGTGTAGTCGATCGCCTCGCCGCGCTGCACCTGCATGTTGATGCTCAAGCCGCTGCGCGGCCGAATCTGGCCGAACATGAAGGCGCCTTGTTTGTCGTACACTTGCCCGAGCCAAGACTCCTCGCTGACGCCCGCGCCAAACTGCACGAACGACTGTAGCGGCCCCTGCAACGCGATGAACGGTTGGATGTTGCGGCCGATGAGCTGGCCGTCCGCGGTCTTCGACCGGTTGCCCTGGATGCCGGTGCGCCAGTCCGTGTACCACCGTTCGCCGTTGCCATAGAACGTGCGCTGCATCTGGAATTGGTCCTGGACGAGGTCGACGCGCGACATGAAACCCGAGTCGGCACGAAACTTGGGGTCGATCTCCTGGTGCCAGTACTGCCCGGACCAGTTGCGCGAGCCGTAGCGGTAGTCGAGGCGCCAGGCGTCGCCCGTAAGCTCCGGGTCCTGCGCAAAATCCCTCACGACGTCCGCCGGATACTCGGTGCGCGACTCGAGGTACTGGAAGCGCAGTATGTTTTGCTGGTTGATGTCGTAGCGACCGTCGAAGCCCGCGACCTCGTTGCTGTACCCGTCGCCCTGCCGGCTCGTGACGAGCGCGCCAATAGTCGACGTGCCGCCGAAGGCGCGCGTGTACCGGCCGACGAACGCGTCGTTGTCTGATGCGAGGGAATGCGTCTGCGAGCCGAACGGCCCGGGGAACAAGAGATTCGTCACGGTGTCGTTCGTGGCGAACACGCCAATCGTGTTGTCACCCATGCGGCCCGTGAACTTGGCCCCGATGTCGGGATCGGCCACGGTGCGCGTGAACACGGCCTGTAGGGGGCTGCTGTAGTAATCCTCGCCCTCGAGGAAGAACGGCCGCGTCTCGGGGTATTGCAGCGTGAACGTCGTGTTCTCCTCGAGCTGCGCAGCGTCGGCTTCGACCTGCGAGAAATCCGGGTTGAGCGCGAGGTCGAGCGTGAGGTCGGGCGTGATGCCCCAGCGCACGCCGAGTCCGGCCTCGGTCTCGAAATCGCCGCGCTCGAGCGAAGTACCGCCCGTGGGACGCCGGTCGGTGCGGGTCCCCGTGAGCGTCGGCACGACCTCGAGCGCCTTGCCGGGCTCGGCGTTCGCGAAGCCCGTGAATTTACCGAACTGACACAGATAGCAGTTGCGATTCCGATCCTGCGGATTGTTCGAGATGCGCACGCGCTGCTCGCGCGGCCGGAATCGCAGCACGTCGATGCCCCACGTCTGCTCGCCGGCGACGCGCGGGAAGCGCAACTGGCTGAACGGGATGGCCATCTCGACGGTGAACCCGGTACGGTTGATCTCGCCCGCCGAGTCCCACAGCCCATTCCACGACGTGCTCTCGTTGCGATTGACGTCGTCCATGATCAAGTCCATCTGGACGCCGTATGGGTTAACGAAGAATTCGAAGGCACGCCGTTGATCGTTGAACGTGTCGAGCACCACGCCGACGAAGTCGTCGTTGAACGCGGAGTCGCGGTCGCGCAGATACGCGCGGATCGAGGAGGGATCCGGATCCCGCGCATCGAAAGCGATCAGCAACTGGTCGCCGTTCTCGACGAGATAGGCCGTCGTCTCGACCGGGGCCGACTGGTTCTCGCGCGGGTAGGTCTCGATCGTGATCGGCAGCGCGAGCGCCTCGCGCCAGATGGCGTCGTCGAGCACGCCGTCGATGGCGACCTCCGCCGTGGAGTGCGGAATGGCGGCTGCTTCGACGCTGCGCGCGGCAACCGGTTCGAGGGGTTGGGCTCCGACCCCTGTGGCAATTCCGACGAGCCCAAGCGTTATGACGACGACCCGAATAGCCTGTATGTGCAAACGACACCCCCCGCCCAAGCAACGCCGATCCGGACGCGACCTCTCTGCAGCGACCGTGCCAGCGGCGCTCCCCGCGCCTAAGCTCATGATTCGCCGGAGCCTGTAGACCTTGCACACGCGCCGGTAGTTCGCGGAAACGTCCAGAATCTGGCGAATCCGCCCGCCCCTTGGCGCAAACACGCTCCCCAAGAGATGCGCGCAGCCGGCCAATGGTTACAGCCGGGCCGCGTGTAACCTTTGGAAGGCTCGCAGAATCTTACTCACTGGATTCGGGAACACGACCGGAGATTCGTGAAGGAAACGACCGACTCGGAGCTCATGCGGCAGGTTCGCGGCGGCCGCACGGCGGCGCTCGCGACCCTGTTCGAGCGCCACCATGCGCGGCTCTATCGCTACTGCCTACGCATGACGGGCCAGCGGTCGGCAGCCGAGGATCTCGTGCAAGACGTATTCATGAAGATGCTCAAGTACAAGGCCACGTTCCGCGACGACAGCGAGCTCGTGCCGTGGATGTTCGGCATCGGCCGCAACGCGTGCCTCGGACACCTGCGCCGCACCGCCACCGACCGTGTTGGCGGCAACGAGCTCGACGCCGAAGCCGTCGCGCTGGAGTCGGCCGACGAGGCGCAGGACGGCGACCAGCATGAGATCGTGCGGCGCGCGCTGCAGCGCCTGCCGGTCGAGCGCCGCGAGGTGCTCGTGCTGAGCCGCTACGAGTTCAAGAGTTACGAAGAGATCGCGGTGCTGCTCGATTGCTCGGTCGGCGCCGTCAAGGTGCGCGTGCACCGCGCGTTGAAACAGCTACGAGAAATCTATCTCGACCTGGCGGGAGAGGTACCGGCATGAACTGCGACGAAACCTTGGCACTCGTCATCGATCGTTTGAAGGGACTCTCAACCCCAGCCGACGAGCAACGACTGACCGCACACCTAGAGAACTGTGTCGCATGCCGCACCGAGGCCGCGGCCACGGAGGCCGTGTGGCTTGGGCTCGGCGCGGCCGAAGTCGAGGTGCCGAGCGCGCGGTTGCGAGCGCGGTTCCATACGGCCTTGGCCGCTCACGAAGCCGCCGCTTCCCGGCCCTGGTCGGAGCGCCTGCTCGCGAGCTTCTGGCCGCAACAGCCCGCGTTCGCGGCCAGCCTCGCCGTGGCGTTGCTGCTCGCCGGCATGCTCGTGGGCCGGCTACTGCCGTCCTCGGTCGACACCGAAGTCGCCGCGCTGCGCGACGAAGTCCGCACCGTCGGCTTCGCGTTGCTCGATCACCAATCCGCATCCGAACGGCTGCTCGGCGTCGAATGGGCGCAGCGCACGACGCAAGGGCCCGAAGTCGTGAATGCTTTGCTCGAGCGCGTGCGGTACGACGCGAATCTGAGCGTGCAGCTCGCGGCGGTCGATGCGCTGCGCGCGGAGCTCGCGCGGCCCGAGGTTAGCGCCGCCCTCGCCTCCACGCTCGCACGACCCGAGTCCCCATTGCTCCAAGTCGCGCTCGCCGACGCGTTGCTCGCGAGCGGCGACAGCATGGCCATCGACGCCGTGCGCGCCATTCTCGGCAGCGACGAGCTCGACCCCGCCGTGCGCGAGTACGTGGAGACGGCCTTGATGGACTTGGACGCGACAGCGAATCAGGACCCCGACGCTTGAGGAGAGGAACATGACAACCGCTCGATTTGCGCTCGGCGGCGCCGCGCTCGCGGCAGCCGTCGTCTACGCGGGCCTCGCCGCAGCAGAGATCGTCGAAACCCGCGAGCTCGAGGAATCGTTGACCGTCGCGGCCGGCGAGCCGCTCGTCGTGATCGTCAAGAACGTCATCGGCCCGGTTCGTGTGACCGGCCACGACCGCAACGTCGTCGAGATGCGCGCGACCGAAACCGTCCGCGCGGACCTGCAAGCGGACGTCGCACGCGCGCGCGCCGCAATGCAGCTCGTGACCGAGCAAGAGCCGGGGCGCATCGCGTTCCGCGTACGCTCGAACGGCGAGGACGACGACTGCAACTGTCGCGACTGGGGGCGCTGGGACGAGTACCGCGTCGAGTACGACATCGAGCTGCGCGTCCCGCGCAACGCCGCGATCGAGCTCACGACGGTCAACGACGGCGACGTGATCGCCGAGGGCGTGCACGGCGACTTCACGCTCACGAACGTCAACGGCGCCGTGCAGCTCGTCGACGCGCGCGGCAGCGGCAGCATCACCACCGTCAACGGCGACGTCCACGCGGCGTTCGCGCGGGCACCCGCGGAGCCGACGGCCTTCAAGACGGTCAACGGCACGCTCGACGTCACGTTCCCCGAGCGGCTGGCCGCGGAGCTCACGTTCACGACGATGAACGGCGAGGTCTTCACCGATTTCGACGTCGAATCCCTGAACGAGCCGCCGGTCGTGCGGACCGGCCGCGCGCGCGGCGCGTTCGTCATGCGCAGCAACCGCAACTCGGCGTTTCGCGTCGGCGGCGGCGGAACCCGGCACACCTTCAACACCCTCAACGGCAACATCTACGTTCGCAAGGCAAACCCATGAGCAACGCAAACCTGACTCGAACCCTTTCCCTCCTCGCACTCTGCGCCGTCGCGGCCAGCGCGGCGGCGGCGCAGGACCAACGCCTCGTCGTGCCCTTGAGCGACCCGGGACGGCCGGCCAGGCTCGAGATCACGATGTTCCAGGGCGACATCGAGGTGCAGGCCTACGACGGCAACGAGATCGTCGTCACGACGGACACAGAAGTGCGCAACGCCAACGAGCCCGAGACTCCGCGCGCCGACGGGCTGAGGCGAATCGCGGGCTCCTCGGCCGGGATGACCGTCGAGGAAAACGGCAACACGGTCTCGGTGCGTATGGACTTCAGCCCCACCGGCGCCGATCTCGTCGTGCAGGTGCCGCGGCGGACGTCGGTGAAGGCAAGCCTCATCAACGGCGGCGACGTCGAGGTCGAAGGGGTTACGGGCGAGCACGAGCTCGCGAACGTCAACGGCGACGTCATCGCCACGGACATCTCCGGCTCGGCCGTCATCAACTCGACGAACGGCGACGTCCGCGCGAGCTTCGTCCAGGTCGACGCGACGAAGTCGATGTCCTTCACATCGTTCAACGGCGACGTCGACGTGTCGTTGCCGGCGAACCTCGCGGCCGATTTCATCGTCGCGAGCCAGCAGGGCGACGTGTACACCGACTTCGATGTCGCGTCACTAGACGATCAGATCTCCGGCGAGAGCAGCGGCGAAGCCGGCGGCCGCCCGCGCTGGCGCACGCAGCGCACGACGACCTATGCCATCGGCGGCGGCGGCTCCGACATACAGTTCCGGACGTTCAACGGCGACATCATGATCCGCAAGCGCTGAGACGCTGGCCGATCAGCCTTTGAGGTGGCGATCGAAAAACGCGACGGTGCGCTTCCACGCGACGTCCGCCGCCTTGGCATCGTAACGCGTGGCCACTTTGGGATCGGGCGGCGCCTCGTTCGCAAACGCGTGCTGCGCCTCGTAGCGATGGAACTCGTAGCGCACGCCCGCCGCGTCGAGCTTGCGCTCGAGCTCGACCACCGCGGCGATCGGGAAATACGAGTCGTCGGTCGCGAAATGGCCGAGCAGCGGCGCCTTGATGCGCGTCGCGTCGAGGTAGTCGAGCGGCGGGAAACCGTACCAGGCCGCGGCCGCGTCGAGCTCGGGCACGTTCGCGGCGGCGAGGAGCGTGAGCGCGCCGCCCATGCAGTAGCCCGTGACACCGACTTTCTTGCTCGTGCGCTTGAGATGCTGCACGGCGCCGCGCACGTCGAGCCCGGCCGCGTCGCCGAAGTTCAGTCCGCTCATCAAGTGCTCGGCCTCTTTGGCGTCGAGCCCGATCTTGCCGCGATAGAGGTCCGGAATCAGCGCGCGGTACCCGAGCGCCGCGTAACGGGCGGCCACGCCCTTGATCTGGTCGTTGACGCCCCACCACTCTTGAATTACTACGACGCCGGGCGCGGTCGACCCTTCTTTGGGCTCGACGAGATAGCCCGCGCAATCTTGGCCGTCGGGGCGCTTGAACGTGATTCGGCTCATTGCGAGCTCCCCTCCGTTGTTCTTCGCCTCAGTATAGACCGCGACGACTCGCGCGGCGCCGCGCTACACCGGCCGCCCGATCACGCCCGGTGGCCGGACAATATGAACCTCGACGCCAGCGTCAGCGTGTTCTTCAACGGCGACTGCCGGGCAGCGCTCGAGTTCTACGCAGGCCGCCGGCGGGGTTCGATCTTTCCTTGAGCACCACGGACCTCGAAGAGGCGCAGCGACCAGCCTTGCGCTCGTCCGCTCGAAGCCGGCCGTTCAATCGTCGTCGCTATCGCCGTCGTCATCGCTCCATTCGATCTCCTCGGCGATCAGCACACCGCTCACGTAACGCCCTTCGACCTCGACGCGTCGACCGACGCCCTGCGTGAAGAACTCGTTGCGGGTCATGTCGTCGAACTCGGTGCTCGCGTCCGTGAGCACGCGAACGCCGAGGATGAAGAACTCCGGTTCCTGCACCGCGCGGACGACGCCGTCGATCTCGACGTCGTCGCCGTCGTCGTCCTCGCGTTCGATCTTGGTCGCTGTTACGGCGCCGCTGCCGGGCGGGTCTTCGTAGCCGCGCAGCTCGAGCGGGTCGCCGACCCGCAGTTGCGCCAGCCCGAAGGCTTGCTGGCCGGTCGCGCTCTTGTCCTCGAGCCGCGTCCGCGGTCCTACGCGGATCGCCATGCCGAGCAGCGTCACCGTGCCGTTCGCGGAATCGATCGCGTCGACCGTGGCTTCGATGCGCAGTACGCCGGCGCGGCGGAACGTGATGCGCTGCGCGATCAAGAGCCCGGTGCCGTCGATGTCGGCCTCGACGCGGAGCCGCGAGTTCAAACCCAGCTCGCCGCCGCTGCCGTTGAGGAACACGGTTTGCGCGGTCGCACGCACCGCCAAGCCTTCGACGGTGAAGTCGGCTGCAGAGACAAAACGCGTCACGAAGCCTTCGACCTCGGCCGAGCTCGGCGCGGCCATGCCCGTCGTGGCAAAGCGTGCCGCGTTCTTGCGCTCGACGGCGGTGGCCGGCAGGACGCCGCCCGCGCCAAGCGCGCCGCCCAGCACGCGCACGATGTCCCCATCGACCGGCACGCCGCCCACGGCGAACCCGTCGAGACGCGCGGCGCCGTAATCCACGCTCTGCCCGCCGATCCGGAAACGTCGCGCCACCGCGTCCGCCGCCTCGACCCTGCCCTTCACCTGCAGCTCCCCTGCTGCCGCTGGATCGATACGGCTCGCGTAGAGCACACCGGCGGCGTCGCGCCAACCGCTCACGGCCACCATCTGGCCGACGCCGAGTGCCTCGACGGTGGCGGGCGACAACGCGCGATCGAAGCTCGTATCCGCGTCCACCTGCACGGTCTGACCGAGCACATCGATCCGCCGCGTGCTCTCGTCGACGGCCGCGATCGGCCCACGGACGTCGAGATCGAGCTCGAGCCGAGTCGCGGTGGCGCCCGCCGTATCGACGCTACCGACGACGGCGACGATCTGGCCGACACCGAGCGCACTCTCCGCGCCGGGCTGGCCGTCGACGACGATGCCCGCCATGCTCGAGTCGAATCTTCGACCGCCGACGATGACGCTGCCGAAGCCGGTGATCGGCCCGGCCGCAGCTATCGGTTGGGGCGCGCCGCCGGCGTCGATGCCCGCCGTGCCGGAACTGCCGCTGCCGCCGCAGGCACCCACCGCGAGTGCGGTCGCCAGCAGAGCCAGGCCACGCAGGGCGCAAGACGATCCGTTAGTTGTGCTCATCTTTCTTCCTTGGGTCTTCTATCCAATAGAGACCCACACCGAGACGGTTCGTGGGCTTCGTGTCGTAGTCCGGCGGCACTTCGTGCGTGCTGAGCCAAGCATCGACACGCTCGAGGAACTCCTGTCCTTCGCGTTCGATGAACTCGCGAAACTTCGCTGTGCCGGTGGCGTCCATCCGCGTGTTCGTGGCGCGCCGCTCGAAGCGCGGCACGCCGCTGTCGCCGCGCAACAGGTTGTGCGCCACCGTGCTCCCCAGATCCTCGAGGACGCTGCCGGCCCGTTCGAGCGCCGCGCTATCCGTTTGCGCCGGCATGTAGTAGCGGCGCACTGCGCGCAGCAACCCCCCTTCACCGCCCACCACGGCGCCCGCCCGCTTGAGCTCCTTCAGCAACGTCGTCGCCGGCACGTCGCCGGCGTAACGCTCGGCGAGCAGGGCAAAGCTCAAGCCGCCGTCGAGCGGCAAGTCGATGGGCCGACCGCGCAGACTGAACTCCGGGTCTTGGTACCAGGCGGACAGAACTCGCGAGAGCCGATCCTGACGAGCCTGGCGCTCGTTGGTGCGGTGCCCGTCGCGCTGCTCGTCCCTCAGCCGCTTGATCTCTTTACGGTCTAGACCGGTCAGCAACGCCATGCGCGACACGTTGGTCGGCCGGCCGCGCAAGCCGTAGTCGCCGCTCGCGACCTCGACATACACCTCTTTGCACAACGCCGCTAGCTGGCGATACGGGACCCCGTGACGCAGCAGGATGCGAACCAACGGTCGCAGCAAACGGCGGCAAGCGGTCAGCACTGCGCCGACCTGCTCTCCGCTGTCCTCACGGACATCGCTCATGGGCGGACGTTAGCAGGATTCTTGCGTAACTGCCATATATGGGGTAATTTGCCCCATATACGGCGTCGATTCGATCGCCCATCTAGGAGAGAACCATGTTCCGACACCCCAGAATCGCCCTCGCAGCCCTCGCAGCGGGCGTGCTCGCCAGCTCGCAGGCCGCCGCCGACGACGTTCATTGCCCTCCGGGCTTGGGCGCCGTCAGCATCGACGGGAACGTCCTGGTCACGGGCCCCTGCACGCTCGACGGAACCCGGGTCGACGGCAACGTGCACATCTACTCGGGCGGGTCACTGCGCGCGCGCGACGCGGTGATCGGCGGCAACGTGCAGGCGGAACGCGCGTTCGAGGTCGACATCGCAGACTCACACGTCGGCGGCAGCGTGCAGCTCGACGAGCTCGTCGGCGATTTCAGCGTCGTCGCGACCACGGTCGTCACGGGCAACATTCAACTGAAAAGCAACCGCTCGCAGCTGCAGATCGACGGCAACCGCGTCGGTGCCGACATCCAGGCATTCAGCAACAGCGGCGGCGTCGACATCTTCGGCAACGTCGTCGACGGCAATTTGCAGTGCAAGAGCAACGACCCGGCTGCCACCGGCAGCAACAACACCGTACGGGGCAACAAGGAAGATCAGTGCGCGAACCTGCAGCCGGCCGTTTCGGGTAGCACGCTGCGTACCGCGACGTCGGCGGCGTTTTCCTCGCCGACGGCAGTCGCTACGAGCGGCAGTGTCGCGGCACAGGACGGTAGCGGCGGCGGCGGCGCCTCCGACCTCTTGGGCCTGCTGCTGATGACGGCCCTGCTCGCCTGGCGTCGCTTCGGCTCGGGGGCGCGCTAACTTCCGCGCTGCGCCTAGCGTGGATTGGTGTGGTGCGAGTCGTCGACCATGTGCTCGAGCGAGCGGTCGATGCACGGCGGCGACTCGACGATCTCGACGTCCGTGAGCCGCGCGATGCGCCGCGGCGCCTCCCACGGCGCCGCGAGCACGGCCGGGTCGTAGGCCGTGGCCGTCCACTCGAGCGTGTCGGCCGTGCGGCGCAGCCGCTCGACGACGCGCAGGTCGCCGGTGTGGAACGCGCCGTTGTCGGTGAGCCAGGTGAGATCGTTGAAGTTCTTGGTCTCGACGACGAGCGTGTCGCCTTCCCAATGGCCGACCGCGTCACCCAAAAAGCTGGGCTCGTTGTTCGTCGGGTGCGGCCGGCCGTCGGTCGGCACGACGCGGAAGAAGCTGCCAGACACGTCCTCGTAGAGGAACACGGCCTCGCCCACGCGCTGCACGATCTTGTCGGGCGGGCCGATGCGCGGCACGCCGGGCGCAGCGCAACGCAGCACGGGGTCCTCGTCGACCTGTCGCGCGTTCAAGTCGGCGACGCGCGCTGCGAGCTCCGGTCGGTATTGCGGCGGCGCCGGGCGCGGTGGAGCCGCGCCCGTGGCGGCCGGCGGCGGACCGGAACCGCCGCAACCGACGACGCAGATCGAGTCACCATCCCGGCGGGGGCGCACGAAATCGATGCCGGCGCCGTTATCCCAAGTGCCGCTCAAATCCGGGTGGCCATCCGGCGCACGCGGTATCTCGGCAGACTGTTGCGCCACCAACGGCGCGGTCGATACGACGCACAGGCCGACGAACAACGCCGGCCACTTCGACGCAGATGTTTCCAGGTTACGCATCGCTTGCTCCGTTCATTCGCCGGCCAGTACGTACTCGTGGCCGTCCTCGTAAGTGAGGTTCAGCAGCCACGCCAAGTTCGGCGTGCCGTTGCGCGCCATGATCGCTACGGCGGTTACTTTTTGACCGCCGCCCTTCAACAGCTCGCTCGTGAGGCCGGCCTTGCGCAGCATGGCCGTCGGCAGCGACTCGAGCCGCCAGGCCGTGACCTCGCCCTTGTCGTCGGCGACGTCCATGTGGATGTAGACGTGCGGGTTGATCCAATCGACTTGGGTGATCGTGCCCGTGATCGTCGTGCGGTTGGCGGCGTCGAATTGCCCCGCGACGGAGTGATGGGCGCCGGCCGTGCCGGCCAGGAGCGCCAGCGCCGCGAGCGCTGGGAGCACCAGAAGGTTGTTCGTCGCCATCGCAGTCCCTCCGCTTGGGATCGGCAGCACCGGCGATCTTAACGCAGTGCCGGGCACACGGCGACGCGGGCCGCGTTGGTCTCGAGAAACGACAATCGCGGGTCCAGCCCAGGCAACCCGCCGGAGGCGCGGTGCTATGCTCGGGCGCGAAAAGGGGGAATGGGCCATGAGTCTCGGCAGAACGCCGTGGGCCGCGCTGCTCTCGCTGCTCGCCGTCGGCACGGTCGAAGCGACGGAGGTCGCAGTCTGCACCGATCGCGGGCGCGCCGTGCTCGAGCTCGCCGACGAACAGGCGCCGCTGCACGTCGCGAATTTTCTCCGTTACGTCGACATGGGCTTTTACTCGGGCACGGTGTTTCACCGTGTCGTGCGCGGCGGCATCGTGCAGGGCGGCGGCCTCGATCGGCAGCTCCGCGCGCGTTCGACGCTCTCGCCAGTCGCCAACGAATCCCAAAACGGTCTTCGCAATACACGCGGCAGCGTGGCGGCCGCGCGGACGGCCGACCCCGATTCCGCGAGTGCCCAATTCTTCGTCAACCTCGCGGACAACCCGGCGCTCGACGGCGGCCGCGAGCCCGGCTACACGGTGTTCGCTCGCGTCAAGGAAGGCATGGCCGTGTTCGACGAGGTGAGCCGGTTGCCGACAGGTGCAGCCGGACCCTTCAGCGGCGAGGTGCCGACCCCGCTCGTCGCGATCGAGTCGATCGCGCGCTTCGACGAAGCGGCGCTCGCCGTTTTCCCGGCGGAGGACCGCGAAGCCGCGATCAAGCGCCAGATCGCGACGGCTGCGGCGGCCGACGACACGGCCGCGACGCTGCGCCTCGTCGACCATTACCGCGCGATCTGCGGCGCGGCCGATGTCGAGGTGACGCTCGCGGAAGCGCGCGCGGCGCTCGCCGCCGACGATCGGCGTCGTGCGCTGTTCGCCCTCGAGGAGCTCCTCGCGACCATCGACGCGACCCACTCCGCTTACGCCGAGGCCGGGGCCCTGCGCGACGAGGCGCTGGCCGACAACGCGCCCGCGGCGCCGCAACTCGGCGGCTGCAAAGCCCCGGCGGCACCCGACTTGCCCGACGCCACGACGGCGACCGAAGCCGAGATGGTCGCGGCCCAGCGGCTGGTGCGCGCGTTCGTGACCACGGGCGAGACCTACCTCGCCTGCCTCGCCACGATCATCGACGACGAGGAGCGCGCGGCCGCCGAGCGCAACGCGGCCGTGAGCGAGCACAACCGCATGGTCGCCGCGCTCGAGCAAACCGCAGCCACCTTCAACGAGCGGATCCGCGCGTTCAAAGCGCGCGGCGGTTAGCGCACCGGACGCAGCGGCCTAGAGGTAAGATCGAGCCATGAGCGCCGAGCGCAACGACCCGCGCAAGTTCCTCGCGCCGAGCGCACCCTGGCTCGCCGCGGCCATGGGCAGCGACCTCCGCGTAGGTCATCACATCGAGGGACGCGTAGGGCCGGGCGGCGCGCGCTCGTCGCCCGTGTTCAACCCGGCCACGGGCGCCACGACGGGCCACGCGCTGCTCGCGGACGCGGCGACCATCGAGCGTGCGGTCACGGCGGCCAAGGCCGCGCTCCCCGCCTGGGCCGACACGCCGCCGCCGAAACGCGCACGCGTGCTGTTCCGCTTCAAGGAGCTGCTCGAAGCGCACTTGGACGAGCTCGCGGCGCTCATCACGAGCGAGCACGGCAAGGTCGCGAACGACGCTAAGGGCGAGCTCATGCGCGGCCTCGAGGTCGTCGAGTTCGCGTGCGGCGTGCCGCAGCTACTCAAGGGCGAGCACAGCGACAACGTCGGCGGCGGCATCGACAACTGGTCACTACGCCAACCCGTCGGCGTGTGCGTCGGCATCACGCCGTTCAACTTTCCGGGGATGGTGCCGCTCTGGATGTTTCCGCTCGCCATCGCCTGCGGCAACACGTTCGTGCTGAAACCGAGCGAGCGCGCTCCCTCCGCGTCGCTCAAGCTCGCGCAGCTCTTCGAAGCGGCGGGCCTGCCGCCCGGCGTGCTCAACGTCGTCCAGGGCGACAAGGAGGCTGTCGACGCGCTGCTCGCGCACACGCACGTCGCGGCCGTGAGCTTCGTCGGCTCGACGGCCGTCGCCGCCCACATTTACGAGGAGGGCGCGCGCCACGGCAAACGCGTGCAGGCCTTGGGCGGCGCCAAGAACCATCTCGTCGTCATGCCCGACGCCGATCTCGACCAAGCCGCAGATGCGCTCGTCGGCGCCGGCTACGGCTCGGCGGGTGAGCGCTGCATGGCCGTCTCGGTAGCGGTCGTCGTCGGCCGCATCGCCGACGACCTCGTCGCGAAGCTCGTGCAGCGCGTTCGCGCGCTCACCGTCAACGACGGCAGCATCATTGGCGCCGACATGGGGCCGCTCGTGACGGCCGCGCATCGCGACCGGGTCACGGCCTACATCGCGGACGGCGTGCGCGAGGGCGCGGCGCTCGTCGTCGACGGCCGCGGCCTACGTGTCGCGGGGCGCGAGCAGGGCTTCTTCTTAGGTCCCTCGCTGTTCGACCACGTGCGGCCGACGATGCGCGTCTACCGCGAGGAGATCTTCGGCCCCGTGCTCTCGATCGTGCGCGTGCCCGACTTCGCGGCCGCCGTCGAGCTCGTAAACGGCCACGAGTACGGCAACGGCGTCGCCTGCTACACGGCCGACGGCGGCATCGCGCGCGAGTTCACGCGCCGCGTGAAGGCGGGCATGGTCGGCATCAACGTGCCGATCCCCGTGCCGATGGCGTTTCACTCGTTCGGCGGCTGGAAACGCAGCTTGTTCGGCGACCACCACATCTACGGCGCCGAAGGCGTGCGGTTCTACACGCGCTACAAGTCGGTGATGCAGCGCTGGCCCGGCGCCGACGGCCGGGGCCCCGAGCTCACGATGCCGACGAACGACTGAGGGGACTAGCCCCCCCGAGCTCGAGTCGCCCAGTTTTTCACTCAGGCCCGACCCAGCGCGCCGGCAGCCGTGGCGGCCGACCGCTCGCCGCGCCGCGCCGCGAACTCCGCCACCGTCACGTAGATCGCGGGAATGAGCACGAGCGTGATCAACGTCGACGCAATGAGGCCGCCGACCACGACGCGCGCGAGCGCGGCTTGCAGCTCTGCCCCGGCGCCGATCGCGAACGACAACGGCAGAAGGCCGAGCACCGTCGTCGTCGTGGTCATCAGGATCGGGCGCAGCCGTAGCCGGGCCGCCTCGATGACGGCCGCGCGCACCGGCATGCCTTGCTCGCGGCGCAGCAGGTTGATGTAGTCGACGAGCACGATCGCGCCATTGACGGCGATGCCCGTGAGCATCACGACCCCCATCAAGCTCTGCAGGTTGAACGTGGTGCCCGTGAGCAGCATCGCAGGCACGACGCCCACGGCCGCCGTCGGCACCGCTGCCATCACGATCAGCGGATCGACGAAGCGCTCGAACTGCGCGGCCATGACCATATAGATGAGCGCGATAGCGGTGAGAATCGCGAGCAGGAAGTCGCGCTGCGCCTTCTGCTGCTCCTCATATTCGCCGCCGAAGTAGACGCTGAACCCCTCGGGCATCCGCAGGTCGGCGAGCGATCCGCGGATCCGCTCGACAGCCTCGCCGAGCGCCACGCCTTCCTCGAGGTTCGCGGTGATGTAGCTCACGCGCTGGCCGTCGATACGGGAGATCGTCGTCGGCCCGCGCCCGGTCTCCTGCGTGATCAACGCGGAGACGGGCAGGATGCCGGCCGACGTGCGCACGCCGATGTTCTGCAGATCGAGCACGGACATTCGGTCCTCGGGCCGCAGGCGCACGTTGATGTCGATCTCCTCGCCGCCGACGCGGTATACGCCGGCGCGCCGCCCGCCTACGCTCGTCTGGATCGCCACCGCGATATCCTGCACGCCGATACCGAGCTGCGAGATGCGCTCGCGATCGAACGTAACGTTGCGCTGCGGGCGCCGCTCGCGGTTGCTCGCGTCGACGTCCTCGACGCCGGGCACGAGCTCGATGCGGCTCGCGATCTCCTGCGCGAGCTCCTCGGCCGTCCCTAAGTCGTAGCCGCGCAGTTGCAACTCGAGCGACGAGCCCTGGTTGCCGCCGCTCTGGAAAAGCTGCCGCAGCACCCGCAACCCGGATTCCGCGGACACCCAGATGCTCGCGCCGGGGATCGTGTTCGCGACGTTGTCGCGGATCCCGTCCGCAATCTCCGCGGTGGTAGCGCTGCGCTCGTGCGGCGGCTTCAGAGTGATGTCCACGTTCGCGCGGTTGTTGCGCACGTCCTTCGTCAAGAACAGCACGTCGTCCTGCGAAACGGCATCGCGCACGCCGGCGTCCAAGAGCTGGACGTACTCGTACATCACCGCGATGTTCGTGCCGTCGTCCATGCGCATTCCGACCTGGATGTTCTCGCCGTCGGTCTGCGGCGCGAGCTCGAACGGAATGAAGCGCGCGGCCAGCATGGCGACCACGAACGCGCCGAAGGCGCCCGCGACGACCGCGCCGCGCCTGTCGAGCAAGCGATCGAGCGTGCGCACGTACCAATCCTCGAACGCGGCAAACCGGCCCGGGCGGCCCGCCGAAAGCGGCGGCATCTTCAAGAACCGGCTCGCAAGCATCGGTACGAGCGTGAGTGCGATCACCAACGCTGAGAGCTGCGCGAACACGACCACGATCGCAAGCTCGCGGAACAGCGTCGCAGTAGTGGTCTGCATGAACCACACGGGTAGAAAGATCACGCAAGTCGTGAGCGTCGACGCGATGATCGCGCTCGCCACCTGGCCCGTGCCGACCCGCGCGCTTTCCTCGTATCCCAACCCGCGCTGCCGCTGCCGCACGATGTTCTCGAGCACGACGATCGAGGAGTCGAGGATCATGCCGACGCCGAGCGCGATGCCGCCGAACGTCATCTGGTTCAACGTGAACCCACCGAAATAAATCAGCGCGAACGTCGCGATGATCGAGATGGGAACGGAGGTCGCGATCACCAGCGTCGCGGAGGTGTTGCGCAGGAACGAGAGCAGCACGATGACGGACAGAATACCGCCCCAGATCGCGGCGTTTCTCACATTGTCGATCGAGCTCTGGATGAACGTGCTCTGGTCCTGGATGACCTGCATCTGCAAGTCGGAGCGCGACTCGTTGATCGCCTCCATTTCCTCGCGGATGCGCGCCGCAACCTCGACGGTGTTCGCACCGGTCTGCTTGCGGATGCCCATACGGATCGTCGGCAGGCCCGCGATCTCGACGTAGCGGCCGATGTCGCGGTAGCCGAGCTCGACCTCGGCCACGTCCTTCACCCGGATCGGATTGTCGTCGACGACGGTGACCACCGTGTCGGCGATCTGCTGCACGTTCGTGTACTCGCCGAGCGTGCGCACGTAGAGGTCGCGCAAGCCGTCGCGCACGTTGCCGCCCGGCAGGTTCACGTTCTCGCGGCCGATCGCCGTCACGACGTCGCCGGCCGTGAGCTCGCTCGCGATGAGCCGGTCGCGCAGGAGATCGACGTTGATCTCGCGGTAGACGCCGCCCCACACCTCGATCGAGCCGACGCCGGGTATCTGCTGGAACCGGCGCATGAGCTCCTCTTCGAGCAGGGTGGTGAGCTCGGCGAGCGGCCGGTTCGAGCGTGCGCCCAAGATCACGATGGGCTGCTGGTTCGGATCGAACTTGCGGATCTCGGGCGGCTCGACCTCGTCCGGCAGATCCTCGCGCACGCGGTCGAGCGCCGCGCGCACGTCGTTCGCGGCTTCGTCGAGGTTGGTGCCTTCGGCGAAGCGCAGATCGATGTCCGCGTCACCCTCGCCCGAGAACGAGAACACCTGCTCGAGATTCGGCACGCCCGCCACCGCGTTCTCGATGCGCTCCGTGATGATGAGCTCCATCTCCTCGGGGCCGACGTTGCCGTAGCTGACCCTGATGCTGAGCGACGGGAACTCGATCGGCGGCAACAAGTCGACGGGCAGGAACCGAAAGCTGATGAGCCCGAGCGTGATGACGATGAGGTAGATCATCGTCGTCGCGATGGGACGTTTGATCGAGACGGCCGCGATGCTCATCGACTGGCGCTCCGAATCACAGGGGTTCCCCGGTTTCCTCTTGCTTGCGCTGGATCAGGTCCAAGAGGTCCCGCGTCTGCATCTGCTGCAACCGCATGATGTGTTCCCACGGCGTGGGCTGAATCACCGCCCGGCCCGTCTCGTTGCGGCTCAAGAGCTCGTGACCGATCGTCACCACCCACTGGCCTGGCTCGACGCCCTCGACGGCGGCGGCGAGCCGGCCGCGCGCGATCACTTCTACGGCCACGAATTCGACGGTCACGGGCCCCAACGGATCGAGCTCGTCGCGCGGGGCCGAGCTCAAACCCGGCTCGAGCGGCGCGTTCGCTTCGTCGACCCTCGCGAGCCATACGCCTTCGCTGCCCGCGCGCGAATCCGTGTAGATCGCGTTGTTCGGCACCAGCGCCGCGGTCTCGCTTTCGCCGTAGAGCACGTCGACCGTGACGAACATGCCGGGGCGCAGCAATGTGCCGTGCTCTTCCACGTCGATCTCTGCGCTCGTCGTGCGTGTGACGGGATGCAGGAACGGCGAGATGCGCGAGATCTCGGCCGTGAGCGGCTGCTCGGGCGCCGAGTCGGTCACGATGCTCGCGCGCGTACCCGTTTCGATGTAACCGAGCATGCGTTGCGTGAGCGTGATCGTCACGCGCATCGAGGCCGGATCGCCGATCACGAACAGCGGCGTGCTCGTCGTCGCAATCTGGCCGATCTCGGCGTCGCGGGCGCCGACGATGCCTGTGATCGGTGCGCGGATCGTGGTTTCGCCGAGCGCGCTGCGCCGCTCTTCGACCAGCGACGCGGCCTGTTGACGCTCGGCCTGCATCAACAGCAGCTCGGCCTCGGCGGACAATGCGTCGGCCTGCGCACCCTCGAGCTCGGCCGCGCTGCCCAAGTTGCGCTCGACGATCGTCTCCATGCGCCTGAGCGTCGCCTGGACACGCGTGTTGTTGGCCTCGGCTTGCTTCACGCGCGCATCGGCCACGCGCAAGCCCGCCTCGGCCTGCAGGAGCTGCTCCTCGAACTCCGTGGCGCGCAGCCGCACGAGGGGAGCGCCCGCCTCGACGCGGTCGCCGTCGCTCGCGAGCACCTCGACGATGCGGCCCGAGACCTCGGCGTAGATGTCCGTTTGATTGCGGGATATGACCGAGCCTGCGAGGCGCTCCTCGAGCGGCAGCGTCCCGCTCCTGACCTGCACGGCTTCGACCGCGGGGATGGTTTGCTCGTCGGTGTCCGAGTCGCCGTCCTGCGACGAATAGCACGCCGTGAGCAGCAAAGTGGCCGCGGCGGTCGCCATCCTGCATGAACTCGCGTGCATTCGCGGCGACGCTCCTTGCTCGGAATTGCAGGCCCTTGCGCAGCGAGCGCGCCGGCCGGGCACAGCGTGCCGCCCTGCGATTGTACGCGAGCCGGCGGCAGGTCCACCCCCTTCCGGACACTACTTTAGAAAACTGGTCCTCGCGACCGCTGCTAATGCACCATCGCCGTGATCGAAAAAGGCGCGCCACCCGATGCGTTAAGATCGCGCGCATGAAGCTCGCCAGCATTCGTCATCGCGGCCGCGACCTGGTCGCGGCCGAGCTCGCGCCCGGCGAGCTGGTCGGCCTTGCGTCGCTGCCGCGCCGCGGCGGCAGGTCGGCCAAGACCTTCGACATGCTCGACGTGATCCGCGGCGGCGAGCCGCTGCGGCAGCACCTCGCAGAGGCGCTCGAGAAGATCCGCACGGACGACGCCGTCGCGCGCATCCCGGCGACCGAGGTCGCGTGGTACCCGCCGGTGCGCTGCCCCGGCAAGATCTGCGCCGTCGCGATGAACAACTCGGCGAGCAACGAGCGCAAGATCAGCGCGCCGGATCATCCGGCCTTCTTCTTGAAGCCGGCATCGTGTCTCGTGGGGCATCGCGAACCGATCCGCGTTCGCCCGTACTACGGCAGCGTGCATCCCGAGCCCGAGCTCGCGGCGATCATCGGCCGCAAGTCGCGCGACGTCGCGGCCGCGGACGCGCTCGATGCCGTCTACGGCTACACGATCTTCAACGACATCACGGGCAACGGCATGCGGGCCGAGGATCGGTTCCACTACTACGCCGTCTACGCGAAGAAGGAAAACCCGAGCGAGACCGAGCGCGTCGAGCAGCACCTTTCCTATGCCGGCCGCTACAAGGGCACGGATACGTTCGGCGTCCTGGGGCCGTGGCTGGTGACGAAAGACGAGATCGCGAATCCCGACGATCTCGGCGTGCAATGCAAGATCGGCGGCGAGGTCATCGCCGACGACAGCACCCGCCACTACAACTACAAGGTCGCCGAGGTCGTGAGCTTCATCAGCCAGTTCCACACGCTCGACGTCGGCGACGTGGTCTCGTTCGGCACGGCATTTGCGGCCGGCGGGAACCGCAAGTCGATCCACCTCGCGAACTTCCAGAGCGTTGCGGGGCCGGTCGAGATCAGCATCGAGGGGCTCGGCACGCAGGAGAACCCCGTCGTCGTGGAGCAGAAGGAGCTCGGCGCCTGGCAGCTTCGGTAACGTAGCGGCGCGCCAACCGCCGTGCGGACACGCGCCATGCCGCGGCCCGCCGGGCGCTCAACTCGCGAGGCGAGCTTCCTCTCGATCGAAGCGCAGCATCCAATTGCAGCAGTCGTCAGCCGCCATCGGCCGCGCAAACAAGTAGCCTTGCCCGAGGTCGTAGCCGACCGAGCGCAGATAGTCCTCGACCCACTTCGTCTCGACGCCTTCGGCTACGACCTGCAGTCCGAGTGCGTGCGCCATCTGCACCGTGGACTCCACGATGACGCGATTCTGCTCGCGCGTCTCGAGATCCACGATGAAAGACTTGTCGAGCTTGAGCGAGTGCACGCGCAGATCGCGTAGGTAGCCGAGCGACGAGAAACCCGTGCCGTAGTCGTCGATCGCGATGAGCACGCCGAGACCGTGGAGGGCTTTGACGATCTGTTTGGCACGCGCGGGGTCGACCAGCATCGCGCTCTCGGTAATCTCGAGCTCGATCTGGTCCGGCCGGACGGTCGTAGCCGCGAGCAGCTGCCCGAGGCGTGCGGGAAATTCTACGTCCTGCAGCACGCGTGCCGAAACGTTGATCGCGACGCGCAGCGCAACGCCTCTGTCCCGCCAGACCGCGATGTCGTTGAGCGCCGTGCGAATCACCCAATACGTCAACGGGTGGATGAGATCGGTGGCCTCGGCGAGCGCTACGAACTCGGTGGGGCTCACGTCGCCGTGCATCGCGTGGCGCCAACGCACCAACGCCTCGACGCTCGCGGCACTACCCGTCTGCAAGTTCACTTGCGGCTGGTAGTGCAGCGCAATGCCGTCGCCCTCGATCGCGGTGCGCAGCTCGCTGAGCATGCCGAGCCGGCGCACGGTGTGGTGGTCGTCGACGACGTCGTAGTACTCGAAGCCCGCGCCGTGGCGCTTCGCCGAGTACATCGCGACGTCAGCGTGCCGCAGCAGCTCGCGCGCATCGAGCCCGTGATCGGGTGCCATCGCGATGCCGATGTGGACACCTACTTCGATGGCGATGCCGCGCGCCTCGATCGGCGCGCGCAGTCCGGCGATGAGCCGTTCCGCGAGCCCATCGCTCGCGCCGTGGCCCATGACGTCGGCGAGCACGACGGCGAACTCGTCGCCGCCGATACGGCTGATGAACGCTTGGCTCTTGATCTGCGCGGTGAACCGCCGCGCAACTTCGCGCAGCACCTCGTCACCCACGTCGTGACCGAGCGTATCGTTGACGTCCTTGAAGCGCGACAGGTCGAGCATGAGTAGCGCCGCCCGCCGGCGCGCGTTCCCCGGCCCGAGCAGCGTGCCGAGGTACCGTGAGAGCGCAGTGCGATTCGGCAGTCCCGTGAGCGGATCGTGCGTTGCTTGGTGCTCGAGCGCGCGTTGCTGCGCGTGCCGTTCGCTGACGTCGCGAACGATCGCAGTGAACAGGCCCTCCTCCGTGGCCACGCGGCTCAGCGTGATCTCGACAGGTAACTTACGACCATCGGCGGTCTGCGCGGTGCGCTCGAGAGGGATTCCCGTCAGCGACTCGAGGCCCATGGCCACGTCGCTTGCCACGCTCGGCACGAAATCGCTGAGGCTCGCGTCGAACAACGCAGCGTGCGCGCAGCCGAACAGTTGCGCCGTCGCCGGGTTCGCGGTGCGGATCGTGCCACGCGCGTCGATGCAGACAATGCTGTCGGTAGAGGAATCGACGACGCTCTTGAGGAGGGCATCGCGCCGCTTGACGCCGACGGCCAGAGCGAACGCCCGCCAGGTTTGGTCGTCGAGCGAGCGGACCGTGGCCACGACGAATGTCGCCACGAGCGTCAACGCGAACGGTGCAATTTCGAAGGCGATGCGTCCTGCCATGTAGAGCGCGAGTGTTGCGCCGGCGAGCGCGACGGCGCCCACCACGACGAGCACGACGTTGGACCGCCAGCCGCGCCGGCTGAACCAATAGGCAGAAGCGAGCGTCCAGACCGCGAGCAACGTGCCGAGCAGCCATCCCGGCAGCGGGCGCACCAAGCCCGCGCGCACGGACTCCGTGGCGAAGGCTTGCACGACGACGCCCGGCAGCGCGCGGTAGACGGGGACCGCCACGATGTCGGCGAGCTCGATCGCCGTCGGGCCGACGTAGACGGTCTTGCCGCGTAGCGCGGCGGGGTCGACGCGACCGTTGACCACGTCGATGAACGAAACGTAGGCGAACGACGTCTCGTCGATCGAGAAATCGATCGGCACGACGGTGCCGGGCGGCAGCGTCGCTTCATGGGCGAACACCGAGCGCAGCGTTTGCCCATTGACGTCCCACGAGCTGCGCATCTCGCGCACGAGACCGTCGGGCCCGGGCTCGAGGATCACCGACGCGAGCTCGGCATGCTGCGCGAACCTCGGCAGCGGCCGCGTGACGGTCAGCGAGCGATCGGCGCCGCTACGCGCTTGGAAATGGGCGGCCAGGTACAAGGGCGTACCGCTCCACTGCGCGAGCTCGCGCTCGAGCATCGCATCGTCTTCCTCCGTCGAACGCGAGCTGAAATCGATGTCGACGAATACCGCCTTGGGCACCGCAGGCCGCAGCATTTGCAGCAGGCGAGCATGGTGTCGTCTCGGCCACGGCCATTCGTTCAGGGCGCGCAGGCTGTCGGCGTCGATGCCGACGATGACGATGTCGCTATCGACCGTGTGGGCCAGCGTCGCGGCGCGGGCCTCCACGACCGCGTTTTCGATACGGGCGAGACGGCCGTTCTCTTGCAGCAGGTACGCACCAACGAGGATGGCCAGCGCTGGGGCTGGCCAAATTACCTGCGAGCGCTTGATCACCTCGGGCTAGGGCCGGCGGAGCAGACCGGGAGGCAAGACGCGTGGCAGGTCCGGGGCCGTCGTCTGGCCACGGGTTTCAGCGGACGCGTCTGCATCGAGATCGACGTCGAGATCGAGGGCACCGCCAAGATCCAGGGTAGCGTCGAGGTCGACGCTATGGTCGATGTCCGCGAGAGCACCGCCGAGATCGAGATCGGTGCCGACGTGTGCGTCGAGACCGGTATCGAGGGAAGCGGCGTCGAGATCCACGCCCTGGTCGAGGTCGACGTCGACGGAGGTCCCGGCACCGACATCCACGTCAGCGCTGCCGAGATCGAGGCTGGCCCCGACATCGAGGTCAGCAGCCGTGCCGACATCCGCCGTTGCTCCAACGTCGACGTCCGCACCAGCGCCGCCAAGATCGACCGAGGTATCGACGGCTACGTCTGCCTTCGTACCCGTGAGGTCCTTCGCACCGTTCAGGTCGATGATGATCCCGACGGTCGCGTCGGCGCGCCTACCGACCCCCTCGCGACGGGCCGCGCGCTCGGCGGCCGCAGCGACATTAGGCTTTTCGGAAACGCCCGCGTTGGCTCCGGCTTCCCGCGTCGCTGTCGCAACGTCGGCGCGCGGCGTCGTCCGCGCGTCGTCCGTATCGGCCACGCGCGCTGCAGGGGCTGGGGGCGCGGCGACGCGCTCGTCGTCCATGCCGACGATGCGAATCGCGTCGTCGGTCAACGAGCGGATCGCGATCTCGCCCGCATTGAGCTCCACGACATCGTCGCCGTCCGGCGTGAGAATCTCGAGCCGGCCTTCGAACAACGAGATCGTCGTGCTATCCGACTGCACGGCGACGTTGAACTGCGTGCCTTTGATGACGGCGACGAGGAACGGCGTCTCGACGCGGAGCTTGCCCAGGTCGCGGGGCGCCACGTCGTAGAACACGTTGCCCTGGTGCTGTACGAGTCGCGCGACGAGATTGCCGTCGGCGGCTTCCGCGGGTATCTCGACGTCCGTGTCGGACGACACCGTGATGTTCGTTCCGGCTTGCGTCATGCCGAGCCTGCCGTCGTGGCCCGTGACGATGCGCGCCGGCAGCAGTATCGTCGAATCCGGGCGCACGGCAACGGGCCGACCGGCCATCGTCACGTCGACGCGGCCCGCGACATCGGTAACTGCGATACGCGAATCGTCGACGCCCTGCGTGGCGGGCGTTGCGCCGTGAGCGCTGGCCGCGACGATCGCGAGAATGGCAAAGAAGGCCCTGACTGCGCCTGTTATTGTCGGCGTGCGCATGAGAGACACTCCATGTCGTCAACGAGCGACAGAATAGATGATCCGAACGGGCCTATGCTGTGACCGCGCTCACGGCAACGTCGAGCGACATTGTTCATAATCCGCGGCTCTCTCGTTTCTACTCGCGAGCGCAATGACTCGGCACGTAGCGCGATGCAGCCAAAGTGAGCATTGCAGCGGCCACCGACCGCTTCGCCGAGCAAGACTGATTCGAGTTGGCATAATCTCCCTCGCGTTTGAATTAATCTCGACGGCCGCGCTCGGCGCGCAGCCGAACCTCGCCTCCGTCGTAATCCGCGGTTCCACCGTCTACGACGCGCCGGCGCTGTTCGCCGTGTACGACGAGCACCTCGGCAAACCCGTGACGACCGATAGCGCACGCGCGATCGCAGCGGCACTGCTCGCGAAATACACGTTCGACGGCTATTCGCGCCCGGAGCTCAAGCTCGACGACTCGCTGCTCGCGGTCGGCGTGCTGCGTGTCGACGTGCGCGAGCCGCGCATCACGGAGGTTCGCGTCGGCGGCGATCCCGGTCCGCACCGGGCACGGCTCGAGTCGCTGGGGTCGGAGCTCCGCAGCGACGTTCCCATCCGTCAGACCAGACTGGAGACGACGTTGCGAAGGATGCGCGCGCTGCCGGGCCTCACGCTCAACGCCACGACGGCGCGCGACGCGGACAACGCTCATCTCTATCGGCTCGACCTCGACACGGCCTTCGAGCCCACGACCGGCACGGCACGCATCAGCAACCGCGGCACGGACGAGGCCGGGCCGTACTTCGTGCTCGGCCAAGTCATGGTCAACGGCCTGCTCGATGGGCAGACGAACTTGGGCGCGTTGTTCAGCGCAGCCACCGACTACGACGAGTATCACGGCTTAGGAGCGGTCGCAAACGTCGGCGTCGGCACGGCCGGCGGCCGGTTGTCGTTCGTCGGCTTTCGGTCGCGCTCCAATCCGCACGAGCCCGAAGGCGATCGCGATGACCTTTATCTGCACGACCGTGCTTCGATGACGTTCGCGCGACCTCTGCCGGGTTTCGAGCGGGCGAACCTGTCGTTGACAGCCGGGCTCCATCTCGACGATCTCGGGATCCTGCGCGGCGGCGCCCCGCTGCGCGACGAGCGCTTGCGAATGCTCGCAGTGGGCGCGCGCTGGAGCTGGCATCAGGACGTCACGACGCAGTACGCCGCCAGCGTCGACGTGGTCCAAGGCCTCGACGCGTTAGGCAGCGGCCTCGCCGCTCTCGACCTCACGACCGATCCGCGGCGCGCGGACTTCACGCTGAGCCGCATGACCTTCACGCGGCTCGCGCGCTTCCGCGACCACTGGTCGCTGCGCATCGACGCCCTGAGCCAGCAGACGGCGTACACGCTGCCGTACGGCGAGCGCTTCAAGATCGGCGGCGATCGGTTGGGCAGAGGCTTCGAGGTGGCCGAGATCGCGGGCGACCAGGGTCTCGGCGCCAAAATCGAGGTGCGCCGCAGCTTGCCGGGCGCGCCCGCGGCCCTGCGCAGCGCGTCCGTTTACGGCTTCTACGATGTGGGCGCGGCCTTCAAGCAAGACGTGCCGGGCCGCGAATCCGCCGCCACGTCGGGCTTCGGCTTCGCGATGCAGGGCAGCCGCGTCACCGGCATGGTCGAGCTCGCCAAGCCGCTCACGCATCCCGACGTCGAAGGCCGCAAAGAGCTCTCGCTGTTCGCCGAGATCGGCCTCTCGTTCTAACAGCGCGCCGATGAGGTAAGATCGCGCGCGTGAATTCCGTGTGCATTCCGCAAGAGATCGGCCACAATTTGCGTCCTGCAATTGTGGCACTCCCGCCATCCATGGCGGTCGGCGCGTGGCGGCTCCGTTGACCGCGCTCGAGCGCATCGAGATCCGCCTCGCGCTCGAGGATCTCAACACCGCGTTCTGCCATCACCTCGACCACGACGACGTCGACGCGCTGCTCGACCTGTTCGTCGACGAGGTCTACTACACGCACGGCAACCGCGTCTCGCGCGGCAAGGCCGAGCTTGAGCAGGTGTTTCGCAGTCGCTCGGCCACGCAGCTGCGCACGGCGCGGCATCTCTACTCGGGGCTCAAGCTCGACATCGAGAGCGCGACGGCGGCGCGCGGCACGTCCGTGTGCATGACGTTCGGCGCGTACGGCGAACCGCCGCTGTCGCCCGCGATCCCCACGCTCGTCGCCGATTTCGTCGACGCGTACGTGCGCGGCGCCGACGGCAAGTGGCGTTTCGCCGAACGCCACATCCACCGCATCTTCGTAGCGCCCGACAACACGGGGCCGATCGGCGAACAGAAGTGAGCTAGGGGAACCCCGAGGACTCGAGCAGCGGCACGATCCAGAAGCGGACCGCCATGATCAGGACGAACGCCGCGATGAGGAACACGCTGACTGCGAGCGGCGCGTAACCGACGAGCTTGACGTTCGGCGTGCCGCGCGCGGCGGCTTGGCGCGTCGCGAACGCGCCGACCGCCGCGATGCCGAAGGCGACCACCTGCCACGTGAGGAACGCCACCACGCGGTTCAAGCCGCTCGCGAAGTCCTCGTCGGATGCGCCGCCCCTGAGCGACACGAACGAGACGGCGAACACCACGAGCCAGATCGCGGCGAGCCCTTGGACGATGGGTTTGAGCTGCATGAGGTGCCCCTAGTGGACGAGAGTCGGCCGCGCCGGCGCCGCACCGAGCCGGATCTCGCGCGGCACGGCCGCGAGCCCGAACGCGTAGGCGTCGAGCGACAACAGGCCGCGGTCGTAGCTCGCGTGGATGCGCACGCCGGGCTCGTCCTCGTGAGCCGCGCCGAGCGCGACGAATAACGGCAGATAGTGCTCGGGCGTCGGATGATTTTGCGCCGCGTACGGCGCGCGCTCGCGATAGCGCAGCAGGTCGTCGACACGGCGCGCCGTGATGGCCCCGGCCGTCCATTCGTTGAACGCCTCGACGAACTCCAGCGGCGGGCTATCGTCGCTGCGATCGCCCGCGTGGAAATACAGCGCGAGGTTGTGCGTCGCACCGCCCGAGCCGACGACGAGCACGCCGCTGTCCCGCAGCGGCCGCAGCGCGCGCCCGAGCGTAAGGTGATGCTCGGGGGGGCGCGAGCCGTCGAGCGACACTTGCACCACGGGCACGTCGGCCCGCGGGAACATCAGCGACAACGGAATCCAGGCCCCATGATCGAGGCCGCGGCGCGGCTCCACGCGCGCGGGTAACGTGGCTGCGGTAAGCTCGCGAGCGATCGCGCGCGCCAGCTTTGGATCGCCCGGGGCGCGGTACTTCAGGCGATAAAGCTCGGCGGGGAAGCCGCCGAAGTCGTGGATCGTCTCGGGCCACTCGGCGGCCGTGACCTCCGTCTCGGCCGCATCGTGGTGGGCCGAGACGACCACGACCGCGCTCGGCCGCGGCAGTTTCGGCCCGAGCGCGGCGAGGAAACGCCGCGCGGCGCTGTCGACCACGGCCAGCATGGGCGACCCGTGGGAGATGAACAATGTCGGCATGCCGCGCGCGGCCATATACCATTATGCCTTCAGCCGGTCGCAAGAACCGGCTTAGGATGTAGACGTGAGTCAGGCGACGGCGGAAGTCATCGAGCTTACCCTGACGCCGAGGCTGCGCAGCCTCGGCGAGTTCGACGTGCGGCGAGTGCTGCCCGCCGCGGAGCGGCGCATGGTCGGCCCGTTCGTGTTCCTCGATCACATGGGGCCCGCGGTCTTCGCCGCAGGTCTCGGCATGGCCGTACGCCCCCACCCGCACATCGGGCTCGCGACGATCACCTATCTTTTCGAAGGCGAGATCATGCACCGCGACAGCCTCGGCTACCGGCAGCTGATCCAGGCCGGCGCCGTCAATCTCATGACGGCCGGGCGCGGCATCGTGCACTCGGAGCGCGCCAACGGCCTCTTAGGCACGCGGCGCCTGCACGGCATCCAGTCGTGGCTCGCGTTGCCGCTCGAGCGCGAGGAGATGGAGCCCACGTTCCTCCATTACCCGGCCGACTCGCTGCCCGAGCGCACGATCGACGGCTGCACCGTGCGCGTCATCATGGGCAGCGCCTACGGACTCGAGTCGCCCGTGCTCATCTACTCGCCGACGCTCTATTTCGAGGCCGCAGTGCCCGCCGGCGGGGTCCTCGACGTGCTCGACGAGGCGCGCGAGCGGGCCGTCTACGTCGCCGCGGGCAAAGTGAGCATCGCGGGCCGCGAGTACGCCGAGGGCACGTTCGCGGTGGCACGCGAGGGGACGATCGTCCCGCTCGCGGCCGTGACGGCCGCGCGCATCATCGTCATCGGCGGCGCGCCGCTCGGCACGCGCCACATCTGGTGGAACTTCGTGTCGAGCTCCGCAGAGCGCATCGAACGCGCCAAGCGCGACTGGGCCGAAGGCCGCATGGGCAAGGTGCCGGGCGACGACGAGCTCATTCCGCTGCCGGAGCGCTGAACCGCCGATGACGAGTCTTGACGGGCCCAGTCAGTTGGTCTATTGTTTCTGTAACGACAGAAATTACTGACGGTACCGCGATGAAGCTCACGCCACTCATGGAACGCTACGTCCTGCACTGGGGCGAGATGGGCACGCGCTGGGGCGTCAACCGCACCGTCTCGCAGATCCACGCGCTGCTGTATCTCTCGCCCGAGCCGTTGCCCGCGGACGAGATCGCCGAGACGCTCGGCGTCGCGCGGTCGAACGTCAGCACGAGCTTGAAGGAGCTCCAAGCCTGGGGGCTCGTGACGGTCGCGCACGTGCTCGGCGACCGCCGCGACCACTTCACGACCAAGGGCGATACCTGGGCGATGCTCACGACGATCGTCGAGGAGCGCAAGCGCCGCGAGCTCGAGCCGACGCTGTCGCTGCTGCGTCAATGCATGCTCGAAGCCGAGACCGACCGCGAGACGCCGCTGGCTACGAAGGCTCGCATCGAGGAGATGCTCAAGTTCGTCGCGACGCTGGCCACCTGGTTCGACGACGTCAAAGCGCTGCCGCGGCCGACGCTCATAGCCTTGATGAAGATGGGCGCGAAGATCGCGCAGCTCGTGCCGAAGAGCGTGGTGCGCAGGCTCCGGGGCACCGGCACCGAGTAAAATTTTTTTGGCGGCCAGTTTCTGTTATGACTGAAATTACGGAAACAAAAGCATGACGACGCACGCCTTCTTCGATCCGTTCGGCGCGTTCGCGGGCGCGGCCGGGGCGCTCGACCGCCCCGACGCGGCGCCGCGCGAGCTCGACTACCCCACGCTGCTCGGTGCCGCTTGGTGGCGCCTGCCCGCCGCTACGCGCGACCGCTTCGAATGCCACGATGCGCTCTACACGGGGACGATGGCGTTGCACGCGACGCGCGCGGGACGCTGGGTGGAACGGCTCTGCCGGCTCGTCGGCTCGCCGTTGCCGCCGCCGCACTCGACGCCGCTCGCGGCGACCGTCTACGTCGAGCCCGATCGCGCGACGGGCGGCAGCCGCTGGACGCGGCGCTACGCGTTCCCGACGCGCACCGTCGCGATCTCGTCCGTCAAGGCTCTCGATGCCGACGGCATGCTCGTCGAGCGCCTCGACTACGGGCTGCGCATGCGTCTTACGATCGGCGTGCGCGACGGCGCTCTCACCTTCGACAGCGCGGGTTACTACGTCGAGCTCCCGGGCTTACGATGGCGGGGCCGTCGTTGCGGCGCGTGGCGCCTGTCGCTGCCGTCGTGGTTCCTGCCGGGTCGCACCTGCGTCGCGCATCACGACTTAGGATGCGGACGCTTCCGCTTCACGATGACGATTCACCACGCACTGCTCGGCGAGCTGTTCAATCACGACGGCGTGTTCCGCTCCGCGGGGGAGTAGTCATGTCGCTGCTAATGGTCCTGCTGGCCACGCAAATCGCGCTCGGCGCCGTCGACACTCTCTGGCACCACGAGATCGTCGAGCGGCTGCCGAGCCGGCGTCAGGCGCGCACCGAATCGGCGCTGCATGCCGCGCGCGAGCTCTGCTACGCGCTGCTGTTCTTCGCGCTCGCGTGGTGCACGTGGCACGGCGCCTGGGTGGCGTTGATCGTGACGTTGCTCGCGCTCGAGGTCGTCATCACGCTCACGGATTTCGTCATCGAGGACCGCACGCGACGGCTGCCGACGACGGAGCGCATCCTGCACACGGTGCTCGCCATCAACTTCGGCGCGCTGCTCGCGGTCTTCGCGCCCACGTTGCTCGCGTGGTCTCGACTGCCGACGGCGATCGTACCGGCCGACTACGGCGTCGCGTCCTGGCTGCTCACGGCCGCGGCCGTCGGCGTGCTCGCGTTCGGCGTGCGCAACGGCCTTGCGGCGCGCCGGCACTTCGCGACGCCGGCCTGGGAGCGCCGCGGCCTCCGCCCCGGCCGGCGCGCCGACGGCAAGCACGTGCTCGTCACGGGCGCGACGGGCTTCATCGGCACAAAGCTCGTCGACCGCCTGCTCGAGCGCGGCGACCGCGTGAGCGTGCTCGTGCGCAACCGCGCCAAGGCGCTCGATCTCTTCGGCCCGCACGCCGAGATCGTCGACGACCTCGCGGCGTTGCCGGCCACGACGCGGATCGACGCGATCGTCAACCTCGCGGGCGAGTCGATCGCGGGCGGGCTCTGGACCAAGAAGCGCCGCGCGTTACTGCTCGAGAGCCGGCTCGGCGTCACGCGCGCGCTGCTCGCGCTCGTCGCGCGCCTGACGACACCGCCCACGACCTGGATCAACGCCTCGGCCATCGGCTACTACGGCGCGCGCGACGGCGACGAGCCGTTGCACGAGAAGAGCGCGCCCGGCACGGGGTTCCAGGCCGAGCTCTGCCGCGCTTGGGAAGAGACCGCGGCACGCGCGGCGGAGCACGGCGTGCGCGTGACGGCTCTGCGCATCGGCGTCGTGCTCGGCCGCGACGGCGGCGCCCTGCCCTCGCTCGCACGGCCCGTGCGCCTGTTCGCGGGCGTAATCCTCGGGACGGGCCGGCAGTGGTTCTCGTGGATCCACGTCGACGACCTGCTCGGGCTCGTGCTGTTCGTGCTCGACGAACGGACGCTCGCGGGGCCGATCAACGCGACGGCGCCGGCGCCGGCCCGCCACGCCGAGGTCATGGCGGCGATCGCAGCCGCGGTCGGCAGGCCGCTCTGGCCGCTGCGCGTGCCCGCGAAGCTGCTCGGCGCCGTGCTCGGCGAGCTTGCGGAGCTGTTCGTCGCAGGTCAGCGCGTGCTGCCGGAGCGCGCGCTGGCGCTCAGCTTCGCCTTTCGGCACGCGACGATCGACGCCGCGCTGACGGAGCTGCTCGCGCGCAGGCGCGCGCTCGAGGCGCCGCCGGGCGTCCGCGGCGTCAACGACGCGCGGTGAGCTCGGCTCGGCGACTTCGGCCTCGGCCTCGCGCTCGTGGCGACGCTCGCGGTCCGCATCTCGCGGCTCGGAGTCGTCGGCGGGCGCGGCGAGCGGCGTCTCGCCCGTCTGCGCGACGGACCAGTTTTGGCATTCGTAGCGATCGCGGCGCGTCTGCTCGAGCGACTGACCGCGCTGGCCCACGACCTCGAGCGCGCGCAGATCCTCGACGGCCGCTGCCGGCGCACAGAGCGCGACGAGCGCGGCCGCTGCGAGCGCGCTCGCCGATATGGACGCCCACGCCGACACGCGGCCCGTACCAAGGCGAGTAATACCCGAAGGGATAACCGTAGGTGTAACCGAAGCCGATGGAAGGCCGGACGAGCACGCGATGCCGGTGGTCCGCCGCGGCCGGCCAGCTCGACGATACGGCAACGAGGGCAATGACAACCAAAACGACACGAACGCCGGCTGAAGGCTCCTTGACCGGCTCGGCAGGGGCCGGAGAATCGAACCCTCGTCTACGGCGCTCACTATCAGCATGGCATCACCGGGTTCCTGTCTCTGCGGCGCGGTCACCTTCGAGATCGCGCCGCCGTACCGCTGGTTCGCACATTGCCACTGCTCACTGTGCCGCAAGCAGCACGGCACGCTGTTCGGCACCGGGCTCGGCGTCGCCGCCGAGCGGTTCCGTTGGCTCACGGGCGAGCACGCTATCGTTCATTACCGCGCGACGGCGGCGTTCGAGCGCCCGTTTTGCGGGCTGTGCGGCTCGGCCGTGCCGGCGCTGTCGCACGAGCCGGGCACCTGGCACGTGCCCGCGGGGCTCGTCGCCGGCGACCTCGGAGCTCGGCCGCGCAGCCATATCTTCGTGGCGTCGAAGTCGCCGCTGTACACCATCGCCGACGCGTTGCCGCAATACGCGGCGTACCCGCCCGGTGTCGATCTGCCCGCCGCCGAGTTGCCGAAGACAGCGCCGGCGACGAACGGCGTGTGCGGTAGCTGTCTCTGCGGGGCCGTCGCGTTCGAGGCCGCGGCGACACCGCGCTCTGTCGTGAACTGCTACTGCTCGCTGTGCCGACGGCGCAGCGGCGCGGGGTTCGCGAGCACGCTGTTCGCCGCTGCCGATGCGTTTCGTTGGCGGCGGGGCCAACAGCGCGTGCGCCGCTACTCCCTGCCCGCCCCGCGGACCTACGCGGCGGATTTCTGCGCGGCTTGCGGTAGCCCCGTGCCGCTCGCCATGACGGGCTCGCCGCTCGCGCTGTTGCCCGCGGGCGCGATCGACTCGCCGCTGCCGAAGTTGCCGGCCGTGCACCTGTACGTCGACTCGAAGGCGCCTTGGTGCGAGATCGGCGACGCGGGCCCGCAGTTCGCCGAGCTGCCGCCGCTCGAGCGGTTCACGGAGCTCGTTCGGTAGGCGGCTGCTCTCGCAGCAACTGCTCGAAACGCGCCAGGTCCTCGTTGCTCTCGATGCACTCGTATTCGCGAATCCGCTCGCCGGGGCGCAGCCGGAACGTCTCCCGGATCGTCCACGGTCTTGAGAGCACGGCCGGATCCTCCATCGTGGCTTCGTAGCGGATCGTGTCGTAAGAATCGCGCGTGTAGCGCTCCGTGACGCGCAGATCCTCGGTATGGATGCTGCCGACGCCCGTGAGCCAGGTCTTGTCGTTGAACCAGCGAACGTCGACGACGAGGGTATCGCCATCCCAGCGCCCGACCGACTCTCCGAGATAAGAAGGCTCGGCGTCCTCGGGATGCGGGCGGCCGTCCGTCGGGACGATGCGAAACGCGTGATGGATCTCGTACAGCATGATGACGCGGTCCGGAAGCTGCACGATCTCGAACGGCAACGGGCGGAACTTGATGCGCGGCACGCCCGTGAGCAAGCAGCGCGCCATCGGGTCGTCGATGCCGCGGCGCGCGAGGAAATACTGCCGCTGCGCCTCGGCTTCGGGGTTGAAGGGCGGCACCTCGTTCGTGTTGCCCGGCGGGCGGCCTGCCGCCGCATCGGCCGCGCGCGCCGCGGCGAGCGCTTCCTCGCCCTCGAACAGGAGCAGCGCGCCCGTCGCGACCCAGATTCCCGACATGTCCGGCTTGCCGTCGGCGGTACGCGGCGCCGCGCGCTCGGTCGATGGTTGTGCGGCGAGCGGCGCGGCCAGCACGAGCGCGGCGGCCGCCGCGAGCGCCAAACGCAGCGCGTGCGCCATCAGCGACCTCCGGTGCCCGCCGGTGGGCCGCCCGCGAGCCTGCGGCCGTCCGCGAGCGTGACCCAACGCACCGCGCCCAAGTTCGGCTCGGTGCGCGCGACCCAACCCTCGACGGTCACGGCGGCGCCCGGCGTGAGCGTCACGTCGCGCCGCCAGCCTTGCCGCACGAGCATGTTGGGCGGGTAGCCTTCGAAGCGCCAACGCGTAACGGCTCCACCCTGTCCTTTCACGTCGATCGAGAAGTGGATATGCGGATTCATCCACTCGACGCTGACGACCTCGCCCGTCAGTTTGACGAACTGCTCGCCGTCGAACACGGCCGCGAACGAGTGATGGGCGGCAGCCACACGAGCCACACCGCAACCCGCGACGATGACGAGCCAAACACAGAGCCGGCGCATGAAGTCGCTCCCCAAGAAAGTCTCCGGGGATTATCCCCGCTGCACCTCCATCGCCTCAAGGAATATCGTCCATAACGGCGCAGCCATGGCCGTTCCGTCAGCTTGAGCCCCGCCGGATGAAGTCGGCGCCCTGCTCCGCGATCATGACCGTCGGCGCGTTGGTGTTGCCGGCGGTGATACGCGGCATGATCGATGCGTCGATGACGCGCAGCCCGGCGATGCCGTTGACGCGCAGGCGATCGTCGACGACGGCCTCGGCATCGGCGCCCATGCGACAGGTGCCGACGGGATGGAAGATCGTCGTGCCGAGATCGCGAGCCGCGCGCTCGAGCTCGGCTTCGGTCGCGACTGCGGGCCCCGGCTTCCACTCCTCGGGCTCGAAGCGCGCGAGCGCTTTGGCGGCCATGATGCGGCGTGTGTAGCGCAGGCCGGCCACGGCCACACGCAGGTCCTCCTCGGTCGCGAGGTAGTTCAACGTGATCGCGGGGTGCGCCGCAAAGTCGGCGCTCTTGATGCGCACGTGGCCGCGGCTCGTCGGCCGCAGGTTGCACACCGACGGGGTGATGGCGTCGAACGGGTGCAACGGCGCGCCGAACTTGTCGAGCGACAGCGGCTGCACGTGCCACTCGATGTTGGCCGTGGGTTGCGCCGCGTCGCTCTTCGCGAACGCGCCGAGCTGCGACGGCGGCATGGTGAGCGGCCCGGTACGAAACGCCAAATACTCGAGCGCCATCGCCACGCGCCCGAGCCACGTGCGCGCGCGGCGATTGAGCGTGACGGTGTCGTGCACCTTATATATGGAGCGGATCTGCAAATGGTCGTGCAGGTTGGCGCCGACGCTTAAGTTGGCGTGCACGACGGTTAACCCATGCTCGCGCAGCACCGCCGGCGGCCCTACGCCCGATAGCTGCAATAGCTGCGGCGAGCCGATCGCCCCCGCGGCGAGCAGCACCTCGCGGCGCGCGCGCAGCGTCTCGCTGCCGTGGCCCGCGAAGCGCACCGCGACGCCGGTCGCGCGCCGCACGCCGTCGCGCGCCACGATGGTCACGCGCTCGACGTGCGCGTGCGTCCGCACCGTGAGATTGGGCCGCTTGCGCACCGGCCGAAGATACGCTTTGGTGGCGCTCCAACGCACGCCACGGCGCTGGTTCATCTGAAAATAGGCGTTGCCGAAGTTGTCGCCGCGATTGAACTCGGCGATCTTCGGAATGCCGCACTCGGCGGCGGCCTCGCGCCACGCGTCGAGGATCTCCCAGCTCACGCGCCGCTCCTCGACGCGCAGCTCGCCGCCGGCGCCGTGGAGGTCGTCGGCGCCGTGCTCGTAGTCCTCGGAGCGTTTGAAGATGGGCAGCACGTCGTCCCACGACCAACCCCGGAGTCCCTGCGCGGCCCAGTGGTCGTAGTCGGACTTCTGGCCGCGCATGTAGATCATCGCGTTGATCGACGAGCAGCCGCCGAGCACCTTGCCGCGCGCGTAGCCGATGCTGCGGCCGTTCAAGCCGGGATCGGGCTCGGTGACGTAGCACCAGTCGGTGCGCGGGTTGCCGATCGTGTAGAGATAGCCGACGGGAACGTCGATCCAGAAGTAGTCATCCTCGCCGCCCGCCTCGAGCAGCAGCACCGAGGTACCCGGGTCGGCCGACAGGCGGTTGGCGAGCACGCAGCCCGCGGTCCCGGCGCCGACGACGATGTAGTCGAACTCCTGCACTGCGGCCGCATTCTAACGGCAATCGCCGTTGAGGCCGCGAGGTAAGCGCGCTAGATTGGCCGGACGGCCGGAGAACCGCACATGTCAGCGCTTTACGAAGAGAGCCACCGCGAGCTGCAACGCCGTTTCGATACGGAGCGGCTGGCCGATCGCATCGAGCAGCGGTTGTTCCGCACGGCATTGACGGACGAGGACCGGGCGTTCATCGAGCGGCTCGATTTGTTTTTTCTGGCGACGGTCAACTCCCGCGGCGAGCCGAGCTGCTCGTACAAGGGGGGCGACCCCGGCTTCGTGCGCGCGCTCGATTCCAAGACCTTGGCGTTCCCGTGCTACGACGGCAACGGCATGTACCTATCGATGGGCAACGTCGCTGCGAATCGCAACGTCGGCCTGCTGTTCATCGATCTCTGCTCGCCGAAACGGCTGCGAGTGAACGGCACGGCGCGCATCGAGCGGCCCGAGGTCGTCACGCCGTGCTTCGCCGAGGCACAATTCGTCGTCGTCGTGGACGTGCGCGAGGTGTTTCCGAACTGCCCGCGGTACATCCATAAATTTGCGCTCGTCGAGCGCTCGAAGTTCGTGCCCCACGAAGGCGTCACCACGCCGATCCCGGGCTGGAAGCAGATGGACTGGGCGCGCGACGTTTTACCTCACAATGACCCAGCAACGCGGGCAGGGATGCCCGCGGTAGAGCAATGCATGGAGCAATTGACGAGGAGCGAGTCATGAGCGAACGCAAGGATTGGTTCTTGCCCGTGAGCATCGGCGCGGGCCTGCTCGTCGCCGGCGGCATTGGGCTCTATTTCCTGCGCGACGGAGAGCCGGCGCCCGAGCCGGTCGTCGAGACTCCGCAACCCGTGGCCGATACTGTCGCACCCGAGCCCGTGCCCGTGGCGCCGCCGGCACCGCTACCGCGCGCGCTGCCGCTGCCGCCGCTCGACGACAGCGACGTCGACGTGCTCGGCGGCTTGACCGAGCTCGTCGGCCAACAGTCCGCGATGCAGTACCTCGTGCCCGAGCGCATCGTGCGCAACATCGTCGTGACGATCGACAACGTGCCGCGCCAGCAGATGACTCTGAACCAACGGCCGATCAAACCGACGCAGGGCGTTCTCGTCACGGCGGGGGCCGAAGACACCCTCGTGCTCGCACCCGCGAACTACGCGCGTTACGAGCCGTTCGTGGCGGTCGCACGCGCGGTCGATGCGAAGACGCTCGTCGCGCTTTATCGGGGACTGCAGCCGTTGTTCCAGCAAGCTTACGAGGAGCTCGGCCACCCGAACGCCTCGTTCAACGACCGGCTCGTCGAGGTCATCGAGCATCTGCTCGCGACGCCGAACGCGCCCGGCGAGATTCGCTTGGTGCAGCCGAGCGTGTACTACAAGTACGCCGACGAGCGGCTCGAGAAGCTGTCGGCGGGGCAGAAGCTCTTGATCCGCATGGGCCCCACGAATGCCGCGGCCATCAAGGCCAAGCTGCGCGACATCCAGGCCGAGCTGCTGTAGCGCGAGCTATTCGATCGCGAGCAGTTCGACCTCGAACGCGAGCGCGGCGCCGCCCGGGATCGACCCCGAGCCTTGGTCGCCATACGCCGTGTCCGCCGGGCAGACGAGCTTCGCTTTGCCGCCGACTTTGATTTTCTGGACGCCCTCGGTCCAGCAGGGGATCACGCCGCTGAGCGGGAACGAGATCGGCTCGCCGCGGTCCACGGAGCTGTCGAACACGCTGCCGTCGCGCAGCGTGCCGTGATAGTGCACTCTGACGGTGCTCTCGGCCGTCGGATTGGCGCCCGTGCCCTCGGTCATCGAGACGAACACGACACCCGCCGCGCTGCGCTCGGCCCCCGGCTGCGCCGCCTGTTCCACTAGCCACGCTTCGGCCGCTGCTTTCTCGGCGCCTGCGGCCGCCAACATGCGCTCTTGCGCGAGCATCTGGAGCCGCGGGCCGTACGTCTCGAGGTCGACCTTGGGGTCGTTGCCGAGCACGGCGTCGCGAATGCCGTCCGCGACGAGCGTGACCTCGGCGTCGGTGAGCTTGAACTCCTGGACGTTGCCGCCGATCGCGAGACCGAGCGCATAGAGCGTCTTGGCCTCGTCGGTCTCAAGCGCGTCCACAGCGGCAGTCGTGGTCGAAGGAGCGCTCGAGTCGGAACCCGAGCACGCGGCCAGCGCAAGCGCCGCCAACGGGGCATAACGCATCATGGGAATCTCCGGGCGCCCAGAAATGGGCACGAAAGGTCGGCACGCTAGCTGAAACGGCGCGATATTGCCAATCGCGCTGGGAGCTACTCGAAGCGCAAGAAGCCCAACTTGTTGCCGTTGCCGTCGGCGTACCAGAGCCGGTCGGCGAGGCGCCGCGGCGGCTGGCGGTCGCTGCCGGCCGTGAGGCCGACGCCGCGCGCGCGCGCCGGCAGCGGGAATTCCGTGATGACGCCGTCGGGCGTCACGCGGCCGAGCGAGGCGCCTTTCGTGTACCAGACGTTGCGGTCCGGCCCGACCGCAATGTTGGTCGGCGACCCCGTCGGGCTCGGAATCGCGAACTCCGTGATCTCGCCGCGCATCGTGATGCGCCCGACACGGTTGCCGGCCACGACGCGCCCGTCGATCGTGCCGTTGAGCTCGACGAACCACATGTTGCCGTCCGCTCCGGCCGTGATGTCGCCGGGTCCAGAATTCGGGCGCGGCAACGGAAACTCGGTGATTGCGCCCGCCATCGTGATGCGGCCGATCTTGTTCGCGTGGAACTCCGAGAACCAAATGCTGCCGTCGGGACCGGCCGCGAGCGCGCGCGGACCGCTGGCGGGCGTCGGAATGGCGAACTCCGTGATCGTGCCGTCGGGCGTGATTCGCCCGATCTTGCCCGCGGCGAACATTCCGAACCAAATGTTGCCGTCGGCGCCGAGCGCGATCGCGCGCGGCTGGCTGTCCGGCGACGGAATGCGAAACTCCGTGATCTCGCCGCTCGGCGTGATGCGCGCCATCCGGCTCGAGAGATGCTCCGAGAACCACATGTTGCCGTCGGCCCCGAGCGCGATGATGCGGGGCGCGCTCTCCGCGGTCGGCACGTCGAACTCCGTGAGGCCGCTGCCGTCGGGGTTCATGCGCCCGATGCGGTTGCCGTTGCTCTCGGTGAACCACACGGTGCCGTCGGCCGCGAGCGCGATGGTCGTCGGGCCGCTCGCCGCCTGCGGCAACGCGAACTCGACGACAGCGCCCGTCGCTTCCAGACGCTCGTCGGACGCGAGCCAACGTTGCTGCCCCGACGCACAGCCTGCGACGATCAAACCGGCCACGATGGTCCCCTGTCTTTGCATGAGTCCGATCCCCGACGGCAATGGCTCATGGTAACGAGGAGCGGGGAGCCGAACCAGGCGCACCGGCTGCCAAGCCGCGACACTTCTTCGGAATCGCGCCGACAGTGCGATGCTATAGTGCGCCGCCTTTGGCGCTGGCGGCGCAAAGAACGAGACCGAAGCCGGCCTACGAGAACTCGACAGGAAGCGGTCGCTTGCGATATCGAGCGTTGCTCTTTGCGTTCCTCTGCTGCACGCCGCTCGGCCATGTGCCGGCTCAGGTACCCGCTGCGGGTCGTGGTGAGGACGCCGAGGGCAAGACGATCGGCATTGCGCGCACCACGAACGCACCCGAAGTCGACGGCAGGCTCGACGACGACCTGTGGGCAACGGCGACCGTCGTCGGCGATTTGCACCAGATGAACCCCGTCGAGTACTCCACTCCCTCGGAGCGTACCGAAATCCGCATCGCCTACGACGACGACGCACTCTACGTCGGCGCCAAGCTTTGGTATGGCGATCCGGCCGCCATCACCGCGCGAGTCCTGCGGCAAGGCGAGGATCTCGGCAACGAGGACCGCCTCGCCGTGATTCTCGACCCGTACCTAGACCGGCGCAGCGGCTATCGCTTCGAGGTCAACGCGCACGGCGTGCGCTGGGACGCGCTTTACCAGAACACGACGAGTGTCGAGAGCAACTGGGAAGGCATCTGGCAAGCCGCGTCGCAGCGCGACGCCGACGGCTGGACGACCGAGATCGCGATCCCATTCAAGACACTGTCGTTCAATCCCAACAACGACGCTTGGGGAATCAACTTCGAGCGCGCGATCCGGCGGGGCGACGAGACCATCGGCTGGGTGTCGCGTAATCGGCAGCTCAACCCCGGCGTCGCGGGCATGGCGACGGGGTTCCACGATCTCCACCAGGGTTTGGGATTGGACGTCGTGCCGTCGATGAGCGTCACGGAGCGCAAGATCTTCGGCGGCGCGTCCTCGAGCGATGCCGAGCCGTCGCTCGACATGTTCTACAAGATCACCCCGTCGTTGAACGGCGCACTGACTCTGAACACCGATTTCTCCGCGACCGACGTCGACGACCGGCAAGTCAATCTCTCGCGCTTCGAACTGTTCTTTCCCGAGAAACGCGATTTCTTCCTCCAGGATGCCGACATCTTCGAGTTCGGCCGTATAGGCGGAAGCGGCAACAACAATTTCGGGGGCGGCGGCGGGGGCGGTGGTGGTGGCAGCGGGGGCGGTGGTGGTGGTGGCGGCGGCGCCAGCGACCAGAACGGTCGACCGTTCTTCTCGCGCACGCTCGGCTTGAGCAGCGCGGGGCAGCCCGTCGACATCGAGTACGGCGGCAAGTTGAGCGGCCGCGTCGGTCGTTGGAATGTCGGCGCGCTCGCGATTCATCAGGGCGACCAGCGCGACGCGAACGGCGTCATGCTCGCCGGCGAAACCGACATCTTCGTCGGCCGCGTCGCCGCGAACGTGCTCGAAGAGTCGGCCGTCGGCGTCATCGTGACCGACGGTGACCCGCAGCAGGATCGCGATAGCTCCCTCGTAGGCGCCGACTTCCGGTACCGCAACTCGCGGCTACCCGGCGGCCGCGTCCTCGAGGCGCAGACTTGGGCTCAGCAGACCGACAACGAAGGCGTCGGCGGCGGCGACGACCGCGCCTTCGGCTTCGGCGTGAGCTCGCCGAACAACACGGGGTGGCGCGGAGGCTTCGAGGCGCGGCAGATCGAACAGAACTTCGACCCCGCGGTCGGCTTCGTCAACGAAGCCGGCATCCGCGACTATCAGCTCGACTTCGGATTCCGGCACCGCTATCGCGATCGCATTCTGCGCTCCGTGTTCGCGGGCATCGAGGGCTCGCGCGTCGAGCGGCTCGACACGGGGGGGCTCGACCGCCAGAGCTTAGGGCTAAGGCTCAACATCGAAGGATCGAGTCAAGAGCGCGGCGTGCTCGGGATCACGGCCAACGAGGAAAACATCCCCGCGGACTTCACGATCTACCGGCCTTCCGACAACGTGCTCGGCAGCCCGGGCTACGACCCCACGCGCGACATCGTCATTCCGCAGGGCAACTACACGTGGACGCAGCTCTTCATCGGCACGCGCACGGGCAGTCATCGCAAAATCTCGGGCTTCTTCGGCCTGAACACGGGCCCCTACTACCACGGCGAGCGCACCGAGCTTCGGTCCGAGCTCGATTGGCGCCCGTCCGAGCACCTGCGCCTCGGCATGGCCTACTCGAGGAACGACGTGGACCTGCCCGACCGGCTCGTGAGCAACGTGCTGCTGCCCGACCAGCATTTCGTCGTACGCATCGCGACGATTCGCGCGCAGTACGTGTTCTCGTCGCGGTTGTCGTGGGTCAACCTCCTGCAATACGACAACGTCTCGGAAAACCTCGGCTTCAACAGCCGCCTGCACTGGATTCCGCAGGCCGGCCGCGAGGGCTTCATCGTCTTCAACCACGGCATGACCGACGCCGACAGAAACGACTCGTTCCATTCGACGAACGCCGACGTCGCCGTCAAGTTCAACTACACGTTCCGGTTCTGACTCCGTCCGCGCCGAATTCAGCTCGCGTTCAAGTCGGTGGGGGCACGATTCCCGCAATGAAGGTCGGCACGGGAATTATTGGGAGGAACGAACATGCGAGCACTTCACGTTTTGGCGGCAGGCGGAATGGCGTGCTTCTTTGCCGCGGGCGGTCACGCCGCCGAGAACGGTTTCTATGTCGGGGCAGCCAGGGGCGAGACCGAGACTCGCCACAAAGTCGGGCTCGGCGCCGTCTTCGACGAGCGAGACTCGAGCTTCAAGGTCATCGCCGGTTGGCGGCCCGTCGATTGGTTTGCCGTCGAGGGCAGCTACTTCGATCTCGGCGACGTCACATTGCATCAGGTCGTGCCCGACTTGTCGCCGTTCAAGCTCGAGCAGAAGGGGTATGACGTCTTCGCGGTCTTACTGATCGACATCGCAATGATCGACCTGTTCGCGAAAGCCGGAGCCGTGAAGTCCAGCGCCGACTTGACGACGAACACGATCGCGGGCCCCGCGAGCTCGGTGGACCACGATACCGATTTCGCGTGGGGCGCCGGCGCGCAGATCCGGTTCCGGAAGCTCGCCGCACGCATCGAGTACGAGCGGCTCCAAATCAGCAACGGCAACAGCTTCAAGCCGCCGAAGGTCGTCTCCCTGGGCGTCATCTGGTCTTTTTGAGTCGCGGCATCGCAACGACAGGCGACGGCCGGTAAGCGTGACTCGCGCGCGGTTCATCGGCACACTGCGGGAGCCGACCCACGGTACGATAAGGCCTCCATGGCGCGCGCAGAGATCAATGAACCCGGCCGGCAGACGCCCGTCTACGGCGATTACGAGGTCGTAGTCGTCGGCGGCGGCCCGGCGGGCATCGCGGCCGCGGTGGCCGCGGGGCGCGCGGGCCGTTCGACGATCTGCATCGAGCGCTACGGCTTTCTCGGCGGCGCCGGCACCGCGGCGGGCTTAAGCACGTTCTGCGGCTTGCACGCCGTCGTGCACGGCAAGCACGAGCAAGTGGTGCACGGGCTCGCCGACGACATTCTCGCGCGCCTCGGCGCGATGGGCGGGCTCAACCAGCCGCACCTCACGATTCAGAACCAGATCCTGGCGCAGGCCTACGACATCTCGGCCTTCAAGATTGCGGCCGACGAGCTCATGAGCGAAGCGCGCGTGCACGTGCTGTTCCATGCGTTCGCGACGGGCATCTGCATGACCGACGAGCGGCGCATCGAGGCCGTGTTCGTCGAGACGAAATCGGGGCGGTTCGCAGTTCGTGGCCAGCTCTTCGTCGACGGCTCGGGCGACGGCGACGTCGCGGCCTGGGCCGGCGTCCCCTACGAGGTCGGCGACGGCGCCGGCAACATGCTGTATCCGTCGACGATGTTCCGCATCAACGGTGTCGACCCGGCCAAGGCCGGGCGTGCCTGGGAAATCATCCCGGGGCTCATGGACGAAGCCGAGAAACGCGGCCGAAGTTTCCCGCGCAAGAAGCCGATCGTGCGGCCGCAGCGCAACCCGATCGAGTGGCGCGCGAATCTCACGCAGATCAAGAACCCGAGCGGCACCGCCGTGAGCGGCATCGACGCACGCGAGCTGTCCTACGGCGAGGTCGAGGGTCGGAAGCAGTGCTGGGACACGTTCCAGTTCATCAAGGACAATGTGCCGGGGTTCGAGAATTCGTACATCGTCGAGATTGCGCCACAGATCGGCATCCGCGAGACGCGGCGCATTCGCGGCGAGTATGCGCTCACGGGCGACGACATCCTGCAATGCCGCGACTTCGACGACACGATCGGCGTGCAGGGCTGGCCCATCGAGGCGCACATCAAGGGCGACGTGAATTTCGTGTTCGCGTCACCGGCTTCGCGTGGCTTCAACGCGATCCCCTACCGCATCATCGTGCCGCAGAAGGTCGACAACCTGTTCGTCGTCGGCCGCTGCGCCTCGATGTCCCACGACGGCCAGTCGTCGGCGCGCGTCTCAGGACCGTGCTTCGTCATGGGCCAGGCCGCGGGCACAGCGGCCGATCTCGCGCTCGCGGCGCACGTGGCGCCGCGGGCCGTCGACGTCGCGGCGCTACAGCAGCGGCTCCGCGCCAACGGCGCCAACCTCGGACCGGCGACTGCCCCGCTGACACCGCGGCCGGTCAAGGCCTAACCGCAAAGCTGCTCGCTGCGCTCCCAGAGCCGCAGCGCCGCAGCGTCGTCGCTGGCGACGGGATCGAGCGGCAGCTCGCGGCAGCGGTCGAAGAACTTCCCGTTGACGCTCGCCACGTCGGCCGCGCTGGCGAGGTGCACTACGGTCTTCGCGCCCGCAGCGGGCGTCAGCAGCAACGGTTTCGCGAGCACCGTGAACACGCGGCCCAGAAAACCGAGCTGATTGAAAATGTTCGTGGCTACGACCCCGGGATGCAGGCAGTTCGCGGTCACGCCGCTGCCCGTGAGACGCCGCGCGAGCTCGCGCGTGAACAGGATGTTGGCGAGCTTGGAATCCGAGTACGCCTTGAGGCTCCGGTACTTGCGGCGCTCCCAATTCAAGTCGTCGAGCTCGAGCGTGCCGCGCCGATAGGCCATCGACGCCACCGTCACGACGCGCGCGGGCGCGCTCTTCTTGAGCTTGTCGAGCAGCAGCGTCGTCAACAAGAACGGTGCGAGATGATTGACGCCGAGTAGCCACTCGAAGCCGTCGCTCGTGAGGCGCCGCTGCCGTGCGCTCGTGCCGGCGTTGTTGACGAGCACGTCGAGACGCGCGTGACGGGCGGCCACGTCGGCCGCGAGGCGGCGCACCGCAGCGAGCGAGGCGAAATCCGCGACGGCCCCGGTGACTTCGGCGTTGCCCGATGCGCGCGCGATCTCGCGACACACGGTGCCGACGGCGGTCGAGTCGCGGCCATGCACGATGACCGTCGCGCCGAGCGCAGCGAGCGCTTCGGCCGTGGCGCGGCCGATGCCGTGCGTCGCGCCGGTGACGAGACAGGTGCTTCCTAAGAGCTCGGTCATGGGCCGTGTCGTTCTCCCGCCAGCGGCGCGTCGGCCCTACTGCGCGGCCGGCGCCGGGTCGGAGCTCGGCGCGTCGACCGCGACCTTCCAGGTGCCGTCGGCCTGCTTGCCCCAGACCACCACGTAGTTCCCCCTCTGCATGGCCGGCTGCTGGTTGGGATCGCTCATCGTGAGCTCGTAGCTCCCGCGCTCGTAAGCGATATCGCCGGAGCGCGCCACCACGATGCTCGAAGTTTCGAACGACATCGCGAAATTCGGATCCTGCATCATGCCGCCGATCGTCGCGCCGATCGCCGCCTTGCCGGTGAAATCGGGAGAGGCCTCGAGCAACAGCACGGCGTCGTCGGCATAAAACGACGTGAACGCGGCGGCGTCCTTCGCTCGCGCCGCAGCGCCCCATTCGCCGAGCACGGCGCGGATCGCGGCCTCGTCTGCCGCCCGCGTATCGGGCGGAGGCGGAAGCGCAGGCGGCGGCGCCTGCTGCATGCAACCGACGAGAGTCAACACGGCAATGGGCAATGCGTAACGCGCCAGGTGGGACATGGGGTTCTCCTGCTTGCTCAGTTCCGGATGCGTGGCCTCAGGGTTCGATGTCGGCGAGCGCGACCCCGCCGTTTAAACCAGCGCGACTATACACCCCGCGCGCGCGCGCCACGCAGGCCGTCGAACCGGCGAACTCACCCGAGGCGACAACGCCAGCGCGGTCCGGCAAAATCGGGTCGTGACCATGCAACGCAAGCTGCGCAGCAACCTCGAGCCGGGCTCGGTGCCTTGGTCGGGCCGCCGCGCGCAGTGGCGCGCGCTCGGCTTGAGCGACGCCGACCTCGAGAAGCCGAAGATCGCCATCGTCAACTCGTCGAGCGAGCTGTCGAGCTGCTTCAGCCATCTGGACGGCCTCGCCGACGAGCTCAAGGTCGCAATCCGCGCCGCGGGCGGCGTGCCGTTCGAGATCCGCACGGCCGCACCCAGCGACTTCGTCACGAGTGCCGGCAAGCGCGGCGCATATATTTTACCGACGCGTGACCTCATTGCCGCCGACATCGAGGTGCAAGTCGAAGGCGCGCTGCTCGACGGCATGGTGTGCCTCGCGTCGTGCGACAAGACGACGCCGGGCCAGCTCATGGCCGCGGGCCGGCTCGACGTGCCGACGATCGTCGTCGTCTGCGGTTATCAGAAGGCCGGCGTCTACCGCGGCCAGCACACCGACATCGAAGACGTGTTCTTGAAAACCGGCTACCTCACCTCGGGCGCCGTGACGCTCGACGAGGTCAAGGGCATGGCCGACGTCGCGATTCAAAGCCCCGGCGTCTGCCAGGGTATGGGGACGGCGAACTCGATGCACGTCGTCTGCGAGGCGCTCGGCATGGCGCTGCCCGGCAGCGCCCCCGTGGCGGCCGGCAGCCCGAAGATGCACGCGCACCTGCGCGCCGCCGGCGCGCGCATCGTCGAGATGGTGTGGCAGGACCTGAAGCCGCGCGACATCATGACGGCCGGCGCGGTGCGCAATGCCGTGCAGATGGTGCTCGCGGTCAGCGGGTCCATCAACTGCGTCAAACATTTGCAGGCGATCGCGACCGAAGCCGAGGTCGACATCGACGTCTATAAGACGTTCGCCGACTATGCGGACCGCGTGCCGCTGCTCGCCACGGTCAAGCCGAACGGCGACGCGCACATCGAGGATTTCGAAGCCGCGGGCGGCGCGCGCGCCGTGCTCAAGCGCCTCGAGCGTCAGCTCGACCTCGGCGCGCGCTCGGTCTCGGGCCAAACGCTCGGCGAGATCCTCGCGACCACGACGGTTGCGGACGCGCGCACGATCGCCACGCTCGACCAGCCGTTCTCGACGCGCCCCGCCATCGTCATCGTGCGCGGCAGTCTGCTGCCCGGCGGCGGCATCGTGCGCTTGGGCGGCACGGGCGAGCGCATGCTCGAGTTCCGCGGCAAGGCCAACATCTTCCATTCGCGCGACGAAGCGCTGCAGGCCATCAAGGAGGGCCGCGTGCAGCCGGGCGACGTCGTCGTGCTGCGCGGCCTCGGCGTCATCGGCGGCCCGGGCATGGCGATGACCTCGGCCGTCATCTTCGCGCTCGACGGCGCGGGCCTGCTCGACCGGGTCGCGGCGATCACCGAAGGTCAGCTCTCGGGGCTCGTCAACAACGGCCTCGTCGTCGGCGAGGCCTCGCCCGAGGCGGCGGCCGGCGGGCCGCTTGGCTTAGTCGAGAACGGCGACGTCATCTCGATCGACGTGCGCCGCAAGGCCGTCGATCTCGAAGTGCCCGAAAGCGTGCTCGCGGAGCGCCGCAAGACGCCGCGCTCGTTCGGTGCGCACGACCAGCGCGGCTGGCTTGGCGTGTACCAGCGCACCGTCGCGCCCGTTCACGAAGGCGCCGTGCTGACACGCAAGCCTTGAACAACGGACGACCGGCCGCGAATCAGGCGCTCACCCACCACAGCAATAGCCAGTGAGCCGGCAAATACACCAACGCCGGATACACCAACATCATGAGCGTGAAGTGCACGGCCGGTCGGAACGGGCTCCGCGGGGGATGGCCGAAGCCATGCACCCAGTTGATGTTCTTCTCGCGCGGCGCCAACCAAAGCGTGGCCGGAAACAGGGTCCACGCGAGCAACCACTGCGCGCCGAGTGCGCGGCCGTCGTAGCCGTAGCGGTACACGAGCCAGAGCGCCCCGGGCAGCAACGCGACGTGAAAGACGCACGACAGCCCGCGTAGGTAGAGCGGTATCTGCGAATCGAACATGTAAGCCGCGAGCGTCGTAGCAGCGCGGCCCTTCGTCAGCACGCCGGTCAGGAACGACGCGAGCCAGAGCGTCTCGGGTAGCAGGACGCAGAGCGCCATCATGCTCCCGAGGAGCGGGCTCTCGAGCCACAATGCCGCGGCGATGCCGAGCAGCCCGACATCCGAGAACCAGAGGAAATTCGCGGGGCCGTACTTGACGAAGTAAACCGGCACGATCACCGCGACGAGCACCGTGAAGAGCGCGCGGAACGCCATCGTCACCGTCTCGACGGTGCGCGGCTCGAGAGTCTCGCCACTGGCCAGTGACCACGCGATCGAGCCGCCGACCGCGACGGCCAGGAGCAGATATCGCCCGGGGACGCATTTCACCGCTACTCGAAGCTGAAGATGTCGTCGGCTTCGGGGTGCTCCATGCCCTGCTCGTGGAAGCGCCGCCAGATCTCCGCCCACGGCCGGCCGTACATGTCGGGCACCGTGTAGTCGATGACCGTGCCCGGTGAGACCGGCGTCGCGCGACCGTCGAGCGGAAAGAGCTGCGGCACGCACTCGATGAACTGAAACGGAGCGCCTTCCTCGAGGCCGCTCGAGCGCTGTAAATTGCGGACGATCCGCACGGGCTCAACGAGCGCATCCCTGTCGTAGAAGATGCCCTCGTGGTTCAGGCCGATCACCTTGCCGGCAGCGTCGCGGTTCGGCGTGTAGATCTCGATGGTCTCAAGCTTGCTCGAGAACTCCGGGTTGCCGTGCACCTTCCAGCCCTGGACGTTCGAGGTCCAGGTCAAGAGCACGTCGCCGTCCCAGAAGCCGATGGTCTCGCCGTACCAGCGCGGCACGTCGGCGCCGAGCCGCGGCACGGCGCTTGAGAGGTCGAACGTGCGCCCGATGTGAACGTTGGTGACGAAGTTGTCGGCGTCGCCGGCCATGATCTGTACGAGCGACGGCGTCACGAGCACCACGTGCGGCTGATTCGTCACGCCGTGGTAATGCCAGCGCCGCATGAAACCTTCGGGCCAGCAGTACTGCGCCGGCCATTGCGGTGAATTGGTGACCGCATCGTGGTAGAGCTCCTGCACCATGCGCGTCCGATACTCGGGCGTCAGCAGCGACAGGATCGTCGACACCTGATTGAAGAACAGCTCCGCGTACCAGTTCTGCGCGCGTGGCCATAGATAGCGGCCGTTGAGCTCGCCGGGCACCGTCGCGTACGTGTGCTGCGTCGGACCGCCGCGGCGCCGCGTCTCCGCGAGCAGCGCCTCGTAGTGCTCTTGCGCGGTCGCAAACCCATACGGGCTCACGATGGCTGCGCGCGGATAGTCGCGATCGCAGTAGCCCCACGCCGCCGTGCGCGGCGGGTCGCTGCCGATCGAGACGACGCGCGCGTATCCGCCGCGCTGCCCCTCGACGGCCCACGGGCTGTTGCAGCGGAAGTAGCGCGGATCGCTCCAGAGCGATCGGTCTTTGTAGAAGTCCTTCGTCGTGAAGAGATCGACGGGCAGCGGCTCGATGCCGGGCGGGCTCGCCCCGTCCCACGCGCTGCCTTCGTCGCGTTGCACTTGCGTGCCGTTCGGACCGGGGCGTTGCGGGCGCCACGGGCCCACGACGAGGTCGTTGTCGGGATACAGCTCGAGCCGCGAAAGATCGGTGACGGGATACTCGCGCGGAATCACGCTGGCGAGCGGCGCGCCGCGGCCGACGCTCGCGAAATCGATGTCGGCCACGTGCTGCGCCGAGGCCGCTGGACAGACGAAAAGAGCCGCGACGACGAGCGCCACCATTGAAATGCAGTCTCTTTGCACGACGAGGGCCACGCGACTGCTATTTGAGGTTCTGCGTGATCGATTGCGCAGTGTCGGAGATTTTTTTCATCAAGTTGGACAGCGTCGAATGCATCTTCGACTGTCGATCCATCGCCATCTGCAGCCGTAGCGATTCCATTTCGTCCATTTCGCTCAAGGCATCCAGATCGCTCTTCGCCCGCTCCAACCGGGCGTCGAAGTCGGCTTGCGGCAGCGCCCGGGGCTCGACCGGCGCAGCCCTGGCGCCCGTGGGTGTCGAACGCGTCGCCCTCATCGCGGGCGGCGGGCGTACGTCGGCGGCGCGCGCAGTCTGCGCCGGCTGGCGCAGACGCACCTTGGCATCCTCGATGCGTTTCACGCCGGCCATGATGGCCTTGAGGTCCTCGCGCGCGGACTTCTCCGCCTCCATCAACACGAGGTAAGCGAGCGCCGTGACGTCGCCAGCGGTGAGATTGCCGAGCGAGCGATTGGCTCGGACCGCTCTCGTCGCCGTGGCCTCCGAGACCGAATCGCCCGCGCGTTCGCGTGCGGCTTCGGCGCGAATCCACGCTTGCGTCTGCGGCCCCACTCGCGTCAGCAGGCGCGCAGCAAGGGCCTCGGCACCGGCCGGCAGCTCCGGCGTCGGTTGGGGGAAGGCGCTGAAGGACAGCGATGCGACGGCAATCGCCACGCAAAAGCAGACGATTCGGGGCATGGTGGAACCCTCCTATTACGAGTTTATCGCCAGCGCAGCAGGCGCCGCTCGACGAACGCCACGATCGTCGCCATCGTCAACCCGAGCACCGAGACGACGACGACTCCGGCCATGAGCCGGTCCGTCTGCATCATGTTGCCCGTGAGGATCAGAAACGCGCCGATGCCGTACTGCGCGCCGATCATCTCGGCGGCCACGAGCACGAGCAGCGCGGCGGCGATCGAGATGCGGAAGCCCGCGAGCATGCCGGCGAGCGCACCCGGCAGCAGCACCTGCCAGACGATGCGCCACAGCGGCACGTTGAAGCTCTGCGCCATACGGATCAGGTTGCGCGGCACGGAGTCGACGCCGCTGAACGTGGCGATCACCGTCGGGAAAAAGACGCTGAGCGCGATCGTCGCCACCTTCGAGCCCTCGCCAATGCCGAGCCAGAGGATCAAGAGCGGCAGCAGCGCGATCTTCGGGATCGGGAACAGCGCCGCGACGAGCGGCAAGCCGACGGAGCGTGAGACCGCGAACAGGCCGATCATGAGCCCCACGCCGACGCCGAATGCCGTGCCGATGACCCAGCCGTAGCCGATGCGCACGAGCGAAGCGGACATGTGCCGCCAGAGATCGCCCGTGACGGCGAGCTCCCAAAGTGCGCGCAGCACGCGCATCGGCGAAGGCAAGAAGATCGGGCTCACGAGCCCCGTGCCCGTCACGAGCTGCCACAGCCCGATGAGAGCGACGAAGGCGAGCACGCTCATCCACGCCCGCTGCTCGATGACGAACCCGCCGCCGCGGAACGTGAGCTTGCGCTCGCGCGCCGCAACGCCGCTATTCACCGCCATTGACGACTCAGACATGGGCTACGAGCTCGCGATCGGCCACGATCGCCTCCGCTTTGATGAGCGACCAGAGCCGCTTGCCGAGCTCGGCCACCTCGGCTTGACGCTCGGGTCGCGTGCGCTCGGCGTGCGGAATCGGCACAGCGATGATCTCGCGTACCCGCCCCGGCCGGCGCGACAACACGCAGACGCGATGGGCGATCCGAATCGCCTCTTGGAAGTTGTGGGTCACGTAGAGGATCGTCGGCTGGTCGCGCTGCCAGAGCGCGAGGATGTCGTCGAGCAAGAGCTCGCGGGTCTGCGCGTCGAGCGCCGACAGCGGCTCGTCCATCAAAAAGATGGCGGGACGCACAGCGAGCGCACGAGCGATGCCGACGCGCTGGCGCATGCCGCCCGAAAGCTGCTTCGGCAGCGCGCTCGCGAACTCGCTCAAGTTGGTGCGCTCGAGCGCGTCGGCGATGCGCCGACGAATCTCGGCCGCACCGAGCCGATGGTGCTTCAGCACGAACGCGACGTTGTCGCGCACGTTGAGCCACGGCAGCAACGAGAAATCCTGAAAGATGAACGTGATCTCGTTGAGCGTATCGCCGGCGGGTACGCCGCGTAGCACGACCTCGCCCGACGTCGGCTGCAAGATGCCACCCGCGATGCCGAGCAGCGTCGACTTGCCGCAACCCGACGGGCCGATGATCGCGACGATCTCGCCCTCGTGCGCGTGCAGCGAGACGTCATCGAGTGCCGTGAGCTCGCCGAATCGATGCGTGATGTTCGAGAGCGCGATCTCCATCTCAGCGCCCCGCGCTCATCGACGCGGGGAGGTTCTCGTGCTCCGGCACGAAAGTCAGATCGATGAATGTGGTGGGATCCGTGTCCTGCTCGATCATGCGCTGGTCCCGATACCACTCCACCATCTCGTAAATGCTGCCGACGTCGAGCCGGCTGTCGATATACGCCAACGACTGCGCGATGGCGCGCGGCGGCACCGACGTCCAGCGCGAAATGAGAGCGAGCAGCTCCTCGGCCTTCGCGGGGTCCTTGTAGCTACCGTCCGCGTTCTTGTCGAGCAGCACCGCGGAATACTCGGCTGCGCCGCGCTCATAGGTGTCGATGACGGCTTGCAGCCCCGCGCGCTTTTCGGCGATGACCTTCGGGCTCGACGCGAGCCCCGTCGACTGCCAGGAGAGCTCGTCGCCGGCCCAGCCGATGACGTGCGCTTTGCCTTGATCGATGAGGCTCATGAAGGCCGTGCCCGCACCCGACGCCACGTCGACCTGATTGCCCATGAGCATGGCCGCGAGGTTACCGAGCCCCTGCGCCGGCACGAGATGGTTGTCGTTGACGTCGAAGCCGTATTTCTCGCCGATGCGCGCGACGGCGTAGTGATTCGTCGAGCCGATCGTCGTCAGGCCGATGACGCGGCCGCGCAGATCGGCCATCGTGCGCACGCCGGCGTCCCAAGCCTTGTTGGATGCGAATACGCCCGTGTTCGGGAACCCGGGCAGCTCGCGGCTGTGTCCCGCGATGACCACGACGCCGCCGAAATACGCCAAGTTGAAGAACGCCGGTGTGAAGCCGATGACGGCGAGGTCGACGTCGCGTGAAGCGATCGCGAGCGTCGCGGGCACGGCGGCGTCGAAAAACACGAGCTCGGCGTCGACGCCGGCCTCGCGAAAATAGCCCTTCTCCACACCCATGAAGAATGGCGCTTGCGACGCGATGCGCAGCACGCCGATCTTGATCGGCACGAGCTCAGCGGCCGTCGAATCGAGCGGCGACGCAGCCAGCGCGGCGAGCGCGAGCGCGAGCGCGAGCGCGGCAGCGATCCGCCTCGACCACGCGAGCTGCAACAACAGGCTCCGGCCCCGCATGCCCCCTCCAGAACAACCGGATCATCAAAATACGCGGAAACCCAGGCGGATGCGAGCAGGAAAATAGCCGCGCGTAAGGAGCCCGCGCGTGAGATTGCGCGCCTCGCTCGCATCGCGGCAGCCGACGAAGCCGGCGAACGCGTTGTTGCCGGCGTGGTTGAACGCGAACACGCGCACGCCCTCGGGCACGTAAGGGTCGACGAGCGCGACGTCGTCACCGAGCGCGTCGGCGTTTCGAGAAGCGATGAGGATTGCGGCGGCGTGGACTTCCTGCACGCGCCGTTCGAGATCGGCGCTGCTCGGCGGTCGGTTGTCGTGTCGGGATGATGCCCGACTCGCCACGAGGCCGCTTCCGGACGATCAAGGCCCCTCACGCGAGGGATTTCGCACCAAGAAGGTGCAGCCCCCCCTCCACGGAGGGGCCTGCGCGTCAACCCCGGCCGGGAACCCAGGCGCCCCCAGGGTCTCCGCCCCCTGTGAGGGGCCTCCTCGCCACTCGCCGCCACTTGCCGCTATCGTTGCGGCCCTATGTCCTCCTCGCAGCGCTTCCGCGAAGCCAACCTCTACGGCGCGCCGATCAGGGACCTCGGTCTCACGATCGACGGCACGAGACTGGCGCCCGTCATCGACGAATTCCGCGTCGAGCTCGCGGCGCGCGGCATCACGAGGGTCGTGCCGCGGTTCCACCTCTCGACCGAATGGGGCGTGCCGTTCGGTACGGTCGTCATCGGCATCCCGTTCTACCTGGCGCGCCCCGAGCTCACGACGCTGCACGGCGAAGAGGTGGGACACATCGAAGGCTTCAATCACGCGGACATCCTGCGCTACTTGCGCCACGAGATGGGTCACGTCATCAACTACGCTTACAAGCTCTACGACATGGAAGCGTGGGTGAAACTGTTCGGCTCGATCACGCAGCCGTACCGCGAAGACTACCGGCCGCAGCCGTTCAGCCGTCGTTTCGTTCGCCACCTGCCCGGTTGGTACGCGCAAAAGCATCCTGACGAGGACTGGTCGGAAACGTTCGCGGTGTGGATGACACCGGGGCTCGACTGGCGCGCCGACTACGCGCAGCTGCCTACGGCGCTTGCCAAGCTCGAGTTCTGCGCACGGACGATGGAAGATCTCGGCAGCCGCGAGCCGATCGTGACGGCGGCCGACCTCGACGAGGACGTCAGCGGCATCGTCTACTCTCTCGAGCAGTACTACGAGAGCTACACGAGTGACGCGGAGCCCGGCGCCGCCGGCCTCGACGGCGATCTGCGCGCGATCTTCGACGACTTGAACGAGTCCGAGGAAGGCCCGCCGCACGACACGCGGCCCGCCGCGGAGCTCATCCGCCGCCACGAGCGGCAGCTCATGGCCGCAGTGTTCCGCTGGACGGGCCACTTCCCGGAGAAGACCCGCAGTCTCGTGCGCGACCTTGCGAAGCGCGCCGAAGTGTTGAGGCAGGTCTACCCCGTCGCCGCCGAGGACGAGGCCGTCGTGGCCGTGACGACGCTCGTCGCGTCGCTCGCGATGAACTTCGTCCATCGCGGCTCCTACTTCCCGGAGGCGGCGCAACCACCCGCGGGTCAACCGGCCTCCGGTCAGGCCGCGGCCGCGGAGCCGAAACCCGAACCGCAGGAGCAAGGCGCGACGGCGGAAGAGTCGACGCGTTAAGTCGAAGCCGCCGCGGCGCGGGCTTTCTTGCGCCGCTTCTGCGCGCGGCTGCGGTGCTTCCAGCGCTCGATGGCGAGCTCCGCGATGCGGTCGACGAGCTGCGGATACGCGATGCCGTGCGCGGCCGCCGCGGTCGAGAACTCGCTGTGCTGCTCGAGATAGCAGCTCGAGTTCACTTCGATCACGTAGACCTCGCCCGTCTCCGTGAGGCGCAGATCGACGCGGCCGTAGTCGCAGACGCGCAGCGCCCGATAGGCGTCGACCGAAGCCTTCTGCAGCTTCGCCTTGAGCTCGGGCTCGATCTGCGCGAGCACGGCCTTGGTGCCGTGGAAGCGTTCGCTGCTCTCGTCGAACTTCGCTTCACTGTCCATGACGCGCAGGCTGCCTTCCTTGAGCCCCGAGAAGTCCATCTCGATCGGCGGGAATGCCCCGGGCTCGTCGTTGCCCATGACGCCGACATAGAACTCGCGCCCTTCGATGTACTCCTCGGCGAGCGCGGCGTCGCCGAACGTGCGCTGGATGTAGAGCACGCGCTCCATGAGCTGTTGGGTGTTGCGCACGAGCGAGCGCTCGTCGATGCCGATCGAGGCGTCCATGCGCAGCGGTTTCACGAACAGCGGCATGCGCAGGTTGCCTCCGGTCTCGAAGGCCGCGTTGGCCGGGAACGTCGCGAAGTCCGGGTAGCGAATGCCCTCGAAGGCCAAGAGCTTTTTCGTGAGCGCCTTGTCCTCTTGGAGGAAAATCTCGCCCGGGCCACCGCCCGTGTACGGAATCTGCAAGAGATCGAGCACGCCCGCGACGCCGATTACGCCGCCCAAGATGTCGTCGCCGAATGCCTCCACGAGGTTGAACACGAGCTGCGGCTTGCGCGCCTTGAGCCCGTCGATGAGCGCGTTCAAATCGTGGCGGATCGTCAGAATCGAGGTCTTGTGGCCGCTCTCCGTCAAACCGGCCGCGACCTGGGACACAACGATGTCAGGCTGACTCTCGTCGGGCTCGAGGTACGTAAGAATCGTGATGTCCATGCGGAATGTCCGCGCCTAGTCGTCACCAGAACCGAAGCCACGGGTGGACTCTAATCGACGGATGGCGTGCCGACAATCGACCGCGATCACATCTTGCGAGGTTTACCGCAGACTCAGTCGCGCGATGCGAGGCGCTCGATGTCGATGCGCCGAAACTCCACGGCGCTCGTCTCGCTCTGGACGCCGATGAACCCCGCAACGTCGGCGATGCCCGAGGCACGTGTGACGGGCACGTCGTTGAGCTCGACCGTGAGCTCGCTGCCGACGAGCTCGATCTCGAGCAGCTGCCACTCGCCCGTGCCCGTGAACGCCGCGTTCACGGCCTCCGCATCGAACGCCGTCTCGCCGGGCGGCATGCCGTGGCGAAAGAGCCCGCCGAGCGGTGGGATGCGGCCCGCGGCCGCCGGATGCAGGAGCTGCACCTGGTAACTGCGATCGGGCCAGCCGCGCGCGAACTCGCCGTCGGGGTTGGCGCGCAAGAAAATACCGCTGTCGCCGTTGTCGGTCAGAAACCTGAGCTCGACGCGCAGGCGAAAGTCGCGAAACGGCTCGGGAAACCGCAGCCAGCCATTCGGCCCGTCGGCGCGCAGCACGCCGTCAGTGACGGCGAAAGTGCCGCCGTTCTCGACGGTCCATTGCGCGAGCGTGCCGTCGAACAGCGCCGTGAACCCGAGCGGCGGCTGCGCCGCCGCACCGACGCAAACCGCTATTCCGCACGACCAACGGCCCAAGCACCGCGCTATCCCGCTCCGCATGTTTCTTCGCTTCCTCACCACACTCGTGTTGCTCAATGATAAGCGGCCCGCTACGCTTGCGCCCGTGCCGATTTCCCCGCCCAGCGCCTCGAGTCGCTAGTCACCACCGTCCCTCAAAACTATGGCGCCCGAGCCGCGCGACACCGACTTAACGCCCGACGCGGGCTCGGCGACCGACGTCGCGCCGCTCGGCCGTAAGACGGCCAAGCCGGCGCACGAGCTCACGGCCGACGAGGACATCGACGTCGCCGACTGGGAGCGGCTCGCGGCGCTCGACGAATTCAAAGCGCTGCTCGCCGCGAAACGCAAGTTCATCGTCCCGGCGACGATCTTCTTCATCGTCTACTACTTCGCGCTGCCCGTGCTCGTGGGGTACGCGCCACGCTTGATGGCGACGAAGGTCTTCGGCGTCGTCAACGTCGCGTATCTGTTCGCACTGTCGCAGTTCCTCGTGGCCTGGCTCATCGCAGCGGCCTACGTGCGCGCCGCCGGCCGCTTTGACGCCATGGCGCGCCGCATCGTCGAGAACTTCAAGGCGAGGAACCGCTGATGTCGCCGGCGCTCGCGATGTTCCTCGGCTTCATCGCGATCACGCTGTGGATCACGTGGTGGGCCGCGCGCCGCAACACGGGATCGAGCGCGTATTTTGCGGCCGGCCGCTCGCTCGCGGCATGGCAGAACGGTGTGGCCGTGGCCGGCGACTACATGAGCGCGGCGTCGTTTCTCGGCATCGCCGGCATCATCGCGTTCCAGGGCTACGACGGCTTCCTGTACTCCGTCGGCTGGCTCGTCGCGTATCTCACGGTGCTCTTGATCGTGGCTGAGCCCCTGCGCAACGCCGGCAAGTACACGATGGCCGACGTGCTCGCGTATCGCTTGAGCCCAAAGCCCGTGCGCGCGATGGGCGCGCTGTCGACGCTGACCGTGAGCACGTTCTACATGATCGCGCAGATGGTCGGCGCCGGCGCGCTCGTCTCGTTGCTGCTCAAGGACACCGGCATCGGCTACGAGACCGCGGTCGTCGGCATCGGCGTGCTCATGATCGTCTACGTCGTGTTCGGCGGCATGCTCGCGACGACCTGGGTGCAGATCATCAAAGCCATCCTGCTCATGGCAGGCACGATACTGCTCAGCGTGCTCGTGCTCGCGCACTTCGGCTTCGACCTCGGCGCATTCTTCGACGCGATCGGCGAGGTCACCTACACCGACGCTCAGGGCAACCGCGTCACGCAGGACTTCATGACACCCGGGCTGCGCTACACGCCGCCCTACGGCGCGCTCGATCTCATCTCGCTCGGCATGGCGCTGATCTTCGGCACGGCCGGCCTGCCGCACATCCTCGTGCGCTTCTACACCGTGCCCGACGCGCGCACGGCGCGGCAGAGCGTGGTCTGGGCGATGCTCATCATCGGCAGCTTCTACATTCTCACGACGTTCCTGGGCTTCGGCGCGGCGACGATCGTGGGCCGCGACTTCATCGCGGCGAACGGCGGCACGAACATGAGCGCGCCGCTGCTCGCGCAAGCACTCGCGGGCGATCTCTTCTTCGCGTTCATCTCGGCCATCGCGTTTGCGACGATCCTCGCCGTCGTGGCCGGGCTCACGATCTCGGCGTCGACGTCGTTCGCGCACGATTTCTGGACCAACGTGCTGCACCACGGGCGCGAGCGGCGCGCCGGAGAAGAGGTGCGCGTCGCGCGCATCACGGCGTTTTTCGTCGGCGCGATCTCGATCGGCATCGCGATCGCGCTCGGGCCGAACGCGAACGTCGCGTTCCTCGTGGCGCTCGCGTTCGCCGTCGCCGCATCGGCGAACCTGCCCGTCATCGTGCTGTCGCTGTTCTGGCGTCGGTTCAACACGGCGGGTGCCGTGTGCGGCCTCGCGACGGGGCTCGTCTCGTCGCTCGTGCTCATCGTCTTAAGCCCGAGCATCCTGCGCGCCGACGCGCTGTTCCCGCTCGAGAACCCCGGTATCGTGAGCATTCCGCTCGGCTTCTTGGGCGCTATCGTCGGCACCTTGCTGCGCCGCGAGCCCGAGGCCGAGCGCAAGTTCGCGGAGCTCAGCGTGCGCGCGAACACGGGCCTCGGCGCCGAGCGCGCCACCACGCACTAGGAGAGTCGAAGGGATGGGCGGATAGGTATTGTGAACCGCCCTCCTGCGCTGGCGGCTGTGGCGCGTAACGGCCATTGTGTCAAAGCTAAGCACATCGCGATGGCGAATCGGCGTCATATCCCGCGGCGCGTCAGCAGTTCAGCCGTTTGCACGCGGCCGACGTGCGCCTCTAGCCTCACCGCGCGCAGCACTGCCCGCCGCCCGCGCTGAAAACCACGAGCCCATCGACGACCAGCCGAATCAGAGCAGCGACGCCTGCGGCGGCGCTCGCGCCCCAAGCGAGGCGCTCGGCGCTGCCTCCTCGCCGCGCTCACGCCAGCGCCTTGGTATCCGGGCGGTAGTAATCGAGCGGCGTTTGGCGCAGCTTTGCGCTGCACGCGCCGAAGACGCCGCAAGGCGGCGGTGGGCTGCGAGCAACGCCCGGCTGTACGCCGCATCCGGGCTGTAGCTTAGTTGTCCGGTTCTGCTGGGGCCGGCGGCGCCTCGATCGTCACTTCAACCTCGGTGCCACCGCCGCCGCCGCCAAACATCCCGCTCCTCCAGGCGAAGAATGCCGCAACTGCGACGATTATGAAGATCACGAGGACTGCCACCACACCGGTATTGCTGGATCCACTGTCTGCCATTTGATCTCTCCTTCAGTTCGACGGCGCCGGCCAAAGGTAAGTCCCGACGGGAACTCCGGCGCTTCGCAAGCCGACACCCCCCTGCCGATGCAAAGCAACTGTAGCTTAGTTGAGTGAAAAGATGGTGCAATCGGAGAATCAGGGATGTAGGTAGCAGGCGATGACAGTCAGGCCATCCGCGGCCAGTTGGCGAGCAGGCGTTTGCTGCGGCCGCCCTGCCCATACGCGCCAGCAGCATCGTTGCCATATCCAGTTAAGCATGGGCATGGCGCTACCTCAACACGTAACGCCCGTTCCTGCATGCGCCGACTCGCCACTCACTCGGTCAAGTGTAGGTCAAGGCGGATAGGTATTTTGAACCGCCCTCCTGCGCCGGCGGCTGTGGCGCGTAACGCAGATTGTGTCAACGCCGACGCTGATCGCGACGCGCGCATCGGCCTCACACGCCGCTCGCAGCGACTTTCAGCCTGTTGGCGCTGCCGAGAGGCGCCTCCGGCCGCACCGCGCGCAGCACCGCCCGCTGCTCGCGCGAGAAACACGAGCCCCTCGACGAGCCGAATCAGAACAGCGATGCCTGCGGCGGTGCTCGCGCCCCGAGCGGCGCGGCCGGCGCATCTTCGTCTCCGCGCTCCTGCCGGTGCGCGAGTATCCGCTCGATGACCTCCGGCTCCTCGATGCTAGCGAGCACTCGCAAGCGCCCACCGCAGCGTGCGCACTGCACGTAAGGGTTGACGGCGGGAAACGTCCTCGAGACGGTCGCGGCACTCGGGGCGCGCGTCGTCGAGGAAGACCCGCTCGTCGCGGGGCCCGATCCGTCGGTGCAGGTATTGTTGCGCGACGCCGCGCAATTCAACCTGTTCCGGATCCCGTTCGAGTAACCCCACCGGCGTCGTCAAGCGCGCCGTTTGAGACCCGGTAGTGATTACGATCATTGGGCATCGTCGCGGACGAGCGCGGGACTGGGATTTGTGGGGGACCAACATGGAGATACTCGAACGGTCACGAATCGCCGTATGCGTCGCGGCCGCCCTACTGACGTCGACGGTGCAATCACAGCCACGCGTGCCACGAGGGCAATCTCGCGATGTTCAACATCTTGAGCGGCCACCGCGCCGACGAGCGTGCGGCGGCCGCTAAGCGTTAGTTAGCGGGGCGCGCGGTGTTGTCCCAGCCGCGCTCGATCAACTCGCGTTCGGACTCGGCGTCGAGCGGCGTGCCGTCGATTTGCTCGTCGATCGCGGCATCGATCGGCGTCGACGGCCCCGACGCCGGTCGGTAGAGCCCGCCGGGCTGTTGCACCGCGGCCGTGAAGCTAACCAACTCGAGACGCCAGCCTGCGTCACGCCGGCAGGCGAGCATCTCGGTCGTGCCGCGCTCGCTGGCGAGGTCCACCAGGCGGCAGTAGCCGCCGTCAACCGCGCCGAAAGTCAAGCGCGGCGTAGCCGAAACCTTCGCGGTGAGCGCGTGCGTCGTTGCGCTCGGGGCGCGTTGCAACACGTCGTCGAGCGCGGTGCCCGGTGCCACGTCGCCGCCCGCAGCGACGAGCCCCAAGGCGTCCGGCTCGGACGTGCGGGGCCCGAGCAATACGCCGACCGACAGTCCTACCAGGAGCGCGACGCTCGCGGCAGCGGCTAGCGGCGGCGTGAACCACGTACGCATTCGCTTGCGCGGCAGCTCGGTCACGTTGCCGCGCCGGCTGTCCGCGGTGGCCAATAGCTCGAGCACACGGGTGGGCAACGGTTCATCGACGATGCCTAAGTAGGCTCTACGCACGGCGTCGTTGGCTTGCTCGAGCGCGTGCAGCCGCGCTTTGAGCACTGCGTCGCGCGAGAGGCGTTGCCGCAGCCGTTCCGCGTCCGCGGCCGGCAACGCGCCGTCGAGCAGTGCCGACAAAGCTTCGTCGTCGTCGGTCGTTGGCGTGCGATCGTTCATTTGTCGCCTCCTGATTGGCGATCCTCGAACCGCGCCGCCAGCGCAGCACGGGCGCGAGCGAGCCGGCTCATGACGGTGCCGATCGGTGTCTCGAGAACCTCAGCCGTTTCGCGATAGGACAGTCCCTCGACCGCGACGAGCGCCAGCACGGCGCGCTGCTCTTCGGGCAAGGAGCCCATGACCTGTTCGACTTCGCGCAACGTCAGCTCGCCGACAGCGACGTCCTCGCCGCTGACGACCGGTTCCTCCATGAGCTCCGGCTGCAGCGCGGCTCGTTGCCGGACTTCGGCCGCGCGTAGCTCGTCGATCCACAGGTTCCGACAAACCTTGAACATCCAGCGCAGCACGTCCACGTTGTCGGGTACCCCTCGTTCGAGCGTGCGTTCCACCGTCGATTGCATCAGGTCATCTCCGTCGTGCCGGTTGGCCGTGAGGCTTCTGGCGAACCGCCGCAAACGCGGCAGGGCGGCCAACAGATCCTCGCGCAAGCGGCGCGCATTCAGTCTGTTATGCTCTTTCAACGGTTGACTCGGTGGGTTTATTCCCCGGGGCCAGGGAATAGTAGGCGTTTGTTGACCGTTGTCACATTAGACACGGTCGCCATTCGGCACGATGGGCTTATGGGCAGTAGGACGCGAAACATCGGTAGCATCGGCTCGATGGGTGGCGGTGTCGTTCCGCGGCGCGCCTGCGCGGCGATCGTTGCGACGCTGATCGTCCTGCGTCTCGGCGCGCAGTTGCCCGGTTCCACGCTCGAAGACGCCATCGACGACGCGATCGACCAGCAGATCGAGGAGCAGCTCGAGGAAGTCATCGAGAGCGCGGTCGAGGAGCAGGTCGAGTCCGACGTGGCCGATAGCATCGGCCAGCAAGTCGAGGCCGCCGTCACCGAGACGGTCGAGCAGCAAATCGAATCCGGCGTGACGGCGACGCTCGAACAGCAGGTCGAGTCCGGAGTCACGGGAGCGATCACGCAGCAGCTCGAAGCGACGCTCGAGCAGACGCTCGACGGCGATCTCGAAGGCGTTCTCGACCAGGGCATCGGCGACCTCGAGCGCGGCGTCGACGAGCTCGTGCAGGGCGCCGACGACGCTCTCGGGGGCGTGGGCGAGCCCAGCGCGACGACGGACGCGGGCGCGGCCACGGCGGCGGAGAGTTTCGTGGGTGACGTCGATGGTGGCGGCCGCGCCATCGAACGCGACATCTGGATCGTTCTCGTGCCTGGCGAGCATGTCGCTCGCATCGAAAGCTGGGGCTTCACGATTCGCGCGCGGCAAACGCTGACGGCATTGGATCGCGTGCTACTGCGCGTCGATGCGCCCGAGGATCGCGACATCGCTCAGGCCGCGCTCGATCTCGCGCTCGATGCGCCCGGTACGCTCGTCGATTTCAATCACGTGTATCGCGGGGGCGCTGAGAACGACACTGCCGTGGCCGCGCCGACGACGCACGCCGGAATGCCGCACGCGGTGGCTCAACCCCCAGCGCGTGCGCCCGTAGCAATCTCCGTCGGTGTCATTGATTCGGCCGTCGCTACTGAGCACCCGGCGTTCAAGGCGGCCGATATCGTGCAGAAGGACTTCGTACCGTTCAGCGACGCGCGTCCGCTCCGGCACGGCACGGCCGTCGCCTCGATCCTCGTCGGCGACGAGGGTGTACTCCGCGACCCGCCGGGCGGGGCGCGCGTGTACGCCGCGTCGGTGTTCTTCGAGGACGCCGAGGGCAGTCCCGCGGCGACCACGGCGAGTCTCGTCGCGGCGCTCGGCTGGCTCGCGGACGAAGGCGTGCCCGTCGTCAACGCGAGCCTGGCGGGACCGGCGAATCGCGTTCTCGAGGCCGCGATCGAGCAGCTGACGCGGCAGGGCGTGGTCGTCGTGGCCGCAGTCGGCAACAATGGCCCCGTCGGTGAGCCGCTGTACCCAGCCGCCTACGAGCCCGTCGTTGCGGTGACCGCGGTCGACTCGTCCAACAGAATTTACCGCTACGCCAATCGCGGCCACCATGTGACGTTCGCGGCGCCCGGCGTGCGGATTCGCGTCGCCGATAGCGGTGGCGGGTACGGCAATGAGTCCGGTACCTCGATGGCCGCGCCGTACGTGGCTGCGATCATCGCCCGGTCAGTGGCGGCGCGCGTCGCCCCGTCGATCGAGGGCGTGCTCGCCAGTCTCAAGGCGGCCGCGATCGATCTCGGCGACGAGGACTTCGACCGCGTCTACGGTCACGGGCTGATCGCCGCGATCGATTGACCGGCTCGTCTAGAACGCGGCGCTGAAGCCGACCGACAGAACGTTCTCGTCGAAGTCGACGCTCGGCAGATTCGAGCGGTTGTCCGCGTGCGTGTAGCGGATCTGTGCCGTCACGTGCTCGGTCATCGGCACGTCGAGCGATGCTTCGAGCTGGTAGCGGTCGTCGCGCCGCGGCTGACCGATCGAGGGCGTCGGCCGGTGGTAGTCGCGCGTTTCGGCCCGCACCGAGGTTCGCAGCGTCAGCTCACGGCTACCGGCCGTCAAACGCCGCGTCAGTTGAATCCTGAACCGGTTGCCCGAGTAGTCGAACTCCTCCTGCAGGGCGTCTTCGTCGTCGTAGCGGTAGCCGAGCACGAGGTAGGTGGTAAGACCGTTGAGGAACACGTAGGTATCCGCGGATAAGGCGCCGGCAGTCGCCGCGCGGCCGGGATTGGCGACGAACTCCTTGTCCGAGTGCGCGTACGCGAACCGCAGGAACAACCGCTGCCCGATCAGCTTCGACACGTACGGCGACACCTGTTTCAGCGTCAGGAACTCGTTGCCATCGAGCTCCGCATACGCGTACTGAAAACTGGCGCCCAAGTCGACGCGATCCAAGTCATAGCTCACCGTGGCCGAACCGCGGTGCGTTCGCACGTCGAAGATCTCGACGTCGTCGTGCAATGACTCCGAAAAGTCGTAACCCACCTGCGCATCGAAGCGTCCGCTGTCCGGTTTGTCGTAGCCGACGCCGAAGTCCAGCAGCAGGGCGCGGTCCCCGGCGTTCGAAGTGGTATCGAGATCGAGGACGGCGACGTTGCTGTCGTATTCGATGCCACTGCCGACGGTGAACGACACGATTCGGTCTTCGCCACCGCTATCTGCGACGTCTGGCTCCTGGCCGGCGAGCGGTGAGCTCACGAGCGTCGCCGCGCCGAGTATCGACCAGACGGAGTTGCTCACTTTCATTGTCACGGCTCCCGTGTCCAACGTTCGTTGCTGTACGACTCGGTGCGGAGCCGGCGGCTGACCGCCGGCTCCGCTCGTGCGTCGAGCTCAGTGGCCGCGGACCAGAGCGCCGACCGAGCTTTGCAGCTCGGCATCGACCGCGCTTTGAATCTCGTGCTCAAGCTCCGCGCCGATCTCGGCCGCAAGCTGCTGCTCGATCTCCGCTGCGACGGCCGTGGCGACCTCGGCCGCAACCTCGGTATCGATCGCGGCTGCAACCTCGCCAACCACCTCACCCGCGACCTCGGCATCGATCGCGCCCGCGACCTGGCCGGCCACGTTAGCCGCGATCGCCTGGCTCACGTCGAGTGCCGCGCCGACCGATTCGGCGACCTCGGCGTCAACCGACGCTTCACCGCGGGCGCCGACTTGCGCGTCGCCGCGAGCCGAACCACCGCCCTCCACCGAGCCGGCCTCCGTCGAGGCGTTACTGTCGGTGTGGACAGAGGTGGCGACTTGGCCCCGCGCCTTGGCCCGCGCACCGAGTCCATCGCGAGCCCGCAGCATACCGCGCGACTCGGACTGGATTTGCGAACGGAGTCCCGTTTCGGTTTGCGAGCTCACGCCGACGACCTCGGTCGCGCTCGCTGCGCCAAACGACATCGCGATCGCGACCGACACTAGCGTTTTCCGTATGGACAGCATGGTAGTAACCTCCTTGATGGTACTCACGTCCTGATAACGGACGGACACCTGGAGTTATTCCCACGTTTTTGGGGTCGGCGAAAAAGAAGCGGCGCGCCGACCGCTCACGCAGCCGACGCGCCGACCGTTCACCGCTAACCCCTAGTTCGACGGGTCCGCCGCGCCCGAGGCTGATCCGGCCGCGCTGCCCGAGGCCGCCGCGCTGCCCGTGGCTCGTCCGGCTGCACCGCCGACGTTGGTGGCGCCCGCGCCCTGCGCGCTGCCGGCCGCTGCCGCGTTACCCGTGGCCCGTCCGGCCGCGCTGCCGACGTTGGTGGCGCCCGCGCCCTGCGCGCTGCCGGCCGCTGCCGCGCTGCCCGTGGCTCGTCCGGCTGCACCGCCGACGTTGGTGGCGCCCGCGCCCTGCGCGCTGCCGGCCGCATTGCCGCCCGCGACCAGGAGCATCTGCGAGCCGCGGCGGAGCTCTATGCTGTCGGTCTGCGAGGTCAGCACCGAGCCTTGCGCACTGCCTGCGCCCGCCGACACGAGGTCGACACCGCGCATCCCGAACGCTCCGCGGCTACCGGACATGAGCCGACCGGCGCCGTTGAGCCCGCCGACCGCACCCGCCGAAGCGCCGGCTGCGCCGCCCAGCGTGCCGCCGACGTTGCCGCCGATGGATCCCGCCGTGCCGAGCGCGCCTCCAGCGGTGCCGGCTACGCCGCCGCCCACGCCCCCTAACAAACCGCCGCCCGCAGCACGCCCTGAACCGGCTGCACCGGCGGCGCCACCAGCACGACTATCGATGCCGCGTGTGCCGCTCGAGGCCGCAGCTTCGGCCGCCGCAACCGCCTGGATCGTGGCGTGCATGGGCACCTCGCTGCCGTCCCTTCGCACGGCCTTTTCGAACACGATGCCGAGCCTGGAGTCGCCGCCGCTTTCCGCGCGCCGATCGCGCGGCTTCGCTTCGGTGACGTGGCCGACGAGCGTCGTCCCGCGAGGGAACACGACCTCACCATCCGACTCGAAGTCCTTCGCGAGCGTGGCCGTGACTTCGTCACCGGGCTTGGCGTTACGCGTGTCGACCGACCGCGCCAGCGTGGCGTTCATTTCCGAGCCCTGCGCGGCGTCTGCAGACGCACGGTCTGACGTCGCTGCCGCCGAGGCGGCGCTGTCGTGCGATGCGGCTGCGCCGCTTCGATCCGCTGACACCGACGTGCTCGACCGAGTCGATGCATTGCCTTGAACGCTCGAATTCTGAGCGAGCGCCACCCCGCTGGACACGAGCGCGGCGCAGAAGACCAACCTAGAAATGTTCATGGGTAAACTCCTCTTCGACCTCGGTAACGTCGCCCCAACCGCCGCGATAATCGCGACACCTGTAGCGACCCTCTAGGACGTGTGTCACGTTTCGACCCACGGCACAGCCTGTCATTCCTTGGCTCGTGCACTACTACAACGAGCGGCGTCGGGCTTTTATTCCATCCGTCGCGGAAGCCCCACCGCGGGCGTCCCCGATGCTAACGAAGCAGGGGCGACTTGCGTACCTGTTGCCATATTGCGACCGGGTCGTTGCGCGAGTGCGCGCCCGGGTATAGTCCAATCGGACTAGATGGGCTCGGCCCAGAGATCGTACTCGTCGGCGGCCGTGACGCGAGCCGTGATCAGGGAGCCCGGGCGGAGCTTGTGCGCACCCTTGCCGGCGGGGAGATAGACGCGGCCGTCGATCTCGGGCGCGTCGGCCATCGAGCGGCCGACGGCTTGCGCCCCGTCGAGCTCGTCGACGAGCACGTGAATGTCTTTGCCGATGCGTGTTTGTAGCCGGCGCGCGCTGATCGCTTGCTGCGCGGCCATGAAGCGGTGCCAGCGTTGCGGATAGGTATTTTGAACCGCCCTCCTGCGCTGGCGGCTGTGGCGCGTAACGCAGATTGTGTGAAAGCCGCCGCCTGATCGCGACGCGCGCATCGGCCTCACACGCCGCTCGCAGCGACTTTTCAGCCCGTTGGCGCTGCCGAAAGGCGCCTCCGGCCGCACCGCGCGCAGCACCGCCCGCTGCTCGCGCGAGAAACACGAGCCCCTCGACGAGCCGAATCGCGTTACCGTAACCTTTTTCGTCGTCGCACGCTCGGAGGGGAGATGGGCCAACTCAAAGCAGCGTTACGCCAGCTCGTCCTGCGCCCCGCGCTCTCGGCGACCGTCATCGCGATGCTCGCTCTCGGTGTCGGCGCTACGACGGCGGTCTATTCGCTGATCCATCGACTCGTCCTGGAGACGGTAGCCGTTCCCGAAGCCGACGAGCTCGTGAGCTTTCGCTCGCCGGGCCAGAAATTCGGCACCACGCGCGGCGACATCGCCGTCGGCGGCGACTCGCAACGGCTGTTCAGCTATCCGATGTACCGTGACCTCGTCGCCCAGCAGAGCTCGTTTACCGACATCGCCGCGCACTACCTTTTCCTCGCGAGCATGGAAGCCGGCGAGGACACGACGCGGCTCGTGAACGCGGTGCTCGTGTCCGGCAACTACTTCAACGTGGCCAACGTCCGGCCCGCGCTCGGGCGCTTGATCTACGCCGAAGACGCGCTGTATCTCGACGAGTCGCCCGTCGCCGTGTTGAGCTATTCGTTCTGGCAGAGCCGCTTCGGCGGCGACCCGGCCGTCATCGGCGATACGCTCATGGTCAACAGCCGGGCGCTCACGATCATCGGCGTCGCGCCCGAGGGATTCACGGGCACGATGCGCGATCGGGCACCGCTCGTGTACGTGCCGCTGACGCTGCGCTGGCTCATGCAGCCCGAGGAGCCGCGCAACGCCGAGAATCGGCAAGCGTACTGGCTGACCCTGTTCGGGCGCTTGAAGCCCGGCGTGTCGCGCGAGCAGGCCGAGGTCGAGCTCAACGGGCTATACCGCGGCATCCTGCGCGGCGAGGCGCCGCTCTTGACCGGCGTCACGGCCGAGCAGACGGCGCTCTATGTCGAGGGTGGCGTCGAGCTCGACCCCGGCGAGCGCGGGCAGATCTACACGCAAGTGCGAGCGACCGATGGGTTGACGCTCGCGCTCGGCGCGACGGTTTTTGTTCTGCTGATCGCCTGCGTGAACATTGCGAACCTGCTGCTCGCGCGCGGCGCTTCGCGCGCGGGCGAGATGGCGATTCGCGCGGCGATCGGCGCGAGCCGCGCGCGCCTCGTCGCGCACCTGCTCACGGAGTCGACCGTGCTTGCCGTGATCGGTGGCCTGCTGAGCCTCCCCGTCGCGATCGCGACGCTGTGGTTGATCGTAGCGATGGCGGGCGGAGGGCTGCCGAGCCAAGCCAGCCTTGTCCTGCGCCCAGAGGTGTTGCTGTTCGCGGGTGCCGTCATTCTCGGCACGGTCGTGCTGTTCGGTCTCGTCCCGGCGCTCTCCGCGGGGCGCACCGGTACGGCGGTCGTCATCAAAGCGCAATCGGCGCAATCGCCCGGAGGCCGCGGCCTCGTGCGCTTCCGCAGCGCGCTCGTCGTGGTGCAGATCTCGTTGTCGCTCGTGCTGCTCGTGCTCGCGGGGCTATTCACGAAAAGCCTCGTCAACGTTTCGCGCATCGACTACGGAGTGGACGTCGATTCGCTGGTCACGTTCAGCGTGACGCCGCTGCTCGGCGGCTACACGGGCGAGCGGCTCGATACCCTCTACGACCGCGTCCGCGAGGAGATGGCTGCGCAGCCCGGTGTCGAGTCCGTCGGCTCGGTCGCATTTCCGTTGTTCTACGGCATCAATCTCAACACGGGCGTCACGATCCTCGGTGCCGACGGCCAGGTCGAGGACAGCTCCGTGCAGGCGCAGCCTGCGATCAGCCCCGGCTTCTTTGCGACGACGGGTGTCCCGCTGGTGGCGGGCCGCGAGTTCACGACCGCCGACAGCACGGCGGACTTAAGCACCGTCATCGTCAACGAGAGCTTCGTGCGCAAGTTCGGCTTGGGAGGCAACGCCGTAGGAACGACGCTGCGGCTCGACGGGCGCTACCTGCCGCACAATACCGTGGAGATCGTGGGTGTCGTCGCCGATGCCAAGTACAGCCACATCAGGAACGACGTCACGCCCCAGGTGTTCACGCCGCGGTCGCCCGGTGACACGCAATTCGTGGCGTTGTTCTACTACGTGCGCTCGTCGCTCGACGGCTGGGCGCTCGCGCGCACGATCCCCGAGATCATGAAGCGCATCGATCCCAACCTTCCGCCCAGCAACCTCACGACCGTGCGCAATCTGGTCGAGGGCAACACTCGGTTCGACCGCCTGATGTCGATGCTGTCGGCGACGTTCGCGGGGCTCGCCACCGTGCTCGCGGCGATCGGTCTCTATGCGGTGCTCGCGTTCAACGTCGCGCAACGCAAGCGCGAGCTCGGCCTGCGGCTCGCGCTCGGCGCCGAGCCCAGACGCTTGCGCTCGCTCGTGCTCGTGCACGTGGCGCGACTCGCCGCGATCGGGGGCGTCGTCGGTCTCCTCGGCGCGCTCGCGCTCGGCAAGGTCGCGCAAAGCCAGCTCTTCGGGTTGTCGGGTTACGACCCCGTCGTGCTCGTATCGGCCGTCGGCGCGCTCGCCCTCGTCGTGCTCGTCGCGAGCTGGGTGCCCGCGCGGCGCGCCTCGAACGTTGCGCCGATGGAGGCGCTGCGCTATGAGTAGCGCTAGTATGGGCCTCATGCGAACCACTGCGTGCGTACGACAAGCGAACGGGGCAAGAGCTCGCGGCGCTGCGGTTGCCCGCTCCGCAGAGCGGGTCGCCGATGACCTACATGCTCGACGGTCGTCAGTATCTCGTGATCGCCGTGAGCGCCAACGCGGATAGGTATTTTGAACCGCCCTTCTGCGCTGGCGGCTGTGGCGCGTAACGGCCATTGTGGCAAAGCCGCCTGCTGATCGCGACGGCGACCCGGCCTCCGTTGGCCAATGCGTCGACGGGCATCGGAAGTAGTTGCGCTCCTGGTCGTCGACGGCGCCCGCCACGCGAGAGCCGTGAGGCGATTTCTCGCCCGCTCCGGGTTATCGTTGTAGCGCTCGAAGAACGACGAGTGGGGGAACATGACGAACGGACACCGCCGCCGCGGGCTGCTGCTCTCGGCGCTAGCCATGGCCGCGTGCAACCGGGCGGATGAGCCGGTTGCAACACCGACGGCCGCCTCGGCTCCGGATTTCTCGCGCCTCGTCACCGACGAGCGCCTGCAAAACGCGGCGAACGAGCCCGACAACTGGCTCACGCACGGTCGCACCTATCTCGAGCAGCGCCATTCGCCGCTCACGCAGATCGACAAAGAGACGCTGAACCGGCTCGCGCCCGCTTGGGTTCACGAGTTCGACACGTATCGCGGGCAGGAAGCCACGCCGCTCGTCGCCGACGGCGTGCTCTACACGACGACCGCGTGGAGCAAGGCCTATGCGCTCAACGCGGCGACGGGCGAGCTCATCTGGAGCTTCGACCCCAAGGTGCCCGGCGCGGCCGGAGCGAAGGCCTGCTGCGACGTCAACTCGCGCGGCCCCGCGCTCTACGAGGACAAGCTCGTCATCGCGACGCTCGACGGCCGGCTCATCGCACTCGATCGCGCAACGGGCAGGCAGCTCTGGAGCACGATGACGGTCGATCCCACCAAGATGTACACGATCACGGGCGCGCCGCGTGCCGTGAAGAACAAGATCATCATCGGCAACGCCGGCGCCGAGTTCGGTGTGCGCGGCTACGTCAGCGCCTACGACGCCGACACCGGCGAGCTTGAGTGGCGCTTCTACGTCGTGCCCGGCGATCCGGCCGCCGGTCCCGACGGTGCGGCCTCGGACAAGGCGCTTGCCGAGATCGCGCTGCCGACGTGGTTCGGCCGCTGGTACGAGATGGGCGGCGGCGGCACGCCGTGGGACGCGATCGTCTATGACGTCGAGCTCGACCAGCTCTACGTCGGCACCGGCAACGGCAGCCCGTGGAACCGGCAGTACCGCTCCGACGGCCGCGGCGACAACTTGTTTCTAGCGAGTGTGCTCGCGCTCGACCCGGACACGGGCGAATACCTCTGGCACTACCAGCAGGCCCCCGGCGAGTCGTGGGACTTCACATCGACGCAGCCGATGATTCTGGCCGACCTCACGCTCGACGGCGAAGCGCGCAAAGTCATCCTGCACGCGCCGAAGAACGGCTTCTTCTACGTGCTCGATCGGCGCACCGGCAAGGTGCTCTCGGCCGAGAATTTCGTGCCGACCTATTGGGCCACGCATGTCGATCTTGCGACGGGCCGGCCCGCGATCGTCGCGAACGCGTTCTACGACGACGGTCCGTTCGTCGGCTCGCCGACGGGCTTGGGCGCGCACAACTGGTCGCCGATGTCGTACAACCCGCTCGCCGGCCTCGTGTATTTCCGCGCGTCGCGCGCCTCGATGATCTACCGCACCGATCCCGACTTCGTGTTCCGCGAAGGCCTCAACAACACCGGCATCTATCGCGGCCCGCCGTCGGACGAGGATCGCGCGCGGAACGCGGCGCGGCCGCCCCTCTCGGGCTCGTCGCTCGTCGCCTGGGATCCGGTCGCCGGCGGGCCGCGCTGGGAGATCGACGGCTTCGGCGGCGGTGTGCTCACGACGGCCGCGAATCTGCTATTCCAAGGGCGCGGGGTCATCACGGGTGAGCTCATCGCGTTCGACGCCGTCACGGGCGAGCGGCTCTGGTCGCACGAGACGCCGAACTCGATGGCGCCCGCGCCGATCAGCTACGCGGTCGGCGGCGAGCAGTACATCGCGGTCATGGCCGGGCGCGGCTTCTCGGGCGGCAACGACGCCGACGCGCGCGCGCGCAATCCGGGACGCATCTTCGCGTTCAAGCTCGACGGCACGGCCACGCTGCCGCCGGGCCCGGACCCCGCGCCGACCGCGAATCCGCCCGACGAGATTTTCTCGTTCGCCTCGGTCGCCGCGGGCGCCGAGCCGTATCGTGTGTACTGCTCGCGCTGTCACGGCGGCGAGGCGCACTCTCTCAACATCATTCCCGACCTGCGCCGCTCCGCGGCGCTCACGAGCGCCGCGCTCTGGAACAATATCGTCATCGACGGCGCACTGGAGCCGAACGGCATGATCGGCTGGTCGGAGCTCCTGACGGACAGGGACGCCGAGAGCATCCGCGCCTACGTGGCAGCCCAGGCGCGCATCCTGCGCGACGTCGAGACGCCGCGCGCCGCTTCTCCCCCGAGTCCTACCGGCCCCGACGCGCTGTGATCCGGGCTTTCCAGGCCCATACCTAGAGCTTCTAGGTTGACATACCTCTAATGGGGAGGTATGGTCTATTCCGCACAGTCCCTTGGCGCAATCGGTCCGCTCCAGAAGCGGTGTTGGATTGAAATCGAGGAGACAACGTCATGATCGCAGCACGCATACCCGTTGCAGCCGTTGCCGGCGTCTTCTGCACCCTCGCTGTGTTTCTTGGCCTCTGGCGACTCGTCGGAGTGCCGCTCGACGTGCCTGCAAAAGAGCGCGCCGTCGAAATCGAGTTCACGCGGCAGATCATCGAGACGCCCGTTCGACCGCCGAAGCCCCGCACGAAGCCCGAGCGCGAGCCGCAGCCGAAAGCCGTGGACCCGCCGCGCGTGGGACCCGGCGACGACGCAAGGGTCGTCAATGTGCGGCCCGACTGGATCCGCGTCTCGGGGCCGTCTCGCATCGGTCTGACGACCGGCGGCGGCATGCCCATGGGCGTCGATCGCGATGTGACGCCGCTCGTGCGCATCAAGCCCGTGTATCCGCCACCTGCAGAGGCCCGCGGGATCGAAGGGTGGGTGCGCGTGCAGTTCGACGTAACGGCGGGGGGCACCGTGCGCGATGCGATCGTCGTGGCCTCCGAGCCGCGCGGCACGTTCGACGCGGCGGCGCTCGAGGCCATCGCGCGCTGGCGCTACAACCCTCGCGTCGTGAGCGGCGTCACGGTCGAGCGCGCCGGGCTGCAAACATTGGTCCGTTTCGAGCTCGAAGGCCGAGCCGGATCAAGCTTCTAGTTCGCACTGGCGAGTACGGAAACTAAAGGCTAACCTCTTCCTATGGCGCAGACGAATCCTCCATTTTTGAGCGGCGTTCCGGAGCTCATCGTGCTGCGCATGCTCAGCGGCCGCGAGATGTACGGTTACGAGATCGTCAAGGCGATGCGCCTCGTGACCGGCGAGGCCATCGGCTTCGGCGAAGGCGTCATCTATCCCGTGCTGCACTCGCTCGAGGAGACGGGCGCGCTCAAGGCGCGCCGCAAGAGCGTCAACGGCCGCGAGCGCGTCTACTACTCGGTGACGAGCAAGGGCAAACGCCGGCTCGAGCACTTGAGCGGCGAATGGAAACGCGTGAGCACCGGCGTCAACTCCGCGCTCGGCGACACCGTGGGAGATGCGGAGCATGCCTGAGCAGTTCGAGGCCTTGCGGCTCGAGCTGCGAAAGGGCGGCGTCGCTCCCCTCTACGTCGAACGCACCGTAACCGAGCTCACGGCGCACCTCGCCGATCTCGAAGGCGCCGCGCGCGTGGCGGGCTTCGACGACGCCGAAGCGGAACGCGTCGCGCGCGCCGCGCTCGGTGACGACCGCGCGATTGCGGCGGCGATTTGCGGCCGGCCCGAGCTGCTCGCGTGGAGCACGCGCTATCCGCGCGTCGCTCATTGTTTACAGTCCGCGGCCACGATCGGCACGCTGCCCGGGCTGCCGCTCGTCTACTGCATCGAGCATCGGCCCGAGCTCGCGCGCTGGGGCGCGGCGCTCGGCATCGCCGTCACGATCGTCGGCAGCATCCTCGCCTTGCTGAACTCGCTGATCGTCCTCGCCTGAACGCTCGTCAGAACCGATCGAGGCACTCGTACGGGTGCACCGTGTTCTCGGGCTTCCAAACGTAGTAGCGCGCCAGGTCGAACGGCCGCTCGAAATTCTCGGGATCGATCGTCGTGAGCCGATAATCGAGCCGCGTGTAGTCCGCGTTCGGCGTGAACCGCTCGACGACCTTGATGTCGTCGCTCATCGGCGTGCCCTCGTGGTCGAAGTAACCGGCCGCGATGCGATCGGTCTCGACGACGAGCATGTTGCCCTCGAAGCGGCCGCGCGAGAAACCGAGCAGCGTGTGCCCGGCCGGCGCCACGGCGTTCGGGTTCATGTGGATGGTGCGCACGGTGTCGTACTCTTCGAGGCGCAGGACGATCCGGTCGCCGTCGCGCGTGAGCTCCATGGGCAACGGCGAGATCATGATGAGCGGCGTGCCTTTCGTGCCGCACTTGAGCAGCGAGTTGTCGCGCGGGTTCCACTGCGCGAGCCCGGCGCGGCCCGCCGCCGTGAGCGGGTAGCCGCCCTTGAACATCGGAAATGCGGCCGGGTCGTTCATGATCGTCGACCAGACGCGGAAGATGCCGTCGGCTTTGGCCGTCGCTTCCGCGACGTTGCCTTCGATCGTCGCGCGGCCGACGATGCGGCCGCTCTTGCCCGCGGGGAAGTGCGCCTGCGCGCCTCCGAACGTGAACTCGTAGCCGCTCGAGAGCAGGATGCTGCGCGTGAGGATCTCGTTGCGGCCGCGCACCGACGGCGCGCCCGCGATCGTGACGCGATCGCCGACGACGACCGCGCTCGGCTCCGCGCCGCGATTACGCATGACGGCGATCGAGGCCGTCTCGGCGTCCCACTCGGTCTCGCTGCCATCGGGATTGGTGACCGTGAGCAAGATCTGCCCATGAGGGTTGCGCCACGAGATCGTCTTGATGACGCCCGTGAGCTCGATCGTCTTGCTCGAGTCGAAGATACCGACCTGACTGTGGTGCGCAAGCGCGACGCCCGCGAGCACGGTGACGCCGGTAACGCAGCCGGCCAAGCGCATGAGACGCGACATGTGGACTCCCCGATTAACCCGCCGCTTGCGTGCCGGCTGGTCCAATTCTAAACCCGCACGCGCCGCAAAGTGTCAGGATCGCGGCGCCGTGAGCTTGAGCAGCCGGCCGCCGCGGCCGTCCTCGAGCACCCAGAGCGCGCCGTCGGGCCCCTGCTCCACGGCGCGGATGCGCTCACCCATGCGGAACCGCTCGGCCTCGCGCGCGCCATTGGCGCCGAAGTCGATGCGCACGAGCGCCGTCGACGACAGTCCGCCGATGAACGCGTCGCCGCGCCAGTCTGGAAACTCGCTGCCGCTGTAGAACAGCAGACTCGAAGGCGAGATCACGGGGTTCCACCACACGGCCGGCGCGGCGAGCTCGGGCCGTGTGTCGTGATCGGGGATGTCGGCGCCGCTGTAGTGATCGCCGTTGCTGACGATGGGATAGCCGTAATTCGCGCCGCGCGTGACGAGATTGAGCTCGTCGCCGCCGCGCGGCCCCATCTCGACGTTCCAGAGCCGCCCCTCGGCATCGAACGCGAGCCCGAGCGGATTACGGTGGCCGAACGACCAGATCTCGGCGGCCACTCCGCCTCGCTCCGCGAACGGATTGTCGCGCGGCAGCGTGCCGTCGTCGTTGAGCCGCACGATCTTGCCGAGGTTGGCCTCCAGGTCCTGCGCCGGCGTGAACTTCTGGCGCTCGCCCGAGCTGATATAGAGGAAGCCGTCCGGGCCGAATGCGATACGGTGGCCATAATGACCGCGGCCGTCGACCTTCGGGCTCTGTCGCCAGATGACCGTAAGACCCTCGAGCGCGCCGCCGCCGTTCGAATCGAGCGCGAGCCGCGCGCGCGCCACGGCGGCGCCTGCCGTGCCGCGCTCGCCGGCCTCGGCATAGCTCAAGTACACGAGACCGTTGGCGGCGAAATTCGGGTGCAGCACGACGTCGCCGAAACCGCCCTGCCCGCCGTACTCGACGGCCGGCACACCCGTGACGTCGCCGACCTGGCCACCGTCGATCGCGAGCAGCTTGAGCGCACCGCGCTTCTCGGTGACGAGCAGCCGGCCGTCGGGCAGGAACGCCATTGCCCACGGCTCGTTGAGCTCGGCGACGGCGGTCGTCGTGAACGCGGCGTTCTGCGCGAGCGACGGGCCCACGAGATCGCAGGCGCTTGCTACCGCGGCGAATAGGACGATGTCTGTGTACTTGCGCATGGTGGTGCTCGCACGGGGGTATCGGCACAGGATACCAGCCGCGCGCCGGGCCTCGTACAACGCAGGGGCGCGGCGTATCGTTACGGGCGCGATGCGAACGCACTCGCTTTGGCTCAAGCTCGCCGCCGCCCTGCTCGCGCTCGGCACTGCGTGGGCGTGCGTGCCGCAGGAGCGCATCGCCGGCCGCGCCAAGATCACGGACGGCGATTCTTTCGAAATCGACGGCACCAGCGTGCGGCTCTTCGGCGTCGACGCGCCCGAAGGACGGCAAGACTGCACGCGCGGCGGCCGGGCGTGGCGCTGCGGCGACGCAGCGGCCGCCGAGCTGCGGCGCCTCGTCGGCAGCGCCACCATCGTCTGCCGGAAAGTGGACGTCGATTCGTATGGGCGTGTCGTCGCCCGGTGCTCGAGCGGCAACACCGATCTTGCGGCCGCCATGGCGCGCGCCGGCATGGCCGTGGCCTATCGCCGGTACAGCAACGACTATGTCGACGAGGAGCGCGAAGCCAAGGCCGCGCGGCGCGGCATCTGGGCAGCGGAGTTCGTTGACCCGGAGCAATGGCGCCGCAACGATGGCGCCGAGGGCAGACCGTCCGAGCGGGCCTCGGCGGCGCCGCCACCGCGGCGCGCCCGCTGCGCGATCAAAGGCAACATCAACGGCGACGGCGAGCGGATCTATCACACGACCGAGTCGCCGTCGTACGGCGCCACCGTGATCGACGAAGCCGGCGGCGAACGCTGGTTCTGCACCGAAGCCGAGGCGCGCGCGGCCGGCTGGCGAGCGCCGCGCGGCTAATATTGAGGAGAAGAATTATGAAAAAGCATACGGCCCGACTGCTGCTCGCATTCGCTTGCTGCGCGATCGTGAGCTCGCACGCGCTGGCGCAAGCGCTGCCGAACCCGTACCGGCTCGTCGACGGCTGGGCGAAGCTGCCCGACGGCCGCCAAATCGGCGCCGTCGGCGACGTCGACGTGGACGTCGACGGGCGCCACATCTGGGCCGTGCTGCGCTGCGACGCGGGCGGCGACAAGTTCGGCTTCGAGTGCCTCGAGTCCGATCTGCCCGTCGTGTTCAAGTTCGCGCCCGACGGCAATGCCGTCGCGAGCTTCGGCGGCGGGATGTTCATCTGGCCGCACGGCATCGAGGTCGACCCGCAGGGCAACGTCTGGGTGACCGATGCCGCCACGGTCGAGCGCACGAGCGGCCCAGCGGCGCGCGGGCGCGGCCATCAGGTCGTCAAGTTCAGCCCGCGCGGCGAGGTGCTCATGCGGCTCGGCACGCCGGGCGTGCCCGGCAACGACGCGACGCATTTCACCGGGCCGAGCGACATCGTCGTGGCGCCGAGCGGCGACATCTTCGTGGCCGACGGCCACGACTTAGGCACCAACAATCGCGTCGTGAAGTTCAGCCGCGACGGCACCTTCGTGAAGGCCTGGGGCCGCACGGGCTTTGGCGCGGGCGAGTTCCGCGCGCTGCACGCGATCGCGATGGACTCGCGCGGCCGCGTGTTCGTCGGCGACCGCGCCAACAACCGCATTCAGCTGTTCGATCAGGAAGGCACTCACCTCGCGAGCTGGACGCAGTTCGGCCGGCCGAGCGGCGTGTTCTTCGATCACTTGGACCGCATCATCGTGGCCGACTCCGAATCCGACGACATCGAGAATCCGGGCTGGGACATGGGGATTCGCATCGGCGATGCGGCCACGGGCGCCGTCCACGAGTTCATCCTCTATCCCTGGGGCGACCCACGCGTGCGCGCCGGCAACGGCGCCGAGTTCGCCGTCGTCGACCGCGACGGCAACCTCTACGGCGGCGAGCCGCGGCCGCGGCGGCTGCAAAAGTACGTGCGCGTGCGGCCGTGACGCCGATCGTTGCCCAGCTCGACGAGCTGGACGCGGGCGAGGCTTCGGCCCGCCGCTAACGCGACGGCGCCGACGCGGGCTCGGGCCGCAAGTGGTAGTTGAAAGCCGCGCCGTGGCTGCGCGCGTTTGCCCAGATCACGAGCAACTCTTCGAGCGTGTTCGCGAACCGCAGCGGCCCGAGATCGACGGGCTCGAGCCCCATGCCCTCGATGAGCTCGGCGACCGTGGCGCGCGCGGCCGCATCGTCGCCGACGATCGGAATCGACACGGGGCCGCCCGAACTCTGCGGATCCACCATCTTGCTCCAGTTCAGTGTGTTGAACGCCTTGACGACTTTGGCGCCCGGCGCCGCGGCTTGAATGAGCTCGGCGTTGCTGCCGCCCGGCACGTCGTGGTTCGCGTAGCCGTCGGGGGAACTGCGATTCAAGCGGTTCGTGGGATCGATGATGATTTTGCCCGAGAGGTCGCCCAAGCTCTGCGTAATCTGCACGGCGAGGTTACCCGGCACCGCGAGCAGCACGATGTCGGCGCCCTTGACCGCCTCGGGTTGCGTCGTCGCGGTGGCGCCGTGGCCGGTCTTCGCGACGAGATCCGTGACGTCCTGCTCGGTCGGCGTGCGCGAGCCGTAGACGATCGTGTGGCCGAGGGCCGCGAACTCGGGCCCGAGCGCCGAGCCGACGTTACCCGTGCCGATGACGGCGATCTTCGCCGCCTGCGCGGGCAGCGCGAGCGTGAGCAACAGCGGCACGAGTCCGGCCGCGACGAGTCTTGGTGAATTGCGCATCGTGGATCCCCTATTGCTATTTCGACGGCGGCTCGCCGCTTGCCGGCGACTTTAGCGGAAATCGAGCCCGGACGGCCACGGCCCGGGCTTGCGCTCTTGCCGCTGCCGGCGCAGGTGCTCGCGCGCGTCGCGCTCGAGGCGTTGGCGGATCACGCGCAAGACATGGATAACGGTGCCCATTTCCCGGTCGCCGAGGCCATTGAGGAGCGTGACGAGCCAGCCGGACTCCGCGAGGCGCTGCGCGGCAAGCTCGGCGCGACCGCGCTCAGTGACCAGCGCTTGCAGGATACGTCGGTCCTGGTGGTTGGGGACGAGCTCGATGTACTCCGCACGAGCGGCCTCGTGGGCGAGCACGTGAGCAACCTGCTTGCGCACGCCGAGGGCACGCGCGAGGTCGGAGATGGAGAGACAATATTGTGAACGTGCGACGGCGGTCAGCACGCGCCACGGCCCTGTGGTTCTAAAAACGGGGTCGCCCCACTGCGTGCGCGCTGCGTTGATGCGCTCCGCGGCTCGCGTGATCTCGTCGATGAGCTCGTCCGCGGCGAGCCGCCGGCGGTTGACGCGCGGCCGTGAAATTGTTGGCTCCGGTGGCGCACCCATGCGCACCACACTACCCCCCGAGCAAACGTCAGGTCTCGCGACGAATCTCCATTGATCGTCCAGAAAAAAGACGATCGGCACCCGAAAGTCCGTGCTCCTGACGGTGCGCCAAGGGACCCATACACCCCTACCTCAACCCGCCCGTCGGCTCTTGCAAGCATGGCAAACCGACGGCGAAGTCGCGGATCTCCGCCGACCGCCCGTCGGCTCGAGCAACGCGCCGCGCCCTTACTCGCCCGGCTCGAGCCGGATGATTGCCCCGTCGGGCTGCCCGCTGCCGTAGCGGACCTCGGTCGACAGATAGACATATCCATCCGGTCCGATCTCGACGTCGCGGAAACGCACGCCGAGCTCGTCGAGAAACTCCTCGCGGCGTAGCGGTTGGCCCTGCTCGTTGAACGGCATGCGCTCGACGTGCTGGCCGCTCAGGGCGCCAATGATCAAGCTGTTCTGCCACTGCGGGAATTTGTCGCCGGTATAGAACGCCATGGCGGCCGGGCTGATTTGCGGCACCCAGAAGATCACCGGCTGCTCCATGCCCTCGCGATGCCAAGCCTGGTCCGAGACGAGCGTACCCGAGTAGTTGCGGCCCTGCGAAACTAGCGGCCAGCCGTAGTTGGCGCCGGCTTTAAGGATATTGACCTCGTCGCCGCCCTGCGGGCCGATCTCCATCTGCCAGAGCTCGCCGGTCACGGGGTGGAAGCGCAAACCGTAGCTGTTGCGATGGCCGTACGTGAAGATCTCCGGCTTCGCACCGGCGCGGCCGACGAACGGATTATCGGCGGGCACCGTGCCGTCGTCTTTCAAGCGCAGAATCTTGCCCGTGTGATCGGCGAGGCTCTGCGCGCGAAGGCGGATGCTGTTGTCGTCCTGCCGACCGCAGCAGAGGCGGTCGCGGTCGCCGACGCTCGCATAGAGCGTCTTGTCGGGGCCGAACTCCATGCGGCCCGTGTACGCCATGCGCGCGTTTTCCCACGCATCCGCGACGAAGATCTCTTTCGCGTCGACGAGCTTGGCGCCGTCGAGGCGGCCGCGCGAGATGCCGAGCGTCTGGCGTTGATCGTCGCCCTTCAGGTACGACACGTAGACGAGCTGGTTCGTCGCGAAGTCGGGATGCACGACGACGCCGTGCAGGATGTCGTTGCCGGTCGGCGACGGCGGCATCCACACGGGCTCGGGCAGGAGCTTGCCGCCTTGAATCATGCGCAGCTTGCCGTTGCTCTCGGTGACGAGCAGGTCGGAGGTGCCCGGGATGAACACGATGTCCCAAGGCGCCACGAGGCCGTCGGTGACGAGCGCGACGCGGATTTTCTGCCGCCCGGCCTGGAGCGTGAGCGGCGCGCCTGGCTTCGGCAGCAGCACGGGAGCGGCCGCGGGCGGCTGCGCGAGCGCCGCGCCTTGCACGATCAAACCGAAGGACACGGCGGCCCCGAACCAGGTCGACTGCGACTTCATTGGCTTCCCCCCGAAGGCGTTCTTATTGCGACGACGGACCGATGCTACCGCCCGAACCGCGCCGCCGCCATCCGTAGTGGGCGCAACGGCGCGGTTGAGTCGGGCCGCAGCCGCGGGCATGCTGCGCCGCCTATGCGCGCGCCCATCGCCCTGTCGAAGACCAAGCTGCTGTCGTTACGGCAATGCCCGCGCAAGCTCTGGCTCGAGACCTACAGCCCCGAGCTCGAGGAGCCGGCGACCGAACGCGCCGCGTTGCGCGCGACCGGCAACGTCGTGGGCGCCCTCGCGCGCCGGCTCTACGGGCCCGGGCCCGTCGTGAGCTTCGAGCGCGGGCTGCGCGCCGCGATCGACGCCACGCGCGCGCTCGTCGCGGCCGGCGGCCGCGAGCCGATCTTCGAAGCCACGTTCGATCACGACGGCGTCAGCGTCCGCATCGACGTGCTCGAGCGCAGCGAATCGAATCCTAAGCTCATCGAGGTCAAGGCCGCGGCGCACGTCAAGGAGCACTACCTCGACGACTGCGCGATCCAAGCCTGGGCGCTCGCGAAGAACGGTCTTACGGCCCGGCAAGTCGCCGTCGCGACGCTCGACACGAGCTTCGTCTACTTAGGCGACGGCCGCTACGACGGCCTGCTCGTCGAGACCGACGTGACCGAGGAGATCGCAGACCTTGTGCCGCTCGTGCCGGGCTGGGTCGCGGAGGCGCGCCGCACGCTCGCTGATCTCGACGAGCCCGCGATCGCCGTGGGCCCGCATTGCGGCGCGCCGCACGACTGCGAGTTCTACGGCCACTGCGCGCCACCGGCCGGCGAGTACTCCGTGTTCGCGCTCGGCGGCAAGAAGGCCAAGCTCTACGCACTGCTGCACGCGGGCTATCGCGATCTGCGCGACGTGCCCGAGGTCGAGCTCGCGAACGACTCGCAGCGGCGAATCTGGGAGCAGACGCGCGCGGCGAAGCCGTACGTAGGCGTCGAGCTGCGCGCGCTCGTGGCCGCGCTCGAGTTCCCACGCTACTACCTCGACTTCGAGACGGTGGGCCCGGCCGTGCCGATCTTCGCCGGCACGCGGCCCTTCGAGGCGCTGCCGTTTCAGTGGTCGTGCCACATCGAGCGCCGCCGCGGCGAGCTCGAGCACGCCGAGTTCCTGGGCCTTGGGGCCGAGCCGCCGATGCGCAAGGTGGCCGAGAGCTTGCTCGCGACACTCGGCACCGCGGGGCCGATCGTCGTCTACACGCCGTACGAGCGCCGTGTGCTCAACGAGCTCGCGGCGCGCTACGCGGACCTTGCACCCGGGTTGCAGGCGCTCGCCGCGCGTATCGTCGATCTGCACCCGCCGACGCGCGAGCACTACTACCATCCCGCGATGCGGGGCTCGTGGTCGATCAAGGCCGTGCTGCCGACGGTCGCGCCCGATCTCTCCTACGAGACGCTCGGCGAGGTGCGCGACGGGCTCGCGGCGCAGACCGCCTATTTCGAGGCGATCGCGCCCGAGACGAGCGAGTCGCGCCGCGCGGCACTGCGCCGCGCGCTGCTCGACTACTGCCGGCAGGACACGCTCGCGCTCGCGCGACTCGTCGGTTTCTTCAGCCGCTGATTCCCGCGCCGCCGCGACGGGACTACACTAGGCCCGAAATCGAGTTCCGTCAGAGGTTTACCCCATGACACGTCACACCGCACTGTTCGTCTTGGCTGCCGTTGCCTCGACCGCCGGCCACGAGGCCCGCGCGCATCACGCGTTCGCGACGGAGTTCGACGCGAGCCTCACGGGCGAGGTCAAGGGCCAAGTCACGCGCGTCTGGTGGCAGAACCCGCACATCCGCTACGACGTGGCCATGAAGATGCCCGACGGCTCGACCGAAATCTGGGCGCTCTTGCCGCCCGGCAATCTGCCGACGTACCGGCGCGAGAACTGGACGGAGCAGACGATCCAAGCCGGCTTTGAAGTCACGGCCACGGGCAACTTGGGACGCGACAACACCAAGAAGCTCTACGCCACGTGCATCAACGTGGGCTCGGGCCCCGAGAAGGGCCGCCAGCTCGGCCGCTGCGCGACGAGCGGCACGGTCACGCAAGTCACGGCCGATCCCAACGTCGACTACACGATCACGGCCAACGACTACGAGGTCGACATCTCGGGCTACTGGGACAACCGCTATCGCTTCCAGGTCACGGTCGACGACTTCCAGCCGAAGCCGATGCCGATGACCGCCGCGACGGCTGCGACCTACCAAGCGCGCAAGTACGGCGACGATCACGTGCTGCGCTGCTTGCCGCCCGGCTTGCCGCGCATCTTCGGCTCGCCCTACCCCATGCAGGTCGTCGACGCCGGCACGCACTACCTCATGGTGTTCATGCAAGACAACACGCCGCGGCGCATCTTCATGGACGGCCGCAAGCCGCCCGCTGAGCAGCCGCTGACGGCGATGGGCTTCTCGACGGGCCAATGGGAAGGACGCACGCTCGTCATCGAGACCACGATGCTCTTGCCGGGCTGGCTCGACGGCTCGGGTTATCCGCTCACGGGCGGCGACGCCACGCGCATCGTCGAGCGTTGGACGCCCGCGGCCGACGGCCTGACGATGGAGCGCATCATGACGGTCCACGACTTAGGCTACACGGCGCCGCTCGTGCGCACGCGCGGCTCGCAGCGCGGCGACGCTGCGATCGGCCTCATCGAGAGCGAGCCCTGCGACGCGCGCCCGTTCTTGAACGAGCTGCTCGAGCGCGGCGAGCTCGAAGAACGCCTACGCCCCGAGTAGCGCTCAGTCGTACTCGTTGTACTTGCGCGAATCGCCGCGCACGCGCTCGGCCGGGTACTTCCGCTCGTTCAAAGCGATCTTGTCCTCGGCGGCCTCGAGCAGATCCACGCCGAGCGTGTCGGCCATCCGCAAGAGATAGATGAACACGTCCGCGAGCTCGAGCCGCACGCGCTCGCGCCGCTCGCCGTCGAGCTGCCGGCTTTGCTCCTCCGTGAGCCACTGAAACTCTTCGACGAGCTCCGCGGCTTCGACGGACAGCGCCATCGCGAGATTCTTCGGCGAGTGAAATTGCTGCCAGTCGCGTGCCGCGGCGAACTCGGCGAGTCGTTGTTGCAACGCGCGCAGCGCTTCGGCTGACATGGTCCGTCCTCCCCGCGGCCGGGCTGCCGCCCGTCGCTACGGACGAGTATCCCACAGCCCCGGCAAACCCCGGTCACCGCGACCGCGGTGCGAAACCCGCCGCGGAGGGCTCGGCGCTTACCTCGTGGACAGCGACGAGTCCGCGCTCAACCAGCCCGAATACAAGCTCACGCTCTTCCCGGCTCGATCCAGAACGGGGCGGGATTCACGATCCTTGATGGTAGCCATGCCAACCCTTTCGATCTCCGCTCGCGGGTACCTTCGATTGAGGGCCGCCGTGATCTGCACGACGGGTGCGGCTTGATTCAAGGGGATGGTGAGTACCTCGCGACCCGCCGCCACGATCGCGCCGCCGCTGTCGAGCAATACCCAGTACCCTGAGTTCTCGGGCGGTGGTGTGGAGAAAACGTTCGCGAAATAGCGTTCGGCTATTCGGCGGTCGATGTCTTCCGAAGGGTTCGAGTCAGCCGCCGCAAGCGCGCTCGGGGTACCGTAAATGCTGATCCTAATCGGCCTCAGCGCCAGATTCGTGGCCGTCTCGATTTCGCAGGGACTTTTCCCTTCCAGAATATCGAGGCATATGGCAAAGAAATAGGATGGACCGCTCGGCATCACGCTAATTGGCTCACCGGGCCTTTCCATCCTTTCAATGGTGCTCCGCTGCAAAGCGCCGGATTCGTCAAAGAACAGGTCGACGATGGCGAGCTGCCGCTCGTTGTTTCTGATCTCGTTGCCGTAACGCTCTACGACAATTGGAGCCACGGCACGCAGCAGGTTGGGCGGAGCCTCTGCCGATGTGAGACCGGCGGGCCGCGGCTTGATCAGAGCGTCGGCCTCCGGCGCATTCACCGCGCACGCAGTGACCAGCAGCGCGGCTGCCACCGGCGTGCTCAGCGCAACAGCCGTCCATCCGCGTCGATTCTTTCTGCTCATCATGATTCGGATCCTCCGTTCGAGCTGTGTAACCGGCTCGATCAGGGCGATGGCCGAGATCGGCATTCTCGTTCGGCGCTGCTGCACCTCGAGCAACGCTTCCGCGTAGGCCGTTTCCGGCGTCGCATCACGCAGAACTCGCGCATCGCAATCGATCTCGATCGCCGAGCGCAACCGGCGCAATTGCCACCACAGGGGCAGATTCCAGGGCGCGGCCGCCGCGAGAAAGAGCGCGGCAAACAGTGTCAGCTGGTCACGCGCGTCGATGTGCGCACGTTCGTGCCTCAGCACGAGCTGCCGAAGGGACGCGTTCGCATCGAGCAACCATCGCGGCACGATGATCTGTGGACGAAAAAATCCGAACACCGCGGGCCCGTATTCGTCGAGGACTCGTACCTCAACACCCTCGAGGACCCGTTTTTCCGCGCGACTCACCTTACGTCGTAAGGATTGCCACGAGAGGAAATAGAGCGCGCAGATAGACGCGGACGTCACCATCCAAGCGACGGCAAACGGCGCGCTCAATTCGTCCCAGTCCGGCCACGCAAACAGTGGCTTTTGGATTTCTATCGCGGTCGCACTCAGCGAATCAGCGGGCCCCGTCGGGCCACCTGCCGGCGTTCCAATGATGATTCGTGGCGACGACTCGACGCTCCGTCCGTCGGAGCCCGCGTCCGTGAGCACTGTGTAGGCCGGGAGAGCCAGCGACAGCAGCAGCGCGGCCAGCCAAACGAAGCGGCGCGGGAGTCGCAGCTCCGAGAGGATCCTCTCCGACGTCAACGCCGACGCGCTGAGAAGGACCGCGACGACCAGCGAGTAGAGCATCACGGTTGGTGTCATGCATCGCCCCCCTTGGCCGGCCGATCCAACAAGCGCCGGATGCGAAGGAGCTCCTCATCGGTCAGCCTTTCATCGGTCACGAGATGAGTGAGCAGCAACTCGGTCGATCCCTTGAAGAGCTTGTGCGACAGCGCTTGCAACGCGCTCTTCCGAGCGACGTCGCGCGAGACCGTGGCGCTATAGCGATGGGCGCGGCCCTCTTCGCGATGATCGACGTAACCCTTGTCTTCGAGCGTGCGAAGAATGGTCAGCACCGTCGTGTAGGCCAGCTCGTCGTTCAGGAATTCCCGTACTTCGGCTACGGTCGAGGCGCCTCGCTCCCACAGGGCTTCCATGAGATCGGCTTCGCGATTGGTCAGCGAGATTTCCATTACGCCGCCCCTCTACTAGATTTATAGTAGTAAACAGCGGATCTCGGGTGGCTGTCAACTATGGTCATAGTAGGCAGCCAAGGGCGACGGCGATTCAGACGAGCTTCAGTCGCATCATGACGGCAGCCGACCCCACGGTGGGGCCGCCCGTTGCCGCCGCAGACCAGCTTGACGTTCTCGGCTCAAAGCACGAGATACGGGCGCGCCCGATTGCGCGGCCCTTGTCGTTCTCGAGTTAGCGCGAGCCGATCGGCGCGCAGCGGCGTTCGGTTGTGGTAACCGTTCTCTGCTCCGCGCGATTGTCCTGGATTTCTTCCTGGACTTTGCGGCCGATCACCGCGCCTACCGCAGCACCCACGGCCGTCGTGATGTCGCGATCGCCGACGTCCTTGCCCACGGCACCGCCGACCACCGCGCCGCCCACAGTTCCAGCGATGCGGTGCGGGTCGGCTGGATCGGCCACCGTGGCGACCTCCTCGTCCCAGCATTCGTCCTCGACGTTCGGAGCGGCGCTCGACTGCTCCGCATCTTGTCTGCCGAGAAACGAATAGCCCGCGACTGAGCCGGCCACCGCCACACCAACGCCCGCGACCACGCCAATCAACATCGATTTGTTCATTCGGTTAGCTCCTCTGTCGCATCGTCGATGCCCTCGCGCACGTCGTCGATCGCATCATCGACCTGGTTGCCGAGCGTTTCGCCGCCATTCCTGGCGTCTTCGAACGCCTCGTCGATTTCTTCTCCGGCGCGCTCCAGCGGGCCTTGCCGTTCGCACGCGACGTAGAGAGGTAACGTCATGAGTAATACTGCAAGCAGTTTCATAAAATTCTCACCGTGTCGTAAACACCCGCGCGAGACTTGCGAGGGCGACGCTTCGTTTCTTCAACGGCGAACAGTAACGCCGCGCGTCGCGCACGTCCGTACGCTGGCGCGCTTACCGCTCTAAAGAGCCTCCGGAGCCCTTATGATCGCGCTATGCGCCTCGTCGCCGAACTCTTGCGGCTCTCCGCGACCGACCTCGCGAATCATTTGAGCTGCGCGCATTTGAGCCAGCTCGACCTCGTGGTCGCTGCCGGCCGGGCGCGCAGACCGGAGCGGCACGACCCGATCGTCGAGCTGCTCGCGGAGCGCGGCCGCGAGCACGAGGCCGCGTACCTGAAGCACCTGCGCGAGCAGAAGCTTGGCGTCGTCGAGATCCGCACGCCGCCGGGCGAGGAAGGCGTCGAGACGACGCTCGCGGCGATGCGCGACGGCGCCGACGTGATCTATCAGGCGCCGCTCGGCGACGACCGCTGGTACGGGCGCGCGGACTTCCTCGTGAAAACGGACCGGCAGAGCGCGCTCGGTGACTGGTCGTACGAGGTCACGGACGCCAAGCTCGCGACCGAAACGCGCGCCGGCACGATTCTTCAGCTCTGCGTCTACTCCGATCTGCTCGCCGGCTTGCAAGGCGCGCCGCCCGAGACCGCACGCGTCGTCGCCCCGCACCATCGCTTCGAGCCCGAGGCTTATCGGCTCGACGATTACCGGGCGTATTACCGGCTCGTGCAACAGCGGCTCAAAGAGGCCGTGACCCAAACGCCGTCGACCTATCCCGACCCCGTGCAGCATTGCGACGTCTGTAGCTGGTGGAGCCAGTGCAACGCGCGGCGGCGCGGCGACGATCATCTCTGCTTCGTGGCCGGCATCAGCCGGCTGCAAATCCGGGAGCTCGCGACGCGTCTCGACGTGAGCACACTCGAGCGGCTCGGCGATCTCAAGACCGTCCCGAAGCCGGCGCGCGGCTCGCGCGAGGCGCTCGAGCGCGTGCGCGACCAAGCGGCCATCCAGCTCAGAGCGCGCCGCGAGCAAGAGCGCCGGCACGAAGTGTTGCCGCTTAGGGACGAGCACGGCTTCTTGCGCCTGCCGGAGCCCTCGCGTGGCGATCTCTTTCTCGACCTCGAAGGCGACCGCTTGGCGCTCGACGGCGGCCGCGAGTACCTCTTCGGCGTCAGCGACACGCGCGGCGCCTACACGCCGCTCTGGGCGACGAGCCCGGCCGAGGAGAAGCAGGCCTTCGAGCGCGTCGTCGATCGCATCCTCGCCGCGTTCGAGGCGGACCGCGGAATGCACGTCTATCACTTCGGCGCCTACGAGCCGACGGCGTTCAAGCGCTTGTCGGGCCGCTACGCGACGCGCGAGGGCGAGCTCGACACGATCCTGCGCGCCGAGCTGTTCGTCGATCTCCACACGATCGTGCGGCACTCGCTGCGCGCGAGCGTCGAGAGCTATTCGCTCAAGGATCTCGAGCAGTTCTACGGACTCACGCGCGAACAAGATTTGCGGGCCGCAACTGCCAGCCGCCGCGCGCTCGAATGGGCGATCGAGATGCGCGAGGACTTAGGGTCGCGAGCGAACGACGCTCCTGCACCCGCTACGACCAAGCCGCAGCTCGAGCTCGGTCTCGATGCGGAGCCGGCCGAGAGCAAGTTCACCGAGCACATCGCCGTCGTCGAGCGCTACAACCGCGACGACTGCGTCTCCACGGCCGCTCTACGCGCCTGGCTCGAAGACCTGCGCGCCGAGGCCGAGCGCGCGCAGGGAGCCGAGCTGCCGCGCCCCGAGCTGCGCTCGGGCGAGGCCAGCGTCGAGGTCGCCGAGGCGGCCGAGGAAACGCAGCGCGTGATGGCCGCGTTGCTCGACGGCGTGCCGATCGACGCCGCCGAGCGCAACGAAGTGCAGCAGGCGCGCTGGCTCATGGCGCAACTCCTCGAATGGCATCGCCGCGAGGAGAAGGCGGCGTGGTGGGAGTATTTTCGGCTGCTCGATTTGCCGCTCGAGGACTACGAGGACGAGCGCTCGGCGCTCGCGGGCCTCGAGCTCCAAGAGACCGTGGGCGGCACGCCGCGCAAACCCGTGCATCGCTACACGTTCCCGCCGCAAGAGCACGACGTGCGCCGCGGCGACGAAGTCTGCGTGCCGGTCACCGGCAAGCCGATCGGCAAGATCGTCGGCCTCGACGTGGCCGCGCACACGGTCGATGTCGAGCACACGGGGCGCTTCGCAGACCTCCGACCCGAGCGCGTCTTCGTCCGGCGCAGGGTGTCGCCGAAACCGAAGCCGAGCGTCCTGCTCGAGATCGGCCGGTGGATCGCGGCCAATGGCGTCGACGACGCCGGTCCGCATCGTGCGGCGCGCGACTTGCTGCGGAAGTGCCCGCCGCGCTTCGTGCGCGGCGCGCGCGGCCTGCAGCCCGATCGCGGGCCGCCACCCGCCACGCAAGTCATCGCGCTCGACGCGGCGCGCAGCGCGCGGGATCGGCAGCGAGCCGCGGCGGTCGCACTGCGCGGGCGCGACGTCGATCCCGAGGTGCGCGAGGCCCTTCGTCTCGCGTTCGAGCTCGACCACGGCGTGCTGCCGATCCAAGGGCCGCCGGGCACCGGGAAGACGTTCACGGGCTCGCACATGATTCTGGAGCTCTTGAAGGCCGGCAAGAAAGTCGGCGTCACGGCCGTGGGGCACGAAACGATCCGCAACGTGCTGCGCGCCGTCTGCGAGCGCGCCGGCGAGCAGGGCCTCGCGGACTTCCAGTGCCTCCACAAGGGCAGGCCTTCGGACGTCAACCCCGAGGCGCTGCACGCGATCGACGACAACGATCGCATCGCAGCGCTGTTCGCGAGCGACGCGTACCGGCTGCTCGGCGGCACGTCGTGGCTGTGGGCCAACGAGCGCTTTCGCGACGGCGTCGACGTGCTGTTCATCGACGAGGCCGGGCAGATGTCGCTCGCGGACGTGCTCGCCGTCTCGGCCGGCGCCAAGAGCATCGTGCTACTCGGCGACCCGCAACAGCTCGAGCAGCCGCAGCAGGCGAGCCATCCGCCGGGCGCCGGGGCCTCGGCGCTCGAGCACCTGCTCGGCGGCGCCAAGACGATCGCGAGCGACCGCGGCTTGTTCCTGCATCAAACCCGCCGGCTGCACCCCGCCATCTGCGCGTTCACGGCCGAGGCGTTCTACGAGAAGCGATTGACGTCGGTGCCAGGCCTCGAGCGCCAAGCCGTGCTCGCGCCGCGTGGCTCGGCTGCGGCAGCACTCGGCAGGGCGGGACTCGTGTACGTGCCCGTCGAGCACGACGCCAACCAGTCGCGCTCACTCGAGGAGGTCGAGGCCGTCGTTGCATTGGTCGCGGCGCTCACGGCCGACGGCGTTCGTTATCGCAACGCCGACGACGAGGCAGCGCCGCTGACGACCGCCGACCTCATGATCGTCGCGCCCTACAACGCGCAGGTCACGGCGCTCGCGGAACGACTGCCCGACGTCCGCATCGGCACCGTCGACAAGTTCCAAGGCCAGCAGGCGCCCGTCGTCATCGTCTCGCTCACGACGTCGACGCCCGAGGACGCGCCGCGCGGCATGGACTTCCTCTACAGCGGCAACCGCTTGAACGTCGCGACGTCGCGCGCGAAGGCGCTGTGCATCCTCGTCGGCAACCCGCGCCTCTTCGAGCCCGATTGCCGCACGCCGGCGCAGATGCGCCTCGCGAACGCGTTTTGCCGTTATCGCGAGCTCGCCTGCGAAGTGCCGCCGCGTTGACACGCTAAGCTTGCGGCGGCCGTGACCGCTGTCACAGACGGGCCCCTTGGCCCGCGCGCACAGTGGCCGCGATTCTCAAGGAGAGTTCGGGATGAGCAAATCGATGTTGATTGGCGCCGTGGCCGGCGCTGCCCTGGCGACTGTTGGCGGAGTGCTGGGCTATCAGTACCTCGGCGAGCAGACCGGCGGCCCGGCGGTCGAGGTCGAAGCCGAGCCCACCGTGGCGCGCGCGGCGCCCGCGGAAGAGTGCTGGGACGAGGAAGTCGCGGTGACGGCGGACCCGAAAGACGAGCATCGGATCGCAGGCACCGCGCTCGGCGCCGTCGTCGGCGGAGCGATCGGCAAGGACGTCGGCGATCGCGACATCACGACGGCCGCCGGTGCAGCCGCCGGAGCCCTGATCGGCCGCAAGATCCAGGAACAAATTCAGGAAAATCGCGCGGATAGACGCACGACGACGACCACGGAACGGCGCTGCGCCCCCGCGGGCACGCGCTGATCCGACCCAGCGAGTTTACGAATCGAGGGGCCGGGACCGGCAGCGGTTCCGGCCTTTTTTTCGGTCCCAACGGCAAATGCGAATGTTTTGCAATAGCGGGTAGGCCTAGGTAGTCTGGCCGCCTGTTTTTGCCGGTGGCTCACGGCACGCGACTTCAACTGGTGTGGACGGGTCTCGCGCTCGCCTGGCGGCGGCTCGTCGTCCCGCCATTCCGCCGTTAAGACCCTACGCGGAGCCCTTGAGCTGTCGAACGGCGTCGCCGTAGTAGTCGAGCATCGCGCGCGAGATGGCGCGCGGCACCTCGTTCGGCTCGTTGCGCTCGTTGATGACGAGCAGCTTCTTGCGCCGATCGGTGGGATGGCTCAGATAGCGGATGATCCCGATGTCGCCGCCCTCCTCGGTGAGGGACCAGACCACTCGCGAAGCCGTCGAGAACGGCATCCGCAGCTTCTTCACGATGGATGCCAGCGTGTGCGGTGAGCCATCGCGCTCGGCCTTACGGACCTCGAGCGTGATCAGGTATTGCGGCAGCGTGATGTGCGGAAAGCACTCGTAGACCGCCTCGAGCACCGCCAAGATCGCGAGGCGAACGCCCTCGTCGTCGAAGGTTTGTGCTTGCGCTGAGTCGGTGCGCGGGGCTTTGGTCCCTGTTTTTCTTGAGGATCGTGTCACGCGGGGTATCTCCAAGAGTGGCCTGGTTATGCTAGCCGTCTTCGGGTGTGTGTCAATGACTCCAAAGGGATTCAGATCCCTTGCCACGGTGTGACACGGTTAACGTCCTGGGCCAGTTCCTTCGGCGTACCCTTTCCGTGGCTGAGGACAACACGCAATGAGCACGAAAAACCGCCGTCGAGGACAGCGCGAAGACCCGCCGCCGCTGCCATTCGACGTAACCCAGGACATCGACCCCACGCTCGCCGATACGCTGCGTAGCAGCACCGAGCCGACGTTGACGCAGGGCGACTTCGACGACATCGCCGTCGAGCTGCCGACTCCGCCGCGCAAGCGAGGCTGACGAGCAATTGGGACGCGCGAGAGCCCGTGCGCTCTCTTGCGCGCACCCCGAGCAGCCGCTAGTGTTGCGCATCGGCGAGCCAACTCCGGCCGTCGGTCCGCTCACCGAACCTCACGCCCATGCTCACCCTTAAGACGTCTCTCTTGCGCCTCGCGGCGCTTGCCGTTGCCGTTTTCGCTCCCATCGCCGGCGCCGCGCAGAATCGTCTCGCGAGCAGCGCCGAGGTCGACACCTACCTCGCGGGCGTCGTGCGCGACACGCGCATCCCGGGGCTCGTCGGCCTCGTCGTCGACGCCGACGGCGTCGTCTATTTGGGCGCGTTCGGGCGTCAAGAGCTCGGCAACGACGTGCCGATGGCGCCGGACACGATCTTCCGCATCGCCTCGATGACCAAGCCCGTGACATCGGTCGCCGTAATCATGCTGGTCCAAGAGGGCGACCTCGGCCTCGACGATCCCGTCTCGCAGTACCTGCCCGCGTTCGAGGACAAGCAGGTCATCGAGACCTTCAACCCGGCCGACAAGACCTATACGACGCGCCCCGCGGCCACACCGATGACCATCCGGCATTTGCTGACGCACACGTCGGGGCTCGGCTATGCATTCTCCAATGCCACGCTCGCGCAGCTCGTCGGCCCGACGCCCGGCGCGAGCGTTACGGGGCTGCCGCTGCTCCACGACCCCGGCACGCGCTGGACTTACGGCGAGAGCACCCGCGTGCTCGGCACAGTGGTCGAGGAAGTATCGGGGCAGCCGCTCGACGAATTTTTCGCGGAGCGCATCTTCGTGCCGCTCGGCATGAGCGACACGTTCTACCTCGTCCCGGCACCGAAGACGAGCCGAGTCGCGACGGTGCACCGCACGACGCCCGAGGGCTTGGTCGAGACGCCGAACACGGCCGAGATCAGCTCGCCCGTCTTCGGCGACGGCGGCTTGCACTCCACGGCCGCGGACTACGCGAAGTTCATTCAGCTGTTCCTGAACGACGGGCGCGGGCCGAACGGCACGCGCCTCTTGAGCGAGGCGACCGCTCGGCTCATGGGCCAGAACCACTTAGGAAACGTGCGCGTCGAGCTGCAACCCGCCGCGCTGCCGGCGCTCACGGAACCGTTTCCGCTCGGCGCGGGGCGCGACACGTTCGGCTTGGGCTTCCAGATCACGGGCGCGCACGACGATCCGCTGTCGCGCTCGCCGGGCAGCATGAGCTGGGCCGGGATTTTCAACACCGAGTTCTGGATCGACCCCGAGCGCGGCGTCGGCGGCGTGCTGCTCATGCAGTACCTGCCGTTCTACGACGCGGCCGCCATCGAGACGCTGCAAGGCTTCGAGCGGCGCGTCTACCAGGGGCTCGCCGATTAGCGAATCGTCGGCGCCGTCGCCGCTGGCGGGCGCAGCCTTCGGAATCCTCGCCGCGCTCATCTGGGGCGGCTTCCCCGCGATCACCAAGCTCTCGATGGCGAGCCACGCACTCGACGCGTGGGACGTCACGGCGCTGCGCTTCGGCGTCGCGGGCCTCGTGCTGCTGCCGTTGTTCGCCCGCCGTGGGCTCGGCGAGCTTAAGCCGCTGCGCGGCCTCACCCTCGCCGTCGGCGCGGGCGCGCCGTACGTGCTGCTCACGGCCGGCGGCCTCGCCTTCGCGCCCGCGGGCCACATGGGCGTCATCACGCCGAGCTGCATGCTGCTCTGCTCGACGCTCGGCGGCGCGTGGATCCTGCGTGAGCCGCTTACGTCCGCGCGAATGCTCGGCGCGGCCGCGATCACGGCGGGCCTCGTGGCCATGGGGTGGGACGGCCTTGCCAATCACGGCGAGCTCACGTGGCTCGGCGACGCGATGTTCGCGCTCGGCGGCCTCTTCTGGGCGGGCTACACGATCGCGTCGCGGCGCTGGCGCGTCGAGCCCCTGCACGCGACCGCGGTCGTCGGCGTGCTATCGATGGTGCTCTACGTGCCGGGCTACGCGTGGCTCGCGGGCGACGGCATCGTCGCGGCGCCGTGGCGCGACCTCGTCGTCCAGGGCGTATTTCAGGGCGTGCTGTCGGCCGTCGTCGCGCTGCTGTTCTACACGCGCGCCGTCGCGATCCTGGGCGCCGCGCGCGGCGCCGTGTTCGCAGCGCTCGTGCCCGCGTTCTCGCTGCTGGTCGCCATTCCGTTGCTGCGCGAAACGCCGACGGCGCTCCAGCTCGCGGGCGTCGCGATCGTGACTGTGGGCATGGTGCTCGCGCTCGGGCTCCAGGATCCCTCGCGCTGGCGTGCCGTCGCTACGCGGGTAGCGCCCCGATGAAGTCGATCATGCGCTTGCGCTCGGCCTGATCCGGCAGGCGGCCTTTCGCGGCCGTCATGTTGTCGACCATGTGGTGCGGCTTGCTCGTCGCCGGCGTGACGGCCGTGACCGCGGGGTGCGACGCCGCGAACTTGAGGAAGAACTGCGCCCACGTCGCCGCGCCGAGCTCGGCGGCCCACTCGGGCAACGCCTGTCCCTCGACTCGGTCCCAGAGCCGCGTGCGGCCGAACGGTAGATAAACGAGCACGCCGATGCCGCGCTCCTGCGCGAGCGGGAAGATGCGCTCTTCGGCGCTCAAATTGTCGACGGCATAATCGATGCCGATGAAGTCGAAGGGCTCGTCGCGCATGAGCTGCTCGAGCGTCGCGTACTGCGGCTTGAACGTCGTCGTCGTGCCGATGTAGCGAACGCGGCCCGCCTGCTTGAACTCTTCGAGGATCGGGAACTGCGTCGCCATGTCGGCGACGTTGTGTACCTGGATGAGATCGATCTTGTTGCGCCCGAGGCCACCGTCAGCACGCTTGAGCGACGTCTCGACTTGCTCGCGCGCCCGCTTAGGATCGGCGCTCGCGCCGCGTCCCGCGACGTTGAGCTTCGTGGCCCAGAATACGCGGTCGCGCAGGCCGGCCTCGTTGACGGCTCGCGCCGCGACCTCCTCGGAGGCGCCGTAACCCGGCGCCGTGTCGAACACGGTGCCGCCGTTATCGAGCAGGGCCGAGAACACGGCGCGGATGGCCTCGACGTCGGCGGCCGCGGCGATTTGGCTGAACGTGGCCGAGCTGCCGAGCCCGACGATCGGCAGCTGCTCGCCGGTCTTCGGTATCGGCCGCGTGATCACGGCGCCTTGGGCAAACACATTGACCGGCAGCGCGAGCGCAGCCCCTGCTTGGGCCGTGAGCGCCAGGTATTCGCGTCGAGTCAGCATCGGTCGTTCCCCCGTCGAGCCGTGGATCTAGGCGCGAAAAAATAACATCAACTCAGCCGCGTCAGGGTCTGCGCTCCGCCGGCCAAAGGATTCTCCAGCTCGCGTTAGTTGGCCTTCTCGGCGCCGGCGCGTCAGGCCGCGTGCCGGGCTCGACGAAGGCAGGCAGGGCTCGATGAGAACTGCTGCTAAATGGATTTAAGATCCATTCGTAACAGCAAATGCGAATACTTCTTATTGACGAACCGTTAAGGGGCCGCTAGGATGCCTGCCTTGCGTTCACGAACAACGACTTGTGCGAGGAATCCTCATGAGTGGGCGGACCTTGTCGTGGCGCGGCAGTAGGCGATCGTCACTGGCGCTGGCTATCGGCGCCGCGTTTGCGAGCCCCAGTTTCCAGACGGCAGCACAGCAAACGGACACGGTCGAGGAAGAAGTCATCGTGTTCGGCCGACTGGTCACGGTCCCGCCCGCGGACGCGCGCGAGCTCGGCGGCTCCATCCAGTTTCTTGACCTAAAGGCGCTCGAAACCTTCTCCTACAGCGACGTGAATCGCGTGCTGCGCCAAGTGCCCGGGCTCTATCTTCAAGAAGAAGAGGGCTCGGGCCTCCGTCCCAACATCGGAATTCGCGGCTCGGGCAACGACCGCAACAGCAAGATCTCCGTCATGGAAGACGGCGTCCTCATCGCGCCTGCGCCGTACGCAGCGCCTGCCGCGTACTATTTCCCGCGCGTCGACCGCATGTCTGGGATCGAGGTCGTCAAAGGGCCGGCGTCCACCAAGTACGGCCCGTTGACCACGGGCGGCGCGATCAACCTATTTTCGACGCCGATTCCCGGCGGCCGCGGCGAAGGCATCGGCGGGAAGCTCGATCTGCTTGGCGGCGAGGACGGCGCCCGCGCGCACGGCGCGGTCGGCCGATGGATCGAGACTGACCGCGCTTTCGACGTGGGCTTCCTGATCGAGGGCGTCTCGGAAGAGTCGGAGGGCTTCAAGCAGCTCGACTCGGGCGGCGATACGGGCTACGAGATCGACGACGTTCTCGCGAAGATCGCGCTGCGCTCGAACGACAACGCGGCGCGCCGCCAGTCGCTCGAGATCAAGCTTCAGTCCTACGATGAAACGTCCGACGAAACCTATCTCGGCCTGACGCTCGACGACTTCCGTACCGAGCCCTATCGGCGCTACCGAGCCAGCCAGGAAGACGTGATGAACGTCGAGCATAAGACATACCAAGCCACGTATCGCACGGAGCTCGGATCGTCGCTCGACCTCACGGCCCTCGCCTACCACACGACCACAGCGCGCGCTTGGTACAAGCTCAATGACGTGCTCGGCGGCGGATCGCAGAGAGGAATCAGCGCCGTGCTCGACAACCCGACTGCGTTCCCCGACGCGATGGCGACGGTCATCGGCGCGCCCGGGTACGTGAGCCCGGCCAACGCGCTACGCGTGCGGAACAACAACCGCGAGTACTACACCACGGGCGCACAGCTGATCCTCGGCGCAAAGCTTGGAACCGACGCGGTCGCGCACGATTTGGAGATCTCGCTGCGGCATCACAAGGACGAAGAGGATCGTTTCCAGAACGACGATCGCTACCAGATGAACGACGGCGTGATGCTGCTGACTGCGGCCGGCGCGGCCGGCAGCCAGGAGAATCGCGTGGTGGGCGCCGAGGCGCTGGCCTTCTACGTGCGCGACAGGATCACGTTCGAGCGTTGGACCCTCGTGCCCGGTGTGCGTTACGAGATCATCGACCTCTCGCGGACCGACTATGCACTCACCGACCCGGGCCGCGCGGCGCCGAGCGCGCCACTCGAGAACGAAGTCGACGTCTGGATCCCGGGCATGAGCGCAACCTTCCGATTGACCGATGGCCTGCGCGTATTCGGCGGCGTGCACCGCGGTTTCAGCAACCCCGCGCCGGGCTCCACGGCCGGCGTGGAGACGTCGTGGAGCTATGAAGCCGGCGTCCGGCGCGACCGAGGCGCGACTCGTCTCGAGGCGATCGCGTTTCTCAACGACTACGACAATCTCGTCGGCACCTGCACGGCTTCGACCGGCGGCGGCTGCAATCTCGGCGATCAGTTCGACGGCGGCAAGGTGAAGGTGAAGGGCGTGGAGCTCTCCGCGACCTACAACGCCCTGGCCGACCGTCCCGTCAGTCTGCCGATCTCGCTCGCCTACACCTACACGGATGCGGAGTTCCGCAGTAGCTTCACGAGCAGCTATGCGCCGTGGGGCAATGTCGTCGCCGGAGACGAGTTGCCGTACCTGCCGGAGCATCAGCTCACGTTGAATTTAGGTCTGGATGCGGCCCGGTGGGAGCTCAACCTCGCCGTCAACTACGTTGACGATGCGCGCGCACGCGCGGGCCAGGGAGCGATTCCGGTGGCTCAGCTCGTCGACAATCGTTGGCTGCTCGACCTCTCGGCCGCATGGAACGTGAACGACAACGTAGCGTTGTTCGCCGGCGCGCAGAACCTCACCGACGAGGTCTACAACGTTGCGTTCGCACCGGCCGGCGCCCGTCCAGGCGCCCCGCGTGGGTTCCTGGGCGGCGTAAAGCTTCGGTTTTGACGCGGCTCGAGTCGAACGGGCGGCGAAACTCGCCGCCCCGTCCGGGGCGGCTTCAGTTTTCGGTTCTGGCCGGGGCTAGTTGGCGTTCCCCGCGGGCTGCAGGTTGATGAACGGCAGCGCCGTGCTCGGCACCATCGTCGTCGGCAGCTTGCCGTCCCATTTCTCGACGGCTTGCAGCTTCTTCGAGCTCGGCGGCCTGTAGTTGACTTCTCGCACGGTACTGTCCCCCTGTTGAGATCGAAAAACATAGCACGCGCGCCTCGCAGTCCCGCGCTGCCGGCGGCTGTGCAAGGCGCCGTGGGTCCGCGCAGCTGGCATCCGACGGCGTACGCGGGCTATCTCCGCGACCTCGACGGCAACAAGATCTGCGCGTACTGCTTCAACCCGGAATGACGCCGGCCAGGCCAGCTCGATCAAACGACGCTCGGCCTCTATAATCGAGGCGTCAGCTTAAGGATTCGTCGGTCGCTTAGGATCGACACCACTCGACCAACAATAAGGGTGACAAAGCCATGGCCAAGTATTCCGGGGGATGCGAGCACGTCCATACGTCGTCGGACAAAGCTCCGATCGACAATCACACCTGCCACTGCTCGGTTTGCAAACGTGTCACGGGGCAAGCCACGACGCACGTCGTGTTCTTCAAGCACGGTGATCTCAACGTCGACAACCTGGCGGGACTCAAGCGCCAGCCGTTCAACGATCAGAACCCGAACGGGCCGCTCGAGCTCTGCCTGTGCTCGAAGTGCGGCAAGCCGATCATGCTCGACGACAAGCAGAAGCGCATTCGCGTGGTCGTACCGAACCTCATGGGCTACGACGACAAGAATCTCAAGGCGACCTATCACGCGTTCTACGACCCGAAGACAGGTGTGCCGAAACCGACGGACGGCCGACCGGTTTACGAGGGCCTGCGTCCCGACTTCGCCTGGCCGGCCGGCGTACCAGCGTAACGACGCTCACGACTCGCCCCACGCCCGCGAAGGGCGTGGGGTCGTTCGCCGCCTTCAGCGAGGTGCTCGCCTTGAGAACGCTCGTCGCACTGTGCGTGGCCGCCTGGCTGACGACGGCGACGGCGCAGCCCGCCGCCGACGCGATTCGCCGCGCCGTCGAGACGCCCGCCCGTAGCGCCGCGGACCGCGAGCGCGACGCGCGCGACAAGCCGGCCGAGCTCATGGCGTTCGCCGGTATCGCGCCCGGCATGACGATCGCCGACATCTTCGGCGCCGGTGGTTACTACACGGAGCTCTTCTCCGGCCGTGCGCGGCAAGACCGATCGCTTCGTTCACCTGTACCGCAAGCGCTAGCTCGAGAACGCGTGCGCCTGAAGGAGGAGATATGCCTAATCGAATTGCAGCCGCGACCTTCGTCACCCTGTGCCTCGCGGCGTCCACGGGCATGCGCGCACAGTCATCGGCTGCGGTCGGCCAGTTGACGGCGCTCGACCACCTCGAGATTCAGCAGCTCGTGGCGAAGTACGCACGCGCGATCGACACGTGCTCGAACAACGGCTACGACTACGCGGATCTGTTTGCGGCCGACGGCGCGTTCATTCCGTCGTTCGAAGGCAGGCAGCTGCCTGCTATTCAGGGCCGCGAACGGCTCGCAGAGGTATCGGGCGGCGGGTCGCGCGGGTGCAAGAACGTTCCGTGGATCGAGCAAGGCGTGCGGCATATCTACACCAACCACATCATCACGCCGACGGCAGCGGGTGCGTCCGGATACGTCGACATGCTCATGATCGGCCTCGGCGGCGACCCCAACAAGATCGAGTACGACGGACACTACGAGGATACCTACGTGCGCACGCCGCAGGGATGGCGCTTCAAACAGCGCGTGCACCACGCCCTGCTTCGAGAAGGGCAACGCGTGACTCCACCCCCAGCCGCGAACTAGGCGAGGCTTCACCTCGCTGCCGTTCCACGCTCGCCGCTACTTCAACCGCCGGAGGCAACCCATGCGAACGAGAATCGCCGCGATCACCTTGAGCCTGCTCGTCTCTTCCACCGCATTCGGCCAGGAGGACTTGAGCTTTGCCGCCATCAGTGCACGACACCCCGTCGTCAGGATGGGCGACGCCGAGCTCGCGAGAATTCGGGCCGAAGGCGAGTGCCTCGCAGGCGTCAAGGCGCTCAACGCCCTGCCGATGGACCAGTTTCAGCCGAACATCGAGTGGCTCAACATCCGCACGCAGGCGATGCTCGCGCTCGCGCGCCCGTGCGAAGTGCTCGTGATGCTCGAGGCCGCGCACGACGCGCTCGCGACTTCCAACGCGCCCGGTCGCAAGGAGTGACACATGGAACAACGAAAGATCAACCCTTGGAAGTGGCAGGACCAATACGGCTTCTCGCAGGGCATCGAGGTGTCGAACGCGAGCCGCGTGCTGTACTGCGCCGGGCAGGCCTCCGTGGACGACAAAGGCAAGCCCGTGCACGTGGGTGACATGCGGAAACAAATCGAGCAGGCCTTTCGGAATCTCGAGACCGTGCTCCAAGCATCGGGCTTCGGGCTCACGAATGTCGTACGACTCAACTACTACACGACGGACGTCGAGGCGTTCTTGAGCGCGTCGGACGTCGTCGGGAGCCGCTTGGCGGAAGCTGCGTGTCAGCCTTCCGGTACGTTGCTGGGCGTCGCGAAACTGGCGTTCCCCGGACTCATGATCGAAATCGAGGCGACTGCCGTCAAGTGAACGCCATCGCGGCCGAACTCACGCGGCGCGCTTCATTCGTGATCGGGACGCTAGTTCTTGCGCTGCTCGGCGCTCTGGATCATGACCGGCGCTTCCACGCTCGAGCAATTGAGCGACAAGAGCTGGTCGAACGGCGCGAGCTGCAACGTCTGCTTCGGCGCCGTCCACGGTCCGGTCAAGACTTTCGGATCCTCGACGGTCGCCTCGATCTCGAGTGTGTTGGCATCCACGCGCCGGTAGCGCTCGACTATGCGTAGCGCATCGGAGTGATGCGACACGCGGCCTTCCGCGAACATCCACGTGTCGTCGGTGAAATTGGTCGTGTCGACGACGAACGTGTCGCCGTCCCAGCGACCGACCGAGTCGCCGCGGTACGTCGGTGGCGCGTCGTCGCGGTGCGGACGGCCATCCGTCGGCACGAGCTGATAGTCGTGGAAGGTCTCGGACAGCATGACCACCATCTTCGGCGTCGCGATGATTTGGCCCACCGCGCCGACGTTCCACAAGCGGACGTTCAACGTGCCGAACGCCACGGGCACGCACTTGAGCGTGGGGTCGTCCTGGTCGCTGAGCGTGGCCGCGTGCGCAGCGGCCGACGGCTGATAGAGACTCGTGAACGACGGCGGCGGCGGCGCGCCGCCCGCCCCACCCGGCGCGCCCGGCCGGCCTGGGCCGCCGCCGGGCCGGCGGCCGCCGACGTC
>CAZCZE010000050.1:0-59161 GCA_964503125.1 uncultured Gammaproteobacteria bacterium
CCCTGGGGCTCGTCTGCGCACGTCCCTGTGCGCAGACGGTCTCGAGAGGGCCGTCTGCGCAGCACCGCTTCCGGGACGTCCCGCGCAGTGGAGCTTCCGGGACGGCAGACGAGCCGCTATCCTTCACCGCCTTATGAGCAAGCAGAAGACAGCGATCACGCCCACGCGCGCCGAGAACTACGCCGAGTGGTACCAGCAGGTCATCGTGGGCGCGGATCTCGCCGAAAACTCGCCCGTGCGCGGCTGCATGATCATTCGGCCCTGGGGCTACACGCTCTGGGAGAATATGCAGCGCGCGCTCGACGACATGTTCAAGGCGACGGGCCATGAGAACGCGTACTTCCCGCTGTTCATCCCGCTGTCGTTCCTGCAGAAAGAGGCTGCGCACGTCGAGGGCTTCGCCACGGAATGCGCCGTCGTGACGCACCATCGGCTCGAGGCCGATGCCGACGGCAAGCTCGTGCCCACGGGCGAGCTCGAGGAGCCGCTCATCGTGCGGCCGACGTCCGAGACCATCATCGGCGACGCGTTCGCGCGCTGGGTGCAGAGCTATCGCGACCTGCCGCTGCTCATCAATCAATGGTGCAACGTCGTGCGCTGGGAGCTGCGCACGCGCATGTTCCTGCGCACGACCGAGTTCCTGTGGCAGGAGGGGCACACGGCGCACGCGACGCGCGAGGAGGCCGTCGAAGAGACGATGCGCATGCTCGACGTCTACGCCGATTTCGCCGAAAACTGGATGGCCGTGCCCGTCATCAAGGGCGAGAAGACGGCCGGCGAGCGCTTTCCGGGCGCGGACCGCACGTTCTCGATCGAGGCGCTGATGCACGACCGCAAGGCCCTGCAGGCCGGCACGAGCCACTTCTTGGGGCAGAATTTCGCCCGCGCGAGCAACATCCAGTTTCTCGGGGCCGACGGTACGCAGCAATTCGCGTGGACCACGAGTTGGGGAGTCTCCACGCGGCTCATCGGCGGTTTGATCATGACGCACTCGGACGACGACGGCTTCGTAGTGCCGCCGCGACTCGCGCCGCAGCACGTCGTGATCGTGCCGATCTTCCGCTCCGACGACGAGAAAGCGCGCGTGCTCGACTATTGCCGCAAGCTTGCGGCGGAGCTGCGCGCGCAGCGCTACAACGACACGCCCGTGCGGGTGCTCGTCGACGAGCGCGAGGAGCGCGGCGGCGAGAAGGTCTGGCAGTGGGTGCGCAAAGGCGTGCCCGTGCGGCTCGAGATCGGCCCGCGCGACATGGAGAAGGACGCCGTGTTCGCGGCGCGCCGCGACCGGGCGCCGAAGGACAAGCAGAGCGTGCCGCGCGCCGAGTTCGTCGCGACGATCGCCGCGTCGCTGCAATCGATCCAGGACGGCCTGTTCGCGCACGCCAAGGCGTATCGCGCCGAACACACGCGCCGCATCGACACGAAGGACGAGTTCTATGCGTACTTCGCGAGCCCGCCTGCGCCCGAGGGCGCACCCACGCCGATTCACGGCGGTTTCGCGCTCGCGCATTTCAGCGGCGACGTCGCCCTCGAGCAGCAGATCAAGGACGACCTCTCGGTCACCGTGCGCTGCGTTCCGCTGGAGAAGAGCGAGCCCGGCACGTGCCCGTTCACCGGTAAGCCGAGCGCCCAGCGCGTCGTCTGGGCCAAGGCGTACTAGGGCGATTTAGCGGGTACGCCGGAGATTCGTTGCGGCGCCGGCGTCGGTGTGGAGCGCAACATGATCAGAGCGTGTCGGCCGGCGGATGCAGCGCAGATTTGCGCCATCTACAACCCGTACGTGGGGGACACCGTCATCACGTTCGAGGAAGAGCCGGTCGCAGAAGCCGAGATGGCTAGGCGCATCACGGCGGTCACGGCGCTCTTGCCATGGCTCGTTTGGGAGCGCGAAGGCGTCATCGAAGGCTACGCCTACGCGACGCCCTGGAAGGCCCGCTCCGCTTACCGGCTCGCGGTCGAGAGCACGGTCTATGTGTCGTCGGGTTCGCAGCGGCTCGGCTTCACCAAGGTGGCGCAATTCCTGGAGGTCGGTTGGAAGCTTGGACGGTACGTCGACGTCGGCTACTGGGAACTGATCCTGTAAGCGTTCGGGCACAGGCGTAATGGAGACTCGTCGATTGCTCGCCGACGCCGTGCTGGCGCTGCACTTCGGCATCGTCGTGTTCGTCGTCGGCGGGCTCGTGCTCGTCGTCGTCGGTAACTGGCGCAGCTGGCGCTTCGTCAACGGCTGGTGGTTCAGGCTCGCGCATCTCGCGGCCATCGCCATCGTCGTGGCGCAAGCGTGGCTCGGCGTCGTGTGCCCGTTGACGGCGCTCGAGAGCTGGCTGCGAGCGCAAGCAGGCGGCACGGGTTACGAGGCGAGCTTCATCCAGTACTGGGTTGGGCGTGCGCTCTACTATGACGTGCCGGTTTGGGTGTTCACGGCGGCGTACACGCTGTTCGCGGCAGCCGTCGTGGCGGCCTGGTGGTATTTCCCGCCGCGCCGCAAGTAGGGCCTCGAACCACGCGCTTTACGCGAGCGGCCGCTTGCGCGCGACGAGCAGCCGATAGCTCATGAGCCGTTCCCGAAAGAGGCGCTCGAGCGCGAGGCCGCCGCGGTAGGAGTCGAGCAATCGGCGCACTGCCGGTGTCGGCGCGACGCGCCGGAGCGCGCGATTGAGGCGTTCGAGCGCCGCGATGCGTCTTAAGGGCCGCGGCCGCACGTCTGCCGACAAGTCGCGCTCGACGACGACCTCACAGCCGCAGTCGCGCAGCGCCGCCCGCCACTCGGCGGCGTCTGGGAGCACGGGCAGCCGCCAACCGTGCTGAAACAGAGCGAGGTCCCGTGTGCCGCGGGCCGCGGGCAGCGGCATGTCGTCGACGATCGCGAGCCAACCGCCGGGATCGAGACGCGCCGCGAGCGCGCGTACGCTGGCCTCGGGAGCTCGAGAGTGCGCCAACGACTCGATGGCGACGACCGCATCGAAGCGTGCGGCGACGGGCTCGTCATAGCCTTGCGCGCGGATCTCGACGCGACTCGTGAGGCCCAAGCGCGCGAGCGCCCGCCGGCCGATCTCGGCCTGCCGGGGGCTCAGCGTCAGGCCCGTGAAGCGCGCCGGGCTGCGCGCGGCGAGCGCGATCATCGTGCCGCCCATGCCGCAGCCCGCATCGAGCACGTGAGCGAGGTTCCGGAGCGGCAGTGCCTCGGCGAGTAAGTCGTGGATGCGAGTGACGGTCGGGCGGCTGCCGGCCGATGGGTCGGCGAGCGCACGGTGCACGCAGAGCTCGCGGCGCCCGCCGCCGTAACCGAGACGCCGAGCGACGGCCGTCCAGACGGCGAGGCCGTCGTAGTAAGCGCGCGTCGCACCGTCGCGCTCGCCCGCGAGCCGGTGACCGGCGCGGCGCGCTTCGCTCAGCGGAACTTCCAGTCGATCGTGATGCCGGCGTAGCCGTTACGCCCGGGGCCGGGCTCGAAGAATCGGTTTGCGGTGGCATTGATGCGTACGTTGGCCGTGTAGGTCTCGTCGCTCACATTGTTGATGCCGACGAACGGCGACAGTCGCAAGCCGCCGCCGAGCTGCGCGTCGTAGCCGAAGCGCAAGTTCGTCAGCGTGTAGTCCGCAACCGAGACCAAGTTGGCGCTATCGCCGAATTGCGCGTCGATGTAGAGCGCGTCCGTGGCGACGTACCACCCGCGCGGCGCACGGTACACGAACTCGGCGAACAAGATGTCCTCGGGCGTGCCCGGGATGACGTTCCCGCTGCGGTCGGTGCCGCCCGGGTTGGCGATCGTGACGTTCTCGAGGAACCGGGTGTACGTGAAATCGGAGTACGTGTAGCTCACCGTGGCTTGGATGCGATCCGTGGGATTCGCAATCCACGAGAACTCCACGCCTTCGCGGCCGGTCTCGCCGGCGTTCTCGAAGGAGAAACGGCCCGGAGACGTCTGAATTTCGCGGCCGATGAGCTCGTCTTCCACGTCGATCGTGAATACGGCGACCTCGTAGCGTTGAGAAGCGCCGAGCGCGCCGCGCAGCCCAACCTCAAAGTTGCTCGCAAGTTGCGGCTCGAGAGCTTGGTTGAAGCCGCCACCGCCGCCCGGAAGGCTGAACTCCGTCGTCGTGGGGGTTTCGAATGCACTCGAGTAGGTGGCGTAGAAATTCAGGGCGTCGCTGATCCCGACGACGAGGCCCACCATCGGGCTCGTGTCGGTGAACTTCTTCGAGCCGGAGTCGTCGCCCGTGGGGTTGGCGAACCACCGGTCCGTCACTTCGAACTCGACCTCGTCGAAACGCACGCCGAGCGACAACTGCACGCGCTCCGACACACTGAGCTCGTTTTGGATGAAGAGGCCCCGGCTCGTCACGTGCTCCTCTTGGTCGAAGCTGAGCGGCCCTTGCACGCCGTTCAAGTTGTCGTAGCGGCGGCGCTCGTCGTCCTGATCGTCGAAGTCGACTCCGGCGATGAAGCGGTTGGGGCGATCGAGCCAGAAGCCGTCGTAACTGTAGCTGACGCCGCCGCCCACGAACCGACGGCCGAGGTCGACGATGCCTTGGTTCTGTGTCGGCAATAGATTGCCGAAATCGCGCCACGCGTAGTAGTTGCGCGCCGTGATCGTGCCGCGCTCGCCGGCCGGTGTGGTGTAGACGAAGCCGAGGCGCGTCTGCTCCAGAGCTTCGCCGGCATCGAACTGCAAGTTGAACGGCGCGGCAGAGCGCGGATTGACGGGCGCGACGGCCGCCGTGAGGCCGCCTGGGTCGTCCGAGACCGGTTGATCCGCGAAGCTCACGACGGTTAGAAGGCTGCGGTCGCCGCCGAGGTCGACGTCGAAGCGGCCGCTCAGCAGCCGATTCTCGTAGTTGCTTTGCGCTCGGTAGCCCTCGAGCTGTTGGTCCGAGAGGCTCACCAAGTAGTCGACGCGGTCCGTCGCTCCGCCGAACTTGACCTGCGATTTCTGGAAGCCGTAGCCGCCGGCTGCCACGCGCACCTGCGCGTACGGCTCGGCGCCGCCACCTTCCGACGTGAGGCTGATGACGCCACCCGAGGCGTTGCCGTACAGGGCCGAGCTCGGGCCGCGGATGACCTCGATCTGGCTCGTGGCGCCTAGATCGATGCTATCGACGGAGCCGAGCCCGTCTGGCAGCGTCTCGGGAATCCCGTCGACGAGCACCTTGACGCCGCGAATGCCGAACTGGCCGCGCGCGCCGAAGCCGCGGATCGAGAGGCGCAGATCCTGCGCGAAGTTGTAGCGGTTCTGCATGAACAGACCGGGCACGCGGCTCAAGGCTTCGTCGAGGGCGAGCTGCTGGCGAGCCAGCTGAATGTCGTCCTCGGTGATGACGCTCACGGAGACCGGCGTCCATTTGAGCGTGCGCTCGATCATCGTCGCCGTGACGATGATTTCCTCGAGCGTGTTGGCCGGCGGCTGGTTCTGCGCCTGCGCAGCAGCGCCGACGAGGAGGGGTGCTGCCGCGCAACAAGTCAGGCCGTGGTGCCAGCGGAGTCGATGCATTGGAATCCCGTTCGGAATCGAGGTGTTAAGGGCCGCTATCATGACCCACGGGGGCCAGGGGCGGCAACGCCCGCCGGGGGGGCGTCGCCACGGCGCAACACCTCGTCTTAAGCGTGAAATGGCGCGGTCTTACGGGCACACTGGCGGCCTCCCCGCAAGGCGACGTAGGTTTCGATGGATTTCATCTCCACGGCGGAGCTCGTGGCGCTCGCCCAGGTCGTCGTCGTCGACCTGGTGCTCGCCGGCGATAACGCCATCGTAGTCGGTATCGCCGTCGCGGGGCTGCCGGCGCAGCAGCGCTGGCGCGTCATGGTGCTCGGCATCGCGGCGGCTACGGTGCTGCGCATCGTGTTTGCCGCATTCACGGTGCAACTGCTCCAGATCATCGGCCTGCTGCTCGCCGGCGGCCTGCTGCTGCTCTGGGTGTGCTGGAAGCTCTGGCGCGAGCTGCGCAGCGGCCGCATGGTTCATTTCCCCGACGCGCACGCGGCACGCGAGGTCCTTGCCGAGGAGCCTGCGGCTGCGGGCCAGGTGCCGTTGGCGCCGAAGACGATGCGCCAAGCCGTGATCCAGATCATTGTGGCCGACGTCTCGATGTCGCTCGACAACGTGCTCGCCGTGGCCGGCGTCGCGCGCGAGCACGCGTGGGTGCTGGTCTTCGGTCTCGTGTTGTCGGTCGCGTTCATGGGCCTCGCGGCCGCGGTCATCGCGCGGCTGCTCGCGCGCTTCCACTGGATCGCCTACGTCGGGCTCGTGATCATCTTCTACGTCGCCTTGCGCATGATCTTCGACGGCACCGTCGAGGTTTGGTCGGTCGCGCGCTAGTGGTGCGGTGTCTGCACGACGTACGTGCCCGTGAAGCTCACGGCACGGCGCTCGCCGGCGTCGATGGTGCAGTCGAGCGACAGGCTCGCGCGCCCCAGGCCACGGAATTGCTCGAGCGCCGCCGCGACGGCCGCCGTGTCGGGCGCGCAAACACAAACGAGATCGCCGGTCACGGCTTTGCGATATTGGATCTTGCTGTCCGCGACGACGATGAGGCCGTTCGACTCGTGCTCGCGCCAGGCGAGCCAGGCAGCGCCCCAGGCTGCGAGCACGCAGAGCGAGAACGCGCTGCCCGCGAACGCGGTGCCGTGCAGATTGCGGTTCGCTGCGAGAGGGGCGCGCACCGTCAACGTGCGGCCGTCGTAGCTTTGCACGGCAATGCGCATCGCGGCCGCGAGCGGTATGTCGCGATGCCAAGTCTCCTCGAGCTCCCTAGCGAGCGCGGCGCGGTCTTGCATGAGCGCGAGTATGGCACGCACGCGGGCCCCTGCTGCGTGCCAACGGCGGCTCGCGGCCGGTGCTATGATCGAGACTTGAGCGGCGCCACGCGCCGGCCGAACAGCACGCCCGGGGGAGAGCCATGTCGAACCGCACGTTCAAGCTCGCGCTTTGGTCGTTGCCCGCCGTCTTGCCGGCGACCGCAGTATTCGCCCAAGGCCAACAGCAAGACTTCTCGCAGGTGCAGATCAAAGTGCATCAGGTCGTGGGCAACGTGCACTATCTCGAAGGTCAGGGCGGCAACGTCGGCGTGCTCGTCGGCGACGAGGGCGTGCTCATGATCGACGATCAGTTCGCGCCGCTCTCCGACAAGCTCACGGCGGCAATCCGCACGCTGTCGCAGAAGCCGATCCGCTTACTTGTCAACACGCACCTCCACGGCGACCACACGGGCGGCAACGAGAACTTCGGCAAGATGGGCATCGACATCGTGGCCCACGACAACGTGCGCGTGCGGATGGCGCGCGGCGTCAACAACAATCCGCCGTCGCCGGCTGTGGCGCTGCCGGTTGTCACCTACGGCGACCGCATGTCGCTGCACTTGAACGGCGAGTCCGTGACGATCGGCAAGCTGCCGCCGGCCCACACCGACGGCGACAGCTTCATCCACTTCGCCAATGCCGACGTCATTCATGCCGGCGACGTCTTCCGCACGACCGGCTACCCGGGTGTCGATGTCAACAACGGCGGCTCGGTCAAGGGCACGATCGAGGCGCTGCAGGCGCTCGTCGACATGGCGGGGCCGAATACGAAGATCGTTCCGGGACACGGCGTCGTTTCGACGCGGGACGACGTAGCGGCGTTCCGCACGAACACGATCGAAGCGCAGCGCCGCATCACCGAGTTGATCGAGCAAGGGATGACGGTCGAGCAGGTGGTCGCGGCCAACCCGACCGCGGACCTTGCGACGAAGTTCGCGACGAGCGGACCGGCGCCGGACGAGCCGGCGACGCAGCGCTTTCTCACGGCGTTTTACAACGCGCTGAAGAGCGAGCTCTGATCGACCGCGCGCCCACGCGCTCGGTCCAAGTCGCTTGAGCCGGCCGCACGTACTGATCTATCGGCCGGTCGACGAGACCGGCGACTCACACCGGCTCATCGAAGCGGCCGGCTGCAACGTCACCATCGCTCCGGTCGACGCGGACCGCGCCAAGCTCGCGGTGCTCGCGGTCGGCGTCGACGCTCTGCTCGGCGCCACGTTTCGCGGCCACATGGACCGCGAGTTCCTGGCGCTCTCGCCCCGCTTACGCATCGTCGCGAAGTACACGATCGGCGTCGACGACGTCGACGTCGAAGCCGCGAACGCTCTCGGCGTGCTCGTGACGTATTGTCCGACGGAAGCGAATTGGGGCGGCGTGGCCGAAGGGACGGTCGCCATGATCCTCACGCTGTTGAAACGCATCCGCGAGCGCGACCGGCACGTCAAAGCCGGCGGCTGGCGCGATCCGCCCGTCTATGGCACGTACCTCGGCAAACGTGCCGACGGGTATCCCGGCATCACGATCGGCATCGTGGGGCTCGGTCGCGCGGGCGGGCGCGTCGCGGACCTGCTCCGGCCGTGGGGCGTGCGCACGCTCGCTGCCGACCCGTACGTCGAGGCAGGCAAGTTCGCGCGCCACGGCGTCGAGCGCGTCGACCTCGAGACGTTGCTGCGCGAGGCCGACGTCGTGACGCTGCACTGCAATCTCACGGCCGAGACACGCGGCCTCATCGATCGCCGCCGGCTCGCGCTGCTGAAGCCGACCGCCGTGCTCGTCAACACGGCGCGCGGGCCCGTCGTCGATCTCGACGCGCTCTGCGACGCGCTCGACGCTCGTGCGCTTGCCGCCGCGGCACTCGACGTGCTGCCCGAGGAGCCCGTGCCGCACGACGCCCGAATCTTGAGTTTCGGCGACCGCGTGCTGCTGTCGCCGCACATGGTGGCGGCCAATCAGGGTGGTACGCTCGGCACCGCGATTCCGTGGGCTGCGGAGGCCGTGCTCGCGGCGTTACGCGGTGAGTTGCCCGACTGCGTCTACAACACCGAAGTCGCAGCCCGGTGGCGGACGCGGTTCGGCGGCCGGTCGCTGCTCGTGCCGCGCGCGGCGCGAGGCTGATGCCTGCGACCGGCAGCGGCTATACTCTGACGGCAGTTTCGCGGAGGAGCTTAAGTGTGAACGTGCGCCCGTGGCAGCTCTTCGGGTTCGTGGCGGCGCTTTGGACGGCCGCGGCCGCGGCGCATCACTCGTTCGCCGTGCACTTCGTCGCCGACCGGCTCGTCACGGTGCGCGGCACCGTCGACGAGTTCACGTTCCGCAATCCGCACGGCGTCCTCAGGCTCACGGCGAAAGGCGACGACGGCGTCGAGCAGCACTGGAAGATCGAGACCAACTCCCCGAACATCCTGCGCCGGCGCGGCTGGACCGAAACGTCGATAAAGCCCGGCGACGTCGTGAGTGTCGAAGGCTATCCCGCGCGCGACGGCTCGAGCTTCATGCGCGTCTATCGCGTGACCTACGACGACGGGCGGGAGCTCGTGGGCCAACGCCCCGACCCGAACGTCGTCCGCGGCGACGACTGAGCATGCAGCGCGCTTACCTATTGCGTCGGTCTCTAGTCGCCGGTGGCGCGCTCGCGATGATCGCCGCGAGTCATGCGCAGCCGGATTTCGAAGGGTTTTGGACGCCGCGCCTCGAGCAAACGCAGGCGCGCTCGGGCCAAGCGTTGATCGACGAGTTGCCGGACGGCGTCGGGCTCATCAACGACACGGGCGCCGGCGAGCTTGCCGAAGGCGATTTCGCCGGCCTCGAGTTGACTCCGGCTGCGATCGCGGAGGTCCGCAGCTACGACTTCGCGGAGGAGCTGCAGCGCGAGAACACCTGCAACGCGCCGACCGCCGCGTTCTTCATGCAAGCGCCGTTTCCGATGGAGGTCTATCAGAGCGACGAGCTCGTCGTATTCAAGATGGAGTACTTCGATCTCGTGCGCGTCGTGCACCTCGACGGGCGACCGCACCCGCCCGCAACGGCGCCGCATTCTCGCTCGGGCCACTCCATCGGCCGTTGGGAAGGCGACACGCTCGTCGTCGACACGACGCACCTGGCGCCGGGCACGTTCATGAACAACGGCTTCAACCACAGCGAAGGGCTGCACATGGTCGAGCGTTTCCGTGCCAGCCCGGACGGCAACACGCTGTGGCTCGTGCAGACCTACGAGGATGCACGCGTCTTCGACGGCATCGCCGCGCGCTACATGGCGTGGACACGCAGGCCCGGCGAGTTCGTCTATCCGTATGACTGCGACCCCAGCTACGGCGAGTAGCGACGGTCGCGCCCCCGCCCCATGAGCGTGAGCAGCGCTCTGCAACCCGGCGTACGCCCGCGCGAGGTCTTCGCCTGGGCGATGTACGACTTCGCGAACTCGGGTTACACGACCGTAGTCGTCACGGCGATCTTCAACGCCTATTTCGTGGGCGTCGTTTTCGCGGGCTTAAGTTGGGGCACGTTCGCGTGGACTCTGGCTCTGTCGGTTAGCTACGCCCTCATCATCCTCACCGCACCGATCATCGGCGCTTACGCCGATGCTCATGCGGCGAAGAAAAAGCTGCTCGCGATCACGACTTCAGGCTGCGTGCTCGGCACCGCGCTCCTAGCCTTGGTCGGGCCCGGAGATCTGGCGCTCGCGTTCACGTTGATCGTGGTGTCGAACGTCTTTTTCGGCACCGGCGAGAACATCGTGGCGGCGTTCTTGCCGGAGCTCGCCCGAGGCGAGGCCATGGGCAAGGTGTCGGCCTGGGGTTGGTCCCTGGGGTACATCGGTGGGCTGATCACGCTGGCGGTCTGTTTGGCGTTCGTCATTTGGGCCAGAGGTCATGGCGAAACCGAAGCCGAGTTCGTTCCGGTCACGATGTTGATCACGGCGGGCGTGTTCGCATTGGCCAGCTCGTTCACGTTCTTGCTGCTCAAAGAGCGCGCGCTACCGCAGCAAGCGCAGAAGGGCGTCGCCGTGCGCGCGCTGGCGCGTGTCGCGGAGACGTTGCGTCACGCCTCGCAGTTCGAAGATCTGCTGCGCTTCCTGGGCTGCATCGTGTTGTTCCAATCGGGCGTGCAAACGGTGATCGCCTTGGCCGCCATTTACGCCCAGGAGGCCATGGGCTTCACGACGCAGGACACGATCGTGCTCGTCCTGCTCGTGAACATTACGGCGAGCTTGGGCGCCTTCGTGTTTGGCCAGTGGCAAGATCGGCTCGGTCACCGCAAGACGTTGGCGTTGACGCTGATCGGGTGGTGCTCGATGGTGGTGATCGCCTACTTGAGCACCGGTCGAGTCGGCTTCTGGGTCGCCGCCAACATCGCCGGCCTGTGCTTGGGCGCGAGCCAATCCGCGGGCCGAGCGCTCGTCGGTTACCTGACGCCCGCCGACCGTCACGCCGAGTTCTTCGGGTTGTGGGGTCTTGCCGTGAAGCTCGCGTCGATCTTGGGGCCCCTCACCTACGGTGCGGTCACTTGGCTCACCGACAACGACCATCGCACCGCAATGCTGATCACGGGCGTGTTCTTCGTGCTCGGGCTCGTCGTGCTCAAGAGCGTCGACCCCGAGCGCGGCCGGCGCGCAGTCACCGCAACTGCCGCGACGGCATAACGCGATTCCAGGTTCGTCTTGGCTTCGCGCCAGCGTTCGGGCATCGTACGCGCCTCACCGAGCGTCCGGGGCTAGACTTAGGCGTGGCCGACAAGAAGATTCTGTACGTCTTTCCCGGGCAGGGGTCTCAATACCGGGGGATGGGCTCGGACCTCGTTGCCGAATTCCCGGTCGCCAAGGACGTCTACGCGCGCGCGAGCGCCGTCGTCGGTTACGACATGGCGGAGCTCGCGTTCCGCGATCCACGCGACGAGCTCAACAAGACCCGCTTCACGCAGCCCGCGTTATTGACCCACGAGGTCGCCTGCCTCGAAGCGTTGCGCAGTCTCGTCGGCGAGCGCGTGCGTCCGGCGCTCGGAGTTGGCCACAGCCTCGGCGAGTATTCGGCGCTCGTGATGGCCGGCGCGCTCACGTTCGAGAACGCGCTCAAGCTCGTGAGCCGCCGCGGCGCGCTCATGAGCGAGCTCGGGCGCGGCGGCATGCTGGCCACGACACTCGATTTGCCGACTGCGAGCGCGCTCGCCGACAAGTACTTCTGCGGCATCGGCGCGCATAACATGCTCGATCAGGTCGTCATTGCCGGCGAGTCTGCCGATCTCGAGAGGCTCGCGGCCGAGCTCGAGGCTGAAAAGAAACGTGCCGTGCGACTCAACACCGAAGGCGCGTTCCACACCTTCCTCATGGTCGCAGCCGCGCAGCAATTCCGGCAGGTGCTGGAGGCGACGGAGTTCGCGGCCGCCACGACCGACGTGGTCTCGAATTACACCGGCAAGTTGCACACGAGCTCACCCGATGCGATTCGCTCGCGGTTGTTCTTCCAGCTCTTCAACCCGGTGCAATGGGTGGGCTGCATGAACACGGCGATCGATTTAGGGCTGGACACGGTCATCGAGCTCGGCGGCGGCATCGGCAAAGGCGAGGGGCCCGACGGCAAACGGCCGAATCTCGAGACCATCATCAAGAAATCCTTGAAAAGCCGCGAGCATCAAGCACAATACCTGCCCGCGATCAACGCGGCGACGATCCGCGCGACGGCCGAGCGGCTGTTGAACGGTTAGATCACCGAATACCGACGCCGCCCGGGCGTGAGGCCGCTGGCCGATTTCCCCGGGTGGCGTGTTTGTTTACTGAGGAGCACGAACGAATGGGTGGCTTGAAAGATCCCCACGGTGGGGCGTTGAAGAACCTGTACCTCGACGAGGCCGGAGTCGCACGAGAGAAGGCGCGCGCTCGCGACCTGCCGTCGTGGGACCTCAATATGCGTCAGGTCTGCGACATCGAGATGCTGCTGAACGGCGCGTTCTCGCCGCTCGACGGGTTCTTGGGTGAGGACGATTACCGCGGCGTCCTTTCCGACATGCGCTTGAAGAGTGGCGTGCTGTGGCCGATGCCGATCACGCTCGACGTGACGCCCGCGTTCGCCGACAAGCTCAAAGTCGGCGACACGATCGCGCTGCGCGACGGCGAGGGCGTGATGATCGCGACTATGGAGCTCTTGAGCCTCTACCGTCCCGACCGCGAGCTCGAAGCGCAGTCCGTGTTCGGCACGGTCGATCAGAAACACCCCGGCGTCAGCTACTTGAAGAACCGCAGCAACGAGGTCTATCTCGGCGGCAAGCTGCGCGGCGTCGAGACGCCTGTTCACTATGATTTCAAGCACTTGCGCGATACACCGAAAGAACTTCGTGATCGCTTCAACAAGCTCGGCTGGCGCCGCATCGTGGCCTTTCAGACGCGCAATCCCATGCACCGCGCGCACCAGGAGCTCACGTTCCGCGCGGCCAAGGACGTCGAAGCCAACTTGCTCATTCAGCCCGTCGTAGGTATGACGAAGCCCGGCGACGTCGATCACTTCACGCGCGTGCGCTGCTACGAGCAGCTCATCAAGGCCTACCCCGAGCAGACGACGGCGCTCTCGTTGCTGCCGCTCGCGATGCGCATGGGCGGCCCGCGCGAAGCCGTGTGGCACGCGATCATCCGCAAGAACTACGGCTGCACGCACTTCATCGTGGGCCGCGACCACGCGGGCCCCGGCAACGACAGCAACGGCAAGCCGTTCTATGGCCCGTACGACGCGCAGCGCCTCATGCAGCAGTTCGAGACGGAGCTCGACATCGCGATGGTGCCGTTCAAGAACATGGTCTACGTCGAGGACAAGGCGCAGTACTTCCCCGAGGACGAAGTCGAGAAGGGCGCGCGCACACTCGACATCTCGGGCACGGAGCTGCGCCGTCGCCTCCAGGAGGGCGCGGACATTCCCGATTGGTTTTCGTTCCCTGCCGTCGTCGCCGAGCTGCGGCGCACGCATCCGCCGCGCCACCAGCAAGGCTTCACGGTGTTCTTCACGGGCCTATCGGGATCGGGCAAGTCGACCGTTGCAAACGCGCTCATGGTGAAGCTCATGGAGATGGGCGGCCGGCCCGTGACGCTGCTCGACGGCGACCTCGTGCGCAAGCATTTGTCGAGCGAGCTCGGCTTCTCGAAGGAGCATCGCGATCTCAACATCCAACGCATCGGCTACGTCGCGAGCGAGATCACGAAGAACGGCGGCATCGCGCTCTGTGCGCCGATCGCGCCCTACGCGGCGACGCGCAAGATCGTGCGCGAGATGATCGAGCCGCTCGGCGGCTTCATCGAGATCCACGTGGCGACGCCGCTCGAAGTTTGCGAGCAGCGCGACCGCAAGGGCCTTTACGCGAAGGCGCGCGCGGGCATCTTGAAACAGTTCACGGGCATCAGCGATCCGTACGAGGTGCCCGAGAGTCCCGAGATGCGTCTCGATACCGAGGCCACCCCCGACATGTCGGCGCACCGCATCATCGTCAAGCTCGAGAGCTTGGGCTTCATCAAATAACCTTACGCGTTCGTCCGCGGGGGAGCGCGCGCGGCCCGCCTCAGCCGGTGCTCTTCTGAATCGCAGAGCCCGGAGCGGTGGATCGCGCCTCAGAGGTAGGCGATCAGGCGTCCGGTGACCACGGCAGCCACCCAGAGGAACAGCGAGCTCCCGGCAAGCCCGAGCCCCCGGCGGGAAACGCGACCGGCGGCCTGCCAGGCACTCGCTTCCAGCCTGAGGAGCTTTTGCGCGTACACGAGGTTGACGATGCCGAGAATGATGAACGTGATCTTCAAGAGGAAAGGAATGCTGGTGACGTAGGAGCTCGCTTGCGTCATGAACAGCGACAGCCCCGTGACTGTGTTGAGCGCAATCCCGATCCAGGCGAAGCTCATGAGCTCACGCAGCGACGTATACGGAATCGTCCCGTAGAGGCCGAGCAGACGCAAATTGAGCGAGAAGACGATGCCAACGACGATCGCCAAGCCGACCGCATGCGTGGTCAGCATGATCGGCCATCCCGCGTCGGAAGTCAGGATCCAATTCGAATAGCTGGTGTTTTCGAGCCAGTTCAGAAAAGCCATGACTGCTCCCGTTCCTGCCGCGAATTCCTATCGACCGCCTGAGCGGTCATGATGCTCCACGGTCTTGTCGATCCAGTAACTCGCGCCACCGGCGCCGGCTAGGATGACGAACACGAGGAGCATGATCAGTACCAGCGTTAACAACATGGTTTACCCTCCGGCACCCGCGAGGTAGGGCAGCAGGCGGCCGTACACAATGACACCGGACCACATCAGGACGGTTGCGACGGCCACTATTTTGGCCGTCCAGGGCGCATCGTCGCCAGGCTTCAAATCCCACGGCCTGTCGAAAATCGTGAAATACAGAACGGCGGCGCCACCAATCGCGATCAAGGCCATTTTGGGGAAAAAACTATTCGTCATGGTGATATAGCGGTCGTAGTCCGCGACAAAAAACAGCATGCCCGTCACGACGTTGATCATGAAGCCGAAAGCGCCGAGCGGCAGGAGCCGGTGAAAAGCCGCGAACGGCACGTTCCTGACCAGCCCGAGCACGCGAATCGCGACCAATAACACCACGCCGAACAGGACGGCCATACCCATGAAATGCAACGCTTCCAACGCGGGCCAGACCCAGGCGCTGTTCATGATCCATGCCGCGAGCGCCGCAGAGGGGCCGACTTGGCCCTCGGCGGCTGCTAGCTCTCCACCCAGGCGAATCTCGGGATGGTTGATGTCTCCGCCCAGGCTGCCGGTCTGAACCATCAGGCCGAGCGTCACGAAGCCGAGAACCAAAACGGCGATCAGGCTCCAGCGGTGAGGACGCGAGAACCGCCGATACTGCCAGAGCGCAAACCAAGACAGCCAGCCCGTGACCAGTAAGGCAATAAATGCCAGCGTCGCCGCCTCCTGATGTGCCGAAATCAAGTCCGTGGAGATCCCGGCGTTGCCTAGGATCGCCCCCCTGGCGGCCGCGCCGCTGACGTAGGTCGGAATCGTAATGAGCGCCATCAAGACGAACAGCACCAGGGCTGCTCGACTGAGGTCTTCGCTTTTTCGGTAGAACGAGCAGAGCAACAGGCCGAGCGCGATGACCGTGCCAATCGATGGGAAGTGATTCAAAAGCAGGTGCCAGTGCGGAGCGGAACTCGGTAATAGATCCATGCACGACTCCCCTGAAGTCCGCGAGCTGAGGCGACTCTACTTCACGGGAGGCGGGGCGGCAATTGAGGCCGGACGCGCTGACGATCTTGGTTGTCGTGCGGCCGACGCAGGCTGCCACGATAGCGACGCGTTCAGCCGTGCCTGTAGAATCGGCTGGCGCTGATTCGAGGGCATCAAGAGTGAGCTCAGTCTGCGGGGTGTTTGGACGACGCAAGGTCGCCAAGATCGCCGCAGCGCTACGGTTATTCGCTGCTTTGGCGGGCTCCGGCCTCCATTCCGCCGCAGCCGAGGAACACGAGATCAATGCCTTTGCTGCCCAATGGATGCCCCTCGTTCTCTTCATCGCCCCCGGCGACACCGTCATCTGGCACGGAATGACCGGGCACGAGACCGAGCTCATCGACGGAATGGCGCCCACCGGAAACGCGGCCTGGAGATCTGAGCTTGGGGAGGAGGGCTTCAAAGTCACGCTGGAGCAAGAGGGCGCGTATATCTACAAGTGCCACACCCACATGAACGCAGGGATGTTCGGTGCGATCGTTGTCGGCGAGGGTGAGCCCCGCAATCTTGCCGCCATCGAAGCGGCGCTGCCTGACATCGGGATCGGACGCGCCGCCGTTGAACGACTTTTGGCGAGGCTCAAGCGTGAGGTGCGGCTCCGGTCAGTGCGACAACCGCGGTAGCGAGATCGCGGGCGCGCGCTCCATCCCGAATGGCCCGACGTCTTCGAGCGAACGGTTAGGTGGTTCGAGATCACCCGATTCGGGGAGGCAAAGGCAATGCGCGCCGTAGCGCCCAATCGCGTTACGCGAATCGCGCGCGAGCCTTCGGTCGAGGAATCGGCCGGCCTAGTTGCGTTGCCGTGTCTAGCCATTGCGGATCGCCGTCTCGGCGTTGCTGGCGGCTTCCTGATGGGTGGCGCCGTCGGCCATGCATCCGGGGAGTTCTGGCACCTCGGCGACGAAGCAATCGTCGTCGTCGCTCCAAGAAATGATCACTTCATAGCGCGTGTTCATCATCGAGCCTCAGCCGGTACTGCCGAAAAATACGCCGGACCTGTTTCACCTGGTAGGGCTTTGCTTTGGAGCCCCGAGAATCTTCGCCAGCGCTACTTCTCGAGATCGAAGAACCCATCGTCGATGGGCAACGCCTGGCCGCCGTCCCAATCCTTGATGGAGCCATCGGCCGCCTGCACGAAGCCGAGCAGACAGCCTTCCGATCCGTCCCGGAGCGGGTGACAGCGCACCTTGATCGTGTCGCCCGGTTTCAGGTAGCCGCGCTCGATTCCGAGCCGTGCGAGTCCGCCGGTGCCGGTGGCCTCGAGGGCCCAGGATGTCAGCTCGCCGTTCTCGCCCTTCACGTCCAGGTAGATCCAGGAATGCGGGTTGATGAGCTGCACCTCCGCGACCGTTCCCTGCAAATCGATGAAGTACTGTTGGTAGTTGCCGTGCGAATGATGGGCCGAGGCGGACAGCCCGAGGGCCGCCGCGCCCAGCGCACCGAGAGTCGATCCTCTCCGCGACATGCTGACTCTCCCGATTTCCCGAACGACGTCTCAGCGCGGCGCGTCGATCCGCCCCTGACCCGACTGACTGTCCGTGCCCGCTCGGTCGACACGCCCGGGCGGCGCGTGGCCGTTCAAGTACACGTCGTCGTTGCTGTATACGTCGAGATAGCGAAGGGCAATCCCGTTCTCGTCGAGCCAGCCCAGGGATTGCTGGAACTGCTCCTGCCCCCGCACGCCGCGCGGTGCGGTGGCCTCGAGGATGTAGAGTTTGTTGTCGTGCATGTGGATCGACGCAAACGTACGCGACTGATCGACATTGCTCGTCATCTGTAGCCGATGTCCTTCGACGAGGTCGACGAAGCTCCACATGTAGTGCGTCACCTTCACGTCACGTTGCATGAGCTGCCACACCGCGTGAACGATCGCTCCGCGCAGATCCGTCTTCCATTGCCCGCGTCCGCTCGTCGCTAGCGTGCCGCTACAGGTCTCGGCGCCCGGCGGACAGGCTTCGGACTTCTCCGTGAGAATCCGCTCGAGTGGTCGATAGTCGACCACCGTCATCGAGTAGCGGCTCGGTCCGTTCTCCGCACGGTACACGCGCGCGGGCAGCACGGCTCCGAACTCGGAGGTGTAGGTGGTGTCATCGACTCGCGGTGGGCCGGGGAAATTGAGCGTGAAGCGATCCGCGGTGCTCGCAAACTCGAGCCACTCCGCGCCGGCGGCTGGCGCGGACGGCGACAGGATTGCGGCCGCGCAGAGTAGCGAGATCAGGCGCATGCAACGTCCCCCCTGAAGCTCCTCGAGGAGGATCATACGCGCACAGGGCGCGTGGGGTCGCTAGGGCGCGGCTGCTCGACCTTAGAACCGGAAGACGAAGCCGAGCGACATATACGGCACGATGTCGACGTCGTCACCGAGCGAGTGTTGCAGCTCCGCCTCTTCGGCGTTGATGTCCTGCTCGAAGGCCGGATCGCCGAGGAGCGTCCCGTTGCCCGTCAACGTCACGAACGGCTGCCCCTGATCGAGCACGCCGATGTCGAACGACATGCCGAAGATTCTTTTGTCGCGCGACCAATCCCAACCCAAGCCGAGGAATGGGGCCGTATCGTCGAACCCGATGGAACCTCTGAGCGTACCGATCTGCGCCGGCGTGTAAGTCGTGTCGCCGATAGTTTGGTTGCTCGTGGGCCGGGCGAACGCGCGCAGCCCGTTGTCGTTCTTGAGCAAGCCGGCGCTCAAGCGCAATGCCGTCGTCAACGGGTGAAAGTCGACGCCGACGGCCACCGAGTCCCAAACCACGTCGAACTCGTAATCGATTCCCGACTGCTCGTCGTCGAAGCCGACTTGAGACCCATAGATGCCGCCACGAAACGCGACGCGATCGTTGAGCTCGTACGTGTACTCGGGGCCGACGCCGAGCGCGCCGACGCGTACGGCGAGCGCGTGGCCTTCCGCCAGCGCTTCGGCGGCGGGCAGTAGAGCCAAAACAACGATAGCCGCGCGCATCATGCTCACGCCCTCCTCGAGCGATGGTTGGCCCTACGGTACCCCGCCGAGCGCGGAGCGCGCAAAACGCGCGTCACGTTCCGGCGAGCCTACACCTGCGGGAGGTAGCTCTGGAAGAAGGGGTTGAGGAGGCGATCCATGGGGTCGAGCTCGCGGCGCACCTTGTTGAAGAAAACGAGGCGCGAGCCGAAGCGTTGGGTCACGACCTCGGGCGACGCGTTGCGCGTCTGATTGAAGAACGGCACGCCGTGATTGCGCGCCGAGAAGTCGGCGAAGTCGAGCACGAAGTCGTCCCAGCCTTGGTCCTGCGTCGACAGCGGGCTCAACGTGAACATCGGGCTCTCGAACGACGGCGATAGCAGCGCGCTGCGGTCGCGGTTGAGCCGAAAGCCGATGGTCGGCATGTCGCAGCGGAACCCGGTGCGCGCGTAGTACTCCTTGCAAAATAGCTTGTAGGCGAGCACGACGTTCGCGAACTCGGCGGCCGGAAACGCCCAGGTCGTGTAACTGAACCTACTCCTGCTGCCGAGCATGCGGTAACGGCCGCTTTGCTCGACGGAGTTGCTGCCGCTGCGCACGAGCGCGTTGTTGACGAGCGATTGCGCGACCTCGCTCAAGCTGTCGATGAGCGGATAGCGCAGCTGCCGAATCGGCACGGCCATGCCGATCGACCGCACGGCCTCGGGTAGCGCGGAGTACACGGCCCAGTCCTTGAGCCGCCAGGCGAACTTGCGGCCGGGCTCGGCCTCGGCGGCGGGGCGGCGCAGCTCGAGGTAGATGCGGTCGCGAAACGGCAGCAGATAGAGCTTCACGCCGGCGGTCGCGCTGACGAGCTTCGAGCCGAGCTTGCCGAAGTCCTTGAACGACACCTTCGCGGTCTGCACCGCGAAGCCTTGCACGGGTCGCACGCGCAGCGTCACCTCGTAGACGACGCCGAGCAGGCCGTAGCTCAAGCGCATCAACGCGAGCAGGCTCTTGGTCTTGTCGTTCACGACGAACTTCTTGCCGTTCGGCGACAGCACCTTGAGCTGCACGACGTGCGAGGCGAACTGGCCGACGTCGCCGGCCATCGACGCTTCGAGGCCAGCGGCGCACACGGCGCCTCCGACCGTGCGGTTGGCGAGATCGAACCCTCCGACGAGCTCGAGGCCTTCCTCGCTCAAGATCTCGGCGAGCTCGGGCAAGGAGATCCCGGGTTGGACCGTGACGGTATCGCTCTCGATTTTGAGCACGCGGTTCATCGCGGAGAGGTCCAGCTGCGTGCCGCCCGACGCCGTCACGCAGCGCGTCGTCGCGCTGCCCGATCCGATCGGGCGCACCGGGTTCGGATAGCGTTTCGAGTCCATGAGCACTTGTTGGATCTCGGTCGGCGTCGAGACCTGGACGGTCATCGCAGGGCCGACGAATGCGGGGACAGGGGTCGCGATGCGCTTGCGCGCGACGGCGTTGTTCATGAGCGGACGATCTCCCTAACTGCTTGCCGCCGGTCGGCGACGCAATGGGAGTGCCGCGTATGCAGTGCTCGTGCTTGGCCGGCAACCCCGCTGTCGTAGGACCTTTTTGGGTCCCTTAGACCGGAAGCTTTGTGTCCCAGGCTTTCGCCGGGTTTACCTTTAGTCAGCGCGTCGGACTATGGACCCGATGCCGTGCCGGTTGCAAGCGACTGCCGCGCAGCGGCGACAGTGCGGCGGAGGTCGGGCGTGGCAGGGCGCGGCGTTATGTCAATCGGCGGAGCGAAGCGTCTCGTCGAGGAAGCGATAGATCTTGCGGCGCGACACGTTGAGGCCGAGCGGCGTTAACGAATAGAACGCGCTGCGATGGCGATAAAGAAAGGTGACGCGCCGCGGGTGACCCGTGATTTCCCAGAGCGCCGCGCGCGAGGACTCCGGCATGCAATCGTCGAACATCGCGTCGATCATGAGTATTCGACCGGGTGCGTAGCGCCCCGCGAAACGAACGGGATCCGCAGAGTCGAACAACGTCGCGAAGAAGTCGCGGTAGCGCTCTATCGTCCAGCCGAAGCTGCCCAGCACGTGGTTACGCACTTCGCCCGCGCGATTGCCGCAGACCGCGAACACGTCCGCGAAGTTCGCGGCGCCCATCATGAGCACCCCGCCCGCCACGCGCGGCTCGTTGGCGAGCAGGGTGGCCGTCACGAGCGCGCTCATGCTGAAGCCAACGAAGGCGATTCGCGACGCATCGATCTCGGGCTGAGTGCCGGCCCAATCGACGAGCCGCCGCATGTCGACGACGGCCGCGCGGTAACGCTCGACACTGTCGTGCGCCATCGCGACGAAGCCTTCCTCGGTGGGCACCGAGCGCAGCTCGGCCCACGGAAAGACCGGCGCGCCGCCGTAGATCCAGATGATGTGCACGTCCTCCCCGGCCCGGCGCGCATAGCCCTGCGAAACTTTCGCCGGCGGATAGTCGCTCGTGCCCCAGATGGGCATGACGACGACGAGCGGTTTCGGGCCGTCATCGCGCGAGCGGAAGTACTGGCCCTCGACGCTATTCTGGGGATGGCCGTTGCGGCCGCTCGAGCGGAACTTAAGGCGCACGATATCGTGATTGTGCGTACGATCGAGGGGCTCGGAGAGCTCGACGGGGTGGCGCTCGAAGGTGTCGAACGGGGCGACAGCCTGTTGCGGCCTGTAAGTGAATCCAGGCGGCGGCGCCCAGTCGCGCTGGACGTGCAGCGCACACCCGGAGCAGACGAGCCAAAACGCGGCGGCGGTCAGCGTGACGAGGCGCACGCGCGGACTCGCGCTACTCGTACCGCAGTGCTTCGATGGGATCCAGCCGCGCGGCTCGGCGCGCCGGCCAGATGCCGAAGAATAGCCCGACGCCGACGCTGAACGCCGACGCAAGCCCGACCGACTCCGGCGACACGAAGACTTCCCAGCCCGCGAAACGCGACAGTGTCCGCGCGGCTACGATCCCGAGCAGGATCCCCAGCCCGCCGCCGAGCAAGCACAGCGTCACGGACTCGACGAGGAACTGCAGCAGAATGCTGAAGCGCGTGGCGCCGAGCGCCATGCGGATGCCGATCTCGCGAGTGCGCTCCGTGACGCTCACGAGCATGATGTTCATGATGCCGATGCCGCCGACGAGGAGACTCACGCCCGCGATGCTCGCGAGCAGCATCGTGAAGGTTTCCTGAGCCTCTTGCTGCGTGTCCAGGAACTCACGCCGGTCGACGATCGAGAAGTCGTTGGCCGCGCCCGGCATGAGCTTGTGCTCGCGTCGCAGCACGCGCTCGATGTCCACCATCGCGCGCTCCATCGAGGCGTCTTCGGCGACGCGCACGTTGATGTTCTCGATTTCCTCGCGGCCGAAGACGCGTTGTACGGCCGTGCGCAGCGGTATCAGCGCCCCGAAATCGGGGCTCTGGTTACCGAAGCCGCCGCCGACGCTCTCGAGCACGCCCAAGATCTCGAACGGCTGGCCGTTGACCGAGAGCATACGGCCGACGAGCGTGGCGGGATCCGCCTCTAGCCGCTCCGGAATGTCCGCGCCGAGGACGACGACGCGCTTTTTCTGGTCGTCCTCGACTTGGTCGAAGAAGCGGCCGTAGGCGAGCCGGTAATTGAAGACCTCCGCGTACTCGGCCGTCGTGCCGATGAGCCGCGTGTTCGTGTTCAAGTTATCGAGCTTGAGCTGGCCGCGGTTCTGCGTCTCCGGAACGACGGCGTCGAGGTAGTGGGCGTCCGCCACGAGCGCGTCGATGTCGTCGATGAACAGCGTTTGCCGGTCGCGCGACACGCCGCCGGAAAAGAACTGCGCCGCGTTGATCGTGAGAATGTTCGCGCCGAGCGCCGCGATCTGGTCGTCGATGCGCTTCTGCGCGCCGGCCCCGGCAGCCAGCATCGTGATGACCGCGCCGACGCCGATGATGATGCCGAGCATCGTCAGCGTCGCGCGAAACAGGTTCGCGCGAATCGACTGGAGCGCAACGATGACGATTTCGCCAAACAGCATGATGGAAGCGGGATCACCGGACGATGGCGCCTAACCCTAGGGAGCGGAAGGGGCTCGGTCAAGCCTTGACGCGCTCAATATTTCTGCAGGGCAAGCTTCTCGACACTGTCGGCGCGGCCCGCGTACCATCCCCTCCCGTGACTAAGGTCGACGAACCCAAGTGGTGGCGGGTGTTGCGCAGCGTGTGGCGCAACGCGTTTGCGCTCGCGACGGGTAGCTTGCTGGCGCTGTTGCCGCTGGCCTCGGCCGGCCCCGTGAGCAGCACGATCGCGCTCCTGCCGCACGTGCTGCGGTATCCGCACCAGGCCGGGAGCTACCAACTCGCGCTGACTCGCCTGCCTCGCGACGAGGCGGCGCGCGCCTGGCTCGCGGCGGCCGACGACGCCTTGCTCGGGGCGCAGGCGGTGCAGCTGCCGTTCTCCGCCCAGGGCGAGCTCGCGGCGACGCAGCCCGCCGTCGGCTACGCGTTCAGCCTGCCCGCAGGCCGCCGCTTGACCGTGTCGGTCGAGCAAGTGGGCGAGCAACGAGGCGAGCTCTTCGTCGATCTCTTCAAAGCGACGGGCCAGCGCCGCGACCGGCTAGCCGGTGCGCTACCGCGCGGTGAGCCCGAGCTGCTCTCGATCGACATGCTCGAGGCCGGCGACTACGTGCTGCGCATCCAACCGCCGCTCGGAGCGACCGCGGCCTATTCGGTCGACGTCTCCGCCGCGGCGCTGCTCGCGTTCCCCGTCGCAGGCGTCGACGGACGCGCGATCTGGAGCGGCTTCGGCGCCGAGCGCGACGGCGGCCGCCGCGCCCATCGCGGCGTCGACATTTTCGCGGCGCGCGGCACGGCCGCGCTCGCGGCGACCGACGGCTGGGTCACGCGCGTCGAGACGACGCGAGTCGGCGGTAACGTGGTGTGGATGCAATCGCTGTTCGGCAACATGCGCATCTACTACGCGCATCTCGACGAGCAGTGGGTGGAGCCGGGCGAGTTCGTCCTGGCCGGCCACCCGCTGGGCGCCGTCGGCAACACGGGCAATGCGCGCACCACGCCGCCGCACCTGCATTTCGGCGTCTACGTTCGTCAGCCCGGCGTCCGCGGCGGCGCCCGCGACCCCGCCGAGTTCTTGCGCTAACGAGAACCACGTTCGTTGCGGGCCCGGCCGGGCTCCGCTAGTCTCGACCCATGAGCTTGCGCGACCAGGTCGATCGGCTGCTGCCGGACTGGAGGCAGTGGTACCCGAGCTTGTTCGATGCCGCCGCGGACTTGGGGCTGATCCGCGCCCGCGTTTGTCCGCCCGGTAGCCTGCTGCTCTCCCGCCGCCATGCCGACGTGCGGCGCGCTGCCGAGGACGCGCACCGCGAGCAGTGGGGCGGCGGCCCGCCCGAGGATCCCCCGCCGCGCGACTGACGAACCGTCAGCGACGCAGATGCGCGTCGAGGAACGCCGCGACGCGCTCCACGTTGGCAGGCGCGTAGAACGCGTCGCCGCCGTGCGCGGCCCCGTGCACCACGATGAACGAAGCGTCCAGGCCCTGCTGCTCGTAGGCGCCTTGCAGCTCGTGCGACTGATTGATCGGCATCTGCGGGTCCTGATCGCCGTGCAGCATGAACAGCGGCGGGTCGGTGCCGTCGACATGGAGCACGGGGCTCGCGAGCTTGGCCGCCGCCTCGCTCTCCTTCGGCAGCGCACCGAGCAGCCGCTTGAGTGCCGGCTCGCGGATACCGAGGCCGAAGGGCGTCGACTGCGCGAGGATCGTGGTCAGGTTAGACGCACCGAAATACGAGACGATGGCTTGGACGGCCGAGGACTCGCCCGGGTGCGCGCCGAGCGTGCCTTCGAGCTCCAAGTGGCCGTTGGTCGTGCCGACGAGGGCCGCCAGGTGGCCCCCCGACGAAGCGCCGAGGATGGCGATGCGGCGCGCGTCGTAGCCGTAGCGGCTCGCGTTCGCGCGCAAGAAGCGGATCGCGGCCTTGATCTCGTGCACTTGGCCCGGGAATGGCGCCTTCGACGCGGGGCGAAAGTCGAGGCTCGCGACCACGTAGCCGCGCTCGACTAGGCCTACGAGCGGCATCTGCGCCTTGGAACCGGCTTCCCAGCCGCCGCCGTGGACATAAACGAGCAGCGGCGCTCCGGCCGCGGTGGACGGCTTGTGCAGGTCGAGCCGCAGCGGCTCGCCCGCGACGACCGCGTACTCGATGTCCGCCTCGACAACGGGCGCCGCCGCCGCGGTCAGCGCTCCGGCGAGCGAAACCGATAGCAACGCGACGTGCAGCAGCTTGCTGTAACGCATGATGGGCCCCCCTAACGGTTGCTCGAAACTATACGCCTCGGCCCCTCGTGCGGTCAGTCGCGAGACGCGAGGTATGCACAGCGCCGTAGCGCTCGCGCCGGCGGGTGCTACGGGCGCTTAAGGTTGGCGCCGTCTTCTCGCTCCGTCTCGTGCAGAATCCTTCATCTGGCTGATAACGCTGAGAAAAGTCGGATTTTGACGCTTTTTTGACCAAACCCGGCGTCATCGTTGCGCGACAAGGCGGCAGGCCTTTCTTAAGTCTTTTTCCACAGCGTTATCCACAAATTCTGTGAACATCTAACGGCGGCGCCGGGTTCCGGGATTTCGCTGTGTAGAATACGCCCTCCGAGAAACAGGGCGCGGGCTTTTGGCCCGGGCCGACCCGTGATGCCGCAGATGATCATTGCCAACCGGCTACGCGACGGCGCCGTCGTGTTTCTGGCTCCCGGCGAGAGCTGGGAGCTCGCGATTGCGGCCGGTACGGTCATCGACGGCCAGGAGGAGGCCACGCGGCTCCTCGCCGTGGCCAAGCGCCACGAGACCGAATGCCGGGTCATCGACGCGACGTTGATCGACGTTGAGATCGAGGACGGCAAGCCGCGGCCAACGGCCATTCGCGAAGCGATCCGCGCGTTCGGGCCGACCGTGCGCACCGATCTCACCGAAGGGTGAGCGGCGCGCGACGGACAGAACTTAGGAGCTCGTCATGTATCGCTACGATGAATTCGACGAACGCTTCGTCCGCGAGCGCGTCGCGCAATTTCGGCGCCAGGTAAAGCGTCGCCTCGAGGGCGAGCTCACCGAAGACCAGTTCCGGCCGCTGCGCCTCATGAACGGGCTGTACCTCCAGTTGCACGCCTACATGCTGCGCGTCAACGTCCCGTACGGCACGCTGTCGTCGAAGCAGATGCGCAAGTTCGCCTATATCGCGCGCCACTACGACAAGAACTTCGGACACTTCACGACGCGGCAAAACATCCAGTACAACTGGATCAAGCTCGAGGAGACGCCCGACATCCTGCAACATTTGGCCGACGTCGAGGTCACTGGCATCCAGTCCTCGGGTAATTGCGTGCGCAACATCACCGCAGATCAGTACGCGGGCCGGGCTTTGGACGAGCTCGCCGATCCGCGCGTGTACTGCGAGCTGCTGCGCCAGTACTCGTTCCTGCACCCCGAATTCTCGTACTTGCCGCGCAAGTTCAAGATCGCGGTGACGGGCTCGCCGAACGATCGCGCGGCCGTGGCCGTGCACGACATCGGCATGCGCATGTACAAGAACGAGCAGGGCGAGCTCGGCTTCGAGGTGCTCGTCGGCGGCGGTCTCGGCCGCACGCCTTACATCGGTCAGACGATCCGCAAGTGGCTCGCGCCGGAGCACCTGCTCTCGTACGTCGAAGCCATCCTGCGCGTCTACAACATGCAGGGGCGGCGCGACAACATTCACAAGGCGCGCATCAAGATCATCGTCAACCAGATGGGTATCGATAAGTATCGCGAGCTCGTCGACAAGGAGTGGGAGCTCACGAAGGACGGCGCGCTCAAGGTGCCCGACGAAGAAGTCGCGCGCATCAACGCCTATTTTGCGCCGCCGCAGTACGAGACACTCGCCGACGAGGCGGCGCTGCTCGCCAAGCTGCGTGCCGGCGACAAGGCCTTCGACCGTTGGCTGCGCGGCAACGTCGTCGAGCACAAGGTGCCGGGCTACGCCATCGTCAACGTGTCGCTCAAGGCCGCGGGCAAGGCGCCCGGCGACATCACGGCCGACCAGATGGACGCCGTCGCCGACCTCGCCGATCGCTACAGCTTGGGCGAGATCCGCGTGAGCCACCGGCAGAACCTCGTGCTCGTCGACGTCAAACAGGCCGAGCTCCATGAGCTCTGGCTTGCGCTCGTGGCGCTCGAGCTCGCGACGCCGAACTTGGGGCTCCTGACCGACATCATCTGCTGCCCGGGCCTCGACTTCTGCGCGCTCGCGAACGCGCGCTCGATCCCCATCGCGCAGGACATCAGCCGTGCGTTCACGGACTTGGACGAGCTGCAGAAGATCGGCCAGTTCACGATCAACATCTCGGGCTGCATGAACGCTTGCGGCCACCACCACGTCGGCCATATCGGCATCCTCGGGGTCGACAAGCGCAACCAGGAGTTCTTCCAGCTCACGCTCGGCGGGTCGTCCGACCAGCACGCTTCCCTCGGCGATCGGCTCGGCCCAGGTCTGCCGCAAGCGGAGGTGCCGACGGCGATCCGCAAGATCGTCGACACCTATCTCGTCGTGCGGGAGCACGGCGAGCGTTTCCTCGACACGTACCGCCGTGTCGGCGTCGAACCGTTCAAGAACGCCGTCTACGGCGAGCAGAGCCAGGCGGCCTGATGGCGCTCATCAAGAACGGTAAGCTCGTCGAGAGCTCGTTCGTCGACGTCAGCTCCGCGACCGAGATCCCGCCGACGGGGCCCGTCATCGTGACCCTCGAGCAGTGGCAAGCGCAGCGCGCGACGCTGCTCGCGCGCGGCACGCCGCTCGGCCTTCGCCTGCGCAGCGATCAGTCGCCGGAGCTCATCGCCGGCGACCTCGCGCACTTCGCGCTCGTGGCGCTCGAATTTCCGAAGTTTCGCGACGGCCGCGCGTATTCCCATGCGCGCCTGCTGCGCGAGCGCTACGGCTTCGAGGGCGAGCTCCGCGCCGTGGGCGACGTCCTGCTCGAGCAATTGTTCTTCATGCTGCGCACGGGCTTCGATGCGTTCGAGCTCACGAGCGCCGACCCGCTGGGCGACTATCGCATCGCGCTCGCGGACTTCTCGGTCTGGTATCAGCCGACCGCGGACGGGCGGCCCACGGCGGTGCAGTTGCGCCACGGCAAGCGTTAGCGCGCCCCGAGCAGCTCGCAGAGGCTCGTGACCAAGGGCTTCATCGTAAAGCTCTCGGCCGGCACCGCGTCGACGCGGATCCCCGCGGCCGCGAGCTCGGCGCCGACGACCGGCCCGACGGCCGCGACTTTCGTGCGTTTGAGACCCGCCTCGAGCTCGCGCTCGAGATGGCGCTCCTCCGCGAGCGCCAGCAGCCGCTGCACCTGTGCCTTGCTCGTGAACGCGATGGCCGCGACGCGGCCCGCCGCGAGGGCGCCGACGAGCGCCGCGACCTCGTCGTCGTCGGCCGCGGAGGCATAGACGTACGGCGCCACGCAGTCGACGGCCGCGCCGCGCTCGCGAAAATGTTGCGCGAGCTCGAGGCTCTGCTCCGAGTTGTAGAGCTGGATCGCCACGCGCTTGCGCGGCAAGTCGATCGCGCCCGCCGCGGCGATGAGCCCGGCCGTCGTGGGCTCGGTCGCCGCGTGCTCCGGCGCAAGATCGAGCACGCGCAGCGCGCGCTTCGGTTTCGGCCCGCGCACGAGCTTGGGCGTTTGCGCGAGAGCCTCGTTGAACTTGGCCGTGAGGCCCGCGCGCTCGGCGAAGCCGCGGAGCCGCTCGATGCCTTCGCCCGTATAGAACACGACGAGATCCGTGGGCAACGCGATGAGGCGCTCGATCCAGGCGACGACATGCGCCGTGTCCGGGCTATCCGCGATCCCGACGAGCGGGCAGCGCAGCACGCTCGCACCGCGGCGCTCGAGCAGGCTCGCGAGCACGCCGAGCTGGCGCGCCTCGGGCACGGCGATGACTCGACCCTGAAGCACGCCGCCTACGTCGTTGTCCGGCGTGCTCATGCGCGCAACGAAAGTCAACGCCTCGAGTCGGCGAGCACCTGCGGTTCCGCGGCGGCTGCGCTCTCCGCGGCGATCGCCTTCAAACGCGGGAACTTGACGACGGCGCCGGGCATGATGCGGTCGAAGTCGAGATCGGGGTTGTACTGGCGCAGCAGCCAGACGGGCACCTTGTAAGTCCTAGAGGCGAGCACCCACAGCGATTCGCCGGGCCTAATGACATGGCTCTCGATTTCCTCGATCTGGTAGGCCGCGAAGAAGTCGTTTTGGAGTTGCTCGTGATAGGCGCGGCGGCGCTGCTCGAACGTGACCGCATCGACCGTGCCGAACTGAAGCTCGAGCGTCTGGCCGAGGACGACCGCCTCGCGGAACGCCAACGAGTTCCAGTCGCGCAGCCGCTGCGTCGGGATATCGAGCCACTCGCCATAGTGGCCCAGGGTTTCGAGCGCCTGCACGGTGATCTCGTTGTCGGCCGAGACCGAGTAGTCGCTGGGGTCCGCCGCGAGCACGGCCTGCTCCGCCGCGAGCGCGTTGACGTCGGCGGGCTCGTCGTCGGCCGCGTCGGCCGCCGCATCGGTGGGCTCGCCGGTCGACGACACGGCCGGTGCGAGCGCCGCCGTGAGATCGGCCGCAGGTACGGCCTCGTCGACGGGTGGCGCGGCGTCGGCAGCCGCGACGACGCTCGGCACCGGAGGCGCCGGCACGTCGGCAGCCGCGACGACTGCGCCCGCCGCGGTAGCCGTAGGAATGATGAGCTGCTGGCCGATCTGAATGACGTTCCGGTTGCGGATGTCGTTGACCGCAATGAGGGAGGCGGCATCGACGCCGAGCCGGTCGGCGATGCGCGCGATGCTGTCGCCGCGCCGCACGACATAGACGCCCTCGGCCGTCGTCGTGGCGAGGGCCGGAGTCGGGACCGTTCTGGCAGCCGGCGGCTCGGCGCGCGCGACCGCGACGGCCGCAGCCGCGCCGTCGAGCGGCAGCTTGACGAGCTGGCCGACGCGGATCACGTCGCGGCTGCTCATGCCGTTGACGCGCATCAACGCTGCGAGGCTTATGCGGTATTCGGCCGCGATCCCCGACAACGTATCGCCGCGCCGCACGCGGTGCTCGCGGTCGGGGCGTTGCGCGGCGTAGATCTCGCGCGCGTCGACGGCGGCAAGCAGCTCCTCCGCAAGCGCGGCCGTCGCGCGCGGCACGCGCAGCTCGAACCCGCGCGGCACGTATTTGTCGCCCGCCCAAACGGCGTCCGTGAGCGCCGGATTGAGCGCGCGCAGCGCGTTCTCGCGCACGTTGAGCGCGTCGGATAGCGTGTCGACCGTCATGAAGCCGGGCACGGCGATCGTGGCCGTGTCCGACGGCGGGTCGAGCTCGAGATTCGGAAAGTAGCGCTCGGGGTTCGAGTCGATCTCGAGTGCCGCGAGAAACGCCGTATAGAAGTTCCGCGACGCAAAGCCGAACGAGCGGCTCTGATACTTCGCGACGATCGTCTCGATGTTCGAGGTCTTTTGTTGCTCTACGGCGCGACGCATGCCCGCGAGTCCGTGGTTGTAGGCCGTGAGCGCGAGCGGCCAGGTTTGGATGACGCTGTAGTTGTCCGTGAGCAGGCGCGCGGCGGCATCCGTCGCCAAGAACGGATCGCGGCGCTCGTCGACGATGTGGTCGATGCGCATGTAGCGCACGCCCGTCGAGCGCGTGAACTGCCACATGCCGGCGGCGCCCACCTTGGAATAGGCCGTGGGGTCGAATGACGACTCGACGTGCGGCAGCGCCGCGAGTTCGCGCGGCAGGCCACGCTTTGCGAGCACCTCGTGGATGTAAGGTTTCCACGCGCCCGAACGCTCGAGCCCCGCACGGAATCGATCCGATTGACCGAGCTGGAAACGCAGCCGACCGGCGGCCGCGCGAAACTCCGCGTTGCTCGTGCCCTCGGGGAACAGTGCGAGCACGCGCTGTTCGTCGTTGCTTAGCCCCTGGCGCGTCCCGCCCGCGAGCTTGGTCAGTAGGGTGCGTGTGGCCTCGGTCGCGCGCTCGACACGGCGGCGCCGCTCACGTGAGCCAAGGTCGTCGGGAAGACGAACGGTTTGATAAACGATGTTCAATCGCAGCGAGTCGTGGATGAATCCCGAGCGCGTATCGATCTCGGTGTAGACGCGCGTCCAAAACTGCACGGCGGTTTCGAGCTCGGCGGGGCGGGGGAACAGGTCGTTCTGCGCGTTCGCGCCGAACGTCGCGACGAGGAAGACGAGGCTGACCGCGAGGGTCCGAAAGACAGTGCGCATGATTCGGTTCCGCTACCCGTGAAGCTGGGCGAGTTGGATTATGTCGACTGAGTCCGGTTCCCGTCCCGGACGTGGTTCACGTCCGGGGGCGGTACCGAGCAGACAGCCGAATCCGCCGTGTTTTTACTGTGTTTCTATCGACTTACGTCGCGAAAGTACCGCAATCTCTCGGTCGGCGTCAAAGTTTTCAGGACAACGGCAGCATGACGTGCGCCCGAAACCCCGGCCGCGCGGCGAGTCGCGCGCGCCAGGCGCGTAGGGCCGCGAACGGCGGCCGGTCGATGCCCTGGATCTCGAGCCAGCGATGCGCCGTGGCGCCCACGGGGATGTCGCCCATCGTGAACGCGTCGCCGGCGACGTAGGGGTGCTTCGCGAGGTGCGCGTCGAGCAGCCCGACCGCCCGGTTCGCTTCGGCCGTGTGGTGCGCGATGGCGCCGGCGTCGCGCTCTCCGGGCGGGCGGCGCACCAGATTCTGAAACACGATCGAGACCGGCCACACGAGCGTCGAGAGCTGCCAATCCATCCACCGCTCGGCGAGCGCACGCGCCTCGGGCAATGCCGGGTAGAGGCCGCCGAACGCATGTTTGCCGGCGAGGTAGCGGACGATCGTGTTCGACTCCCAGAGCGTGAACGCGCCGTCTTGAAGCAGCGGAACTAGGCCGTTCGGGTTCAGCGCGAGATACCACGGCTCCTTGTTCTTCCCGTGCGCGAGCCCCGCCTCGACGCGCTCGTAAGGAATGCCGGTCTCCGCGAGGCACCAGAGCACCTTTTGGACGTTGACGGAGTTCAAGCGGCCGAAGATCGTCAGCATGCGCGTGCTATTCTCGCACGGCGGGGCCGCCGCAGCCCAAGCGCGAGGCGTCGTCGGTCATGCGAAAAGCGTTCAGATGGTCGTTGTTGCTCGTGGTGCTGCTCGGCGCGCTCTGCGTCGTGCTGCTCACCGCGACGGTCTACACCTATAATCGGCTCACGGCCGAGACGCTGATCGCCGAGCTGCGTTTCGAAGCGACCGGCGAGCGGCAGTACGTGGCTCACCTCCGCACGGGCGATCGCTGCGAAGAGCGCACGTATCCCGTGCTCGGCGATCAGTGGCGCGTCGACGCCGAGTTCCTCAAGTGGAAGTACTGGGCGCTGCTGCTCGGCCTCGACTCGCAGTACCGCCTCGATCGCCTCGAGGGGCGCTATCGCTCCGCCGCCGAGCAGAACTCCGAGCCCAATGTGGCTCACGATCTGGTGGAGCGCACGGCCGTCGACGTCGTCGCGGTCGCCGGGGCGCTCGGCTCGTTGAATTTCCTGCTCGATGCGACTTACGGCAGCTCGACTTACGAGGACATCGACGTCGGCAACGTCTACTACGTCTATCGCACGACGACCGGCATCATCACGCGCCACGAGCCGCGGCCCGCGCCGCCGCGCGAGGGCGAGCCGCTGTCGATCACGATCGACGGTGCGTGCAACGAGCCGTCGCTGCCGCGCCGTTTGGTCGCCTGGGCCAACGACGGCGCCTTGGCGGTCCTCGACTTGACTGGAGCTCCGCCGAACCCCTGAGGAAGCACGTATGACCGTGACCACACGATCGATCGTAGCGCTCGCGGCCGCCGCCGCCATCGGTTTCGTGGGCGGGCGCGGCGGGCAGGGTGGTCAAGCGGAGGCGCAGGCCGGCAGCCTGACCGCTCTCGACTATCAAGAGATCACGCAGCTCATCAATCGCTACGCATACGGCATCGATACGTGCGCCAATAACGGTTACGACTACGCCAATCTGTTCACGGAAGACGGCGTGTTCATCGACCGCAATTCCGACTTAGGTTTTGGCGCCGGCGGCCGCGTGCTTGCGCGCGGTCGCGAGGCGCTCGCCACGCTCGTCGGCGGCGGCAGCCGCGGCTGTGCGACGAAACTCGTCTGGACCGACTGGAGCCACCTCATGCTGAACCACGAGGTCACGCCGACGGCCACGGGCGCGGCGGGGCGCATCTATCTCGTGCAGCTCGGCATGAGCGGGCCCGGCAGCGTTGCGCGCCACGGCGGCTACGAGGACGTCTACGTGCGCACCGCCGAGGGTTGGCGCATTCAGTCGCGGACGCACGTGCGCAACAAGGCCTGGCATGCCGAGGCGCTGCGCACGCCGGACCTCAACTGAGAAACGTGCCGGTGTTACGGTTTCCGGTTAGACCGTAACACCGGCGCCCTGCGGTTCAACCGAAACCGTAACACCGGCACCACGTGGACACCGTCACGATCGTTCTGTGGGTTGCGGCGGGCGTGTTGATCGTCATCGGCGTGCTCGGGCTCATGTTGCCCGTGTTGCCGGGCGCGCCGCTGATCTTTCTCGGCGCGTTGCTCGCGGCCTGGGCCGAGGATTTCGCCTATCTGGGCTTGTGGTCGCTCATCGTTCTCGGTGTCCTCACCGCGCTCGCGGTCGCCGTGGACTTCATTGCCGGTGCGTTCGGCGTGCAGCGCTTCGGCGCCTCGAGCCGAGCCGTCGCGGGGGCGACGATCGGCGCCGTCGTCGGGCTGTTGCTCGGGGTCTGGGGCGTGCTCATCGGCCCGTTCATCGGCGCCGCGATCGGCGAGCTCACGTTGCGGCGCAATCTGGCGGCGGCCGGACGCGCCGGCGTCGGCGCGGCGCTCGGGCTGGCCCTCGGCACGGCCGCTAAGCTCGCGATCGCATTCGCGATGGTGGGCTTCATTCTCGTCGTGCGGCTTCTTTAGAACCCTTAGGGCCGCACCGCCCCCGGTGTTTGGCGGGCTTGAATCTCTGGGGGCCGGCCCCACCCATTGCGCCATCGCTGACTTCACCCTTTTGCAGGAGGCCTACATATGGTCATTCGAATGCGAGATCCCTTGGCCGCGCTGCTCGGCTTGCAGCGCGCCATGGACGGCGTCATGAGCAACGATTGGTTCGGCAGCCGGACTTCGGGTTCCGGGGCGTTTCCGGCCGTCAACGTCTTCAACGATGGCGAAGACTACGTCCTGGTCGCCGAGCTGCCCGGTGTCCGGAAGGAAGACCTCGATGTCCAGGTTCGCGGCGATACGCTGCGAATCCAGGGCAAAAAGACGATCGCCTACGACGAGGGCGCGAGCGTGCATCGGCGCGAGCGCTCCGCTGGGCAATTCGACCGGACGTTGACGCTGCCCGCGGAGATCGACGCCGGCAAAGTCACGGCGGACTATCGCGATGGGCTGCTCACGCTGCGCTTGCCGCGCGCCGAGAGCGCCAAGCCGCGCACCGTCGCCATCAACTGAGATTCATGCGGAGGTAACTACTCATGGCTACTCAAGAAGTCGCCGCGCACGAGAAGCGCGAGCTCGCGCAAACCGATGAGCGCACCGAGGCCGGCAAGTTCTTCAGCCCCTACACCGACATCCACGAGACCGAGCGGGCCGTGATCGTGTCGATGGAGATGCCCGGCGTCGACCGCAGCTCGATCGACATCCGCCTCGACAAGGGCGTGCTCACGGTCAAAGGCACGATCGACGGGACGAAGTACGAGTCGCTGCGGCCGATCTATTCGGAGTACAACGTCGGCAACTTCGTTCGCACGTTCACGGTGTCGACGAAGATCGACAGCGCGCGCATCTCGGCGAGCGTCGCCGACGGCGTGCTCACGATCGAGCTGCCGAAGGCGGCCGAGAGTGTCGTCAAGCAAATCGCGGTGAGCTGACGGCCTAATCGAGACCGAACGCGAGCAGCACGTTGCCCGGAGTGCCCACGAATCCGGCGTTGCCGGCCGTCACGTAAACCATGCCGCCCGCGACGACGGGCCCAGGCCCGTCGATCGCGCCGCCGTCGGCTTTGACGCCGTTGACGGTGTCGAAGTCGCGGTTGGTGTCGAACGTCCAAAGGATGCGGCCGTCGGCGCTCGCGTAGGCGCGCACGGCGCCGTCGGCGGAGCCCGAGAACACCACGCCCGGAATCGCCGTGAGCGCCGCCGATTGCGCGGGGCTGCACCCCGGGCCCGCGGTGCACACGGGCGCGGGCGGCGGCGTGTGCCAGACCCGCTGGCCCGTCGCGAGGCTCACGGCATGCAAGCCGCCCGGCTCGGGCGTGAACTGGTCGGCCACGGCGAAGTAGGCGTTCGTGCCGTCGGTAGCCGCGCCCCAGACGCCGCCGACGGGACTGCCGCGGCCCCAGCGATACTCCCAGATCTCGCGGCCGCGCCGCGCCGGGTCGAGCAGATAGCCGACGCCGGACTTCTGCGTCACGATGAGCGCGTCGCGGCCGTTCGCGAGCGTGACGAGCGCCGGCGACGCCGAGAAGTCGAAGTCGGGGCCGACGTCCTCGGGGCAGTTCGGGTTGTCGCCGGCGTCGGCGTTGCCGCCGCTCGATTGCGCGTCGCAGCCCAAGATCCAGACGTCGGGCATGATCTGATTGATCCAACGGATGCGCCCGGTCGCGATGTCGAACGCTACGATCGCGTCGCTCGTGGGCGGCGACGGGTCGGCGTAGGCGTTGCCCGTGGCCGCGTAGATCAGGCCGCGCTCCGCGTCGACCGTCGGCGCGCTCCAGATCGGCGAGCCCGCCGGTCCAAAGAGCGGCTTGCCGCTCGTGCTCGTGCCGCGCCGTTTAGGTTCGTCGACGGTGTAGGTCTTCCAGACGACCTCGCCCGTCGTCGCGTCGAGCGCGGTCAAGCTGCCGCGAAACGTGCAGCACTCGTAGTCGGGCATCGACGCGGCCGTCTCCTCGGAGACGCCCGACGTCGGCACATAGAGCCGTCCCAAGTGCAGCGTCGGGGCGCCCGTCGCGCGCGCGGCCGGATGGTCGTCGACCTTGCGCACCCAAAGCTCGCGGCCCGTCGCGGCATCGACGGCGTAGGCGCGCGCCTGCGCATCGGCGAAGTAGATGGCATTGCCCGTCGGCGCGCCGGCCGGCCCCACGGGGCCCACGGAGATGGCCGTGCGCACGCCGGCGCGGGCCTTGTAGGTCCAATGCGAGCAGCCCGTGACGGGATCGAGCGCATAGATCGTGCCCGACTGGCTGCCCATGAACAGGCGGCCGCCGACGATCGCGGGCTGCGAGCGCGACTGCGTGACGTCGGCGACGCCGAACGCCCACTTGAGCTCGAGGTTCGCGACGTTCGCGGCCGTGATGCCGCCGGGGTCGGGTTGAAAACGCCGGTTGCGGACGTCGAGACCCCAGCCGTTCCACACGGGGCCGCGGCCCGGCGCAAAGGGGGCGCTCGCGGTGCACAAGCCTTGGATCGGCGCGGTCGACGCGGCGAGCACGGGCCGTCCCGTGACGAGCTCGGCGATCGCGACGCGCTCGGCCGCCGTGAGCGGCTGCCCTTGCAGGCGCATCGTGCCGTCGGTCAGCGATTCGACGATGGCGTTCGGAGCGAGCGTGCCCATCGCGGCGCGCGTCGGCACGTCATCCTCGACGGGGTTCACATGGCAAGCCGCGCAATGCTGCGAGAACAACGCTTCGCCGTTCGGGCCTTGTGCCATGGCCGGTGCAGCGAGCGCCGCGCCCAAGAGCAACGTCGTCGAGATCTTTATCCACATGCGATGCCTCCCGCGCGGCAAGAATAGCCGCCGCCCTCGGCCGTTGCCAGCGCGCCGCCGCGAGGCCGTTACAGCGAGGTCTCCGTTTGGGTCTGCAAAGCAGCGCCGGTGCCTGCTATGGTGAGCGCCCCCGAAGCGCCACCGCGTGTCCGCTATTACTCATCACCATCGGCCCGTGCTCGGCGTGCTGCTCAAGCTCGCGTCGGTCGTGCTGCTGTCCTGCCTGGCCGCATGCGTGAAGTACCTGGGTGACGGCGTGCCGACAGGGCAGCTCATCTTCGTGCGCGGCGTGATTTCGGCCGCAGTGCTTGTGTTCATCGCCTGGCGCACGGGAGGCCTCAAGATCCTGCGCACCGACAGGCCGCGCTCGCACGCGTTGCGGTCGCTCGCGGGCACGGCGAGCATGTTCTGCTGGTTCACGGCGCTCACGCTGATTCCGCTCGCGGATTTCACCGCCATCAGCTTCACGGCGCCGCTGTTCCTCACGGTGCTCGCGATGCTGCTGCTCGGCGAGCGCATCCATGCCTACCGCTGGAGCGCGCTCGGCATCGGGTTCATCGGGGTGCTCATCACGATCGGCCCGCACCTCACGCTCGGCGGCGACTCGGTCGGCGTGCTCGTGGCGTTCGGCGCGGCCTCGTTCTCGGCGCTCGCGATCGTGACGCTGCGCGGCATGAGCGGCAGCGGCGGCGAGCACCCGCTCGCGATCACGTTCTATTTCTCGGTGACGACCGTCGTCTGCTCGGCCGTGACCGCATTCGCGGGTTGGCCGATGCCGACGGCCGAGCAGTGGTTGCTCATCGTCGTCGCCGCGTTGTTCGGCGTGTCCGGCCAGCTGCTCATGACGATGTCGTATCGCTACGCGGAGGCGTCGATGCTCGCGCCGCTCGACTACACGAACCTGCTGCTCGCCGTGACGTTTGGCTACTACATCTTCGCCGAGGTGCCGCATTGGTCGATGTGGGTCGGCGCTCCGCTCGTCATTGGGGCCGGGCTCATCATTCTCTGGCGCGAGTACCAGCGCTACGCGGCTGTCCCGGCACCCGTCGTGCCGAACGACTGACCACTCGGCTCGCCAACAACCGCGGGCCTCGCCCGGAACTGTGATCGCTGCACTCAGGACCGTGGTATTACCTGTGCTAGCGTCCGCAGACCGCGGGGGGCAGAGGGCGCGGCAAGCCGTGACGACCATGAGGATTCTGTTGGTCGAGGACGACGCCGACGACGCCGAGTTCCTGCGGCAGTCTCTGCTCCGCAATAACAGCCGGTCGATCGAGATCAAGCGGACGGGCTGCATTGGCGATGCCGTTGCCGCGCTGCGTGGCAGTACTTTCGACGTGGTTCTTCTCGACCTCCATCTGCCCGACGCGAATGGCAGGGAGTGTGTCGAGAGAATCCAGCAAGCGAATTCGCAGGTCCCGATCGTCGTATTGAGCGGCGAGGGCGATGAGGACTACGCCGTCGAGATTCTCAATCGAGGCGTGCAAGACTACCTCGTCAAATGGGAGGGTGACGGCCGGGTCATTCTGCGAGCGATCCGCTACGCGATCGAGCGAAAGCGCTCGGAGTCCAAACTCAACTACCTGGCCCGCTACGATTCGCTAACCGGCATTCCGAACCGCCAGTACCTTCGCGATCAACTCGAGCGGGCTACGACACGCGCGCTGCGTGGCCGCACGAAAATAGCGCTCCTGTTTCTCGACCTGGACCGCTTCAAGATGGTCAACGATACGCTGGGTCATCAGCTCGGCGATGAGCTGCTGCGAAGCGTCGTCCAACGTCTCCAAAGCAGCGTTCGCGAAGGCGATCTCGTCGCTAGGCTCGGAGGCGACGAGTTTGCAGTGCTGCTCGAGGACGTCGACGGCCCGCTCGAGCTCGAAGCCGTGGCACGCAGCATCATGAGCCGGTTTCAGGAACCGTTTCATTTGGGCGGTAGGCAGGTCTCCGTCACCGCCAGCGTCGGCATCACGCTCTATCCGGTCGACAATGCCGATCCAATGGCACTGCTCAATAACGCGGACATTGCGATGTATCAGGCGAAGGAGCAGGGCCGCAACAACTTCAAGTTCTTCACGCCGAGCATGCACGAGGAGATATTGCGCTACCACGGCCTCGCGACGGGCCTGAAGAACGCCCTCACGGAGCAGCAGTTCCATCTGTTGTACCAACCCCAATTCAGCTTGATCGATCATCGGGTGCATGCGGTGGAAGCGCTCCTGCGCTGGGACCACCCGGTTCGCGGGCGAGTCGGCCCGGAAGAGTTCATCTCCGTGGCCGAGGAGAGCGGGTACATCATCCCGATCGGCCTTTGGATCCTCGACGGCGCCTGCCGCCAGATCAAGCAGTGGGAGAGCGGCGGCCTGCCGCCGCCGAGAGTGGCGATCAACGTCGCCCCCGTTCATTTTCTCCAGCCCGGCTTTCATGACCAGGTCCGTGCCGTGCTGTGCCGCTACGACGTCGATCCTTCGCTGCTCGAGCTCGAGTTGACGGAGTGGTCGTTGATGGAAGACACCGATCGCGCACGCGAGTGCCTGCGTGGTTTGAAGGATATCGGCGTGCGGCTCGCGATCGACGACTTCGGCACGGGCTATTCGTGTTTGAGCTACTTGCGCCGCTTTCCGATCGACGTGCTGAAAATCGACCGCTCGTTCGTTGCCGAGCTCGACACCAGTGGTGACGACCAGGCTATCTGCGGCGCAATCCTTTCGATCGCGCAGCGCCTCTCGCTCGACGCCGTAGCCGAAGGGATCGAGACCGAGCAGCAGCTGGCCTTTCTAACCCGACATGGCTGCCAATTTGGCCAGGGGTACTACTTCAGCCGTCCCGTCGAACCCCGAGAGATCGACGCAATGCTGGCGGATCGCGGTATGCGAACGCGCGTCCACCGTCGTGCCGAGCCGGAAACGATTGCGGTTGCCGGGAGCCGAAGGCCATGAAGCGCTCGCTCAAGAGCCGCCCCGCGACGCGTGAGGCCGCACTCCCGACCGAGAACACCGGGATCAGGCAGCTCGCCGCGAGCGTGCACGAGAACGAAGCTCGTTTCCGCATGCTCGCGGAAGGCGTGCCGAACCACCTGCTGTTCCTCGATCGGAATCTGCGTATCGAGTTCGCCAACGATGTGTTCCTCGAGGCGATCGGATGGACTGCCGAGGCCGCCCAAGGCCGCCACATTTCCGAGCTCATAGACGCGGAGCGCTATCGCGAGCGGCGCGAGTACTACGAGCGCGCGCTTGCGGGGGAAACCGTAACCTATGAGTCGACGGGAGCCGCCGGCAACGCCGCGGGATATTTTCGGTTCTCGTATCGGCCGAGCTTCGACCGGGATGGCAACGTGCGCGGCATTTTTTCGATGGCTACGGACATCTCGGAGCGGCGCACCATGGAGCTCGAGCTCGAGGCCAAGCAGGCCGAGCTACTGCGCTCCAATAGAGACCTTGAACAATTCGCCTATGTGGCCTCGCACGACCTGAAGGCGCCGCTGCGCGCGATCGAGCTGCTCGTGCAGTGGATCCGCGAAGGTCTTGCGGGCTACGACAAGAATGACGTCCAGGAGAATCTCGCGTTGCTCGGCCGCCGCACGCACCGGCTGCACCGCTTGCTCGATGACTTGCTCGCGTATTCTCGTGCCGGTCGGAGAGTCGGCGACCATCGCGAAACCGATAGCCATGAGCTCGTGCAAGACGTCATCCAGCTCACGAATCCGCCGGCCGGATTCTCGATCTCCATCGATGGCCGTCTGCCGGTTTTCGAGACGTATCCGGCGCCGCTGGAGCAGGTGTTCCGCAACCTGATAGGTAACGCGGTCAAGCATCATCCGGGGCCTCATGGGCGCATCGTCGTGTCCTGCGAGCAGCACGATCAGCACTATGTCTTCGCCGTCGAGGATGACGGTGCCGGCATCCCGATGGAGTATGCCGAGCGCGCGTTCGAGATGTTTCAGACGCTGAAGCCTCGGGACCAGGTCGAAGGCAGCGGCATGGGGCTTGCGATCGTGAGCCGGATCGTTCAGTGGCAACAGGGCCGCGTGTGGTTCGAGCCGCGGCCGGAAGGCGGCGGCACGATCTTCAAATTCGAGTGGAACAAGCGTCCTCGGCCCACGACAACGGAGATCCCGGCATGAGAAACGGCAAGACCGTCACGATTCTGTTGGTCGAAGACGACGAAGTTGACGTCAAGGCTCTGCGCTGGGCGTTCGACAAGCTCAGGATCGCGAACCCGTTGCTAGTTGCGAGCGACGGCGTAGAGGCTTTGACGCTGCTGCCCACACTGCCGCGCCCCTACCTCATCATTACCGACATCAGCATGCCGCGTATGAATGGCATCGAGCTGCTGCGCAAGATTCGCGAGAGCTCGGAGTACCACGACTCGATCGTGTTCGTGCTCACGACGTCGAACGACGAGCAGGACAAGGTCGATGCGTACAATCTCAATGTCGCGGGCTACATGCTGAAATCCGACATGGGCACCAGCTTCACGCGTGCCATAGGGTTGATCGAGAACTACTGGAAGATCGTCGAGTTTCCCGGCCCCGATTGACGTCCCGCCGCAACTGCACGAACCAAGCCGAGGCCGCGCTCACTGCACGGTGGATGGCGGCGCGGCCAGCGGCCGCACCTGCTCCCGTAGGTCGCGTAGAAACTCGTCGCTGTGCTCCGTCAGCGCAAAGTGACCTGCGTTCTCGATCGGCACGAATGCCTTCTGGGGTGCCGAGATCGAATCGAGCCACGCGCGGCTCAACTCGGCCGGCGTAAAATCGTCGCCGACGCCCTGGATGACGAACATCGGCACCGCGAAGTCGAGCCCGAGCCGCCGCAAGTCGATCTCCGTCATCGGGCCCGTCATCGTCGGACCCACGAAATGCGTCGTCGAGGCCAGCGTGGCGCGGGCTAAGTCGTAGATGTCCGCGAGCGTCGTGCGTGGCGCGAGGAGCTGCGGCAGAACGAACGCAGCCTCGAGCGGGCGGCCGAGCTCGTAGAGCGTCGCCCATTTGCGCTGGGTCTCGATTTCCGCGAGCCCGTCGTACGGCGGCGGACCGATGGCCTCGAGCTCCGCGATCGCGGCACCGTCAGCTCGTTGGCGCGCTTTCGCGAGGACGTTGGCGTAGGCGATTTGTTCACCTTCCTGCATGGCGACGACCTGACCCGTCCCGATGTAGGCCGCGAACAGGTCGGGGCGCGCTTTGACCATGTGGACTCCGAGGATCGACCCCCACGACCAGCCCAGCAGGACGACCTTGTCCTTGCCGAGCCGGCGCCGGAGCCATTCGGCTAGCTCGATGCCGTCCTGCGCCATCCCCTCGATCGTGAGGTCGGGCGCAATGCTGCGACCGGCGGCGCGGAAAGTTCGGCCCGCGCCGGGCTGGTCCCACTGCACGACCGTGAAGTCGCGCTCCCAGGGAACGAACGCCGGCGCCAAGCCCGCGATCGCGGCGCCGGGACCACCGTGGAGAACGAGCATGACTGGGTTGTTGCGATCCTGCCCGCGGATCGTGACCCATTGCGGCGTGCCCCCGATCTCGACGAACAGAGCGTCGTCGATGCCGTTCGGCGTCGCGATCCGCATGAACGCTTCGCCCTCGTGCTGACGCCAAGCGCGATAACCGAGCCCAAACCCTGCCGCAAGCGCCACGACCAGAACGATCGCCAGAGCGCCCTTCCACACCCATTTCAACACCGTAGCTCCCCTCAGGCGCGAAAATTCTTCTTGAGCCCCTGCCAGTGCCGATAGTAGTCGCGCTCGAGGATTTCGCTTTCGAGCGCGAAGCGCGTCGGCTTGATGACGAGCTGCGTCTCGAAAATGATCGTGAGCGTGTCGGCGAGATACTGCGGCGCGTTTGCGGCGTTCGAGCCAGCTTCGAACGCGTCGTTATCGGGCCCATGGCCCGACATGCAATTGTGCAAGCTCGCGCAGCCGGGTTCGAAGCCTTCGCCTTTGCCGATGTAGCGGCCTTGCACGAGGCCCACGAACTCGCTGCAGACGTTGCGATGAAACGGCGGCGGGCGGAACGTGTTTTCGGCAACGCTCCAGCGGTCGGGGATCAAACAGAAGTCGACGTTGGCTGTGCCCGACAGCGCCGTGGGCGCCGTGAGCACCGTGAAGATCGACGGATCGGGATGGTCGTACGTGACCGTGTTGATGCAGTTGAAGCGGTGCAGGTCGTATTTGTAGGGCACGTAGGTGCCGTGCCACGCGACGATGTCGAGCGGCGAGTGGTCGATTTTGGCTTCCCAGAGCCTCCCCAGAAATTTCGCGACGACCCGGAAGTCGCCGTCGCGCTCCTCGAACGCTGCGACGGGTGCGAGAAAATCGCGCGCGTTCGCGAGGCCGCTCGTGCCGATCGGCCCGAGCTCGGGCAAGCGGAAGTGCGCGCCGTAGTTCTCGCAGATGTAGCCGCGCACGGGCCCGTCGACCTCGACGCGGAATTTCACGCCGCGGGGCACGACGCAGATCTCGCCGGGCGCGACGTGCAACACGCCGAGCTCGGTGCGCACCGTAAGCGCGCCTTGTTGCGGCGCGATCAACAGCTCGCCGTCGGCGTCGTAGAAGAACCGATCGACCATCGACGCGTTGGCTGCATAGAGGTGTATCGCTGCGCCCAGTTGTTGCGCGGGGTCGCCGTTGCCGCCGATCGTGACGAGCCCCGCAATAAAATCGGTCTTCTCCTTGGGGATCGGCAACGGCCGCCAGCGCAACTGGTTCGGCGACGCCGGCGCCTCGTCGAACGGCGCGCTGCGGATGAGCCCCGCAGCGATCTCACGGAACGGCTCGTGCACGGCCGATGGCCGGATCCGATAGGTCCAGCAACGGCGCATCGCCGCGCGCGGCGCCGTGAACGGCGTGCCGTTGATCTCCTCCGTGTAGAGGCCGTACGCGGGCTTCTGCGGATTGCTTTGCCCGAGCGGCAGCGCGCCCCGCAGCGCCTCACTCGCGAAGTCGTTGCCGAAGCCGGACTGGTAGCGAAGCTCTGTGCTCATGCGGTGACTACACCGAGGGGCGTGCCGCGAATAGTAAACCGGCGCCGCGGCTCCGTGCGATATAGTTCTGCGCGCAGTCGGGAGCCATCATGAAAGCCATTCGTGTGCATGCGTGCGGCGGGCCCAAGGCGCTGAGCTACGACGATATCGCCGTGCCGACGCCGCAACCCGGCGAAGCGGTCGTGAAAATCGCCGCAGCCGGCGTCAACTTCATCGACGTGCAGCATCGTGCCGGCCGCTACAAGCCGCCGGCCTTGCCGTTCACGCTGGGCTCCGAGGCCGCGGGCACGGTGACCGCTGTCGGCGCCGGCGTCACCGAGGTCACCGTCGGCGACCGCGTCGCGTACGCGATGGTGCTCGGCTCGTACGCGGAGTACGCGGCGGTGCCCGCGCGCCGGCTCGTCAAGGTTCCCGACGGAATCGAGCTGCGCACGGCCGCGGCCGTCATGCTGCAAGGGCTCACGGCGCACTACCTCACGCAGAGCACGTTCGCGCTCAAGGCCGGCGACACGGCGCTCGTGCACGCCGCGGCGGGTGGCGCCGGGCAACTCATCACGCAAGTCGCGCGGCTGCGCGGCGCGACCGTGTACGGCACGGTCGGCGGCGAAGCGAAGGCCGCGATCGCGCGCAAGGCGGGCGCTGCCGCGACGATCGACTACCGCACGCAGGATTTCGAGGCCGAGATCAAAAAGCTCACGAACGGTCGCGGCGTCGACGTCGTCTACGACTCGGTCGGCAAGGACACGTTCGAGAAGAGCTTGAACTGCCTGCGGCCGCGCGGCTTGCTCGCGCTGTTCGGCTTCTCGAGCGGCCCCGTGCCGCCGTTCGATCCGGCCGTGCTCGGCGCGAAGGGCTCGCTGTTCCTGACGCGTCCCGGCCTCAATCAATATATCGCGACGCGCGAGGAGCTCGTAGGCCGCGCCAACGATCTGTTCGCTTGGCTAGCCACGGGCAAGCTCAAGGTCACGATCGATCGCGAGTGGCGGCTCACCGAGGCGGCCGCGGCACACGAGGCGCTCGAGGCGCGGCAGACGGCGGGCAAGCTGCTGCTCGTTCCGTAGGAGTGAGTTTTGGCTCAGCCGCCAGTTGTCGGTTCGGCCGGTTTCCTGCGTTGCACGTAGTAGTCGACGGTAGGCGCGTCCGGAGCTTGCTCGATCTTGCCGCCGGGCGCGAAGCCCGGCAGGCCGAGCAGTGCGTCGGCGGCTAGCCGGTTGCCGGTCGCTTCCGGATACTCCATGGTCGGGAACGCGAGGCGAATGCGACAGACCGTGTCGCGGCATTGCGCGCCGAGATCCGCCAACCGTAGGCCCGGCACCTCGGCGAGGCGCTTCAAGATCATCGCCTCGGTGGAGTCAGCCCATTCGCTGTCGCGCGACTGCAGCCTGAACGCGACTTTGAGATCGGAGGACGCGAGAAGTCCGATGCGCTCGATGCAGGGAGGCGGGTCGCCGTGCACGCTGCCCGGCGCATGAGCCTCGCGGAGGTCTGCGATGATCTGCACTGAAGGCCGGCCGAAACGCGGGCAGAGATCGTCGCTGTGGTCGAACACCGTGACGACACCTTCTTCGCCGGGCGCCGGATACGGTCCGGGCGTCGCACGCGTACGGTCCGTCGTGTGAACGACGGTATCGAAGGAGCAATTCGAATCGCCGGCGCCGGGAAACGGCGGGCCCAAGGCGGTTCGCGACGACGAGCTCCGGCAGGGCATCCAATACTGGCCGAACCCCACGACCTTGCCCGTACCCGCCGCGGCACGCAACGCTTGCCAATCGGCGCGAGTGCCAACGGGACTTGCAGCGTACAAGTTGAAGTATAGATGCCCGCGCGCTGGCGGCTGATGCAATCCGCTCGAGATCGGCACGGGCACGACGAACACGCCGGAGATCCAGACTCTTTCGGGCTCGAAGTCGGAGGGTTCGAAGACGATGTCGTCGATGATCGCGTAGATCGCGACTCGCGTGCTCGCGAGGGCCGGCGTGCTCGCGAGTGCGAGCCCCAGGAAGATGACCGGCCATCGAAGCGCGGCGTTCATGGACACCTCCTACGTGCCCGGCTCACTAGACCACGCGGCTCCCATTCGCGTCAACGCGCGCGGGCTACTCGAGGCGCGTAGGGTCGCCGACCATCGCGTTGAGCTCGACAGCGGTCTTCACGAGCTTGGCGACGACGGCTTTCGCGACGGTCTCGCTTGCGCGCAGCGCGACGGTCGCCATCTCGTATTTACCGCCGGCCTCGAGGCGCGGCTCGATGGACGTGAGGCGTTGGCCGCGCCAAAAGCCGAACAGCACGCGGTCGTCCTCAGCCCGAATGAGCAGTACCGGGCCGTTCGAAGAGTAGACGAGGTGACCCCACTTGATGCGCTCCTCGAGCGCCGCGCTCTTGCACACGATCGCGCGCAGCTCTTCGACACACTTGCGCCGCCAGCCGCGCAACGCCGCAACGTAGACGTCAGGGCTCGCCGCGGGCCTGGCCTTTTTCATCATTCGAACCAGATTTCGATCTCGTAACCGTCGAGGTCGGCGACATAGGCGAACGGAAACCCGGGCGCGAACTCCCCACGTCGCAGAAGGCGGCCGCCGGCGCCCTCGACTTCGGCGACGGCGCGGTCGATGTCGGCGGGCCGTGTGAGCCGAAAGCCGAAGTGCGTGATCCCGCCGTGTTGCCCGACCGTCGACTCCGCGCGCTCGAACGCCATGACGTCGTGCGGCCCGGGCCCCAGCGCTTGAATCTGGTCGTCGTCCCGGTAGTACTCGCGGACGCCGAATACGTCAGCGTAGAACCGCAGGGACCGTTCGGGATCGCGAACGGCGAGCGAGATGTGCGTCAGCCCGTAAGTCTCGACCATGGCGCGAATACTGCGTGGCCCATCTCGTATACTACGCGCCGTTTCTTCTTAAGGGCCAAGCGCGCCGACTCCGTCGGCCCGATTCGGCATAGCTCGACAGTGTCAGACGTACTTCACGACCCCCGCACCGTGCTTGCGGCGCGACTCAGGCGCGCCGTCGCGGCGGCCTTCGGCGCCGAGCACGCGACCATCGATCCGATGGTGCGCCGTTCGGAGCGCGCCGACTATCAGGCCGATCTCGCGATGGGGCTCGCGAAGACGCTGCGCCGCCCGCCGCGTCAGGTGGCCGAAGCCGTCGTGGCCGCGCTCGACCTTAAGGGCATCGCCGAGCGCATCGAGATCGCGGGGCCAGGCTTCATCAATCTCACGCTTACACCTGAGTTCCTCGAGCACGGCCTCGAACGCGTAGCGGGCGACGAGCGCCTCGGCGTGCCGCTCGCGGCGACGAAAGAGCGCGTCGTCATCGACTACTCCGCGCCCAACGTCGCCAAAGAAATGCACGTCGGCCATCTGCGTTCCACGATCATCGGCGACGCGCTCGCGCGCGTGCTCGAATTCTTGGGGCACGAGGTCATCCGCCAAAACCACATCGGCGATTGGGGCACGCCGTTCGGCATGCTCATCGAGCATCTGCTCGACGTTGGCGGGGGCGGCACCCAGGTGGACATGGGCGAGCTCAGCGAGTTCTACCGCGCTGCGCGTGCGAAGTTCGACGGCGACCCCAAATTCGCGGATCGCGCGAGGCAGCGCGTCGTGCGGCTGCAAGCGGGCGACAAGCCCACGCTCGATCTTTGGCGGCAGCTCGTCGAATTGTCGAACCGCTATTTCTCCCAGCTCTACGAGCGCCTCGGCGTCGGGTTGCGGGCCGAGCACGTGCGCGGCGAGAGCGCCTACAACGACGCGCTCGCGGACGTGGCCGCGGAGCTTACGCGCAAAGGTCTCGCGCGAATCAACGACGGCGCCCTGTGCGTGTTCCCGCCGGGATTCACGAATCGCGACAACGAGCCGCTGCCCTTGATCGTCCGCAAGCAGGATGGCGGCTACGGCTACGGAGCCACGGATCTCGCGGCGCTGCGCTACCGCACGCAGGAGCTGCGCGGCACGCGGCTGCTCTATGTCGTCGGCGCGCCGCAGGCCCAGCATCTTGCGATGGTGTTCGCCGTCGGCGCCGAGGCGGGCTGGCTCGCGCCGCCCGCGCGCGCGGAGCACGTCGCGTTCGGCGCCGTGCTCGGCAGCGACAAGAAGATCTTCAAGAGCCGCGCCGGCGACACCGTGCGCCTCACGGATCTGCTCGACGAGGCCGTCGAGCGCGCCGAAGCCGAGCTCGTCCGTCGCCAGCCCGACGGCGACGCCGCGGTGCGCCGCGCGCTCGCGCCGCAGATCGGCATCGGCGCCGTGAAGTACGCCGATCTCGCCAACGATCGCATCAAGGACTACGTTTTCGATTGGGACCGCATGCTCGCGGCCGAGGGCCGTACGGGGCCGTATTTACAGTACGCGCACGCGCGCATCCGCTCGATTTTTCGCAAGGCCGCGGAGACGGGTGTCACGCTACGCCCGGGCAGTGCTATGCGGCTCGGCGAGCCCGCCGAGCGGCGGCTGGCCCTCGAGCTGCTCGATTTCGGCGACGCGGTCGTCGAGGCCGGCGAGTCGCTGCGGCCGCACCGGCTCTGCGGCTACCTGTTCGATCTCGCGACGGCATTCACCGGCTTCTTCGAGACCTGTCCCGTGCTCAAAGCGGGAGACGAAGCCTCACGGGCTTCGCGGCTCGCGCTCTGCGAGCTCACGGCGAGAGTGCTCGCGCGCGGGCTCGACCTGCTCGGCATCGCCGCGCCGCAACGCATGTAGCGCTCGCGGCCTGAGCGGCGAGCCTAAGCCGCGCGCTTTTCACGTAAAGGAACCCGGCACCAAGCGGTCCGCGGTGCGCGCCGTGTCCGGCGCGGTCACTGCCGCGGCGGCAGGTCGACGCGCACGGCCCAGCCGGCCGTACTCGCCGAAGCGGCGGGATAACGCTCGAGCACGAGCGGGTCGTGGCCGGGAATCACGCGGTCCTTACTGCCCGCAAGCCGCTCGAGCGTGTTGTACCCTTCGAGCATGTCGCCTAGGTTGTAGAGCACGCGGAACACACGCCGCGAGTCGATGTGCGCATAGAAATGTGTGGCATCGGACGCGAGCACGACGGGCCCGCGCTCGGTCGCGACGCGCACGCATTGCAGGCCCTTCGTGTGCCCGCCGATCTTGTGCAGCGTGATGCCCGGCGCGAGCTCGTCCGTGCCGTCGTGAAACTGCACGCGTCCCGCGAAGACGCGGTACACCATGCGCGACACGTCGTCGGCCTCGAACGCGTGACTCAACTGGTGGTGGCACATGCAGCGCCCCGTCACGTACTCCATCTCGGTGTCCTGCATGTGGAAGCGCGCGTTCGGGAACAGCGCGCCGTTGCCGCAGTGGTCGTAGTGCAGGTGGGTGATGATGACGTCGCGCACCTCGGCGTGGGGAATCCCGCAGGCCGCGAGCCCGTCCTCGACGGCGTGCACGATCTTGCGGTCGCGCTTCTTGGCCATCGGCGCGTCGAAGCCCGTATCGACGACGAACGTGCGCCCGCCGCCGACGATCGCCCAGACGTAGTAGTCGAGCGGCATGTCCCAATCCTCGTGCGGGTCGCCGTCGACGAAATTGCCCCAGGCTTTGCGGCCGACGTGGGCGTACTTGATCGCGAAGATCTGGTAGGTCGGGGTGCTCATCGCCCGAGATTGTGCTTGGCGAGTGTGGCGCGGGCCGCGGCAATTGCCGCCGCGGCCCGCCCGTTCGTCGTGCGCTCGATGTCAGCGGCCGAGCGGGATGAACGCCAGCGCATTGTTCGGATTCAACGGAATCACGAGCTGGTTCTGGCGCGAGTCGTAGCACATCGACGCGGCGCTCGGGATGCCCGTCGCGATGACCTCGGCCGGCTGGCCGCGGCGAATGCGCGACACGCTGCCGAAGCGCACGCTGCTGACGTACTTCGTGCCGTCGGCGAGCACGACGACGCCGTCGTTGCCGCTCTCCGCCGCTTGCTCCGTGCGCACGACCTGGCCGGCCGGGTTGTACGTGACCACGTCCTTCGTGCCGATGTTCACGACGACGACGTTGCCGTCGGTGTCCATGGCCACGCCGTTCGGTACCGCGAGCGGCGCGCCTTCGGCGAACGTGCTGACCGTGCCGTTCGGCGCAATTTTGTAGATGCGCTCCGGCGGGCGTGTGTTCGAGACGTAAACCGTGCCGTCGGCCGTCGCGGCGATGCCGTTCAGGAGTGTCGCGTCTGGAATCTGCGTCGCGCGCCCCGGTGTGCCCGTCGCGAGATTGAACGTGCGAACCGTGTCGATGTCGGCGACGTACAGCGTGTTGCCCGCGATCGCGCTCCCCAGAGGATGGTTCAGTGTGAGGCCATCGCGCGTCACGCCGATCCACTTGCTCGTGTGCACGGAGCCGTCGGGATTGATGAGTGAAACGAAGCCGTCGTTCGGCGCGAGCATCTGCGCGTTGCCGGCGTTCATCGCGACGATGACGTTGCGGCTCGCATCGAACGTGCAGCTCTCGGCGAAGTGGAAGCTGCCGTAGACCTTGACGTTGCTCGACATCCGCTGGGCCTGCCCGGCCTCATTCGTCGCGCCGAGCGGCGTGCCGACGCGGTACGGCTGCGGCTGCGCCGGCGCCTGCTGCGCGGGCTGTTGCGTGGGTTGCTGCGGCCGTTGCTGGGCCGGCTGCTGTTGTTGCTGCGCCTGCTGTGCGAGCGCGGCGAAGGTGAAGAACGACGCTACGGACAGAGCAATGGTTTTCTTGATCACAGGTTCCCCCAGGGAAAGTTTGAGCGAAATGAAGCTCATCATGGCCGATCGGCCGGCGCCTCCGCAACGCGCCGAGATCGACGTGAATAGGCTAGTACGGCCGGCCGCGTTTACGCAGCACCGCGACCGAGTACGCCACGAGCTTGCGCAGCACTTGGCGGTCGAGATAGACCACGAGCGCGCCGGCGCGCGGCGAGAAGCCGGTGAGACAAACGTCGCCTTCGTGGCCGCTCGCGTAGATGTAGTGGTAGGAAGGTGGGGAGCATACACCGCGGGCGGACGGACCTGGACGTGCAGTTTGACAGCCCGGCGTCGAATTCCTACGCTCGCAAGCATGAGCCAAGACCCGATCCTCGGCGTCGCGCCGCTGTCGTTTCCCTGGCAGACCAAGGACCCGTTTCTCGTCTGCGTCCACCACGTCGATCTCTACCCGCGCGGCAACGACCGCTTGGGACCGGCCGCGTCGCTCGAGGGCCGCAACATCGGTCAGGACTTCGCGGGCAAGGACGGCTGGCGCATGTACCACGGCGACGTCGTGCCGGGATTCCCGCAGCATCCGCACCGCGGCTTCGAGACCGTGACCTACGTGCGCGAGGGCTTCATCGATCACAGCGACTCGCTCGGCGCCACGGCGCGCTTCGGCCGCGGCGACGTGCAGTGGCTCACGGCCGGCGCCGGCATCGTGCACTCGGAGATGTTTCCGCTGCTACGTTCCGACGCGACGAACCGGCTCGAGCTGTTTCAGATCTGGGTGAACTTGCCCGCGAGGTCCAAGTTCGCCGCGCCGTACTTCACGATGTTCTGGGACCGCGACCTGCCGCGCCATAGACCCGGCGCGGGCGTCGAGGTCACCGTCATCGCCGGGGCGCTCGAAGCCGCGCAGCCACCGGCGGCGCCGCCCGATTCCTGGGCCGCGAACCCCGAGGCGGAGCTCGCGATCTGGCTCATCACGCTCGAGACCGGCGCCGCTTGGACGCTGCCGCCCGCGCGCGACGCGCGCACGGTGCGGACGCTCTATTTCTTCTCGGGTCCGGAGCTAGGCGTCGCGGGCCGAACGGTCACGAAGGGCGTCGCGATCGAGGTAGCCGGCGATCGCCCCGTCGCGCTCGCCGCGCCCGTGGGCAAAGTCGAGGTTCTGCTCATGCAGGGCCGGCCGATCGCCGAGCCCGTGGCTCAATACGGGCCGTTCGTCATGAACACGCGCGCCGAGCTCGAGCAAGCGTTCAACGATTACCGGCGCACGCAGTTCGGCGGTTGGCCGTTCGGCGCCAACGACCCCGTGCATCCGCGCGAGCGCGGCCGGTTTGCGCGCCACGCCGACGGGCGCGTCGAGGACGCGCCTTAAGGCATCACTTCTTGTCGAGCTCGCCGAGCGCTTCCCTGGCCACGCGAAACGAGTCGACGGCCGCCGGGACGCCGGCATAGATCGCCACCTGGAGCAACACCTCGCGGATCTCGTCCTTGGTCGCGCCGTTGCGGATCGCGCCTTTGACGTGGACCTTGAGCTCGTGCGGGCGATTGAGCGTGCTCAGCATCGCGATGTTGAGCAGGCTGCGCGTTTTTTTCTCGAGGCCCGCGCGGCCCCAGACCGCGCCCCAGCAATACTCGGTGACGAGCTCCTGGAGCGGCATGTTGAAGTCGTCGGCGGATGCTAGCGCCTTGTCGACGAATTCGGCGCCGATGACCGATTTGCGGATCGCGAGGCCCTTGTCGAAGAGTTCCTTGTTCATTGCGCTTCCTCATGAAGGCGCGACGCAACGCGCGCCGCGGCGGGTGTATGGTAAACCGAACCAAAGTGACGCGCGCCCGCGCGGGCCGCTCAGGCCGTGGCGGCGCGCGGCGAACGTGCGAGCAGCGAGCCGGGACCGTCGAGCGTCAGCACGACGCCGTCGAGCTCGCGAACGTGGTTGACGTTGGAGATCGCGACTGTCGTGCCGTCGAGGGCGTAGAGCAGGGGATGCCCGCGCGCCGCCATGATGGCCGCGAGCGCGTGCACTCGGTCGGACCCGAGCACGGCGTACGACCAGCGCGTGGCCGTGGCCTCGTCGGCTGTCTTGAACAGCGACAGGACCGCGCCCGGGCTGCGCGAGTTCGCGACGAAGTCCTCGAGCTCGGCGCGTACGCCTTCGGCCCACGTGGCGGTGATTCGACCGGTCTTCGGCATGGCGTTACAGGGCGAGGCAGATACTGCCGATCCTAGAACAAAATATTCCGGAGGACTGTCAACTACCGGACACTTCGGCCAACAAAAAACTGCTCGGGACAGGCAGGAATCAGTCCGCCGCGGCTCCGAGGGCCGCTAGCAGCGCGCGCTTCGCGTCGTCGAGCGCGTCGTCGGCATTTTTACCGCGCGTCCCGTAGTAGAGATCGCGGCCGAGCGTCACGACGGCCGTTCGGTGCGCGGCCGCCTGCTCGGCCAGCGCGATCGCACGCTCGAGCACGCCCGCGGGCTCGACGATCTCGTTGACGATGTGCCGGGCCTTGGCCTCCGCTGCGTCGAGCAAGCGGGCCGAGTAGATCAGGTCGAAGAGCAGTTTTTTCGGCAAGGCATCCCTGACGACAGCGAGCGCTATGAACGGGAAGAGGCCGCGCGCGGCCTCGGGTAGGCCGAAGGTCGCGTTGTAAGCCGCGACTGCAAGATCGCACCCCACGACCACGGCGAACCCGCCGGCGTGCGCGTCGCCGTTGACGGCCGCGATCAGCGGCTTGCCGAGCTGCGCCATGGCCCGGTCCAGGCGCAACAGCGCGTCGGCATACGCAGTCCTGCCGGCGTCCGTGGGGCCGGCGCCCTGATAGTCGCCGCCCAGGCAGAACACGTCGCCGGCGCCCGTGAGCACGCAGGCGCCGACGGCAGGGTCGGCGCGCGCGGCCTCGAGCTTGGCGGCCAGCTCGTCGGCCAGCGAGGTCGTGAGCCGGTTGCCGTGCGCCGCGCGGTCGATCGTGAGGATGGTCACACGATCGCGCTGCGTGATCAGGAGCTCGGACATTGCGTCAAGGCGCAAACTGTTTTTGGCGCGCGGCGATTTCGTGCAGGCCGATGAAGTCGTTGAATTCGTCGAACGGCGTGAGCTGGTCGGCGATGGCGTTCGTCGTGCAACCCTCGCGCATGAACGTCTCCATCATGTTCTTGACGGCCTTGTGCATCGCCAGCATGGGTTCGATGGGGCAGAGCGCGTAGTCGAAGCCGAGCTCGTAGACCTCGCGCAGCGAGAGGTAAGGGGTTTTGCCCGAACGCACCATGTTGAACAGCAGCGGTAACCCGAGCGGCTTCAAACGCCGCGCGATCTCGCGAAGTTGCTCGACGCTGCGCGGGGCGTCGACGTAGAGCCCGTCGGCGCCGACGGCCGCGTAGGCCGTAAGACGGCGAATCGCGTCGTCGAGGTCGGTGACGCCCATCGCATCGGTCCGGGCCACGACGAAAAAATCGGCGTCGCGGCGCGCCGCGAGCATGGCGCGCAGCTTCTGTTGCATCTCCTCGGTCGTGATGAGCTCTTTGCCGGCGAAGTGACCGCACTTCTTCGGCATCGCTTGATCCTCGAGGTGCAGGACCGAGGCACCTGCTTCTTCCCAAAGCTGAATCGTGCGCTGCGCGTCGAGCACGCCGCCGTAGCCCGTGTCGGCGTCCGCGAAAACCGGCACCGTGGTGACGCGGCAGATCCGCCGGACGTGCTCGAACATCTCGGTCTGCGTGAGCACGCCGAAATCGGGGGCACCCGCGACGATCGCCGACGCGACGAAGCCGCTCACGTAGATAGCCGGCGCGCCGGCCTGCTCGGCGAGCTTGGCCGTGACCGCGTCGTGTGCCCCCATGCAGACGAACGGCGGCTGCTTCAGCAGCTCGCGAAAACGAACGGACCTGGTTGACATCGGTGGCCTTCAGCTCCGTCGCTAGGTGGAGGCGACTTGCGTGCGGGGTTGGCCTGCTTCCACGTCGCCTTCTTGCGGTTGCGTCTCAGGGACCGTGCGCACGAGCAGAATGCACACGAAACCGATCAACCCCGTGACCGCGATCAGCGCAGGGATCGGCCAGTAAGCGCCGCCGGCGGCGCCTACCAAGGACGCTGCGGTCAGCGGGACGAAACCTGCGATGGCACCGCCGAGCTGGTAGCCGAGCGAGGCGCCGCTGTAGCGGACGTGTGCAGGGAACATCTCCGAGTACAGCGCAGCCGTCGGCGCGTACACCGCGTTGTGGCCGATGCAGATCCCGATGACCACGGCGAGCCATGCCAGCACCGGGACCTCGGAGGTGATCATGAAGTTGAGCGGGACCGCGAAGGCCATGATGAACAGCGTGCCGAAGATGATCACCGGCCGCCGCCCCAGCTTGTCCGAGAGGGCGCCCAGCGCCGGGATGGTGAGGAGTTGTATCGCACCCGCGGCAGTCACGCCGATCAGGTAGGTGTTCTGCGCCAAGCCGTACACGCGTGTGGTGTAAGCCAGCGTGTAGACGGTCATGGCGTAGAACAGCACGCCGTGCGCCAAGTACAGTCCAGCGGCCAGCAGCACGTTGCGGGTGTCGGAGCGCAGCAGCTCGACGACCGGAACTTTAACGAGCCCGCGCGTCTCCTTGATCCGTGCAAAGACCGGCGACTCCATGATCCTAAGGCGGATGAACAGGCCGACGAACACGAGCACGATGCTGACCAGGAACGGCACTCGCCAGCCCCACGACAAGAAGTCGTCCTCGGGGAGCTGCTGCACAGCCAAGAACATGCCCGTCGACATCAGGCCACCGATGGCGCTGCCGACCTGGGCGAAGCTGCCGAAGAAGCCACGCCGCTCGCGGCCCGCGTGCTCCGTCGCCATCAGCACCGCGCCGCCCCACTCGCCGCCGACCGCGAGGCCCTGCACGAAGCGAAGGGCAACCATGAGTATGGGCGCCCAGACGCCGATGGTCGCGTAGGTGGGCATCAATCCCATCAGGAACGTGGCCACGCCCATCATCGTCAACGTCACGACGAGCGTAGTCTTGCGCCCGATGCGGTCGCCGATGTGGCCGAACACGAGGCCGCCGATCGGGCGCGCGACGAACCCGACTGCGAACGAGGCGAACGCGGCGAGCGTCCCGGCCAGCTCGGAGAAGTTGGGGAAAAACAGGCGGCCGAACACCAGCGCCGAGGCGGTCCCGAAGAGGAAGAAGTCGTACCACTCGATGGAGGTACCGACCATGCTGGCGAGAGCGACTCGCCGTACGGACTCCCGCGGTGCCGCATCGCTGTTCTTATTCTGCATCGTTGCGTTGTCGTCCTTAGCGGGCGTCATTTCAGCTCAGCCTTTGCGCGTCAGACGTGCGAGCTCGGCGGCGTTGCCGCACTGCTCGAGGGTGCCGATGAGCGCGTCGAGCTTAAGTGCGCGCTCGTAGCTTAAGCGTTCGCTTGCGGCGGCGAAGAAGCGCTCGTGCACGCCGTCCGGATCCGTCGGCTCGAGGTTGTCGGCGCCGTGCTCGAACGTTTGTCCCGAGCGCGTGCGCACGACGACGGCCGCGCCCTGCTTGGCCGGGAACGCGTTCGTGAAGCCGTCGTCGACCACAACCGTGACCCGCTTCGCGAGCGTTTGGACTCCTAAGTTCTGTTGCGGCACGTAGTTGCGTTCCGCGAAGTTGCCGTGGGCGAGCGCGGCCGCCACGTTGTAGTGGATGCTCATCTTGGCCTGCAAGATGTGCTCGAACGGCCCGCTGACGTCGCAGCCGGGATAGAGCGCCGCGGCGCGCGTGACGCGCACGGTGACGCTCTCGATGTCGTCGGCGCGTAGCCGATGACGCTGCGCAAGCGCGTGCGCGACCTGCGCCGGCGTTTGCGCGAAGTTGCACGCGGGCACGGGCTTGAAGAACACGGCGAGGATCTCGGCGCGGTCCGCGAACAGCTCGGGCACCTGCGGTGGGCGCGGGCGGCGAAACGCCGCAAGGAGGCCCGCCTCGCCGTCGAGCGCGGTCGGCGACGCGTAGGCGCCCGCGGCCGCGAGCTCGACGGCCGTGACGGCGCTGCGCGCCGCGAGACCGTTGTGAAAGAACATCTCGCTGCCGCCCGTGCCGGCCCACTCGTTGTAGCCGGCCGCCATGTTGGCCGCGAGCGCGAGCGCCGCGGTCGTCTGCTCGGTCGTCAGTCCGAGCAGCTTGGCGCCCGCGGCTGCGGCTGCGATCGGGCCCACGGTGCCCGTGGGCCGGAAGATTTTCGCGACCTCGACGTCGAGGATCATGCGGCCGACTTTGCCGCCGACCTCGTAGCCCGCGACGAGCGCGGTGAGGAAATCCTTGCCGCTAACCTTCGTGGCTTCGGCGAGCGCGAGCAGCGTCGGAACCAGCACGGTGCCCAAGTGACTGACGCTGCCGACGTGCATGTCGTCGCGCACGAGGCCGTGGCTACGCACGCCGTTCGCGAACGCGGCGTCGTGAATCGACACGACGTCGCTCGTGCCGATGATGCCGGCGCCTCGTGCGCTACCCGCCGAGCTCTGCCGAGCGACGGCCGCCGCTTGCCGGCTCCAGGGCAGCTCGCCGGCCGCGAGCGCCGACGACAAGAGGTCGTAGATGCAGAGCTTGGCTTTCGCGACGACCTCGGGATGCAGCCGCGGCCACGAGTAGTCGCCGAGCGCGCGCGCCATGCGCACGGCGAGCGGTGCGGCGGCAGCGGCGGAGCGATCGGTGGCAGCCACGAGCCGCGCTCAGCCGCGCATCTCGACGCCGGCCCACTCCTCGTAGAGCTTGGCGATGCAGGTGAAGTCCGAGTCGGCGCCATATCTGGCCTTGGTCATGCCGAGAACCTGGAATACCTCGGCGCCGACCGGCATCGGCACGCCCTGCGCGTCGGCTTCCTGAAGACACAGGCGCGCGTCTTTGTACGAAAGGCCCGTGGCAAAGCCGAAGTCGAACGTGCCGGGCAGGATGGAGCGGGGGAACTTATCTTGCGTCGCGGCGTTGCGGCCGCTCCCCGCGTTGATGATCTCGCACATCAGCCGAGGGTTCAGCCCCGCTTTCGTGCCCATCGCGATGACCTCGGCGGACATGACGATGACGCCGGCCGCGATGATGTTGTTCGCGAGCTTCATCACCTGTGCGAGGCCCGCGCCCTCGCCGCAGAAAAACAGTTTGCCGAATTGCTTGATTGCGGGCTCGATGCGATCGTAGACCGCGCGCTTGCCCGAGACCATGACGGCCAGCGTGCCGTCGCGCGCGCCGGCCATGCCGCCGCTCACGGGTGCGTCCATGTAGACGATGCCGGCTTTGGCGAGCTCTGCATGCGCAATGCGCGCCACGCCGGGACCTGTCGTTGAGCAGTCGACGACTACTTTAAGTTTCTTCGCGCCGGTCAATCCGGCGCAAACCTTCTGCACGATATCGGGAGTGGGCAGGCTCAAGAAGGCGACCTCGGTGCTGTTCGCCACGTCGAGCGCCGAGCTTGCGACTTGCGCGCCGTCCTTCGCGAGCTCCGCGCACGCGTCTTGCGACGTGTCGTACACCGTGAGGCCGATGCCGGCCTTGAGCAGCCGCCGCGCCATGTGCGCGCCCATACGGCCGACACCGATGAATCCGTAGTCCGTGGTCTTCACTTCAGTACTGCTCCATTCGCTGGCGACGGACGATCTCGAGCGCGCTGCCCGGATCGCATTGTTTGTTGCGGCCTATTGTAGCGCGGGGCCGCTGACCCATGGCGCAGCTCTCCTAGAGGCGTATCTGAAATGCGGCCGTCTCGAGCATTGCTTCTTGCGCGCGCGTTGCGAGGACTGTCACGCTGCGCGTTGGGTCGCACGTCCGAACGGGGAGAGGGCCATGTCCATAGCTCGCAAGATTCGTTCCTGGGGTCGGGTGTGGCTTGCCTGTGCCGCGCTCCTTGCCTTGCCCTGGCCGGCACTCGCGGAAACCATCGCATTGATCGGCACCGGCAACGTCGGCGGCGCGCTCGGCCGCCGTTTCGCCGAGAGCGGTCACACCGTCGTCTATGGCTCGCGCGATCCGCTCGCGGCCGACGTCGTCACGCTCGTGAACACAACCGGTCATGGTGCCGTCGCCTTGTCGCCCGATCAGGCCGCGGCGCGAAGCCGTGTCGTCGTTCTCGCGATACCCTGGTCGGCGACCGAGGACGTCGTGCGCGGCCTCGGCGATCTGACGGGCAAGATCGTCGTCGACCCGACGAACCCGCGCGTCGTCGTCGAGGACGGATTTGCCGACTATCCGCCGGAGATCGAGGACTCGAATGCCGAGCGCATCGCGCGACTCGCGCCGGGCGCTGAGGTCGTCAAGGCGTTCAATACGCTCGGGGCAGAGACGATGTTCGATCCGGACCTGGCGGAAGGCCCCGTCACGATCCCGATCGTCGGCGACGATCGGGCCGCCAAGGCGCAGGTCGCCGAGCTCGCGCGCGAGCTAGGCCTCGAGGCCGTGGACGTCGGCCCGCTGCGGCATGCGCGGATTATCGAAGGCCTGCACTACGTGCGGGCGAACGCGCTCGGCGGGCGAATCAATTTCCATCTCCCGCGCGACACGGCGGACGACTAGCATCCGGCGCTCAGACGAGCGCGCGCAACTTCGGTCGATCGAGCTTGCCGTTCGCGTTCAGCGGCAGCCTGTCGAGATGGAGGACGCGCTTCGGAATCATGTGCGCCGGCAGCCGCTCGGTCAGCGCGGCCGTCAGGGCCGCGAAGTCCGCCTCGGGCTGCTCGAGAAATAGCACCAGCATCGTGCCGCGCGGACCTTCAGCCGCGACCGCCGCAACGGCCGACCGCTGCGTAATCGTGCGCACGGCGTGCTCGATCTCGCCGAGCTCGACGCGATGGCCGTCGATCTTGACCTGCTCGTCCGCGCGGCCGCAG
>CAZCZE010000051.1:0-25365 GCA_964503125.1 uncultured Gammaproteobacteria bacterium
CGCGGGACCGCCGTGAATACGTCCCTGTAGGCTGCGTCGGCGCCGTCCCTGGCGCCGACGCTCCCGCGAGTGCCCTCGCACGTCCACCGAGCCACCTGCAGGCGGTGGCGCACGCACGGTCGCTCATCGTGCGGCGAGCGAGCATCGCACTGCGACCGGCGCGCGATACGGCATCGGCGGCGTGGATCTCGAACGGCGCTGCGAAAACGCTCGCGCGCAGGGACGCGCGCGAGCGAGCCTACAGGGACGTACTTGCGGCGTTTTTCGCAGCGCCGTTCGAGAGCCGCGCCGCTCGCATTGCCGTTTATCGCGGACTGCGCGGCTGGGCGCACGACCGGAGCCGGCGATGAGCGCCAAGCGGAAGCTCGTGTTGGTGGGGAATGGGATGGCGGGGATGCGCGCCGTCGAGGAGTTGCTCGAGCTCGCGCCCGAGCTCTACGAGATCACGGTGTTCGGCAGCGAGCCGCACGGAAACTACAACCGCATCCTGCTGTCGCCCGTGCTCGCGGCCGAGAAGACCGTGGCCGACATCATGCTCAACACGCGCGAGTGGTACGCCGAGAACGGCATCACGCTGCACTCGGGCGACGAGGTCGTGCGCATCGACCGCGCGCGCCGGCGCGTCATCGCGAAGAGCGGGCTCACGGTGCCGTACGACCGCCTGATTCTCGCGACGGGCTCGAGCCCGATCGTGCTGCCGCTGCCGGGCAAGGATCTCGACGGCGTCGTGAGCTATCGCGACATCGCGGACGTGGACCGCATGATCGCGGTGGCGCGCGAGTCGACGCACGCCGTCGTCATCGGCGGCGGGCTGCTCGGCCTCGAGGCGGCCTACGGCCTCCAGAAGCGCGGCATGGACGTCACCGTCGTGCACCTGCTGCCGACGCTCATGGAACGCCAGCTCGACGCGTCGGCCGGCACGCTGCTCAAGCGCTCGCTCGAGCAGCGCGGGCTCAAGTTCCTCATGCCGGCGCAGACGGCCGCGATCCTCGGCGACGCGCGCGTGCGCGCCGTCAGGTTCGCCGACGGCGCCGAGGTGCCCGCGGACCTCGTCGTCATGGCGGTCGGAATCCGCCCCAACGTCGCGCTCGCGAAGGCGAGCGGCATCGCCTGCGAGCGCGGTGTGCTCGTCAACGACACGATGCAGACCTACGACCCACGCATCTACGCGCTCGGCGAGTGTGTGCAGCATCGCGGCGCGTGCTACGGCCTCGTCGCGCCGCTGTTCGAGCAAGCCAAGGTCGTCGCGAATCATCTCGCCGAGTTCGGCATCGGCCGATATTCTGGCTCGCAGACCTCGACGAAGCTCAAGGTCACGGGCATCGATCTTTTCTCGGCCGGCGATTTCAGCGGCGGCGCCGACGCCGAGGAGCTCGTGTTCCAGGATCCGGCGCGCGGCGTCTACAAGAAGCTCGTCGTCAAGGACAACAAGATCAAGGGCGCGGTGCTCTACGGCGATACCGTCGACGGTGCGTGGTACTTCCAGCTCATGCGCGACGGCATCGAGATCGCCGACTTCCGCGAGAACATCCTGTTCGGCCAGGCGCACATCGGCGACTCGGGAACGGCCGGCGCCGACGCAGTGACGAGCCTGCCCGACACGGCGGAGATCTGCGGCTGCAACGGCGTCTGCAAGGGCGACATCGTCAAGGCCATCACGAAGAAGAATCTGTTCACTCTCGACGAGGTGCGCGCGCACACGAAGGCCTCGTCGTCGTGCGGCTCGTGCACGGGCTTGGTCGAGCAGCTGCTCGCCAACACGCTCGGCGGCGACTACTCCGAGGCGCCGGCCAAGAAGCCGATGTGCCCGTGCACGATCTACACGCACGAAGAGGTGCGCGGCGCCGTCGTGCGCGAAGGGCTCAAGTCGATACCCGCAGCGATGCGTTTCTTCGAGTGGAAGACGCCCGACGGCTGCCACAAATGCAGGCCCGCGCTCAATTTCTACATGCTCTGCGCGTGGCCCGGCGAGTACTTGGACGACAAGCAGTCGCGCTTCATCAACGAGCGTGCGCACGGCAACATTCAGCGCGACGGCACGTACTCGGTCGTGCCGCGCATCTGGGGCGGGGTGACGTCGGCCCGAGAGCTCCGCGCGATCGCCGACGTCGCAGAGAAGTACGCCGTGCCGACCGTGAAGATCACGGGCGGCCAGCGCATCGATCTGCTCGGCGTCAAGAAGGAGGACCTGCCGAGCGTCTGGCGCGATTTGAGTGCCGCGGGCTTCGTGTCGGGCCATGCCTACGGCAAGGCGCTGCGGACCGTGAAGACCTGTGTCGGCAAGGAGTGGTGCCGCTTCGGCACGCAGGATTCGACGGGGCTCGGCATCAAGCTCGAACGCGTGACCTGGGGCTCGTGGCACCCGCACAAGGTCAAGCTCGCGGTCTCGGGCTGCCCGCGTAACTGCGCCGAGGCGACGATCAAAGATCTCGGTGTCGTTTGCGTCGAGTCCGGCTACGAGCTGCACGTCGGCGGCAACGGCGGCATCAAGATCCGCGCGACCGACTTCCTCTGCAAGGTGGCGACCGAGGAGGAGGTCATCGAGCACTGCTGCGCGTACTTGCAGCTCTACCGCGAGGAGGCGCGCTACCTCGAGCGCACGGCGCCGTGGATCGAGCGCGTCGGTCTCTCCCACGTGCGCGAGCGCGTCGTCGACGACGCGGCGGGGCGCACGGCGCTGTTCGCACGTTTCCTCGAGTCGCAGAAGCATCATCAGACGGATCCCTGGGCGGAGCGCGCGGCAGGCTTGCAAGCCGACGAGTTCGCGTCGCTCACCGCGATGCTAAGCCCGGAGCTCGTCTCGTGACGTGGTTCGATCTAGGACCGCTCGCGGCGCTGCCCGAGCGCGGCGCACGCTGCGTGCGCATCGGCGACCAGCGCGTCGCCGTGTTTCGCACGAGCAGCGGCGAGGTGTTCGCGCTGCGCGATCAATGCCCGCATCGGGGAGGGCCGCTCTCGCAAGGCATCGTGCACGGCACGCGCGTGACGTGCCCGTTGCACGACTGGGTCATCGACCTCACGACGGGCCGCGCCATGGGCGCGGACGAGGGCGCCACGCCGAAGTTCAACGTGCGCGTCGTCGACGGCCGCGTCGCGCTCGAGTTACCCGCGGAGCTGCTCGCGAAGGCGTCATGAGCGCCGTTGCGACGACGTGCCCTTACTGCGGCGTGGGCTGCGGCCTCATCGCTGCGCCCGCCGCCGACGGCGGTTTCGAGGTCCGCGGCGATCGCGCACACCCGGCGAACTTGGGACGCATCTGCTCGAAGGGCGCGGCGCTCGGCGAGACGCTCGGGCTCGAAGACCGGCTGCTGCATCCCGAGATCCGTGGCGCGCGCACGACCTGGGACGAGGCGCTCGATGCCGTGGCGCGCGGCTTCGCCGACGCTATCGCGGCGCACGGGCCCGACGCCGTCGCGTTCTACGTCTCGGGACAGCTCTTGACCGAGGACTACTACGTCGCCAACAAGCTCATGAAGGGCTTCATCGGCAGCGCCAACATCGACACGAACTCGCGGCTCTGCATGGCCTCGGCCGTCGCGGGCTACAAGCGCGCGTTCGGCGCCGACACGGTGCCGAACGACTACACCGATCTCGAGCAGGCCGAGCTCGTCGTGCTCGTGGGCTCGAATCTCGCCTGGTGCCATCCCGTGCTGTTCCAGCGCTTGAGCGCGGCGAAGGCCGCGAACGGGAAGCTGCGCGTCGTGCTCGTCGATCCGCGCCGCACGCAGACGGCCGAGCTCGCCGATCTCGTGTTGCAGCTGCGCCCCGGCAGCGACGTCACGCTGTTCAACGGTTTGTTGAATCACCTGCGGCGCGAGGACGCGCTCGACCTCGAGTTCCTCGACGCGCACACCGAGGGCTTCGGCGCCGCGCTGCGCGTGGCCAAGGAGAGCGCGGCATCGATCCCGGCCGTGGCGTCGGCGTGCGGCCTCGCCGAGGACGACGTGCTCGAGTTCTATCGCTGGTTCGCGCGCACACCGCGCACGGTCACGGCGTTCTCGCAAGGCGTGAATCAATCGACGAGCGGTACCGACAAGGTCAACGCGATCGTCAACGTGCACCTCGCGACGGGCCGCATCGGCAAGCCCGGCACGGGGCCGTTCTCGCTCACGGGCCAGCCGAACGCGATGGGCGGCCGCGAGGTCGGCGGGCTCGCGAATCAACTCGCGGCGCACATGGATTTCGCGCCCGCGCACGTCGAGCGAGTCGGGCGGTTCTGGGGCGCGCCGCGTATGGCGACGAGGCCTGGCTTCAAGGCTGTCGAGCTCTTCGACGCCGTCGAGCGCGGCGCGATCAAGGCGCTCTGGATCATGGCGACGAATCCCGTCGTGAGCATGCCCGACGCGGAGCGCGTCCGCTGCGCGCTCGCGAAGGCGCCGTTCGTCGTCGTCTCCGATTGCGTTCGCGACACCGACACGACGCGCTGCGCGCACGTGCTGCTGCCTGCCGCCGCGTGGGGCGAGAAGTCGGGCACCGTGACGAATTCCGAGCGCCGCATCTCGCGCCAGCGCGCGTTCCTGCCCGTGCCCGGCGAGGCGTGGCCCGACTGGTGGATCGTGACCGAAGTCGCGCGGCGCATGGGGTTCGGCGGCTCGTTCGCCTACGACTCTCCAGCCGCGATCTTTCGCGAGCACGCGCGGCTCTCGGCGTTCGAGAACGATGGCACTCGCGATTTCGACCTCGGCGGCGTCGCAGCCTCGAGCGACGCCGAGTACGACGCGCTCGAGCCGTTCCAATGGCCGCGGCCCGCGCGCGCGGGGCTCAAGGCGCGGCCGTTCGCGGACGGCAGGTTCTTCACGCCGAACGGCAAGGCGCAGTTGATTCCCACGCCGCCGCGGCCCTTGGCCAGCCCGCCGTCGCGCGACTATCCGCTCGTGCTCAACACGGGTCGAGTCCGCGACCAGTGGCACACGATGACGCGCACGGGCCAATCGGCGCGGCTCGGGGGGCATAACCCCGAGCCGTTCGTCGAGCTCAACCCCGTCGACGCCGCGCGCTTCGGGCTCGCGCTCGGCGATCTCGCCGAGGTCGAGAGCCCGGCGGCGCGCATCGTCGTGCGCGTCGAGATCACGGTCACGGTCGCGCCCGGCGAGGTGTTCGTGCCGATGCACTGGGGCAGCGTGTTCGCGAGCGACGCGCGTGTCGGGGCGCTCATCGCCTCGGCCGTGGACCCGATTTCGGAGCAGCCCGAGCTCAAGGCCGCGCCCGTGCGCGTGCGGCGCTACGAGCCGAAGTGGTACGGCTTCGCGCTGTCGCGCGCGCCGCTCGACGTTCCGCCGCATTCGTACCGCGCGATGGCGCGGGGCTCGGGCTATTGGCGCTACGAGCTCGCGGGCGAAGAGCTGCCGTCGTCGTGGCCCGAATGGGCCGACCGTGTGCTCGGGCCGCGCGCCGCGCGCATCGAGTTCTACGACGCCGCGGGCGGGCGCTACCGCGGCGCCAACGTGGCCGACGACCGCTTGCAGGCGTGCCTGTTCGTCGCGACGAGTAAGGCGCTGCCGTCACGCACCTGGCTCGCCACCCTGTTCGCGCCCGACAGGCTGTCGGATGCGGATCGGCTCGCGATCCTGGCCGGCCGTGCGCCGAAGGGCGGAGTCGAGACGGGGCCGATCCTCTGCTCGTGTTTTGCGATCGGGCGCTCGACGCTGCTGCGCGCGATTCGCGGCGACAAGCTCGTGTCCGTCGAGGCCATCGGCAAGGCGCTGCGCGCCGGCACGAACTGCGGCTCGTGCATCCCCGAGCTCAAAGGCCTGCTCGCGCAGACCGCGGCCGAAGCGCCGTCGCCTTGACGCATCCGTCGTCGGGCCCTCACTCTGTGTAGCAAGCCTGCGTGGTCTAGTCCGAAACAAGCACTTATGCAAAGATCGATCGCGATAGACGGCGTCTCGCACTGTAGAGCTACCAGACGAATCGAAGTCTCGATCGGAGACTCCGTGCGTGTCCTGCGAGAACTCCAGGAGCGCGTCGCTGATGCGCGGCGTTTAGGCGTCATAGAGTGCGCTTCTTAGAACTCCGGATTCCCCCACCCGTAGTGGGTCTCATAGTTGCCGGCGGCATGTGGACCGTCGCGCACCTTCCTCCGGTCCTACAGTTGCCTAACCTCGTCCGACTGTCAGTTGCAGCGGTGTTTGGCGCGATTGGCGCTGCAGTCGCTATTGGTGGCGTGATGTCCTTTCGTCGCGCTCAAACCACGGTCAATCCCCTAAAGCCAGAAACGTCCGCAGCGTTGGTCTCCACCGGCATCTACTCGTTTACGCGCAATCCAATGTACTTGGGCATGGTGTTGGCCTTGTTCGCCTGGGCCGTGTGCCTGCCTTCCATTTGGTCATTGCTGGGCCCGGTACTCTTCGCGCTATACATTACGCGATTTCAGATCGCTCCAGAGGAGCGGGTTCTAGACGGGCTGTTTGGAGCGCCTTTTGCCGCGTACAAGAAGCGAGTTCGTCGATGGTTATGATAAAACCGGTTGCAGCGGACGGTGATACGGCAACGCAGGCGCGCCGCCAACCGGAACGTTTGGCGAAATCTGTGCGCGAATGCTCTTCGCCTTAGTCGTTCGAGTTACGAGGTGTAAGCAGAACTTTTCGAAACTACGGAGGCTTATTCCCATGCCAAAGTATGTCATTGAGCGAGAGATTCCGAACGCAGGCAAACTTTCTCCTCAGGAGCTGAAAGCCATCTCACAGAAGTCCTGCGGTGTGCTGACGAAGATGGGGCCACAGATTCAATGGCTTCAGAGTTACGTCACCGCCAACAAGATCTACTGCGTGTACATCGCGCCAAATGAAGACATGGTTCGAGAGCATGCACAGCAGGGCGGATTTCCGGCGAACCGGATTTCGAGAATCGAATCCGTAATCGATCCGACGACGTCGGAATAGGATTGTGTCAATCCGCCGCGCACAGATCGCCGACGCAGGCGAAATGGCGCGGCTCGCAGGCGAGCTCGGCTATCCGATGTCGTCGGTGGAGATGACGCGGCGGCTCGCGGTACTACTGCCGGACGAACGTCACAATATTGCCGTTGCCGCAAGCGGCGAGCGTTTGCTGGGCTGGATGCCCTTTGCACCATCGCGGTGCGAAATCCCTCGCGTGAGGGACCCTCGAAATCACTTTAAGTACGTTCAGGTTCCGCCGGCTCGGCCGGCGCATTCGACGCCTTGACCGCGCCGCGGGCCAACGCTCACTCTCGCCGCTGACGGCAGAAGGCACGTGCTCGGCATCGGAGCGCGCCTCACGCCCGGAGCCGACATGTCGACGCGAACCCTGTTGCTGGACCAGGAAGTCCACCGCTATCTGCTCGCGTGCTCGTCGCGCGAGCATCCGGCGCTCGCGCGCCTGCGCGCCGCGACCGCGAAGCTGCCCGAGGCCGAGATGCAGATCGGCCCCGACCAAGGCCAGCTCATGGCGTTGCTCGTGCGCCTCATCGGCGCGCGCCGCTGTATCGAGATCGGAACTTTCACGGGCTACTCGGCGCTGGCCGTCGCGCTCGCGCTGCCGCCCGAGGGGCGGCTCGTCGCCTGCGACGTCAACGCAGAGTGGTCCGACGTCGGGCGGCCGTTCTGGCGCGAGGCCGGCGTCGAGTCGCGTATCGACTTGCGCTTGCAGCCCGCGCTCACGACGCTCGACGAGCTGCTTGCGCAGGGCGCTCGCGACAGCTTCGACTTCGCGTTCGTCGACGCCGACAAAGGAAATTACATCGCCTACTACGAGCGGCTGCTCGAGCTCGTGCGGCCCGGAGGGCTCATCGCCGTCGACAACACGCTCGCCGTGGCCGGCGCGCCGATCGTCACGCAACGCACGGCGACGGCGCGCGCGCTACGGGCGTTCAACGACCACGTGCACGAGGACCCGCGCGTCGATCTCGCGCTGCTGTCGATTGGCGAGGGGCTCACGCTGCTTCGCCGAGTCTGAAACGGCGCACCGCTGCTCAAGAGTCGTCGCTGCGCCGCCGTTCGATGACGATTCGCGCGAGCTCGCGCGGCTCGGCGCCGAGCTCGACGGCGCCGGCCGGAGCGCCGCTCACGAGCAGCATGTACGCGATGACGTCGACGAGCTCCTGCGGTGTGAGAAACCCGGGATTGTTGGCCGGCATCGTGCTGCGCGTGTACTCGAACAGCGCCGCGAGCGACCGGCCCTCCCAGACGCGCAGGAACTTCGGCCCCGCCGCCGGCGGCGTCGGCAGCATGTCGGGATCGTCGGACGCGCCGTCGAGCTTGTAGCCGTGGCAGCGGTCGCAGGGCCCCGTGTACGCCGTCCGTCCGCGTTGCGCTTGCTCGGCGGTGAACACGCCATCCCAGATCGACAGGGTTGCGGTCGCGGGCGTTTGCCCGCCGGCGCCTGGTGCGACACCAACCGCGACGACGAGCGTCGCCGCTGCCGCCCTGCACGAGTGACGAATCAGGACCAAAGCTCGGCGTCGCTCGGGCCGAGATCCTTGTCGAGCTCGGCGCGGATCGTGACGTCCGCGCTGATCTCGCCGTCGCTGCGGAACGGGACATGGTCGCGGCCCGACACGAACAGCCGGTAGGCGCCTTTCGGGACGCGGATCTCGGCGACGCCGCGCGCATCGGTGACGGCACGATACGGGTGGACCACGACTTTGGCGCCCTCGAGCGGCGCGCGGCTTTCGGCGTCGACGGCCACGACCTTGACGAGGCATTCGGGCGCCGTCACGGCGCGGACTTGGAAGCGCGTGCTCGCGCGCGCGTGCACCGGACCGCCGGTCTCGCCGTCGACGTCGGGTGCCACGGCTTCCCACGCGTGCAGGCCGGCAGCCTCGGGGGCGCGCAGCTCGAGCTCCGTGCTGTAGAGCGAAGTGCCGGGCCATGGCGCGTCGCCGACCGGCGCGCTCGCGACGCAGCGGCCATCGGAGTCGCGAATCTCCACGGTGCGCCCCGCAGCCGGGCACTCGGCCGCACACTTGATCCCGACCCGGATGCGAAACGGCGCGCCGCACTCGACGGCGGGCGGCGTGTCCCAGACGACGATGCGTGTAGCGTGCGGCTCCACGGTCAACCCGAAGCGGCTGGCTCCGCGGCCGCGTTCGTGCCCGCGATGAAGCCGTGCACGTGACCTTTGCCGAGCCCGTGCTTCTGGAAGCCGCCGACCGCCTCGCCGCCCGCGTAGAGGCCCGGGATGACTTGGCCGCGCATGTCGATGACTTGGTGCTTGCCGTTGACGCGCAAGCCGCCGTAGGAGTCGTGCCAGACGACCATGATCGCGAGCGCGTGGAACGGCGGTGTTGCGATCCGGTGCATCGGGGCATCGGCCTCGCGCTCGAAGTCGGGATCCTTGCCCGCGTCGACGTAGCCGTTCCACTTCGCGACCGTCTCGGCGAGATGCTTGAGCGGCACGCGCTGGAACTCGTGGCCCTTCTCGATCTTCGCGGCGAGCTCCTCGATCGTATCGGCCTTGAAGTAGTAGCCGTTGTCGGCGACGTAGGGGAAGCGCAGCTCCCACTCGGCGCGCGTGACCGCGTCTTGATCGAAGATGGCCCAGAGCGGTCCCGAGTAATAGTGCGGCGGCTCCGAGCCTTCGTTGATCGCGAGCGCGGCATCGCAGCCGTGATCGTAGGTGTACATCTTCTGCACCCACTCGTGCCGGCAATTGCGCCAGTCGGTCGGCTTGTGCTCGATGCCGTTGTTCGGCGCGACGCCGCCGCCGGGGAACTGACCGCCGCCGCCGCGCCTCGGCAACCGCACTTCGCTGAAGAAGCGTTTGCCGACCTGGTTGACGGCGATGAGCTCCTCGAAGCCCGCGGTGCCGATGTTGACGCCGGCCGAGCCTCTAAACCCGAACGTCGGGTGGCCCGGCATCATGTCGGTGTAGGCGTCGCGCGTGCCGAGCCGCGTCGAGAGGTGGAACGTGGCCGCCGAGCCCAGGTTCTGCTGCATGCCCGCCATGTTGGCGCCGACTTTGAGGCCCGCGATGAGCGCGCTCGCGTCCTGGCCGTTCGGCCCTTGGAGCGCGTGGCCGCTCGTGGGAAACGCCGGCTCGCGCATGGCCGGATAGAACATGCTGCGAACCTCGGGATTACCGGCATGACCGCCACTGGCGAGGATCACGGCCTTACGCGCGCGGATGCGAATCCTTTCGCGCCGCTCCTCGACGTTGCCGTTCTGCCAGAAGCTCTTCAGGAGCTCGCCGGTCTCGGGGTGATTGCGCGGCGAGTACTGCGCTTCGATGCCGACGATGCGGCCCGCGAACGGCTGCTCGCGCACGAGGTCCGTGAATTTGCGGAACAGCATGAACTGCACGCCCTTCTCGCGTGCCGAGAACTCGAGCGAGCGCGACAGAGCAACGCCGTTGGAGACCGCGCCGTTGGCGACGAAGCGGCTCGCAATGTTCATCTGCACGGGCGCGAACGGGCTCGTGCGCTCGCGGTCGGCGACGCCGGCGTCCTCGGCCGTGATCGTGCCGGCCTTGATGTCGGTCTTGTCGCCGAGCATGAGGAAGGAGACGCAGCCGCGCGCGCGCGACATGCCGCCGCCTTCGTGCGTGCCGTTGATGCGGCCGAAGCGCACGTAGTTGTCGATGAGGAACTGGCGCGTCGCGGGGCAATTCTCGGCCCAGGCGCGCACGAGCTCGCGCTCGTTGTAGCGGTACGGCGTCTCGCCGCGGCGGTTGAGCACCGACCAATCGGTGACGTCCTTGAACAACAAGTCGACGCTGTCGTCGAGCTCCTCGGGGGATTCGACGGGCGGCGAGGTCACGAAGCCTTCCTTGTCGCTCTCGCCCTTGCCATCGCGGCGCTGGACGGGATCGCCGCCGCCGAGCGAGACGAAGGAGCCGCTGTGCAGCATGCGGCCGCCGAGATCGAAGTTCTGATCGACGACGAGCACCGTGCTCCCAAGATCGCGGGCGCGGATCGCGGCCGTGAGGCCGGCACAGCCGCCGCCGGCGATGACGACGTCGGCCTCGTAGTCCCAGCCGGCCGCCGCGTTCGAGCCGGCGCGTTGCGCGAGGGCCGTATCCGCCTCGAGTAGCGCGGCACCCCCCAAGCCCGCCGCTCCCGACTTGAGGACGAAGTCGCGCCGGGTCAGGCCCTTGGCGTCGGTGTGCTCAGTCTGGTTGTTGGTCTCTTCGTTCTTAGCCATGTCGACTCCCCCGAATCGTCAACAGCCGCAGACCTTGTTCCCGAGCAAAGTAGCCAGCTCTTAAGGGCCGCGCAAGCGCCGCGGCCAGATGCCCGATTTGCCCGGCGACAGGATGCCGTTCGGATCGACGGCGTCCTTCAAGGTCTCGTGGAACCGGCGCAGGGCGTGGTCATTGAATGAGTAGGTCTCGGCCACGTGGTCCATGAAGGCCACGTGCGTGCGGTACTCGCCCCAGCCGTTCGCGGCCGAGACCTCGACCAAGCGCTCGAAGACCTGCCGGCTCTGCCGGTTCTGCGCGGGATCGCGCGACGTCGGCAAGCCGAACAGCAGCACGAGCGCGCGCGGGTTGTAGGACCACGGCAAGGCCGCGAACTGATTGCCGACGGGCAAGCCGAGCTCGGTGTAGAGCTGCCCGAAGACGCGCTGCGCTTTGAAAATCGCTTCGCCCGTCATCGGAATGATCGGCGAGAAGCCGAGGTGCCCGCCGCCTTGCAGCAGGCCGAACACGCCGAGGCTCGGGATGCCGAGCGCGACGGCAAGCGTCGGATCGTTCTGGTCGACCTCGGCCGGAAACACGTAGCGGCGGCCGTCGGCGAACGACGCGCCGGGAATCGCCGCGAATCTCTCCTTTACGTATTCCCACTGCGCGTCGACGAGCTTGGGCGGCCCCCAGAAGCGCAGCTCCGCGCTCCAGTACGGCAGGTTGCGGTCGAGCGCGAGCCGGTCGAGCTCAGACGTAGAAGGCCCGCCGGGCATCTCGAAAAACGACCCGCCCTGCGAGGCGTGATAGTTCAGCAACGGGCTCTCGAGCAGCATCGTGCCGCGCAGGATGTCGGAGTTCATGAGGTACGCGTACGTCTCCATGAACGGCACGAGGTCGTCGTGCTGCCGCACGTTGACGCGACCGTCGCGGTAGGCCTCGGGCGCGGGCATGAGCCAGAGGCCCATGCGCGTCACGATGCCGAAGTTCGATTGCGAGAAGAGGCCGTCGACGATAGGGCCGAAGCCGTATTTGTATTGATGCCAGACCTCGGAGCCCGGCAGCGCTCCCATGCCCGTGCGCAAGACCTCGCCGTTCGCGAGCACGACCTCGAGACCGCAGACCGCGCTCCAATGGTCGCGCATCGGCGTGCGGCCGCCGCCGCGCTCGAGCGCGTTGCCGAGGGGACTGCCCCAGCCGGGATCGGCGGGATCGATCCAGACCTTGAGCCCACGCTCCTGCACGTAGCGGTAGAGATCGAAGTAGCTGACGCCGGGCTCGACGACGGCGTAGTGGATCTTGTCGTTGACCTCGAGGATGCGGTTCATGCGCTTGAGATCGACGACGACGCTGCCCGAGAGCACGGGCGACGAGCCGCCGTATCCCAAGTTCCTGCCCGTGGCAATCGTCCACAGCGGCAGGCGATAGCGGTTCGCGATCTCGACGATCGCCTGGACCTGCTCGACGCTGTTCGGCGCTACCGCGGCCGCGGGCACGCGATCTTCGGCTTCGCCGTGGAACGGCGAGTAGGCGTCGCGGTAGAGGTTCATGTCCTCGGCGGAGGTGAACACCCATTCACGGCCTAGCGCGTCCGCGAGCGCCTCCACGGCCCGCGCAAAGTTGCGTTCCGTGACGCCTAAGGGTGCTGCCATGGTCGTGCGCTCGCGCTCTATTGCCGCCGCCGAAGCGGTGACCAGTGTCTCACCGGCCTGCTCGTGACACCACCGCGCGGTGTATCGTAGACGGTGCATGCGAATCGGGGCGAGCCACGGTCGAGAGCATGATCCCTGGATCTGAGCGGCGCGGGTGGGGCAGGGTCGGGACAACGGCAGCGTTGCTCGCGGCAGCCGCGTCGTGCGGGTGGGCAGAGCCCGTGTCGGCCCAGGAGCCCTCGCGTTTCACGACCGCCGCGCGCGTCGTCGCGTTCGCCGACGTGCATGGCGCGTACGACGGTCTCGTCGAGCTATTGCGCGCGGCGAGCGTCGTCGACGCCGAGCTGCGCTGGAGCGGGGCAGATAAGCACGTCGTGAGCCTCGGCGACCTGCTCGATCGCGGGCCCAAGTCGCGGGCCGTGCTCGATCTCCTGATGCGGTTGCAGCGCGAAGCCGCAGCGGCCGGGGGGCGGTTGCACGTCGTGCTCGGCAACCACGAGGTCATGAATCTCCAGGGCGACTGGCGCTACGTCACTCCGGCCGATTACGAGTCGTTCGCGGCCGACGAGAGCGACGCCATGCGCGCGGCAGCCTACGCTGTGTTCGCAGCGGCGGCTGCGGGCAGCGAGTCGCCCGCGCCTCGCTCCGGCTTCGACGCGAGCTATCCGCGCGGCTTCTTCGCGCGCCGAGCCGCGTTCGCGCCGACGGGCGCCTACGGCGCTTGGCTGCTCACCTTGCCCGCGATCGTCGTCATCAACGACACGGCCTACGTGCACGGCGGGTTGCCGAAGCTCGTGGCCGAGCGAGGGCCAGCGATCAACGACCGGCTGCGCGCGGATCTCGCTCGCTCTCTGGCGCTTCGCGCCAGCCTCGCGGCGCGCGGCGTGCTGTCGCCCATCGATCCGCAGCGCGACATCGAGGCGGCGCGGGCCGTGCCGCCGACGGCCGACGCGGCGCTGCGCGCCGAGCGCGACGAGTTCCTCGCGCTCGCGGAGGCCGCCGAGCTCGGCCTCGAAGGGCCGCTCTGGTATCGCGGCTCGGTTTACTGCAAGCCGTTGCTCGAAGAGCCGACGCTCGACGCCGGTTTAGCGGCCCTGGGCGTCGCGCGCGTCGTGGTCGGGCATACGCCGACGCCCGATCGGCGCGCGCGGACACTCTACGGCGGCAAGCTCGTGACGCTCGACACGGGCATGCTCGCCGAGCGCTTCGGGGGTCGTCCCGCGGCGCTGCTGGTCGACGGCGCGCGGCTCGAAGTTTTGTACGCGGCGCCGCTCGAGCGTGCCGCGCTAGGGAGCGGCCGCGCCGTGGCCTACCAGCGCACGGCGGAGGAGCTGCGCACGGCGCTCGAGCGCGGCGAGATCGCCGCCATCGCGGTGGCCGAGGGCTCCGAGCCCTGGTCGGTCACCGTGCGGCACGGCGGAGCGGCGATCGCCGCTGCGTTCTATCCGGGCACGGCAGAGCGGAGGAGCGATCGCGAGCTCGCGGCCGCGGCGCTCGACGATCTGCTCGGCATGGATCTCGTCGCGCCGACGGTGGCACGCACGATCTCGGGCCGGGCCGGCGCGCTCCAGCTGCGTCTCGCCGATGCCGTCAGCGAGCGCGAGCGCCTGGAGCGCGGGCTCGCGTTCAGCGGTTGGTGCGACATCGAGCCGCAGATCGAACTCATGCGCACGTTCGATTTGTTGATAGCGAATCGTCGACGCAACGCGGGAAGCGTTCTGTTCGCCAACGACTTCTCGGACTTGACGCTCATCGACCACGGCGGCGCGTTCTCGCCGCAGCGCGCGCTCCCGCCTGGCTCGGGCGTAGCCGGCCGCGAGATCTCGACGGCGTTGCGCGACTCGTTGCGCGCGCTCGACGAGGCCGGGTTGCGCGCGGTGCTCGCTGCGTGGCTCGATGCGCGGCAGATCCGGGCGTTGCTCGCGCGTCGCGATCAGCTCATGATGGCTCCGTGATGCACTAGCTCCCCGGGAACGGAGACCTCCATGGCGTTGGACACGAAGAAAGTCATCGATCAGCTCAACCGAATCCTCGAATGCGAGCTCGCGGGCGTCGTGCGCTACACGCACTACTCAATGATGATCTTCGGCTATAGCCGCATCCCGATCGTCAAATGGTTCCAAGACGAAGCCACCGAGTCGTTGGCGCACGCACAGCAGGCCGGCGAGATGGTCACGCGCCTCGGCGGCCATCCGTCGCTCGGCATCGGGCCGCTGCTCGAGACGCATCAGCACGACATCGGCCAAATCCTGCGCGAAACGCTCCAGGCCGAGCACACCGCGCTCGCGCTCTACATTGAGCTGCTCGAGCTCGTCGCCGGCAAGTCGGTCGCGCTCGAGGAATACGCGCGCGATCTCATCGCCCAAGAGGAAGCGCACATCGACGAGATCGACAAGATGCTGCGCAAGCCCGGCGAGACCTCGATCAGCAAGGAAGCGCGCGACCTCGACTAGGGTCGGGGCCTTAGACCGGAGTGGCCTCGACGATCGAGTATTGCGAGGCCGTCGGCAGCACGCGCTCGAGCCGGAATCCCGTCGTGGCGAGCAGAGCGGCGAATTGCGAGCGCGTGCGCTCGCGCCCGCCCGTCACCGCCAACATGATGATGTCGAGCGTCTTGCCGAAGTGCGGGCCCGCCGCCTCGGTCACGAGCGTCTCGATGATCAAGACGCGCGACTGCGGCGTTGCGGCCGCGCGCACGGCACGCAGAATGCGGGCGGCGTCGCCGTCCTCCCAATCGTGGAGCAGGTCCATGAGGAAATAGGCATCGCCTCGCGGCAACGCGTCGATGAAAAAATCGCCGGGCACGAGCGCAAGGCGCGGCGCCGGCTCGGCGTCGGCGATCACGTGCGGCAGCTCGAACAGGGTGCCCGTGGCGCTCGGCACGCGCTCGAGAACGAGCTTCAGGAGATGCCCGCGGCCCCCGCCGACGTCGGCGATCGTTTGGAACGCGCCGAAGTCGTAGGCGGCGACGACGGCGGGCAATACGGTGCGCGACTTCGCGACCATGGCGGCGTTGAAGATCGCCGACTCATCGGGATGGGCCGCGAAGTAGTCGACGAGGCTCGTCCAGGCGTGGCGCGGCCGGCCGGTGCGGGCCGTCGGCGCGAGCTCCGTGAACCGGTCCCAGAACGCGGGCATGCCGGTCATGCGCACGTAGGACCGCAACGAGCGCGGATGATCGCTGCGGAGGAGCTCCGAGGCCGGCGTGTGCCGGTAGCTGCCGGTCGGGCCGTGCGCGAACACGCCGTGGGCCGCGAGCAGGCGCAGCATACGATCGAGCGCGTCGGCGCGGAGACCCGTGTGCTTCGCGATCGCAGCCGGCGTGGCGCCCGCCGGGCCGATGGCATCGGCGGCGCCGCAATCCGCGATGACGTGCAAGCAGCGCGCCGCGATGTGGGCCTTGGCGAGGTCGGCGATGAGCTCGGCCGGTTCTCCAACGAGTGCCGGAGCGTCCGCTCGGCTCATGCGCTATTGGCTCGCTGCTCGCTTCATATCGATGGTGATGCCGCGGCTCCGCAGGTACTCGTCGTACGCGCCGCTGAAGTCGATGATACCCGTCGGTGTGAGCTCGATGATACGCGTGGCAAGCGACGACACGAACTCGCGGTCGTGGCTCACGAACACCACGGTGCCGGGGTAATTCTCGAGGGCCAAGTTCAACGACTCGATCGACTCCATGTCGAGGTGGTTCGTCGGCTCGTCCATGAGGATGATGTTCGGGCGCTTCAGCATGATCTCGCCGAACAGCATGCGGCCGCGCTCGCCGCCCGAGAGCTTGTCGACGGTCTTCGCCATCTCGTCGCGGCTGAACAGCAACCGCCCCAGCGTCGCGCGAATCGTCTGGTCGTCGTCGCGCGGCTTGCCTCGAGCGCGCATCCAGTCGAACACGGTGACGGGTTGCTCGAACGCCGCGGCGTTGTCTTGCGGCATGTACGCGACCTCGGCGTTCTCGGCCCACCTGACCGCGCCGTGCTCGACGGTAAGCTCGCCCATGATCGAGCGCAGCAGCGTCGTCTTGCCGATGCCGTTCGTGCCGACGACGGCCACGCGCTGCCCGGCCTCGATCGTAAGGCTCACGTCGCGGAACACGCGCTGGTCGCCGTAGCTCTTCGTGAGCTTCTCGACGCCGAACGCGAGCCGGTAGAGCTTCTTGTCCTGCTCGAAGCGGATATAGGGGCTCATGCGGCTCGAAGGTTTCACCTCTGCGAGCTCGATCTTCTCGATCTGCCGCTTGCGCGACGTCGCTTGGCGCGACTTCGAGGCGTTGGCCGAGAACCGGCTAACGAAGGCTTGTAAATCAGCGATTTGCGCTTTTTTCTTCGCGTTACCGGCGAGGAGCTGCTCGCGCGCCTGCGTGGCGGCCGTCATGTACTCGTCGTAGTTGCCGGGGAACACGCGCAGCTCGCGGTAGTCGAGGTCGGCCATGTGCGTGCAGACCGTGTTTAGAAAATGGCGGTCGTGCGAGATGATGATCATCGTGCACTTGCGCTCGTTGAGCACGCCTTCGAGCCAGCGGATCGTGTTGATGTCGAGGTTGTTCGTGGGCTCGTCGAGCAACATGATGTCGGGGTTCGCGAACAGCGCTTGCGCGAGCAGCACGCGCAGTTTCCAGCCCGGCGCAACGGCGCTCATGGGTCCGTAGTGCAGCGACTCCGGGATGCCGACGGCAAGCAGTAGCTCGCCGGCCGAAGCTTCCGCCGAGTAGCCGCCGAGCGCTGCAAACTCGCTCTCGACCTCGGCGGCGTGCAACCCTTCCGCTTCGCTCAGCGAAGCCTTCGAATAGATGCGCTCGCGCTCTTGGTGCAATTGCCACAGCCGGTCGTGCCCCATGATCACGGTGTGGATCGCGGAGAACTCCTCGAATGCGAACTGGTCCTGACGCAGTTTGCCGACGCGCGCGTGCGCTTCGACGGACACGTTGCCGTGCGTCGGCTCGAGCTCGCCGCCGAGCACCTTGAGGAAGGTGGTCTTGCCCGAGCCGTTCGCGCCGATCAAGCCGTAGCGATGGCCGTTGCCGAACTTGACGGACACGTTCTCGAACAGCGGCTTCTCGCCGAATTGCACGGTGAGGTTGGCGACGGAAATCATGCAGAACACCTAAGGGGTTGGCCGGATGCGGCGTCCATGCGTGCGGCCGGCAGAGGGCGCGCAGTATAGGTCAATGGTGCCGCTCAGGAAAGCCGGGAGGCGGGCCGTTGCGACGCCCCTCGCAAACGGGGCTCGAGCCGCGACCTCAGGTGCCGCTGGCGCCCACCGCCGCGTACGCCTTGCGTTTCAGCTCGAGCAGCCAGTGCGGGCAGCGTTGCTTGTCGTCGTAGAGGATCTCGCAGTCGTCGCAGCGCACGCACTCGGCCTTGATGATCTGGCGCTTGCGGATCGCGCCCCATTCGCAAGTCTTCTCGCACAGCGCGCACTGGCTGCACTCCGACCAGCGCTTGATCTTGAACACGGTCGTGACGCTCGACACCAATCCCAAGGCGGCGCCGAGCGGGCACAGGAACCGGCAGTAGAGATTGCGGACGAAGATGCTCGCGACGAGCAGGGCGCCGGCCATCGTCCATAGCAGCGGTGTGGCGTCGAACGTGAAGATCCAGAACGGCTCGATGTAGCGGTAGAACGCGATCTCGGTCGTGGCCAAGTAGTAGCCGACGGCCGCGAACAGAATTCCGTACTTGACGTAGCCCGCCCACCGTTCGACGTTCGCGGGCACCTCGAGCTGGAAGCGCTTCGGCACGACGGCGTCGATGAGCTGTGTGAGCGCGCCGAAGGCACAGATCCTGCCGCAGTAGAGCCGGCCCCAGAGCACGGTCGTCGCGACCGTGAAGATCGCGAACGCGTAGAACGCCATGCTGTGCCGGAATACGGGCAGGTTGGCCGAGATTGCGCTGAAGATGTTCGTGATCGACATGAGCTGGCTCTTGTGCGCGCCCATGTAGAGCACGCAGACGACGAGCGTCACGTACTTGAGCGGCACGCTCTTCCGGAGAAAACTCACCATCGCGAGCGAGGCGAATGCGAGGAACAGCCCGATGTCGACGGCCTGTTCGCCGGCGAGCGTGAGCAACGCGGGCGACGCCCCCTCCGCTTCGTCCTCGAACACCCAGCCCGGGGCCGCGGGCTCGTCGGCCGGCTGCTGGGCACTCGTGACGCCGAGCAGCAGCGTCGAGAGGAGCAGCGTGCGCATGGTAATCACGCCGCAGCGTGCAATGGCCGCTCGCCCGACCCTCACTGGGCGGCCGCCGCGGGGCCCGCGGCCGTGGCGGCGGCAGGCGGCGAAGGCGGGGCGAGATGCGCTCGAGCGATCTTGCGCGAGGAGTTGCGGATCGCCCGGCTCGCGCTCTGCACCGTGATCGTGGCGCGCGAGATCGCGTCGACGTCGGCGCCCACCTTGAACGCGTCGCGAATGCTCTTGCCTTCGAACTGCGCGGGCCAATCAGGCAAGTCGATCGAGAAGTAGCCGTAGGGCTCGCGATGATCGCCGACGATGACGCCGGTAATCTCGCCAACCGTGTTCATGCCGACGAGCATCTTGATGGGACCGTCGTAGCCGCGCTCGAGCGGCTCGAGCTCCGTGGTCCAGTAGGCGAGGCCGAGCAGCTCGCCGTCCGTTTGTCCGGCCGCAGCGGGCCCGAACGCGCGATAGACGGCAGGCGAGCCTGTTTTCGCGGAGAACGTGGCTGCCTTGGGAAACAGTTTCTGCAATTGGCCGAGGAGCTCGGGATCGTGTCTCACCTGAGCGCTCGCGCTGCAGAGCGCGAGCAGGACGATACCGATGGCAAGGGCCGCGAAGCGCAAGGGCATTCTCCTCGAGTGCCGCCGATTATCACGGCCTCCGGCGAGGCTTAGCAACGGTCAAGTTTGCTTGCGCCGAGTGGCCAGGGCTCGCGCGGCGTGCTAATACTCGGCCATGCGAAAATACTCCGTGATCGCACTGGCCGGTCTGGCTGTCCTCGGTGCCACAGAACCCGACGCCGCAGCGGCTCAGGGCGGCCTCGATCGCCGCCTCGCCGCGGCCAAGCGCATCGAGTGCAGCTTCTCCGCGCTCGCCACGGGCACCTGGGACAAGAACGTTCCTGCCGTCGCGGTCACGCCGACGGAGCTTACAGCCGCGTTCTTCGACATCAACGTCGACGAGGGCACGGCCGAGGCCGAGAGCGCGTACGGCGCGACGTTCATTTCCGTGCGCTATTCGGCCGGCTATCTCCACATCATGCAGATGAGTGACGCCGGGCCGCTGTACCTCACGACGGTCATCGCCCGCGCGGCCGGCGAGGGCAAGCTGCTCGCCGTGCACACGCGCCTAGAGTACACGCCGACGATCATCCCGGGCTTCACGTCGCGCCCGGAGATGTACGTGGGCAGCTGCTCGATTGCGAGCTAGGCGCGCAGGTCCGATGGTGTCGCGCCTGGTCGTCGCGGTGCGGGAGCGAGCGCGCTCCCGGCGCAGCACGCGGGTGCTCGGAAGCGTGTTCGCCGGCGGTCTCGCCGCGGGCGCCGCGTCTTCCCAGGAGCTCGGCATCCCACGGCTCGACGCGCCGCCCGAGCTCGCCGAGTTCGTGAGCATGGCTCCCACGGACGCCGTCCGCGCGCGCTACGCGGTCGTCACGGGTTTCACTCAGCGTAACCCGCAAGACGGGGCGCCCGCTTCGCAGCGCACCGAGGTCTACTTGGCCTACGACGCGCGCAACCTCTACGCGGTGTTCCTGGCCTTCGACACGGACCCCGACAGCGTGCGCGCGAATTTATCCCCGCGCGAGGACGTCGACAACGACGACAACCTCGGGCTGGTCATCGACACGTTCGACGACCAGCGCACGGGCTACGGTTTCTACGCGACCCCGCTCGGCGTGCAGTGGGACGGCCGTTGGTCGGAGGTGACGCGTGGCGGCTGGGATTCCTCCTACGAAGCCGTTTGGGACACGGACGCGCAGCTCACGGACGGCGGCTACGTCGTCGTCATGACGATCCCGTTCCGCACGATGCGCTTTCCCGAGACGGGCGAGCAGCGCTGGCGCGTGCAATTCGAACGAAACATTCCGCGCTCGAGCGAGGCCTCGTTCTGGCCGGCGTACTCGCAAGCCGTCGACGGCCGACTCAATCAAGCGGCCATCTTGAACGGCGTGCGCGACGTCTCGCCCGGCCGCAACATCCAGCTCATTCCGTTCGCGTTCGTGCGCAGCTACGACGTGCTCGACCGGAACCCGGCGAATCCGCGCTTCGACAAGGACACCGAGGACGACATCGGCCTCGACGCCAAGATCGTGCTGCGCGACAGCTTCGTCCTCGACTTCACTTACAACCCCGACTTCAGCCAAGTCGAATCGGATCAGCCGCAAGTGACCGTCAACGAGCGTTTCGAGGTGCAGTTTCCCGAGCGCCGGCCGTTCTTCCTCGAGAACTCCGATTACTTCGCGACCGAGACGCCGCTGCTTTTCACGCGCCGAATCGTCGATCCCGAGGCGGGCGTCAAGTTCACGGGGCGGCAGGGGCCGTGGGGCTTCGGCACGATGCTCACGAACGACGAGGCGCCGGGTTTGCGCCTCGATCCTGGGGATGCGCTGTACGGCGAGGACGCGGACGTCAGCGTCCTGCGCATCTTCCGCGATTTCGGCGAGCAGTCGCGCGCCGGCGTCATGCATACCGAGCGTGAGTTCGGGGAGACGTACAGCAGGGTATCGGCCGCCGACACCTACGTGCGGCTCAACGAGAACTGGCTCACCGAGCTCTTGGTGGTCAATACCGAGAACCGCGACGACAACGGCCTCGTCACGACGGGCCGGCAGACCAACTGGCGCTTCAACCGCAACTCGCGCAATTTCAATGCGCACTACCACTGGACCGAGCAGAGCGCCAATTTCGCGGTGCCGCTCGGGATCCTTAGCCGCAACTACACGCCCGATGCAGAGGGCCTGCACGGTTTCATGGACTACCAGTTCTGGCCCGAGGATTCGTGGATGGATCGCATCGGGCCGCGGGTCTTCTTCGCCAATCAAGAAGATCAATCGGGGCTGCGCATCTACAACGAGTTCTCGCCGCAGCTCCAAATCGCGTGGTCCGGCAACAGCTTCTTCGCGGCCGGCACCAACAAGATCCGCGAGCGCCTACGGGCGGGCGACTTCCCGGGGATCGTCGACCCGCAGGACTACTCGCAGAAACGCTGGTTCGCGGAGTTCTCGACCGACATGTCCCAGAAGGTCGGCTTCAGCTTGGGCTACGACGAGGGCACCGTGATCAATTTCGTGCCGGCGGTCGGCCTGCCCACGCTCGCGGATCGCGCAGTGCTGTCGGCGAACGTTCGCTGGCGGCCCATGGACCGCCTGCGCGTCGACACGACGTACCTGTCGACGGGCCTCGACGACCGGAATGGCGGCGGCGCGATCTTCGACGACCGCATTGTCCGCACCCGCGTCAACTATCAATTCACGAAGGAGATGTCGTTGCGCGTGATCTTGCAGCACGAGGACACGAAGCCGACGGCCTTGTCGAGCCTCACGCGCGACGAGAACCTCAATCTCGACGTGCTGTTTCGCTACGTGCTCAATCCGTATTCGGCGCTCTACGTCGGTATCAACACCAACGAGAGCAACCTGCAGCTCGTCGACCAGGGCCAAGGTCCCCCAACGCTCGTGCGCAGCGAGGATTTGGCGCGTGACGGGCAACAAATTTTCGTGAAGTTTTCGTATCTATTGCAGCCGTAATTTAGCAGCTGGAGGTTTCGCCATGCGTAAAGTAACTCTTGCAGTGATAGGTGGTCTCGCGCTCGCCGGTGTTGCCTCGAGCCAGGTCGAATGGAACGAGTTGCCGCTTGCCGACGGCGTGTTTCGCGAATTCGAGGCGGATTACCGTACCGACGTCATCGACATACCGCTCGAGGCGGGTGGTGAGCTCGAGTACAAGCTGGGCTTGAGCGAAGGCGACTCGATCGTCTATCAGTGGGACGCCGTTGATCTCAAGGACGCCGAGGTGTTGTGGGCCGAGTTCCACGGCCACACCCCGCCCGTCGACAACGTCGGCGACTTGATGTTCTACCGCAAGGCCTTCGGGGTGACGGAGCGCGGCGCGCTCGTCGCGCCGTTCAGCGGCATCCACGGCTGGTACCTGCGCAACGACGGCGACGAGCCCATCGTCGTGCGCCTCAAGGTCGCGGGTTTCTACGAGCTGCTGGACCAGTAGCGAATTCTGAGGAGGCGCGGGACTTCTCTACGGCTTCAACGTTCGCGTTCACCCGCCGACCCACCGACCGACACCAGCGCACATTTTTGAGCTGAGCGGTCCGCTCGAGCGAAGCGTTAGGCAGCAGCATCGGGCACCCCGTACTTCTCGGCCAGTTGCTCAGCGTACCAAGCCAGGCGGGACGGGGTTGTTGGTGCTGATGCCAGAGAGGCTAGAACGTCCTCGATTGCGACGATGCGGACGCGCTTTGCGAGTTCGACGGAGACTATGGAAGTACTTGTGAAGCTTCAGCTCGGGGCGAGCTTCAACGTACTGCCGGACTTCGGCACGGTAGGGTTCAAGGATGTTCAGCCAGCCGGTTCCACATCGCCACACATAGCTGCGGGGCGGGGTCTACAGGCTCAACGCTCGCGCTCAGCCGCGCCGCTTTGCGGCGTCGGCTGCAGCGCGTTGTTGGGCTTGTTGCGATCTGCAGGCGACGCGAGATCCCTACACGCGCACAATATCTCCGCTCATACTGTATAGAACGAATAGGACTTCTTCCTGCTCGCGCTGACCGATGCCGTTCTTGACCAGCGCGGCAAGTGCGTCATCCAGGACCGCCATGAACTCGGCATGATCTATGTTCATACCCTTGTGTGCCGACAGCATGTCCTTGCCCTTGTATATGCTTGGCCCCCCAGTGCCCGTGATGAAGAAGGCCGCAGCGGCCTTTTTCAGCGACGGAATATCGCCTCCCGCGAATCTGGTGGAGATGCGAGGGTTCTTCAGATGAAGATCGACAACATCGTTGGCGATTCGCGTTATTCCCTCGGTGCCGCCGAGGCGCTCGTACAATGAGGCCATCGTCATTCTCCTTTCATTCATTGGTTTGCTTGTTCGTTTCAGAAGCCCAACGCCCAGTTGAGCGACGCGCTGCCCACCTATCCCGAGAACCACTTATCCATCGCGCGCTCGCTCCAACTCGCTGTGTTAGGCCCTCGCGAGAACATGCACCATCAGCATCAAATCCTGTGGCGCCCCATCGACTATCAAAAACGCACGTTCGGTTCCAATGGGCTCGAACCCCGCAGCGCGATACATGGCAGCCGCCGCAGGGTTCGCCGTATTTACCCAAAGATTGATCTGGCGCAATCCCGTCATCGTCTCCGCATGGCGCAGAACGTGATTTAGCAACTCCTGCCCAAGACCCCTACCGCGAAACGACGGAGTAACGTACATACCCCAGAGAAGCGCTTTGTGCCTCAGATTTCGACGGCCTTCTCTATCCATGCCCACGATACCAACTAGTGACGCTTCGACGAATGCGCCACAAATCACTCGCTCCGACGTTGGTTCCAGCTGCGGTGCTATCGCTTCGGTGTCTGTAGCTCGCTCTTCGTCGAAGTCGCCAAAACTCCCGCGCATCAGCACCAACAAGAACGCGCACACTCATGCGGGGCCTAACAGTGTGTTGGGCAGAATCCGAAAATAGCGGGATAGCGGGAAATTGAACGCCGCGCGCAGGGTTGGCGCGCCACGGCAATTAATTTCAACAGGCGCTCGCGGCCGCGCTGCCTTCAAAACGAAAAAGGGCCGAGCGCACGTCGCGCTCGGCCCTGCTTCGTTCGTGAGGTGGAGAACGTCAGCTCGCGGCGAGAGCTTCCACGGAGAGCCGCAGCGTAACCTTCATATCGAAGCCGAAGGTCTTGCCGAACGCGACGCCGAAGTCTTCGCGATTGATCGTAGCCGACGCGTCTGCGCCGCAGACCTCGCGGCCCGAGCGGTGCGGCGCGCACTTGAAGCTGTTGACCGTGAGCGTCACGGGCTTCGTCACGCCGTGCATCGTCAAGTTGCCTTCGACGGTCGTCGGTGCACCGTTCCGGAAGTTCGCGAGCCGGCCGCTGTACGTGGCCGTCGGGAACTGGGCGGTGTCGAACATGTCGGGTGTGTTGGCGTGATCGTTGAGACCCTGATGGCCGAAGTCGATGGTCTTCATGTCCATCGTGATCTCGACCGTGCCTGAGCCCGCTTCCTTGTCGAGCGTGATCGTGCCCGACGAGCTGTTGATCTTGCCGCGCAAGAGCGAGATTCCGCCGCTGTGGTCGGCCTCGAACGCGGGGTAGGTGTGCGCCGAGTCGATGTTGTAGGTGACTGGGGCCGCGAGGGCGGCGGCGGCCAGGCTGCCGCAAGCGATACCGAGCAAAGCGGGAAAGAGCTTCTTCGACGAACGCATCGCGTGTCTCCTTATCTATAGCCTTGGTGGCCGGCGGGCCTGCCCCCCGGTATTGCCGCGATTGTAGCAGCGGTTCTCATTCGCAGCGTGAACGTTGAGAAAGCTCAAGACAGTGCCGCCTTCACCCGCTCGGCCGTGAGCGGCAACCGTCGCAGCCGTACGCCCGTCGCGTCGAACACGGCGTTGGCGATGGCCGCCGGGATCGTGACATGCGCCGGCTCGCCGGCGCCGCCCGCGGGCTGCTCG
>CAZCZE010000052.1:0-102566 GCA_964503125.1 uncultured Gammaproteobacteria bacterium
CCGGCGACTCGTAGGGGAAGGCCGTATCGTCGTAGGTCGCCTGGAGCCGTGCGCGCACGAGCCGCAGAAACACACGGTAGGGCATTTGTCGGTGCCGTGCCGGCACGGAGTGCGCGGCCTGAGGGAAGTGCGCGGCGTAAAGTTTCGACTTCTCGAGTAGATCTTCTGCGATACCGACCCGCGTCTCGTTCTGGCTCAGGTGCTTCGCAAGCTCGCGACACTCGTTGTAATAGAGGTCGAGCACCAAGGATCGATGGCGGGCGAGCGTCTCGCGCATGCTCTTGGCGGTCACGTTAGGGTTGCCGTCCATGTCGCCGCCGACCCAGGACGAGAACCGGACGACGGTCGGTGCGCGCAGCCGCACTCCGCGATCGACGAAGGTCTCGGAAAGAGCGCTTTCGAGGCTTTCGTAAAACGGCGGAATCATCCTGTAGAGAACGTCGGTGAGGAAGAACAGCACGTGCTCCGCTTCGTCGCCGAGCTTCATCCGCTCGCCGGGGTACTCCTCCGTTTGCCAACCCGTCGTCATCTCGAGCCGGATGCGGCCGAGGGTCGCCGAGTACTCCTGCGGCGTCATAAACGGGTTCAGCATCTCGACGAGGTGACGTGCGAGGTTCTGCTGCTTGCGAAGCAGTGTGCGGCGCGTGACTTCTGTCGGATGTGCGGTGAAGACGGGCTCGATGCAGGCTCTTCCGATCGCCTCTTCGATCTCGGCGGCGCCGACTCCCGCCGACTTCAGCCGCTGCAGAACGTCGAGGAAACCGAGCGGCTGAGGTTTCGAGGCGTCCTGCGCGTATTCCCGGCGGCGTCGGATGCGATGCACCTTCTCGGCCATGTTGACCATTTGAAAGTAGGTCGAGAACGCGCGGATGAAGTCGCGCGCCGTGCTCGGCGCGAGCGCGCCGAGCAAGGCCTTGAGCTCGTCGTAGGCCGCCTGGTCGCCCTCGCGATGCGCAATCGCGAGCTTGCGCGCCGTCTCGACGAGGTCGAACAGCGCCTCTCCGCCTTGCTCGCGTACGAGCTCGCCGACGAGCTCACCGAGGCGGTGGACGTCCTCGCGCAACGCGCGGTCCTTCTCGGCGAAAAAGATGTTGGCGCGGACAGTGCGGGAGGTGGGTGCAGACATCGGCGTGGCCTTGGGCTTGCAGTGTAGCGCTTCGCGCTCCGGCCGCGCCGTAGCGCGGCCGGGAGCCCGTCGCGTTAGTCGCCGTACGCGAGCTCGTTCATCTTCTCGGCGAAATGCGACCAGTCGAGCTTTTTGCTCTTCTTGCGATTCTTGCCCCACCAGAACAACGAGCCTCGGCCGATTTCGAGCTGGCCGAGCTTCTCGCCGTCGGCCAGGATCACGAGGTGTAAAGACGACTTGGCGCGCACGAGCTCGATGTTGTCAATTGCGGCCAAGACTTCGTGCTTGCGGTGCATTTTGCCCATAGGTAACCCTTTCGAACCCACGGTCTTCGTTTGTTCAGCCGCTCGCGGCTTGACGCCCACGGAGGCGCCCGGAGATACTGCCAGGCCATGAGCGGACTGCGTAATCATCCTGCCTGCAATGGCCGCTGGTGGCGAGTCTCGCCGGCGAAGCGGGTAGTGCGCGCGTAGTAGACTTTCGTCCTCTCGATCTTTGAGCAGACCCATCTTCGCGAGTACCGGAGATGGGTTTTTTGTTTTTGGAGACCGTAGAAGCCTAGAGCAGACGAAGCATGGAGTCACCGTTCGACATTGCCGCCGATCTCGATACCCCGGTATCGGCGTACATGAAGCTCAAGGCCTTCGGCCCGTGTTTTCTGCTCGAAAGCGTCGAGAGCGGCGAGCGGCTCGCGCGCTATTCGTTCATCGGCTTAGGGCGCGCGCTCGCGATCGAGCTTTATGCCGATCGGCTCACCGTGAACGGCAAGGCGCAGCCTCGGCCGCTGAGCCTCGCGGAATGGTTTGCGCTCATGCGCGGCGCGGTCGAGGGCGCACCGCTCCTGAAGCCCCAGCTCGACGACATTCCGTTCGACGGCGGCCTCGTGGGTACCACGGGCTACGACGTCGTGCGCTTCTTCGAGCGGCTGCCGCCGAACCGCGCCGAGCTCGAAGGCCTGCCGCAGGCCCTGTACGTCGCGCCGAGCTCGCTGCTCGTGTTCGACCACCTCACGCGCCGCGTCGCGCTATTGCACGCGGGCTCCGAGCAGGAGCGTCAGGCGCTGCGCGCGCGAGTCGTCCAAGCGCTGCGCGGCGGGCTCGACGCGCAGGCCTTGCGGGGCCGGTTCACGAAGGCGCAAGCGAGCATGACCGAAGCCGAGCACCAGGCGGCCGTCATCAAGGGCAAAGCGCACATCAAGGCCGGCGACATCTACCAGATCGTGCTGTCGGTGCGCTTCGCGGGCCGCACCGACCTCGATCCGTTCCAGACCTATCGCGGCTTGCGGCTGCTCAATCCGTCGCCGTACATGTATTTCTTCGAGCTCGGCGACGTGCGTATCGCGGGCTCGTCGCCCGAGGCGCTCGTGCGGCTCGCCGGCAGGCAAGCGAGCTTGCGGCCGATCGCCGGCACTCGGCCGCGCGGCGCGACGGCCGGGCACGACTTGGCGCTCGAGCACGAGCTGCTCGCCGATCCGAAAGAGAATGCCGAGCACGTCATGCTCGTCGATCTCGCGCGCAACGACCTCGGCCGCGTGGCGAGCTCGGGCTCGGTGCACGTCGATCCCTATCGGCGCATCGAGCGCTATAGCCACGTCATGCACATCGTGAGCGGTGTGCAGGGCTTGCTCGCGCCCGAACGCGACGCGTTCGATTTGTTCGCGGCGGCGTTCCCGGCCGGCACGCTCGTCGGCGCGCCCAAGGTCCGCGCGATGCAGCTCATCGCAGAGCTCGAGCCCACGGGGCGCGGACTCTACGGCGGCACCGTCGGCTACTTCGCCAAGAACGGCAACATGGATCAGGCCATCACCATCCGCACCATCGTGTTCAACGGCGACGAGTACAGCTTCCAGGCGGGCGGCGGCATCGTCGCCGACAGCGTGCCCGTCACCGAATACCAAGAGGTGATGGCGAAGAGCGCCATCTTGAGGCGTGCGCTCGAGCTCGCGGAGGAAGGACTATGAGCGTCCGGCTGCTGCTCATCGACAACTACGACTCCTTTACCTACAACCTCGTGCAGGCGTTCCTCGTGCTTGAGGCCGAGGTGCTCGTCTATCGCAACGACGCGCTGACCGTGGCCGAGGCGACGAAGCTCAAGCCCACGCACCTCGCGATCTCGCCGGGCCCGGGCCGTCCCGACGACGCAGGAGTGTCGCTCGCGATGATCGGCGCGTTCGCCGGCAAGATCCCCGTGCTCGGCGTCTGCTTGGGGCACCAGAGCATCGTCCAGCACTTCGGCGGCGAGATCATCGGTGCCGCGGCGCTCATGCACGGCAAGACGTCGCTCGTGCAGCACGACGGCCACACGCTCTACCGCGGCCTCACGAACCCGTTCGAGGTCGGCCGTTATCACTCGCTTGCCGCGAACCGCGAGAAGATGCCCGACGACCTCGTCGTCACGGCCCGCACGACCGACGGCGAGATCATGGGCGTGCGCCACCGCACGCTCGCCGTCGAAGGCGTGCAGTTCCACCCCGAGAGCGTGCTCACGCCCGAAGGGCCCAAGTTGCTCGCGAACTTCCTCTATCCATGAGCTTGACCCCCTCGCAACTGCTCGAGCGGCTGCTGCGCGGCGAGAGCCTCGACGAGCCGAGCGCGCACGGGCTGCTCACGCTCATGGCCGCGGGCGAGGTGGCGCCGGCGCTCGCGGGTGCGTTGCTCGCGGCGCTTCGGCAGAAGGGCGAGACGGCCGACGAGATCCGCGGCTTCGCGACCGCCATGCGCGCGCTCGCGCGCAAACCCGCGATCGCGCCGGGCCCCCACGTCGACATCGTCGGCACGGGCGGCGACGGCTCGCAGAGCTTGAACCTGTCGACGGGCGCTTCGTTGCTCGCGGCCGCGTGCGGGCTATCCGTCGTCAAGCACGGCAATCGCTCGGTGTCGAGCAAGAGCGGCAGCGCCGACGTGCTCGCGGCGCTCGGCTTGCCCGTCCCGCTCGATGAGACGGCCGCGGGCGCCTGCCTCGCCCGCTGCGGCTTCACGTTCCTGTTCGCGCCGCACTACCACCCGGCGCTCAAGCACATCGGGCCCGTACGCCAAGCCCTCGGCGTGCGCACCGTGTTTAACATCTTAGGACCGCTCGCGAACCCGGCCGCGCCGCCATTCCACGTCATCGGCGCGTTCAGCGACACTGTGGCCGTGCGCATGGCCGACACGCTCGCGGGGCTGCCCATGACGCGCGCGTTCGTCGTGCACGGCGAGGCCGGTTGGGACGAAGCCACGCCGGCCGGACCGTTCGTCTGCTACGACGTGCGTCCCGGCCGCGTGCAGCGCACGATCCGCGACCCGCTCGATGCGGGCATCGAGCGCTGCGCGCTCGCGGACCTGCGCGGCGACGACGCGGCGAGCAACGCCGCGCGCTTGCGCGAAGCGCTGCAGGGGCGCGACACGGCGGCGCATCGCGACGCCATCGTGCTCGGGTCCGCGCTCGCGCTGGAAGTCACCGGGGCGGAGCCCGACGCGCGCAGCGCCGTCGCCCGTGCGCGCAGCGCGCTTGCGAGCGGCGCGGGCGCTAAGCTCCTCGATGCGATTGCGGCGTTCGCCCAGGAGCTTGAGCCGTGACGTTTCTTACGCGCATGGCCGAGGCGAGCCGGGCGCGCGTGCGCGCCGCGCGCGCCGCCGAGAGCGAGGCCAAGCTCGAGAGTCGCGCGCTCGCGCAACCCAAGCCGCCGCCTCTCGCGCTCGACCGCTTCGACGTCATCGCCGAGCTCAAGCTGCACTCGCCGGCCGCGGGCGGCCTCGCGGCTCGCGACTTCGATCGCGGCGCGCACCTCGACGGCTACGCGCGCGGCGGCGCCGCGGCCGTTTCGGTGCTCACCGAGCCCACGGAGTTTCACGGCGAGCTTAAGCACCTCGCCGACGCCGCAACGCGCTTGCGGCCGCTGCGCACGCCCGCGATGCGCAAAGACTTCCTCACCGACCCCTATCAAGTGCTCGAAGCGCGCGCCGCGGGTGCCTCCGGCGTGCTCGTGATCGTCACGATGCTCGACGACGCGACCGTGCGCACGCTCGTCGATTGCGCGCAGCGTTGCGGATTGTTCGTGCTGCTCGAGGCGTTCGACCGCGCCGACCTCGAGCGCCTCGAATCCTTCGACCGGCCGACCGCACCAGACGCACCACCGCTACTGGCAGGGATTAACTGCCGCGATCTGCGCGATCTTACCGTGCGCTTCGCGCGCTTCGCCGAGCTCGCGCCGCACTTGCCCCGGCACTTGGCCGCAGTCGCCGAAAGCGGCATCGCCACCGCCGCCGACGTGCGCGTTCTGGTCGAGGCCGGCTACCGGCTCGCGCTCGTGGGCTCGGCGCTCATGCGCGCAGGCGATCCCGCCGCGGCGCTCGCCGAGTTGATCGCCGCGGGCCGCGCCACTTTCGCGAGGAAGCACTGAGATGTTCGTCAAGATCTGCGGCATGAACAGTCCCGAGGCCGTCGCGGCGGCCGTCGAGGCCGGCGTCGACGCGCTGGGCTTCGTCTTCGCCGAATCGCCGCGCGAGGTCACGGTCGAGCAGGCCAAAACGCTCTGTGCCGGCGTGCCCGCACACGTCGTGCGCATCGCCGTCATGCGCCATCCGCACAAGGAGCATTGGCAGCGCGTCGTCGAGGCGTTCCAGCCGAACTGGCTCCAGACCGACGCCGAGGATTTCAAGTGGATCACGTTGCCGCCGGGCTGCGCGGCCCTGCCCGTCTACCGCGACAGCAACGCGCCCGCCGACAGCGACCTGCCCGATCGGCTGCTCTACGAAGGCACGCACTCGGGCAGCGGCCGCGTGGCCGACTGGGACGAGGCGCACGGCCTCGCGCGCGTCGCCGAGGTGATCCTCGCGGGCGGGCTCACCGCCGATAACGTCGGCGATGCGATCCGCTTCGTGCGCCCCTGGGGCGTCGACGTGTCGAGCGGCGTCGAGCGCGAGCGCGGCGTCAAGGACCCGGCCAAGATCAAGGAATTCGTCGCCCGCGTCCGGGCGATCGACGTGGGTCTGGATGTCCGCGGTAGAACATCGCATGGAGCAGATGTCGAGGTGTGAAGATGGATACGCAAGAACGCGAAGCGCTGCTCGCGGCGTTGCTCGACGGGCGGTTACCCGACGCGAACGGCCGATTCGGGCCGTTCGGCGGGCGCTACGTGCCCGAGACGTTGATGCCGGCCGTCGAGCGGCTCACGCACGGCGTGCAGCACATCCTGCCGTCGCCCGAGTTTCAGGCCACGCTCGGCCGCGAGCTCAAGTCGTGGTGCGGCCGGCCTACGGCGCTCACTCGCGTGCCCACCTTGGGCAAGCGCTGGGGCGCCGAGGTCTGGCTCAAGCGCGAGGACTTGGCGCACACGGGCGCGCACAAGATCAACAACGGCATCGGCCAGGCGCTGCTCGCGAAGGCGCTCGGCGCGAAACGCGTCGTCGCCGAGACGGGCGCGGGCCAGCACGGCGTCGCGGCGGCCGCGGCCTGCGCACGCGTCGGCTTGCCGTGCACGGTCTACATGGGCGAGATCGACGTGGCGCGGCAAGCGCCGAACGTCGACCGCATGCGCCGCTTCGGCGCGACCGTCGTCGCCGTGAAGTCGGGCGATCGCACGCTGCGCGCCGCGATCGACGAAGCCATTCGCGACTGGGTCTCCGATCCCGTCGGCACCTATTACTTGCTCGGCTCCGTGATCGGGCCGCATCCGTATCCTTATCTCGTGCGTCAGCTCCAGGCCGTCATCGGCCGCGAAGCGCGCGCCCAGATGCAGAGCGACGCGGGGGGGCTGCCCGACGCCGTGTTCGCGTGCGTCGGCGGCGGCAGCAACGCGATCGGCCTCTTCCATGGCTTCCTCGCCGATCGCGGCGTGACGATCTTCGGCGTCGAGGCCGGCGGCCGCGGGCCCAAGCTCGGCGACCACTCGGCGACTTTGAGCTACGGCAAGCCCGGCGTGCTGCACGGCACGCACACGATGCTGCTCTACGACGAGCACGGCCAGATCCAGGAAACGCACTCGATCTCGGCGGGCCTCGACTATCCCGGCGTCGGCCCCGAGCACGCGCTGCTGCAAGCGATCGGCCGCGTCGAGTATGTCACGGCCAGCGACGACGAGACGCTCGCGGCGCTCGAGGAGCTCTGCTCGTCGGAGGGCATCCTGCCCGCGCTCGAGAGCTCGCACGCGCTCGCCGCGGCGAAACGCTGGGCCGCCAAGAACGCGGGCGCGCGCGTGCTCATCGGGCTCTCGGGCCGCGGCGACAAGGACATGCCGATCCTCGCGAAGTACCCCATGGAAAAGCGTGAACATGCTGCCGCGTGAGCGCATTCGTAAGGCGCTCGCGCGCGACGCGGGCAGGGATGCCCGCGGTAGAGCAACGCAAGGAGCAGTTGCCGACGTCGGCAGCGGCCGGCCGGCGCTCGTCGCCTACGTCACGGCCGGGTTCCCCGAGCCGCGCGAGTTTCTCGAGCTGCTGCGCTCGGTGGCGAGCGCAGCCGACGCCGTCGAGATCGGCGTGCCGTTCTCGGACCCGATGGCCGACGGCGTCACGATCCAACGCTCGAGCCAGGTCGCGATCGAGAAGGGCGTGAGCCTCAAGTGGATCTTGGACGAGCTCGCACGCCGCGACTTCGAGCTCGCCACACCCGTGCTGCTCATGAGCTATTTGAACCCGCTGCTCGCCTTCGGCTACGAGGCGCTCGCCGCGCGCGCGGCCGCGGTCGGCGTCGGCGGCTTCATCGTGCCCGACTTGCCCTACGAGGAGAGCGCGCCGCTCGCCGCCGCGCTCGAACCGCACGGTTTGGCACTCGTGCAGATGGTCACGCCGGCCACGCCGCCCGAGCGCTTGCGCCGCCTGTGCGCCGCGAGCCAGGGCTTCGTGTACGCCGTGACGCGCACGGGCGTCACGGGCGACGCGGCGCTGCCGGCGGATACGGCCAAGTACCTCGCGGCCGTCCAAGCGGCGTCGCCGCTGCCCGTCTGCGCGGGCTTCGGCGTGCGCCGCGCGGATCAAGTCGCGCTCCTCGGCGCGCACGCCGACGGCGTGATCGTGGGCTCCGCGCTCGTCGAGGTGCTCGAGCGCGGCGCCGACCCCGCCGCGTTCCTGCGCTCGTTACGCGCCTGACGCGAACGGAGCACGGATGCGCTGGGTCGACGGGTTGCTCACGCTCTGCGCCTCGCTGCTCGTGGTCGTGAACCTGCTGCCGCTCGGCGCCCGGCTCTCGTGGCTCATCGATCTCACGACGCACTTCCGCGTGCAGTACTTGGCCGTCACCGTCGTGCTGCTCGCGCTGCTCGCGCTGCGCCGCCGCTGGCGGGCCTCGATCGTGCTCGCGGCCGCGGGCGCCGTGAGCGCCGTGCCCGTGATTCCGTACCTGCCGCTCGCGCCGAGACCGGCCGTGGTCGCCACGCAGCCGCCGCTCAAGGTGCTCAGCGTCAACGTCTCGTACCGGCAGTTCTCGCCGCGCCGGCTGCTCGAGCTGATCCGCGACATAAACCCCGACGTCGTCGTGGCCCAGGAGCTCACACCGTACGCGGCCGAGGTGCTCGCGCCGCTCGACGAGCCGTTCCCGCAGCACTTCAAGATGCCGGCCGAGGGTCCCTACGGCATCGCCGTATGGTCGCGCCTGCCGCTCGAATCCGCCGTGCCGTTCGCGCTCGGCCGGCTGCCCGCGATCGAAGCGCGCGTGCGCTTCGGCGAGCGCACGTTCACGCTGCTCGGCGTGCATCTCAACGCGCCGACTTCGGTGCGTCGCGCTACCGCGCGCAACGCGGAGCTTCGGCAGCTGGCGGAGCGCAGCGTCGCGATCGAGGGCCCGCTCGTCGTCGCCGGCGACTTCAATCTCACGCCTTACTCGCCTTTGTTCACCGACTGGCTCGCGGCGAGCGGGCTCACCGACACGCGGCGCGGGCGTACGCCGAGCGTGAGCTGGCCTGCCGACTTGCCAATTTTCGGCATTCCCATCGATCATGTGGCCGTGAGCCCGGAGTTCGCGATTATCGCCCACCACCGCTTGCCGGACTTCGGCTCCGATCACTACGGCGTGCTCGCGGAGCTCGCGCTTACCAGCGCGGAAACGCCATGAGCGCGCAGCCCACGGCTTGCGTGGTCATCATCGGCAACGAGATCCTGTCCGGCAAAACGCAGGATACGAACTTGCAGTTCCTCGGCTTCGAGCTCGCGAAGCTCGGCATCCGCCTCGCCGAGGGCCGCGTCGTGGGCGACGAGCCGGCGGCGATCATCCGCCACGTCAACGAGTGCCGCCGCGAGTTCACGTACGTGTTCACGACGGGCGGCATCGGGCCGACGCACGACGACATCACGGCCGAGTGCGTGGCCCAAGCGTTCGGCGTGCCGCTCGTCTTGAGCGACGCAGCCGTCGAACGCCTGAAGAGCAGCGGCCGGCCGTTGAACGAAGCGCGGCTCAAGATGGCGCGCATCCCTCGGGGCGCCGAGCTCGTCGAGAACCCCGTGAGCAACGCGCCGGGTTTTCGCCTCGATAACGTGTTCGTGCTGGCCGGCATTCCGAGCATCGCGCGCGCCATGTTCGCGAGCGCCGTGCCGATGCTGGTACGGGCGGCGCCGATTCTTGCGGCGAGCGTCGACGCCTACTTGCGCGAAGGCGATTTCGCCGCGGCGCTCGAGGCCGTCCAGAAACGCTACGCCGCCGTCGAGATCGGCAGCTACCCGTTCAGCCGCGACGGCCGGCTCGGCGCGACGCTCGTCGCTCGCGGCACCGATCGCGCACTGCTCGGCAAAGTCGTCGACGAGATCGTCGCCGCGATCGGCGCGCTCGGCGGCGAGACCAAGCTCCCCTAAGAGCGCGCCCGCCAGAATTGATCAGAATTGCGCGCCGGCGAGCCAGGATTGGCTGCGGCGCCGCCACGACTTGCGCGCTCAATGTCCCCCGAGGCTGACGTTCTAGGGGACCGATCATGCGCAAATGGAAGTCGTTGTGGCGCGGCGCGCTGTCGCCGTGCGTCTGCGAGGAGCTCGAGACCTGGGCCGGCGTGCTGCTGGGCTTAAGCGCGCTGCTGCTGCTCTACCTCACGCTCACGGCGCAGGCCGCGGGGAGCGTGCCATGAAGCGACCGCCGCGCGGCGCCATGCCGCTCGCGCTGACGTTGCCGCTGCACTTCGATCTCGGGCTGCGGGCGCGCCGGCGGCGGCTGCGCCGATTCTTCGTCACCGCGCTCGCGATCGCCGTCGCGGTGCTGCTCGCGGCGGGGCTCTGGTGAGCAGGCCTACTGCCAAAACAGGTAATATCTGCCCATCCCAACCGCCGGGGTGGGCACAGTGGCTAAAAGAACAAAGACCAAGACCACGACTCAGGACACCGCTGCCAACGTGGGCTACGAAGCCCAGCTCTGGCAAATGGCCGACGCGCTGCGCGGCAGCATGGACGCCGCCGAGTACAAGCACGTCGTCCTAGGGCTCATCTTCCTCAAGTACATCTCCGACGCTTTCGAGGAGCATCACGCCAAGCTCGTCGCCGAGCAGGCGACAGGCGCCGACCCTGAGGACCAAGACGAGTACCGCGCGCACAGCATCTTCTGGGTGCCGCCCGAAGCGCGCTGGGCACACCTCAAGGCGCAGGCGCGTCAGCCCACGATCGGCCAGCTCGTCGACGACGCCATGGCCGGCATCGAGCGCGACAACCCGGCACTCAAAGGCGTGTTGCCGAAGGACTACGCCCGCCCTGCGCTCGACAAGACGCGGCTCGGTCAGTTGATCGACATGATCAGCAACGTCACGGTGGGCGACGAAGCGGCGCGCGCCAAGGACGTGCTCGGCCGCGTCTACGAGTACTTCCTCTCGCAGTTCGCGAGCGCCGAAGGCAAGAAGGGCGGCGAGTTCTACACGCCGCGCTGCGTGGTGAAGCTGCTCGTCGAGATGCTCGAGCCCTACCGCGGTCGCGTGTACGACCCCTGCTGCGGCTCGTCCGGCATGTTCGTACAGTCCGTGGACTTCGTCCGCGCGCACGCGAAAGGGAACGGCAACGGCGGCAAAGCGAAGGCCGACATTTCGATCTACGGCCAGGAGAGCAACTACACGACCTGGCGCCTCGCGAAGATGAACCTCGCGATACGCGGCATCGACGGCCAGATCGCGCACGGCGACACGTTCCACAACGACCGCCACCCGGACTTAAAAGCCGACTTCATCCTCGCCAATCCGCCATTCAACATCTCGGACTGGGGCGGCGAGCGCTTGAGCGGCGACGCGCGCTGGCAGTACGGCACACCGCCCAAGGGCAACGCGAACTTCGCCTGGGTGCAGCACATCGTCCACCACTTGGCGCCCGCGGGCGTGGCCGGGTTCGTGCTCGCGAACGGATCGATGTCGTCGAACCAGTCCGGCGAAGGCGAGATTCGCAAAAATCTCATCGAGGCCGACGTCGTCGACTGCATGGTGGCGTTGCCGGGGCAGCTCTTCTACTCGACGCAGATCCCGGCGTGCCTCTGGTTCCTCGCGCGCGACCGCAAGAACCACAAGTTTCGTGATCGGCGAGGGCAGGTGCTGCTCATCGACGCGCGCAAGCTCGGGCGGATGGTGGATCGGACGCATCGTGAGTTGACGGACGAGGACGTCGCGCGCATCGCGAACACCTATCACGCGTGGCGCGGCGAAACGGACGCAGGCGAGTACGCCGATGTGGCGGGGTTCTGCAATAGCGCAACGCTAGAGACGGTGAGCAAGCACGGCTACGTACTAACGCCCGGCCGCTACGTCGGCGCCGAGCAACAGGAAGACGACGGCGAGTCGTTCGAGGAGAAGATGAAGCGGCTCGTCACAACGTTGCACGAGCAGCAAGCCGAGGCCGCGAAACTAGACGCTGCGATCGCAGCCAACCTGAAGGAGCTTGGGTTTGGCCGCTGAAGCGTTCTGGCGGACGGTGGGTGAGTACGTGACGCTAGTGCGCGGCACGACCTACGAGGGCCGCCTCCTGGGCAAGCCCGGTCCGGCTCTACTGGGATTGGGTTCTATCGAACCGGGAGGCGGATTTCGAACTGACTACAAGACCTACGGTGGCGAGTGTCCAGACGAGCTCACGCTAGGGCCAGGCGACATTTATGCGTCGCTCAAAGGAGCGACGAAAGACGGCAAGATGATTGGCTCGGTCGCAAGAGTTCCACCAACAGTGCAAAGCGGCCGTCTGACGCAAGACACTGTAAAGCTGGTGTTCCGTAGCCCTGATCCCAAGCTACCAAGCTACCTGTATTGGGTGCTTCGTACGCCTCAGTACCGGGACTATTGCGCAGGGCACGCCATGGGCAGTGCCGTGGTCGCACTAAGCCGCAGCGACTTCCTTTCGTATGCGGTTCCACCTGTTGCGCCTGAACGAACGCTGGCCGTCGCGCTCCTTGATTCGCTCGAAGAGCGGATCGAGCTGAACCGGCGACTGAACGAGACGCTCGAAGCAATGGCGCGGGCGCTCTTCAAGTCGTGGTTCGTGGACTTCGACCCCGTCCGCGCCAAAGCCGAAGGCCGCGACCCCGGCCTCCCCAAGCCCCTCGCCGACCTCTTCCCCGCCCGCCTCGTCGACTCCGAACTCGGCGAGATTCCGGAGGGGTGGGAAGTGCGGACACTCGGCGATCTCCTTGAACTCGCCTACGGAAAGGCGCTTAAGGCTGAGGATCGGCGCGACGGAACGATACCGGTGTACGGATCGAACGGACAGGTTGGTTGGCACAACGAGCACCTCGCTACCGGGCCCGGAATAGTCGTTGGAAGAAAAGGCAACCCTGGCGTCGTGACTTGGGCTGCAACTGACTTCTTTGTCATAGACACCGCGTTTTACGTTGTAACGAAGTTGCCCACGCCCAGCCTTTACTTCCTGTTCGAAGCCCTTCGGTTGCAAGACCTCGCATCACTCGGCGCCGACTCAGCCGTGCCTGGCCTCAACCGCAACCTTGCGTACATGAGTAAGCAAATCGTACCGCGCCCGTGGGTGATCGAGAAATTCGAAGGGATCGCACAATGTTTGGCGCAGCGAGTGCATCGCCTTGATGCGGAGCGCCGCACGCTGGCCGCCCTGCGCGACACCTTGTTGCCGAAGCTGCTTTCCGGCGTATTGCGATCAAGGTCCGCTTCTTGAAGATCAAGAACGCTGTCATCGTATTGGGTGCAGGCGCTTCCAAGGGCGCCCGTGTAGCGGGCGGACGCACGCCTCCGCTCGATGCCGATTTTCTCGACGCTGCAGCTGATTACTTCGCGGGCAAGAAGGCCCGCGGTGCAAACAAGGAACGCGTCAAGACGTGGCGCGAGTTCAAAGTCAAGTTGCGCGCTGCCGGACTCGATTTCCCAATTGTTAGACGCTGGCGGCTAGAGCAACTCTCCACTTTTCTAGAGGCGCGAAGCCACCTCACGGGACTTCAGCTCGGACAGGGGCGTCCGCGTGACCATGCGAGGGCATTGGATCTCTTGAAGGCCGTTGTGTGTCACGTCCTCCAGATTGAAGGAGGCACGAAGCAGTGCGAACTTCACAAGAGAATTTTCACAGAGACGGATCCTACGGCCGTCCTCTCGTTCAACTACGATCTGATTGCCGATCAAAGTCTGCTCGCACTAGGGAAACTGAACTGGCGCAGTGCGGACTACAAATGCGCGACGCACGCCTTGGTACCAACCGACAGCGGCCGGAGTTACTACAAGCTGATCAAACGCCGGTCCGACATGACCAGTATCCCGCTGCTGAAGCTTCATGGCTCGATGCACTACGAGAAGCTGCTCCGCGGAACCGGCTTCAGGCTTTCTGGCGTCACGCTGCCCGATCGCGAGATGCCCACCTTCGACTACCGGAAGGTGCCTAAGGCTCCCTACCTGATTCCACCCGTTGCCTCGAAGATTGAGATCAAACAACGGGAGCTTCGAGACCGCTGGTACACGGCGTTGGACTATCTACATGACGCCCCGGTCTGGATTTTCTGGGGCTACTCGTTCCCCCAGACGGATACGATTTCGCAGGTCCTCTTCCGAACTGCGCTGGCGAGAAACAGAAAAAAGAAGCCTGTAATCGTAGTTAACCCAGATGCCAGCGTTCGACGTCGCGTCGAGGAAGTGTGCGTGAAAGTCAGGACTGAGTATTACCCTTCAATGGAGAGACTGCTCTTCGAGCTGGGGGCGCTGTCGCTCTCACGATAGATGTTGACGTGGAATATGGGCAGACAGAAACCGGCAAACATCGGAATCGTTTTCGCGGCGCGCTGCACGGTCGGGTGGCGCGACGCACCCCAAGAACAGCGCCTAGGTCGCTGACTGATACGCATGAGCAGCCTCAAGATGCTTGAGCGCGGGTGCCTCGAAGAGCTCTTCGGAATGGGCAGCGGCTACGTAATGGATTTCTCCAACCGCACGTTCGGCGAGTTCTTCCGCGAGAACGCAAAGGTAGACATCTACGCTGAGAAATACGCATTCAACGGGGACTCAAAGGCGAAGCGGTTGCGGGCGTTTATCGAAGTCGAGACAGACGCGCTGGTCGGCAAGATGCTCGCTGAGTTGTTGGAGTACTGGCGATACAAGACCCCTCAGCCCAGCGCCAATCAGGTTAGCCAGGCTGAACGAGCAGCCCGCGTCGTCGAGCGTCTAGTGGGCACATCGTCAAAGTTGAGCTATTCCAGCGAGGACTTTCTGAAGAAGGACTTTGGCCCGATCTCCCTTCAGAAGATTCCCTCAGCAGGAACGCTGGTTCCGATTCTGGAAGCGAGGATTGCCGAAGCTTTTCGATGCTTGAAGGTCGACTCGCACCTCGCTGTCATTTTTCTCTGCGGCAGTGTACTCGAAGGGCTGTTGCTTGGCGTCGCCACGGCGAATCCGCAACAGTTCAATCAGGCAACGGGCTGCCCCAAAGACAAAAGTGGCAAGGTGCGGCAGTTTCACGAGTGGTCGCTCGCTCAGTTCATCGACGTAGCCTACGAGCTCGACTTGCTGAAGCTAGATGTCAAGAAGTTCAGCCACGCGCTTCGAGATTTTCGCAATTACATTCATCCGTACGAGCAGATGAGCGCACGCTTCAACCCGGACAAACATACGGCGGAGATTTGTATACAGGTTCTTAAGGCGGCGATCGCTTCTTTGAGCGGGCAGCGGCGCTGAATCCAATATCAAGTCACACGACACCGGGAACAAATCGACCTCTGGCGATAGACGCCATCGGAATACGAGTGAGTCAACGAACAAGTTAAAGAACGCTGATAACGGGAAGTCACTGCCATGACATCATCTTGGCCGAGAGGATCGGAATGGAGGCGATGGGATCTTCATGTCCACTCGCCGGCTTCGTTCGAACATCAGTTTGGAAGCTGGGACGACTATCTGGCCGCGTTGGGCACGATCAAGGGCGTTTCCGTCCTCGGCGTCACTGACTACTTCTTCATTGACGGATACAAGAAAATCCGCGAGCTGCGCAAGGCTGGCGACTTTTCTAACTTCGATACCGTTCTTCCGAATATCGAGCTGCGCCTTGGTACGTTCATTCCCAAGCGAAGCGACGGCACGCACCTCCGCCGTCTTAACTTTCACATCGTTTTCAGTGACGACGTAGAGCCGGACGTTATCGAACAACAATTCATCCAGGCGCTTCACTTCCAGATCGAGGGTCATCCGGAAGATGACCGCGGCGTTCGGAATGTCACCCGGCAGGCCATCGAGGAAGCGGGCCGGTTGGTCAAACAGCATCAATCGAGTTTCGCTCATGATTCGGATTTTGTCGCAGGATGCAAGGTCGTCACCTTCGATCTGAACGAAGTGCGCAGGGTCCTCCAGAAGAAGTGCTTCGAGGGCAAGTACCTTCTTTTCTTGGCTGCTGAAAACTGGGATCAAATCTCGTGGTCCGGACAGGACTATCTGGTGCGGAAGAACCTCCTGCAAAGCGCCCACGGGATGTTCTGCGGGCAGGCGAACACGATTGCTTGGTGTCTGGGCCGACATCAAGACATGAACGAGGATGCTTTCAAGGCGGAGTTCGGCGCGCTGAAACCCTGTGTTCACGGCTCGGATGCACACGCGATTGCTGATCTGTGCAAACCGAAGGATGACAAGTTCTGCTGGATCAAGGCGGACCCCACATTCGAGGGTTTGCGCCAGATCATTTATGAACCTGCTGACCGCGTGTATGTCGGCCCGAGCGCGCCGCTCTATCACGACGAAGCGCGCGTGCTTCAGAGTATTTCCCTTTCGAACGCGGACGGGTGGTTCGACGACCTGGAGATTCCGCTTAACCCCGGCCTCGTTTCCATCATCGGACAGAAAGGGTCCGGTAAATCCGCGCTCGCGGAAATCGTCGCCCACGCTGCGGATAGCTGGAACACCGAAGAACCCGGAAGCTTTCTGCGGCGCGCCGGCGCTTATCTTGACGATGTTCCTGTGACGCTTACGTGGGCCGATGGCTCGTCCACTGAGGTCCGTCTCGGCGATGAGCAATCCGACGAAGGCAAAGTACGTTATCTCTCCCAGAAGTTCGTCGAGCGACTGTGCGCGGAAGATCGCATGGGCGGTGAGCTCGTTCGCGAGATCGAAGGGGTGATCTTCGCGTGTACTGACCCCACGGAGACGCTGAATGCCTCCGACTTCGCTGAGCTTCGCGCGATCCGGACAGACGGGATACGCGCTGACGCGCAACGGCTCCGGGAAGACCTCGTGAGATTGATCCGCGAAGAAAGCGCATTGCGGGAGAACGCGAAGAAACTCCCGGAGAAGAAAGCACGGATCAAAACCTTGCAGGACGAAGAAGCTGGTCTGGTGAAACAGGTGCCGAAACCGGCGACGGAAGCAGAGAAGAAGCTCCAGAAGGAGCTTCAGGATCGACGCAACCAGTTGACTGCTATTCAGCAAAGTATTGCGGCAGACAGAACGCAGCTCCAGAAACTGACGGACATCAGGACGCGCGTTTCAGCGTTTAAGTCGCAGATTACGCGCTTTACATCCGAGGTCGACGGTCTCCTGAAAGAGGCCGGAATACCTGAGGCCGACAAGGACGCCTTTCACCCCGCGTTCGGCAAGGATACCGACGCTCCGCTTGCTCGGCGGAAAGCCGCTTTGGAAGCGGACATCAAGAAAAAGGAAGGCAGTGCGGAGCAACCAGCAGAAGGCACGCTCCGGTGGCTAGAAGCGCAGATCAAAAAACTCACCGAAACGGAGTCTGCGGACAAGGCCCGGCACGAGCGGATCAAGGCTATCCAAACGCGCATCGCGGCCATTGCCGTTGAAGTGAAACGCATACAGGAAGAAGTGACGCAGATCGAAGGGCCGGAGAAAGCGCGCATGGAGGCGGCCTACAAGGAGCGTCTTGATGCCTACACCGGTTATTTCCGCGTCCTTCAAGACGAGCAAAAGGCACTCGAAGAATTGTATGCGCCCGTCAAAGCCCGCCTGACGGTTGAATCCCGATCGGTGCAGGACCCGGAGTTTTCCATTCGGTGGCGGGCGGACCTCGACTCATGGCTGAAGCGCGGCAGCGCGCTCTTCGACCAGCGCCGAACCTTGCCTTACGGCACGTTCAGCGATCTGTCGAAGGCCGTTCAACAAATTCTCGTGCCCGCATGGTCGTCCGGCGATCCCGACACCATCCGGGACGCGCACGAGAAGTTTCTTGGGGAATTCAAGAAGAAGGACCTCAAGCCCAAAGACTACTTGCGCTCGGACGCAACACAGCAGACGTTGATCGAGTGGTTGTACGATGTCGAGCACATCACGCTGAACTATGGCCTGAAGTACAACGGGGCCGATCTCGAAAAGCTCTCGCCGGGCACGAAGGGAATCGTCCTGCTGATTCTTTATTTGGGACTCGATACGGTCGATACGCGACCTCTGATCGTCGATCAGCCGGATGAGAATCTAGATAACGAATCCATCTACAAGCTGCTGACGCGCTATTTCCGGGACGCCAAGAAACGCCGCCAGATTATCCTGATTACCCACAATCCAAACCTTGTGGTGAACGCGGATTCGGAGCAGGTCATTATCGCGAGCTGTACTCGCCGCGATGATGGCCTTCCCTATATGAGCTATGTATCCGGCTCGCTGGAGAATACGGCTCACGATGGCACCGGCATTCGAGAGCAGACATGCCGCATCCTTGAGGGTGGTACGGACGCCTTCAGGAAACGTGAACTTAGATACTCGCTGTTATCCGGCGTTGCGAGCAGGGAGAGTCCGCATGTGTAGGGACGATGATCCATTCCGTCACTTGCATATGCCGCGCGAGCTAGCGTGCGAGCCAACCTTTTGAACGAAAAGCGACTTCCCATTTAGGCTCAATCCGTGCCGCCCCTTACAGAATCCGATGTCGAAGAAGCCGCCCTCGCCTGGCTGGAATCCGCGGGCTGGCGCATCGTTCACGGCCCCGATATCGCACCGGATGCGCCTGCGGCCGAGCGGCGCGACTACGGCGAGGTGGTGCTGGTTCCACGGCTGCGCGACGCCCTGGCGCGGCTGAACCCGACGCTGCCGGCCGATGCGCTGGAAGATGCTTTCCGCAAGCTCACTCGGCCGGAAGGTGCGGACCTCATCCAGCGCAATCGCGCGCTGCACCGGCTGCTCGTGAGTGGCGTGACGGTCGAGTACCGCACGACCGCCGGGGAGCTGCGCGGCGCACAAGCTCGGGTGATCGACTTCGACGAACCCGCGGGCAACGATTGGCTCGCGGTCAATCAATTCAGCGTCGTCGAGAGCAAGCACAACCGCCGAACGGACGTCGTGCTGTTCGTGAACGGCTTGCCGCTCGCGCTGCTCGAGCTCAAGAACGCCGCGAGCGAAGGCGCAACGGTCTGGAACGCCTTCCAACAGCTCCAAACGTACAAGACCGAAATTCCGTCGATCTTCGGCACGAACGCGCTGCTCGTGATCTCCGATGGCGTCGAGGCGCGAGTCGGCGCACTCACGGCCGGGCGCGAGTGGTTCAAGCCGTGGCGCACGATCTCGGGCGAGGCCTTGGCCGATGCGCACATGCCCGAGCTGCAAGTCGTGATCGAGGGCTTGCTCACGCCGCGTCGTCTGCTCGATCTCGTGCGCGACTTCATCGTGTTCGAGGACGACGGCGGCGGGTGGGTCGCGAAAAAGATGGCGGGCTACCATCAGTTCCACGCCGTCCAGGTGGCCGTGGGCGAGACGCTGCGCGCGGCCGAGCTCGCGCGCGCGGATCGCGTGGCGGAAGCTCGCGGCCGCTACGAATCGGGCCGCAATCCCGGCGGGAAACCGGGCGATCGCCGCATCGGCGTGGTCTGGCACACGCAAGGCTCCGGCAAGAGCCTCACGATGGCGTTCTACGCCGGCCGCATCATCCGCGAGCCGGCGATGGAGAACCCCACCATCGTCGTGCTCACCGACCGCAACGACCTCGACGACCAGCTCTTCGGCACCTTCTCGCGTTGTGCGGAGCTGCTGCGCCAGCCGCCGGTGCAGGCCCAGAGCCGCGCTCATCTGCGCGAGCTCCTCTCGGTGGCCGCGGGCGGCGTGGTGTTCACGACGATCCACAAGTTCTTCCCCGAGGAGAAGGGCGACCGGCTCCCCACGCTCTCCGAGCGGCGCAACCTCGTGGTGATGGCCGACGAGGCCCACCGCAGCCAGTACGACTTCGTCGACGGCTACGCGCGGCACATGCGCGACGCGCTGCCGCACGCGTCGTTCATCGGCTTCACCGGCACGCCGATCGAGCTGCAAGACGCTAACACGCGCGCCGTGTTCGGCGACTACATCAGCATCTACGACATCCAGCGCGCCGTCGAAGACCGCGCCACGGTGCCGATCTACTACGAGAGCCGGCTTGCGAAGCTCGTGCTGAACGAGACCGAGCGGCCGAACATCGACCCCGAGTTCGAGGAGGCCACCGAGGGCGAAGAGGTCGAGCGCAAGGAGAAGCTGAAGTCGAAGTGGGCGCAGCTCGAGGCCGTGGTCGGCTCCGACAAGCGGCTGGCGCTCGTGGCGCGCGACATCGTCGAGCATTTCGAGCGGCGGCTCGAGGCGCTCGACGGCAAGGCGATGATCGTGTGCATGAGCCGGCGCATCTGCGTGGAGCTCTACCGCGAGATCGCGAAGCTGCGGCCGCAATGGGCAAGCGACGAGGACGAGCGCGGCGCCCTGAAGGTGGTGATGACGGGCTCGGCCTCCGACCCACCCGACTGGCAGCCGCACATCCGCAACAAGCCGCGCCGCGAGGCGCTCGCGAACCGTTTCCGCAGCGCGGCCGATCCGCTGCGCCTCGTGCTCGTGCGCGACATGTGGCTCACGGGCTTCGACGCCCCCAGCATGCACACGATGTACGTGGACAAGCCGATGCGCGGGCACGGGCTCATGCAGGCCATCGCGCGCGTGAACCGCGTGTTCAAGGACAAGCCGGGCGGCCTCGTCGTCGATTACTTGGGGTTGGCGCACGAGCTCAAGGCGGCGCTCGCCACTTACACCGCGAGCGGCGGCACCGGGCGCACAGCGCTCGACCAGGACGAAGCCGTGGCCGTGATGCTCGAGAAGTACGAGGTGTGCTGCGCGCTCTTCCACGGCTTCACCCGGAGCAAGTGGATTACGGGTAAACCGCAGGAGCGGCTCGGACTCCTGCCGGCCGCGCAGGAACACATCCTGGCGCAAGAGAACGGCAAGGACCGGTGCATTCGCGCGGTGCGCGCGCTGTCGCAAGCCTTTGCGTTGGCGGTGCCGCACGAGGAGGCGCTGCGCATCCGCGACGACGTGGCGTTCTTCCAGGCCGTCCAGGCTGTGCTCGCGAAGCGCGCGCCGGCCGACGCGCGGCCCGAGGAGGATCTCGACCACGCGGTGCGGCAGATCATCTCGCGCGCCGTGGCGCCCGAAGGCGTGGTGGACATTTTCGCGGCGGCCGGGCTCCAGAAACCCGACATCTCGATTCTCTCCGACGAGTTCCTCGCCGAGGTGCGCGGCATGCCGCAGCGCAACCTGGCCGTCGAGCTGCTCCAGAAGCTCCTCAAGGGCGAGCTCGCGCTGCGCCGGCGCAAGAACATGGTTCAGGCGCGCTCGTTCGCCGAGATGCTCGAGCAGACCCTGCGCCGCTATCAGAACCGCGCGATCGAAGCGGCGCAGGTGATCGAGGAGCTGATCCGACTCGCCAAGGACATGCGCGAAGCGAACGCGCGCGGCGAACAGCTCGGGCTCACCGAGGACGAGCTCGCGTTCTACGACGCGCTCGAGACCAACGACAGCGCCGTGAAGGTGCTCGGCGACGAGACGCTGCGCGGCATCGCGCGCGAGCTCGTGACGACCGTGCGCAACAACGTGACGATCGACTGGACGCTGCGGGAGAACGTGCGGGCGCAGCTGCGCGTGCTCGTGAAGCGCATTCTGCGTAAGCACGGGTATCCGCCGGATAAGCAGGAGAAGGCGACGCAGACGGTGCTGGAGCAGGCGGCGTTGTTGTCGGCGGAGTGGGTGGCGGCGTAAGCGGTCAGGCTCGGTGGGAGCGAAAGTCGTCCGAACGCCCGGATTCACGGCTCGCCATCGTCAGCGCAGTGGGGTGGACTCATGAACATGGTCACGACGCCGCTCAACTGGACATCGTTGCTGTCTCCGTGGCGGAGAAGGGACCCGGCGGACCGGCCGCGGGTTTTCGACGGAACCAGAACAGAGCACGAGCGAGATTACGATCGCATCTTGTTTTGTGCCCCCGTTCGCCGTTTGGCCGACAAGACGCAAGTGTTCCCGCTGGACGAAGACGACAGCGTGCATACGCGGCTGACTCATTCCCATGAAGTATCCAATCTGGCGCGTAGCATCGGAGTGAACCTCGCCTTCAACCACGCTGTCTTCCCGAGTGACATCGTCCCCCAACGCAACGTGCCAACTATCTTGGCGGCAGCGGGCCTTGCGCACGATCTCGGCAACCCACCCTTCGGCCATCAGGGCGAGATGTCGATACAGGAGTGGTTCGCGAAAAACGAGGCGAAGGTCTTCCCGGCCTCCTGCAGGCTCACCGAAGCCATGCGCCAAGACTTCCTTCGCTTCGAAGGCAACGCGCAAACGCTCCGCTTGCTGACGCGCCTGCAAATCCTGAACGACGACCACGGGCTGAACGTGACCTGCGGGACTTTGGCGACGCTGATGAAATATGCCGTCGGCTCATCGTCAGCCACGAAGGGTGAGAAGCTGGCTGGTCGACGCAAGCCAGGATTCTTCGAATCCGAGCGCGGAGTCGTCGAGGAGATCTGGAAGGAGACGGGGCTCGCGGAAGGGCTGCGTCACCCGCTGACCTACATCATGGAGGCGAGTGACGACATCGCGTACTGCGTCATCGACACCGAAGACGCCGTAAAGAAGGGGCTCGTCTCCCATCCGGACGTCGTGGCGTTCCTGAGGGACGAGAGCGGCGGCGATGCTCTAACACAGCAAGTCATCAAAAAGAGTGAGCAGCGCTACACGGAGTATCGTAAGGAGGATCTGTCCCCGTCTGAGCTCAACGACTTGTCAATGCAGATGTTTCGCGTCGATGCAATGAGCGCGATGGTGCCTGCCGTTACCGATGCATTCGTGACGAACCTTGGTGCGTTGATGCAGGGCAGCTTCGAAGGTGATTTAATAGCTGCGAGCAAAGCGGCTTCGCTCTCTGAGGCTCTGAAGAGTTTCGATCAGCGCCATGCCTACCAGCATGAATCGGTACGGCGCATCGAGCTGCTAGGTCACACGACCATTCATGGCCTCATGGAGCTGCTGTGGTCGGCGATAACGAACAGAGAGACCCCAGAAAAACTGGGATCCCGTAGGAAGACGCCTTTCGACGCGTACCTGTACAGCCGCATCTCCGAGAACTACAGAAGGGTCTTCGAAAGCCCCGCAAATCCGATGCCAACGCGATACAAAGAAGCACAGCTGCTGACCGACATGATGTCGGGCATGACCGACCAGTTCGCCCTCGACCTTCTGCGGGAACTCGAGCCCTATGCCGCTTGAGTCCATCGCAACGGACTCGGCTTCGTTGCGCAAGCGGGTGGCGCGCTTCGTTGACAAGGAGCTCGCCGTCCTTCCACCGTTCTACGAGCTTGCTGAGAAGGCGAAGTCCTTCGGGCCGATAGCGATCTTCGGCGGTCTCATACGCGACTTGGCGCTCGGGCATTCGCGCGCGTTCTCGTCGGACGTCGATATCGTTCTCAAGGGCATGTCGGTCGACGTGCTAGCCCGCCACCTGGTGCCCTACCAGGCAGTACGCAACTCGTTCGGTGGGTTCCGTGTGTCGTTCGGACGGTGGGTATTCGATTTATGGACGTTCGAAACCACCTGGGCATTCGCGAAGGGTTTCGTCCAAGGCCGAGAGCTCGCCGATTTGCTTCGAACCACATTCTTCAACTGGGACGCCGTGTTATTCGAGCTGACCAAAGAAGAGTTGATCGCTCGCCCCTCCTACTTTGCCGACCTCGAAGCGCGCTCTTTGGCTATCAACCTACGCCAAACGCCGAACGAGCTGGGCGCGGCAGTAAGGGCGCTGCGTTCCATCGCCGAAGGCGGTGTGTCGGTCGCGCCCGATCTTGCGGCATTCCTGCATTCGCAGATCCGCGCGCATGGGATCGAAGAGATGACGGCAGCCGACGCGAAGCGTGTGGGGCGCCGGCGGCTGACCAAGGACTTTGTTGGTAGCGTGGCTATTGCCTTAGGCGAACACCAGACCAATCGCCCCGAAGCGCCGTTCACTTTCTTCGATTTCCAACGCGAGCTGGCCCTACCAGTGGGGACTCGCGCTGGGGGATAGGGACGGTCGCTTGTTTGGCACGATGGGCGCGACACGGTAGACCCCAGCCGCTTCACGCACCTCCGCGGAGGGTTCTCCTTCGCACTCGCGCGTTGCGCCGAACCCCTCCGCGGAGGGCTCGCCGCCGTCGTCGCGCATGTCTTCCAACCGATAGCCGAACCGCGGAATCACCCGCCCGTCGCGCCGGCGGAAGCTGAGCTGCCCCTGTTCGTCGCGATGAATCGTGAATCCGCCCTCGTGCAGCAGACGGTGGTGGTGCGAGCAGAGCAGCGTTAGGTTGTCGAGGACTGTCTCGCCGCCGTTGACCCAATGATGGATGTGGTGCGCATCGACGTAGCGCTTGTTGCAGCAGCCCGGGAACGAACAGCCGCGGTCCCGCGCCCAGAGCGCGCGCCGGAGCTGCGTCGACACCGTGCGCCGCTTGCGGCCCACGTCGAGCGGCACGCCGTCCTCGTCTTCGACGACCGTGACGAGGCTGCCGTCGCAGGTCAGGCGCTTCACGGTATCGATCGGCGCATCGGACCGTCCGCGCCCTCCCCGGAGGGCTGAGTCGTCGACATGGATGACAACTTGGCAGTGGTCGGCGCTCGCGACGGGCGCGCCCTCCGCGGAGGGCACGCCGCCGGCGAGGTACGCCTTGGCCATCGCGACGAGGGCATCGGCTTGCTGCGCACGCCAGCCGTTGCTCGTCGATTCCTCGGTCTCCGCCATCGGCGCTTCTGCAAACTCAATGCCCATCGCTGCGTCGCCCGCGGCGACGGCACGCTCGAGCGCCCGCGCGACGAGCTCACCCTCCTCGAGTGGCACCTCGACGCGGATGGCCATGACGTTGCGCGCCGTGTCGCGCCACAGAGTCAAAGACCGGCGCTCCCACGCACGGCGTGCCATATTCGCCGACTCGGGCTCGGCGTTACGAAGCTGTCGGCAACGCTCTTCCACTTGTGGAGCCGTAGACCGCAGCGCGTAGTCGAGCAATGCGTCGGCGTCGTTAGCCGCGGCGACTCGGGTCAACGCGCGCACCTTCGTGTACGACAAGCGCCCGTCGGCGAACGCGGCCGCGATCTGGGGCAGGTCGCGCAGCGCCTGCGCCGTGCGTACCTTCTCGCGCGCCGCCGAGAGCGACACGCCGCAGCGCCACGCGAGCCACTCGGCGCAGTTGCGGCAGCTCCACTTCGCCCAACCCATGCGGTCGTCGAAGCGGCGGACGAGTGCGAGAAGGCGGGAGGTCTGGCTATTGAGACTGCTCGCGAGAGTGCAGATAGCGGCATCGAGATCGTCGATGGACTCGTCGTCGGCTTCCCGGTCGGTCGGCACCGAAAGGCCCAGGTGCCGCCGGTAGAAATGGGCGCTCATAGGGGGCTCCGCTGGTTGGTTTTAGGGTACTGGTATTGTAACCAGTAAGGAGCCGCTTTTGAAATAACAAACAGTTACTTACGAGTGATCTGGCGAACTCGTCTTTCACCCCCGTCGCGCCGCGAACGCGAGCACGACGAGCCCGAGCGCGGCACCGGCCCAGCCAAGCCACGCCGGCGTCACGAGCCCGATTGCGAGCACGCCCGCGATCAACAACGCGGCGCCCGCGACGGCCTGCTCGAGCCGCCCACCGCCGCGGCGCGAGTCGTTCGCCGGCGGCGCCGGCGCGCGTTGCCTGCGCCGCGCCGCGGCCTCCTCGGCATCGCCGCGCCGCACCGCGCGGTGCAGCAGCCGCGGCAGGCGCGCCAAGTCCTCGCTGATCTCGGGCCAGGCGGCCACGAGCTCGCGCAGCCGCGTGCGGGGATCGTGCCGCTCGCGCATCCATTCCTCGAGCACGGGCTTCGCGGTCTTCCAGAGGTCGAGCTCGGGGTAGAGCTGGCGGCCCAGGCCCTCGATCGTGAGCAGCGTTTTTTGCAGCAGCACGAGCTGCGGCTGCACTTCCATGTTGAACCGGCGCGCCGTTTGGAAGAGGCGCAGCAAGACGAGGCCGAACGCAATGTCCTTGATCGGCTTGTTGAAGATCGGCTCGCAGACGGCGCGCACGGCCGACTCGAGCTCGTCGATGCGAGTGCCGGCCGGCACCCAGCCCGAGTCGACGTGCAGCGCGGCGACGCGCCGGTAGTCGCGGCGGAAGAACGCGAGGAAGTTCTCGGCGAGATAGAGCTGGTCGCGTTCGTCGAGCGTGCCGACGATGCCGAAGTCGACGGCGACATACCTCGGGTAGTTGGGTGTAGTCGCGTCGACGAAGATATTGCCGGGGTGCATGTCGGCGTGAAAGAAATTGTGGCGGAACACCTGCGTGAAGAAGATCTCGACGCCGTTCTCGGCGAGCCGCTGAATGTTCGTGCCGGCCGCGCGCAACGCGGCGAAATCGTCGACCTGGATGCCGACGATGCGCTCCATCGTTAGCACGTTCGGCCGGCAATAGTCCCAATAGACCTCGGGCACGTACAGGAGCTCCGAGCCCGCGAAATTGCGTTTGAGCTGCGCCGCGTTCGCGGCTTCGCGCATGAGGTCGAGCTCGTTGGCGAGAGTCTTCTCGAACTCCGCGACGACTTCGCAGGCGTTCAGCCGGCGCGCGTCGGGCCAATAGGCCTCGGCGAGCCGGGCGATCGCCTGCAGCACCTCGACGTCGCGGCGAATGAGCTCCGCGACCTTCGGCCGCAGCACCTTGACGACCACGGCCTGGCCGCCGGGCAACCGCGCCGTGTGCACCTGCGCGATCGATGCGGCCGCGAGCGGCGTGCGCTCGAAGTCCGCGAACACCTCGTCGACGGGCCGGCCGAACGCCGCGGTCAACGCCTCGGCCGCGAGCTCCCCGGGGAACGGCGGCACCTGATCCTGAAGCTTGGCGAGCTCGGCCGCGACCTCGGGCGGCAAGAGATCCGGGCGCACCGAGAGCGCCTGGCCGAACTTGACGAAGATCGGCCCGAGCTCCTCGAGCGCTTCGCGCAACCGCACGCCCATGGGGTCGCGGCGGCGGCCGAACGGTAGGAGGCGCCGCGCCCACGCGAGCGGCCGGAAGAGATGCGTGCGCCAGACGATCTCGTCGAGCCCGTGCTTCACGAGCACGCGCTGAATCGTGAGCATTCGCGTGAGCTGGCGAAGGCGCATGGCCGTTACCGGCGGTCGAGACGCTTGAGGCGCGCGGCCGCGCGCTCGACGTCGTCGCGCAGCCGCTCGACGTCGCTGAAAAACCCCCGCGCCTCGAGCGGCGCCGGCATCGCGCGGCTTTCTTCCTGCAGATACTCGGCCGTGTTCATGCGCAACGCGCCGGCGGCGCGCGCGAGCCAGGCGCCGACCTCGCGCACGCCCTCGCCGAGCGCGTGCGCAGGGATGTCGCCGATCCACTTGGCTACTTCCTCTTCGAGGTCGGGTCGCGCTAGCTTCAGCAGCTTCGCGTAGCGCTCCGCGACGTCGAGATCGCCGGAGACCTCGGCGCGCGTGCGCTTGACGCCGCTCACGCCTCCGGCGCGCACGAGCCGCAGCAGATCGAGCGGCGAGGCGCGCAGCGTCGCCGTCGCGTCGCTCGCGTCGCGGTCGAGCGTGAGGCGCTCGCCGTCGGCGTGCAGCACGGCCGTGAGCGCGAGCCCCTCGACGTGCACCGCGAAGCTCGTGCCGGCCAAGCCCGCGAGCAGCTCGCGCGCGGCCGTCGACTCGCTCACCCAGCGATTGAGCTCGGCCTCGAGGAGCTTCAAAGCTTGCAACCTATGTGCAGCGCCACGATGCCGGCGGAGAGGTTGAAGTACTCGCAGCGCTCGAAGCCCGCGCCCTCCATCATGGCCTTCTGCGTCTCTTGGTCGGGATGGCGGCGGATCGACTCCGCGAGATAGCGATAACTTGCGGCGTCGCCGGCGAGCCACTCGCCGAAGCGCGGCAGCAACTGAAATGAATAGATCTCGTAGAGCGGCGCGAACGGGCCGAGCTCGGCGTGCGAGAACTCGAGCACGAGCAGCCGGCCGCCGGGCTTCGTGACGCGGTAGAGGCTTTTCAGCGCCGCGTCCTTATCGGTGACGTTGCGCAGGCCGAAGCCGATCGTGACGCAGTGGAAGCTGCCGTCTTGGAACGGCAGGTTCTCGGCGTCGGCGAGCACGTAGTCGATGTTGCCCGCGAGCCCGGCGTTCAAGAGCCGCGAACGGCCTTCCTCGAGCATCGCGGCGTTGATGTCCGTGACGACGACGCGGCCGGATCGTCCGACCTTGCGCGCGAGCCCGACGGCAAGATCGCCGCTGCCGGCCGCGACGTCGAGCGCGTGCTGCCCGGGCCGCAAGCCGGTTTTCGCGATCGTGAAGCGCTTCCAGAGGCGATGCAGGCCGCCCGACATCACGTCGTTCATGAGGTCGTAGCGCGAGGCGACGGAATCGAACACGCCGCGCACGCGCGTCTTCTTCTCGCCCCACGGCACTTGCTCGTAGCCGAAGTCGGCGAGACGTTCGGCGTTTTCCGGCCGGTCGGGAGTCATGAGCGCAGAGTATAAGGCAGCACCTGCACGGCCTGGGCGCGGGCAAGCGCGGGTCGGGCTCGCTAGCTAGAGCAACGAACGTGCGCCCGCCCCTGCGACCTCCGCGAGGCGCTCCTGCGCGCAGCGATAAAAGGCCGCGGGGCCGTAGAACGACCCCGTGCTCGCGCATCGTCCTCTGACGGCCGCGCGCTCGGCTTCGGTCATGGCGGCGACGCTCGGCTCGCTTTCGAGCTGCGCGAGGTCTGCAAGTTGCTCCTCGACGCAGCGAGCGAACCCGTCCTCGCCACCCCGAAGCTTGGCGCGCAGGCAGACGTCGTCGATGACGGCCCGCTCGGCCTCGGTGATCCCGCGCGCGGGCGGCGGCCGTCGCTGCGCAAGCGATGTCAACTCGGATTCGACGCACCGATTGTAGGCGGCGACACCCGTCCCCTCGGCACAACTCGCTCGGATCACGGCCCTCTCGGCCGTCGTCGCCCTGAGCAAGTGCGACGCCGCAACGCCGGCGCTCCGGGCGCGATCGAGTAGCTCGCGTCGCAACCCTTCCGATATCGCCCCGGTCGGGGACCGGCCCAAATCGTTCTCGAACGCCTCCACGCCGGCCTTGGTCCGCGCGCCGTAGTAGCCGTCGATCGGCCCGGGGTCGTGGCCAACCGCCGACAGGAGCTCTTGTACGTCCTGGGTCAGCAGGGAGTAGCCGGCGGCGGCAAGCTGGGTCGACGTTCCGGACGCGGACGGCGCGTAAGCCTCGCCCAACGCTTCCTCCACGATCCACCGTCGTGCGTCGTCGATATCGCGGCGCGCGTGCTCGAGCGCGTCGTCGTGGTATCTGAACCGGGTGCACCGGCGATTGTACTCGCCCACCATGGTGTTGAACCGCTGCGGCTCGTGGTGCACGAGCCGCTGCTGCAAGACCTCGATGCGAACGTCCTCGCGCAGGCACCAACGGATCTGGGCGACCGAGAGCAGGCGATCGCGCCCGGCGCGCGGCCTCTCGATCTCGAAGGTCGGCGCTCGCAACGCCAAGAACGACGGCCTTGGCGGCGGGTCGCCGGTGCGGAGCATCAGCAGGAAGTGCAGCGCGATGCCGAGCACGACGAGTCCCGCGAGCCACGCGAGCACGGGCCGACGCGTGGCCGCGTCGCGCCGCTTCCGCCCGCCGTCGAATGGATCGCCGTCGAGCTCGGAGCCGAGGGCGGCGGGGCCGCGCGACCCCTGGTTGTCAGCGTCCTCGATCATCGCACGACGTCGCTGCGCGCCTGCCTAACGAGCGGATCGTCGGCGCACACTAGCAGTCTGGGCACCCACCAGACCGAGCACCAGCGCACAGAAACGAGGGGGTGTGACCGCGGTACGTTGGCGACGTTCGAGCGGCTACTCCGCCCACTTCGGCTCGGGGTGGCGCGGGGTGCCGGCTTGCGCGAGCCGCTCCAAATAGCGCGCCCACTTGCGGTCGCGCTCCGCGCAAAGCTCGTAGAGCACGGCCCACGTGTAGAGGCCCGTGTTGTGGCCGTCGTCGAACACGATGCGCACCGCGTAGCGGCCCACGAGCTCGATGTTCGCGATGCTCACGGCCTCCTTGCCCGTGACGAGCATGCCTTCGCCGGCCGCGTGACCTTTGACCTCGGCCGACGGCGAGTGCACGCGCAGGAACTCGGCCGAGAGGCGCGCGTTCATGCCGTCCGCGAAGCGCACTTCGAGCTCGCGCGAGCGGCGCCGGTGCTTCAAGTCGGTCGGCGGCGGGATTTGCGGCTCGCTCACGGAAGCGCTTCAGAGTATGTAGCGGCTCAGGTCTTCGTCCTGCGCGAGCGCTTTCAGGTGCGCATCGACGTAAGCCGCGTCGATGACGACGTTCTGGCCGCCGCGATCGGCGGCCTCGAAGCTCACGCTCTCGAGCAGGCGCTCGAGCACGGTGTGCAGGCGCCGCGCGCCGATGTTCTCGCTGCGATCGTTGACCTGGAACGCCACCTCGGCGAGGCGACGCACGCCGCTCGGCTCGAATTTGATCTCGAACCGCTCCGTAGCGAGCAGGCTCCGATATTGCTCCGTGAGCGACGCGGAGGGCTCGGTGAGAATCCGCACGAAGTCGTCGACGCCGAGCGCGGTGAGCTCGACTCGGATCGGGAACCGGCCCTGGAGCTCGGGGATGAGATCGGACGGCTTCGCGACGCTGAACGCGCCCGACGCGATGAACAGCACGTGATCCGTGCGCACCATGCCGTACCGCGTGCTCACGGTGCACCCCTCGACGAGCGGCAGAAGATCGCGCTGCACGCCTTCGCGTGACACGTCGGCGCCGTGCATCTCGGCGCGGCGCGCGATCTTGTCGATCTCGTCGATGAAGACGATGCCGTTCTCCTCGACGACGCGCACGGCGTCGCGTTTGACATCCTCCTGGTTGATGAGCCGCGCGGCCTCCTCGTCCTTGAGCAATTCGAGCGCGTCCTTGACCTTGAGCTTGCGGCGCTTCGAGCGGCCAGGGGCCAAGTTCTGGAACAGGCCCTGGAGCTGCTGCGTCATCTCCTCCATGCCGGGCGGCGCCATGATCTCGACGCCGACGGTGGGCGCGGCCAAATCGAGCTCGACGTCGCGCTCGTCGAGCTCGCCCTCGCGCAGCATCTTGCGGAAGCGCTGGCGCGTGTCGCGGCCGCCATCCTCGCGCGAGCCCGGCAGCAGCGCGTCGAGCAGCCGGTCCTCCGCGGTGTCGGCAGCGCGGCCTGCGACGCGCGCGACGGCTTCCTCGCGCACGAGCTTCACGGCCATGTCGACGAGGTCGCGGACGATCGAGTCGACATCGCGGCCGACGTAGCCGACCTCGGTGAACTTCGTGGCCTCGACCTTGATGAACGGCGCGCGCGCGAGCTTCGCGAGCCGGCGCGCGATCTCGGTCTTGCCGACCCCCGTGGGGCCGATCATGAGGATGTTCTTCGGCGTGATCTCGCTGTGCAGCGGCTCCTTGATCTGCGCGCGCCGCCAACGGTTGCGCAGCGCGATGGCGACGGCGCGCTTCGCCTCGTGCTGGCCGACGATGTGCTTGTCGAGCTCCTCGACGATTTCGCGCGGCGTCATCGACATGGCGCTAGAGCTCTTCGATCGTGATCGCGGCGTTGGTGTAGATGCAGATCTTGCCCGCGATCCCAAGCGCTTTCTCGACGATCGTGCGCGCGTCAAGCGTAGTGTTCTCGTAGAGCGCCTGCGCCGCGGCCTGCGCGTACGCACCGCCCGAGCCGATGGCGAGCAAGTCGTGCTCGGGCTCTATGACGTCGCCCGTGCCCGAGATCAAGAGCGAGTTCTCGGCGTCCGCGACGATCAGAAGCGCTTCGAGCCGGCGCAGCATGCGGTCCGTTCGCCAATCCTTGGCGAGCTCGATCGCGGCCCGCATGAGGTTGCCGTGCTTCGTGAGCTTGGCCTCGAAATACTCGAACAGCGTGAACGCGTCGGCCGCGCCGCCCGCGAAGCCCGCGAGCACCTTGCCGTCGTGGAGGCGCCGCACCTTGCGCGCGTTGCCTTTCACGACCTGATTGCCGATCGTGACCTGGCCGTCGCCGCCCAACGCCACGCGGCCGCTACGGCGCACGCAGATGATCGTCGTGCCGTGAAACTCGTTCACAGAGGCGCTCATGGGGGAATGGCGCTACTCGGCCGGCCGGCGCCGCGCGCGCGGATGCGCCTGGTCGTAGACGTGCGCCAGGTGCTGAAAATCGAGGTGCGTGTAGATCTGCGTCGTCGACAGGCTCGCGTGGCCGAGCAGCTCCTGCACGGCGCGCAGGTTGCCGCTCGACTCGAGCAGATGCGTGGCGAACGAGTGCCGCAGCATGTGCGGGTGCACGGCCGTCGGCGCGCCCTGCCGCTTCGCCCACGCGTTGACCTGCCTCTGGACGGTGCGCGGGCTCACGCGCCCGCCGCGGTGGCCGACGAACAGCGCGCGCTCGCCGTGGCGCGTGAGCTCGGGGCGCACGGCGAGCCAATCGTGTAGCGCCGCCAACGCGTGCTTGCCGACCGGAACGACGCGCGCCTTCGAGCCCTTGCCGACGACGCGCACCGTGCGATCGGCCGCGTCGACATCGCCGAGGTTCAGGCCCACGAGCTCGGCGAGCCGCAGGCCCGAGGAATAGAACAGCTCGAGCATCGCGCGGTCGCGCAGCGTGAACGGCTCGTCGCCGCTGATCGCGAGCAGGCTCGCGACCTGGTCGGCGTCGAGCGTCGCGGGCAGGCGCCGCGGCGCCTTCGGCGCCTGCACGTGCACTCCCGCGTTGCTCTTCAAGACGCCGGTCTCGATGAGGTAGTTCAAGAACGTGCGCACGGCGGACAAGCGCCGCGCGACGCTGCGCGCGCCCAAGCCCCGCCGATGGCTCTCGGCCGCGAACCGGCGCACGCCGAATGAGTCGAGCGCCGCGAGCGACGCGACGCTTTCGCGCTCGCAGAAGCCGAGCAGCGCGCGCAAGTCGTGTTGGTAAGCGGAGACCGTGTGCGGCGACAGCCGCCGCTCCGTCGTAAGCCGCTGCAAGAACGCTGCGAGCTCGGTCTCTCCCACGGCTATCCGTCGCGCAGCGCGACGGCCAGCACCTCACCGAGCCGCGCGAGGAAATCCATGCGCTTGCCGGGATGGAAGTGATCGGGGTCGCGGCTGCCGATGATGAGGAAGCCGAGCCGCGACTCGACCCCGAGCGGCACGAGCGCCGCCGAGGAGATCTCGTCGGCATCGCGGTCGAAGATGTTCTTCTGTCGGTCGCGCAGCGGGCCGCAGCGCGGCTTCGCCGCGCGCAAGAACGTGGCAAACGGCCGCACGTCCGCGTCGTCCGGTCCCAAACGGCGCACGAACCCTTCGCGCACGGCGGCGGCCGGCGCGTCCGGGAACAGCACGAGCACCGCCCGCTCCGCTGCGAAGTCCTCGCGCAAACCCGTCTCGAGCTGCTCGAGCCGCGCCGCGAGCGTCGGCGCACGCATGAGCTTGAGACAGAGCTGGTGAATCTTCTCGACGAGCGCGTCGTTCTGTCTCGCGACGGCGACGAGATCCTTGAGCTGACGCTCGAGCTGCGCGTTGCGCTGCCGCAGCATCGACACCTGGCGCTCGACGAGCGAGATCGATGCGCCGCCGGCGCGATGGGGCAGCTTCAGGCCGAGCACGAGCGGCGTGTGGCGCTCGAAGAAGTCGGGATGGCTCTTGAGATAGTCGGCGATCGAGTCTTCGGAAAGGGTGTCCGTCAATGCCGTGCCGACGGCCGCCCCACTCTGTGGCTGACTCATAGTTCGATCGAGCCCTCGTAGACCGCTGCCGTGGGGCCAGTTTGCCACAGTCGTGAGCCCGGTCCAGGCCAATTCACCGTGAGCACGCCGCCGGGCAGCTCGACCTCGACCTCCTCGCCGAGCAACCCCCAGCGCCGGCCGACGGCCACGGCCGCCGCGGCACCCGTGCCGCAGGCCAGCGTCTCGCCGACGCCGCGCTCGTAGACGCGGAGAAGGATGCGCCGCTCGCTCTGCCGCTCCATGAAACCGACATTGACGCTCTGCGGGAAGCTCGGATGGCGCTGCAACGCCGCCCCTAGCTCGGCCACGGGCGCCGTCGCTACGGCCTCGACGGCGATCACGGCGTGCGGGTTGCCCATGGACACCGCGCCGAGCTCGACCGTGCGCCCGGCGACCTCGAGGCGGTACCGATCGCGCTCCGCGGGCACGACGAACGGCAACGCCGCCGGGCGGAAATCGGGCACGCCGAGATCGACGCTGACCTCGTCGGCGGACTTTATTCGCGCCTCCACGGCGCCGGCCGGGCTCACGAGCGTGAGCGCGTTGCCGAGGCGCGGCGCGAGATAGCGCGCGAGGCAGCGCACGCCGTTGCCGCACTGCTCGACCTCGCCGCCATCGGCGTTGAAGACCCGGTAGCTCGCGTCACCCTCGGTCGGGTGCTCGCTGTCGACGAGCAAGAGCTGGTCGAAGCCGACGCCGCGGCGCCGGTCGCTCAAGCGGCGGACGAGCTCGGGCGCGGGCGGCGCGTGCGCGCTCGGCCATGGCAGGATCATCACGTCGTTGCCAGCGCCGTTCATCTTGGTGAAGGAGAGCTTCATGAGGCGCGGTATTTTAGGGCAAATGCCGCGAATGGACATTTGTCATAAGGCTGGCTAACTTAGCGATCCCCATTCGCGTATCCCCAAGAACAACGACTTAAGCGGAGCGCTCATGCGACACATTCTCGTGACGAACGCCAAAGGCGGCTGCGGCAAGAGCACGATCGCGACCAGCCTGGCGGCCTATTTCGCCTCGGAGGGCTACTCCACGGCGCTCGCCGATTTCGATCCGCAGGCCTCGGCGCTCTCGTGGCTCGAGCAACGCCCGGCCGACCACGCGCCGATCGCGGCCGTGCGCGGGTTCGAGACGGGGCTCAAGCACGTGCCGCGCAGCGCCGAGTACGTCATCATCGACTCACCGGCCGGCGCCTACGGCAGCCAGCTGACGGAGCTCGTGCGCAAGGCCGAGACGATCATCGTGCCCGTGCTGCCGTCGCCCATCGACATCAAGGCCGCCGAGCGGTTCGTCGAGGAGCTGCTCAACATCAGCAAGGTCGCCGACAAGAAGGCCAAAGCGGCGCTCGTCGCCAACCGCGTGCGCGAGAACACGCTCATCTCCGAGGAGCTCGACGCCGTGCTGTCGCGGCTCAAGGTGCCGTACGTCGCGAGCTTCCGCGAGGCGCAGAACTACAACCGCGCCTACCAGCGCGGCCTCGGCGTGCATGAGCTGCCGCCGTACCTCGCGTGGCCCGATTGGGAACAGTGGGATCCGCTCATCGAGTGGCTCGATTCGCGACGGTCGCAACCCAAGGGCGGTTGACTACGGTCAACCCGCCTTCGCCTCGAGCTTGTCGCTCGGCGGTGCGAGCGCGCGGGCCGCGGGCAACGGCTCGGCCGCGACGTCCGTGACGAGCAGGAGCCCCGAGCGAAACGCGAGCAGCGCCTGCTCGCTCTCGCCGAGCTCCGTGAGCAGCCGTCCGTAGAGCGCGTAGGCCGCAGGCTCGGGAGCCAGCGCCAAGCTCGACTCGAGATAGCTGCGTGCCTTGCCCCAGAGCTCGCTCCCCATGCAGAGCCGCGCCGCGGTCTTCAAAAGCGCCGCATCCTCGGGATAGGTCTTGAGCCAGGTCTCGACTTGCTTGAGCTGTTTCGCGGGATCGGCGCCTTGCACGTCGCCGTAACTCTGCACGAGCGCCGGGTGCCAGTCGCGCTTCAGGGCCGCGCGCAATTCGCGCTCGGCCTCGGCTCCGCGGCCGAGCCGCGCGAGCGCGAGCGCGCGCTGCGCGAGCAGCGCGGGCGCGGCGCGCAGGTCGGGTGTCACCCCGTCCCAGAGTACCGCGAGCCGCTCGGCGGTCAAATCCGCGCTCGCGAGCTCGCCGGTGAGCGCGAGCGCGGCGAGCTCGTCGCGCTCTGCGGCCGGCAGCGCGGCACGCGCGAGCCGCGGCAGCAGCGCGTAGAGCGCGGCGCGGTCGTCGAGCGCGCGGTACGCGCGGGCGAGCAGAGCGACGGCCGCCGGCTGCTCGCCGCGCTCGCGCTCGAGCGCCGTGAGCGTCGCGACCGCGGCCGCGGGCTCCTCTGCCCCAAGCTCGAGCGCGGCACGCGTGAGCCCGGCGCTCGTCGCGCCGTCGGCCGAGATGCCGTGCGCGAGCCTGAGCCACTCGTCGCGCCGCTCCGTCGCGCCCTGGAGCTGCGCCGCGCGCGCCGCGAGCAGGTAGTTCACGAGGGCCGTGTCTTCGTGCCGCGCGCCTTGCGTCAGCAGCCGCTCGCTGCGCGCCCAGTTGCCGGCGATGAGCTCGAGAACTCCGCCCGTGAGGTCGGCGCCGCTGCGCGTGATGCGCCGCTCCGCGCGCGCGGCGCGCCAACGCCGCGGCGCGTCCGCGACCGCCACGAGCGCGCGCACGACCAAATAGCCCGCGACGAGCACGATGACGAGACCGGGCACCGACATCTCGACGACGTAGCCGCGAAAGTTCACGAGCACGTAACCGCGGTCCGCGAGCACGAAATGCGCGGCGAATGCGCCGAGCACGATCGCGAGCAGCGCCGCGACGCCGAGCCGCATCAGCGCACCTCGGTGCGCAGCTCGCGCAGCAGGTTCAACGAGCCGCTGATGTCGGGAAGGTCGGGATCGATGTCGAACGCGCGTAGCTCGCGCAGCAACATGCGCGCGCCCTCGACTTCGGGGGTGTCGCCGTCGAAATCGCGCTCGAGAATCGCGACCGCCACGTCGACGCCGCTGCGAAACGCTTGCTCGTCGCCGCGCAGCGCGGCGATGCGCGCGAGCTCGAGCTCGAGCTCGAACTGGCGGCGGCTCAGCGCGCGCTCGGCCGCCGACAGCACCTCCGGCACGGGCTCGCCGCGCCGCTCGATTCGGACGAGGTCGAGCAGCGTGCTCTTGACGGCGAGCCAGAGCCGGCCCATGCCCGGCTCCGCGTCGACCGCCTCGGCGTTGCGCTCCGTGAGGTTGAGCAGCGAGTCGGCGCGCAGCGGCAGCTCGTCGGCGCGCGCGGCGAGTCTGCCCAAGCTGAAGACGACGCCTTCGATGTCGGGCAGCCGCAGGCTGCGCAGCGCGAGCAGCTCGCCGGCGATGGCCTCGCGGATCGGCGCAAGTTCGGGCGCACCGATCTCGGCAAGGCGGCTATCCGCGAGACCGAGCGCGGTCACGGCGGTCTCGAGATCGCCGACGAGCGTGAGCTCCGTGTTCGCCACTGTGAGGTAGTACTCGGCTTCGACGCGCAGCAGGTCGCCGCGCGCGTCGAACGAGCCGCCTTGGACGGCGTCGAGCCGCTGCTCGAGCGCGACGAAGCGCCCCGGCAGCGCCTCGAGCCGCTCGCCGAAGCTCGTGTCGAGCTGCCGCAGCGTCGCGATGTCCTCGTTGGTCTCCACGAGACGGTCTTGTAGCGAGCGTTGGTCGGCGCGCACGCGCTCGAGCGCGACGGCCGCGGCCGCGTCGGTCTCGTCGAGCGAAACGTAGAACTGCCGGTACTGCCACCACATCATCGCGGCCACGACGATCGCCATGAACGCGAGCAGCAGGGCTACCGAGCTCGACAACACGGCGCGCTGTACCCCCGGCGGCGGCCGCGATGGCTCGGGCGCGCCGGGCGCGCCGGGCGCGGCTTTCTCGGCGGCGAGCGAAGCGGCGAGAGTCGCCCACTCCTGGTCCGGCGGCAGCGGCGGCTTGGCGGTTTCGTTGGGGCCCGGCGTTTCGGTCATCTTCGCGTCCTCGTCTAACGACCCGTCAACCGTTTGCGCAGCTCGGCGAGCTGGCGCCGGCTCACGGCGAGCGGCTCCGCTTCGCCGCGCAATTTCAATGCGTAGCCTTCGTCGCCCGTGCGCTCGAGCGATTCGACGTGCGCCACGGCCACGAGCAGGCTGCGGTGCGCGCGCACGAAGTCGCGCGCGAACTCCTCCTCGAGCTGCTTCAAGGATTCGTCGATGAGATCCTCGCCGCGCGTGTGCCGCACCGTGACGTACTTCTGATCGGCGCGAAAGTAGCGGATCTCTTTTACAGGAATGAGCTTGAGCTCGTCGCGCACCCGCACGGCGACGTGCTGGCGCGTCACGAGCGGCGCGGTCGACGTCGCGAGCACGTGGAGTTGCGGCAGCTTCAAACGCGAGGCTTGCTTGAGCGCCTGCTCGAGGCGCTCGCGGCGCACGGGCTTCAAGAGATAGCCCACGGCCTGCGAGTCGAACGCCTCCAGCGCGTACTCGTCGTAGGCCGTCGTAAAAACAATAGCCGGCGGGTTCTCGAGCGCGCCCAAATGCCGCGCGACCTCGATGCCCGTCATGCCCGGCATGCGGATGTCGAGCAGCACCACGCTGGGATGGAGCTTGCCGACGAGCGGCAGCGCGTCGGCGCCGCTCGAGCAGACGCCCGCGACGGCGCAGCCCGGCAGCTCGGCGACGAGGCGCTCGAGCCGCTCGCGCGCCGGCAGCTCGTCGTCGACGATGAGGACGCTTAGGGGTAGCGCGTTCATTCCGAGTAGGGAAAGCGCATGGTGACGCGATAACGATCGGGCTCTTGATCGATCGTCAACGAGCCGCGACCGCCGTAGGCGAGGTCGAGCCGCTGGCGGATGTTGTCGAGCGCGATGCGGTTGCCCGCGCGCTCCTCGGCGCCGGCGCGCGGCGGCGCCACGGGGTTGCTCACGACGATCTCGATCTCGCCGCCGACGACGCTTCCTTTCACCGTGACCGTGCCGCCGTTCTCGAGCGGCTCGATGCCGTGATAGATCGCGTTCTCGAGCAGCGGCTGGACCGTGAGCCCCGGCACGAACGCGCGCATCGGCAGCTCGGCGACGTCCCAGCTCACGGCGAGCCTACTCCCAAGCCGCAGCGCCTCTATGCGTTGATAGATGCGCGTGAGCTCGAGCTCCTCCTTGAGGCGCAGCGGGCTGTGCGAGTCGCGCAGCGTGGCGCGGAAGAGATCGGCCAAATCCTCGACGGCTTCCTCGGCGCGCTTCGGGTCGCTGCGCGTCAGCGCCGCGATCGTGTTCATGCTGTTGAAGAGGAAGTGCGGCCGGATGCGCGCCTGCAGCGCTTGAATGCGCGATTGCGCCTCGGCGCGCAGATGCTTCTGCCACTGATGGGTGACGAAGAAGTAACGCAGCAACAGCGCCGTGACGATGACGGCGATGCCGCAGTTGCGCAGCAGGAACGGCCAGTGCTCGCTCGGGAACAACGTCGACGTGACGCCGCCCGCGCCGAACGCCGTGCCGAGCCAGAGCGCGAGCTCCGAGATCAGCGCCGTGTTGAGCAACATGAGCGCGAACACGGCGAGCGAGCTTGTTGCGACGCTCAAGGCGGCGAGCCAGCGGCGCGAGTAGCAGAGCAAGCCCGCGCTCGTGAGGCCGACCCACTGCAAGAACATCGAGATGCGTGCGAGCTCGTTGAGGAACGCCGCATCGGGGCGCGCGAGCGCGAGCGTGACGGCGACGAGCTCGGCCACCAGTACGACCGCGAACACCATGCGCGGCGCGCAGAAGTCCGGAATGAAGAAGGCGTCGAGCGAGGCATCGAGCGGCGAGGTCGACGCGGGCGCGGAGCCGGCGACCGAGGCGCTCGGCCGCGGCGGCGGTACTAACGTCGTGCGCGGCGTGGAGGCTTCGGCGGCGCGCTCACTCGCACCAGTCTTGGACATCCGCCGTCGCCTTGGCGCGTGCGTCGGCTACCGCTACGTCGTCGAGATACTCGCGCTCGCCGGCGGCGTTGGTCCTGAACAGGCGTCGCGACAGCGTGTAACGCTCGTGGCGCTCGCGGGCGACCTCGCAGTTCTTGGCCCGTTGCTCGCGCAGCTCGCCGGCCGACGGCCCGTCGGACAGCGTCGGATTGCCGGGCGCGTCGGGCAGAGCCGCGGCCGTGTTGGCGGCGCCGGGCGCGCGCGCCGCCGGCGCGTTGGCGCTCGGCCGCGCGGCTACGGGGCGCGTCGACGTGACGAACTCAGAGTCCGCCCCCTGCGGCCGATCGGTGAAGCTCACCGTCCCGTCGGCTGCGGTGGAGCGATAGACGTCGGCGCCGTAGGCGGCCGTGCCCAGCAGTGCCAGGAGTAAGGTGCCGTGGGCGATTCGGACGTTCATGGTTTCGCGCTCTGAGGCAGCTGGATCCCGCGAGTTTAACAACCGTGGCCCTAGGTTCGTGTGACTCAAATCACGCCGTTTCCCGGCCCTTCAGGGCTCAACATTAAGTCAAATCTTATGGCGCGCCTAGAGCACCGGCTATGATCGCGTTTCTGGCCAATACCTTGAGATTCAGTGCTGGCAACCCGCCGGTGGAGAACGTGCAATGGACTCTAGATCGACGCGCTTCAGTTTGGACGAGCTCGCCCGCCAGCTGGCCGAGTCGGTGCCGCGAAACCTCAAGGTGCTCGGCCAGGATCTGGAGCGCAACTTCAAGACGCTGCTCCAGTCGGGGATCGAGCGCATGGAGCTCGTGAGCCGTGAGGAGTTCGACCTGCAACGCGCCGTCCTCGAGCGCACGCGCGCCAAGCTCGAGCAAATGGAGACGCGCCTCGGCGAGCTCGAAAAGGGCCTGTCGAAGTCCTAACTGCCGGCCGCCCGCCGCGGCCGTAGGCCGCGCGTGGCGCTCGCGAGCGTCTTGAGCCGCGGCCAGGCTGGGCTCGACGCCTACGCCGTCACCGTCGAGGTGCACCTCGCGGGCGGCCTGCCGACGTTCGCGATCACGGGCCTGCCCGCCGCGGCCGTCCGCGAGAGCAAGGACCGCGTGCGCGCGGCGATCGCCACGTCGGGGTTCAAGGTCCCCGTGAGCCGCATCACCGTGCACTTGGGTCCCGCCGACATCCCGAAGCAGGGCGGCCGTTTCGATTTGGCCGTAGCGCTCGGCGTCATCATGGCCGAGCAGGACGCCGCCTGGCCCGTGGCCGGCATCGAGTTTCTCGGCGAGCTCGCCTTGAACGGCGAATTGCGGCCCATCAACGGCGCGCTGCCGGCGGTGCTCGCGGCGCTCGAGGCCGGCCACGCGCTCGTGCTGCCCGCGGGCAACGCCGCCGAGGCCGCGTTGGTGCCGGGCGCCGAGGTCTACGCGGCCGCGCAGCTCCGCGACGTCGTGGCGCACGTCGCGGGCGGCGAGCGTTTGCCGCGCGTGGCGCCGAGCACCGAGCCGCTCGGGGCCGGCTCCGGGCCCGACCTCGCCGACGTCCGCGGCCAGGCGTTCGCGAAGCGCGCGCTCGTCGTCGCGGCGGCCGGCGGACACAACCTGCTCATGATCGGCCCGCCCGGCAGCGGCAAGAGCATGCTCGCCGAGCGGCTCGGCAGCCTGCTGCCGCCGCTGCGCCACGACGAGATGCTGCGCGTCGCGAGCATCGCTTCGGTCGCCGGCGAGCTGCGCTCGGCGCAGCCGACGCTCGCGCCGCCGTTTCGCGCGCCGCACCACACGACATCGGCGCAGGCGCTCGTCGGCGGCGGCACGCGGCCGCGGCCTGGCGAGGTGTCGCTCGCGCACCGCGGCGTGCTGTTTCTCGACGAGCTCCCGGAGTTCTCGCGCGGCGCGTTGGAAGCTCTGCGCGAGCCGCTCGAGAGCGGCGTCGCGCGCATCTCGCGCGTGCACGAGCAGCTCGCGTTCCCCGCGGAGTTCATGCTCGTGGGCGCCATGAACCCGTGCCCGTGCGGCTTTCGCGGCGACGGCACGGACCGGTGTCACTGCTCGCCCGGCAAGCTCGAGCACTACAGCGGCCGGATCTCGGGGCCGCTGCTCGATCGCTTCGATTTGCACATCGAGGTGCCGCGCGTGGCGTTCGACGACCTCGCGGAGCCCGCCGCGCGCGGCGAGTCGGGTGAGCTGCGCGCGCTCGTCGAACGTGCGCGCGGCGTGCAGCTCACGCGTGGCGGCCGCTTGAACGCCCGTCTCGACGCGCGCTCGTTGTGGCGCGTCGTGACGCTAGGCTCCGCCGAGCGCGCGCTGCTCAAGCGCGCCGCCGACCGCTGGCAGCTCAGCGCTCGGGGCTCGCTGCGCGTGCTCAAGGTGGCGCGCACGATCGCCGATCTCGCGGGCAGCGAAGGCGTCGGCGCCGAGCACGTAGCCGAGGCGTTGCAGCTACGCTGCCGCGATCGCGCCTGATACCGCGGCTCGATTCGGGCCGGTCGTCGGCTATAATCCCGCCCGGCTTTCACGGCGCGGGAGAGGGCGTTGCGAGCGCAGGATTCACAGTTCTTCGACAGCTTCATGCTCGTCATCGGCATTCTCATGGGCGTAGCCGTGGGGTTGTTCTTCCTCGTGCGCGCGATCTCGATCGAGACCCAGGGCCTCTACATCACGGAAGACCCGACCGTGCAGGCCGAGATCAACGAGCGCATCCGGCCGGTCGGCCGCGTGCTGCTCTTGGGCGATGCCGAGCTCGCGGCCGCGGCGGCCGCCGCCGTCGCCACGCCGACGCCCGTCCACACCGTGATGACGGGCCCGCAGGTCTATAACGCGGCCTGCATCGTCTGCCATCAGCCGCCCGGGGTGGGCGGCGCGCCGCCGGTCGGCGACATCGCGGCTTGGGCGCCGCGCATCGCGCAGGGCATGGACACGCTTTACCAGCACGCGGTGCTAGGGTTCCAAGGCCCGGCCGGGTTCATGCCGGCCAAGGGCGGGCGCGTGGATCTCCCGGACGACGAGATCAGGGCCGCCGTCGACTACCTCGTGGAGCAGTCGCGGTAAGCGCGATCACGATTCGCGAGGCCACGTCCGCACACGACATCGACGTCGTCCGTGAGCTGTTTCGCGAGTACGAGCAAGCACTCGGCGTCGATCTCTGTTTCCAAGGATTCGCCGCCGAGAAGGAAGCGCACGCGTTGTACGCGTCGCTGGGATTCCGCGAGTGCGGGCCGTACACCGCGAGCGCGGTACCGGGCACGCAGTTTCTCGAGTTGCGGCTGGTCCCGCCTACGTGGCCCTTGTAGATAGCGCGCCCGGCGGGATTCGAACCCACGACCCTTGGCTTCGGAGGCCAATACTCTATCCAGCTGAGCTACGGGCGCGTGGCCGCAGTATATCGCGAGCCGCCGGCCGGCTGCCGGCGCACCGAGGGACCTAGTCGCGCGACGGCAGCGCGAACACGTACAGCGCGTTGCCGTTCGCGGGGTGATGGATCTCGGGCGCGATCAACGACGGCACGACGCGCGGGCTGCCGCCGCCGACGCCCGTCGTCACGGCCACGTACTGCTTGCCGCCCACGCTGAACGTGATCGGGAAGCCCTGCACCGAGGTCGTGAGCCGCGTCTCCCAGAGCACCTCGCCCGTCGCGACGTCGACGGCTTTGAACTTGCGGTCGAGATCGCCGACGAACGCCACGCCGCCCTGCGTCGACAGCACGGCCGTCAGGAACGGCGCGCGCTGCTCGAGCGACCAGAGCTCCTCGAGCGTGCGCGTGTCGTAGGCCGCGAGCTTGCCGATGTTGCCGTCGGTGCCGGGCATCTCGAAGAAGCGCCGGTCGGCGCCCGCGCTGCCGCCGCCCGCGACGAGCTCGACTTGCTGCGGCCGGATCTCGATGCAGCTCTGGCTGAGCGGAATGATCAACCGCTGCGTGGGCGCGTGGTGCGTCATCGCCTGCCAGTTGTGGCCGCCTTCGGTGCTCGGGCAGCCCTGCACCCACTCGCCGACCTTGTTGGCGACGATGTCCGGCCGATAGCGCGGCTCGCCCGTCTCGGGATCGATGCGGTCGAAGACGTTCTGGAACACCGTCTCCTGGTGGTCGATGAACCGGCCGTCGCGGCGATCGAGCTTCCAGAGAATGCCGGGCTTGCCGATCGTGAACACGGCCCGCTCGCCGCCGACGTCGACGAGCACGCGCTCATAGACCTCGTCGAGGTCCAGCGCTTCGCCGGGCGCGTGCTGGTAGAACCACTTCAAGCGCCCCGTGCCGGGATCGAGCGCAAGGGTTGCGCTCGTGTAGAGCGCGCGATCGAGCGCCGAGTTGCCGCGGCTCGCCGGCATCCACGGCTTCGCCTGCGCCACGCCCCAGTACGTGGTGTCGAGCTCGGGGTCGTAGCTGCCCGTGATCCAGGTGTCGCCGCCGGCGCGGAACAGGTCCTGCACGTCGCCCCAGGTATCGCCGCCGGGCGTGCCCGTCGTCGCGACGGTGACGAACTTCCAGAGCTGCCGGCCGTCGGTCGCGTCGTAGGCGCTGATGAAGCACTTCTCGCGGCGGAACTGCGTGCAGTTGCCCATGCCCTGCAGCACTTTGCCGCCGATGACGATCGGGCCGCTCGAGGCCGCGAAGTTGCCCTCGGTGCGATCGCCGATGATCGTCTCCCAGGCGATCTGGCCGTCCGCGGCGCGGAGCGCCACGAGCCGCGCGTCGCTCGTGGCGATGAAGAGCTTGTCGTCGTAGATCGCGAGGCCGCGCATCGCGCCGCTCGCGACGAGCGGTCCCACGCGGTTCTCCCAGATGAGCTCACCCGTGGCCGCATCGAGCGCCTGGATGATGTTGCCCATGTTGTTGAGATAGAGCACGCCGTCGTGGACGACGGGCGCCGGCTCGTTCCAGCCGCCGTCGGTCATGGCCCAGACCCATTCGAGACGGAGATCCGCGACGTTGTCGCGCGTGACCTGGCCGAGCTCGCTGTAGTTCCAGGCCTGATAGTTGCCGCGGATCATGAGCCAGTCGTCGGCCGGCAAGCGCTTGAGCATCGCGTCGGTCACGGGGCGGAAATTCGCGACGGCGCCCGCGACGCTGATGCCGGTGCGGCCGGCTGCGGCCGTGGGCCCCGCGGGCGCCGCGCTCGCGAGCGCGGCGCGGAACGCGTCGGTCATCGTGCCGTTCGCGACGCTGCCGACCGTCACGGCCGTCGTCGCCGTGAGCTCGCTCGCGCCCGCCGTCGCGCCGTTCGCCTGCAACAGGAACGCGGTCAGATTCACGTAGCTCTGCGCGCCGAGACTGCCGGGCGTCGCCGGCGGCGGCGGCATCGTAACGCCTAAGTACGCGATGAGATCCTGCGCCGTGCGGCCGCCCCAGGTGCGCATGAAATCCGGGCCGACGATCGGCCGCGCCTCGTTGGCGCCGCGCAGGTCGGGTAAGTGGCAGCCGGCGCAATTGGCGAGATACGACGAGCGCCCGGCCGCGGCTTGGCCCTCGGTGAACGGGCCGTCCTCCGCCCCCGCCCCGGCCGCGAGCGCCGCGCTCGCCAGCAGCAGCATTGCGCGGATGAACCTCACGGCAGCAGCCAACCCCAGAGGTTGCCGTCGGGCGCGGTGGCGCTATGGATTTGCAGATAGATCCGGCCGCTGCGCAGCGCTTCGACCTGGCTCCCCGTGAGCGTGACCGTGGCCGCGAACTCGCCGCGCGGCGCCGCGGGCACGGTGACGTCGGCGATCGCTGGGCCGCGCACGCCCATGACCGGCCCTTGGTGCAGGCGCGCGACGGTCGCCGCGCCTTGGAGGCCAGCGAAGTTGCCGCGCACCGTGAGCTGACTGCCCGCGAGCGCCGCCGTGGCCTCGCCCGCTCCCGTCGTGGCGGCCGCCGTCGACGCTTCGATCGGCACCGGGCGCAAGCGCACTTTGAAGTTGTTTTGCGCGGCGGCGTGGAGCGCGAACGCGGCGCCGATCAGCGTCGCGGCGCACCAGCCCATTCGACGCCGGGCGTGTCGCCCAAGAGCTCGCGAGACCATGGCACCCCCCGAAACCGTCCGTTGTTGGACTTTAGCGGCGAACAGGATAGCCGCGCCAGGGCAACCGCCGTGGATGGCGGGGGTGCCGAAAATGCAGGAGCAATTTTCGGCCACGTCGCTCAGGAGTCGCCGGTCCGGCCGGTGCCCGCATGCCACAGGGACTCGAACTCGGCCTTCGTGACGTTGCTGTCGAGCATCGCGAGCGACAAGCGCGCGAGCCCGAACCAGCCCGGCCGCGCGTCGGTCGGCACGAGCTGGTGCGTGATCAGGCCGTCGTCGCCGATGCCGAGCTCGCGTTGCACCCAGCCGTCCTCGTCGACCTCCGTGTAGAGCGCGCCCGCGCGCAGCGTCGCTAGCTCCGCCGACGTCCATTTGAGATAGAACATTTCTTTATGTTGTTGTAGTTGTTCGGGCGATTATAGCGGTGCGCGGTCCGTGTCCGCGCCGGCGAGCGACATAACCCTTACGACGCGGTCTTCGGACAGAGGAGCGCGCGCGTACGCGGGCGCTCTCGCCTCGAACGAGAAACTCCAGTGCCGCCGTTCGGCGGTGCCGGCGCAAGGAGCGCGCTTAGCTGCGCTGCTCTTTGGGCCGTGCTTCGTTGATGCGCAGTGCGCGTCCGCCGACGTCTTTGCCGTTGAGCTGTGCGATGGCCGATTCGGCTTCATTCGCATTCGGCATCTCGACGAAGCCGAAGCCGCGTGAACGGCCCGACTCGCGGTCCATGAGAATCTTCACGGACGAAACCTCACCGAATGCACCGAAGGCCTCGCGAAGCTCGTCTTCGCTCATGCCGTACGACAGATTGCCAACGTAGATATTCATCACCGGGACTCCGCCGTTCGCAACACCCCCCGAAACGGCTCAACCAACGGCGTGAGGTTGAGCGCCGGCGCGGAAACTCTAGTACCGGCGCTCTTCTGGGGTCAATCCCGAGATTCTCCCGAGTTAGCGCGGATTCTCGGAGGCCGGATCGACGCGGGCAGGGACGCGGGCAGGGATGCCCGCGGTAGAGCAACGCAGGAGCAGTTGCCGATAGCCCGCGGTAGAGCAACGCAGGGAGCAGTTGCCGAGCAGTTGCCGAGTCTAGAGGGCGGGCAGCGCAGTAACGGCGGTCAGCCGCAGATCGAGCTCGTCGCCGATGAAGTCGGGGTCGTAGTCGATGTAGATCTCGCGCGGATAGCCCAGCGTGGCGTCGTAAGCGGCCCGGACCGTCACGCCGCGCTCGAACGCCGCCTCGACCAAGCGGAACAGGCCGTCGACGGTCCAGTAGTAGTCGAAGTTCTTGTCGGCCGCCGGCACCTCGGTCGTGCTGCCGGCAGGCCGGTGGCGGACGCGGAACACGTCGCCGTCGCGCACGCTGACGATCGTCTCGGGCGGCGACTCGCGGTGGCACTCGCAGAATTTGTGGTAGCCGTATTCGTAGGCCGAAAGTCGCGCCCCTTGCCAGCGCGCGCGGGCCGCGTCGAGCTCGGCGTCGGCCGCGGCCGATCCCGCGCCTAGGCAAAGCGCGCAGCCGGCGGCCAATGCAGTGACGATGCGGCGCAAGACGGCCCCTAGTTGAGCACGCAGCTGCGCGCGAACTCGAGCGCCTCGTTCGCGGTCCAGTCGCCGCGCGGCTTCTCGCGCATGTTCTCGCACCATCGCTCGGACCCGATCTCGGGCTCGCACGCCGCGAGCCACGTCACGACACCGATCAACACCACCGCTCGCCACACGCTGCGCATCGTCGCTCCCCGAGGAAAGGTCAGGCGGCCATTCTAGTGCAGGCGCTTAAGGCCCGAAATCTACGGCGCGCCCGACGCCACCGTGCGCCGGCCCGTGACCCAGAGGAGCACGGCGGCCAGCAACAACCCGAGATCGACCCAGCCGACCCACTTGAGCCAGTGATCGGTCGGTATGAGGAACGCGCCCACGGGGAAAAACGAGCCGAGGAAGAACAACGCCACGATCGCGCCGTGGCCGTGCGCCGCGGCGATGCCCGCAAACACGGCAAACGCGACGAGCAGCAGCGCCGTGACGATGCTGACGCCCGTGAGCGTGAGGCCGGCCGCAGGCACCCAGAGCGCCACGGCCCAGGCGCTCGCCAGCAGAGCCGCGCATACCATCCCTAAGGCCCGGCCGACCCAGTTCAACGTCCTTGCCATGCTAGAGCTTGCTCGAGGCGACCACGATGGCGGCGGCGAACAGCGTGAAGCCGATGCCGACTCCGAGGCCGGCGCCGATCAACGCGCCGATAAACACGTCGCCGAGCAGGAAGCCCGCGCCGGCGCCGAGCGCGGTGCCCCAAAGCAACCCCGCCGGGATCGCCACCGTGCCCCAGAGCGGGAAACCTTTCGGCCGAGCTTGCGTCTTGTCGTTCACGGTGTCGCCACTCGCGCTGCGCCATGGGCCACGCTCTTCAGCGCTTCTGGATGATGAGCTTGCCCTTGGGCGGCTCGCGCAGCTCTTTGTCCTTGTACATGGCCCGGTCGGCAGCCGTCATGACCGCTCGGAGATTGTTGCCCTGCTCGGGGAACGACGCGGCGCCGACGTTGGCCTTGATGCGCACCATCTTCACGTCGACCTCGAGCGTCGTCGCGAACACGACGTTGCGCACGCGCTGCGCGACCTCGTCGGCAACGTCTTTGTTAGCGCCGCCGAGCATCACGATGAACTCGTCGCCGCCGTAACGGGCGACGAGATCCGTCGAACGCGTGAGCCGCGCGAGCGCCTCGGCCACGAGCTTGACGGCGCGGCTGCCGGCCTCGTGGCCGTAGGTGTCGTTGATGATCTTCAAGTGCTCGATGTCGACCATGAGAATCGAGTACGGCCGCTCCATGCGGCTCGCCATCTCGTGCTCTTGCTCGGTCAAGCGCGTGAACGCGCGCATGTTGTAGATCGAAGTGAGCTCGTCGCGATCCGAGAGCGCGCGAATTCGCCGCTTGGCCATGTTGATGTTGTCGACGAGCAGCGTCGTCGAGAACGCCACGAGCGCGAACGGCGCGAGCACGCCGATGCCGGCGAGCGCGAACTCGCGCGTGAGGCCCTCGGGCCCGAGCGTGAGCACGCCGAGGAGCGGGTAGCACAGGCAGACGAGCACGACGACGAGCGCCGCGGCCCGCTTGCCGAGCGCGAGCGCCGCCGTGACGATCGGCAGCAGATAGAGGTTCAGGAGCGGGCTGTCCACTCCGCCCACGAACACGAGCACGGCCGTGAGGAACGCGAGCATCGCGAAAATCTCGACGGTGAGCCTGAAGTGCGTGTGCTTCGCGAACGGCCGGGCGTAGCGGAACAGCAGCACGAAGCCCGCGAAGCCGAGCAGCGCGCCGAGCACACCGACGCTGCCGGCAACCGCCGGATCGACGATGATGAGGTACAGCACGACGAGGATCAGGAGCAGCCACTCGACCTCGGCGACGCTGCGCGCGAACCCGCGCAGCTGCGCTTGCTCGATCTCGAGACCCCGCTCGATCGCGTCGCCGCTCATGGCGACACGTTAACCGGGGCAACGGCCGTCGTCGAGCGTCAGTCGGCGGAGCTGACCGTGATCGAGTCGTAGCTCAAAAGGCGGATCGCCGCGAGGAGCTGCTCGTCGTCGCGCAGCGGCACGCGGCCGCCGGCGCCGCGGTACTGGCGGTTGGCATCGCGGCTCTCGACGACGATGTCGGGCGCGATCCCGCTGCCGTTGATCGAGCGACCGGAGGGCGTCAGGTAGCGCGACGTCGTGAGCTTGATGGCGCTGCCCTCGCCGAGCGGCATCACCGTTTGCACCGAGCCCTTGCCGTAGGTCTGCTCGCCGACGATGCGCGCGCGGCCGTGATCCTGGAGCGCGCCCGCGACGATCTCGGCAGCCGACGCCGACGCCGCGTTGACGAGCACGATGAGCGGCACGCTCTCGAGCGGATCGCCCGCCTCCGCTGCCTGCTCGAACTGCGCCCGCCGCACGCGGCCCGTGCCGCTCACAATCACGCCTTCGGCGAGAAACGCGTCGGCGACGGCCACGGCCGCGTCGAGTAGTCCGCCGGGGTTGCTGCGCAGGTCGAGCACGAGGCCGAGCAGCTCGTCGCGCTCCGCGACTACGTTGATCTCGCGAGCGGCGGCCGTAAGTTCGGCCGGCGTGCTCTCCGCGAACGAGGACACGCGCACGTAGGCCAGGCCGTTGCCGAGGTACTCGCTGCGCACCGTCTTGACGTGGACCTCGCTGCGCGTGAGCTCGAAGCGCAGCGGCGCTTCGCTGCCCTGCCGCTGCACCTCGAGCGTCACAGGCGTGCCCGGCGCGCCGCGCATGCGCGCGACGCTCGCCTCGATGTCGTTGGCGTCGACGGGAATCTCGTTGACGGCGAGCACCGTGTCGCCGGGCAGGATGCCCGCGCGGTCGGCCGGCGCCCCTTCGAGCGGCGCGACCACGGTGACCTTGCCGCCCTCGAGGTTCACGTCGAGGCCGACGCCCGTGTAGTTGCCGGTCGTGCTGATGCGGATGTCCTCGTACGCGTCGGCGTCGAGGAACGAGGAGTGTTGATCGAGCTCGGCGACGATGCCGCGAATCGCGCCTTCGACGATTTGGCGGTCGTCGACGGTGTCGACGTACTCGCGGCGCACTCGGTCGATGACCTCGGCGACGAGCGCCGCGGATTCGACGGCGGGGTCGACGGGCACGCGCGCATGGGCGCGCGAGTCGAACGCCGACCGCGTCATGCTGCCCAGCGCGAAGCCGAGTCCTAAGACGACGCCCGTGAGGAGCACCAAGATACCGCGGAGAGTCAGGGCCATTCGTTGTTGTTCTTTTTCCCGCGAAGGACGCGAACCACCATAGCAGGGGCCGCGAAGCGCGTGCAACGGCGCGCGCTTATGTCACGCCTGGCGTCAGCGACCACGCGCGATCCAGGGGTGCGGATTCACGGGCTCGCCGTTATGACGGAGCTCGAAGTAGAGGCCGGGTCGCGCCTGCCCGCCCGTATCGCCGACTTGCGCGATCGCCTCGCCCGGCTCGACCCAATCGCCCGACTCTTTGAGCAGCGCCTCGTTGTGGGCGTAGAGGCTCATGTAGCCGCCGCCGTGATCGACGATCACGAGCAGCCCGAGCCCTTGGAGCCAGTCGGCGAACGCCACGCGCCCGTGGTAGACGGCGCGCACCGGCGTGCCGGCCGACGCCTCGAGCAGCACCCCGCTCCAGCGCACCGGCCCGGCGCCGCGCGGCTGACCGTATTCGCCGGCGAACCGCCCTTGTACCGGCCAGGCCAGCTTGCCCTTCCGACTCGCGAACGGCTCGTCGGGGTCGACGGGGAATCCCGCCATGAGCTCGCCGAGCCGCCGGACGAGCTCCGCGAGCCGCTGTTCCTCGGCGCGCAGCTTGGCGACCTCGGCAGCACCGTCGCGGAGCTCCGCGTCGAGCCTGGCGACGGCGGCGCGCCGTTCGTCGCGCGAGCGCGTAAGCAGCGCCACTTGGCCGCCCTGCGCTTCCTCGAGCGCGGCGAGCTCCTGCTCGACGCGCGTCGTCTCGACCGCGAGCTCGCCCAGATTCTTGAGCTCTGCTGCGACGACACCGATGCGGTTCGTGCGCGCGCGGTTGTAGTAGTCGAAGTAGACGAGCATGCGGCCGAGCGTCGCCGGGCTCTCTTGCGACAGCAGCAGCTTGGTGAGCTCGTCGCGGCCGGCCATGTAGCTCGCCCGCACCTGCCGCGCGAGCGCGGCGCTCTCGGCCGCGAGACGCCCGTTGGCGCGGTCCGTCTGTTCGCGCAGGTCGCGGCGCGCACCCTGCTGCGCGCGCAGGTTGCCGCGAACCTCCGCGAGCTTGCGCGTCGCGGCCGCAATCTCGAGCTCGGCCGCGCGCAGCGCCCTGGCGCCGTCGTCGCGGCGCGTGGCCTCGCGGGTCATGCGCGCCTCGAGCTCCTTGATCTCCTTGCGCACTGCGTCGAGCTTGGCCTCGCTCTCGCGCCGATCCTGGGCGAGCGCAAGCGAGCTTACGAGCGCCGCCGTCGCGAGCGCGAGCGCCAGGAGCCCAGCGGCTCGGCGCAGTCCCCATCGCTCGATCGGTCGCATACCGGGCCGCAGTGTAGTCGCATCGGGGCCGGAAATTCACGGTGCGGAAGGCGGCCGGCCGGGGACTCCGGGGCGGCGCTGCTATACTGGCCGCCCAAAACCAATGCCCCGCTAGGGTTCCGCCCTGCAGATTTCATGGCCCAGCTCGTCGAATTCGCCAACAACCACGTGTGGCTCGTGGCCGGGCTCATCCTGGCGTGGTCGGCCGTCATGTTCTACGAGCTGCGGCTGCGCACCCAAGGCGCAACCCACGTCTCGGCCGCCGACGCCGTCCGCCTCATCAACAAGGGCGCGCTGGTCATCGACGTCCGTAAACCCGAGGAGTTCGAGAAGGGACACATCGTCAACGCGCGCAACGTCGCGCTCGAGCGCCTCGCCCAGGACGACGACGCCATCAAGAAGCAGAAGAACAAGATCCTGCTCGCGGTCTGCGGCGACGGCGGAAGCTCGGGCCGCGTCGCGGGCACGCTGCGCAAGGCGGGCTACGAGAATGCTTTCAGCCTCAAAGGCGGGCTTGCCGGTTGGCGAGCCGACAACCTGCCGCTGGTCAAGTGACGTGGGCGACGAACGTGTCATCGTTTATTCGCAGCCGTTTTGCGGCTATTGTTTCGCTGCCAAGCGGCTACTCAAAACCAAAGGCGCGGCGTTCACGGAGATCGACGTGATGTTCGAGTCCGGCCGCCGCGACGAAATGATCGAGCGTAGCGGCGGTCGCCGCACGGTGCCGCAGATCTTCATCGACGGCCGCCACATCGGCGGCTTCGACGATTTGAGCGCGCTCGACAAGGCCGGCGAGCTCGATCGCTTGCTCACCGCACCCGCACCTTGATCCCATTCACCTAAAACAACGATTGGACGAACGATGGCCGACGAACAACCGAACCCCGCCCCGCAAAAACAGCTCCTGCTCCAAAAGATCTACGTCAAGGACTTGTCGTTCGAGTCGCCGAAAGCGCCGCTGGTGTTCACGACGAACGTCTCGCCGCAGACGCAGCTCAACGTCCGCTCGAGCGCGCAAGAGGTCGCGCCCGACACGCAGGAAGTGACCCTGACGATCACGGTCGAAGCCAAGGACAAGGACACGACGTTGTTCCTCGCCGAGGTCGCGCAGGCCGGGATCTTCTTCGTTCAGGGCTATACGCCCGAGGAGCGTTCGATTCTCATCGGCAGCTTCTGCCCGAACACGCTCTACCCGTTCGCGCGCGAAGCCATCTCCGAGCTCGTGACCAGGGGCGGTTTCCCGCCGCTCTTGTTACAGCCGCTCAACTTCGACGCGATCTACGCGCAAGCCGTGCAGGACCGTGCGGCCCGCGCGAGCGTCACGGCCGCCGGAGCAGCGCCCGCCACGGCGAGCGCCGAGAAGCATTAACAGCGCGAGTCGCATCGCCATCGTCGGCGCCGGGTCGTGGGGCACGGCGCTCGCCGTGCAATTCGCGCGCGCCGGGCATCCGGCCGCGCTCTGGGCTCGAAATGCGGCCGACGTTGCCGCCATGGCTCGCGCGCGGCGCAACGAGCGCTATCTGCCCGAGACGCCGTTCCCCGAGCGGCTCGAGGTCACGGCCGACCTCGCTGCCGCCGTGACGCCGGCCGACGACGTGCTCGTCGCCGTGCCGAGCCACGCGCTGCGCGAGACGCTCACGGCGCTCGCCACCTTGCCGCTGCGCCGGCTCGCCTGGGCCACGAAGGGCTTCGAGCTCGAGACGGGACTGTTGCCGTATCAAGTCGCGGGGCAGCTCCTGCCCGCGAGCTTGCCGACGGCCGTGCTCGCGGGCCCGACGTTCGCGCGCGAGGTCGGCGCGGGCCTGCCGACGGCGATGACGATCGCCTCCGCGGACTTGGACTACGCCCAGCGGCTCGCAGAGCGCATCAGCAGCGAGACGTTCCGCGCCTACACTTCGACCGACGTCGTCGGCGTCGAGGTGGGCGGCGCGACGAAGAACGTCTACGCAATCGGCGCCGGCATTTGCGACGGGCTCGGCTTCGGCGCCAACACGCGCATCGCGCTCATCGCGCGCGGGCTCGCCGAGATGACGCGCTTAGGTGCCGCGCTCGGCGGGCGCGCCGAGACCTTCATGGGCCTCGCCGGCATGGGCGATCTCGTGCTCACTTGCACCGACGATCAGTCGCGCAACCGCCGCTTCGGCCTGATGCTCGCGCGCGGCGCGAGCGCGCGCGATGCGCTGCGCGAGATCCGTCAGGTCGTCGAAGGCTACAACGGCGCGCGCGCCGTGCACCGCGTCGCGGTCCAGCACAAGGTGCCGATGCCGATCGTCGAGCAGCTCAACAAGGTGCTCCACGAAGGCGCCGACCCCCGCGCGGCCGTCGCCGCGCTCATGCGCCGCCCGATCAGCTCGGAGCTCGGCTAGCTCGCGCCTTCGAAGCCGAGCTGGCGCCACGCTTCGTAGACGGTCACGGCCGCGGCGTTCGAGAGGTTCAGGCTGCGGTTACCGGCCCGCATCGGGATTCGCAGGCGCAGGTCGGGCGCGAACGTGTCGAGCAACTCCTGCGGCAAGCCGCTCGTCTCGGGCCCGAACAGGAACGCGTCGCCGACCGCGAAAGCCGCGTCGTAGACGGAGCGCGTCGCGCGCGTCGTGAGCGCGAACACTCTGACCGGCGCGATGGCGGCGAGGCACGCGGCGAGGTCGGCGTGCTCGCGCACGCACGTCATCTCGTGATAGTCGAGGCCGGCGCGCTTGACCTGCGCGTCGCTCAAGTCGAACCCGAGCGGGTGCACGAGGTGCAGCGTCGCGCCAGTGTTGGCGCAGAGCCTTATCAAGTTGCCCGTGTTCGGCGGAATCTCCGGCCTGAACAAGATCACATGGACCATCGCGCGCATCATAGGGCTGCCGCGGCGGGCCTGCGACGGTGGCACTCCGCCCAGGGCTAACCGATAATTGCGCGCGATGACCACAAACGGGCCCCGCCTGTGAGCCGCCTCAAAGTCGATTTCTGCGGTCTCGAGCTCAACTCGCCGATCGTGCTGCTCTCGGGCTGCGTCGGCTTCGGCGAGGAGTACACGCGCATCGACGGGTTCAGCAACGCGGCTGTCGGCGCCATTGTTCTCAAGGGCACCACGCTCGCGCCGCGGCTCGGCAACCCGCCGCATCGCGTCTGGGAGACGCCGGCCGGCATGCTCAACGCGATCGGCCTACAGAACCCCGGCGTCGACTACGTCGTCAAGAACATTCTGCCGAAGCTCGATTTCACGGAGACACGCTTCATCGCCAACGTCTGCGGCTCGACGATCGAGGAGTACGCCGAGGTCACCGAGCGGTTCGACGATTCTCCGATCGACGCGATGGAGATCAACATCAGCTGCCCGAACGTCAAGGAAGGCGGCGTCGCGTTCGGCAACTACCCCGACATGTCGGCGCGCGTCGTCGCGGCCTGCCGCAAGATGACGAAGAAACCGCTGATCACGAAGCTCTCGCCGAACCAAACCGACATTCGCGCCAACGCGCGCGCCTGCATCGAGGCCGGCACCGACGGCTTCGCCGTGATCAACACGCTCATGGGCATGGCCATCGACGTCGAGACGCGCTTACCCGTCATCGGCAACATCCAAGGCGGCCTCTCGGGTCCGGCCATTCGCCCGATCGCGCTGCTCAAGGTGTATCAGGTTTACCAGGAGTGCCGCGCGCGCGGCATTCCGATCATCGGCCAAGGCGGCATCGCAACCGCGCACGACGCGCTCGAGTTCGTGCTCGCGGGCGCGACGACCGTCGGCCTCGGCACGGCGCTGTTCTACGACCCGCTCGCACCCATGAAGGTCAACGCCGGCATCGAGGAGTACTTGCGGGCGCACCGCTTCACGAGCATCACCGACCTCATCGGCGGCATCGATCCCGCCAAGGCGCTGAACCAAGCCGCGAGCGGCTGAGCACTGCGCCACGCGGAACGCTTCGTTGAGCATTCACCCTAGCGTCATCTTGAGCGAGCGCGCCACGATCTCCGCGGATGCCGAGATCGGGCCGTACTGCGTCATCGACGGCGAGGTCGAGATCGGCGCCGGCACGACCGTCGAGTCGCACGCGCGCATCGGCAGCCGTTACGGCCGCGTGACGATCGGCACGAACAATCGCATTCAGCACGGCGCCGTGCTCGGCGGGCCGCCGCAGGACTTGGGGTACGAAGGCGGCGCCTACACGGCTCTCACGATCGGCTCTAAGAACCGCATCGGCGAGTTCGTGAGCATCAACGTGGGCACGGCGAAGGGCGGCGGCTTGACGCGCGTCGGCGACCACAACTTCATCATGGCGTACACGCACATCGGTCACGATTGCCAAGTGGCCGATCACGTCGTCATCGTCAACGGCGCGCAGTTCGCAGGCCACGTCACGATCGAGCACCACGCACTCGTCAGCGGGCTCGTGGGCGTCACGCAGTTCACGCGGCTCGGCGCTTATTCGTTCATGGCCGCGGGCGCGTTCGCCAACAAGGACATCGTGCCGTTCGCGATCGCCGAAGGCCATTGGGCCACGCCGCGCGCCGTCAACCGCATCGCTCTCAAGCGCGCGGGTTTCGACGCGGCCGAGCGGCGCAACATCGACAACGCGATGCGGTTCGTGCTCGACCGCGCGCTCACGGTCGACGAGGTCACGGCGCGCATCGCCGCCGAGTGCGACTTGAGCCCGCAGATCGAGCACCTGCTCACGTTCATCCGCAATTCCGAGCGTGGGATCGCGCGCGGGTGAGCAAGCTACGCACGGCCGTCGTCGGCGTCGGCTACCTCGGGCGGTTCCACGCGCAGAAGCACCGCGCCCTCGACTCCGTGGAGCTCGTCGCCGTGTGCGACAAGGACGCCGAGCGGTGCCGCAGCGTCGCCGCCGAGGTGGGCACGAGCGCTTGCACGGACCACCGCGAGCTCGTGGGTCAAGTCGACGCCGTCACGATAGCCGCGACGACGGCCGAGCACTTCGCGCTCGCGCGCTTTTTCCTCGAGCACGGCGTGCATGTGCTCGTCGAGAAGCCGATGACGCGCACGAGCGCGGAGGCCGCGATCCTCACGGCCCTCGCCGCAGAGCGCGGGCTCAAGCTGCAAGTCGGCCACGTCGAGCGCTTCAATCCGGCGCTGCTAGCGGCGCGCGAGACGCTGACGACGGTGCGGTTCATCGAGTGCCACCGGCTCGCGCCGTTCAAGGGCCGCGGCGCCGACGTCAACGTGATCCTCGACGTCATGATCCACGACTTAGACGTGATCCTGTCGCTCGTCGCCGCCGAGCCCACGGGCGTCTCCGCCGTCGGCATCCCCGTGCTCATGGACGACATCGACATCGCCAACGCGCGCATCGAGTTCGCCAGCGGCGCCGTCGCCAACGTGACGGCCTCGCGCGTCTCCACGACGCCGCAGCGCCGCTTCCGCGTCTTTCAGCCGAATCAGTACGTGTCGATCGACTTCGGCAACGGCGAGGTCCGCCGCGTCACGAAGCAAGGCGATTGGCGCGAAGGCATGCCGCCGCTCAAAGAGGAGATCTGGAACCTCGAAAAAGGCGACGCGCTGCTCGCGGAAACGAAGGCCTTCGTCGATGCGGTCGTGACGGACAAGCCTTGCGTCGTCTCCGGCGCCGACGGCGTCGCCGCCCTCAAGCTCGCCGAAATGATCGACGCCGACATCTCCCGCCGTCAAACCTGACCTCGGCCGGAGGCAGTCCTCGCATAGCGTTCGGCGGGGCGCTCGCGCGCATGGACGCGCGCGAGCGAGCCTACAGGGACGTACTTGCGGCGTCCCCGGCGAATGCTATGCGAGGGCTGCCTCCGGCCGAGGTCAGACGCGCCCCTCAAGGCCGAGCTCTTTGATTTTGCGCGTGAGGGTGTTGCGGCCCCAGCCGAGCAGCTTCGCCGCTTCGAGCCGCTTACCGCGCGCATGCCGCAACGCCGTGAGGATCAGCGTGCGCTCGAACGCCGGCACCGCCTCGTCGAGCAGCGGCGCCGGCCCCGCGATCGCGAGCTGCGCATCGGCCCACTGCGAGAGCCCGGCCGTCCAATCGGCGCCGCCCTGCGTCGCCGCGCCCCCGAGCTCGGCGGGCAAGTCTTGCGCGACGATCTCGCGCCCGGCGGCCGTCACCGTGAGCCGCCGACAGACGTTGACGAGCTCGCGCACGTTGCCGGGCCAGTCGTAGTGCTGCAGCGCCTCGAGCGCGTCGACGCTCAGGTTCTTGGGCGCGACGCCCAGCTCGTTGGCGGCCTGCTCGAGGTAGAACCGCGATAGCTCCTTGATGTCCTCGCGCCGCTGGCGCAGCGGCGGAATCTCGATGCGCATGACGTTCAAGCGATGGTAGAGGTCCTCGCGGAACCGGCCCGTCGACGCGCCTTGCGCGAGGTCCTGGTGCGTCGCGGCGATCACGCGCACGTCCACGCGGATCGGCGCCTGGCCGCCGACACGGAAAAACTCGCTCTCGGCGAGCACGCGTAGAAGGCGCGTCTGCAGCGCGAGCGACATGTCGCCGATCTCGTCGAGGAACAGCGTGCCGCTGTTCGCCTGCTCGAAGCGCCCGATGCGCCGCTCCGTAGCGCCCGTGAACGCGCCCTTCTCGTGGCCGAAGAGCTCCGATTCGAGCAGCTCCGCGGCGATGGCCGAGGTGTTGAGCGCTATGAACGGGCCGTTCGCGCGCGGCGAGTTGTCGTGGAGCGCGCGCGCCACGAGCTCCTTGCCCGTGCCGGATTCGCCCGTGATGAGCACCGTCATGCTCGACCGCGAGAGGCGGCCGATGGCCTTGAAGACCTCCTGCATCGCCGGCGCCTGGCCGATGATGCGTGGCGTGGGCTTCGCGGCCGGCTCCTCGTTCGTGGCCCCCTTTCGCTGGCGCGCGGCACGCGACACGAGCTCGATGGCCTCATCGATGTCGAACGGCTTCGGCAGATACTCGAACGCGCCGCCCTGATAGGCCGAGACGGCGCTGTCGAGATCGGAGTGCGCCGTGATGACGATGACGGGAATGTCGGGGTCCGTGCGCCCGAGCCGCTCCATGAGCTCGAGCCCGCTCATGTCCGGCATGCGGATGTCCGAGATGAGCACGTCGGGCCGGCCCTGCTCGAGCGCCGCGAAGAATTCCTGGCCCGACTCGAACGCGCGCGGAAACATGTGCGCCTGCTTCAGGGCCTGCTCGAGCACCCAGCGCACCGACTCGTCGTCGTCGACGATCCAGACCGATAGGCCGGGCGTCGCCATCAGGGCCGCCCTCCGGTGACGACGGGCAAGCGGATCTGGAACACGGTACGCCCGGGCTCGCTCGTGAACTCGATGAGCCCGCCGTTGCGGCTCACGAGGTCCTGCGCAATCGTCAACCCTAAGCCCGTGCCCGTCGGGCGGCCCGTCACGAGCGGGTAGAAGATCGTGTCCTTGATCTCGTCGGGAATCCCGGGGCCGTTGTCCTCGACCTCGGCCGACAGCACGAGCCGGTGCCGCTCGCCGCCGACCGTGAAGTTGCTTAAGGCCCGCGTGCGGAAGACGAGGCGGCCGCGCTCGCCGAGCGCCTGCATCGCGTTGCGCGCGACGTTGAGGAACGCCTGAATCATCTGGTTCCGATCGACCGTGATCGACGGCAGGCTCGGATCGTAGTCGCGAATGAGCTCTATACCTACGGCTTTCTCGGCCTCTAGGAGCTGGGCCACGTGCTCGGTGATGCGGTGCAGGTTGATCTCTTCGGGGCGCGAGGCGCCGCCGGCGCGCAGGATGCCGTCGACGAGCGCCGCGAGGCGGTCGGCTTCTTCGATGATGACGCGCGTGTAGGCCTTCTGCGCTGGATCGGGTAGCTGCCGCTCGAGGAGCTGCGCGGCGCCGCGTAATCCGCCGAGCGGGTTCTTCACCTCGTGGGCGAGCTGGCGAATGATGCGTCGTGACAACCGTTGCTGCGCCACGAGCTCCGCCTCGCGCCGGACGCGTGAGTCGCGCTCCCGGTCGAGCAGCTCGAGCACGACCATGCCTTCGGCGTCGAGCAGCGTCACGCGGCAGTCGAGCACGACCTCGTGCTCGCCGACACGAGCCGAGAATTCGTGGAGGCTGAACGCGAGCCCCGTCGCGAGCGCGCGCTGACAGAGCGCAACGAGCTCGGCTGCGGGGTGCACGACCTCGGTGAGCCCGCGGCCCACGAGCCGGCGCGAGCTCACGCCGAAGAGATTCTCCGCGGCCCCGTTGAGATACGCGACGACGAGCGCGTGATCGAGAACCACGATCGCAGTCGACAACCCTTGAAGAATCGTGTCCGACGACAACCCGCGGCGACCGCGGCGCGCTGCGGCAGGCAGGTCGATCGGGCCCGACGACGCGCCGAGCGCGCGCCGATCCGCGGACGCTGCCGGAGCGAGCGGGCTAGAGGTCAGCCCGGCGGATTTGGATTCGGCGGCGGGGGCCGCAACGGGTTGCTGGGATTCTGGATGCTGGTCTGACGGACGAAGAACCGGCGCACCGCAGAGCGCATGAGCTCCGTGCCTGCGCTGTCGAGCACGATGACCTCCAGCGTATGGGCGCCGCGGAAAACGTTCGGCACCGTCACGCGCGGGTTCGTCGTGTTGAGGTCGTAGCGCTGGCCGTCGATGGCCAAGTCGAACCGGTGCCCCTGTTGTAAGGCGGGCAGGAACCGCACTTGCACCGTGAGCGCGGCCCCGATGTTCGAGAGCGTTTCTTGGTCGCCCGGGCTCACGATCTCGATGCTCTCGTAGGGCGGCGCCGTTTCGGCCGGAGCATCCGGGCGCGAGCCCGTCGGCGGCGTGGCCACGCCGAAGCCCTGCGCACCCGCGAGCTCGATCTGCTGCGCGCCCGGCACGGGCCGATCGGAGAAGTGCACTTGACCGTTCGCGTCGACCCACGTCCAGGCGGGTGCGCCGCTCAAGGGAGTCGCCGGCAGGGCAAACAATAGGATCAGCCACTTACGCATGCTCCAAGCTTAGCGCCAGCGGCGCTTTCTGCCAAACAGCGGGCGGGGTTTACGAGAACCCCGCCACGCTTTGCGTTTGACAAAACCGCTTAACCCAAGCCTCCGACTTTAGAGGCTGTAGTACATCTCGAACTCGACGGGGTGCGGCGTCATCGAGAAACGGGTGATTTCCTGCTCCTTGAGCCCGATGTACGCATCGATCGTCGAGTTGTTGAGCACGCCGCCCGCCGTCAGGAAGCCACGATCCTTGTCGAGCGCCTCGAGCGACTGCGTCAGCGAGTACGATACGGTCGGGATCTGCTTCTCCTCCTCGGGCGGGAGGTCGTAGAGATCCTTGTCGCTCGGCGCGCCCGGGTTGATTTTGTTCGCGATGCCGTCGAGACCGGCCATGAGCATGGCCGTGAATCCCAAGTACGGGTTCGACGTGCTGTCCGGGAAACGCACCTCGATGCGGCGCGCCTTCGGATTCTGCACGTACGGAACGCGAATCGACGCGGAGCGATTGCGCGCCGAATAGGCGAGCAACGTCGGCGCCTCGAAGCCCTTGACGAGGCGCTTGTAGCTGTTCGTCGACGCGTTCGTCAGCGCGTTGATGGCGTGCGCGTGCTTCATGACGCCGCCGATGTAGTAAAGCGCCGTCTGCGACAGGCCGCCGTAGAGGTCGCCCTGGAACAGGTTCTTGCCGCCCTTCGCGAGCGACTGATGGACGTGCATGCCGCTGCCGTTGTCGCCGAGCAGCGGCTTCGGCATGAACGTGGCCGTCTTGCCGTAGCTGTGCGCGACGTTCTGCACGACGTACTTGAGCGTCATGACGTCGTCGGCCTTCCTGACGAGCGAGCCGAATTTCACGCCGATTTCGCACTGGCCGGCCGTCGCGACCTCGTGGTGGTGAACCTCGACGACAAGGCCCATTTCCTCGAGCGCCAAGCACATCGCCGAGCGGATGTCTTGCAGCGAGTCCACGGGCGGGACGGGGAAGTAGCCGCCCTTGATGCCGGGACGGTGGCCGAGGTTGCCCTCCGCGATCTCCTTGCCGCTCTGCCACGCGCCCTCGTACGAATCGATGGCGTAGAACGCGCCGTGCATCTGCGAGGCCCAACGCACGTCGTCGAAGACGAAAAATTCGTTCTCCGGACCGAAGTACGCTTCGTCGGCGATGCCCGTCGAGCGCATGTAGGTTTCGGCACGCTTGGCGGCCGAGCGCGGATCGCGCTCGTAGCCCTGCATCGTCGTCGGCTCGATGATGTCGCAGCGGATGTTCAGCGTGGACTCTTCCATGAACGGATCGAGCACGGCCGTTCCGGCGTCGAGCCCGAGGATCATGTCGGACTCGTTGATGCCCTTCCAGCCGGCGATCGACGAGCCGTCGAACATCTTGCCGTCCTCGAACATCCCGGCGTCGACCTGATGCGAGGGCACGGTCACGTGCTGCTCTTTGCCACGCGTATCCGTGAATCGCAGGTCGACGAACTTGACGCCTTTTTCTTTGATGAACTTGAGAACCTCGGCGGGCGACATGTATTCCTCCGTTATTGCTGTCAGTGGTTGTCGCTGCCGGTGCCAGAACGTGGCGCGCGCGGCAGGCGCCCTTACTTTGAGAGTTCCGGAATGTGCATTCTTTGTGCCACTGCCGGAACGCCGCTAAGCTACTGTTTTTTCTGCGCGTCGGCAACACCGGGGGGGCGACGCGCACCAGAACGAAGCATGGGCGAAAACACGGCGCCCGAAAATAGGGCGTGTTTCGGCGGGTAAGCGCGTGGGAGGGCCGCCGCGGCCGGACGCGAGTGTCCGCGGCGAGGCCACCGTAACCCGGCTACCGTGCGTCGTTATACTGGCGCGCTTCGTTTTTCGGCGTCGCGGCGCGGAGTGGTCGGTCATGGTTCCCATGGAAAAAATCGTGTCGCTCTGCAAGCGACGCGGCTTCATCTTTCCCTCGAGCGAGATCTACGGCGGGTTGAACGGCGCCTGGGACTACGGTCCGCTCGGCGTGGAGCTCAAGCGCAACGTCAAACAAGCGTGGTGGGACGACATGGTCGCGCATCACGACGAGACCGCCGAGCAGCCCGGCGCGCCGCAACCGTTCGGTATGGTCGGTCTCGACAGCGCGCTGCTCATGAACCCGAAGGTCTGGGAGGCGAGCGGCCACGTCGGCGGCTTCAGCGATCCCATGGTCGACGATCGCGAGACGCGCGCGCGTTATCGCGCCGATCAGCTCGCGGTGTTCGCGCTCGATCTCGTCGGTGCCGACGGCTCCGTGGAGCGCTACGACGAGATGCTGTTCGCGGCGCCGGGCGAGGTCGGCAAGTCCGAGCCCGCCGAGCTCTTCGAGCCCCACCGCAAGCGCATCGCCTCGCTGCAGAAGCATAGACACGCGGAGGAAGCGCGGCCCGTCGCCGTGCCCGGCGCGCTCAACGACGAGGCGCTGCGCGCGAAGGTCATCGCGCCCGGAGCGGCCGCGCCCGGCACGCTCACGGCGCCGCGAGCGTTCAATCTCATGTTCAAGACGCACGTTGGCGCCCTCGAGGACCACTCGAGCGTCACGTACCTGCGACCGGAGACGGCGCAGGGCATCTTCGTCAACTTCAAGAACGTCTGCGACACGGCGCGCGTCCGCGTACCGTTCGGCATCGGGCAGATCGGCAAGGCATTCCGCAACGAGATCAACCCGCGCAACTTCACGTTCCGCAGCCGCGAGTTCGAGCAGATGGAGATCGAGTTCTTCTGCCGCGCGAGCGACTCGGCGCAGTGGTACCGATACTGGCGCGAGCGGCGCTATCGCTGGTACCTCGGGCTCGGGATCCGGGCCGAGAACCTGCACTTGCGCGAGCATGGGGCCGGCGAGCTCGCGCATTACGCGGCCGGTTGCGCCGACGTGGAGTACGACTTCCCGTTCGGCCGCAGCGAGCTCGAAGGCATCGCGAACCGCACGGACTTCGATCTGCGTCAGCACATGCAGATGAGCGGCAAGGATCTGCGCTACTTCGACGACCAAGAGCAGAACGAGGAAGCGCGGCGTTACCTGCCGCACGTCATCGAGCCGTCGGCCGGCGCCGATCGCGGTACGCTCGCTTTCTTGTGCGACGCCTACAGCGAGGACGAAGTCGGCGGCGAGCCCCGCACCGTGCTCAAGCTTCATCCGCGGCTTGCGCCGATCAAGGCGGCGGTGTTCCCGCTCGTCAAGAAGGACGGCATGCCCGAGAAGGGGCTCGAGATCTACCGCGCGCTCAAGAAGCGCTTCAACGTCTACTACGACGAGAAGGGCGCGATCGGGCGGCGTTATCGGCGGCAGGACGAGGCGGGCACGCCGTTCTGCATCACCGTCGACGGCGAGACGCTGACTGCGGGCAGCGTCACGGTGCGCGAGCGCGACAGCTGCGCGCAGACGCGCGTCGGCGTCGCGGAGCTCGGTGCGTATTTGGGCGAGCGGCTGGGGGCCTAAAGCGGCATGCTCGTTGCGCGGCCCGGCCTCGTCATCATCGATCGCGACGGCGTGATCAACGAGGACTCGGACGAGTACATCAAGTCGGTCGCCGAGTGGCGGCCGATCGCCGGCAGTCTCGAAGCGATCGCGGCGCTGCACCGCGCCGGCTGGCGCGTGGCCGTCATCACGAATCAATCCGGCATCGGGCGCGGGCTCTACGACGAGGAGACGCTCGCGGCGATTCACGGCCACATGCGCGAGCGGGTCCGCGCCACCGGAGGCGAGCTCGCGGGGGTCTACTACTGCCCGCACCTCCCGGACGCCGGTTGTGATTGCCGCAAGCCGCGACCGGGGATGTTCCGGCAGCTCGAGCGCGAGCTCGGCCTCTCGGTCCGCGGCGCGCCGTACATCGGCGATCGCTCGACCGACGTGCAAGCGGCCGAGGGCGTCGGCGCGTATCCCATGTTGGTGCGCACGGGCGCCGGCGCGGACACCGAGCGCCAGCTCGGCGATACGGCAGTGCCGGTCTACGACGACCTCTCTGCGGCGGCGCGCGCGCTGCTCGACGAGACGAGGTGACGGGCGTCGTGCGGCAGTGGCTCGGTTCGATCGCTTTTACGTTCTGCCTGTTCGTGACCGTGCCGATTTACGGGGCGGTGGCCTTGCTGACGGCACCGTTGCCCCGGCCCTGGACCTACGGCGTTGCGGTCGCGTGGGTCGACTCGATGTTCTGGCTGCTGCGCCGGCTCTGCGGCCTCGACTACCGCGTCGAGGGTCTCGAGCATCTACCGCGGCACTGCTCGATCGTGCTCATGAAGCACTCGTCGGCCTGGGAGGCGCTGGCGCAGCTCAAGATCTTTCCGCGACAGACGTGGGTGCTCAAGCGCGAGCTCATGTGGGTGCCCGTCCTCGGTTGGGTGCTCTGGCTCTTGAAGCCGATCGCGATCGACCGGCGCGGCGGCGGCGACGCCGTGCAGCAGGTGGTCGAACAAGGGCGCGAGCGCCTCGCGGCCGGCGCTTGGGTCATGGTTTTTCCCGAAGGCACGCGCATGCCCGTCGGTCAGACGCGGCGCTACGGCTTGAGCGGCGTGCTGCTCGCGAGCGCCGCGGGGCTACCCGTGATTCCCGTCACCCACAACGCGGGGTATTTCTGGCCGCGGCGCGGCTGGCTCAAACGACCCGGCACGATCCGTGTCGTGATCGGCGAGCCCATCGAGACGCAAGGCGTCGAGCCGCGGCTCGTCAACGAGCGGGCGCAACGCTGGGTCGAGGACACGCTCGCGCGCATCGCACCGTCGTGAGCTTACGCGCCGCGCTCAGACGTCGAGGTTCGCCACGGCGAGCGCGTTGCGCTCGATGAACTCGCGGCGCGGCTCGACCTGGTCGCCCATGAGCGTCGTGAAGATCTCGTCCGCGGCCACGGCGTCCTCGATGCGCACCTGCATGAGGCGGCGAGTCTCGGGGTTCACCGTCGTGTCCCAGAGCTGCTCGGGATTCATCTCGCCAAGACCCTTGTAGCGCTGGATCGTCTGGCCCTGCTTCGCTTGGCTCATGAGCCACTCGATCGCCTCGGCGAACGTCTGCACGTCGCGCCGCTCCTTGCCGCGCTCGACGTAGGCGGTCGGGCCGAGCACGTCCTTGAGCTCGCGGCCGATCGTGCTCAAGCGTTGATACTCGGGCGAGCCGAAGAACCCGGCGTGTAGCGTCTTCGTGACCACGGCGCCGTGATGCTCGCGCGTCACGGTGAGGCTCGAGTCGGCGCCCTCGCCGCCCTGTTGCGCCCGCACGCGATACCGCACACCGCTGTCGATCGTGCGCGCGAGCGCCTGCTCGAGCCGCTCGGCCCAGGCCCGCCGCTGTTCGGCATCGTCTAGATCGGCGGGCGTGATCGCCTCCATCGACATCAGCGTCCGCAGCACGTTGGCGTCGTAACGTCTGCCCCAACGCTGGATGATGGAGTTCGCTTCGGTGTAGTGGAGCGCGAGGTTTTCGAGCGTCGCGCCTTGGATCGGCGGCGCGCCGTGCTCGGCGTAAAGCGAGGCCTCCGCCGTGGCGTTCTTGAGCAACAGCGAATTGAGCTCGCCGTCGTCCTTGACGTAGAACTCCTGTTTGCCGCGCTTGAGCTTGTAGAGCGGCGGCTGCGCGATGTAGATGTGGCCGCGCTCGATGAGCGCCGGCATCTGCCGGTAGAAGAACGTCAGCAGCAGCGTGCGGATGTGCGAGCCGTCGACGTCCGCGTCCGTCATGATGATGATGCGGTGGTAGCGGAGGTTGTTGATGTCGAACTCGTCGCGGCCGACTCCGCAGCCGAGCGCCGTGATCAGCGTACCGACCTCGGCCGATTGTAACATCTTGTCGAACCTAGCTTTTTCGACGTTCAGGATCTTGCCCTTGAGCGGCAACACGGCCTGCGTGCGCCGGTCGCGGCCCTGCTTCGCGGAGCCGCCGGCCGAATCGCCCTCGACGAGGAACAGCTCCGATAACGCGGGATCCTTCTCCTGACAATCGGCGAGCTTGCCCGGCAAGCCCGCGATGTCGAGCGCGCCTTTGCGGCGCGTCATCTCGCGCGCCTTGCGCGCGGCTTCGCGCGCCCTCGCCGCCTCGATGATCTTGCCGACGATGGTCTTCGCTTCGACCGGATGCTCGAGCAGGAACTCCTCGAGCCGTTTCGCGACGACCGACTCGGTGACCGACTTCACCTCGGAGGACACGAGCTTGTCCTTCGTCTGCGAGGAGAATTTCGGGTCCGGCAGTTTCACCGACAGCACGGCCGTGAGGCCCTCGCGCGCATCGTCGCCGGACATCGTGATTTTCTCGCGCTTCGCGATGCCTTCGTTCTCGAGGTAGGTGTTGAGCGTGCGCGTCATCGCGGCGCGGAAACCGGCGAGGTGGGTGCCCCCGTCGCGCTGCGGGATGTTGTTCGTGTAGCAGAACATGCCTTCCTGATAGCCGTCGTTCCACTGGATCGCGACCTCGACTTGGATCGACGCGCGCACCTCGGAGAAGTAGACGATCGTGGGATGAATCGGTGTCTTGTTGCGGTTCAAGTGTTTGACGAAGGCTTCGATGCCGCCGGCGAATTCGAATACGTCGTGCCGATCCTCGCGCTCGTCGGACAGCTTGATGCGAACGCCCGAGTTCAAAAATGACAGCTCTCTCAATCGCTTGGCGAGCGTGTCGTAGTCGAACAGGATGTTCGTGAAGATCGTCGCGCTGGGCTTGAAGCGAATCGTCGTGCCGGTGCGGTCGGTCTTGCCGACGACCGCGAGCGGCGCGACGGGATCGCCGAGACGGTAGGTCTGCTCGTAGAGCAGGCCGCCGCGGTGAATCGTGAGGACGAGCACTTCGGACAGGGCGTTGACGACCGAGACGCCGACGCCGTGCAAGCCGCCCGAGACCTTGTAGCTGTCGTCGTCGAACTTACCGCCGGCGTGCAGCACGGTCATGATGACTTCGGCCGCGGAACGCCCTTCCTCGGGGTGGATATCGACCGGAACGCCGCGGCCGTCGTCGACGACGGTGATCGATTCGTCGGCGTGGATCGTGACCGCGATTTCCTTGCAGTAGCCCGCGAGGGCCTCGTCGACCGAGTTGTCGACGACCTCGAACACCATATGGTGCAGGCCGGTGCCGTCATCGGTATCGCCGATGTACATGCCAGGCCGTTTTCTAACCGCTTCGAGACCCTTTAAGACCTTGATATTCTTAGAGGTATAGTCGCTCTGACTCATCCCGAAACGATCTCCTTAAAGATTGCCCCATTATAGCGTGCGAACTCTCCCTTGTTCCACGTGAAACACGGGGTGGCCCGGAGACGGCGGCAGCTGCTCCGGGGCGAGCGCCGTGAGCACCAACTGCGCCCGCAAGGGGTCGAGCGCCTCGAGCAGGCGCTCGAGCGACTGGCCGTCGAGCTCCGCGGCCGGGTCGTCGATGACGACGACGCTGCGGCCCGGATGCAGCGTGCTCTCGACGGCCACTTGGGCCAGCACCAAGGCGGCGGCCGTGAGCTTCTGTTGGCCGCGCGAGGCTTCGTCTTGGACGCGTCGCTCGTCGATCAACAGCACCAGCTCCGCCCGGTGGGGGCCGGCCTCGGTGCTACCGTTTTCCCGGTCGCGGTCGCGCAGCGATTCCAAAGTCGCTGCGAGGCCCTCCTCGTCCGACCAGCCGCGGCGGTACCGTAGCGTCAGCGGTCGAGCCAGTAGCCGTTGGCCGAAGGCCGCCACGCTAGGCACTAGCAGATCGAGGTACTTCTTGCGGCTGCCGTCTACGGCCTCGCCTGCTTCGGCCAGGGCCACGGACCAGGCGTGGAGCTCACGGTCGGTGGCGGCTCCCTTGAGCGCGGCGTTACGGTGGCTTAGGACGCGCCGGTAGCGCTTCCAGCTCTCGAGGTAGCTTTGTTCCACGTGAAACACACCCCAGTCGAGGAACCGCCGGCGCTCGCTGGGGCCACCTTCGACGAGCGCGTGCATGCTCGGGTCGAGCGCATGGACGGGCAATACGCGGGCCAGCTCGGCCATCCCCGCCGCGGCGTCGCCGTCGATCTTCTTCTCGAGATGCCCCAGCCGATAGGCGATCCCGAGCCTTTGGATGACACCCTCGTCGCGTTCGACCGTTCCGAACACGGCGAAGCCCTCACTGCCGCGCCGGACGAGGCGCCGAATCTGCCGCGTACGAAACGACCGGCCGCGGCCCAGTAGGAAAATCCCCTCGAGGAGGCTCGTCTTGCCGGCGCCGTTGGCGCCGAAGATGTAGTTCCTCTGCGGATGGAGGTCGAGCTCGACTTCCTCGAGGCAGCGCAGCGCGGTGATGCGGATTCGCCGCAGAGGCAAGGCGCTGTCGTCCCCGCGCGCGATCCGGTTCCGCGGCGCTAGAGCCGCATCGGCATGACGACGAACTTCGTCCGATCCGTGCCGGGCTCGCGGATCAGGCAGCTCGAGTTCGCATCGCTCACACCGAGCTCGACTTGCTCGCTATCGACGGCCGCGAGCGCATCGAGCAGGTAATTGACGTTGAAGCCGATCTCCATCGCATCGCCGCCGTACTCGACCTCGAGCGTCTCGACGGCCTCTTCCTGCTCTGGATTGTTGGCTTGCAGCACGACGTTGTTCGCGCTGAGCTCGAGCCGTACGCCGCGATACTTCTCGTTCGAGAGGATCGCCGTGCGCTGTAGGGCTTGTCGGAACAGATTGCGATCCGCCTTGATGACGTTCTTCGGTTGGTTGGGCACCACGCGGCTATATTCGGGGAAACGGCCGTCAATGAGCTTGGAAGTGAGGCGAACTCCGTCTAACTGGACGCGAATGTGATTCGTGCCCAAGGCCAGCTGCACTTCGCCGTCACCATCGAGTAGCCGGCTGAGCTCGAGCACCCCCTTGCGCGGCATGATCAACTGCTCGTCGCGTGTGGCCGGAGCCGCCAAGTCGACCTCGGAAAGCGCCAGCCGATGGCCGTCGGTGGCCACGGCCCTGAGCCGCTTTTTCTCGGTTTCGAGCAACAGGCCGTTGAGGTAATAGCGAACATCCTGCTGGGCCATCGAAAAGTGCGTTTTCTCGACCAATCGACGCAGATCGGCGCGGTTTAGGCGCAAAGTTTGCTTAGCACCGATTTCATCGACGGTCGGAAAATCCGCCGCACGCAGCGTCGATAGCGTGAACCGGCTGCGGCCTGCTTTTACCGTGAGCCGCTCGCCCGTCAAGCTCACCTCGACGTTGCTACCCTCGGGCAGGGCCCGAAAGATGTCATGCAGTTTCCGGCCCGGGACGGTGATCTCACCCGTGCCCTCCGCCTGCACCTCCGCTTCTGCGACCATCTCCACTTCGAGGTCCGTCGCGGTAATACTGAGCTTCGATCCCTGCACGCTCAGCAGCAGGTTGCTGAGGATCGGCATCGTCTGCCGCCGCTCCACCACGCCGATGACCGTCTGCAAAGGCTTGAGAATGGTTTCCCGCGCTGCGCTGAACTTCATTGCTTGCCTCTGTATATCTATTTATCTATTACTGTAGTTATTAGTACCGCCCGATCCCGTGGGAAATCGGCTTTTTTCTAATTGCGACAAAGTGTTACGAGATGGCCAACCCGTGGGTAAGACACCCTGGGCTTGTAGTCAAGCTGTGTGCCCTACCGGGGGCCAAAACGCTCCCCATCCCACACACACTATGTCGTTAGTGTTCTCAACAGGTTGTTGTAGTCCTCCGCCACGCGAGTCTCCGTGCCGCGCAACTCTTTGATGCGCCGGCACGCGTGCAGCACCGTCGTATGGTCGCGCCCACCGAACCCATCGCCGATCTCCGGGAGGCTGTGGGTCGTGAGCTCCTTCGCAAGTGCCATGGCGATTTGCCGTGGCCGCGCAATCGAGCGGCTGCGGCGTTTCGACAATAAGTCGGCCACACGGATTTTGAAATACTCGGCCACCGTCTTTTGGATGTTCTCGACGGTCACCAGCTTGTCCTGGAGTGCGAGCACGTCGCGCAGCGCGTGCTTGGCGAACTCGAGCGTGATGGGTGCACCCGTGAACCGCGAGTTCGCGAGGACGCGGCGCAAGGCACCCTCGAGCTCGCGCACGTTGGAACGGATGCGTTGAGCGATGAAAAACGCGACTTCTTCGGGCAGCACATCGCCCTCGGCGGCGGCCTTGCTCATGAGAATCGCGACGCTGGTCTCGAGCTCGGGCTGCTCGATCGCCACGGTGAGTCCCCACCCGAACCTCGACTTGAGCCGTTCCTCGAGGCCGTTCACTTCCTTCGGGTAACGGTCGCACGTAAGGATGATCTGCCGTTGGCCCTCGAGCAACGCATTGAAAGTATGGAAGAACTCCTCTTGCGACCGCTCCTTGCCCGCGAAGAACTGGATGTCGTCGATGAGCAGTGCGTCGAGCGTGCGGTAACTACGCTTGAACTCGGCGATCGTGTTGTGGCGCAAGCCGAACACCATGTCGCTCACGAAGCGCTCGGAGTGCACGTAGGCCACCTTGGCCGCCGGATCCCGCGCGAGAATCAGGTTGCCGACCGCGTGCATGAGATGGGTCTTGCCGAGCCCGACTCCGCCGTAGATGAACAACGGGTTGTACGCGCGGCCGGGATTCTGCGCCACCTGAACGGCCGCGGCGCGCGCGAGCTGATTGCTCTTGCCTTCGACGAACGTTTCGAACGTGAACGCCCGGTTGAGGCGGGCGCCGAGCGTCGCGGCGACGCGCACTGCGCTTTCGGGGGCGACAGCCTCGCGCCGCGCGACCGGTTTGCTACCGACCTCGACCTGAATCTCGGGCGCACCGTCATCAGTGTGGCGCTTCCACCAAACCCGAATCTGCTCGAGACAATGCGTTTTGACCCAATCGACGACGAACCGATTCGGCGCCAACAGCTTGAGCAGCGGACCGTCCTCGACGAGCTGCAGCGGTCGAATCCACGTGTTGAACTGCTGCTCGGATAGCTCGGCCTCGAGCGCACGCGCGCATTGCATCCAGAGCGACGAGTAAACCGCCGAGTTCTCTGCCACGGGAGCTCGAAGAATGAGTTGTTGGGCGAAGCCGAGGAGTGACTGCCAGTCTAATGGCCCGCGTCGTAGTTATCCACAACGAGCGCGTGCGGCGAGCGGACGGCGCGAGCCGCGCCTCGTGTTGACAGCGTCACGGCGCGCCGCGTACAGTGCCCCGCTTCCCAAGCGACTCACATCCTTTTGTTTAGCAAGAGCTTTTGCCTGCGCGGAGTACGCCAGCATGAAACGGACTTTTCAGCCGAGCAACTTGCACCGCAAACGCACGCACGGGTTCCGCGCCCGCATGGCGACGAGTGCCGGACGCAAGGTTCTTGCCAGTCGCCGCGCCAAGGGTCGCGCGCGGCTCACTCCGTAACGGGTCTCGTTTTGGCGCTGCGTTGCTCCCCGGCACAGGCTTTTCTCCCGATCACCGGTTGCACACAGCGGCGCAGTTTGGGCGCGTTTTCGCCGAGCCCGCACGTTCCAGCGATCGCTTCTTCACCGTCCTGGCCCGCTCGAGCGGTGGCGCGCACGCTCGCCTCGGCCTGACCGTCTCGCGCCGCACTGCGAAACGTGCCGTGGACCGTAACCGCATCAAGCGACTCGCCCGCGAATCCTTTCGCCACCAACTCGCGTTGCCCCCGTGGGACTTCATCGTCCTCGCTCGCGCCGGCGCGGACCGCGCCGAGCGGCGTCTGCTACGCGCGAGCCTCGACAAGCACTTCGAGCAACTGACGAGAGCTGCGGGCGCAGCGGCGCAGCATGGATAACATCCGCGTATTCCTGTGGCTGACGCTGCTCGGCATGGCCTGGCTCACGTACACCGCGTGGGTGGCCGATTACGGCGAGCGGCCCGGCGCGGTCGCCCCGCAGGGCGCGGCCGGCGCGCCGGCCGAACCGCCCGGTGGCGGGCTACCGACGCTCAACGACGGCGCCAACGGCGCGGCGCCCACGCTGACGCCCGTGGCCGAGCCCGCGGCGACCGGCGAGCTCATCCGTGTCCGCACCGACGTGCTCGACGTGCTCATCGCCTCGCAAGGCGGCGACCTCGTGCGCGCCGACTTGCCGCAGTACTCGGTCACGAAGGACGTCCCCGAGCCCGTCGTGCGGCTGCTCGACAACAGCCCCAGGGATCGGTGGGTTTTCGCGACCGGGCTGCGCAGCGCCGTCGGCGGCGCCGAGCCGAACCACCTCGCGACGTTTCGCAGCGCGAGCAACGAGTACTCCCTCGCGCCGGGCCAGGACGAGCTCGTCGTCACGCTCGACTGGGTAGGCGAGGGGCCGGTCAGCGCCCGCAAGACCTACGTATTCCGGCGCGGCCAGTACGCCGTGGATTTGACGCTGACGGTCGCGCCGAGCGGCGGCAGCTGGCGCGGCGCACCCTACGTGCAGATGGAGCGCGTGCATCGGCCCCCCGAGCGGTCGATCTGGCGGGTGGACAGTCTGTCGTTCACGGGCCCCGTGCTCTACGACGCCGACAACTTCGACAGGATCGACTTCGACGATCTCGTCACACGGCCGATCACCCAGAGCGTCGCCGGCGGCTGGTTCGCGGCGATTCAGCACCATTTCCTCGCGGCGGCCGTGCCCCCGAGCGGCGACCGCTACGCGTACACCGCGAGCACGCGCGGCCAGTCGTTCGTGCTCAGCGCGATCGGCCCCGTGGCCGACGTCAGCGCGGCCATGCCGTTCAACGCGACGTTCAAGCTGTTCGTCGGACCTAAGCTCCAAAACCAGCTGCAAGGCGTCGGCGGCGATCTCGAGCGCACCGTCGACTACGGCATCACGACGCCGCTCGCGCAGCCGTTGTTCTGGCTGCTCGATACCGTCGAAGGGTGGGTTCAGAACTGGGGCTTCGCGATCATCCTCGTGACGATCCTCATCAAGCTCGTGTTCTACAAGCTCACGGCGATGAGCGGCCGCTCGATGGCGAAGCTGCGCAAGATTACGCCGCGCATGAAGGCGCTCCAGGAACGCTACAAGGACGATCGCCAGGGGTTGAGCCAGGCGATGATGGAGCTCTACAAGAAGGAGAAGGTCAACCCGGCCGCCGGCTGCTTGCCGATCCTCGTTCAGATGCCGTTTTTCTTCGCGTTCTACTGGGTGCTCGTCGAGAGCGTCGAGATGCGCCACGCGCCGTTCGCGCTGTGGCTTCAGGATCTTTCGGCGCGCGACCCGTATTTCGTGCTGCCGGCGCTCATGGCCACGGCAATGTTCTTCCAGACACGCATGAGCCCGGCGCCGCCCGATCCCATGCAGGCCCGCATGATGCAGATCATGCCGCTCGTGTTTGCAGCGTTCCTCGTGCTGTTCCCCGCGGGGCTCGTGCTCTATCAATTGACGAACACCTCGCTGTCGATCCTCCAGCAGTGGCGGATCAACACGATCGTGGCGCGCGAGTCGGCCGCGAGCTAGGCCATCACGGAGTGTTGCCTTGGTACTGCGGCGCGACGACACGATCGCAGCGCTCGCCACGGCGGCCGGGATCGGCGCCGTTGCCATCGTGCGACTCTCGGGACCCGCGGCCCACGCCATCGCGCGCGCGCTCACGGGGCTTACGCCGCGGCCGCGCCAGGCGGAGCCGTGCTCGTTCCGTGACGCCGCGGGCGAGCCGCTCGATCGCGGCTTGGTGCTGTTCTTCCCGGGCCCGCGCTCGTTCACGGGCGAGGACGTCGTCGAGCTGCACTGCCACGGCGGCCGCGTCGTCAGCGACGCGCTGCTCGCCGCGGCGTACGCGCGCGGCGCGCGGCCGGCCGAGGCCGGCGAGTTCACGCTGCGCGCGTTTCTCAACGACAAGCTCGACCTGCTCCAGGCCGAGGCGATCGCCGATCTCATCGCGAGCGGCTCCACGCGCGCCGCGCGCGCCGCGCTGCGCTCGCTCGACGGCGAGTTCTCGGCGGCCGTGACCGAGCTACAGGCGGGGCTCACGCGGTTGCGCGTGCGCATCGAGGCTTGGCTGGACTTCCCCGACGAGGAGCTGCCGTTCGACGCGGCCCCCCAATGCGCCGCCGAGCTCGAGGCGCTCGCCGACAAGCTCGAATCGTTGCTCGCGCGTGCGCGCTCGGGCCGCGCCCTGCGCGACGGGGCGAGCCTCGCGATCGCGGGCGCGCCGAACGCAGGCAAGTCGAGCCTGTTGAATCGCCTCGCGGGCTACGACGCCGCGATCGTGACCGAGATCCCCGGCACGACGCGCGACCCGCTGCGCGAGCACCTCACGCTCGACGGCCTGCCCGTGACCGTCGTCGACACGGCGGGCCTGCGCGAGACGGCCGACCCCATCGAGCGCGAAGGTGTGCGGCGCGCCCGCCTCGAGGTGGCGCGCGCCGACCGGCTGCTCTGGGTGGCCGACGTCCGTGAGCCGCTTATCGACGCGATCGCCGGGGCGCGCGCGGTGCAGGGCGGGGAGGGGGCGTTCACCGTCGTCGCCAACAAGATCGACCTCGTGCCGCGCGAGCCCGGCATCGGCAGCGAAGCGGGGGTGGCCGTCGTCTATCTGTCCGCGCTCACGGGCGCCGGCGTCCCGCTGCTCGTCGAGCACGTCAAGGAGCTCGCGGGACTCGGTGGCGACGGCGCGGGCGCCCTGAGCGCACGCCGGCGCCACGTCGCGGCGCTCGAGCGCACGAACGAGCACCTCGTCGCGGCGCGCTCGCTGCTCACGGGCGCGCTCGAGCTCACGGCCGAGCACCTGCGCCAAGCTCAAACGAGCTTGAGCGAGCTCACGGGCGAGCTCACGAGCGACGACCTGCTCGGCGAGATCTTCGCCACGTTCTGCATCGGCAAGTAGCGCTCGGACCCGCGCCGGGCTAGTCGTAGAGGCCGACGACCTTGGCGCGCTCGATGCGGCTCGGAGGGGCAGGGGCGATCTCGACGCGGTCGCGGCCGAACTGCTTGGCGACGTGCAGCACGCGCTCGGTGCGGCCCAAGAGCTCGTCGACCGACTCGCCGATGCGGCACTGCGCGACGCCGATCGACACGGTGGCGCTGATGCGGCCCTTGAGCGGCTTCTCGGCGACGGCGAAACGCAGCGCTTCGGCGAGCATCTCCGCCTGGCTCGACGCGCACGGCCGCGCGAGGATCATGATGGCGCCGCCGTCGTAGCGGCCGAGCACGTACTCGGAGCGGTGCCATGCGGGCTCGGCGATCGCCTTGCGGCAGCGGTCGGCAAGCCCCGCGAGCACGTCGTCGCCTGCCGCGACGCCGTGGCAATCGTTGATGTTCTGCAAGTGATCGACGTCGAGCAGCATGAGGCTGAACGCGTTGCCCGTGCGCTGCGCGAGGTCGGCCTGCTCGCGCAGGGTTTTGAGGAACGCCGGGCGCGTCAAGGTCAGAGTCAGTACGTCGTACGACGGCGGGTGCGCGGTCCCGGCAGGCGGCGTTTCGAGCATCGGTCGATCGCTTATGTGAGAGTGGGTGCGAACGGCAGCGACTTTGCCGCTCGCGTCGGGAATGCGACGTGAACGCGCTCGCAGAAGCGCGACGCCTGCGTTTACATAACCCGCGCGCGGTTGCTAACCGAGAATTGCTTCGCGCCGATACAGGCGCACGGCGAGCCAGCCGAGCAGCAGGCCGAAGACGAGGGTGCTGGCGATCGACAGCGCCGTTAGACTCAAGTCGAGCGGTTGGTCCTTGATGAGCGTCGTGATGAGCAGGTGCTGGCTCAAGCTCGGGATCCACATGAGCTTGAGCTCGGGCTCGACGCTCAAGAACGTGGCGAAGGCGAGCGGTAGCGTGGGCACGAGCAGCACGAACGTGAGGTACGTCTGCGCCTCGCGATAAGTCTTCGTGAACGACGCGACCGTCGTCATGAGCGCCGCGCCGAGCGGCGCGAACGGGCAGACCAAGAGGAACGCGAGCGCCGCCGTGGCGACGTCGAAGCTCGAGCTCATGCCGATCGCGCCGAGCGGCAGCTGCCGCAGGACCACGGTGAACGCCGCGAGCGTGAGCGCGAGCGAGGCCAGCATGTAGCAGACCGTGGCCGTCATCTTGCCGAGGATGAGACTCGCGCGCGTGACCGGCAACGCGAGCAACGGCTCGAGGGACTTGCGCTCGCGCTCGCCGGCCGTCGTGTCGATCGCGAGGTGCATGCCGCCCGTGAGCGTCGCGAACAGCATGAAATACGTCAGCACGCCGAGCATGAGCGCCGCGCGGCTCGCGGGCGTGGACACGTCGAGCTCGTCGACGATGAGCGGCCGCATGAGGCGCGGGTTCGCGCCGCTCGCGACGAGGCGCAACGCGCCGATCTGCTGGCCGTAGGCCTCGATGGCGCCGCGCACCCGGCCGATGCGGCTGCCGGCGCGCGACTTCGAGCGGTCGACGATCACCGTGACGCGCGCCGCGCGCTCGGTGCCGAAATCCGTGCCGAACGCCTCGTCGATCGCGAGCACGACGTCGTGCTCGCCGGTGCCGACGAGCGCCGTGGCCTGCTCGACGGTCGTGACCCCGTGGTCCTCTGGCTCCTCGATGCCGCGCGCCTTCAAGTACGCGACGAGATTCGGGGCGCGCTCGGCGCCGAGCATCGGTACGCGGAGCGTCTCCTCGATCGACGTCAGGTTGCGCGACACCATGAGGTTGATGAGCACGGCGAAGAACACCGGGCCGAACAGCGGCCCCATCAGGAGGCCGACCAGCGTGCGCCGATCGCGCAGCGTCTCGACAATCTCCTTACGGCAGACGGTGAAGAGCGCGCTCATGCTGCCGTACGCTCCGCGCCGCTCACGGCCGTCACGAAGATCTCCTCGAGGCTAAGCCCCGGGAAGCGCGCCGCGACCTCGGCGGGCGTGCCCGAAAGCGTGACGCGACCGGCGGCGATGATCACGAGATCGTCGACGAGCGCCTCGACCTCCTGCATGACGTGGCTCGACAGCAGCACGCAACGCCCCTGGCTGCGCAGCTCGCGGAGCCACTCGCGCAGGTGGCGCGTGGCCATGACGTCGAGGCCGTTGGTCGGCTCGTCGAGCAGCAGGTGCTGCGGGTCGTGAACGAGCGCGCGTGCGAGCGCCACCTTCGTGCGCTCGCCCTGGGAGAAGCCTTTGGCCTTGCGATCGGCGACGGCCGTGAGGTCGAGCCGCTCGATGAGCGCCGCCACGCGCGTCGCGAGCGTGGACTCCGTAAGGCCGTGGAGCCGGCCGTAGTACTCGATGTTCTCTCGGCCCGTGAGCTGCAGATAGAGGCCCGAGCTGTGCGGCAGGACGCCGAACGCCCGGCGCGCCGCGAGCGGATCGGTCTTGAGATCGATGCCGCCGATACGCGCGTGGCCGCGGTCGGGCTCGAGCACGGTCGAGAGGATGCGCAGGCACGTCGACTTGCCGGCGCCGTTCGGGCCGAGCAGCCCCGTGATGCGGCCGTCCCGCGCCGTGAAGCTCACGCCGGCCAAGGCCTGCACGGTGCCGAACCGCTTGTGCAGGTCCTCGACCTCGATCACGGCGCGGGTCCCTGCAGGCTCAGGAAGAACGGCGTCGGCGGCTCCAAGGCGAGGCAGCCGGCGTCGAGGGCGGCCGGATCGGGCGCGACGAGGAACGCGCGCAGGATGCGCGGCACGCAGCCCACGCCGACGAGCCCATGGCCTTGCTTCGCCCCGATCACGTGCACGGCATTGCGGAGTCCCGCGGTCTCGACCTGCTCGGCGTACTGGGGTGGCGTGATCGGATCGTACTCACCCGAAAGCAGCAGCACGGGCGTGTCGCTCACGACGGCCGTCTTGAAGTCGTCGTCCATGACGCCGCGCGGCCAGCCCGCGCAAATCGCCGCGAGACCGTCGACCATCGAGGTGCCGAGATAGGTCGCTTCGAGACCGGCCGCGGCGTCGGGCCCGATGAGCGGCACGTCCTCGGTGCACGTCACGGCATTGCTCATCGGGAAGCTCAAGGAGGTCGCGAGATCGCCAATCAACGAATCGGCAAGCGCTGCGAGCGGCGCCGTGTTGCCGGCCCGAGCCTCGTGCAGCATCACGGGCAACAGCGCGGTCGTGGCCGGCGCGTAGCTCATGAAACGCACGAGCATGCGGAGCTCGAGCGCCGTCAGCGCGGGCGCTATCGCGCCGGGCGCCGGCGCGCTCGGCGCCGGCCCGCCGGCCTCGGCTTCGGCATCGAGCCCAGCCAGCAGCGTCGCGAAGTCCTGCGGTAGATCGGCGAACCGCGCGCCGCAACCCGGCTGCTCGGCCGCGCAGCGCGCGAAGATCTGCTCGAGGGCGCGCTGCGCCTCGCGCGCAACGTCGGGCCCGAGCACGAGCGTCGGCGGCACCACGCCGTCGAGCACGAGCGCGCGCACGCGCGCAGGATAGCGGCGCAGGTAGTGCTGCGCGACCCGCGTGCCGTACGACACGCCGTAGACGTTCCAGCGCTCGATGCCGAGCGCCTCGCGCACGCGCTCGAGGTCCTGCACCGCGACCGACGTCGTATAGAACCGCGGGTCGTGGTCGAGGCTCGCGAGGCAGTCGCGAGCGACGCGCTCGATGACGTCGGGCCCCGCCGCGTAGAGGTCTTGCTCCTCGGGAACCTCGCAGGCGAAACCGTCTGCCGAGCGGCCCGTGCCGCGCTGGTCGACGAGAATGAGGTCGCGCTCGCGGCGGACTTGCTCGAACGCCGCGCGCGACTGCAAATAGAAGTCGACGGTGCTCTGCCCGGGTCCGCCCGTGATGACGAGCAGCGGGTCGAGCTCGGGCTCGGCGCTCAAGGCCGCGATGCGGGCCACGAAGAGGCCGATCATGGCGCCCTGCGGCGCCGCGGGATCGAGCGGTACGGCAATCTCCCCGCAGCGCGCGTACGCGGCCGGCACCTGGGCCGCGACGAGCCGGCAACGTGCCTCGGAGAGCGGCGGCTGCGCCAGCCCGAGCCGCGGCGCCGAGAGCAGGCCCCCCACGGCGCAAACGAGCCCGAAAATCGCGAGGCCGCGGCGCATGGGGGCGCATATTCGCCGAACTCCCCATGGCTTGCCAGCTCACATCTCCAGGAAAACTTGGTGGTCAGGCGAGCGCCGCGCACCCTAGAATCGGGGCCATATGCAGTTTCCGACTCATTATGGTTGCCTCGTCGTCGGCGGCGGCCACGCCGGCACCGAGGCCGCGCTGGCCGCGGCCCGCATGGGCGTGCGCACGTTGTTGCTGACCCAGAACCTCGAGACGCTGGGCCAGATGAGCTGCAACCCGGCCATCGGCGGCATCGGCAAAGGGCATCTCACCAAGGAGATCGACGCCTTGGGCGGCGCCATGGCGCGCGCCATCGATCGCGCCGGCATCCACTTCCGCACGCTCAACGCGAGCAAGGGTCCGGCCGTGCGCGCCACGCGCGCGCAGGCCGATCGCGCGCTCTACAAGCGCGCGATCCGCGAGCTGCTCGACGCCGAGCCGAGCTTGACGCTGCTCCAGCAGAACGTCGACGGGCTGCTCATCGAGGGCGGGCGCGTGCGCGGCGTCGTCACGCAGACGGGCATCCGCATCGCGGCCGAGACCGTGGTGCTCACGGTGGGCACGTTCTTGGGCGGCAAGATCCATGTCGGGCAGGTCAACTACTCGGGCGGCCGCGCCGGCGACCCGGCCTCGATTGGCCTTGCGCGCGAGCTTCGCGACTTAGGTCTCGCCGTCGGGCGCCTGAAGACGGGCACGCCGCCGCGCATCGACGGCCGCACGATCGACTACACCCATCTCGCCGAGCAGCCCGGCGACACGCCGACGCCCGTGTTCTCGTTCCTTGGGCTACGCGCCGAGCATCCGCGTCAGGTCAGCTGCCACATCACGCATACGACGCAGCGCACGCACGAGATCATCCGCTTAGGTCTCGACCGCTCGCCGCTCTTCACGGGCGCCATCGAGGGCGTCGGCCCGCGCTATTGCCCGTCGATCGAGGACAAGGTCGTGCGCTTCGCGGACCGCACGCGCCACCAGATCTTCATCGAGCCCGAGGGGCTCGATACGTTCGAGATCTATCCCAACGGCATCTCGACGTCGCTGCCGTTCGACGTGCAGCTCGAGCTCGTAGCATCGATCCCGGGCTTCGAGCAGGCGCACGTCACGCGGCCGGGCTACGCCATCGAGTACGACTTCTTCGATCCGCGCGACCTTACGTTCTCGCTCGAGACCAAGGCCATCGCGAATCTGTTCTTCGCGGGCCAGATCAACGGCACGACGGGCTACGAGGAGGCCGCGGCGCAAGGCATCGTCGCCGGCAGCAATGCGGGCCTACGCGTGCGCGAGCTCGACCCGTGGTATCCGCGCCGCGAGGAGGCCTACATCGGCGTGCTCGTCGACGACCTCGTGACGCGCGGCGCGACCGAGCCCTACCGCATGTTCACGAGCCGCGCGGAGTTTCGGCTCAGCTTGCGCGAGGACAACGCCGACCTGCGGCTCACGCCCGTGGGCCGCAAGCTTAAAATAGTCGACGACGAGCGCTGGCGGCGCTTCGAGGCGCGCCGCGAATGGCTCGCCCGCGAGACGGCGCGTTTCCACGGCGTCGTCGTCAAGCCCGGCGACGTGCCGGTAGGCGGCGCATTCGCCGAGCCGCTCGCGCGCGAGGTCTCGGCCTACGGGCTGCTGCGCCGGCCCGGCGTCGCCTATGGCGACGTCGCCGCGCTGCGCAGCGTCGGCGCCTCGCCGGAGCTCGAGGCGCTCGAGCCGGAATTCGCGGAGCAGTGGGCCGGCAGCCTCACGATCGACGCGCACTATGCGGGTTACGTCGAGCGCCAAGGCGGCGAGATCGCGCGCGCGAAGCGCGAGGCAGGCACGCCGCTGCCGACGGATCTCGACTACGGCACGGTCAACGGTCTCTCGAACGAGCTACGCGAGAAGCTTACGCGCATCCGGCCGGGCGACTTGGGCCAGGCCGCACGCATCTCCGGCATGACGCCGGCGGCGATCTCGCTGCTATTGGTCCACGTCAAGAAACGGCAACGACGGAGCGCCTGACATGACGCGAACATTGACTGCACGATTCGGCGGCTTTTTGGCGCTCGCGGCCACGCTGGCGCTCGCGGGCTGCGGGGGCGGCGACGGAGCGGGGACTGCGGGCGGCAACGCCGCGGCGCAGATCGGCGGCCCAAGCGGCACCGAGCTCGCCGAGCGCCAAGTGCTGCACTTGGGCAACGGCACCGAGATTCAAACGCTCGACCCGCACCGCGGCGAGGAAATCCAGGGCTCGAACATCCAACGCGACCTCTACGAGGGGCTCGTCAACGAGAAGCCGAACGGCGAGCTCGTGCCCGGTGCCGCGGAGTCGTGGGAGGTGAGCGCCGACGGCAACCTCTACACGTTCAACCTGCGCCGCAACGCGCGCTGGTCGAACGGCGACCCGGTCACGGCGCACGACTTCGTGTTCGGCCTGCGACGCGGCGCCGATCCCAAGACGCTGACGGTCTACAGCTTCATTCTCACGCCGATCAAGAACGCCGACGCGATCACGGCGGGCCGGCTGCCGCCGACCGAGCTCGGCGCGCGCGCCGTCGACGACTACACGCTCGAGATCGAGCTCGCGAACGCGACACCGTATTTCTTGGGGCTGCTCACGCACTCGATGACGTACCCGCTGCACCGGCCGAGCTACGAGCAGCACGGCGACCTGTTCACGCGCGCCGGCAACCTCGTCGGCAACGGCGCGTTCGTGCTCGAGGACTGGGTCGTGCAGTCGCACATCAAGGTGGTGCGCAACCCGCACTACTGGGACGCGGCCAACGTGAAGCTTACGGAGATCTGGTTCTATCCCACCGAGGATCTCTCGGCCGAGCTCCAGCGCTATCGCGCCGGCGAGCTCGACTACACCTACGAGGTCCCGGCGGCGCAGTTCGCTTGGGTCAGCGAGAACTTAGGAGATGAGCTCAAGATCTCGCCGTACCTCGGCAGCTACTACTTCGGCCTCAACGTGACGCGCCCGCCGTTCAAGGACAACCCGAAGCTGCGCCGCGCCTTGAGTCTGGCCGTCGACCGCGAGGTGGTCACGCAGCGGGTGCTCGGGATGGGAGAACGCCCGGCGTTCGGCTGGGTGCCGCCCGTGCACAATTACACGAACCAGAACATGGTTGAGGCCTCGTGGACGCAAGCCGAGCGCGAGGCCGAGGCCAAGCGGCTCTATGCCGAGGCCGGCTACTCCGAGAACAACCCCCTGCGCACGACGATCTACTACAACACGCACGAGGACCATCGCCGCGTCGCGATCGCGCTCGTGTCCATGTGGAAGACGTTGCTCGGCGCCGAAGTCGAGCTGTTCAATCAGGAGTGGAAGGTGTTCCTCGACACGCGCAACGAGAAGATCGACACGCAGATCTTCCGCAGCGGCTGGATCGGCGACTACGACGACGCCTTCACGTTCGCCGAGCTGTTCCGCTCGACGGCGGGGCAGAACGACGCGGGCTATAACAGCCCGGAGTACGACCGGCTCGTCGCAGCCTCGCAGTCCGAGCTCGACTTGCAGAAACGGGCGGCGCTGCTCGAGGAGGCCGAGCGCGTGCTGCTCGCCGACATGCCGCTGATCCCGCTCTATCACTACGTGTCGCAGCACCTCGTGAAACCGTGGGTCGGGGGCTGGGAGCCGAACATCATGGACCGCCACCTGCACAAAGACTGGTACGTGTTGAAGCACTAGGCGACCACGTTTGCTGCGTTACTCTCTGCGGCGGCTCTTGGGTGCCGTCCCGACACTGCTGATCCTCATCGCCGTCGCGTTCGTGATGATTCGGCTCGCGCCCGGCGGGCCGTTCGACTCCGAGCGCCAGCCGTCGCCCGAGATCGAGGCCAACCTGCGCGCGGCCTATCACCTCGACGAGCCGCTCTATCAGCAATTCGGCCGCTACCTCTGGGGCCTCATGCACTTCGATTTCGGGCCGTCGTTCCAGTACCGCGACTTCAGCGTGACCGAGCTCATCATGACGGGCTTCCCCGTGTCGCTGACGCTCGGCGGCACGGCGATCCTCGTCGCGCTGCTGTTCGGCGTGACCGCGGGCTGCCTCGCCGCGCTGCGCCAGAACTCGGCGGTCGATCACGGCGTCATGGTGGCCTCGATGACGGGCATCTCGATTCCGAATTTCGTCATGGCGCCGTTGCTCGTGCTGGTGTTCGCGATCCACCTGCGCTGGCTGCCGGCCGGCGGGTTGGGGCAGGGCTCGGTGCGCAACCTCGTGCTGCCCGTGATCGCGCTCGCGCTGCCGCAGATCGCGTATCTCTCGCGTCTCACGCGCGGCAGCATGATCGAGGTGCTGCGCAGCAACTTCGTCCGCACGGCGCGCGCGCAGGGGCTGCCCACGTGGAAGGTCATCGTGAAGCACGCCCTCAAGCCCGCGCTGCTGCCCGTCGTGTCGTATCTCGGCCCCGCGACGGCGCACGTCATCACGGGCTCGGTCGTCATCGAGCAGATCTTCAGCGTGCCGGGACTCGGGCGCTTCTTCGTGACGGGCGCGCTCAACCGCGACTACACGCTCGTCATGGGCGTGGTGGTGTTCTACGGCGTGCTCATCATTCTCTTCAACTTCCTCGTCGACTTGGCCTACGCGTGGCTAGACCCGAAGGTGAAGTACCGGTGAGCGCCGCGGCCGCAGTCGTCTCCGCCGAGACCAAGGGCCGCAGCCTTTGGAGCGATGCCTGGGTCAAGCTCAGGAGGAATCGCGCGGCCGTCGCGGGCGGCTGCCTCATCGCGTTCATGGCCGTGCTCGTGATCGTCGCGCCGTGGTTCGCACCCTACGCCTACGACTTCACGGATTTCGCCAACACCGCGATCGCGCCGAGCTGGTCGACGGGCCACATCTTCGGCACCGACACGCTCGGCCGCGACATATACGTCCGCACGCTCTACGGCGGCCGCATCTCGCTCATGGTCGGCATCGTCGCGACGGCCGTGAGCCTCGTCATCGGCGTGACCTACGGCGCGGTCGCGGGCTACTTCGGCGGCCGTGTCGACGCGGTCATGATGCGCATCGTCGACATCCTCTATGGGCTGCCGTTCATGTTCTTCGTGATCCTGCTCATGGTGTTCTTCGGCCGCAGCATTTTCTTGATTTTCGTCGCGATCGGCGCGATCAACTGGCTGGACATGGCGCGCATCGTGCGCGGCCAGACACTGTCCTTGAAGCACCGCGAGTTCGTCGAGGCGGCGCAGGCGCAAGGCGTGGGCGCCTTCGCGATCATCCGCCGGCACGTCGTGCCGAACCTGCTCGGCGTCGTGGCCGTCTACGTGACGCTCACGATCCCGCAGGTCATCCTCGTCGAGTCGTTCTTGAGCTTCTTGGGCCTAGGCGTGCAGGAGCCCATGACGTCGTGGGGCGCGCTCGTCAACGAGGGCAGCCGGTCCCTCGAGAGCGCGCCGTGGATGCTGATCTTCCCGGCGGCGTTCCTCGCGACGTCGCTTTTTTGCTTCAACTTCTTGGGCGACGGCATGCGCGACGCTCTCGACCCCAAGGACCGCTGAGCGTGGCGCTCCTCGAAGTCGACAAGCTCAACGTGCGCTTCGCGACGCCCGACGGCGAGGTCCACGCCGTACGGAACTTAAGCTTCACGCTCGAGCAAGGCGAGACGCTCGGGATCGTCGGCGAGTCGGGCTCGGGCAAGAGCCAGACCGTCATGAGCCTCGTCGGCTTGCTCGCGGCCAACGGCCGCGCCACGGGCACCGCGCGGTTCGCGGGCCGCGACTTGCTCGCGCTGCGGCCGAAGGAGCTGCGCGCGATCCGCGGCCGCAAGATCGCAATGATCTTCCAGGACCCGATGACGTCGCTGAACCCGTATCTCACGATCGAGGCGCAGATGATCGAGGTCGTGCGTGCCCACGAGCGCGTCTCGCGCGCGGCCGCGCGCGCGCGCTGCCTCGAGATGCTGAGCGCCGTCGCGATCCCCGAGGCCGCGGCGCGCCTGAAACGCTATCCGCACGAGCTCTCGGGCGGCATGCGCCAACGCGTCATGATTGCCGCGAGCCTGTTGCTCGAGCCCGAGGTGCTCGTCGCGGACGAGCCGACGACGGCGCTCGACGTGACCGTGCAGGCCCAGATCTTGGCGCTGCTCAAAGACCTCCAGAGCAAGTTCGGCACAGCGATCGTGCTCATCACGCACGATCTCGGCGTCGTGGCCGGGTTCGCCGACCGCGTGCTCGTGATGCACGGCGGCGAGCGCAAAGAGCAGGGCGCCGTGCGCGACGTGTTCTACCGGCCGCAGCACGAGTACACGCGCGCGCTGCTCAAGGCCGTGCCGCGGCTCGACGCCGCGCTGTCGCCGTTGCCCGCCGTGCCCGCGGGCGAGCCGCTCGTCGCCGTCGACGGGCTGCGCGTTCACTTTCCCGTGCCGGGCGCGGGTTGGCTCCGCCGCCGCGAGATGCTGCGCGCCGTCGACGGCGTGGAGCTCACGCTCGCTCCGGGTGAGACGCTTGGCGTCGTCGGCGAGTCGGGCAGCGGCAAGTCGACGCTCGCGCGCGCGATCCTGCGCCTCGTGCCCGCGACCGCGGGCTCGGTGACCGTGCTCGGCCGCGAAGTCGCGGCGCTGTCGAGCGCCGGCCTGCGCGCCATCAAGCGCGACCTCCAGGTCGTGTTCCAGGACCCGCTCGCGTCCTTGAATCCGCGCATGACCGTGGGCGACATCGTGAGCGAGCCGCTCTGGACCCACCTCCCTGAGCTCGACGCGGCGGCCGTGCGTGCCGCGGTCGTCGAAGTCTTGAGGCGAGTCGGGCTCACGGGCCGCGAGCTCAACCGCTATCCGCACGAGTTCTCGGGCGGGCAGTGCCAGCGCATCGGCATCGCGCGCGCGTTGGTCTTGAGACCCAAGGTCATCATCTGTGACGAGCCCGTGAGCGCGCTCGACGTATCGATCCAAGGCGAGATCGTGCGGCTCTTGCTCGAGCTGCGCGCGGATTTCGGCCTGGCGCTGGTGTTCATCGCCCACGACCTCGCCGTCGTACGGCAGATCAGTCATCGCGTCATGGTCATGTACTTGGGCCGCGTCATGGAGGTCGCGGGCCGCGACGATCTCTACGCGCGGCCGCGCCATCCGTACACGCAGGCGCTGCTCGGCGCCGTGCCGTTGCCCGATCCCGACGCCGAGCGCGCGCGGCCGCGCGCGCTGCTCGGCGGCGAGCTGCCGTCGCCGATTCACCCGCCGAGCGGCTGCCGGTTCCGCACGCGCTGCCTGCACGTCATCGAGCGCTGCGCGGCCGAAGTGCCGCCACTACGTACTTTCCGAGGCTCGTTGGTTGCGTGCCATCGCGCCGAGGATGTGGCTAAGATGCGCGCCTGAGAAGGGAATCTCGCCAGGAGCTAGCCCCGTGTTTCGATCGCCCGCCGCCGCCCTCGTTTTCTGCGCCTTGCTCGCGAGCGGCGGGATCTTGGCGCAGCAGGCCGCGCCGCCAGCCCCCTTGAGTCCCATCGCGCTGCCCGGCGATGCCGAGCGCGGCGCCGTGCTCGCGCAGACCTGCGCCGGCTGTCACGGGATCCCGGGATCGTTCAACGCCAACCCGATCTACCATGTGCCGAAGCTCGGCGGCCAGAACGCGGACTATCTCGAGGTCGCGCTCCTGGGCTACCGCCGCGGCACGCGCGGCCACGAGACGATGCAGGCGCAGGCCGCGTCGCTCTCGGATCAAGACATCGCCGACGTCGCGGCGTACTTCGCGGGGCTGCCGGGCGAGGCCGAGACCGGCCGCCTGCGCGCCTCGGCGGCCGAGATCGAGGCCGGCCGCACGAAGGCCGTGACCTGCGTCGCGTGCCACGGGCCGGAAGGCATTGCCGCGGCGCCGCAGTGGCCGAACCTCGCGGGGCAGCACGCGTCGTATCTCGCGGTCGCGCTCGAGCAGTACAAGGACGGCAGCCGCGTGGACCTCGTCATGAACCCGCTCATGTTGCCGCTCGACGAGACGAGCATCGAAGAGCTCGCGGCGTTTTACGCGGCGCAGGCGCACTTACACAACACGGTCCCGTAGCGCGGATTTCTCCCCGCGCGCGAAGGCCGGCGCCTCACGCGTGCGCGCGTGTCGTGGGCGGCGGGCGCACCTCGAAGGCCCCTCCCGAGACACGCCGGAAGTGCATCCCTGCGGCTCGGCGGCGCACGTCCCTGTGCGCCGACGGTCTCGGGAGGGGCCTTCGAGGTACACCCGCCGCCGTCATTCGTGGCGCGCGCTCGGAACGGGGACGCGCGCGGCGAGAAATCCTTTGAGGGCATACTCTTCGTATGGCCGCCGCCGACGAGAGGTCCATTGCACCGGCCGAGATTGCGCGCCGGCTCGCGGCCGCGGGCGTTGCCGTGGACGAGCGCGTGGCCGCACAGCTCGCGGAGTTCGCGGCGCTGCTGCTGCGCTGGAACAAGGTCTACAACCTGACGGGCATCCGCGGCGCCGAGGAGCTGCTCGACCGACACCTCGTCGAGAGCTTCGCGCTGCGGCCGCTGCTCCGCGGCACGCGCATCGCCGACGTCGGCACGGGCGCGGGGCTGCCCGGCCTGCCGCTCGCGATCGCCGAGCCCGGCCGCCGCTTCACGCTCATCGAGAGCCGTGCCAAGCGCGTGCGGTTCCTGCGCCACGCGGTCGCGGAGCTTACGCTGACCAACGTCGACGTGGCGCACAGCCGCGCCGAGCACTTACGCGTCGAGGCCCCGTTTGCTACCGTGCTCGCCCGCGCCGTGGCGCCGCCGGCGGAGCTGCTCGCGATCTGCCGGCCGCTGACGGCGCCTGGCAGCATCCTGTTATTGTTGACGGCGACGCACTTGCAGGAAGCGTTTCGCGGGCTCGCGCCGGACTTCGCGCTGCGGCCGTTGCAGGGTGATGGGCCGAAGCTCAGGAGCTCGATCGTGCTCCTCGAGCGCGTCGAGGCCACGCGCCAAGGAACGTGACGAGGACGAGCGCATGGGCACCGTGATCTGCGTGACGAACCAGAAGGGCGGGGTCGGCAAGACCACGACCTGCGTCAATCTTGCGGCGTCGCTCGCCGCGACGCAGCGCCGCGTGCTGCTCGTCGACCTCGACCCGCAGGCCAACGCGACGATGGGCTGCGGCATCGACAAGAACGCCCTCGAGAAGACGATCTGCGATGTGCTGCTCGACGACGTGCCGATGGCCGACGTGCTCGTGACGCCGCCCGAAGGCGACTTCACGGTCGTGCCGAGCAATCAGGAGCTCACGTCCGCCGAGGTCGAGCTCGTGCAGAAGCCCGACCGTGAGTTCCGGTTGCGCAAGGCGCTCGCGCCGCTCGTCGGCAATTACGACTACGTGCTCATCGACTGCCCGCCGGCGCTCAACATGCTCACGGTCAATGCGCTCACGGCCACCGACTACGTGCTGATTCCCATGCAGTGCGAGTACTTCGCGCTCGAAGGCTTGAGCGCGCTCATCGGCACGATCGACAAGATTCGCGCGTCGGCTAACCCCAAGCTCGAGATCCACGGCCTGCTGCGCACGATGTTCGACCCGCGGAACAACCTGGCCAACGAGGTCTCGGCGCAGCTCTTCGCCCACTTCGGCGAGCGCGTCTACAACACCGTGATCCCGCGCAACGTGCGGCTCGCCGAGGCGCCGAGCTTCGGCCGCCCCGTGCTGTTCCACGACAAGTTCTCGCGCGGCGCCTTGGCCTACCTCGCGCTCGCGGGCGAGGTGAACCGCCGCTCGGCGGCGCCGCTGCCGCGCCAGCCGGGACCTTGAGCCGCTGCTACAATCGCGGGCAGAGCGACTCTTGAGCGCCAGTCCATGAACAAACGCAAGAGCTTGGGACGCGGCCTCGATGCCCTCTTGAGCAGCGTCCGGCCCGGCGCGGCGCCCGCGCAGGGCCCGCCTGGCGCGGCGCCGAAGCCGCCCGAATCCGCGATGCGCGAGCTCCCCGTCGACCTGCTGCGGCGCGGCAAGTACCAGCCACGCGTCGACATGCGCGAGGAGTCGCTCGCCGAGCTCGCCGAGTCGATCAAGGCGCAAGGCGTTGTGCAGCCGATCGTCGTGCGGCCGTTGGCGAACGCCACGGGCGGCGAGACCGAGTACGAGATCGTCGCCGGCGAGCGCCGCTGGCGTGCGGCACAGCTCGCGGGCTTAGCGTCGATCCCGGCCGTCGTGCGCGACATCCCCGACGAGGGCGCCATCGCCGTTGCGCTCATCGAGAACATCCAGCGCGAGGACCTGAACCCCATCGAGGAGGCGGCGTCGCTGCACCGGCTCGTCGAGGAGTTCGGGCTCACGCATGCCGAGGTGGCCGGGGCCGTGGGCCGCTCGCGCGCCGCCGTCACCAATCTGCTGCGCCTGCTGGAGCTGCCGCGCGTCGTACGCCAGTTGCTCGAGCACCGCCGGCTCGACATGGGCCATGCCCGGGCGCTGCTCGGCCTCGCGTCACCCGAGCTTCAGGCCGAAGTCGCCGAAAGGGCAGAGAAGCAGCAGTGGAGCGTTCGCGAGACCGAAAGCGCCGTGCGCCGGCTCGCCGCGCCCGCCGGCGGCGGCAAGAAGAGCAAGCGCGGGCCGAGCGGCGCGACCGATCCCAACGTGCGCCGGCTCGAGGCCGACCTCGCCGAGACGCTCGGGGCGGCCGTGACGATCGAGCACGGCCCCAAGGGCGGCCGCGTCGTGATCCGTTACCACGGGCTCGACGAGCTCGAAGGCATCTTGGCTCACATCAAGTGACCATAAGCGACCGCGGGCCCGCGCGGCCGTTGAATAGCACCGGGCGCCCGCTTAGAATGCCCGCGGCCGAAAGGGGGCCACGCCTCGTCGTGGCTTACATGCCGACCCTTCCAAGCCCTTCCGCAAGCCCGGCATCGCAAGAGGCGCCGTTGTGGTGATTGACGTGAAGCACGTCGTGCCCTTGACGCTGCTCGCGCAAGCCTGTGTGAGCCTCGTCGTGGCGGTGGCGCTGTGGGCCTGGTGGGGCGAGGTCGCGGCGGTGTCCGCGTTGCTCGGCGGTGCGGCGGTAGTCGTCCCGAACGGGTTTTTGGCCGCGCGGTTGCTGCAGCCGAGCCGCGACGAGAGCGCGGAGGCGATGATGCGCGCTGCCTGGCTCGGCCAGATCGGGAAGTGGCTGCTGACGGCGCTGCTGTTTGGCGTGATCTTTGGATTCGTGCGGCCGATCGAGCCGCTGGCCGTGTTCGCGGGCTTGATCGCGGCACAGCTCGTGGTGTTCGGCGCCCTGCTGCTCGGCGGCGGGGTCGGCGCACAGAAAGCGATGACGAAGAGCTGAGGAATGGAAGAAGAACATACCGTCGGGCACTACGAAACTGCCGGCGAGTACATCCAGCATCACCTTCAGAACTTGCAGGTCTGCCGCGTCGAAGGCGAGTGGGTCTGGAACCACTGCGCCGGCAACTTCTGGACGATCAACGTCGACTCCATGGCCTTCTCGGTCATTCTCGGTCTCGTGTTCATTCTGCTGTTCGGCAGTGTCGCCAAGAACATCACGACGGGCCGCCCCGGCAAGCTTCAGGCGGCCATCGAGCTCGTGATCGGCTTCGTGAACACCTCGGTCCGCGACGCGTTCCACGGACACAACAACCTCATCGCACCACTCGCGCTCACGATCTTCATGTGGGTCTTCCTCATGAACCTCATGGATCTGATCCCCGTCGACATTTTGCCGCTGGTGGGGCAGTGGGCGCAGGTACCGTATCTCAAGGTCGTGCCGACGACCGACGTCAACATCACGTTCGCGATGTCGATCTCGGTGTTCCTGCTGACCATTTATTACTCGATCAAGGTCAAGGGCCCACTACGTTTCGGCGCAGAATTCGCGATGCACCCGCTCCCGCCGCCGACGCGGGGCTGGGGCTTGCTCGCGGCGCCGATCGTCATCGCGTTCAACCTCGTGCTCGAGGTCGTGTCGTTCTTCGCCAAACCGTTGTCGCTGTCGTTGCGACTGTTCGGCAACATGTACGCGGGCGAGCTCATCTTCATCTTGATCGCGCTGCTCGGCTGGTATCAGTTGCCTCTGCACTTCGGCTGGGCCTTGTTCCACATCCTTGTGATCACGCTGCAAGCCTTCATTTTCATGATGCTGACGATCGTGTACTTGAGCCAAGCGCACGATACGGGTGAGTCGCACTGACGCATCCGCCTTGAACCTTTTTACGACATGAACTTTCTGGACTGGAGACTCTGATGGAATTTGTGACTGGGATGACGTTGCTCGCCGTTGGGCTTTTGATCGGCCTCGGCGGGCTGGGTGTTGGTATCGGCATGGGCCTGCTCGGCGGCCGCTTCCTCGAAGGTGCGGCGCGTCAGCCGGAGCTGGCGCCCATGCTGCGAACGCAAATGTTCCTCGTCGTCGCGCTGCTCGACGCGATCGCGATCATCGGCGTGGGTATCGCGCTGTTTTTCGCGTTCGTAAGTCCGGGCGTCGGCTGACGAAACGGCCGCGTTCGAACGCGTCGGCCGGCGCCGCGTGCGCCGGCCCGACGGCCGATTCGGCGGGAACATAGGAGAGCTTGCGTGGATTTCAACGCAACATTGTTCGGCCAAATGATCGCGATGTTCGTGTTCGTTTGGTTCTGCATGAAGTACATCTGGCCGGTCATCATCAACGCCATCGAGCAACGGCAAACCGAAATCGCGGACGGCCTCGCGGCCGCGGAACAGGGCAAGAGCTCGCTGACGACGGCGAAGGTCGAGGCCGACAAGATCTTGGCGGCCGCGCGCGATCAAGCGCGCGCCATCGTCGATCAGGCCAACACGCGTGCGACGGGCATCGTCGAGCAAGGCAAGGCCGACGGCGAGGCCGCGCGCAAGGGCCAAGTCGAAGCGGGTCGCGCCGAGATCGGCGTCGAGGTCAATCGCGCCCGCGAGGAGCTGCGCGGCCAGGTGGCCCGCATCGCCGTGGCCGGCGCCGAGAAGGTGCTCGGCCGCGAGATCGACGCCAACGCGCACCGCGACCTGCTCGGCAAGCTCGCCGCAGAGATCTAACGATGGCCGATAGAAGCACCATCGCCCGGCCCTACGCGAAAGCGTTGTTCGATCTCGCTACGGCTAAGCGCCAGCTCACGGCGTGGTCGGATGCGCTGCGCGCCGCGGCCACGGTCGTCGCCGACGCGAGCGCCAAGCGCGCGCTCGCGAATCCCGGCTTCGACGAAGGGGCGCGCGCCGCGCTCGTCGGCTCGATAGCGAGCGCGATCAAAGGTGGTGAGTTGCTCGCGAGCCCGGCAGGTCAGAACCTGCTCAAGCTGCTCGCCGAGAACGATCGGCTCACCGCGCTGCCCGAGATCGCGACGCAGTTCGACCTGCTCAAGGCCGAGGCCGAGAACAAGGTCAACGTCACGGTGACGTCGGCGACGCCGGTCGACAAGGCGCTGGCGGTTGAGATCAAGAAGGCGCTCGAGCTGAAGCTCGAGCGCACGGTGGAGCTCACGCTCAACGTGGACGCGTCGCTCATCGGCGGCGCCGTCATCCAAGCGGACGACATGGTAATCGACGGCTCGGTGCGCACGCGTTTGCAGCGGCTCACCGAAACGCTCGTCGGCTAAGACTTAAGGACGACACATGGCTATCAAGGCTTCCGAGATCAGCGAGCTCATTCGGCAACGCATTCAAAACTTCGAAGCGAAGGCCGAAGCGCGCGATGTCGGCACGATCATCGCGTTGACCGACGGCATCTGCCGCATCCACGGTTTGAACGACGTGCAGTACGGCGAGATGATCGAGTTCCCGGGCAACACCTACGGCCTCGCGCTGAACTTGGAGCAGGATTCCGTCGGCGCCGTCGTGCTCGGCGAGTACAAGCACATCTCGGAAGGCGACCAGGTCAAGACGACGGGCCGCATTCTCGAAGTGCCCGTCGGTCCTGAGCTGCTAGGACGCGTCGTCAACTCGCTGGGCCTGCCGATCGACGGCAAGGGGCCCATCATGGCGAAGCTCTCGTCGCCGATCGAGAAGGTGGCGCCCGGCGTCATCGAGCGCCAGTCGGTCAGCCAGCCCGTGCAGACGGGCTTGAAATCCATCGACTCGATGGTGCCCATCGGCCGCGGCCAACGCGAGCTCATCATCGGCGACCGCCAGACCGGCAAGACGGCCGTCGCGATCGACGCGATCATCAATCAGATCGGCGGGGATCTTAAGTGCATCTACGTCGCGATCGGCCAGAAGAACTCGACGGTTTCGAACGTCGTGCGCAAGCTCGAGGAGGCGGGCGCGATGGCGCACACGATCGTCGTGGCCGCCACGGCGGCCGAGTCCGCGGCCCTGCAGTACATCGCGCCGTACGCGGGCTGCGCCATGGGCGAGTACTTCCGCGACAATGGCCAGGACGCGCTCATTATTTACGACGACCTCACGAAGCAGGCCTGGGCCTACCGGCAGGTATCGTTGTTGCTGCGCCGCCCGCCGGGCCGCGAGGCGTACCCCGGCGACGTGTTCTATCTGCACTCGCGCTTGCTCGAGCGTGCCGCGCGCGTCAACGCCGCGTACGTCGAGAAGATCACCAACGGCCGCGTCAAAGGCAAGACGGGCTCGCTGACGGCGCTGCCCATCATCGAGACGCAGGCCGGCGACGTGTCGGCGTTCGTGCCGACCAACGTCATCTCGATCACGGACGGCCAGATCTACCTCGAGACCGACTTGTTCAACGCCGGTATAAGGCCCGCCATCAACGCGGGTCTCTCGGTATCGCGCGTCGGCGGCGCCGCGCAGACGAAGATCATCCGCAAGCTCGGCGGCGGCGTGCGTTTGGCGCTCGCTCAATACCGCGAGCTCGCCGCGTTCGCGCAGTTCGCATCGGACCTGGACGCCGCCACGCGCAAGCAGCTCGAACGCGGCCGCCGCGTCACGGAGCTCATGAAGCAGAAGCAGTATCAGCCGCTGTCGGTCGCCGAGATGGCGCTGTCGCTGTTCGCCGTGAACGAGGGTTTCGTCGACGACGTGCCGGCGAACAAGGTCGTCGACTTCGAAGCGGCGCTGCATGCGTTCGCGCGCGGCAACTACAAGTCCGTGCTGGACTCGATCGATGCCAAGCCCGAGTACAGCGACGCCGTCGTCGCCGAGCTGAAGAAGATCCTCGAGGCCTTCAAGAAGACCGGGACGTACTAGAGCGCGCCATGGCCAGCGGCAAAGAAATCCGGACGAAGATCGCCAGCGTCAAGAGCACGCAGAAGATCACGAAGGCGATGGAAATGGTCGCTGCGTCGAAGCTGCGCCGCACGCAGCAGCGCATGGCCGCGTCGCGTCCGTACGCCGAGAAGATCAAGACCGTCATCGGCCACTTGTCGCAGGCGAACCCGGATTATCGCCATCCGTACCTGCAGGAGCGCGAGATCAAGCGCGTCGGCTACATCGTGATCAGCACCGATCGCGGCCTCGCCGGCGGCGTGAACGTCAACACCTTCCGCGAGATGCTCAAAGAGCTGCGCAAGTGGCACGCCCAAGGCGTCGAGGCGGATCTGTGCCTCGTCGGCGCCAAGGGCATCGCGTACTTCCGGCGCTTGAAGGTCAACATCGTCGCGGCCACGAGCCACCTGGGCGAAGTGCCGAAGGTTCAGGACCTGGTCGGCGCCATCGCGGCGATGACCGACGCCTACCGCCAAGGCAAGATCGATCGGCTGTTCTTCGTGCACAGCGTGTTCGTCAACACGATGAGCCAGCAACCGACCGTGTCGCAGCTCCTGCCCGTCGAAGCCGTCGACAAAGATTCGTTGCAACAGCATTGGGATTACATCTACGAGCCCGACGCGGCGTCGCTGCTCGACGGCGTGCTCGCTCGCTACATCGAGTCGCAGGTCTATCGCGGCGCCGTCGAGAACGTGGCCTGCGAGATGGCGTCGAAGATGGTCGCGATGAGAGCCGCGACCGACAACGCGGGCAAGTTCATCGAGGGCTTACAGCTTCAGTACAACAAGGCCCGCCAGGCGGCGATCACGCGCGAGATCGCGGAAATCGTCGGCGGCGCAGCGGCCGTCTAGGCAAGAGAAGGTAACGATTCATGAGCACCGGCACGATTGTTCAAGTCATTGGCGCGGTCGTCGACGTGGAGTTTCCGCGCGACGCGATCCCCAAGGTCTACGACGCGCTCAAGCTGCAAGACCGCAGCTTGACGCTCGAGGTGCAGCAGCAGCTCGGCGACGGCGTCGTGCGCACGATCGCGATGGGCGCCTCCGAGGGACTGCGCCGCGGCCTCGCCGTGGCGAACACGGGCAAGGCGATCTCGGTGCCCGTCGGCCAGAAGACGCTCGGCCGCATCATGAACGTGCTCGGAGAGCCCATCGACGACGCGGGCCCCATTGACGCCGCCGAGAGCTGGCCCATTCACCGCGCAGCGCCGTCGTACGAAGAGCAGGCGGCCTCGACCGAACTGCTCGAGACCGGCATCAAGGTCATCGACTTGATCATGCCGATTGCGAAGGGCGGCAAGGTCGGCCTGTTCGGCGGCGCCGGCGTCGGCAAGACCGTGACGCTGCTCGAGCTCATCAACAACATCGCGAAGGCGCACGGCGGCACCTCGGTGTTCGCCGGCGTCGGCGAGCGGACGCGCGAAGGCAACGACTTCTACCACGACATGAAAGACGCGGGCGTGCTCGACAAAGTGGCGCTCGTGTTCGGCCAGATGAACGAGCCGCCCGGCAACCGCCTGCGCGTGGCGCTCACCGGCCTCACGATGGCCGAGTACTTCCGCGACGAGGGCAAGGACGTGCTCATGTTCATCGACAACATCTACCGCTACACGCTCGCGGGCACCGAGGTGTCGGCGCTGCTCGGCCGCATGCCGAGCGCCGTCGGCTACCAGCCGACGCTCGCGGAGGAGATGGGTGTGCTGCAAGAGCGCATCACGTCGACGAAGGCGGGCTCGATCACGTCGTTCCAAGCCATCTACGTTCCGGCCGACGACTTGACGGACCCGTCGCCGGCCACGACGTTCGCGCACTTGGACGCGACGCTCGTGCTGTCGCGCAAGATCGCCGAGCTCGGTATCTATCCCGCCGTCGACCCGCTCGACTCGACGAGCCGCTTGCTCGACCCGAACGTCGTCGGCCAAGAGCACTACGACGCTGCCCGCGCCACGCAGGCCGTGCTCCAGCGCTTCAAGGAGCTGCAAGACATCATCGCGATCCTCGGCATGGACGAGCTATCCGAGGACGACAAGCTCATCGTGCAACGCGCGCGCAAGATTCGTAACTTCCTGTCGCAGCCGTTCTCGGTCGCGCAGGCGTTCACGGGCATCGAAGGCAAGTACGTGCCGCTCAAGGAGACGATCAAGAGCTTCAAGGCGATCGTGGGCGGCGAGTACGACCACCTGCCCGAGCAGGCGTTCTACATGGTCGGCGGCATCGAAGAGGCCGTCGAGAAAGCCAAGAAGGTCCAATAGGCGCGTGGCCATTCACGTCAACATCGTCAGCGCCGAAGGCGCGATTTTTTCGGGCGAAGCCGACATGGTGTTCGCGCCCGCGCGGGCCGGCGAGGTCGGCATCGCGCCGCGCCACGCCCCGCTGATCACCACCTTGAAGCCGGGCTCCGTGCGCGTGCAAACCAGCGAAGGCGAGAAGCTCTTCTACGTCACGGGCGGCATCCTCGAGATCCAGCCGTACTTGGTGACCGTGCTCGCCGATAGCGCGCTGCACGCCGAGCAGCTCGACGAGGCCGAGGCGCTCGCAGCGCGCGAGCGTGCCCGCGAGGCGCTCGAAGGCAAGCACGGCGCCATCGACTTGGCCCAAGCCCAGAGCGAGCTCGCCGAGGCCGAAGCCCGCTACCGCGCGGCGCAGCAGCTCAAAGGCAAGCGCAACTAGCCCTTGAGAAGGCCCATCGGCCCCCTCGGCGTGACCTGGTCAGCAGCTACGGGCGCCGTCGGCGCGCTATGATTTCCCGTCTCAAAGCCCTCCGAGGTTCGGGTTGGTGCCGGTCTCCGTAGTCATTCTCGCCGCGGGCCAAGGCAAGCGCATGCATTCGGCGTTGCCGAAAGTGCTGCAAACGCTCGCGGGCCGGCCGCTGCTCGAGCACGTGATCCGAGTCGCGCGCGGCCTGAAACCGGCCGGCATTCACGTCGTCTACGGCTACGGCGGCGACGAGGTGCGCGCGGCGTTCGCCGCGCAGACGGATTTGCAGTGGGCGCACCAGCCCGACCAGCGCGGCACCGGCCACGCCGTGGCCCAGGCGCTGCCCGCGATTGCCGACGATCACACGGTGCTCGTGCTCTGCGGCGATGTGCCGCTCGTTCGTGCGGGCACGCTCGAGCGCCTCGTCGCCGACGCAGCCGGCGGCAAGCTCGCGCTGCTGACCGCCAACGTCGACGACGCGACGGGGTACGGCCGCGTGCTGCGCGACGCGCGCGGCGCCGTGACGCGCATCGTCGAGCACAAGGACGCGTCCCCCGACGAGCTGCGCAGCAAAGAGATCAACACCGGTCTCATCGCGCTCGAGGCGCGCGCGCTGCGCCGCTTCTTGAGCAAGCTCACGAACAAGAACGCGCAGGGCGAGTACTACCTCACCGACGTCGTCGGCATGGCCGTTGCCGACGGCGTCGAAGTGCGCGGCAGCGTCGCCGAGTCGGCGATCGACGTGCTCGGCATCAACGACCGCGCGCAGCTCGCGGCGGCTGAGCGCACCTTCCAACGGCGCGCGGCTGCCGAGCTCATGGCGCGCGGCGCCACGCTCGCCGATCCCGAGCGGCTCGACGTGCGCGGCGACGTCATCGTCGGCCGCGACGTGTTCATCGATGTCGGCGTCGTGCTCGAAGGCAGGGTGGTGCTCGGCGATCGCGCGCACGTCGGGCCGTACGCCGTCATAGCCGACAGCACCCTCGGCGCCGATACGCTCGTCCACCCACACACCGTCATGAACGGTGTCGCCGCGGGCGACGACTGCGAGATCGGGCCGTTCGCGCGCCTGCGTCCCGGCGCCGTCCTCTCGGGACACGTGAAAGTGGGCAATTTCGTCGAGATCAAGAACAGCCAAGTCGCGCCGCACAGCAAGATCAATCATCTTTCGTACGTCGGCGACGCAACGGTGGGTGCGCACGTCAACGTCGGCGCCGGCACCATCACCTGCAACTACGACGGGGCCAACAAGCACCGCACCGTCATCGGCGACCACGCGTTCATCGGCTCGGGCGCGATGCTCGTCGCACCCGTCGAAATCGGCGCTGGCGCGACCATCGGTGCCGGGTCCACGATCACCAAGGACGCGCCGCAGGGCGAGCTCACGGTCGCGCGCGCGAAGCAAACGACCGTGACGGGTTGGCAGCGGCCCAAGAAGAAACCCAAGTGAAGCGTTGCGATGGCTACGCTTAAGTAAGGACACATCACTATGTGCGGTATCGTCGGAGCCATCGCTGAGCGCAACATCGTTCCCGTGCTCGTCGAGGGGCTCAAGCGCCTCGAGTATCGCGGTTACGACTCGGCCGGCATCGCCGTCGTGCAGGCGAATCACCAGCTCGGCCTGTGCCGCACGGTCGGCAAGGTCGCGCACCTCGAGAGCAAGCTCAACGACCAGCCGCTCGCGGGCCGGCTCGGCGTGGCGCACACGCGCTGGGCTACGCATGGCGGCGTCACCGAAGCGAACGCGCACCCGCATCTGTCGGGCGACCGCGTGGCCGTCATTCACAACGGCATCATCGAGAACTACGAGGTGCTCCGGGACGAGCTCATCGCCAAAGGCTACGAGTTCAAGTCGGAGACCGACACCGAGGTCGCCGCGCACTTGATCCACGACTACTTGAAGCAGGGCCACGACCTGCTCAACGCGCTGCGCCTCGCCGTGCAACGTTTTCAAGGCGCGTACGCGCTGCTCGCGTTCGACGCCAAGGATCCCGAGCGCATCGTCGTCACGCGCATCGCGAGCCCGCTCGTCATCGGCCTTGGGCTAGGCGAGAACTTCGTCGCGAGCGGCGTGGCGGCGCTGCTGCCCGTGACGCAACGGTTCATCTACTTGGAGCAGGGCGACATCGCCGAGATCACGCGCGAGGGCGTCAAGCTTTTCGACCCGCAGGGCCAGCCCATCACGCGGCCCGTGCACGAGACGCAGTGGAACGAGGAGTCGGCCGAGAAGGGGCCGTATCGGCACTTCATGCTCAAGGAGATCTTCGAGCAGCCGAGCGCGCTCGCCGACACGCTCTACGGCCGCGTCGTCAACAAGCGCATCGTGCCCGAGTCGCTCGGCCCGCGCGCCGCGGAGCTGCTGTCGAAGGTGCAGAACGTGCACATCGTCGCGTGCGGCACGAGCTATCACGCGGGCTGCGTGGGGCGTTACTGGTTCGAGTCGATCGCCGGCGTGCCATGTCAGGCCGAGATCGCGAGCGAATATCGCTACCGCAGCGTCGTCGTGCCGCCGAATACACTGTTCATCACGCTGTCGCAGTCGGGCGAGACGGCCGACACGCTCGAAGCGCTGCGCATGGCGAAGACCGCGGGCTACTTGGGTGCGCTCACCATCTGCAACAGCCCCCACAGCTCGATGACGCGCGAGTCCGATCTCGTCATGCTCACGCAAGCCGGCCCCGAGATCGGCGTCGCGAGCACCAAGGCGTTCACGACGCAGCTCATGGCGCTCATGCTCGTCACGCTCATGCTGGGCCGCCACCGCGGCCTCACGGCGGCGCGCGAGACCGAGTTCATCACGCATCTCTATCATGCCGCCGCCGCCGTCGAGCAGGCGCTCGGCATGAATGATTTCATTCGGCTACTTGCCGAGGATTTCGCGGAGAAGCAGCACGCGCTGTTCCTCGGCCGCGGCCCCATGTGGCCGATCGCCATGGAAGGCGCTTTGAAGCTCAAGGAGATCTCGTACATCCACGCCGAGGCGTACGCCGCCGGCGAGCTCAAGCACGGGCCGCTCGCGCTCATCGATGAGGCCATGCCCGTCATCGTGGTCGCGCCCAACAACGACCTGCTCGACAAGCTCAAATCGAACATGCAGGTGGTGCGCGCGCGCGGCGGCCAGCTCTACGTGTTCGCCGACAAGGAGACGGGGCTCGAGTCCGAGCCCGGCGTCAAGGTGATCCCGATGCCGCACGCCGACCGCGTCATCGCGCCGATCGTCTACACCGTGCCGTTGCAGCTGCTCGCGTATCACGCCGCGGTCTTGAAGGGCACGGACATCGACCAGCCGCGCAATCTCGCGAAGTCGGTGACGGTGGAGTAGGGCTGCGCCCGCTTCGTTGTCAGTCGAGCGGGCTCTTGACCGCCCCCGCACCTTTCTTCATGACGTGCGTGTAGATCTGCGTCGTGCGCACGTCGGCGTGGCCCATGAGCTCCTGCACCGTGCGAATGTCGTAGCCGCGCTCGAGCAGGTGCGTGGCGAAGCAGTGGCGCAGCGTGTGGGGGCCGACGGGCTTGACGATGCCAAGCCGGCGAGCTGCTACTCGTACGGCGCGCTGCACGCTCGTCTCGTGCAGATGATGACGCCGGTATGTGCCCGACTGCGGATCGCGGCTCGGGCGAGCGGCCGGAAAAACGTATTGCCAGCCCCAGTCCGTCGGTGCGGCGGGGTATTTCTGCGCCAACGCTTCTGGAAGCTCGACTCCCCCGTAGCCGCGTTGTAGCGCCCAGTTGTGCGCCGCTCTCACGCTACGCAAGTGCGTCTGCAGCGCGACTGCCACGGCGTCCGGAAGAATAGTGACACGGTCTTTTCTGCCCTTGCCGTCGCGTACGACGATTTGCGAGTACTCGAAATCGATGTCTTTGACGCGAAGTCGCAGCGCTTCAAGAAGACGCAACCCACTGCCGTACAAGAGCTGACCGATGAGGTGAAACGGCGGATCCAGCTGGGCGAGCAGCGTCTGCACGTCTCGTCGCGGCAAGACCACCGGAACGTGCACCGACTTACGCGCGCGAACTACGTTCTCAAGCCAGGGGAGATCAATTTCGAGGGCCTGCCGGTAGAGGAACAAGATGGCACCCAAGGCTTGGTTCTGCGTGGACGCTGATACGCGACGCTCAACCGCCAGGTGCGTTAGGAAGCTCTCGACCTCCGCCGCACCCATTTCGGTCGGATGCCGCTTTCCGTGGTAAAGAATGAACCGCCGAATCCAGCCGATGTACGCTCGCTCAGTGCGATAACTGAAGTGCCGGGCACGCATTTTGTCGCGTACGACTGCCAGGAGCTTGGGCTTGGCTTCCATGCCGCATATCTCCAGCCTACTATCTGCCGCATATCCCGCTGGATGCCCTAGTAGAAACAGCACCTTATGAACCCGTCAATCACGATATCCAGCAACATGCTGCACTTTGTCTGCAGCTGCATGCTGTCTAGTTATAGTTAGCCGACACCTTGAGGGCATCTCAATGACAAGTCGTGCGCTCTCCCTGATCCTTCTTTTGCTTCTCTGCACCCCGGTGAGCTCACAGGGTGATTCGGACGCGGAACTTACTCGTTTAATTTCTGAGGCGATTCGGGAAACGTCCGCGATTGCGGCGGGAATGTCGCGCGGTGATCTCATGCGCGTGTTCACAGTTGAAGGCGGTCTTTCTACTCGCGCACAGCGTACGTATGTGTACCGGCGGTGCCCGTACATCAAGATGGATGTTGAATTTGAAGTTGAACACTTGCGCGATGCCCAAGGGCGCATCCCGTACCCCGAGGCAGACGACGACGTGATAAGGCGCATTTCGAGGCCGTACTTGGCATGGGCCGTAATGGATTAGTCGTGTCGCACGTGTCGGCTAACAAGCAGTTGGAGCGGACCGTCATACGGCGTCACGTGCGCGCCGCATGTGCGTCATTTCATTGTGCACACGCGGCGCGCTGGAAACATGGTCGCGCGGCCGCTCAACTGCGGCGTTATGCGGCGTAACTCACGCGTCGGGAGCAAAACGAGCGGCCGCGAGTTTCCGCATGCAAAGAGGGCGCACCATTGAGGGGCTTCTGTCTAACCGTTCTCTTGCTGTGCGCCCTGCCATCCACGGCGCAGGAGGGTGGTTCGCTTCGCGATTTGCTGGATCACATTGAGCGAGGTGCGGCCGATGGCTCGCACGCCGGGCAGTTGCGAATCGTCAATGTGGGAAAGGAAGACATCGAAAAGCTGACGGTGCTGTTTCCGAACGGCGAGGTTGAATTCGGGGACATATCCGTAGGAGTAACCTCCGCATACAAGGAAGTGCCTGGCGGCGTCTACGGGTACGCAGCGTACCGCCTGGAGGTTCGCGGAAGGATTATCGTTCAGCCTGTGATCGATTGGGTTGGTGCAGCACCGATGGAAGGCGCACGCTTCAGTTACAGGCTGGAGGTCAACGCGGCTTGGTCACCCACGCCGGTTCGGCTTATCGAAGTCACAGTTGATGAATGACTAGAGTGGCGCTCACGCCGCATAACAAGCAGTTGCAGCGGACGGTGACACGGCGTCGCAGGCGCGCCGCACGTGCGTCATTTCATTATGCACGTGCGCCGCGCGTCTTACGGCAGCGCGCCGCCGCTGAACTGCGGCGTTATGCGGCAGCAGCCCCGGATCGCAGTGATGTTGACCCGCACTAGTAGTGCGGCAGTGGTTGTCGCGCTGCTAGTCGCGTGCGACAACGGTCCTGACGATTCGGTGCCTTCGCGCGCCTCGGAGCCCGTTATGACGCAAGCAGAACAGATCGCTGAGCTACGGCGGCAAACTCAGCTCATCGGCGAGGAGTTGGAGTCGATCCGAGGTGTAAGCGTGCTGGCAACAGTC
>CAZCZE010000053.1:0-108261 GCA_964503125.1 uncultured Gammaproteobacteria bacterium
TCTCACTTCGGTGCCCGTGAGCTCGCACGATGTGGCGATCAGGACGTTGCCCTCGACAACCACGTCGCCGAGGTCGAGCAGGCAGTTCGAGTCCTGCGCGCGCGCGTTGCCAGCGTGCAGAACGAAAGCGGCGAGTGCACAGGCGCCGACTACGCAAAACCCGGGTCGATTCTGGGCACCCATCATTCCTTTTCCTGATGCGCGTGGTTTCAGAGCATCGGGGCACAGTCGCGCAGGCTCGCGTCATCGTCTGTGCTACGGCGCACCAACGCGCGTCAGTATTTGGTGATCCGTTGCGCGTCGATTCGGCAGGCGGCGGCGTGGGCGAGGATCTCGCGAGTCAACACGTCGCTCCGCTCTTGAGCGTTAGCGCGGCCAAGGATTCTTGGTTTTCCGTCTCGGCTTACGTCCCCGCAGCGGGGCCGAGTACAGGCGAACCTTGGAAGGTCGGGGCGCGTTCAAGCAGCCACCTCCTTCCAGACGAACAGCCAGATCGCGAGTCCGAGGGCAACGATGACCCAAACGATCAGGCCTGCAAGTGTGGGCAGCATGTCCCCGATGGCCGCCCCGTTGACGATGATTTCGCGCAGGCCCGTTGCAACGAAACTCAAGGGGAGCAGATGGGCGACGGGCTGGATGAGCTCGGGCAGCGTGTCGATCGGGTAGAAGATGCCCGACAGGAACACCTGCGGAAAGGTCACGAGGTTGCCGATGGCCATGATCGCCTGCTGGGTCTTGGCGAGACTGCCGAGACAAAAACCGATGCTTAAGAACAGCGCGGTGCCAAGAATACCAACGACATAAAGTGACGCGAACGAGCCGGCAACCTCGACGCCCAACAGTAGTACGGCGATCCCCACCAGCACCGTCAACTGGATCATGCAGATCACCGTCCGTGACAGCACGAGCCCGCCGATGAAATGTTTGGGCTGGATCGGCGTGACGAACAGGCGCTTCAAAATGCCTTTGCGCCGGTATTCCACGAGGTTGAAGCCGCTGCCGCCGATACTCAGGGTCATGAGCGTGAAGGCAAGCAGACCCGGCACTACGAAGCTCAGGTAGTTCTGCGAGCGCGCCTTCACATCTTCCACGGTGACGCTGAACAGCGACGTGATGTTGCGCAGTTCGCGTTCCACATCCACCAGTGCCTGTTCCAGTACGGGCATGATCAGACCGAGCTCGCGTACCTGCGCGGCATCGACGAGCAAGGTCAGCGCGCTCGGCGTACCGTCGTCCTGGAACCCGGCAGGCAATATCAGGGCCAACCGCAAGTCGCCGGCAATCACTTGTGCACGCAGCGCCGCTTCGTCGCCTTCACTGACTTCGAACAGCCCATTGGCGGACAGTGTCGCGATGAATCGTTGCGACAACGCATTGTCGGCGTTGTCGACGATACCGATCTTCATCGGGTCGTCGGCACCGCTGCCGACGAGACCGAATACGGTCATGAATACCAGCGGGAAGAACAACGAAAAGAAGATGGCTTGACGGTCCCGCGAGAACAAGCGCAGGAACGTACGCGTCATGACGAACGTCAGATTCACGGCTGCTTCGGTCTCATTCGCGCAGTGCGGAACCGGTCAGATGCAGGAACACATCTTCCAGGTTGCCATGCAGGGGCACTGCCGGCGGTTCCGGCGCATGTTGCAGAATCAATTCTTGCGGAGTGCCCTGCGCGATGATCTTGCCGTGATCCATGATCGCGATGCGGGCGCACAGGGATTCTGCCTCTTCCATGTTGTGCGTGGTCAGCACGATGGTCATGCCCTTGGCATTGAGAGCGCGGATCAGGTCCCAGATGTTGCGCTTAGCTTGCGGATCGAGGCCGGTGGTCGGTTCGTCGAGGAACAGGACCTGCGGTTCGTTGACGAGTGCGCAGGCAATGGAGAAGCGCTGCTTCTGGCCACCGGACAGCTTCGCCGGCTCCGCGTCGGCTTTTTCCAGCAGGTTGACGAGACCGAGCAGCGTTTCCGGCGCTTCGGCGCGACCGTACAGGGCCGTAAAGAGTCGCAGCAGCTCGCGCAACGACAGGTGATCGAAATACTCGTTGGCTTGTAGCTGCACACCGATGCGTTGCTTGACCTTGTAAGGTTCCGTCTTCACATCGAGGCCGGCAACGATGGCGTAGCCCGAGCCGATGTCGGTCAAACCTTCCAGCATTTCCAGCGTCGTCGTTTTGCCGGCGCCGTTGGGGCCGAGAATGCCGAAGATTTCGCCGGTCTTAATCGTCAGCGAGATGCCATCGACCGCATTGAAGGTTTCACCTTTGCGGTCGGGGCGCGGGTAGCTTTTTTTAAGATCGCGGGCTTCGACCATGAACATAGCAAGGTCACACTCGTGGTAGGAGCGTCGGACGCCGGAGAGATTACCACTCGCGGCAAGCCCGAGCGGCTCCGCATCGATTCCCGCGATTGCGACAGGCGAGCACGATGCGGCGTCGCGCGACGGAGCCCACGTCGGGAGTACAATCGCCGACGCATGCCGCCGACGCGACGACAGTTTTTGAGAGCGACGGGCGCCGCGAGCCTCGCGACCGCGCTTGCCGGTGCGGCGGGTCGATCGTTTGCGCAAGCCGCGCCCAATCCCAGCCCGCGCACCGTGCAGACCGACGTCCTCGATATCGCTTACGAGGAGCACGGCAACCCCGGCGGCACGGCGATCATTCTGCTGCACGGTTTCCCCTACGACGTGCGATCGTTCGACGGCGTCGTCGCACCGCTCCTCGCTGCCGGGCATCGAGTGCTCGTGCCGTGGCTCCGCGGCTACGGGCCGACGCGATTCCGCGATTCGTCGGCGCCGCGAATGGCGGAGCAAGCGGCGCTCGCGCAAGACGTCATCGATTTCGCCGACGCGCTTGGGTTAGAGCGCTTCGCGCTGGCCGGTTTCGATTGGGGCAACCGAGCCGCCTGCATCGTGTCGATCGTCGAGCCCGAACGCGTCATCGGTCAGGTCTCGATCGGCGGGTACTCGGTGCAGAACACCACGACGCGCGGACAGGGGATGCCGGCGCGCCAGGCGGCGCAGTTCTGGTACATGTGGTACTTCAACACGGAGCAAGGCGCCGCCGCGCTGCGAGAGAATCGCCACGACCTCATCCGCTATTTGTGGGCGACCTGGTCGCCGCAGTGGCAATACACGGACGAGGCTTACGCCCGTTCGGCGCCTTCGTTCGACAATCCGGATTTCGTCGCCGTCGTCGTGCACTCCTACCGACACCGTCTCATGAACGCACCCGGCGAGCCGCGTTTCATCGAGCTGGAGCGGCGCCTCGCCGAGCAGCCGCCGATCGGCGTCCCGGCGGTCGTGCTCGCGCCCGGAGCGACGGGACTCGGCGGCCGTCCGTCGGAGAGCCCGGCGGGCGATCAACGGCGCTTCACGAACCTCGTGGCGCGCCGCATCGTCGAAGGCGCCGGGCACGATTTGCCGGCGCATCGGCCGGACGCGGTTGCGGAGGCGTTGCTCGAGCTCGTCGGTTGAGCGCGGTCGCGAACCCGGAAGACGCCCTGAGGCTCAGCGCCCTGCGCGCCCCCCGGCACCCGGTTCGCGTTGCTTGAGCTCGTCGAGACGCACAAGGTCGCGAAGGAACGCCTCGTCTTCGCGAGCGATGCGCTGCATCTCCGCCGTGAGCTCGCGACTCTTCTCCTGCATGCGCGTGCTGTGCTCGGCAGGATTGTTGTTGTTGGCGGCGCTGCCTCGCCCGTCGGTCAAGATTTTCTTCGCCGCGCGGGACTCGGCTTGGATCACGAAATTCGGCGCGCACACGCGCAACGGAATGTTCGAGCCCGTCGGCGCCTGCTCCAAGCAATGGATGTCGAACTCGTCGTTGCTGTTGAGAGCGTTGAACCGCTCGTAGACGGCGACCTCGAGGCGCTCGATCTCGACGCGCAGATTGTCGGGCACGCGGCCCGGGACGATGAGCTCCTCGACGTCCGCGTCTTGCGGCGGCGAAGCAGCCTCCTGCGCCAGCGCGGGCATACCGAGGCCAACCAACACCACCACGCACACCATTTTCACGATCGAAACCCCTACCTTCCTGGCAGGCGCGCATGGTAGCCGTCGCCGGCGGCTCCGGGGAGGGTTATCGAGGATTCTCCTGATACGAACGACCCGTCACGAGCGCCGCGTTCGCGAACAGCAGGGCTGAACGTCGTGTCTACCCGCAGGCGGCGCGCCAACCGAGCGCGCAGGCGCGCGCGTAGAGCTCCGCGGGCTCCAAATCCGGGAGTGGACCTTTACTGCCGCGCAGGATGAACCGGTAGTCCCTGGCGGTCGGGGCATCGTGGCGCAATGTGCCGGCACGCGCGATGGCGACGGCGTTGTCGCAGCCGGCCGCGAATTGCAGCGTGCACGCGCGGTCGAACGCCGCGGCGGCGACAACGCGATTGGCGTAGCGCTCGGCCAGCAGGATACCGATCTCGTTGCACGCCCACGCGGATCCTTCCTCACAGTAAGTGTCCTGGAGAAAGTACAGGTTGAGGCAGGCCTCGCGCTTATCGGCCGCGCATGCCTGCTCCCAGAACGGTGTCCATTGCCCGGGATGCTTGTCGCCGAGATGCCCGGACGCGCTCATTGCGCCGAAGGCGACCGCCCACACGCCCATGTGCGCGAGATGCCGGCGGCGCGGCGCCCACACCCCAGCCCACGCCGACGGACCGAGGGCCTTCCACAAGGGCGAGCCCGCCAGCCGGTCGAGCAACAGGACGGACAGGTTGAGGAGCGGCACTTGCAGCAGCTTGTCGTAGAACCCCGGCGTGTTCGCGCTCAGCAGCAAGTTGTATAACCAAACGGTGGTGAGCCCGTAGAGCACGCCGTAGACAATGCGTCCCAGCAGCGTGCGAGGCGAGGTGGCGGGGTCGGTGAACAGCAGATGCATGCCGAGGAACACTGCTATCGGCACGTGCGAGTCGACGAAGTAATAGCTGCCGGTCGCGGCGTAGTAGATCGCGCTGAAGGCGAACGTCGTCGTCACGGCGGCCATCGTCATCGGCGCGACGCCGAACAGATACTGCCCCGGCAGCGCGATGAGGAAGATCGCAAGGTAAATGTGCGGCGGATAGAACACGGTTTGCGCGACGAGAAAGCCCCACGTCATGTCGGTCGCATCGAAGAGCAGCAGCCCTACCGACACCACGGCCAGGGGGAACGACGAGGGGTTGAAGATGTGCGTGTTGCGGCCGTCTCGATTCCAGCGCAGAAATTCCTTGGCGACGAAGCCGATCGCCACCATCACGAACTGCCAGTAGAACCACGGGTCCTTGAACCAGAAGAACAGCGTGAGGCTGAAGATGATGGGAAACGGGCCGAAGCCCAGAGCGAACGTGCGGCGGTGCGTCCACGACAGAAGGCTGTCGAAGCCGTACGCAAAAAGCAGCTGCGCAACGATCAGCGGCGCCGCGTGATACACCTCGCGCCAGTAGTAGCCCCAATAAAGGATCAGCGCGCCCTGTAAGCACGCCTGCAAGTAGTGCTGGGGGCGCAGCGTCACTTCGAAGGCTACGGTCTGCCCGCGCCGCAGGACGCCGAACAGCAACGCGCCCCAGGCGAGCAGCACCACCGCAGCGCCGACGATCGAGGCGCGCACGACGGGGCGCGGCTCCAGCAACGGTAGCTGGCTCAGTACCAGCAAGCCGACGACGAACGCGGCGTTGACGGCGAACGCGCCGCGGCCTGAGAGCCGGGCGCTGAAAGTGGGGGCCTCCGTAGCAGGAACCCCGGGTGCTGTCACCACGCGGTGGGTTCCCGCCATCGGTTGGCCTGCCCGCTAGAGCTCCGTATCAACAGAATTGCACGGGCCCGACGCGCGGCGTCGACGTCGATACTCTCGCTACCGCGCGGCCTCTGCACGTGCCTTGTTGTACTCGTCTTCCAGCTCGATGTATTTGACCACTGCCCGGTAGACCTGCCGATTCTCTTTCTTGAGCCGTTCCAATTCCTCTTCTATTTTGGCCCTCGAGACCAGGCTTCCGGCTACCTCATCGCCCTGCGCGACGGCCGTGCCTATTGCCGCGTCGACCTGTGGGCCTCCCGCAAACGGAACCGCGGCTCCCCCGGCTCCCACTCCCGGCTCACCCTCGAACCTGCCCGCGTTGGTGGTCAGCGAGTTGAGAAACCAGCGCGCCGCACTAGCCTCCGCTTCACTTTCGGCGTTGGACCGGCATACACGTTGTGGCATTCGACTGCCGGTCGGGCGCTCGTTCCGGCAAGTGACGTCGTTGTCGTCGCTGCTATTCGCCTCGTTGTAGGCCTCGACGATCTCCTCGCGGGCGCGCTCGAGCTCCACCCGATACTCGGTCAGCGATCTCCGTCCCCGGATCGTGATCTCCTCGGGCTCCTCCGCGGGGTTCGTGGCGCTCTGCCCGGGCGCATCCACCGTGGACGCCTCGGAAGAGGATTGGGCAAGCGCTCGGCCTGAAAGCACGGCGGCGAAGCCGAGAATGGCGAAGGCAAGCGGGCGTTGAACGAATGCGCGCATGGGCTTGTTTCCTTCTGGGTAACCGTAGCACTGGCGTCCAACCGGACATCGTTTTACCGCGCACGCTCTTCGAAGGCAATCATCCTGCCGTGGAGACAGTTCGCGGTGCATTTCGGATAGCACGCCCCAGAAGCAAATGCGGTGCGCCCCGGCCGCGCGAGGTTCGCGGGCCAGTCAGTCCGAAGCGCCGTCGCTGCGCCGTCCCGTCTCCGGCGACAGGCCGCCGAAGCCGATCGTCTTGCCGTTCGCGGTGAAGGCCTGTATGAAGCCGCCGTCCTCGCCGTCCCTCCGAGGCGCGATCAAAAACGCGATCTTGTCGCCGGGTTTCACCATGCCGCGCTCGTAACCCGCGCGATAGAAGTGGCTTGCGCTGTGGCCTTCGTACAGCGCGTCGCGAGTGCCGCGCTTGTCGTCCGTGATCTCCACCGTGGCCCACGTGTGCGGATTCGTGACGTTGAACTCCTTGACGACCCCTTCGATCGTGACGCGCTGCGCGAAGTCGAATTGTGCGGCCGAATGATGCGCCATCGCCGCTGCCGCGCAGAGCGCGAGCACGGCAGCGAAAGCGGCAGCGACGAATGTCTTCAAGTTCGTTGGCATGGAGAGTCTCCTCGTGGGTCGCGGACGAGCGGCCCGCGGTACGTCGGTTATCCGTTGGCTATTCCCGTTCCTCGCGAATCTTGTAGACGTCGCTCATACGCGCGTCGACGGGCTTGCCCGCCTCGAGCTGCTCACGCCGCAACTCGAGCAGCTCGTACCAGAGCTCGTCCTGACAGCCGTATGGAATGATTAGGCCGTCGTAAGACTGGTACCTCCGCTCGATTTCGATCGGTTCCGTGTAGTAAACCGGATCCGTGATCGTCGCCTGATATCTCAGGACCTTCGTGCCGTTCACCTCTTCGAGCGAGAAGCGCTCGTCGATCGTGGCCTGCTCGGAGTACGGATTCGCGGACTGGTCCTGGGCGTCGAGCAAATCGGTGGTCTCGACGACGAGCACCTCGCCTTCCCAGTGTCCCGCGGAGTAGCCCGCACGGCTCGGGAGCCGCCGCTCGGGCGGAAGCTGCCGATCGCCGATGTAGATACGCCGCGTCTCGTTGTTGACCTCGAAAATGATCGTGAGCTGATCGGGCTTTTGAATGAATTCGAGGGGGTATGACCCGGGCAGGCTCATCATGGTCGGAACGCCGTAATCGGCGCAGTGGGCGGCGCCGTTGAGCCGCTCGGGCCCGGCGAGCGCGCGATACTCCTCGACCCGGCGCCGTCCCTCTTCGGTGAGCGGAAGACCTGGCCGCGCGGCGCCGAAGCCTGAGGCGCGCCCCTGCGGCGCGCCGCGGTACGTCTCCCAGACGCCGGTGAAATCGGGCTGCTGCGCCTCGGCAACGGCAATAGCGGCGCCGCAGACGGTGGCTGCAAACGTTACGATGAGCGCGCTGCGGGCGCGCGGTGCTTTCGACATTGCTGGATTCCTCGGGGTTTCGACGCGCAATGTAGCGCTTCTTGCGCGCCGCAGGGAGGCGCTTGGCGGTTCTTATGCTTCAGCGCCGGATGCGCGCGGCGTGCGCCGGAGGCGCCCCGGGGGTTTGCGGTGTTGCTATGCTTCGACAATGAAACTGCGACTCAATCTTGATGTTTCGCGGCTCTTACTCGCGACATGGGTCGGCGCACTCGTCGCAACCACGGTCGGCTGCCAGCCCACCGCCCCGCCGCCGCTCGAGTGGAACGACGCGGTCGTCATGGAGATCGAAACGTGGCGCGCGGAGCACGAGGAAAGCTACACGCGCAATTGGGTCACGATCGAGGGGCTGCACTTCCTCAAAGACGGCACTCAAAGCGCCGGTAGCGCGCCGGACAACGACGTGGTCTTGATCGCCTCGCTGCCCGAGCATCTCGGCAGCTTCACGGTCGCATCCGACGAGGTCGCTTTCGACCCCAAGCCGGGGGCTCCGATCACGATCAACGGCGAAACGGTAACGTCGGCGAAGGTGCTTCGCGATGACGGCGCGGAAGATCCGGACGTCATCGAGGCCAACGGCGCGAGCGCAGTGGTTCACCGTAGCGGCACGCGCCTGTCGCTGCGCGTCAGGGACCCGAACGGCGAACGCGCGCGGACCTTCCGGGGCTTCGAGTGGTTTCCGATCGGCCGCGGCTACCGAGTCCTCGGTCGCTTCATTCGGGATGCGACGCCGCGCAATCTGCCCGTCGTCAACACCTTCGGCGACGTGGACACCTACGAGACCGAAGGCGTCGTCGAGCTCGCGCTGAATGGCGAGGTGTTGCGCTTGCGGCCTTTCACGACGGAGCCCGGACGTTTCTTTTTCGTGTTCAACGACGCATCCAGCGGCAACGAGACGTACGAGGCCGCTCGCTTCCTGTACTCGGACTTGAGGCAGGACGGCACGACCATTCTCGACTTCAACGAGGCGTATAACCCGCCTTGCGCGTTCAATCCGTTCACAACGTGCCCGATCCCGCTGCCCGAGAACCAGCTCCCCATCAAGGTGCTCGCGGGCGAGAAGAAATATCGCGGGCCTCCGCCCTAGAGCTGGTCCGTCAGCTTAAGCTCACCACGCCGGATTCCCGGGCGGAGCCGCCCAGGCCTCGCTGCCTTCGTTGTAGATTCGCCTTCTCGCGAAAAGCCATTCGCCGTCCACTTTGACCAGGTCGTCCTCGTAGTGACCGAAGCCGCCAATCGTCATGCGACCCTCGGCATTCTTGCCCGTGTGCATCCAGGCCGCCCGGCCGGTCGCCCGGTCGCCATCGATGCGAAGAACGAGGTTCGTGATGTGGTGGCGACCTCCGGGCATGTTCGCGACCGCCGCCTTGATCGCTTCGCGGCCGACGACCGCGCCGTTGCCGACGTCGAGAATGCCGTCCGGCGTAAAGGTGGTTACGTAGAGATCGTGATCCAAAAAATCGAGCGCAAACAGGTAACGCGCCTGGAGGTTCTCGATCAGCGCGCGTTCCTCCGCGTAGCTGACATTCCGGGTGCTTTGGGCGGAGGCGACTGGCAGATCGAGATACGGAACGAAAAAGGCAATGAGCAGGCCGACGATGACACCCGCCAATCCGATGGTTGTTTTTTGCATGGTGTTCGCTCCTCGTGTGGTCTTGACCGAATGCCGGGGCCGAGCATAGCCGATCGAGCGTTCACGAGTCCCGCCCTTGAAATGCCGAGGCGGTCTGGCACTACGCGGCGATGAACGGATCCAGCAGATCGCGCAAATTCCGCCCGCGGTGATAACCGCGCTGTGTGATGAGCTCGCCCGCGATGCGCGCTCGTGCACCCCCAGCCGACTCGAGACAGAATCTGCGCGAGGGTGTCGCTGCGATTCCAGCTAGGAAGGAGATCGCTCGACGGTATTGGCAGGATCGACAAAGTGATGCGTGAGCAGCCGATCGAATTCTTTCTTGACCACGGCGTAGCACTCACATACTTCTCGTTCCAATCGCGGCCGGTCAAGCACCTCAATGTGGCCACGCGCGTAGCGAATCAAACCGGCACGCTGCAAATTTCCGGCGGCCGCGGTGACGCCCTCGCGGCGCACGCCCAGCATGTTGGCAATCAGCTCCTGGGTCATGGTCAGCTCGTTCGAGGACAGCCGATCCAGGCTCAAGAGCAGCCAGCGACATAGCTGCTGCTCGACTGAATGGTGCCGGTTGCACACCGCGGTCTGCGCCATCTGCGTGATCAGCGCCTGGGTATAACGCAGCAGCAGGACGTGCAGTGTCGCCTTGGGGCGATGGAATTCCTGTTTCACCAACTGCGCGACCATCCGATAGCCGTGGCCTGCGCTTTGTACTACGGCCCGACTCGGCGTGGTTTCGCCGCCCATGAACAGCGAAATGCCGAGTACTCCCTCGTTGCCGACCACTGCGATTTCCGCCGATGCGCCGTCCGCAAAAATATAGAGCAGCGACACGATGGAGGTCGCCGGGAAATAGACGTGGCGCAATTCTCCGCCGGACTCGTACAGGACTTGTCCGAGCGGCATGTGAACCGGTTCCAGATGGGGCAACAGCGGCTCGAACTCGGTTGCCGGCAGGGCGGCGAGAAGATGATTTTGCTTCGGGCTATCGGGGGTCGGCATGAGCGAACCCCCTATTTCCGCAGTATTGCTATGCAGTCCGAGTGAGCGCCGCATCGAAAAAAAGTCTACGGCACGGCGAACCGGGTGCCTATCGTGAATACCCGACAGGAACCGACCCGAAAGAGCTATTCGAGCGGAGTGAGGCCGTGGCGGATCGCGTATTTCACGAGCGCGGGCAAATCCTCGAGTTGCAGCTTCTGCATCAAGCGGCTGCGATACGTTTCCACCGTCCGCGGCGAAAGACCCATGATCTTTGCCGCCTCGGCGTTGGATTTGCCTTCCGCCACGAGCTGCAATATTTCTCGCTCTTGCGGGTTCAGGCCGTCGACGCCGCCGGGTCCCGATGGTCCTTCGGGGGATTCGCCGAGCAGCTTGTCGCCAACGCCATCTCCCATGAAGTGCCGGCCCGCCGCGACGGCATGCACCGCCCTCACGACTTCATCGCCCGCGGATTCTTTGAGCACATAGCCGCGCGCGCCGGCGAGCAGGGCCTGGCGAATGACCTTCGCGGAAGAGTGCATCGAGAGAATCACCACCCGCGTAGCGGGGTCCCTGGTTACGATCGATCGCGTTGCTTCGATGCCATTCAGTTCCGGCATGGTGACATCCATCACCACGACATCGGGTGAGAGCTGCGCCGATTTTTCGACGGCTTCCCGGCCGGTGTCCACGACTGCAACCACTTCCATCCCCGCGTCAGCTTCCAGCAACCGACGCACGCCGTCCCGCAGAACGCCGTGATCGTCGGCAAGCAAGACTCTTATGACCATTTGCCCCGGGGGATCCGGAATTCGACGCTGGTTCCCGTCCCCGGTGCAGATTGAATGCGGAGCGTCCCCTCCACTGATTCGGCGCGTTCCCGCATCAGCATCAAGCCCCAACCGGAGTTATCGTTGCGCTGCAAAGGTTGCTTCACGTCGAACCCTTGTCCGTCGTCCACGATTCTCATGAGGACCTGATCGTCTCTTGACTCCAGAGTCACCTTGACTGTCTTTGCTCCCGCATGCTTGGAAATATTCGTCAAGGCCTCTGCGCAGACGCGCAGAACGACGTTTTCCACTTTTGGCAATGGTCCGGGTAATTTCTCGTCCGCGTCGACCGTCACCGCCGCGCCGGCCCGCGACTCAAGCGCGGCGGCATGCCAGCGCAGCGCGGCCGGGAGCCCCAGCTCGTCGAGATCGGGCGGTCGGAGCTGGGCCATCACGTTGCGGATGGCTTGCACGCCCTGCTTGATGAGAGCGGAGGTATTCGTGAGTCTGTCGGAGAGCCCGCCCGCAGCCTCCGGCGGCAACTGGCTGCGGATCAGGGCAAGCTCCGCGTTCAACGCAGACAGATTCTGCCCGACAATTTCGTGCAGTTCCGCGGCAAGCAGGCGCCGTTCCTCGTCCTGACTATCTGCCAGGCGGCCCAGACAGCGACGGAGGTCTCCCGAGGCCTGGCGACACTCCCCAAGGTGTGCGTCGAGGGCGGAAAGGAGAACCGTCGCGACGAGGATGAGCAGCGTAAATCCGCCAAGCGCGCTTGCGAGCCACACTGGGTTGATGTTCTGCGGGCTCGCCATGGATACGCTGTCCGGCGCTATGTCCGCCGCTGCCATCGCGGCATAGTGCATTGCGCAGAATGCGCTGCCCATGATCAGCGCCCTGCGGGACTTGTTCCAGAACGCCGACATGATCGTGTCGAGGCGCGTCCTGGAGATGTACCAAACGGCCACACCCGAGGCCGCCACGGCGATCAAGAGTGACAGGCCGAACAGCCACGGCTCATAGCGGATCGGCGGCTCCATACGCATCGCGACCATGCTCACGTAGTGCATGGAAACGATACCAAGCCCCAGCAACAAGGCGCCGCCTGGCAACCTGTACCGGTTCATTTCGGCCCGGGTCGCCCAATACAGGGCAAATCCAGCGGCCAGTATTGCGACCGCCAGCGACAGCAACATGATCCGGATGTCATACGACAGGGGAATCGGTAGTCGGCGAGCCAGCATGCCGATGCTGTACGTCGACCAGATGCCAGTCCCCATGGAGATCGCACCGCCGGCGAGCCAAAACCACGCGGCGCTTTGTCCTTTGTGTGCCGCCATGCGCGAGCTAACTTCCAGCGCGACGAACGACGCGGTGATGGCTACGACAACAGCGAGAGATACCAGGCGGTAGTCAAAGGTTGCGAACATGGCTTGTCCTGTGTTGTTTTTGTTTTTTCTCCGGAGCCAGGCTGCCGGGTGGGACAGTCCAGACAGGATATTCGGATGGTAGGGTACATGGCATTGTCCCGTCATCCGCCCGGTAACGAGTAACGAAATCGATGACTCCCGATCGTACTTCTACTACGGGACGTGAGACTCCTGCCGCGTCCTCGGCCAATAAGCTCTACGAGTCGGCTCTGGTCGTACGTGATGCGCCGTCGAGATCGAGCGCTGCCGCCGCTGCGGCGGCCGGCTTGCGGTGATCGCAAGTGTCGCGCTTGCTCGAGCACCGCGCTCCGAAACGCGCGCCAATCGATGAGCTCGCGAGCGCTACCGCCTGCTCGTGGCCGCCACGATGGCTTCGAGATTTTCTCGCAGCACCTGCTGAAACCCGTCAGGGCGAGCGTGCGCTCGACGACGACGCCGGGATCGCGGGTGTCAAGGGACGACGAGCTCGGCGTCTGCGGCACGCACGGCGTTCTGAATTGCTTCAGTCCAAAATCAAGGCCGCCGCGAGGATGATCGCGCCACCCGAAGCCAGCGGCAGGTCCCAGCGCATCGGCGCGTAGATTCCCACGATGCAGCTCACGGTCGAGAACGCGATGCTCGAGACCGCTACTCGCCTGCGACAATACGCCGATCGGCGGCTGCCGCACGACGGAGTAGGTCGCGAGCGTCCCGCTCACGCCGACGATCACGCCGCCTGCGACGAGGCCGGCGCCGATGACCGCGAAGTCGAGCGCGAACTCGAGCTCGAACACACGCGTCGCGAGAAGCCAGGCCACGCCCGAAGCGATCAGCGACGCGAGGAGCCCCGCGAGGAGCCCCAAGGTCACGAACTCGACTATGGCGTCTTGTCGATAGACGCGATAAGGCAGCCGCTCGGGAACTGAGATAAGGCGATGATTCTTGGCGCGAAGGTCGCTGCCGCTTCAAACGAGGACTGCGAGCGGCTCCTTGCGGATGCGTCTTCAGAAAGTGATGGAGCCGCGCGTTCCGTCTGCGTTCTCGTAGCTGATGTTGCGCGCGATCGGGGTTCCGTTACCCTTGCACTTCGCCGTCACCATCACAAGCGTCCGCGTCGTGCTGAGCTCATTGAGGCGCTCGTCGCTCGTTTCGTGCTTGCTCTTGGTGAACACGCCCTTGGTGCGTGCCCACGGACCGCGGCCTGGCAGCGTAACGGAGACCGTGCTGCGTGGGTTAGTCGGGTCTGAAAGCACCACCGTGTCCTCGTCGGCGCTGCTAACCATGCCGCGGATCATGAAATCGCCGCCTCGATTACTGCAGCCCTGCTCAGCGATCTCGCTGAACTCTTTCTCCACTGCAGGTTCGTAGGCCAACGCGCCGCTCGCTGCGAAGGACACGGTAGCTGTCAAGAAGATCTTTTTCATGATAGCCCTCCTGGACCGAGTTGCTGCCTGGTATCGCGGCGGGCGACATCCGCTTGGCATTGGCACCATGAACGCTGTGTGACGCTGCTGTCTGTGCGCCGGCATACGCGGCGAGCGTGTGCGCTATGGCGGCGGCGCCATCATCAGCAATTGCATCGAACGATGGGTCTGAAGGAATACGGTGTGTACGGTGACACACCGACGCCGTGACCGGCGAGCTCCAATATCAGCGGCAGTTTCCGTGTCCGATCAGTAGTTCACCGCATGACGGCTCACGTGATCTTAGTCGGTATGCTCATCGCGCCCACCGAGTTCCACGAGTGATGTATGGCAGCTAAAGTTGCATTGACCGACGTCAAGACGCTGCGTAGCCAGGCCCGTAAGCACATCGAAGAGGGTGCTGTTACGGCAGGCTATTCAGCGGACCGGACCGCGGTTCTGAAGCTGCTCAATGAGGCGCTGGCAACCGAGCTCGTATGTGTCCTGCGATACCGCCGTCATCACTTCATGGCCCGCGGCATTCATTCCAAGAGCATTGCCGATGAGTTTCTGCTCCACTCGAACGAAGAGCAGGGACATGCTGACCAGATTGCGGAACGGATCGTACAACTTGGCGGCGAGCCGGACTTTGCGCCGGATGGCCTCACCAGCCGGAGTCACGCGGAGTACGTCGAAGGCAAGTCCCTGGATGGAATGATCAAGGAAGACCTGGTGGCGGAGCGCATCGCCATCGACAGCTATCGCGAAATGATCCAGTACCTCGGCGACCACGACCCGACGACCAGTCAGATGCTCAAGGGCATCCTGGCCGTGGAAGAAGAGCACGCGGATGAACTGGCGGACCTGCTGGAGGGCCTGCCGAGGCGACGGTGAGCCCGCGAGCACGGCGGCACGGTTACGGCGCAGCGAGATCTGCGAACCGGCACACCCTTCTGGCTCCGCCATGGCGACACGCGCCTACCCAGCCAGCCGCTTGCCGGATCTCACCGTTGACGTGGCGGCCGTCGGCGCCGGGGTCAGCGGAGCACTGATTGCCGCCGCGCAGCCGCACTTCGCTCTTGCCCAACGCGCCGCTGACGAAGCCGAGCCCGAGGTCGCCGTAGAAGTCGTTGTCCTTGTCCGTGACCACGTCGTTACGGCACGAGCCCGCGATAGAACGACGGCGGCGCGATGATGCGTTGTTTCGACAGATCGTCTGTGCGGTCCACAGGTTGGGTGGTCCGTCCTTGATCACCTCCCGGCGTGGCGTGGTAACCGCAAGGACTCGCGCTCAGAGCAGCGCCGGCTGCGGCGGCGCGCGCGCCGCGAAAGGCGTCTCGACGCGCTCTTCCTCCACGCGCCGGCGATCGAGATGCCCGTGCCGCACGCGGCGCGTCGCGATTTCTCGCTGAAACCACCTGATTCTGCGGCTGAACGCTGATCGAGTAGTACAATGGCTCTCAGCAATGACTCCCGAAGAAGGACAAATCTACCTGGCACGGTGGCAGTACCTGCGCGCCGCCGAAGTGGCAGAGCTGCAACGTACGTCGACCGAGACCAAGCTGCGGCAGCTAGCAGCATTGATGTCTAGTCGCGATGTCTTTGGCCCCGAGCCGGAGCGCGATACACAGGTCAGCGAAGTCCGCCAACGCCGGGCGCGGCTACGACAGGCGCTAGGTGACTGACCGTCTCCAGGAGTCACTTCAGGCAGCGCTAGCCGACCTTACGCGTTGGTTCGATGAGGCACACATCCCCGGGCGGTCCTCATCGGAGGCGTTGCGGCTTCGGTTCTCGGCCGGCCCCGGTTGACTCGAGATATCGATGCCTTGGCGATTCTGCCCGAGGACACTTGGGCGCAAGCGATGAGCGATGCGGAACGGTACGGGATCGTTCCGCGAATCGACGATCCACTGGCGTTCGCTCGCCGGAGCCGCGTGCTGCTCATGAGACACACAGGCTCCTCCATCGAGCTCGATATCACCTTCGGCGGATTGCCATTCGAACGGTCTGCCGTCGAGCGAGGTACCGTCGTTTCCGTCGGCGGCGTCCTCGTGCGATTACCGCGCGTGGAAGACCTGCTCGTCATGAAGGCGGTCGCGCACCGACCCAAGGATCTCGAGGACATCAGGGGCTTGCTCGACGCTCACCCGGAGGCCGACCTTGCGGAGGTCCGCGGTTGGGTGCGCGAGTTTGCCGCGGCAACGGGCATGCCGGACATGCTCGAAGAGCTCGACAAGCTCCTCGCACAACGACGGCAGTAACCCCCCGGGAGCTTACGCGAGCCCGACGATGTTGCCGTCGGCGTCGATGTCGATGTTGTCCGACGCCGGCTGCCTCGGCAGGCCCGGCATCGTCATGATCTCGCCCGAGAGCACGACCATGAACCCGGCGCCCGCGTTCAAGTAGACGTCGCGCACGTTGAACACGTGGCCCGTCGGCGCGCCGCGCAGCTGCGGGTCCGTCGAAAACGAATACTGCGTCTTCGCGATGCAGATCGGCAGGTTGCCGAAGCCGTCCTCTTGGAACTTCTCGATCTTCTTGCGCACGGCCGTGTCGGCCACGACCTCGCTCGCGTGATAGACGCTTTTCGCGACCTTGCCGATCTTCTTCCAGAGCTCGTCGCCGTCCTCGTAGACGAACTTGAGCTTGCCCGGCTTCGTGTCGATGAGCTTGACCATCGACTGCGCCAGATTGATGGCGCCTTTCGAGCCCTTGGCGAAATGCTCGCACACCATGGCTTCGACGCCCTGCTCGTCCAAGTGCTTCTTGATGAGCTCGAACTCGCGCTCGGTGTCGCTGCCGAAGCGGTTCAACGCGACGATGACCGGCAACCCGTAGTGCTCGCGGATGTTGTTGACGTGGCGATCGAGGTTCGCCATGCCCTTCATCAACGCGTTCGTGTCCTCGCTGTTGACGTCCTCGATCTTGGCGCCGCCCGAGTACTTCAGGGCCCGCGCCGTGCCGACGAGCACCGCGGCCGAGGGCCTTAAGCCCGACTTGCGGCACTTGATGTCGACGAACTTCTCGGCGCCCAAGTCGGCGCCGAAACCCGCTTCCGTGACGACGTAGTCGGCGAGCTTGAGAGCCGTCTTCGTCGCGATCACGGAGTTACAGCCGTGCGCGATGTTCGCGAACGGGCCGCCGTGCACGAGCGTCGGCGTGTGCTCGAGCGATTGCACGAGATTCGGCTTGATCGCTTCCTTCATGAGCACGGTCATCGAGCCCTGGGCGTTCAGCGACTCCGCGCGAATCGGTTTGTTGTCGCGCGTGTAGCCGACGATGATCTGCTTGAAACGGCTGCGCATGTCGTCGAGCGACGTGGACAAACAGAGGATCGCCATGACCTCGGACGCGGCGACGATGTCGTAGCCCGTCTCGCGCGGAAAGCCATTGGCCGTGCCGCCCAAGCCGTTGACGATGCTGCGCAGCGAGCGGTCGTTCATGTCGAGCACGCGCCGCCACATCGGCCGGCGGATGTCGAAGCCGAGCGTGTTGCCGAAATAGATGTGGTTGTCGACGAGCGCGGCGAGCAGATTGTGCGCAATGCTCACGGCGTGGAAGTCGCCCGTGAAATGGAGGTTGATGTCCTCCATGGGCGCGACCTGCGACTGGCCGCCGCCGGCGCCGCCGCCTTTGACGCCGAAACAGGGCCCAAGCGACGGCTCGCGCACGCAGATCATGGCCTTCTTGCCGATGGCGTTGAGCGCGTCGCCGAGACCGACGGTGGTGGTCGTCTTACCTTCGCCCGCGGGCGTCGGCGAGATCGCGGTGACGAGGATGAGCTTGCCGTCCTTGTTCTTCTGCACGCGGGCGATCAGCGCGTCCGAAAGCTTCGCTTTGTAGTGACCGTATGGTTCGAGGTCATCGGCGTCGATGCCGAGGCGCTCCTTCGCGAGCTCAACGACTCTTCGCAGCTTGACGCCGCGCGCTATGGCTAGATCGTCTTTCATGAGGGTGTCACCGCGCTCGCCTATCCATCAATAACGATAGTGGTCCGACTTGTACGGGCCGCTGACCGCGACGCCGAGGTAGTCGGCCTGGGCCTTCGACAGCTTGTCGAGCCGCACGCCGATCTTCTCGAGGTGCAGGCTCGCGACTTTCTCGTCCAAGTGCTTCGGCAGCACGTAGACGCCGAGCGGGTACTTCTTCGTGTTCTGGTAGAGCTCGATCTGCGCCAGCGTCTGGTTCGTGAAGCTGTTCGACATCACGAACGAGGGATGCCCGGTCGCGCAGCCCAAGTTCACGAGGCGGCCTTCGGCCAGCAAGATGATGTTCTTGCCGCCCGGCATGTGCACGAGGTGCACCTGCGGCTTGATCTCGGTCCACTTGTGCTTCTTGAGCTTGTCGACCTGGATCTCGTTGTCGAAGTGGCCGATGTTGCAGACGATCGCGTTGTGCTTCATCTGCTTCACGTGCTTTTCTGTGATGACGTCGACGCAACCCGTCGTCGTGACGAACACGTCGCCGATCTTCGCGGCCTCGTCCATCGGCATGACCGTGTAGCCTTCCATTGCGGCCTGCAGCGCGCAGATGGGGTCGACCTCCGTGACGATGACGCGCGCCGATTGCGCGCGCAGCGACTGCGCCGAGCCCTTGCCCACGTCGCCGTAGCCCGCGACGACCGCGACCTTGCCGGCCAACATGACGTCGGTCGCGCGGTTGATGGCGTCGACGAGCGAGTGGCGGCAGCCGTAGAGGTTGTCGAACTTCGACTTCGTGACCGAGTCGTTGACGTTGATCGCCGGGAACAGGAGCCGGCCGGCCTTGTGCATCTGATAGAGGCGGTGCACGCCCGTCGTCGTCTCTTCGGAGACGCCGCGGATCGCGCCCGGCATGTTCTTGAAGCGCTTCGGGTCCTTTTTGAGCGACTTCTTGAGCTGCGCCAGCAGGATGCGCTCCTCCTCAGAGCCCGGCTTCTTGTCGAGGATCGACGGATCCTTGATCGCCTCGAATCCTAAGTGCACGAACAGCGTTGCGTCGCCGCCGTCGTCGAGGATCATGTTCGGGCCTTCACTCCCGCCCCAGTCGAGCGTGCGGTCGATGTAGTCCCAGTACTCCTCAAGCGACTCGCCCTTGTAGGCGAACACGGGGGTACCGCGCGCAGCGATCGCCGCGGCCGCGTGGTCCTGCGTCGAGAACACGTTGCAGCTCGCCCAACGCACCTTGGCGCCGAGCGCTTGCAGCGTCTCGATGAGCACGGCGGTCTGGATCGTCATGTGCAGCGAGCCCGTGATGCGCGCCCCTTTAAGCGGCTGCTTCGGGCCGTACTCCGCACGCGTGGCCATGAGGCCGGGCATCTCGAACTCGGCGAGCTCGATTTCCTTGCGGCCGAAGTCCGCGAGCGCGATGTCCTTGACGAGGTAGTCGTTCCTGACCGGGCTTAACGCCCGTGCCTGCTTAGCCATTGCTGTCTCCTGGTTTCCTTAGATTACAAACTGCGGCCGAACGCGGCCTTGTAGCGTTTCTTGAACTGTTCTTTCGTGAACGTGTGGTTCTGCGTGCCGTCGTGCTCGATCTTCATCGAGCCCATGAGGCTCGCGATGCGCCCCGTGGTTTCCCAGCCGAGGTCATTGAGCAAGCCGTAGAGGAGCCCCGCGCGGTACGCGTCGCCGCAACCCGTGGGATCGACCACTCGCTTCGGCGTGACGGTCGGGATCTCGTAGGTCTTGCCGCGCGTGTGGATCAACGAGCCCTTGGCGCCGAGCGTCACGATCAACGCCTCGACGCGCGCCGAAACGTCGTCGGCATCCCAGCCCGTGCGGTCCTTGAGCAACTGCCACTCGTAGTCGTTGACCGTGACCCAGGTGGCCTGATCGATGAAGGCGCGCAGGTCGTCGCCGTCGAACATCGGCAGACCTTGGCCCGGATCGAAGATGAACGGGATCTTGGCCTTCTTGAACTGCGCGGCGTGCTTGATCATGCCTGAGCGGCCGTCGGGCGACACCATGCCGATCTTCACGCCCTTGGCGTCGCTCACCTTGTTCTTGTCGGCCAGATTCATCGCCCCGGGATGGAACGCCGTGATCTGGTTGTCGTCGAGGTCCGTCGTGATGAACGCCTGGGCGGTCAGCACGTCGTCGAGCTTCTTGATGTAGGTCTGCTTGATGCCGTGTTGCTTGAGCCACACGCGGTACGGCTCGAAGTCGGCGCCGACCGTCGCCATCGGCAGCGGGTCGCCGCCCAAGAGCTTCAAGTTGTAGGCGATGTTCGCGGCGCAGCCGCCGAACTCGCGCCGCAGGCGCGGCACGAGGAACGCCACGTTCAAGATGTGAATCTTGTCGGGCAGGATGTGATTCTTGAACGAATCCTCGAAGACCATGATGTTGTCATAGGCCACGGACCCGCAAATTAACGCTGTCATCCTTCCCTCACTTCGAGCTTAGGCTGTAGATCCCGCGAGCAACGGCGCCTCGCCTGTGCACGAGGCACCGAGGTTCTCATCCGATTACTTCGCGGCCGCCTTGAGCGCGGCGGCACGATCCGTCCTCTCCCAGCTGAACTCGTCGCGACCGAAGTGGCCGTACGCCGCCGTGGACTGGTAGATGGGCCGGAGCAGATCGAGCATCTTGACGATGCCGTACGGACGCAGATCGAAGCTCTCGTTGACGGCCGCGATGATCTTCTTCTCGGGCACCTTGTTGGTGCCGAAGGTCTCGACCGTGACCGACGTGGGCCTCGCGACGCCGATGGCGTACGACACCTGCACCTCGCAGCGATCCGCGAGGCCGGCCGCGACCACGTTCTTCGCGACGTAGCGCGCGGCGTAGGCCGCCGAACGGTCGACCTTCGAGGGGTCCTTGCCCGAGAACGCTCCGCCGCCGTGGCGGGCGAAGCCGCCGTAGGTGTCGACGATGATCTTGCGGCCCGTGAGGCCGCAGTCGCCCATCGGGCCGCCGATGACGAACCGGCCGGTCGGGTTGATGTGGAACTTCGTGCGCTTGTCGATCCACTTCTTCGGCAGCACGGGCTTGATGATCTCTTCCATCACGGCCTCTTGCAGCGCCTTGAGCTTGATGTCGGGGCTGTGCTGCGTCGAGAGCACGACGGCTTCGATACCGACCGGCTTGTCGTCTTCGTAGCGGAACGTGCACTGGCTCTTCGCGTCCGGGCGCAGCCACGGCAGTTTGCCGTTCTTGCGGACCTTGGCCTGCCGCTCGACGAGACGATGCGAGTAGATGATCGGGGCCGGCATGTAGCTGTCGGTCTCGACGGTCGCGTAGCCGAACATGAGGCCCTGGTCGCCGGCGCCCTGCTCTTCGGGGTTCCTGCGATCGACGCCCTGGGCGATGTCCTGCGACTGCTTGCCGAGCGCGTTCAGGACGGCGCAAGTATTGCCGTCAAAGCCCTTGTCCGAATGATCGTAGCCGATGTCGAGAACGACCTTACGGACGATGTGCTCGACCTCGATGACCGCGTTCGTCGTGATCTCGCCGGCCACAATGACCATACCGGTCTTCGTCATCGTCTCGCAGGCGACGCGGCTGCGGGGCTCTTGCGCGAGGATCGCGTCGAGGATCGCATCCGACACTTGGTCGGCCATTTTGTCCGGATGGCCTTCGCCGACGGACTCCGACGTAAACAGATATGACTTGCTCATAGTTCCCTACCTACTTTTCGGTTTATCGAAACGAAATCAGTTGACGTCTTCAACGCGGAAACCAGTTGCCTGGTTGTTCAAGACGAACCGCCCAGAGATCACAGCATTGGCCCAGCGCGCGGTCTTGACGACCCCGCCGAAGGCGAAGAAATGAACCTTCTTGAAGCGCGACTGCGGGTTGCCCCCGCGGTAGCGCGCCAGCGCCGTGACCATCTCGTCCGGCGCTTGCGTGCTCAATAGATTGGCCATGGCGCTGGTGCGCGACGTCAGCATGCGCATCGAGGCGCCTACGCCGCACAGCATCGCGAACTTGGCGAGCTGCCGCAACGAGGCCGGGCCCGGCATGCCGACGTGGATCGGCAGCTTGATGCCCTTCGCAGCCATCGCCGCCTCCCAGTCGATGAACGGCTGCGGATCGAAGCCGAACTGCGTCGCGAAGTAGAGGTTGAAGCCGGCGGTCGCGGCGAACGCGGCCTTGCCGCGCAGCGCCTGCTCGACGCGTTCCTCGCCGATGGCCTTGCTGCCCTCGGGGTGGCCCGCGACGCCGACCTCGCGGAACCCGTATTTCGCGAACAGGCCCGTCTCCAAGACTTCGAGGCTGCTGTCGAACGCCGGCCTGTCGGCCGTGATGTCGCCCGCAACGCACAGCGCGTTGTGAATGCCGAGCTCCTGACACCGCGCGAGCGCGCGCTCGAGCTGCTCCCGGCTCTCGAGCTTGCGCGCAATGATGTGCGGCGTGGCCGTGAGACCGAGATTCTGCACGCGGCCCGCGAGCGCCACGATGTCGTCGATGGGCACGCCGGGCGGATGCGCTACGTACACCGTAGTGCCTTCGTTAAGCTCCGCGCGAATGGCGTCGAGCTTCTCCGCGTCGTGCGGCGTGATCTCGATCGAGTAATCGCGCAGGAAGGCGGCGATGTGTTCTTTCAGCTCGTCGTTGCTCATGGCGGTCCTGTTAGCGGGCATCACTGCTTGCGCGAAACGACGAAACTCTCGTCGTTGAACCAGAGGCCCCGATGCTTCTTGAGAACCTTCGCCGTGCCCTGCAGATACTGGTCGCCCTCGCGCATCGCGTTCTCGATGCGCTCGTCCTCGATCTGGGCCACGTAGCTCGCCGCATTCCAGGCGGCGAACAACGTCGAGGTGCCGATGCTTTGCTGCACCTCGCTCGGCAACGTATGCATCTCGTAACGGAAGATCGACTTTGCATCGGAGCCGGAGACGAAGTTGAAATCCCTAGCCCCGCGCCCTAGCTCCTCGCGCAGCACTTTGATGAGCTCGTGCCGGTTGACCTTGAACGGCGCTTCGTCGGGCCAGATCTCATTGACCATCTCGAGGGCCGGATCGTTGCCGCACGATTGCACGGCGAGCAGGCGACCGGCCGGGCCCAAGCTCCGCACGAGCGGCCCCAGCACTTTCTTGACCTTGAACTCCGCGCTCATGCGCGCGCGCCACGGCTGCGAGGCGATCACGAGATCGTAGTTGCCGCCGACTTGACCGGGCTTCGGGATCACGCTGTCCAACAGGAACGAATGATCCTTGCGGTAGATCACGAGCACCGACGGGCGCACGTACATCGGGTTGCCGGTCTTCTCGCTCGCTTTGACCTGCCAGCCGTCGACGAGAAACTGATCGAGCGCGCGCAACTGCTCGCCGAAATCGGACGAAGAGCCTCCCTCGAGCGCGACTTCGCGCCAGTTGAGGGCCGCCGCCTGCACGACGTCGCGGGGCCGCAGCCAGGGGGCCTCGGCATAGTAGAGATTGGTGATGACGATGACGCTGGCGGGGTGCTCGATGAAGCGATCGGGCAGCTTGTCGAGCGACAGACGTACGTCCTCGAGGCTGATCTCCTTGCCGACGATGAAGAACGGCATGATCGGATAGCGGCGATGCATGGCGCGCATGATGTGCGACAGCACGGTCGCGTCGCCCATACCGGCGTCGAACAAGCGCAGCGCCGGCGGCCTCGGGTTGAGCAGCGCGAGCTCGCGCGTCGCGCGCTCGGCCACTTTCCACTTCTCGTTCGTCGTGTTGACGAACGCGAGGTACTTCTGGCGGTTGTCGTAAAAGCGAAACGGCCGATCGGCTGCGCCGTCAGCCGTCGTGGGAGCCTTGGTCTTGGCGTCCTTCGTCGTTGTCGAGGAGACCTTGCGCTTCGAATTACCACTCATGGTCCTGCCCTTGTTGTTGTCGTGCCCGATCGGGTCGGCTCCGTTCAACGTCGACGCTGGCACTTGGCTCGCAATGAAGCCACGGATCTTCGCGGCAGTGTCGAGAGTGACGTCCTTACCGTTGCGCAGCCGGACGCAGAGCTTGCCGTCGTTGACCGCTTGCCGCCCGAACGTGGACTCGGCGATGCCGCTGCGGCGACAAAACGCCTCAATCTCCGCCAGCAGCGAATCCGCCGAGCTTTGACTCAATTTGGTTCCGCTCCGAACGAATGGGACCGTCTTGTTGTACGTCGTGAGCGGCGGCCACCATACGCCTACTGGCAAACCAATGCAAACTTTTTCTGCCCACTTTTACTCCGTTACTTGTCTGTGGGCAGCAGCCCATATTTCACGCCGCCTTCAACCACGGTGGCAGCTTGATCGTGGCCGTGAGTCCCTGCCCGCTCACGATGTCGACCGAGGCGTCGAGCTCGTTGAGCCGAGCGCTTCGCTGACGGCGCTGTGCGACGCGGAACCCGCGCACGCTGCGCCTCCTTGCTGGGCGGGCTGGGGCGCGGCTACCATGACTCGCGACCTCGGGGGCCGCGCGCAGCAGCGCGCCGGAGATGTCATGCGATCACTTTTGCCCGCTCGACTCGTCATCGCGAGCCTCGCGATGGCTCTGGTCTGGACGTGCGAAGCGCAGATGGACTTCACGGGCGAGTGGCCCGTCGTGTTGTCGCAGGACAACACCGACAATCCTCATCTCGGCGAGTACGTCGGGATTCCGCTGAGTCAGGAAGCGATCCGTCGCGCCGAGGTCTGGGACGCTTCGATCCAGTCGCTGCCCGAGTGGCAATGCCGCCCGCACTCGGGCGCCTACATCAAGCGCGGCCCGTCGAACCTGCGCGTCTGGAAGGAGATCGATCCCGCGTCGCGGCAGATCATCGCGTTCCAGACGGAGTGGCTGCGCTCGACGAACACGCCCATCTACATGGACGGGCGTCCGCACCCGCCGCCGTATGCGGCGCATACCTGGGGCGGGTTCTCGACGGGCACTTGGGAGGGCGATCGACTGCGCGTCGAGACGACGCATCTCAAAGAAGATTACTACCGGCGCAACGGCGTGCCCCAGAGCGACCGCGCGACGCTGACCGAGTACCTCATGCGCCGGCGCTTCGACAATCAGGATTACTTGACGTGGGTCATCGTTGCCTACGATCCCGTCTACCTCACCGAGCCGCTGATCCGCAGCACCGAGTACCGGCTCAATCTCGCGCAGCAGGTGCCGCCTTATCCCTGCACGATCGTGACCGAGGTCGTGCGGCCCGAGAGCTACGTGCCGAACTGGCTGCCCGGCAAGAACGACCAGATCTACAGCTTCTCCGACTACCACGGCTTGCCGCGGTCGCTCTATTTCGACGGCGCCGAGACGATGTACCCCGAGTATCGGCAGAAGCTCGAGCGCGCCGGCCGCACGACGGCGCGGAGCGCGCCGGGACGCGAATGAGCTCAAGAACGATCTCGTGGCGGGCGCCGCGCCGGCGAATCGCTCGCGCCGTCGCGTTGTTCTGCTGTCTCACCGCGGCCGCGAGCCTACCGGCCGCTGCGCAGCAGCGCGCGGCGCAGCGCGGCGAAAGCCAGCCTGAGCTGCACTGGTGGCCCGTGCGCGACAACATCTGGATGCTCGTCGGCGCGGGCACCAACATCGCGGCGTCGGTGGGACCCGACGGCGTGTTGCTCGTCAACGCGGGCAACGCGGGCGCGAGCGAGCGAGTCCTGGCCGCGATCAAGGATCTGCAAGCGCAGCTCAACGCATTCGGCTTCCTCGACGTCATGAGGCCGCAGCGCGGCGGCGCGGAGACGCGCTCGCGCTTTCCCGTCAACACGCACGCGCCGCCGAAACCCGTGCGCTACATCATCAACACGAGCTCGCTGCCGCACAGCATCGGCGCCAACGAGGCCATCGCGGCGAGCGGCGTCACCTACACGGGCGGCAACGTCGCGGGCACGATCGGCGATTCCTCGGAAGGCGCCGCCGTGCTCGCGCACGAGAACGTGCTCAATCGCATGGTGAGCCTCGACTTGCCGTTCGGCGCGCTGCCGACGGAGACGTACTTCACGCGGGACTACAAGGTCAGCACCTTCTTCAACGAGGAAGGCGTCCAGATCGTGCACGTGCCGAACGCCGCCACCGACGGCGACAGCTTCGTGTTCTTCCGCGGCGCCGACGTCATCGCCGCCGGCGACCTGTTCAATATGGACTCGTTCCCCATCATCGACGTCGAGGCCGGCGGTAGCATCGACGGTGTGCTCGCGGGCTTAAACGCAATCTTGAAGCTCGCTATCCCTGAGTTTCGCACCGAAGGCGGCACGATGGTGATCCCCGGCCACGGCCGGCTCAGCGACTCGGCGGACGTCGGCTACTACCGCGACATGCTGACGATCATCCGCGACCAGGTGCAGGCCCTCATCGACGAAGGGCTCACGCTCGAGCAAATCATCGAGAAGCGCCCCGCGTTCGGTTACGAGGCGCGCTTCGGCAAGGATACGGGCGCCTGGACGACCGCGATGTTCATCGAGGCCGTCTACCGCAGCTTGATAGAGAATTCGTCGCAACGCAGCCAGGATTCATTCGGAGGTTAGATCGTGAAGCACCGCACCATCATCGCCGTCGCAGCAGGCGTGCTGCTGTCGGGCGCCGCGTACGCGCACCACTCGTTCACTGCGACCTACGACGAAAGCAAGACCGTCAAAATCGAAGGCACGCTCGTGCAGTTCATGTTCCGCAATCCCCATGCCTGGGTGCACGTCATGGCGCCCGACGAGAAAGGCGAAATGCAGCGCTGGGGCGTCGAGTGGGGCGGCGCGGGCGCGCTCACGGGTCAGGGTGTGACTCGCGATTCGCTGAAGCCCGGCGACAAGGTCGTGATCACAGGCAATCCGGGCCGCAACCCCATCGACCATCGCGTGCGTATGCGCAGCCTGCTGCGGCCGTCCGACGGATTCGGCTGGGGCTTCCAGGGCGAGACCTTCGACTGATCGTGAGCTCACGGAGATGGGCATGAAGTCCGCTTTGGCACTGACGGCATTCGGCGCGACCGTCGCAGCGAGCCTTGCGCTCGCGGGCGCCGCCGGTGCACAAGCGCGCGCTGCCGCACCGACGCAGCCGGCGACGGCGCGCGCCGCCGCACCCATCGACATCACGGGGCATTGGGTCTCGTTGATTACCGACGATTGGGTCTACCGGATGATCACGCCCGCCAAGGGCGACGTCTCTTACATCCCGCTCAACGCCGAAGGCCGGCGCATCGCAGAAGCTTGGGATGCGGCCCGCGACGAGGCGGCCGGCGAGCAATGCAAAGCGTACGCGGCGCCGGCGATCATGCGCCTGCCGGGCCGCGTGCACATCACGTGGCAAGACGACAACACGCTCAAGCTCGATATCGACACGGGCATGCAGACGCGCCTGCTTCATTTCGGCGCGCGCGAGCCGCAGGGCGCGCGCAGCTGGCAGGGCTGGTCGGCCGCATCGTGGCAGCTCTCGGGCACGACGGAGCAATTCTATCCGGGGCCCACGTCGCTCGGCCAGATCAAACGCGCCGGCGGCCTACGCGTCGACACGAGCAACCTTCGCGCCGGGTACCTGCGCAAGAACGGCGTGCCGTTCAGCGAGAACGCGTTCATGACCGAGTATTACAACCTCATCGTCGAGAACGACGGCAACCAGTACCTCGTGATTCAGACCTTCGTCGCGGACCCGCGCTACCTGACGGGCCACTTCGTGCGCACGCTGCAATTCAAGCGCGAGCGCGACGGGAGCAAACGCAACCCCGTGCCGTGCTCGGCCGCTTGAGAGCGCGGCTGCGACCGCTGATGGGCGCGGTCCCGACGCGGCTCGCCGTCCTCGCGACGACCGTGCTGGCCGCGCAATGGCTTGCGGCGCAACCCGCCGAGCCGCAGCCACGTCCGTTCCGCATCGTCCGCTCGGCCGCAGCCCTCGACGAGCTCGTCGCGGCCGACGCACGCCTCGAGCTCATCGGCGACCGTTTCGGGTTGACCGAAGGGCCGGTCTGGGTGCCCGCCGGCGACGACGGCTTCCTGCTGTTCAGCGATCTCATCTCGAACGTCATCTATCGCTGGGCGCCGGGCGAGCCGATCGGCGTCTACCTCGACCGCGCAGGCTACAGCGGCACCGAGATCACGAAGGCCGGCTTTCAGACGCGCCGCGGGCGCATGGCCGTGCTGCTCATCGGGCCAAACGGATTGTCGCTCGACGCGCAGGGCCGTCTGCTCTATCTCGCGGCCAACGACCGTGCCGTCATGCGCCTCGAGCGCGACGGCACGCGCACGGTCGTCGCCGATCGTTACGACGGGCGGCGGTTCAACGGACCCAACGACCTCGCCGTAGCATCGAACGGAGCGATTTACCTGACCGACAGCGTCTGGGGCCTACGCGACGGCCGCGCCAATCCCGATTCCGAGCTCGACTTCAGCGGCATCTACCTCATCAAGGACGGCGACGTGAAGCTGCTCCTGAGCGATGCCGACAACCCCGGCGGCTGGCCGAACGGCATCACGCTCTCGCCCGACGAGCGCTACGTGTATCTCAACACGGGTGTGCAGAACATCTGGCGCTACGAGGTCGCGGCGGACGGCACATTTGGGGAAGGCGCCGTCTTCATCGCCGGCGAAGGCAGCGACGGCATGAAGGTCGACGTGCTGGGCAATCTGTACACGACGAACGGTGCAGGCGCCGGCGAAGTCCGCATCACCTCGCCGGCCGGCGTGCGGCTCGGCGTCATCGAGCTACCGGTGCCGGGAGGCGAACCGCGCGCGCAAGTGTGCGCGACGAACGTGGCGTTCGGCGATCGCGACAGCCGCACGCTCTACATCACGGCCTGCGAGCACGTTTACCGTCTGCGCATGAAAGTCGCGGGCGTCCACGCGGCCGACGTGCGCCGCTGAACGGTGGCAGGAGATTCCATCGTGGCGGCCGAACGACGAGCGAGTCTCCGCAACGCCCTGAAAGTGCTCGCGCGCGGCGCGGCGCTATTGCGCAACCCTACGCTCAACAAAGGCACGGCCTTCCCCGTCGAAGAGCGGCGCGCGTTCGGGCTCGAGGGGCTCTTACCCGTCCAGGCCAAGAACCAGACGCATCAGGCCAAGCGCATCTACCAACAGCTGCGCAGTGCGCCCGACGACCTCCAGAAGTACGTGATGCTGAGCGCGCTCTTCAATCGCAATGTCTACCTCTACTACCGCGTCCTAGCAGAGCACCTCGAGGAGCTCATGCCGATCGTCTACACGCCGACGGTCGGCGCGGCCGTGCAGCGCTTCAGCCAGGTGTTCCAGGGCGGCACGGGCGGCATCTGGATCACGCCCGACATGCGCGGCCGCATGGCCGACGTGCTCGCGCGCATCGTCGGCGACCGCGACGTCCGGCTGCTCGTCGTCACCGACAACGAATCGATCTTGGGGATAGGCGACCAAGGCGCGGGCGGCATGGCGATCTCGCAGGGCAAGCTCGCGCTCTACACGGCGGCGGCCGGCATCGATCCCGAGCAGGCCATTCCCGTGAGCCTCGACTTCGGCACCGACAACGAGACGCTGCTCGCCGACGAGCAGTACCTCGGCTGGCCCGCAAAACGCCTTCGCGGCCAGGAATACCTCGAGCTCGTCGACGAGTTCGTCGCGGCCGTGCGCAGCGCGATGCCCCGCGCGCTCGTCCAGTGGGAAGACTTCCGCAAGGACAGCGCGCTCACGATCCTCGATCGCTACTCGAACGTGCTGCCTTCGTTCAACGACGACATTCAAGGGACCGGGGCCGTCGTCGTCGCGGGCTTGAACAGCGCGCTCAAGGTCAAGGCCGAGCGCCTCACCGAGCAGCGCATCGTGATCTTCGGCGCCGGCGCGGCCGGCCTCGGGGTCACGCGTCAAATCAAGGCGCAGCTCGTCGACGAAGGCGTGCGCGGCGACGACCAGGCGGGGGTCGTGGCCGTGCTCGACCGCAACGGGCTGCTCGTCAACGACGGCAAGGCCATGGACGACTACAAGCGCGCGCTCGCGTGGTCGGCCGAGCGCGCCGCTGCGCTCGGCCTCTCGGCACCCGGCGAGCGCGGCCTCCTCGACGTCGTCCGCAAGTATCGTCCGACCGTGCTCATCGGCGTCTCGGGCGTCGCGGGTGCGTTCGACGAAGCCGTCGTGCGCGAGATGGCACGGCACGTCCAGCGGCCCGTGATCTTCCCGTCGTCGAACCCGAGCACGAGCTCGGAAGCCGTGCCCGCCGATCTCTATGCCTGGACCGACTGCCGCTGCCTCGTCGCCACGGGCAGCCCGTTCCACGACGTCGACTGCGGCGGGCGCCGTTACCGCGTCGGCCAGGGCAACAACGTCTTCATTTTCCCGGGCCTCGGCTTGGCCGCCATCGCCGCCAATGCGCGCAAGGTCACGGACGGTATGACCAAAGCGGCCTCCGAGGCGCTCGCCGCGCAAGTGACGAACGCGGAGCGCTCGTCGGGATTGCTGTTTCCGTCCGTAGCGCGGCTTCGCGACGTCTCGTTCGAGATTGCGGTCGCCGTCGTGCGTCAAGCCGTCCGCGAAGGCGTCGCCGAGGTCCGGCTCGACGACGTCGAGCGCCTCGTGCGACAAGCACGCTGGTCGCACGAGTACCGGGACTACGTCCCCGAGTAGCCGGCGCCGCAGCCGAAAGATCGTAAAGACGAACCATGACCCACGAAGAGTTCGCGACCTATTTGCGCGCGTTGCAGAACCACGACTACGCGACGTTCAAGCAGTACTACACCCACGACTACCGCGCGCACTTCGACGGTGCGACGTTCGACCGCGACGGCGTCATCGAGGTCGAGCGCATGCTCGCAGCGATCGCGGACTCGACCTGGGACATCATCGACATCGTCGCCGACGAGCACGCGATCGCGGTGCACGCGATCCTCGAGATGCGCTTCAAGAAAGATGCACCGCCCGACTTCGCGCTCGGCCCGCGCAAGGCCGGCGAGCGCGTCAAGACGCGGTTCTGCGGGCTCTACAAGCTCCGCGGCAACCAGATCTGCGAATTCCGCGTCTTCCCGTTCTTGGGCGAGCAGCTCGACTGACGGCAGCCCCCCCGCTCGCGCGGGCTACGAATCGGCGCGCGGCAGCGCCTTGCTCAGGAACCTGGTCGGCGAACCGGCGACGACGAAGTCCTCGAAACCGAAACGAGCGTACAGCCGTTGCCTCGCCGCCAACCACCGGCTATTCGCCTCTTTCGGGTTGATGCCCACGATACTCGCCGTGCATCTCGACGGGGCGGAAGCTGTCCTTGAGCTGGCGGAGCCCGGCTCGACCCGCGTCGGAGCCGTCGTTGACGCGCTCGAAGTCCCGAAGCCTCAGTAGGAAGCTGCGAAGCTGAAAGTAGCCCAGCCCGCGAACGGCGCTGTCGCATTTTCGCTCGAACGAGCACGCGAGCCCGGGCCGAATCTCCCCGCCGAACGCGAACGCGGCGAGCCGGCCGTCGACGAGGATCACCTCGCCTCGCAGCACGGCCTCGGGCAGAGTGCCCGCGAGCTCGATCGCCGCCCGCGACGTGCTGGTGCCGCCGAGCGTGCCGTGCGTGGCGCGATGTGCCTTCTTCCACTGCTCGAGCAACGCGAGGCAGGCGTCGCGGTGGGCGGCCGAATAGGGCATCACCTGCACGTCCGGCAACCGTTCGACGGACGCAACGTTGCGCCTGATCGTATAGAGGTTCTTGCCGGAGAGATCCGTATACGCGCTCGGCGAGAACACGTACTGGCTCTTCCTCGGCCTGACGCGAATCCCGGCGGCCGCGACTGCGTCGACGTCCTTTGCATCGATCCGCATCACGCGCGCCGAGAAATCGCCGTTGAACTCGTTGGCCCGGTCGATACAGCGCCGCAGAACGGGGATGCTCATCGGCGCCGGGGCGACGTAGAGATCGACGCGCGGTTTCGCGTCCTCGATCTGCCAACTGAAAATGCAGGCCGACTCCGCATCTCGCGCGTACAACATTGCCCGCTCTTTGCGCCTGTTCAGCGACAGCAAGAACGGGAAGTAGTATTTCCAGCCGACCTGGCTGCCTGCGTTCACCGCGGCACCGTACTCGCGGAGGTCGTCGACGTCGAGCAACTTGAGACCTTCGAGCGGTCCCGTGAGCTGCGGCGTCGCAGTCGGCTCTATACGAATGGGCAGCGCTTCGCTGAGCATGTTCGTTCAGGCCGCCGGTGGCTCGGCGCGCTTGAGCGCCAAACTCAACAAGACGACCGTGTCTCCTTTGTAGTCCTTCTTCGCTTTCATGTTGTAGGGCTTGAAGCCCAGGCTTCGATACAACAGCAAACCCGCCACGTTGCGGTTGTAGACGTGAATCCTGACCCGCGGCACGCCATACTTGCGAAACGCGACGTCGATCATGTGCCTCACGAGCAATTCGCCGAGACGCTTACCGCGCAGCGACGGGTCGATGACGACATTGCCGATGACGACCGACCGCCCCTCCTTATGTCCGTAGAAGTTCGCGAAGCCGGCGACGCGGCCGTCGAGCACCATCACCGTCGGCTCGGTTCTCTTTGCGACGAGCGCGCCGACCTGCTCGACCGTCAAAGGGTGTTTCCCCTGCGCGTAGGTCAGGAACGATTCCTCCTCGTTCGGGAGCATGTCGCAGATCGCTTGATACTCCGCGGCAGCGACTCTTCGGAACGTCAAGGTCGGCTCCGTCGTCACCGGCGCACCACGTCCGCGAGAGCGCGATCGATCTCCGCGCAGGTCGCGGCGTCGAGCTCGACGCCGCTGGCGCGAACGTTTTCCTCCACCTGTTCGGCGCGACTAGCGCCGATGATGGCGGCGCTGACACACACTTGTCGCAACACCCACGCCAGCGCCAATTGCGACATCGTCAGCGAGTACTCACCGGCGATCGATCGCAGCCTCTGCACTGCCTCGAGCACGCGCTCCTCGGTGAAGCGGCGGATCTTGCGCCGAGTTTTCCTGTTCGACGCACGAGAGTGCAGCGGCGGGGCCGTTCGAGGAGCGTACTTGCCCGTCAGCACGCCCTGCGCCAATGGCGACCAGACGATCTGACCGATCCCAAGCCCGGCACACAACGGGAACAACTTGCGCTCCGCCTTGCGGTGCAGCAGCGAATACTGCTGTTGGCTCGCGACGAAGCGCTCCACGTTCCCGAGCCTCGCGGCGGCTCTGACGTGTCTGGCCCTCCAGTTGCTGAACCCGATGTAGCGTGCCTTCCCCGCCTCGACGACCTCGCGGAGCGCCGTCATCGTTTCTTCGAGCGGAGTGGCCTCGTCATAGGCGTGGCACTGATATAGATCGATGTAATCGGTTCTCAACCGCTTCAGCGACGCATCGATTTGCTTTCTGATCTGCTCGCGTGAGAGCCCGCGGTCGACGGCGGACATCGGGTAGTAGACCTTCGTGGCGAGCAGGTACGAAGCACGCCTGTACGGCGCCAGGAGCTCGCCGAGAAGCGATTCCGTTGCGCCTCGACCATACATATTCGCGGTATCGACGAAGTTGATGCCGAGGTCGAACGCGCGGCGAATGCACCGCGCCGCCTGGCTCCGGTCCACCGTCACGCCGTACGTGAGCCACGATCCGAGTGCCAACTCGGAGACGTGCAAATCGCTGTTCCCAAGGCGTCGATACTGCAAGGCCAAAACTCCATGGCGCGCCACGAGCCGGCGCGTCGACGTCAGGCTGGCTGCGCCAGCGCCGATTCCGCGATCGCTCGTTCGCCACCGTCGCATCGAAGGGGTGCGTAAGTACTGCCGTCGTAGTCCGTGCAAATCGGGGAGCTCGGGCGGCGATGCCAATAGTTGACCAACAGGGTCAGCCGCACCTCGTCTCTTTTTCCCGCGTGCTCGACATCCGAACTGTCGACGTCGGGTTTCACGCCATGGCGAAGCCCGCCGGCGAACACGACGTAGTGATTGCGAACCGCGTGAACCGCTTCGCGAAACCTCGGCTTCTCCGGAATCTTGGTTTTGCCGTCCGGCCCCGCGACCTGACCGAGGAAAATCGTGGGGCTCCCGGGAAAGGTGTTGAGATACAAGATGCTGCCGTACAGCGGGGCCACGTATTGGGCGGTCGCCCTCTTCAGCGACTTGTCGCTGTCGTAGTGGAACGGCAGCTTTTCGCCGTACCTGAGCCGCCCGAGCCACCACTCCGTTCCTATGCACCGGGGGGGCGGGCCGACGAGCGCGACCAGCCGCGTAATCGCCTCTTCGACGACGTTGGTGGGCGCGCGGTCCCTCGGATTCCAAAAGGTCGTATCGTAGTTGATCTTGAGCCGCTCATCGCCGACGTCGCGCACGGCATGAGCCAACCGCTCGAAGAGCGGTCCCGGCAGCGCTTCCTCGAACAAACGAAGCTCGCGAATCGTATCTGCTTCAGCAACGTCGCTCATGAGTCGATCTCCCCTGTTCGATTGATCGACGCCTGGTCGCAACCCCATTCCGTGCACGGCTGTTCACGCTTGCAAATACCTGCGTCGCTTCGCTGCAGCAGCGACCTCGGCGCCCGAGAGCCCGAGGCCGAATGCCAACGCGACGGCAAACATCCGCGCTCGAATGCGCCGCTCGTCGAGCGCGCGTGCGGGCGATCCGATGGAAAACAGCGGGATGGAAGCAACGGTCTCCTCGCCGCGACGCAACTCGATGCGCTCGTCGCCCGTCCGCCCTACGCGCAGCACCGCGATGCGCCCGCTCGCGAGGTGCTGGCGAACCAGCACGTTCTCTCGCGGCGGCGACACCAACACGACGCGTTCCGGTTCGATCGCCTGCATGACGGCCAGCGCCAGCGCGCTGCCGGCGTTGATCACGACGAAACCGGAGGTGGCTCGGGCGATCACATTGTGGGCGAGCTCGAGCGATCGGGAGTCGCTGTCGGCCTTAGGCTCGGTGATTGCGGCGACGGTGCAGCGGTCGAGGCGCAATCCTCGCCGGACGATCCGGCGCGGCGACGCGGTCGCCACGAGCGTCTCGACGCGCGGATCGTGCAACAGGAACTGCGCGTGATCTCGTCGCTCGGACGGACCCGAACGGACGGGCTCACCAGCGATCGTCGTGCGTTCATGATCGGCGAGCCCAACGGACCTGCCCGCGGCGCGCAACAACGCGTCGAGGTCGCGCGCAATCGCCGACGTGCCGCGCTCGCCGGCTATCAACGCCGCCGGAACTCGCGCCGCCGTGCCGGCCGGAAACAAGAGATCGAGCACGGCGCCCGCCAGGTCGCGCTGCTGACCCAAGCGCGACCTGGCGTACACGTCGAGGCTCGGCTGCGCGCTGACGTCGACGATCCACGCCCCGCCGTCGTCGTGCGGCCGCGCAATGTCCGTCGTCACGACGGTCACAGTCGCGGGATCGAGCTCCAAGGCGCGGGCCGCACGAATCGCGAGCGCCGCGTGCGTGGCGTGTACGGTATCGGTGAAGTCGCGCAGCGTCGCGCGAACGCCGGCGTGCAGCGCGATGCGCTTGCCTTTTCGCGGAACATGGGAAAGACGATAGGCGCGGCGCTCGGGCGCCGCTTCGGCCTCGCCGCCGCCTCGGATCTGCGGCCTGACGGCGTTGCGGCCGAGGTCGGGTGCACGCCGCGCCAACCGCTTTCGCCCGTCGCGCGCCACTTCGGGCTGCGTGACCTGCACAGCGCAGCGGACGCGACCTCCGTAGACGAACAGCGAGTACGCTTGACCGCCTACGAAGCGTTCGACGGTGACGCCCCCGGCACCCTTCCGCCGCGCCCGCCCAAAAGCCCCCAGCACGTCCGCAGCGTTGCGGATGCCGACGCTCGGGGCCATGGCGTCTCGGGCAGTGAGCGGCTTGATCGTCACCGGATAGCCCAAGCGCTCGGCGGCTGCGACGGCCTGCTCGCCCGTCGTCGCGGCGAGCTGCACAGGGACCGGCAAGCCGTGCTTCGTCAGTCGAGCCTTGACGTCGAGCCTGCTGCGAGCGGCGTTCTTGGACGCACCGGAGCCGTTCGGCTCGGCCGATGGATAGATCACGTGCTGCGCGATGCCTTCCCCGAGCAAGAGATACGCGTCGCCGAGGAGCTTGCACGGCAGACCCCGTTTCCGCGCCGCAAGCATGAGAGTGGCGGCCGTAGGCGCCCACTGTCGCCGCCGCGCGCGCTTGCGCAGCTCGGCGAGCCGCGTCGCGAACTCCCCCGCGGAGCGCGGACACGCCGACCGCAGGCTCTCAGGCAGTAGCTCCGCGAAACCCGCGAGGCCGACGCGAGCCGCCATGCGCGACATGCCCGGAACCCTGCAGTCCCAAACAAAGTCGACGATTCGCCGCGAACCGCCGCCTGCGATGGCGGCGTAGTCGAGCCCGTCGAGTCTGCCCAACGTAAACGCCATCGAGAGCTCGACGGCGAGCATCGCCTCGAACAGCGCCTCCTCGAAGAGTACCCCCGCAGTGTCGTACAGCCGGGACAGGAATTCGCTCGTCATGTGGCCACGCGGCGTGATCTTCTCGAGCCCGACGAAACGCCCGCAGAAGCGAGACGCGAACTCGGGGTCCTCTGCGGTCGTCAGCCCGGCAAGGGCGCCGAGATCGACCCTTTGGCTGAACACGGTGGCCGTGTGATAGGCGTTGCACCCGCGCAGGACGCGGTGCTCGAGCAGCTTGACCCGCGTTTGGCCTGCGACGCGCACGGTGGCCGGCTGCCCGTTGCTTTCTTGCGCTTGCCCCTGCATGCCGTGCTCCGCTTCGCGGCCTACCAGCGCGAACCGTCGGCCCGGATACCCGGCGAAAACCGCGACCCGCCGACCTCAGCGTGCGCTCGCCAACCGCCGCCCGGCGGCGGCCACCGGACGATCGAGCCCGCGATCCCGAGGTCCCCTGCCCAATGCTCGGTAGCGCACGCCTGGCCGGCGCAATCGCCCCACGACAATTGCGCGGCGACGAGGCCGGCGCCGTCGCGCAGCGTGACGACGTCGCCGTCGTTCGTCAGGCTCAACCGGTCGGCGAAGGCGGCCCGCTGAACGATCGCGCCCCCGAAATCCCCCGTGGGCACGCCGCCACCGAACACGACCAATGCTTTGCCGGGCGCGAGCGCACGGCCGAGCGGAAACACGTGTCGCTCGGCGTCCTCCGCGTCGCCGAGACTCCAGCCCGAGAGGCACACCGGCGCCGTGCCGGCGTTGACGATCTCCACGAACTCGTCGTGCGCGGGATCGCGCTCGCCATCGCCGTTGGCGTCGCCGGCGTCGCCTTGCGGCGGATCGGCGAGCACCTCGCCGATCACGAGGCCGCGAGCCTGCCCGGCGCTGCTCGCGCGGCAGGGCGATTCGCTCGGAGCAAACAGCAGGAATGCCGCCGAGTCGATCATTTGCGCGGCGTCGTGGCTCGCGCGCGGCACGACGGCGAGCCGCCACGCGAATTTCGTTCCGAGCGCGCGCGCCTGCGCCTCGGCCGTCGAGAAGTAGAACCGGCCGCGCTCGAGGCGCGTGGCGCCCTGCGCCATCGCTTCCGCAGTTCCACGCAGCAACTCGTCGGTCGCCGTCGTCGTCGTGTCGCGTTCGCCGAGCAGCACGACGAACGGCGCGGCGAAGAGCTCGCGCAGGTCGTCCTCCGCGAGCGGGCTGCCCTGCAATCCGTACGGCATGCGGCGGCTCTGCAGATCACCTGCGACCGGAAGCGTATACCAGCCTGCGTTCGCTGCGACGGCGCCGATCGCACGAGCATTGGGCAAGAACGTCAGCAGACGATGCGTGAACTGAGCGCCGGCGCTGTGCCCGAATAGGTAGTAGCCCCTCTGTCGGCCGTCGAGCTCACGCCGTACGGCCTCGAAGACGTGCTCGATCTCGGCATAGAGATAGGAATCCGGCGTGCGCCAACGCCCTTCGGCGAAGGCACGGCCGTCCGCCTCGCCGCGCGTCGTGACACCGAGCGTGTAGTCCTCGTCGGGATAAAGGCGCTGCGGGAACTCGATCGCGATTGCAAGGGCCGCGTGCCGCTCCGCGGCGGGTGCCGCGGCACGGATGTAGCGTTCGACGGCGCGGCTCGCGCCGTGCAGGACGAACCAGATGGGGCCGCTCTGCGGCTCGAAGCGGCTGCCCCGATAGATCATCGCGGTCAGCTCGTGGCCGTCCCGCGCCTCGAACGTCATCGCGCCGAAGCCCCGGCCGTGCAGTCCCGACGCATCGATCGACCGCGCCGGAAACGGGTCGTCGGGCCGCTGCGGAGCGCTCGCGTCCGCGGCGGCGGCGATCAGCCGTGGAGCCTCGCCGGCCTGCGCCGAAGCGTCGGCAGCGCCGAGCGTCGCCGATGCAACAGCCGCCGCGATGAGGATCGTCGTGCGGCTCGCGGCGGTCATGGCGAAGCTTCGACGGTCAGCCGCGCGGCGGAGCGGTCGGTGACGGCGGCGGCGGGGACGGGGCGCGCGTCCGCGGCGGCGCCGGCGGCATACACTCTCGCGCCGACGAGATAGCGCAGCGACGCCTCGTCGATGATCCGCTTCAGAACGCCGCCGAAGCTATAACCCGCGGCCTCCGCGGCTCGGCTGAACGAACCGTGCGGCGCCAGGATCCCGGCCCACTCGACGCCGATAACGGTGGGCTCGTCGAGGCCGTTGAGCCGTACATCGATTCGTGCATAGTCGCGGCATCCCGAAGCACGGTACGCCGCGTAGGCGCAGTCGCGCACGCGCCGCGACTGGCGGTCGCTGATCGGCGCAGGGCAAGTCTTGTGGCCGTTCGTCGGCGAATACTCGAGTAGCGGAAGGCACTCGACGCTCGCGTTGCCGAGAAGCGCGACGCGGACCTCGCGGCCCTCGACGACGCGCTCGAGGAACGCGTCCTGGCCATGAGCAGCGAGCACTTCCCGCACTGCGGACTCGAGCGCCTCGGCGTCCGTGACGACGACGCGTGCGGCGCCAGGCTCGAACCGCGGGCGCACCGCTATCGGAAAGCCGAGGCGAACTCTCTCGTGGACGTCGGACACGATCGAGAAGCGCGGCACGCGGACGCCGGCCTGGTGCAGCAGAGTCATCAGCGCGTACCGGTCGAGCAGGTGCGCCTGGGCGACGGGGTCCAGCCCCGTGTAGGCGACACCCGCCATCTCGAGCATCGCAGGCACGTGGCAGAAGCGACCGTTGCCCTGCACACCCGTCGCGAGATTCAGGACGATTCCTCCGGGCGCGCCCGTCCGCGGGTCGGGCGGCACGAACTCCGCTAGCTGCCGCAGCAACGCCGTATCGCCCTCGAAGACTCGCACGGCAAAGCCCTGTTCGCGCAGCGCGTCTACGAGGGGCTGGGCCGACCGCCTCCGATACTTCGCCGGCGCCTGCGGGCCAAGGCGGCCGATCACGCCCGCGCGCCAGCGATTGCGGACGACGGCCACTCGCGGCCGTTCCGCGTACCACGGCCGGACGCCGGTTAAAAACCGCGACAAGCGCGCCGGCCAAGCCTGCAGCAGGCGAAGATCGAAGAACTCCGCGATGAAGACGATCGCCACGGTCTCGGTCAGCAACAGCTCGGGGAAATTCAGTGCGACGGCGCCGACCGCCGTCGTCTGACCGATCACCGCCAGAACGACCGCGAGGGCGATCGTACATGCCGCTCTCCACGCGGCTTCGACGGCGTTGTCGTCAGCCAGCGTCTTGGCGACGCTCTCGGCCAACATCGCCATGATGATGACGGGAAAGAACGCGACGCTCCAAACCGTCTCCGATTGCACCCAGGGCCCGATTAGCAACGCCCCGACCATGATGCTTGCGCAGACGCACAAGATCACCGGCAACCGGGCGTACAAAGGCAGCCCCATTCGCCGCATCGAAGGGCGAACCGCAACGATCGCGGCGATGACGACGAGCATGAGGGCGAAGCTCGGCAGGAACCCGATCTCCTGGAAGCCGATGGCGATCAGGATCGCGCGCAGGCCGAGCACGCGCAGCCCGAACGTGAGCCTCGCGAGCGCAACCAGCAGCGCGGCCGTCGGGAGTAAGAGCAAGTAGAGCACCGTCGACCGATCGGCGGGCGGAACCCAGCGCAGCGACAGCGACTCGTTCAGCGCAGACCCGAGCTCGCGGAGCTGATCGAGACCGAAGAGCGCCGGTGCATCGGCGCCCGGAAACGCCAGGATCCGGCAGTACGCGAGCACGAGCGGCAGAGAGGCCGCGACGAGCAACAGCGACAGCGTCGACGGGCCGATGTTGCCCTTGCGCCGGATGAAACCGCGCCCCCGAGGACGCGGAGCGTCCCGCACTCCCTGCCCCCCCGATGCAGCCTGCGCGCTCATCGATCAGTCCGACCTGCGGATGGCAACGACGGCCGAGAGGCCGGGCACGAGCTCCGCCGACGGCTCTCGAAGCTTCACGCGCACACCGACGACGGGAGCGCCACGCATGCGCGAGAACCTCGGTTGTGGCACGTCGGCGGCCGGCAGCTCGAAGTCCGTGGCGAGGCCGATCTTGTCGACAACACCCTCGAATTCGCGGCCCGGCATCGCGCGCAGCGTCACGGTAGCGGGATTTCCGACGGCCACCGATGCGAGATCGTCCTCGTCGATCCAGGCGTCGACCCACAATTCGCGGCCGAGCCACATCGAAATGATCGGTTGGCCGACTTCGACGGATGCACCGGGCTGAACGATGCGGCTAAGAATCGCCCCGTCTTCGGGTGCGCGAATCGAAACGCTCGCAAGATCCGCCTCGGCCTTGGCCAACCTCGCCTCGGCCCGTCGCACGTCGGTCTCGAGCACGGCGACCTTGCGCTCGCGAATCGCGAGGCCTTCGCTCGTGAGCCGCACGCCCTCCTCGCTCGACTCCGCGACGAGTTGCTTCGCGCGCGACTCGTTCAACAACGCTTGCGCCGTGCGGCGCGCGCTCTCTGCGTCGCGCACGTTCTCGCCTGAGATCGCGCCGCCGCGCTCGAACAGCGCTTGGCGCACCTCGTGGAATCGGCGAGCGTCGTCGGCCTTGACCTCCGCGGCGGCGACCTGAGCTTCGGCGGCGGCGACGTTCGCAACGGCCTCCTGCCCCTGCTGCGCGAGCTGCCGGCGCTCGTGCTCGATCGCAAGCCGTTCGACCTCGAGCGCTTGCCGGAAGCCCTCGAGCTCGGCGCGCGCCTCCTGCGCGTCTGCGCGAAGCTGGCGATCCTCGAGGCGCACGAGAAGCTGTTGTGCAGTGACGCGGTCCCCGGCATCGACCTCGACGCTCACGACGACCGCTTGCAGTTGTGTGCCGATCTCGGAGATGTGCCCGCGCACGGCGGCATTCGTCGATGTGACGTTGCGCGCCTCGTACCGCAGCCAAGAGACGAGCGGCGCTACGAACGCGACGAGCAACACGGCGCCGACCAACCAGCGCCGGAGTCGCCTCGCGCGCGGCACGGCTGCGGCCAGCAGCTCGATCGGCGCCGGCGACCAATGGATGACGGCGCCGCTGTGCTCTTCCAGGCGGGCGGGAGGTTTGGATTCTGCCATCGCGACGACCCTGCGGCCCGTCGCGGCCGTTGGTGCCCTCGCGCGGCGAGACTTACCCCCGCCCGGCATGCGCGGCCTCGCTCGGCCGGGGCGCGGCCATCGCGGTTGCGGGCGCCTGGCCGTTGAGTCGCGGCGGCTCGACGTCCCGCCCCGCATTCGCGTCGAACAATGAACGGAACGCCCGCGCTACGAGTGCACCCGTGCGGCAGAATCGCTGGAAGGAATGGTCCACGTCCGGGACCTCCGTCAATGTGACCTGCCGTTCCATACGGTACGCGTCGGCGGCCTCACGCATCGCGGCGACCCATCGGTGCGCGCGCTCGACGCGCGTTGTGCCCTGCTGCGCGTCGAGGCGCGCGGAGCGGCGGAGGTTCTTGGATTCGACATCGGCGCTGCCGACGAGCACGTGGATCGGCACGCGGAGAAACTTCTCGGGATTGAAGCTGACGCCGCGCAGCGAGCGCCCGACGCGGATCCCATACGGGAAGCGCCGGCGATGATCCGGAAACGTGTACCAGCCCGCGGCCGCGAGGACGGCTCGTTCGACGCGATCGGGATGAGCCATCAGGTAGCGATGGACGAATTGCGCGCCGCCCGAGAATCCGAACAGACGGATCTGCGCGACGTCAGCGCCGCTCAGGGAGGCGGCTTCGCCGAGGCATCGATTCAGCAGTAGATCCGCGCGATCCCTGCCGCGGCCGAGCCGCTGGTAGTCCTTGTGCGAATCGACGCCGAAGATCGGCACCACCAGAACGATCCCGCGCTCGTCGCACGCGGGCACGAGCGCGCGCGCCTGCTCGTGGGCATTGCGCGACACGCCGTGGACGGACACGAGCACGGGCGCCCTCACGGCGCCGCTGCTCGGAATGAAGATCAGATACTCCTGGTGGGCGTGGTGGCGCAACGCGCGTAGGACGATTCGCCCGCGCGGCAACGACCAGCGGGGCTGGCTCCCCGCTTCTTCTTTGACCTTCGTTTCAAGCTGCATCGAGCGGCCTCCTTGCTGACATAGCGAGATGCTGTTGAGCGCGACCGATGAGGTCGATGGCGACGGCCGGCGACGCGAGACGGTCGCGATCGTAGATCGGCAGCCCCGTCGCTTTGGCGGCCTCCGAAATCTGGAGGGGCGCGGCCGTCAGCACGCCGCTCAAGGCCAACACGGGCGTCGCGAGCTTCGAAAGCCAAGCGACTCCCGCGCTCGCGCCCATGGAATCCCCCGCCGCAAGCACGATGCCGCCCGCGACCCGCGCGAAACCCGGCGAGTGCAGCAGAGCCGCCGTCTCGCGTTGCAGGACGCCGTCCGCGATCTCGAACACGATCGCATCCACGCCGTGAGCCGCCACGTGCGCGTTGAGGGTTATGAGCACTCGCTCGATCTGATCGGGGCTCGCGAGATACGTCGAGGGCATTCCGCCGTCCGTGAAATCGAGGACGGGGTCCGCGCCGGCGTCCTTGAGCCAGTACATGTCGCCGCCTGCGCCGGTGCCCGTCACTTTGGCGTAACCCACGCGCAAGCCTGCCGCGATCAACCCTCTGGCGAGAAACGCCGCCGTCTGCGTCTTCCCGGAGTCCATGGAAGTGCCGACGACCGCGATCGTGGTCGGTTGGTAGTCAGTGTGCAGCTCGACGGCAGCAAGCGCGAAGTCTGCAACGTTGAGCCGTCGGCCGTCGGCATCGGCGACGAGACCGAGCGGTGTGATCTGCGTCGGCCCGCGCGACATTCGCTCGTGCCACGAGATCGCTCTCGACGCCATGCCGCCGCCGGCGACGAGATGACAGGGCCCGAGCGTCTCCGGCACCTCGGCCTCGAACTGGCTCGACGCGTACCGATTGCCGTACACCACGACGATCTCGTCGTCGACGAACAGGTGGCGGCGCCGGCCGTTCACGAGCTGCAAGTCGGCGTGTTGGCCGATGACGTCGACGCGCGCGAGCACGAGGTCGCCGACGTGCGGCGCGCCGAGCGGCGGCAGTATCGAGCAAGCGGCGCCCCGAGGCACGCGCCGAGTCGTAAACGCCCACGACGCGACGCGCAGTTGGGCGCGGTCTTTTCGCATCCGGATGACCTGGCTGCCGCCGGCGCCGGTCTTGTCGGCCCGCATATCGAGTATGCCGGCACCTGCGACACCGCCGGCGGATGCATCGTAAGGCACCGGGTTCGGTGTCACGTCGTCGGTCGGAGGAGGCGGGATGTTATCGCGATCGGAAATCGGGTCCGTGTCGTTCATTGGAAGCCGTGCGTGTTAGTTTTGTCGCGGCTAGACTACGATTCCAGTAAGTACCCTGTTTGCTTTTGGCGACACTCTGCGATGGTTCTTTCGGACCATCTCGGCCGGAGCGGTCGAACGTCACGCGCTAACGATGGGGTAGTACGTGACGCTTGACATAACGCGTTTCGAAACGACGGCGTTGGACAGAGATTAATGGGTGGGCTGCGCACGCGTCTGTACGCTGGCGCACACACCGCCAATCATGGAAATCAGCCCGCGGTTCAAGTGATCACTGGCTAAGCACGTGCTGAACGTCGGCTTCCTTTTCAACTGCTCGATGCGGACGAATCCGAGCGTTCGCCTCAGTCCCTCGGTCATTAACCGCGTAGCGCTCATCGATGCAGCCCTGCGACAGGCGGGCCAGCGGGTCTTCTTCTATTCGCCGAAGCACGTCACACCCACCGCTACGAAGGTTCCCGGCTACTACTTCGACGCCGGCCGGTTCATCGCGACGACGGCTGAAGCCCCACTAGTCAACGGAAACTGGACCTACCGGACGCGCCGACTGCTCGAGAAAGGCATGGGATACCAGGAATTCATTCGCTGGACCGAGCAACGACGGATGGGCGTCTACGTTCCGTATGCCTTTTCCGAGCTCGTCGCGGACAAATTCGAGACCTACAAAGTCGTGCGCGGCTACCACGAGACCCTGCACCCGTACTGCGAGCGCTATCGGCGGTCGGCTCGACAGCTCGAGCACTTTCTCGCCAATAACCGCCTCGTTTTCATCAAACCGCGTGCCGGTAGCAAGGGCGATCGTATCGTCACGGTGAAACGCGCGGCCGACGGGTTGACGGGCACCTACTACGAAGCTGGCGCGCGGCGGCAGTTCGTCGCGAAGACGAGCGCCGCCGCCAACGAGCACATTCGCGGCCTGACGCGCGGCAAGAAGGGCTTCGTCATCGAGGAAGGCATCGAGACGCTGGCGCACGACGACCGCGTTTTCGACATTCGCGTCATCATGGTCCACGACGGACACGCGTGGAGCTGGGTCCACGAGGCACGGCTGTCGCCGGCCGGCAGCGATGTTTCCAACGTGAGCCAGGGTGGCGTGAGCGTCGTCACCGAAGATTTGTTGCTCGCGTTGCTCGGCGCAGAGGCCGCGCAACACAAACTCCAGGAGCTCAGGAGCGAGTCTTTTGGGCTCGCCGCCTATCTCGAGACGCTCCATCCCGGCGATCTCTTGGAAGTCGCGTTCGATTTCGTCATCGATCGGGAAGGGCGCCTGCGGCTCGTCGAGATCAACACCAAGCCCGGTCTCGCGGGTATTGGTTTTCTGCGCACGATCTACGACAAGACGCCGGAGGACGAGCCGTTGTTCGAGCGCTGGGTCTATCCGCATACAACGGCGCTCGCGCGGTTCCTTCAGAACAAGCTCGAACGCCTCGGGGCTTGAGCGACCGAGCGTTGTCACCAGTGTCGCGGAATCGAGGAGGTTTGCGGACTCGGACTCCCGGCTACGAATCGCCCCGCGGCAGCGCCTTGCTCAAGAACCGCGTCGGCGAGCCGGCGACGACGAAATCCTCGAAGCCGAAACTTGCGTACAACGCGCGGGCGCGCGCGTTGGCGTCCTGGACCTCGAGCGTCAACTTGCAGCAGCCGCGGCCGAGCGCGCGATTCTCGGCCTCCTGCAGCAGTGCCCGGCCCACTCCCTTGCCGCGATAGGCCGGGATGACCGCGAGATCATGGATGTTGAGCAGCGGCCGCGCCTGAAACGTCGACAAGCCGAAAAAGCCTACGGCGATGCCGGCGGGCTCGGAGCCCACGAATGCGAGCAGCACGAGCGCAGTCGGATGGGCGCGCAAAGCGGGCACGAGCTGCCCGCGCACCTCGGGCGACAACGGTCCGCCGCCGCCTGCGGGATCGGAGGCATAGGAGTCGAGCACCGTCACGATCGCCGCGGCGTCTCCTGCGGCGGCCAGATCCGCTTCACGAATCACGAGCTCCATGGATATCAGTCGATGACGTTGCCCGTGCCGACGAGGTCTTGATAGGTCATCTCTTCGGCGGGGATGCAGTAGATCTGCTCGTCGAAACGCTGCGCCTTGCCGCGGTTCAAGCGCAAGCGTTTCGCGTCGCTGCGCCACGGCTCGGTGTAGAACTTTGGATCCGTGATCGTGATAGCGAGCTCGAGCGTCTCGGCATCCACGCGCCGGTAGCGCTCCTCGACGCGCATCTCCTCGCTGTGCGGATAGCCGAGCTTGTCGAGCCACGTGCGCGCGTCGAAGCCGACGGATTCGACGACGAGCACATCGCCCTCCCAGCGCCCCACCGAGAAGCCGTTCCATTTCGGATAGAGCTCGTCGCCTTGCGGTAACGCGCGCCCGTCGAGCCAGACCTCGCGCCAATCGTGGCGGTATTCGAAGAGCTGAAGGATACGCGTCGCAGTCTGCACGAGCTCGAACGTCGCGTGCGGCGCCACGATCTCCGCGACGAGGTTGCGCACGAGCCCGAGCGGCTCGCAACGGCCGAGGGGGTCGTTGCGCTGCATGGCGCGCCGCGGCCCGTAGCCCGGCTTGTTGGCCTCGAACGCCGCGCGCCCCGCCGGCGTGAACGGCGCTTCGCGGCTGCCCGTTTGAGCGTTGGCGCGCGTGCCGCCCGGCGTGTTCGCGAACGATTCGAGCGGCGAGCTGCGATCCCAGTGACCCGACAGGTCGCGCGCGTTCTGCTGCGCATGCGCACCGTGGCACGTGACGACGAGAGCGACCGCCAACTTGAGCGCGACTCGCACGGCGCGCGCCTTCAGAACGACAACGGCAGCGACTTGCCGTTGATCTCGACGGTCTGCATCTGGCCGATGCGCGGCTTATCGACGTGCGGCACGTAGGTCACCGTGACCTCGTCGCCGGGCTTGATGGAATCGCGGCTCCACCCGTGCTCGCGCAAGATCGTCGGCGTCCAGCGCGTCGTGATCGTCCATTGGCTCACGCCGCCATCGCTCGCCACGTCCATCTCGAAGAACACGTGCGGAAACTGGAACGCGAATTTCGTGGCCGTGCCCGTGATCGGGCCGCGCGTTTCGTCGCCCCATTCCACGTCGCCGCCATGATGCGCAAGGGTTGGCCACGCGATGAGGGCGCCGACGGCGACCGCCAAGCTACGCTGCCATCTCGACATCGCGATCCCCTTTTCTTCGCTCTCGGCCAACGTTACGACCAAAACCGCGCCCGATCAAACCCACGCGGCGCCGCGCGAATGGCTGCAAACCCCCGCAGTACGCTAACCTCGCGGCCATGCGCGTGCTGCTCGTGACCCCGCCGATGACCCAGCTCAATACGCCTTACCCCGCGACGGCGTACCTCACGGGTTTCCTGCGCACGCGCGCCGCGGAGCTCGATCTCACGGTGACGCAAGCCGATGCTTCGCTCGCGCTGTTCTTGCGCCTCTACACGCCGCGGCTGATCGAGCGCATGGCCGAGGTGCTGCGCCGCAGAGCACGCCGTGCCGGGCGCGGCACGGCCGTGCCGCCCGCGATCGCCCACTTCCTCGCGCACGCGGAACGCTACGTCGACACCGTCGAGCCCACGATCAGGTTCTTGCAGGGCCGCGATCCCACGTTGGCTCTGCGCATCGTCGGGCGCGCGTTCCTGCCCGAAGGCTCGCGCTTCGCGCCGGCGCAGGACGAGCCGCTCGCGCTCGCGTTCGGCGCGCTCGGCACGACGGAGCAGGCGCGCTACTTTGCGAGCCTCTACGTCGACGACCTTGCCGACGTGTGGCGAGCGGGCATCGATACTAAGTTCAAGCTCGCGCGCTACGGCGAGCGGCTCGCCGCGAGTGCGCCGACGTTCGCGCCGCTGCGCGACGCGCTCGAGGGCGACGCGACGCTCGTCGACGAGGCGCTCGACGAGATCGCGCACGAGCTCCTCGCGCTGCACGCGCCCGACGTCGTCGGCCTGTCGGCGCCGTTCCCCGGCAACGTCTACGGCGCGTTCCGCATGGCGCGCGCGATGCGCGCGCAAGCGCTTAAGGTCAAGCTCGTGCTCGGCGGCGGCTGGGTCAACACCGAGCTCAGGCGCTTAAGCGAGCCGCGCGTGTTCGACTACTTCGACTACATCACGCTCGACGACGGCGAACGGCCGTTGCTGAATCTGCTCACGCGCTTGAGTGGCCGCAACGTGCCGCTCGTGCGCACCTACGTGCGCAAGAACGACGCCGTGGTTTTCGAGACCGACGCCACGCAGCCCGACTTTCCGCAGCGTGACTTAGGTCTCCCGACCTACGCGGGCCTGCCGCTCGCCGACTACGTCTCGATCCTCGAGATGCTGAACCCCATGCACCGGCTCTGGTCCGACGGCCGCTGGAACAAGATCACGATCGCCCACGGCTGCTATTGGAAGAAATGCAGCTTCTGCGACGTGTCGCTCGACTACATCGGGCGCTACGACCGGCCCGCGACCGACATCGTCGTGCAACGCATTCGCGCGCTGATCGCCGAGACCGGTCACACGGGTTTCCATCTCGTCGACGAGGCCGCGCCGCCGGCCGCGTTGCGCGCGCTCGCGCGGCGGCTCGTCGACGAGCGGCTCGCGATCAGCTGGTGGGGCAACATCCGCTTCGAGAAGACGTTCACGCCCGACCTCTGCTCCCTGCTCGCGGAGTCCGGGTGCGTGGCCGTCAGCGGCGGGCTCGAGGTCGCGTCGGATCGGCTGCTCGGCCTCATGAAGAAGGGAGTGACGGTCGCGCAGGTGGCGCGCGTCGCCCACGCCTTCACCGACGCCGGCATCATGGTGCACGCGTACCTCATGTACGGTTTTCCGAGCGAGACGGCGCAGGAGACGATCGACGCGCTCGAGCGCGTGCGCCAGCTGTTCGCCTTGGGCTGCATTCAGTCGGCGTACTGGCATCGGTTTGCGGCGACGGCGCATTCGCCCATCGGGCTCCATCCCGAGCAGTACGGCATCACCCTGCGGCCGCCGCCCAAGATCACGTTCGCGCACAACGACGTCGAGTTCGACGACCCCGTGGGCACCGATCACGACTTCTTGGGCTTTGGACTGCGCGCTGCACTCTATAACTATATGCACGGAGTGGGGCTCGACGCCGACGTGCGCAGCTGGTTCGAGCCGCGCGCCGCGGGCAAGCGCGGCGACGGCCGGCGGCGCCGACGCCGCGCCGCAGCCGTCGTGCCGGCCACGCAAGTTCCGCCGGACCTCATCGCACGCTACCTCGCGCGTTGACGCTCGTGCTCGTCGCGCTCAACAAACCCTTCGGCGTGGCCAGCAAGTTCAGCCCCGAGCCCGGCAAGCGCACGCTCGCCGACTACGTGCCGATCCGCAACGTCTACCCGGCAGGACGCCTCGACACCGATAGCGAAGGCCTGCTGCTCCTGACCGACGACGGCGCGCTCCAGGCGCGGATCGCGAATCCGCGCCACAAGCTCGCGAAGACCTATTGGGCACAGGTCGAGGGCGTGCCGACCGAAGCCGCGCTCGCGGAGCTGCGGCGCGGCGTCGACCTCGGCGACTTCGTGACGAAACCCGCCGCGGCCCGGGTCATCGCCGAGCCTGCGGGGCTCTGGCCCCGCGACCCGCCGATCCGCTACCGCGCAAAGATCCCGACCGCCTGGCTCGAGCTCGTACTGCGCGAGGGCAAGAATCGCCAGGCCCGGCGCATGACGGCACGCGTGGGCTTCCCCACGCTGCGCCTGGTCCGGGCCGCGATCGGAGACATCACGCTCGAGGGCTTGGCACCGGGCGCGTGGCGCGAGGTCGACGCAGAAATCTTGAGTTGACCCGGTCCGTCTAATCACTACACTTGTAGATATCGCTCCAAGAGGGCCGCGATGAGCATCCGCCTCTCCGAGTTCGAGCTCGACGTCATGACTCATTTCTGGAGCGACCGCGAGCTGTCGGCGCCCGAGCTCTTCGAGCGCATCGGCGACGCGCGCGGCGTCACCTACTCCACCGTCAAGACCATCGTCGACCGGCTCGAGGAAAAAGGCGCGATCGAGCGCGTCGCGAACCGCGGCCGCACGATCGTCTATGCGCCCGTCGTCAAACGCGAGCGCGTGCGTAAGCCGCTCGTCAAAGCCTTCCTGCGCCGCCTGTTCGGCAACGACCTGCGGCCGTTGTTTGCACAGCTGTTGCAGGACGAGAAGCTCAGCGCCGAGGAGCTCGAGTATTTGCGCAAGCTCGTCGCCGACGCGGAGCGGGGCAAGAAGTGATTGCCATCGTCGACAGCTTGTTGACGGCGCTGCTGCTCGCGGCACTCGCCGCAGGCTATCTCGCGCTCGCGCCGCGCTCGCCGCCGCGCGTGCGGTTCGCCGTAGCCGCGGCGGGCCTCGCCGCGTGGCTCGTCCCCTGGGGCGCGATCCGCATTGCGCTGCCGTCGTCGGGCACGTTCGCCGCGCCGATCGGCGAATCGCTCGTCGCCGCCGCGGCACTCGCGCCCCTGCGCGACGCGGCTTGGCTCGAGGCCGGCACGCTGCTCGGCTACGTCGTCGCGGCAGCGTCGCTATGGGGTCTCGCGCTGTTCGTCGGCGACTGTCTCGCGCTCGAGCGTTGCATCCGTCGCTGGCGTGCCGCGAGCAGGCCCTGCAACGAGCTGCGCGCCTTGTTGCCGCCCGAGCTTGCCGACGTGCCGGCAGAGATTCGCATCGTCGCCGACAGCGACGTCGCAGCCGCGACCGGCTGGACCCGCCCGACGATTTGGCTCGGCGATCGGCACACCGGGACGCGGCTAAAGCTCGCGCTCGTGCACGAATTCTGGCACGCGCGGCAACGCGACCCGCTGTGGCTCGCGGGCGTAGCGGCCGTGCGACGCCTCTACTGGTGGAACCCGCTCGTGGCCTACCTCGCGCGCCAGGCCGTGCTCATGATCGAAACGACGTGCGATCACCGTAGCGCCGCGCACTTCGCCAAGGATCGCTACGCCGCCGAGCTCGCGTCGATGCTGCTCGCGGGCGCGGCGCCCCCTTCGCGCCTCGTCGCGACCGTGCGCACGGCGAATCTCGATGTGCTGCGGCTGCGGTTGCTCGGCACCGACTTGCGCTTGCGCGTCCGCGACGTCGCGCTGCTCGCGGCCCTCGGCGCCGTCGGCGCGGCCACGGCTACGGCGAGCGTCGTCGAGCCCGCCCTACCCCTCTCCGACGAGCCGGCCTTTGCGCTGCCGGACACGCCGGCCGGCGCCGCGCTCGCCACGCTGATCCGCGCGGCCAATACCGGCGACAGCGACGTCTTGACCGACCTGCTCGGCGCCTACACGCCGCAGGAGCTGCCGCTGCCGTTGCCGCGCGACGCCGGCCACGTGCGCGTTGTCGACGTCGTGCACAGCGACCCGTTGCGCATCGAGTATGTCGTCGAAAGCCGCGGCGGCGCGCGGCACGTCGGCGAGATCACGGTCTCGGCCGCGGTCGAGATCACGGAGTCGCGGCTCTGGAGCCTGCCGTGACGGATCCAAGCCCGAAACGGTCACCGAGGAGCACACCATGACGAGTACCGGCCATTTCGTTTTCGTCGCGGCAGTCGCCGCAAGCTCGATCGCAGGCCACGTCTACGCTCACCACAGCTACGCGGCGTTCGATCGCTGCAAGCCCGTCGCGCTCGAAGGCGAGATCAACAACGTCGAGTGGGTGAACCCGCACATCGTGATCGATCTGCGCACGAACGACGTCAGCCACTATCGAATCGAGTGGTTCGCGTTGGGACAACTCGCCCAAGCGGACATCGCCACGGAAACCTTGCGGGCTGGCGACCACGTGATCATCACGGGCGCCGCCATGCGCGATCCCAGCCTAAAAGTGCTGTCGCTGCTCTCGGAGATTCGCCGCCCGAGCGACGGCTGGCGCTGGGCGAGGGAGCGATCGTTGCCGGAGAGCTGCGCCGCCGATTGACGGCGCCGCGAAAGCGGCTAGAACGACTTCGGCATGCCGAGCACGTGCGTGCCGATATAGGAAAGAATGAGGTTCGTCGACACGGGCGCGACCTGGTAGAGCCGCGTCTCGCGGAACTTGCGCTCGATGTCGTACTCCTCGGCGAAACCATAGCCGCCGTGGGTCTGGATGCAGACGTCGGCGGCCTCCTTCGAGGCGTCGGCCGCGAGCATCTTCGCCATGTTGGCCTCGGCGCCGCACTTCTCGCCGGTGTCGAATAGCGCGGCCGCCTTCGCGACCATGAGCGCCGCGGCCTCGGTCTGCACGTGGGCGCGCGCGATCGGGAACTGCACGCCCTGATTCTGGCCGATCGGCCGGCCGAACACCTCGCGCCCGGTCGCGTAAGCCGCGGCCTTGGCGATGAACCAGCGCGCGTCGCCGATGCACTCCGAGGCGATGAGGATGCGCTCGGCGTTCATGCTGTCCAGGATGTAGGCGAAGCCTTTGCCCTCGACGCCGACGAGGCTCGCGGCCGGCACGGCGAGGTTGTCGAAGAACAGCTCCGTCGTCGCGTGATTCATCATCGTGACGATGGGCTTGATCGTGAGGCCGTGGCCGACGGCCGCGCGCAGGTCGACGAGCAGCACCGACATGCCGTCGGTCGGTTTCGCGACTTGCTCGCGCGGCGTGGTCCGCACGAGCAGCAGCATGAGATCGGAGTGCTCGGTGCGCGAGATGAACACCTTCTGGCCGCTGACGCGATAGACGTCGCCGTCGCGCACGGCCGTCGTGCGGATGCGCGTGGTGTCCGTGCCGCTCGTGGGCTCCGTGACGCCGAACGCCTGCAAGCGCAGCGAGCCCGCGGCGATCTGCGGCAGGTACGCGCGCTTCTGTGCCTCGCTGCCGTGCTTCAAAAGCGTGCCCATCGTGTACATCTGTGCGTGGCACGCGGCGCCATTGCAGCCGCTGAAGTGGATCTCCTCGAGCACGGCGCTCGCGGCCGCGATGCCGAGCCCGGAGCCGCCGTATTCCTCGGGGATCAGCACGGCCAGGTAGCCCGCCGCCGACAACGCGTCGACGAACTCCTTCGGGTACGCGCGCGCGCGATCGTGCTCGCGCCAGTAGCGCCCAGGGAAATCGGCGCAGAGCCGCGCCACGGCCTCACGGATCTCGGAAAAATCGGTGGTCATCGGCCTGCAGCCCAACCCGGGAAGGCCATAGATACCGGGATCGCTCGGACTGCGCAATCGCCATCGCCGGCGGGCTCGGCGGAGCGCCCGGTGACTCCGTCGGCTCGTTGGTACATATTGAGCGCTCCGCCCGACCGGCACATTGAACGCGATCCCAAGGAGCTCCGTGATGAGCAGCTTTCGCCGCCCCTTCGCCGCACTACTCGGCGCGTCCGCCGTTGCCTGTTTTCTCACCGCCTGCGACCCAGCGGGTCCACCGGCCGCGGGCGGGGCGAGCGCGCCGGCGAGCGCGAGCCGCGCGCCGCAGCTGAATCTCTCCTATGAGCGTTTCAAGCTCGACAACGGCTTGACCGTGATCGTGCACGAGGATCGCAAAGCGCCCGTGGTCGCGGTCAGCATTTGGTATCACGTCGGCTCCAAGAATGAGCCGCCGGGCAAGACCGGCTTCGCGCATCTCTTCGAGCACTTGATGTTCAACGGCACGGAGAACTACGACGGCGAGTGGTTCCTGCCGATGCAGCAGGTCGGCGCCACGGGCATGAACGGCACGACCTGGCTCGATCGCACCAACTATTTTCAAACGGTGCCGACGCCCGCCGTGGACCTCGCGTTGTGGATGGAGTCGGACCGAATGGGCCATCTCCTCGGCGCGGTGACGCAGCAGAAGCTCGACAACCAGCGCGGCGTCGTGCAGAACGAAAAACGCCAGGGCGACAACCAGCCGTACGGCCGCGTCAACTACAACTTGTACGAGGGTCTGTTCCCGCCGGGCCACCCGTATCGGCACTCGACCATCGGCTCGATGGAGGACCTGAACGCCGCGTCGCTCGAGGACGTGCAGGAGTGGTTCAGAACCTATTACGGCCCGAACAACGCGGTGCTCTCGCTCGCCGGCGACATCGACGTCGCGACCGCGCGCGAGAAAGTCGAGCGCTACTTCGGCGACATCCCGGCCGGTCCCGAGGTCGACACGATGCAGAGCTGGGTGCCGACGCGCACCTTGAACACGCATGAAGTCCAGCACGACGAGGTGCCGGCCGTGCTCGCGAATCGCGCCTGGGTCGCGCCCGGGCGCTCGACTCGCGAGAAGGCGCTGCTCGACCTCGCCGCCGCCGCGCTCGGCCAAGGCAAGAACTCGCGGCTCTATCGCGACCTGATCTACGACCGCCAGCTCGCGAGCTCGGTCGCGATCGGCGTGACGCCGTTCGAGCTCGCGAGCGTCGTCGATCTCGGCGTGACGCTCAATCCCGGGCAAGACGCGTCCGTTGCGACCGAGGCGATGGATCGCGTGATCGCGGAGTTTCTCGAGAGCGGCCCGACCGAGGACGAGCTCAAACGCGCGGTGACCGGCATCAACGCCGCCACGGTGCGCGGGCTCGAGGAGGTCGGCGGCTTCGGCGGCAAGGCCGTGATCCTCGCGGAGGGCGAGCTGTACGCGGGCGATCCGAACTTCATCCAGCAGTACCTCGAATGGATCAACGCGGCGACGCCGGCCGACGTGCTCGAGGTTGCGCGCACGTACCTGACGCGCGGTTGGCATCAGGTCGACGTCGCGCCGGCGGGCGGCTACACGTCGTCCACGACCGGCGTCGACCGGTCCGGCGGTTTGCCGCCGATCCCGAACGATCTGCCGACGCTGCGCTTCCCCGATATACAGACCGCAACGCTGTCGAACGGCGTGCAGGTCGTGCTCGCCGAGCGGCACGCGGTGCCGGTCGTGGAGATGTCGATGGAGTTCGACGCTGGCTACGCCGCGGACGCGGGCCGCAAGCTCGGCGTCGCGTCGTTCGCGATGGCGCTGCTCGACGAAGGCACGAGCACGCGCAGTGCGCTCGAGATCGCGGCGGAGATGGAGCGCCTCGGCGCGCGCATCTCGGCGGGCTCGGGCCTCGACGCCTCCAGCGTGTCGCTGTCCGCGATCAAGAGCGAGCTTACGGGCTCGATCGCGCTCTGGGCCGACGTCATCCAGAACCCCGCGTTCGATCCCGCCGAGATCGAGCGGCAACGCACGCAGCGCACCTCGGGCATCGCGCAGGAGAAGGCGGACCCGCTGTCGCTCGCGCTGCGGCTCTTGCCGCCTGCGATCTACGGCGCAGAGCACGCGTACGGCGTGCCGTTCACCGGCTCGGGCACGGAGGAGTCGATAGCGTCCGTCACGCGCGAGGACCTGGTCGCGTTCAAGGACAATTGGCTGCGGCCGGACAACGCCCGGTTGTTCATCGCGGGCGACGTCACACTCGCGGAGATCACGCCGCTGCTCGAGAACGCGCTGCGCGGCTGGCAGGTGCCCGCCGCGCCGAAGCCCGCGAAGAACGTGGCGGCAGTTGCGCGGCCGAGCGAGCCGCGGATGATCCTCATCGACAAGCCAGGCTCGCCGCAGTCGTTCATTCTGGCCGGCCACGTGATCCCCGGACTCGGCTCCGACGCCGATCTCGCGATCGAGTCGATGAACGGCGTGCTCGGCGGCACGTTCACCGCCCGAATCAACATGAATCTGCGCGAGGAGAAAGGCTGGGCGTACGGTGCACGCACCGTGCCGCAAAACGCGCGCGGCCCGCGGCCGATGCTCGTCTATGCACCGGTGCAGACCGATCGCACCGGCGACTCGATCGCCGAGCTCGTCAGAGAGCTTGAGGTCATCGCAACGACGCGCCCGATCACGACCGACGAGATGAGCCGCGTGATCGCGGGCTCGACGCGCGAGCTGCCCGGCGAGTTCGAGACCGCCGGCGCGGTGCTCGGCAGCATGGCGAGCTCGGCGCGCTACGGCCGGCCGCTCGACTACGCCGCGTCGCTCACCGAGCGCTACCAGGCGCTGACCCTCGCCGATCTGCAAACGGCCGCACGCGACGTCGTGCACCCGGAGAGCCTGATCTGGGTGGTGGTCGGCGATCTGAGCCAGATCCGCAGCCAGGTCGAGAGACTCAACATCGCGCCGGTCGAGATCTGGAACGACGACGGCGAGCCCGTGAACTGACGGCCGAGACCCGTCGGATCGCACGCACGGCATGCAGCTCCCTTTCGGTCAACCACCGGCGTCGCTCTGCATCGTGCGGCTCTCGGCCATCGGCGACACCTGCCATACCGTGCCCGTGGTCCGCGCGATCCAAGACGCGTGGCCGAGCACCAAGCTCACGTGGATCGTCGGCAAGACGGAGCACTCCTTATTAGGAGGCCTCGAGGGCGTCGAGCTCGTCGCGCTCGACAAGTCGCAGGGCTTAAGCGGCTACCTGGCCGTACGGCGCACCCTCCGCGGCCGCCGCTTCGACGCGCTGCTGCACATGCACGCCTCGGCACGCGCGAATCTCGTGAGCCTGCTCGTGCGCGCGAACGTGCGCATCGGCTTCGACAAGGAGCGCGCGCGCGACCAGCAATGGTTGTTCACGAACGTGCGCTTGCCGGCGCGCCGCGAGCGGCACGTCATGGACGGGCTATTCGAGTTCGCCGAGCTCATCGGCGTGCCGCAGCCCGCAAAGCCGCGTTGGGACATCCCGGTCGGCGCCGACGACGTCGCCGCGATCGCACCGCTGTTCGCGAGCGGTAAACCCACGCTCGTCATCAGCCCCTGCACGGGCCAGCGCTTCCGCAACTACCGCAACTGGCGCGCCGATGGGTACGCGGCAATCGCCGACTACGCGGTGCAGCGCTACGGCGCGCAGGTGCTGCTCACGGGCGGCACCTCGTCCATCGAGCAAATCTATGGCCGCGAGATCTGCGACGCAGCGCGCTGGCAACCGCGCAACCTCATCGGCGCGACGAGCCTGAAACAACTGCTCGCGATACTCGCGCGAGCGACCGTCGTGCTCTGCCCCGACTCGGGCCCGGCCCACATGGCCACGGCCGTCGGCACCCCGGTCGTCGGGCTCTACGCCACGTCGAACCGCCAGCGCACGGGGCCGTATTTCAGCCAGCACCTCGTCGTCGACCAGTACCCCGAGGCCGTCGCCCGCGAATTCGGCCGGCCGATCGAGACGTTACGCTGGGGGCAACGGGTCCGCGACCCCGCCGCCATGAGCCTGATTACGGTGGCCGAAGTCATCGCTAAACTAGACGCTGCGTTCGCCGCACGCGGCATCCAGGCAAGGGGCTAGAGTTTATGGACCACTACGCGCTACGCGCCTTCGACACCTCCCCACCGAAGGAAATCCAGGACGCGATGGAGCGCGCCGAGGTCGTGTTCTTCGATCGCAGCCCCGTCGAGCTGCCGAGCGAGACCGATCTCGACTTCATGCGCGAGGGATTACCGCGCGAGCTCCAGGTGAAGAACATCAGCTATCACCCCGAGTCCGATTCGATCCCGCGCTTTACAGCCGCGGCCGACGTCAAGGAGCGTATCGAGCGAATCCTGCGCACGCACGGCCAGCGCGTCGAGCAATTCCTGCGCCGGTCGTGCCCCGACTTCGTGCCGGGCTGGACGCTCGGCACGACGAGCTTCCGCTCGATCGAGGAGCAAGGCCGCAAGCTCAAAGTCCGCTCGAGCAACGAGCTCGTCCACATCGACGCGGGCGCGTACGGCGCCACGAACGGCGCGCGTATCCTGCGCTTCTTCGTCAACATTCATCCGACGCGCGACCGCGTCTGGGGCACGAAGGGCAGCTTCAACGCGATCATGGGCCGGTACCCCGAGCTCTGGACCGCTGCCGGCCGCGGCCAGGCGCGCGTGCGCATCGACAAGGGGCCGCTCGACCGTCTCTACAGCGGGCTCGTCGGCGCGGTCGGTAAGCTCTACCCGTTGTTTCGCGTCATCGATTCGAGCCCATACGACCGCTCGATGCGCCGCATCCATAACTACATGAAACAGAGTCCGAGCTTCCGCGACAGCCGCGAGCACTATCAGGAGATCCACTTCCCGCCGCTGTCGGCGTGGATGGTGTTCACGGACGGCATCAGCCATTCGGTGCTCACGGGCCAGCACGCGCTCGTGACGACCGTGCTCGTGCCGCTCGCGAACTGCCGCATGCCCGAGCTCGCGCCGTATCGCGTGCTCGCGCGATCCGCGGCGTAGCGAGGGCCACGGCCATGGCGAGCATCCATTTCACGCAGAACCTCACGCGCCACACGCAGTGCCCGACGGCGACGCTAGCCGCCGCGACCGTCGCCGAGCTCTTCGAACGCTATTTCGACTCTTGGCCAGGCGTCCGCGACTACGTGCTCGACAACCAGGGCGAGGTGCGGCATCACGTCAAAGTGCTCGTCGACGGGCGCAATCTGCGCGACCGCCACAAGCTCACAGATCGCCTTGAGAACAACAGCGAAGTACATGTTTTTCAAGCACTGTCTGGGGGATGAACCATGGCCAACCGGCTGCTCGTAGGGACTCGCAAGGGACTGTTCATCGTCGGCCGCCATAGCCGCGGCGACTGGCGCATCGACCGCGCCGAGCTATTGGGCGACCCCGTCACGATGACGCTCGCCGAGCGCGACGGCACGTTGCACGCGGCGCAGGACATGGGCCACTTCGGCGTGAAGATCAAGCGCTCCCGCGATAACGGGGCCACCTGGGAAGATCGCGCCGTGCCGGCCTACCCGCCGAAACCCGACGACGTCGTCGACGTCGACCCGATGCGCAACACGCCGATTCCCTGGAACGTCATGAAGGTCTGGGCCCTCGAAGGGTCGTCGCGCCCCGGCGAGCTCTGGTGCGGCACGATCCCCGGCGGCCTGTTCCGTTCGCGCGACGGCGGCGACAGCTGGCAGCTCATGGAGAATCTCTGGCGGCACCCGGATCGCAAGTTCTGGGTGGGCGGCGGCGCGGACTATCCCGGCATCCATTCGATCCTCGTCGACCCGCGCAGCCCCGACATCGTGCGGCTCGGCATCTCGTGCGGCGGTCTCTGGCTCACGACCGACGGCGGCAAGAGCTGGGACTGCAAGGGCCAAGGCATGCGCGCCGACTATGCGCCGCCCGACCAGGCTTACGAGCGCCGCGGCCAAGACGCGCATCGGCTCGCGCAGTGCAAAGCCGCGCCCGATCACATCTGGATCCAGCACCACAACGGCATCTTCTTGAGCACCGACGGCGGGCTCACGTGCACGGAGATCAAGAACGCGAAGCCCTCGGTGTTCGGTTTCCCCGTCGTCGTCCACCCCGAGAATCCGCGCACCGCATGGTTCGTGCCGGGCCAAAAGGACGAGCGGCGCTATCCCGTCGGCGGCGCACTCGTGGTCTCGTGCACGCGCGACGGCGGCGAGAGCTTCGAGATTTCGAGCAAGGGATTGCCGAAGCAGCACGCCTACGACGTCGTGTATCGCCACGGCCTCGACCTCGACGCCGACGGCACCACGCTCGCGTTCGGCAGCACCACGGGCAACCTGTTCGTCAGCGAGAACCAAGGCGCGAGCTGGCAGAACGTGAGCACGTACTTGCCGCCGATCTACAGCGTTCGGTTCGTCGTGTAATTCGTCGTTCGATCCGGGAGCCTCAATGTCTGCAACGGAAGCGCTGGCGCAGTACGTCACGCACAGCACGCTCGAAGCGATCCCGCGCGACGTGCGCGACGAAGCCAAGCGCGCGATCGTCAACTACCTGGGCTGTGCGCTGGGCGGCAGCACCGAGCCCGCGCTCGACGTCGCCATCCGCACGCTCGCACCGTTCTCGGGCAACGCCAACGCCTGTGTGCTCGGCCGCGCCGAGCGCTTCGACGCGCTGCACGCGGCGCTGCTGAACGGCATCGGCTCGCACGTGCACGAGTACGACGACACGCTGCCGAAGAACTACATCCATCCGAGCGTGCCCGTGGCCTCGGCGCTGTTCGCCTACGCGAGCGCGAACCCCGTTTCGGGCAGCGACTTCGTGCACGCGTTCATCCTGGGGTTCGAGGTCGAGTCGCGCATCGGCAACGCCGTCTATCCCGCACATTATTCGGCGGGCTGGCACATCACGTCGACGACGGGCGTGTTCGGTGCCGCGGCCGCCATCGGCAAGCTGCTCGGACTGAGCACCAAGCAAATGGTCTGGGCGTTCGGGCTTGCGGCCACGCAAGCGGCCGGCATCCGCGAGATGTTCGGCTCGATGGCGAAGTCGTTCCAGCCGGGGCGCGCCGCGCAGAACGGCTACACGGCCGCGCTGTTCGGCCGTGCCGACTTCACGGCCGGCGAGCGCGCGCTCGAGGGGCCGCGCGGCTTCGCCGCCGTGACGGCCGCGCAGTACGATCTGAGCAAGGTGACGGCGGGCTTGGGCCGCGATTTCGAGCTCCGCGACAACGCCTACAAGCCGTACGCGTGCGGCCTCGTCGTGCACCCGACGATCGACGGCTGCAGCCAGCTCCATCGCGAGTTCCATCCGGCACCCGAGGACATCGCGGCCGTGCGTGTGCGTGTCGCGCCGCTCGTGCTCGACCTCTGCAACAAGAGCGATCTCAAGCGCGCGCTCGAGAGCAAGTACTCGATCTACCACGCTGCAGCCATCGGCCTCGTGCGCGGCAAGGGCGGGCTTCAGGAGTTCACGGACGAGGCCGTCGCCGATCCCAACCTCAAGCGCGTGCGCGCCGTGACGGCGGCCGTCGCCGACGCCGCGATCACCGAAGATCAGGCGCACATCGAAGTGCAGCTCCGCGACGGCCGCACGCTCACGAAGTTCGTCGAGCAGTCGCTCGGCAACGTGCATCGGCCGCTCTCGAACGAGCAGATCACGGAGAAATTCGTCGATCAGGCCGTGCTCGCGTTGCCGCGAGCGCAGGTCGACGCCGTCGTCGAGCAGTGCTGGCGCATCGACACGCTCGCGAACGCCGGCGACCTCGCACGCGCCACCCTGCCCCGCCAAGGCGCGGCGGCCCGCTCCGGCCGGCGGACGCACTGATGGCCGCGCGCATACGCCGCCGGCTCGTCGGCATCGCGCTCGCCGCGGTCGCGTTGCTCGGCGCGGGTTGCGGCGGCGGGTCGGGCGGCGGCACCGAAGTTCGCATTCCGCTCGGCGCCGGCGGCGTCGGCTTCCTGCCGCTGCACGTCATGCGCGACCGCGCGCTCATCGAGAAACACGCGGCCGCGGCCGGGCTCGAGGGACTCACGGTGCGTTGGATCGAGCTCGGCGGCCCGGCCGTCATGAACGACGCGCTGCTGTCGGGCTCGGTCGACTTCATCGCCGCCGGGCCGCCCGCGTTCATCACGCTCTGGGACCGCACGCGTGGCGCGGCCGACGTCCGCGGCGTGGCCGCGATGTCGTCGTTGCCCATGTACTTGAACACCACGAACCCGGCGCTCGCCTCGATCGACGATTTGACGGAGACGGACAAGATCGCCGTCACGGCCGTCAAGGTGTCGATCCCGTCGATCGTCATGCAGATGTACGCGGCGCAACGCTACGGCGCGGCCGAGGCGTTCCGCTTCGACCGCTACACGGTGACGATGACGCACGCCGACGCCGTCGTCGCGCTGCTCGCGGGCGGCAACCAGGTCAACTCACACTTCACGTCGCCGCCGTTCCATCAGCGCGAAATCCAGGATCCGCGCGTGCGCACGGTGCTCGACACGGACGCGATCATGGGGGGTACCACGACGTTCACGATGCTGTCGACGACGGCGCGCTTCCGCGAGCAGAATCCGGGCGCCTACGCCGCCGTGCTCGCGGCGCTCGAGGAAGCCAACGAGCTCATCCGCACCGACCCGCAGGCCGCCGCGCAGATCCTGTTCGCCGCGGAGTCCGCGGCCGGCTTTTCGGCCGAGGAGCTCGTCGAAGTCCTGCGCGACCCCGACATCCGTTTCACGACGGCGCCCGAGAACCTCGAGAAGTACGCCGAGTTCATGCACGAGATCGGCTCGATCGAGAATCGACCAGAATCGTGGCGCGACCTGTTCTTCCCCGAGATTCACGGCGGGCCGGGGTCGTGACGACGCGATGAGCACGGCGAGCCCAAATTGGCGCGCTCTGCTCGGCGTGGCCGTGCTCGCGCTCGGAGCGGGCCCGCACGTCGCTGTCGGCCAAGCCGCGCCCTCGCTCGTCTTCGACCCCACCTGGCCCGACGACTTGCCGAACCTCTGGAAGCTCGGCGGCGTCACGGGCCTCGCCGTCGACCGCGACGACAACGTCTGGCTCTACAACCGGCCCAACGACCTCACGAACATCGAGCTCCACGCCGAGCTTACGCCGCCGCTCGCGCTCTGCTGCGTGCGCGCGCCGGCGATGATCCACCTCGACCGCGCAGGCCGCGTCATCGGCTCGTTCGACGCGCCGCAGGGCCACGGCATGGACGTCGACCGCGAGGGGTTCGCTTATCTCGGCCAGGACACGGTGCGCAAGTACGATCCGCGCACCGGCCAAGTCGTCGCCGAGATCGCGCGCACGCCCGAGCGCGAAGACGGCGGACCTGTTGGCTTGCCGACGACGAGCACGCGCCGGCCGGGCCAAGGCGGCCGCGGGCCCGTCGCCGCGTTCCTCCCGCAGCCCGCGCCCGATCCCGTCGCAGTCGAGACCCAAGCCCGGGCGCGTGCGGCGTTTCGCGCGAAGTATCCGCCCGGCACACCGCTCGTCGTCGGCACGATCGAAGAGATCCGCATCGTCGAAGACGACAACGAGGTGTACGTCGCCGACAACTACTTGGGCGGGCGCGTGCTCGTGTTCGCGCTCGACACGCTCGCGTTCAAGCGCGGCTGGGGCGCGTACGGTAAGCCGCTCGCGGAGATCAGCGTGGACGATGCGGACCACCGCTACACGCCGAACGGCCCAATGCCGCGGGACTTCGTCGGTCACCTCACGATCAACGTCTCGCGCGACGGGCTCGTCTACGCCGCCGACCGCAACGCCAATCGCATCCACGTGACCGACAAGCAAGGCAAGTTCGCCGCCGAGTGGATCGTCGCGCCGGGCACGGGCGTCGGCGGCTCGACGGGCGGCATCGCGTTCTCGCCCGACGCCGAGCAACGCTTCCTCTACGTCTCCGACCTCACGAACAACCGCCTCTGGTTCTTGAACCGCGCCGACGGCCGCATCGTCGGCGAGATGGGCCGCATGGGCGAGAACGGCGGGCAGTTCTTCGGCCTGCACATGATCGCCGTCGATTCAGCCGGCAATGTCTACACGGGCGAGGTGTTTCAAGGCGAGCGCGTGCAACGCTTCGTGCCGGCCGAGAGCGCCAAGGGCCGGCTGCTGCGCCAGTTGCCCGAGACGCCGTAGGAGGTAACGATTACGTCGTCGGCGATCGCCACACGCTCGGTGACGGCACATGGTAATTTCACATAACGAGACTTCGAGCATCATCGATTGTCGAGTCTCGTTATCGCCCTGTGATCCCGAGATCCTGCGAGCGCTGCCGGTGCTGACGGCCGCGAATGCCCGGCCCGTCTGGCGAAAACTTGCGAGGCCCGTCATTCGCTTATGGAGAAAACTATCGCCCACCTTGTAGTGTTCCCGTTTCGGCCGGAAGAAATCGATCATCAAGTGTTTGTTGACACATGGCCGCTTTTTGTCTCTAGTGGCGATGCGAAGACGCGCTTGATCGAGTATCCACGGAGGCCGGCTTAGACAACTCCTAACGACTCCCTGTAAAACGAAAGAGGAATCAAAATGCCACGTACTACGACCCTGTTTGCGGCCTCCGCAGTCGCCCTTGTCGGCTGTATCGGCTCCGCGTCCGCCGCAGACGAAGTGACTTCCGCTAAGTCCTTTGCGGTTCTTGCGAGCGTACAAGCAACTGCGATGGCCGCCAGCGAACTCGATGCAGTCAAGGGGGCCCACGTACACTTCCTTGACCCGAGCGGTGGGTTCCATCTCGCGGGCAATCCAGAGAACAATGGTGTCGGAATCGGCAACTGGTACGACAACGGCAGCCCCGAAGCCGCTGCCGGAAATCTAGTTGCCCCGAGCTACCACGGACTGTGTGTCGCGGCTGCTGGGCCGAGTGGAATCGTTATTCCGCTGTTTGGGCCGGGGGGGCCGACGCTGGCGCAGTGCCCGTAGGCGACTGACTACCGATAAACAACGTTCATAAAGCGTGCGCTGCGGGCGGGTAACCGCCCGTAGCGCTCGTGTCGCGCTTGCAACCAAGCTTGGCCGGACATTCAGTCGTCAGGACGCTCCGTATTGGGCGTTCAAACGCAGGTCGAAGGCCGTTGCCTCGTCTGCTGATCGCCACCTGTATTGCCGGCATCCTCTGCTCGCCGGCGACGCTCGCCGTCGCGCAGATCGACATCGGATCCGGGCTGCGCGTCGATGCTCCCGCCCGGTCGATGAAAGACCTCCGCGATCAGAACGTCGTCAAGCAGCGATACGATTTTTCCTGTGGGGCGGCGGCGTTGGCGACGATCCTTCACTTTGGGTTCGGTGACACCGTCACCGAGCGTGGGCTTCTCGAAGATCTGTTCGATCTTCTGTCTGCAGAGGAAAAGGAAGTAGCGCGAAGTACGGGTTTTTCACTTCTCCACCTGCAGCGTGTTGCGCAGGCTCGGGGCTACAACGCACAGGGTTTTCGGCTCGCGCCCGAACAGCTCGCATTGCTGGGCGGCCCGGTGCTCGTGTACATCGAGCCTCGCGGTTACCAGCACTTCGCCGTATTGCGTGGCGTGAGCGGCGACCGCGTGCATCTGGCCGATCCCTCGCGGGGAAACGTCCGCATGCCGATGTATCTGTTTCTCGATAGCTGGTTGCAGGACGACGGCACTGGAATCATTTTCGCGGTTGAGCCGACTGCCGGGCCACCGGATGAGCCATCGCTGTTGGCGCTTGCCAACGAAGGCATTGCGCAGCCGGAGATCGTGACGGCGCAGGAGATGCTGGCCGTCGGCAGATTCGTCAACCATTTGCCCGGCTATCCCGGACACCCGAATGAGTGATGGTATCTGATCCGATGCAGAGTTCTTTTCATCGTGGTCGCTGGGCAGCATGGCTTTGCTGCACGATGGTCTGGGCACCGAACGCGGCGCTCGCAAGTGCCGCCGAACCCTGCATCGCAGTCGTTTTGACACTGCCTGAAGCCGCCGAGCTACTCCGCGTTCAACCAGCCGAGCTGGAGCAGCTCGCCGAGCTGCTCGAGATCCCCGCCCGCCGAATCGGAGGCTCCTGGCGATTCAGCTGCGCATCGGTGATGGCCTGGCTGAACGGAGACTCGAGCCCGCTTCCCGCCGCCGAATCGTCGGATTCGCGCCGCTTGCTCAGCGAGAGGGAGTTGAGCAGCGTCACGGGTACCGGTACGCCGACGGTTCAGCCCGTGGGCCCGGCGCCGGAAGAAGCCGGCGCAGGGCCGGATCTCGAAGAGGCCATCGGCGAGGCACCTGATGTGCGAACGGCTGAGGACGTGCTCTTGCGTGATCAACGCTTGTTGGTCAGCCGGCGTGATGTGACGCTGAATTTCGGCCAGTTCTATTCTCAGACCGACAGCCTGATCTTCGCGCAGAGCGATGAAGGCAACGTGCTCGCCGCCGTCGAGCAGGCCGCGTTCCTCACGACGTTTCAGGCACGCATCGGCGTCGGCGACGAATCCGAGATGTTCGTTAGCACGTCATACGCCGATCAAGACAGCGACATTCTCCTGGGTACCCAAAAAGTCGCCAGCTCGGGCCGAAGCGATTTTGGCGATGTGCATGTCGGCTTTCGCCACACGCTGAGAAGGGAGGGTGTCGGCCGGGCGAACATCATCGGCACGCTCGCCGCCCGAGTGCCGACCGGGGATGGTTCGTATGCCATCGGCGGCGGCCTGGGATTCCTAAAGAGCTTCGACCCCGTCGCGCTTTTCGCGAGCGTGAACTACACGCGTACGTTCAGCGAGGATTTCGCGGACATCACGGCGCTGCAGCCGGAGCACAGGCTCGACACCAGCCTCGGCTTCGCACTAGCGCTCAACGATACGCTTTCGCTCAGTGGATCGGTCGCCGCCGTATTCACCGGTGCGACGAACTTCTCGAATGCCAATCTGCGCCAGCAAGACGGCTACAGTCTCGGCCTCGGACTAACCTCGCGTGTCTCACAGAGGATCTATTTGGAGCCCGCTGTGAGCATTGCTCTTGGGGGCCCCGCCAATGGATTTGCGTTCGGGGTCTCCGTGTTTACTTTCAGTCCGTAGTCGCGCTACTCGCGCTGCGGCGGCGCGATCGGCACGGCCCGGTCCGCGGGATCGAACACGCCCTTGTGGTGGAAGTAGACGATGCCGGCCGCCGCGCGCATGGGCCGCGTCGCGAGCAGCCAGTTGAAGGCGAAGTCCGTTTGGAAACGATCGAAGCCCCAGCGCAACAGGCGCTTCACCCGAAACTTCGGGTACGAGCGCACGAACCAGACGGCCGGATCCTCGGCCTTGCCGCGCAAGAAATCCGCAACCGCGTTGCCCGCCGCGAGGCCGTGCTTGAGCGCCGTATGGATGCCGCCGGCCGTCACGGGCGACACCATGCCGGCCGCGTCGCCGACGAGCAGCACGCGCGGCGCCGCGACGGGTCGCACGACGCCGCCGCACGGGATGAGCCCCGCGCGTACGCTGGTCGGCCGCACGTCGCGCAGATCGATGACGGGCGCGATCTTGGCGAGGAACGCCGCCATCGCCTCGTCGGGCCGCCAGCCGCTCGGTTCGCGGCTGCCGGCGCGGCGCGCGACGCCCGCCTGCACGCCGCCGACGCCGGCCAGCACCCACGCGATGTAGCCCGGCGCGATGCGCCGGTCGATGAAGCAGTGCAGCTTGTCGGCGTCCGCAATTCCGACGTCAGCGAACTCGTGCTCGACGCCGACGAGGAAGCGCTCGTTCGTGCCGAGCCCGGCGCTGCGCGCGACCTTCGACTGCGGGCCGTCGGCGCCGATCACGTAGCGAGCAGAACCCAAACCGTCGAGCGCGAAGCCGCTGCGCTGCCGCCGTAGACCCATGAACGTCGTGCCCAGCGCGAGCTTGGCGCCGGCGCGCTCGGTCGCCGCCGCGAGCCAGCGCATGACGTTCGGCGTGTCCGTCGCGAGGAAGTAGTACCCGGGCGCCGCGAGATCTACGAAGTTCAGGTTCGGCGCATAGAGGCGGACGCCGGGGATGCGCCGCACGAGGTGCGCCGGCAGCGAGTCGAGCAGCGCGACTTGATCGACGGCGTCTTTGACGATGATGCCCGTCGTATGGAGCTTCCCGCCCACGTCGGTCTTCTTCTCGACCACCGTGACGCGCAGCCCGGCCGTGGCGAGCGCATGCGCGCTCGCGAGCCCGCCGAAGCTCGCACCGACGACGACGCAGTCGGTATCGGCATGCGATTCGTGCTCGCTCATCGCGACGAGCTTACCTGACGGCTGCGCCTGCACCCGAAACCAACCGGGCGCCCTCTGTACGTTTCCGCACTGATCCTTGAGTCCTACAAGAGGATAACCAGCGGATCAGACACGGGAGCACAGCCATGCCACGCAAGGTTCAAAAGACGCTAATGGCGTTCGCCGTAACACTGGGGCTCGTAGCCGCGGTGGCAGCGCAGGACAAAACTCACCACAGCCCAGTCCCGATGCAGACGAGTATCAATGAAATGATGGTCATGGGAGTGGACTACGCTGCCCATTGGATCTGGGATGCGCAAGAAGTGGCGCCCAAGACTGAAGAGGACTGGTTCCGCATTCGGGTACACGCAACGCAACTGGTGGTGCTCGGATCAGCTATGACGCTTGGAGGGACAGGCGTTGCAGATAACGGCTGGGTGCGTTCCCCCAAGTGGGCCGAGTACGCTCAGGAGATGATCGATTCCGCTGGGGAATCCTTGAAGGCGGTCGACAGTCAGAATGTCGTCGCCCTCAATGCTTCGGGCGGGCGACTTGTGCTCGCATGCGAAGGTTGCCACAAGATGTTCAAACCCGATTTGCCGAGCGAAGGAGTGCTGCATCGCGACGTCCATCGTGAAGGGCGAGAGGGGCCCTGAAACGAAGTGCGCAGCGACTGAAGTGCGTTTGAGCTCGGCTGCCGGCGTCATTCGAGCGACGCGACGCCGTCCGTCTTGACGAGCGTCACGGCCTCGAAGATATCGAGCAGCACTCGCTCCACGGCGGCTCGCGCCGGCCGATTCTCGTTCCCGGCCTCATCGCGCACAGCACGGCCCTTCGCGCTCGACGGCCCATGAGTCGGGATGAGCGCGAGGGAGAACAACACCCGTCATCTCCAACGGCCGTTCAGTCGGCCAAGGCGTTCACCGGCCCACGATGATCAAGGCACCGGCTGCAATGGCAAGGATGGCCATGATGGTGCCCAGTCCCGAAAAACTGACACTGAGCAGCGGTATCAGTCCGGTTGCGATGAGCCAGATACCCAACAGCAGCGTTCCGATATTCTTCGTGATTTTCATTGAGAACCTCCTGTGAGAACGAACTTCTTTGTGAGCGATGGTTCCTGATGAGCCTTCCCGCTATCTCCTGCCCTTATAGTCTTGCTGTCGGTCGTTCCTGTGCCTGCCCGCAACTTCCTTGAACCAGGCTCCGGCCGCCGGTTCATGCGAGCAGCGCCAGGTACAGGGCGAGCGCCGACAAGGCCGTCGCAACAAGACCAAACAGGAGTACCCATCGGAGTTTCTTCTGGGCAACCGACGCGGCATTTTCCAGTGCCGCTACCGTGGTTCGCAGTTGCTCCGCCAGCGCCTTGATGTGCGCCGCGTTTTGCGAGGCCGCAGTTTGAAGCTCTGTAATCTGTTGTTGCTGAAGAAGCGTCTGATTGGCTGCCGGGTCAGTCTTCTTCTTCGTGAACGCAGGCACGGCGGCCGAAATGATCGTGCCGACGTGCGGCAGAACTGCCTTTAGCGCGGGGATCAGCCATGCGGCCATATATGAGCCCTGCCGAGTAGGTTTTTCTTTGCCCGCGGCATCTAGGTAGAGGCTGTAAGTCGAGGCGCAGATGCCATGCGCGGAAGCCGCTTTAGTCCCCGTACCGTCAAACCAACCAGGACATCCAGCGGTTAGGTCGCATAAAAGGCCCTTCTGTCAAAGCCGAGTGTAACGCCGGAGCGTGAACGGCGGTGCATCCGACGAGAATTCCGCGACCGCGAGCGCCTTTCGCGCCAACGCTCGCTCGCTCCCGCTAAGCTCAGGTTCGTGCCCGGCCTCATCACGCGCAACACGCCCCCTTCGCACTCCGATCGGAAGAGCACGAACACGGCGACGATTGCCCGAATCAGAACAGCTCTGCCTGCGGCGGCGCCCGCGGCCCGAGCGGTGATGCCGACGTATCTTCGTCTCCGCGCTCCCGTCGGTGCGCGAGAATCCGCTCGATGAGCTCCGGGTCCTCGATGGCGCCGCGGCAAGGTGCGGCGCGGCCATCGAGTCGAAACGCGATAGACTCAACGGGACATGCTCGCTCGGACACCGAATCTTCTTGCCACGTCGAGAGGCCGTCGGTGGTTGTTCACCGCGCTCTACTTGAGCGAGGGTGCGCCCGTCGGTTTCGTATGGTGGGCGATGCCGGGCTTATTGCGCGAGCGCGGTATCGACCTTGCGTCGATCACCGCGCTGACGACGTTTGCGACCTTACCCTGGATACTCAAATTCCTCGTTGCGCCCGCCATCGATTCGAGCCTGGCGCGACGAGTGTCGCTCAAGCGGTGGATCATCACCTGCCAACTCGCGATGGCCGCAGCGCTTGTACCGCTGCTGTTTCTCAATTGGCAAAACGAGTTCGTTCTCGTCGGCGGTGCCGTCGTTTTGCACGCAACGTTCGCGGCGATCCAAGACGTGGCGATCGACACGTTGGCGATCCGGACAGTTCCCGCGCACGAGCTAGGACGCGTGAACGGGTTCATGCAGGTCGGAATGCTCACCGGGAGAGCGGGCGTTGCGGCCGGCGCCGCGATCGTGGCGGCCGCCTTTGGTACTCCCGGTGCAGCGACGGCATGCGTGATCGTGCTGATTCTAGTGCCGGCCTTGATCCTGTTGTTCGGTACCGTAGAGCCGACCAGCACCGCCAAGCCGGTGCGGTGGCGCTCACTCGTTTCGATATTTCGCGACGGCGTTCTGCTCGCCGGAGTTGCCGTGGCGCTGCTAGCGGGTGCCGGGTTCGAGTTCTTCGGCGTCACAGTCGGTGCGAGACTCGTCGACTTGGGTGGCTCGGAGTCCACGCGTGCGTGGTTCTACGGCCTTCTTGCCCCCGCCGGTCTTGCGCTCGGCGCTCTGCTCGGCGGTACGCTCGCGGACCGGGCCGGCGTCGTGCGGGCAACGGGATTGGGCCTCGGGCTACTCACGCTCGCGTTGGCGGTCGTTGCAACCGGTGATCTTCTGTCGTGGATTTTGCGCGTGCAGCTGCTGCTGTTCGCCGTCGCCTATCTCTTTATCGGCGTGCTTACCGCCAGCTCCTACGCGCTGTTCATGACGCTGTCGCGGGGCGAGCTCGCGGCCACGCGCTTTAGCATCTTCATGGCCATGACCAATGCCTGCGAGGCATGGGCCGGGTTCGTCGGCGGCAGATTCGCGGCAGCCAACTACGGCGCCACGCTCCTGGTGCTTTGCGCCGTAGCGTGCATGGCCCTCGTACCGTTAGCGTATCTCGCTAGGATTCGGCATAAGGAATATCGTGATGGCGAAAGAGCCGCAGCTTAACGTCCGCATCGCGCATCTCGCTGATGTTCAGGGCATCGTCGAGCTCGTTACGCGGGCCTACCCGCGCATGAACCCTTATCGATCGGGGATGGTGACGGGGCAGATCAACGCGTTCCCGGAAGGCGTATGGGTCGCCGCTCTCGACGGCCGCATCGTTGGCTATTGCGCAACGATTCGCGTCCCGGAACCGAAAGCGCTCGCTTCCCACACGTGGGCGGAGATTACCGGCAGCGGCTACGGCTCTACCCACGACCCGGTCGGCGAGTATCTCTACGGCTACGAGGTGTGCGTCGATCCGGACTTGCGCCGGTATCGAATCGGGCAGCGTTTCTACCGGGCGCGCCGGCGTTTGACAGAACGCTTGTCATTGAAGGGTATCGTGATCGCGGGACGCATGCCGAACTACGAAAAGCGCAGTAAGGATTATCCGACGCCCGAGGCGTATCTCGAGGCCGTGAAGTCTCGTCGCGTGCGCGACCCCGTTATCGGCTTCCAGCTTCGCAACGGCTTCGAGCCCCTGGGCGTGCTCCGAGACTACCTACCGGCCGACGGTGAGTCGCGCGGTTACGCGGTCCACATGATCTGGCGCAACGCGCAGTACACGGAGCAAGGCGACCGCGAGCATCGTGAAACGTTCTTCCAAGGGCTCGCGGCGGATCGGGTGCGCGTCGCCTCCGTGCAATACGGGCAACGCAGAATTCGATCCTTCGACGAGTTTAGGGAGATGACGCTCTATTTCGTCGACGTGTGTGCCGACTATGGCGCCGATTTTGTGCTGTTCCCGGAGCTCTACACGTTGCAGCTCTTGTCGATCGAGAACGAGCGCATTCCGCCGAATGAAGCCATTCGCCACATCACGTCCCACGAGCCCGCGATCATGGACTTCGTTCGTGACGCCGCCATGAAGTACAACATCAACATCGTGGCAGGCAGCACGCCGTCACTTCAGGGCGATGCCGTGTACAACGTGTCGCACGTCTTCAAGCGTGATGGAACGCACGAGAGCCAAGCCAAGATCCATCCGACGCCGAACGAAGCATATTGGTGGAACATAACGGGCGGCGACGACGTCAAGCTCATCGACACCGACTGCGGGCCCGTCGCGGTGCAAATCTGCTATGACGTCGAGTTCCCGGAGCCCTGCCGCTATCTCACGGATCAAGGCATCCACGTTCTGTTCGTGCCGTTCCTGACCGACGAGCGACAGAGCTACTGCCGCGTACGCTATTGCGCTCAAAGTCGCGCCGTCGAGAACCAGATCTACGTGGCCATGGCGGGCAGCGTCGGCAACCTGCCGAATGTTCGCAACCTGGATATCCATTACGCGCAGAGCTGCATTTTGACTCCCTGCGACTTCCCTTTCCACCGCGATGGTGTCGCAGCGGATACGACGCCGAACGTCGAGATGGTGGCGTTCGCCGACCTGAGCTTGCGGGCTCTGCGGCGGGCTCGACACAGCGGGACTGTGAGGAATCTGCGCGATCGCCGTCACGATCTTTACGGCGTGCTCTGGAGAAAAGGATTGCACAATGCTGATTGACTGTCATGTCCACCTGAACAACTATCATGCCGGCCAGCTGGTGCCGACGGCCGAGCACTGCGCCGAGCTATTCGCGAAGATGGATGAACGCGGCGTCGATCACGCCGTGGTGCTGACGTCGTATCGTGTGTCGGCGGATCGTCCCGGTGTGGAGGAAGTGCTGTCGATACTCGACAAGAACCCGCGCGTCACGGGCGCAGAAGGTCTGCGCTGGCGAGGCGAGAACCGGACTGATCTCTTCGCCGTGGAAGAGCGAATCCGCGACGGGCTCGTTCGAGGGATCAAGCTCTATCCCTCGATGCTTCCACGCCAATCCCCGCGTGCAACGAAAACCCCGCGTACTGCGCGACCCCTTTCCTTGGCTCGTCCTCTCGCGTCGGCACGGGTCCGGCACTACACTCGCCGTTAACAAAAGAGCCTTTTGTACGAACTAGCCGCGAATGATGAGACGTTTTTTCGCCTCTGCATGTTTCGCCGCGCTAGCGCTCGGCGCCTGCGCCGGTCCCACGCTGCCGAAGCCGGACGCCACTGGTTCCTACCTGTTCTGGACGCCGGAAGAGCAACTCGTCGGCTATCGCAATATGGAGAAGATCTACCCCGCCAGCGTCATCGAGCGCGGCGCCCATGTCGCGCCCATGCCGCGTGCGGCGGAGGAGCTGAACGCCGCCTTCACGCACGACGGGGCGGCGATGACGACAGAAAGCTTCATGGAAAATGGCATGGCCGCCGGCGTGCTGGTGATCCATCGCGGCGAGATCGTGCTGGAGCGCTACGCCCATGGTTATGGTCCGGGGCAGAGGTGGACGAGTTTTTCAGTTGCAAAGATGATTTCATCCACGCTTGCGGCCGCGGCTCTGAAGGATGGCGCGATCCGCAGTCTCGACGACATGGTCACGGCGTATTTGCCGGGCCTGAAAGGTTCGGCTTATGAAGGCGTGACTGTGCGCCATCTGCTGACCATGACGTCCGGCGTGAAATGGGACGAGACTTATTCCGACCCGAATTCGGATGTCGGCCGCATCCGCTCGTCGCGCACTTCGGATGGTTCCGATCCTGTCGTGGCCTACATGGCGAAGCTGCCGCGTGAAGCCGAGCCCGGGACGAAATGGGTCTACAAGACGGGCGAGACGCACCTTGTAGGTTCCGTCGTGCGCGCCGCCACGGGCAAGAAGCTGACGGACTATCTGTCGGAGAAAATCTGGACGCCCTATGGGATGGAGAAAGACGCAATCTGGATGCTCGATTCATCGGGTGGCGAATTCGCGGGCTGCTGCATCTCTGCGACGCTGCGCGATTTCGGCCGGTTCGCGATGTTCTTCATGGACGGCGCGAAGGTGAACGGCGAATCCATCGTGCCGGAGGGTTGGGTGGATGAAGCGACAACGCCTACGCCCGTCTCGATCCGCGGCGCTGGCGGCTATGGCTATCAGTGGTGGACAGGCGCTGACGAGACGTATCGCGCCCTCGGCATTTTTGGTCAGCTCATCGAGTTCGTGCCGGAAGACGACCTGATCGTGGTGGTTCAGAGCGCGTGGCCGTCATCCGGCGACCCGCCGTCCGGCGCGCTCCTCGGAGCATTCGTCGCTGCCGTTCAGGATGCGGTGGCTGCGCAGCGCCCTTGAGCCGGCGATGTCCGAGCGCACGACGATCGCGACCGCCGCGCCGCCGTCCGCCAGCTCGAGAGCAATGGCGCGGCCGATGTTGCGTGCGGCCCCCGTGACGAGAGCGACCTTACCGTCGAGCTCACGCATGCTCATGGCTTCGCCCCCGACAGATCGATTGGCGCACCGGCGACGATACGGTCGATGGCCTCGGTCAATTGCGTCGAGCGCCGAGCGTCCCAGCCACCGAACTGCAGGTTGGCGAGGAACTTCGCCTTGACCTCGTCGTCGGTCAGCGGCTCGTGCGCGCCGCCGCGCATATGGGGCTTGCGCACTTCGCGCACGGTCCCGTCCTTGAGCGTCGCGCGGATGTGCCCGCTGAAGTTCTTGGGATAGTCGTTGTTTGGATCGATCACGTAGGAGACGGTCGCAGCGAGCGCGCGCACCGCCGGATCCATTACGCGCTCGTCGGTGAATTGCTCGAAGCCCGCCTTGCCGTCGAGAAAGCCGACCGCGATGCAGTACGGCGTGGAAAACTTTGCGGCGTAGCCGTTCGGTACTGCTTGCTTCTGCTGCAATGGCTCCCATAGGCGGTGCACGGTGCCCTCGCCAACCTCGCACACCATGCTGACAATGTCCTCGGCCTTGATGCTCGAGCGCGCTAGTTCGATGGCGCAGTCGATGAAGGGCTGGGTCATGGTTCCGCACGCGTACGGCTTGAACGCGACGGTCTCGAGAACCCAGCGTGTGCCGAGTCCGTCCATGAGCGGCGCGAAATCCGGCGTCCGCGACGGCGCGAACGCGCGGTAGAAGCCGTGCCGTCCTTCGAGCACCGTCGCGGGGCCGGTGAAACCGTTTTCCGCAAGCACTGCAGCGCGGATCCCCGACTGTGCCGCAGCACCTGCATGTAGCCGTTTGGTGGAGCTGCCGTCCGCGAGATACTCGATGATGCCCGACGCCAGACTTCCGGCGATGCCGACGGCCTGCGCGATCCGGGCCGGCGCAAGGCCGAAGGCAGCGGCGACGCCGACGGCTGCAGCCGGCGCGCCGAAGATCGCGGTCGGATGAAAACACGCTTTGTGCGTAGCCTGGGGCGCGACGAGGCTCATGCGACACATGATCTCGACGCCGGTGGCGATGCCTTTGACCACGGCGTCGCCGGAGAGGCCGCGATGCTCGGCGGCCGCGAGAACAGCAGGAACGACGACCGATCCGGCATGGACGGGGCCGCCTTCGAAGGTGTCGTCGTAGTCCTCGCCGTGAGCCGCCGTACCGTTGATGAGGGCCGCGTCGTACGGACCGAAGCCGCCGTCGTGTCCGATTGCCGTGGCGCTTCCGGAAGAGACGGCACTCGCCCGCACGGCGGCCACGTAGTCGGTCTTGCGTGCGGCCACACACAATCCGGCGACGTCGTAGATCAGCCGCGCAATGGTTGCGCGTACCGCCTCCGGCAAGGCCTCGGCACTCGTCGCAGCGGCAAAGGTTCCGATATCCTCGGCAAGAGTCACGCCACATTCTCCTTCCGTGTCCGTTTCGCCCGCCGCCATTCGCTGACGAGCGCGCCCCCCGTGATGACGATCGCGAGAACGAAGAACGCGATGGCGATGCGATCCTCCAGGAAGATCGCGTAATCGCCTCCCGACAATAACAATGAGCGCCGGTAGTTGGCCTCGATCAGTTCGCCCAACACGACGCCGAGGACGGCAGGCAACACTGGGAAGCCGAATTGACGCATGAAGTAACCGAGCAATCCCGCTCCGATCACGATGCCGACGTCGAAGATCGACAGGTGCACCGTGTAGATGCCCGACACGACCAGCGCGTAGATGAAGCCGGCGAGATAAGGCCGCGGCCGGTTCACGAGCCAAATGCACACGGGCAGGATGATGGCGCCAATCACGATTTGGACGACGGAGGCAATGAAAGAGCCGAGGTAGAGGCCCGTCACGATCTCGGCGTCCTCCTCGAAGAGCCGGGGCCCCGGCACGAGCCCGTGGATCAGCAGGCCACCGAGCAGCACGGCGGCGGAGTTGGAGCCCGGAATCCCGAAGCTCAGCAGCGGAATCAGAGACGTGCTGGCCACGACGTTGTTCGCCGTCTCGGGGCCCGCGACTCCCTCCTCCGAACCCTGACCGAATTTCTCCGGCTCTTTGGACCAGCGGCGCGCCTCGTTGTAAGTGAGAAAGGCGGCGACCGAGCCGCCGGCGCCCGGCGTTAGCCCTTCGAATGTGCCGATCGCACAGCCGATGCCCTGTGAGCGCGCGATCTTCTTCATCAGTGGCAGGCGCGGCAGCCTCACGCGGATCGATGCGCCCGGCTTCATCGCGATGCCCGCGGTGCCGCTGCGCGTCATCAACTCCGTGAGCGCGAAGAGGCCGACCATGACCAGGAGCGGTGCCACGCCTTCGATGAGATCGGGCGAGCCGAAGGTATAACGGCCGACGCCGGAGATCGGATCCGAGCCGATGGTTGCGATCATCAACCCAAGGATCGCCGCTGCCGCACCTTTGAGCAGCGACTTGCCCGACAACGACACGATCACCGACAACCCGAGGAGCCCGAGGCCGAAGTAAGTCATGTAGCGGAAAGCGAGCGCGATCTGTGCCAGCGGCTCGGTCAGAAGCACCAGCATCGCGAGGCCGAACAGGCTGCCGACCACGCCCGACCAGAGCGAGATGCCGAGCGCTTCGCTCGCCCGGCCTTGGGCGTTCATCTCGTAGCCGTCGATCACGGTCGCCGCCGCCGCGTTGGTGCCCGGTGTGCGAATCAGAATCGCGGGGATCGAGCCGCCATATTCCGCCCCGATGTAGCAGGTCGCGAGCATCACGATGGCGGCTACGGGTGGCAGCGTATAAGTGAACGGCAGGAGTAGCGCCATCGCGATGGACGGTGACAGACCCGGCATCGCGCCGCCGAGAATGCCCCACACGAGGCCGCCGATGGAGGCGGCGAAAACCGTCAAGAAATATGCGATCTGGTCCATGGCGGGGCGACGACGTGACGAACCTGAGACCTAGAACAGCAGACTCTCGGGCTGACGCACGCCGAGCACGATGACAAAAAGGACGTAGAAGACTGCCGCACCGCCGCCTGCGACCGCTAGCACGCGCCAGGAGAGACGCAGGCCCTCGTAGAGCGGCACCGCGACGAGCAGCAGGAACAGCGCGAGCGGATAACCGAGAACAACGGACGCCGGAATGTATAGCGCGCCGAACGCAAGCACCCCGAGCGCCCGCGGCCAGCGTGCTTCCGCTTCCTTCACGTCCTCCTGATTGCGTATCCCGGCGGGAACGCGGGTGACCGCACGCACAGCAAGCGCGGTCGCCACGACGACGAGCGCGACCGTCAAGATGAGCGGGAAGCCGCGCGGACCGACTCCATCGTCCAAAGTACTGAAGGGTATCCGCATGGTTGCCCAGTAGTAGGCACCGGCGATGAGCAGCAGGATCGCGGCTCCGAGCAAGTCTTTGCGGTTCATTGAGCCACGGCAGTGGCCGCGAACAGCGCCGCTGTCTCCTCGGCAACTTCCGCAATGAAGAGAACGAACTCCTCGTGCGGCATGAAGTTCGCCTTGAGATTCCCGGCGATATAGCGCTCGCGATACTCAGGGTCGGCCAGAAGCTTCTGCGCCGCCTCGTTCCAGATGCGGATGACCTCGGGCGGTAGCCCTTTTGGCCCGGCAAGACCGCGGAACTTCTCGAGCTCGACGTCGTAGCCCGCTTCCGTCACCGTCGGGACGCCGGGAAGCGTCGGGATGCGCTCCGAGCCGAATGTCGCGAGCACGCGAACCGTGCCGCCCGCGAGCTGCGCACGCAGCTCCTCAATTTCGCCGACGCCCATCTCGAGCGTGCCATTCAGGATATTGATCATCAGGTCGCCGCCGCCGTCGTGCGGCACTATGCCGGCATTGACGCCCGCTGCCACACGCAAGCGCTCGGCAGCCTGACGCTCCAGCGACGACGGATTGGCGGCACCCCAACGGCCCCGGCCGCGTCGCGCGTGCTCGAGAACGTCCTCGAGCGTACGGTAAGGGCCGTCGGCTCGGGTGTAGACGACCTCCGTATCCAGGAAGAAATTCACCACGGGCTCGAGATCGCGATAGGTGTTGCCCGGCCGGCTCAGCAGCGACGTCATGATGTAGGTGGGCGTCGACGCGTAGAGCACGCTGCCATCCGGCCGCGCCGACGCGACGCGGGACATCGCCTTTGCTCCACTACCGCCTTCGGCGTTCTCGACGATGAATGTGGCGTCGATGTACTTGTGCAAGTAGCGGGTCAGCTCGCGCAAGAAAACATCGCTGCCGCCTCCGGGGCTCGAATGCGTGACGAGGGTGACGACGCGGACCGGGTACGGCAGCGGTTGCCCCGCCGCTCGTCCCGCCGGCGCTGCAACGAGCGCCGCCAGGCTCGCGGCGGCCAGCACCAGCTTCAAGGCCATCGACACGGTCCTCGTCGGTTCGGAAGGCTTGAAGCGTACAGCGTTGCACGCGACGGCGCTCGGCGCGCAGAATCGAACCGCCCGTTTCTCGGACGAGACTCATGAACGCCACGGTCGCCAAACCCAACGCGGGTAGCCGATGTCTCAGGTCTTAAATCGCAGAGCAATCGTGCGCAGCGCGTCCTACCTATTCGCCGCCACGCAAGCGGGCCGGTGGTTCAGCCTCGCCTCGGCGGCAGACGCCGAGCACGTTATCGTCGATACCTCGGCCGGCAAAGTCCGCGGCTTCGTGAATCGGGGCATCAACACGTTCAAGGGTATTCCGTACGGCGCGTCGACGGCCGGCAAGAACCGTTTCATGCCACCCGTAAAAATGCCCGCCTGGTCCGGCACCCGTGACGCCACCACCTTCGGCCCTACTGCGCCGCAAGCGACGCTGCCGGAGGGCACTGCCGCAGGCGAAGACTGCCTCGTGCTGAACGTATTCACGCCCGGGGTCGGCGACCGGCAGAAGCGGTCGGTCATGGTCTGGTTGCATGGCGGAGGTTTCCGTTCAGGCTCCGGATCGGCGCCGATCCTCGACGGAACGAGCCTGGCGGACACCCATGACGTCGTGGTTGTGACCCTCAACCATCGGCTCAATGTCTTCGGCTTCACGTACCTGGCCGAAGCGGCGGGCGCCGACTTCGCTTCATCGGCGGGCGTCGGCATGCTGGACATCGTTGCGGCGCTCGAGTGGGTCCGCGATAACATCGAGCGCTTCGGCGGCGATCCCAACCTCGTAACGATATTCGGGCAGTCGGGCGGCGGCCGCAAAGTCGCGACGTTGATGTCGATGCCCAGCGCGAACGGGCTGTTCCATCGCGCCATCGTCGAGAGCGGCGCCGTGCTGCGGCTGACGACGCCCGAGGACGGGCAGCGCGCAACCGAGATGCTGCTCGCGGAGCTTGGCATGAAGACGTCGCAGGCGCGGGAGCTGCAAAACGTGTCGATGGAGCAGCTCGCGCAGGCGGGGGCCCGCCTCAACGAGAAGTTCGTGTTACGCGAACCCGGGATGACGGAGAACTCGCCGGTGATCGACGGCACAGTCTTACCGTCCCATCCATGGGATCCGGCGGCACCGGCCCTCTCGGCCGACATTCCGTTGCTGATCGGCTATGCGCGAACCGAAGAGACCTGGTACGACCGCCCGACGCCGCAATCCCTCGCCCTCGATGAAGCGGGGTTGCGGGAGCGCGTGACCGAGCGGTTGGGCCGCAACGACGACCCCGTGATTGAGGCCTTCCGCACGGCTCATCCGCGCGCCACTCCGTGGGATCTGTGGATCCTGATCGCGACGGAACACCCGAGAGGCGCTTACGCGCGCGAGCTCGCGAAGCGCAAGGCGGCTCAAGCCGCGGCGCCGGCCTACCTCTATCGTTTCGACTGGGAGACGCCGGAGGGCGGCGGCCACATGCGCTCACCGCACACGGTCGAGATCCCGTTCGTGTTCAACAACATCGATATCGCCGGGCCGCTGATCTCGAAGATGCCCGAAGCTTACGCGCTCGCCGAAAAAGTCAGCGCGTCGTGGGCAGCCTTCGCCCGGACCGGAAACCCCAATGTTCCGCAGCTGCCGGCGTGGCCCGCGTACTCGGCAGCGACGCGCGACACCCTGCTCTTCAATAATGAGATCCGCGTTGAGCAGGACCCGGACCGCGGCCCGCGTCAGGCGATGGAGCAGGTGCTGAATCTCTCGTAGCCGGTAGCCCCGGACTTCGCCGGCCGACGAGAGCTAACGTTTTGGGTTTTTGGTGCGGACTTCAGGCTTGCGCGGGCGGGGTCGGCCCCTGCCGAGGGCCGCGAAACCAGACGATACGTGCTGCGATGAGCACCAAGAAACTGCCCGTGGGCACCGGTCCGCCCAAAATCTGCTTGGCGACGTGAGAAGGATGAAAATGTTTCCGCGGAAGCGCCAATCGAGAACAAAAATCCGCTAAACAGCGGACAACGCGCTCGCATCGAAGGGATCAGCGCACCGACGCTCGCCGCGAAATCAGTTTTTCAACGGAATAGGCCGATAGCGGACCCTCCGGAGTCGCCCCCTGACTGGCCCTTAACGGTCCCAGCACCGGGGACGGAGCTATACTCGTGGCCGTCGTGATTCGGAGGGCATTGCAATGAGATATCGAGTCCTCGCGTTCTCCATCGCGCTCTCATTCCCGCTCGGCGCGCTCGCGCAATCGAGCGACGTCTTTCGATGCACCATGGGCGGTCTGACCCGACGCGTGGAAGTCGCTCGCGAGACCGACGCGCCTCTCCCGTGCGAGGTGCGCTACTACAAGGACGACGAGGCGCCGGGCGCGCCGCAGGTGCTCTGGTCGGCGTCGAACGAGGAGGGCTACTGCGACACGCAGGCAGAGGGCTTCTTGGCGCGGCTCGAGGGGTTGGGCTGGCAATGCAGCACCGCGACGCGGGCCGGCACCCCGGCGACGGAGCCGGCCGCGGCGGAGCCTCCGGCAGACGACACCGACGATCTCCTCCCGCCCGAGTAGCCAGCTCCGCTGTCTCCAAGGGACGCCGGCCGCCACGCGCGACATAAGGGCTAGCGGCCTCGAGCCGGGGCGAACACCCCGTGGTACCTCGCCAAGTGCACCCGCGGCGGCGGCACCAACGCTGCAAGCCGGGCGAGGAAATCCAACGGTTCGAGCACGATGTGCGTCGTCCCGTCGCGCTAGGGCGTCTTAAGGCGATAGCGAACCTGCCCCGGCGCCGTCAGCGCCAGGCGCTTCCTCCGCCACCGGCGGCCGGCTCACATAGCGGGCGAGCCGCTCGGCAACTGCTCCTGCGTTGCTCTACCGCGGGCATCCATGCCCGCGTCCAGCTTCCCCGCTGATCGGCTTCGACGCCGATGCCCGCGTGCAACGTGGACCCGGCGTACTGCGCAAGCGTCGTCCCGTGCGACCGGCGCGATCGCAAATGGGCACGCGCGCCGGCCTAACGCCACTCGATACGTGATCGAGTGGCCGAGAAGGTCGTCCATCGCCCCACCGGCGGCGGGGTCGAAGGCGAGATAGCTGTTCTCGGCATCCCGAACCAAGACACCCTCGCGTTCGAGTATCGGCCTTGACCAAGTCGGCAACCCGCTCTACGGCGCCACGGTCGCCTGCGGTGTCGCGTTGGCCCGAAGTCACCCGACTTGCAGTGGTAAAACGCAACAGTTGCGGTAGCATTGGGACGCTCGAAAAGGGGGCGCTTGTAACCAGAGCCAGCGGCTGGGAGGCCCGTGGCGCGGGAAGGCATGCAGCGCTCGGTCCGAATTCGCCGCGCGGCGGGTGTCGCGCCCATAAGAACCATCGACGTCGCTCGCGTTGCTTTCATACCAACAGGGGGTAGTTGTGAGAAAACCACATTCGCGCCTGAATCTTCCGGCGCTCAGCGCCGTGGCATCCGCGATATCGGCAATCATCGGGGGTACGGCCTTCACTGACACGGCTCACGCTCAGGCCGAGGTGATCGAGGAGCTTACGATCACTGGCTCACGCATCGTACGGCGCGACCTCGACGCGAACAGCCCCATCATGACGATCGACAGTAGGCGATTCGAGGAGTCGAGCACGGTTTCAATGGAAAGCGTATTGAACCAGCTGCCGCAGTTCACGCCGGCGGTTACCCAGTTCAACGTCGGCTCCGAGTTCGGCGTGGTCGGCACGTCGTTCTTCAGCGAGCAGCTGGCGGCCGGCGCCACGCGGACACCGGGTCAGGCGACGCTGAGTCTGCGCGGGCTCGGACCGAATCGTAACCTCGTGCTGCTGGATGGCCGCCGGGCCACTCCGCTGAATGCCGGCATGGCCGTCAGCATCAACACGATTCCGTCGGCGGCGATCGCCCGAGTCGAGTCCATTACCGGTGGCGCCTCGTCGGTGTACGGCGCGGACGCCGTGGCCGGAGTCGTGAATTTCATCACCAAACGGGATTTCGAGGGCATCGATTTTGACGCCCAGATCGGCGAGACCGCGGAGGGCGACGGTACCGAGTTGCGTTTTTCGGCTGTGCTCGGCGCGAATATCGCAGACGGCCGTGGCAACGTGCTGCTCGGCGTGGAGCGTTCCCGCCGCGACGAGGTATTCGCGCACCAGCGGGACTACCGGATGGAAGGGTTCGTGGATCCCCGCTCGCTGAGTCAGACGGATTTCTACTCGGCTGCGGCCTATTCACCGGTGCCCGGCAACATGCACACCGCGGCCGCACTAGCGCAAGTATTCGGCGTTGCGCCCGGTGTGCTGACGCTGGGCGGGCAATACTACATGAACTCCAACGGCACGCTGTATAAGGAGACGCGCGACGGCGCCTTCCGCTACGGCGAAGGCTTTCTGAATCCGGACGATGGCCTGCCGTGGCGGTTCATCGAGCAGTCGAACGCGTCGACGAACGGGCAACTGCGCCAGAACGAGCCGCACGAGCTGCTGCAGATTCCGCTGGACCGGTATTCGCTGTTCGGTCGGGGGCACATCGACGTGTCCGACAATCTGCGCGTGTTCGCGCAGATGATGTACAGCGAGTCGACGACACGGCAGCGTCAGGCTGCCTCGCCGATGCTCGGCGGCTGGCGCACGCAGGTGCCGCACGGCGACGGAATCTATGGCCCGTCGGTGGATGCGAACGGCAACACGTTCGCTGACTATCTCCCCGGGGGGCTGTTCGGGCTCGCGTGTCCGCAGGTCGGCGGGTGCACGAAGTCACAGGCGTTCCCAAAGCCGCCTGAGCTGCAAACGCTGCTCGACAGCCGCCCGAATCGGGAAGCCGAGGCGGAGCTCCGGCAGACGCTGACGTACATGGGGCCGCGTCGCAGCTATGCGCAGGTGCAGTCCTATCAGCTGGTCGGCGGCCTGGAAGGCAGTCTGCCGATCAGAGACTGGACCTGGGAGGCGTACGCGTCGGCGGGCTCGACGTTCACCGAGAACATCTATGGTGGTGCCGTGTCGCTCGAGCGCTACCGGTTGCTCATGGCCCAGCCGAACTATGGCCGCGGGTTCGTGGCGATCGGCAACGAGCTCGGCGCCGGGTTCGGATCGGGTTCACTCAGCTGCACCAGCGGGCTGCCGGCCGTGTACGGCGTCAGCGGCTATTCCGAGGGCTTCGTGCCGTCGCAGGACTGCCAGGACGCGATCGTCGCGCGGGCCAAGAACTCCGGTGAAATGCGACAGAACATCGTCGAGTACAACATGCAGGGCTCGATAATGGAGATGCCGGCCGGAGATCTGCGTTTCGCGCTCGGGGCCGGTCGTCGCGACAACGACTTCGTCTTCAATGCGGACACGCTGAACTCGCAGGCGTCGGTGCTCGATCAGCTCGCCGGGTTCTTCCCGCTCGCCGATGCGCAAGGAAGCACCGAAGCCACGGAACTTTACGGTGAGCTGCTGGTGCCCATTGTCGCGAACGTCCGGGGGGCCCGCGAGCTCGGCCTCGAGCTCGGCTATCGCTCGACGGACAACCGGCCGAGTAACGACGTCGATACCTGGAAGGCGCTGATCGATTGGCGCGTCGTGGATCGCATCCGCGTCCGTGGCGGCCGGCAGATCGCGAATCGCGCGCCGAACATCGGTGAGCTGTTCCAGTCGCGCGAGCAGTTTGCGCCGTTCAGCCTGTTCCAGGGCGATCCGTGCTCGGAGCTGAATCCGGCAGCGCTGCCGTATACGGCGAATCCGACCCTGAATTCGGCCGGGCCGCAGGCCGCGGCGAACGTCAGAGCCCTCTGCCAGCAGCTGATGGGCACGGTCGGAGCCGCCGAGTATTACGGCGGCGGTACGCCGCAGCCCAGCGGTTTCGTCTCGCCGCGCATCTCGAACTTGAACGGCAATCCCAACCTGACGTCCGAAGAAGCCACTACGACGACGCTTGGGATGGTCGCCAATATCACCGAGCGGGCCACGCTGACGTTCGACTACTGGCGCATCGAGCTCGACAATATGATTGCGCCGCAGGTGCCGGATACGCTGTACCGGGAGTGTCTGAGTGCCGACACGAATCCGGCCTACGATCCGTTGCACTCGTCGTGTGCGCTGATCCTGCGCAACCCGGCTACGGGCACCGTCGCAACCGTCGACATCACGTACTCGAACGAGGCCGCGGCGGATCTGTCCGGCTACGACTTCCAGTTCGACTGGGGTTCGGACCTCGGCGCAGGGCAGTTGACGCTGAGCGTGCTCGCCACCCTCACCGACAGCTGGAAGACGCGTGTGAATGCCGCTTCGCCGTGGCTCGACTTCAAAGGCACCACCGGCCCGAGCGACGTGCGGGGCGTGAACCAGTTTGCGTATGACTACCGGCTGTTCACGACCGTCGGCTACAACACCGGTAGCTGGGCCGGCTCGCTGCGCTGGCGACATCTGCCGAGCATCGTTCCGGAGGGCTCGATCCGCACGACGGCGCAGTACCGCACGACGCCGAGCTACAACATCTTCGACGCTTCCGGCCGTTACTCGTTCGGCAACAACATGGAAGTGCGTTTCGGCATCGACAATCTGCTCGACGAGGAGCCGGCCGTGGTGAATCTACGCACGGTGGCCGAAGGGTACACGCAGACCGGTGTAACCAACGCTGCGTTTTACGACGCGCTGGGTCGGCGCTATTACGTCGGAATGAAGTTGCAGTTCTAGCAGCGCTCCGGCGGCCGCGAGCCGTTTGCGTCGAGTCGGTGCGGCCGCTGTTGGCGGCCGCACCGAGCTCCGCCGCGATCGTGAGCCCGGCGCATGCCGCAACTTCAGTTGCGATCCCGACCGTGCATCGGTGCTTGCCCGAGTAGCAGGAAGCCTACATGAGCGAAGCGGTCAGGAATGTCGTTGTCTTTGGCGGGGGCACTTCCGGCTGGATGAGCGCCTGTTACATCGAGCGGATACTTGGCAACCTCAATGTGCCGGACGCCAGCGTAACGTTGGTCGAATCGAAAGACATCGGGATCATAGGCGTCGGCGAAGCGACGCTCAACGACCTCAAGCAGACGCTGCAGTTCATCGGCATCGATGAGCGGACGTTCATGATCAACAGCCATGCGACCTTCAAGAACGGAATCAAGTTCGTGAACTGGCGGGACGATCCCGCGAAGTTCGGCCGGCACCACTACTATCATCCCTTCGAAGATACGCCGACGGTCGGCGGCATGTGGCTTCTCGACATCTGGTCTTGCCTTCAGGCGGACCGCGCTTGGGATCTCGACTACTGCTACATCACGGGCCCGTCTGCCTTCATCTCCGATAAGATGCGAGCGCCCAAGTCTCCGGAAAGCAAGGAGTACCAGGGACTCTTCAATTATGCCTACCACATGGATACCGTCCTGTTCGGCCGGTATCTGCGGCAAGTCGCGACTGGCCGGGGCGTCAGGCACATCGTCGACAATGTGATCGGCGTGGAGAGCAACGAGCGCGGATTCATCACCGCTTTGAAGACCCGCGAACATGGCGACATCTCCGGGGACCTGTTCATCGACTGCTCTGGTTTCGGCGGGGTGCTCATCAACAAGCACTACGGCACCGAGTTCGTCGGATTCGGCGACTCGCTATTCAACGACAGGGCGGTAGCCTTGCGGGTTCCGTACGAAACGCTTCACGATCCCGTCAATCCGTTCACGACTTCCACCGCCGTCAGCAGCGGGTGGATCTGGGATATTCCTCTCAGCGATCAGAGAGTCGATCTCGGCGGCGCGCAGCAGTGGAGTGACGACAGCGCGCACGGACGCCGCGGCATAGGCTATGTGTATTCGAGCCAATTCATAACGGACGAGCAGGCGGAGCGCGAGCTGCGGGAATACGTGGGGATGCGGGCCGAGGACATCGATGCACGCTTCCTGAAGATGAGGATCGGCCACAACCGAAAGTTCTGGGAAAAGAACTGCGTTGCGATCGGCCTTGCGGGCGGGTTCATCGAGCCCCTGGAGTCGACAGGAATCGCTCTGGTCACCCAAGGGCTCGAGCTGTTGCGCATTCATTTCCCGACACGCGATTTTCCAAGTCCTCTGGCGGACAGCTACAACGCAGCGATGACTCGGCTCTATGAGCACATTCGCGAGTTCATTGTCCTGCACTACTGCACGACCCGGCGCGAGGATTCGGAGTACTGGCGTGCCAACAGGCACAATCCCAGCATCCCCGAGCGCCTCAAGTCACACCTCGAGCAGTGGCGTTATCGGGCGCCGAATTCGTTCGACAACTTGAGCGGATTCGATTTCTTTCATACCACGTCTTTCCACTACATTCTGGCCGGAATGCGTCACGTCCCAGTGCCCAGCGACTACGTGCGTCGCAGGCTGTCGAACGAGCTGATCGAACACATGCGGCGAAGAATCGCGGAAGTCCATGCGGGCGCGTTCGCGATGACGATCGATCATGTCGAGTTTCTGAGAAGGCAATCTGGACTTGCGACATAGGGCGCCATCCGCGCCGCTGTTCGGAGCCCTGCTACGCTATTGATGAGCGGCGGGATTTTGGTGATTCCGACGACAACCCCTGGAACCGCTCGAAGATCAGGAAGCCCGCCCTTCGATGACGAAGGTATTGAACGCGTCGGGGATCGGGATCATGGCCGTGATCGCGAGCCCCGCGTTGCGATAGAGCGCCTCCCACTCGACGCGCGTGCGTTCCTTGCCGCGCGAGAGGAGCATCATGTTGACGTCGAGCAGCTTGCTCGGCACGTCCGAGACGTCGCCGAGCGGCGGCAGCACGGCATCGATGGCGATGACGCGGCCGCCGGGCTCGAGCCGCGCGCAGACGTTGCGCAGGATCGCGGCGCACGACGCATCGTCCCAGTCGTGGAGAATGAGCTTGAGCACGTAAGCGTCCGCGGGCGGCACGTCCTCGAACATGTCGCCCGAGACGTAGCGCAGGCGCGCGGCGACGGCGGCGTTCGTCACGGGCAATTGCGCCGGCGCCCTCGCGATCACCTCGGGTAGATCGAACACCACGGCGTGCAGCTCGGGATAGCGCTCGAGCACGGCGAGGCTGAACACGCCGAAGCCCGCGCCGACGTCGACGAACCTGCGGACGCCGCCGAAGTCGTAGCGCTCGAGCACGCCCTTCGTCGCGACGGCCCCGTGCGCCTTGCTCGTCTCGCCGAACTCTTCGAGCGCGCGCGGGTTCGCGGCGAGGTAGTCGAAGAACTCCATGCCGAGCTGCGCGCGCGCCTGCGGCGCGGCCGTCGCGAGCCCCTCGGGTAAACCCGTCCACACCTTCCAGAGCGTGCCGCCCGAGTATTCGACGAGCCGCTTGAGCGATCCCTCCGCGTCGCGCGTCAACAACACCGACAAGGGCGTGGGCCCGAACCGGCCCGCGGCGTCCTCACTGACGATGCCAAGCGCCGCACAGGCGCGCAGCGCGCGGTGCAGGGCCTCGGCGTTCGCGCGAATGCCCGCGCGGCGCACGAGCTCGTCGGCCGTCATGGCGCCGTGCGCCAGGGCGTCGGGAACGTCGAGCCGCACGACTTCGGCCAAGATCTTCGCCGTCCACGCGCCGAACAGCATCTCGAGCAGCATCGCGTGCGGCGGTTTCTCTTTGCCTTCGGTCACGACTGCTCCGGCGTTGACGAACCTGCACTGCTCGACGAGCGTGCGACTCTGCCACGACTCGCGACGAAGAAGCCAGCGGCGCGCGCGAGTGAACCGCGACCGTGGCCGGACGCCGGCCCGCGGTATACTCGCGGCCGCTATGCCGGAACGGCCGCTCCTCTCCGTCAACGGAGTCACGCTGCAATACCGGACGGGCGAGCAGCTCGTCACGGCGACCTATCGCGTGAGCTTCGACGTCATGAAGGCCGACCGCTTCGTCGTGCTCGGCCCGTCGGGCTGCGGCAAATCGACGCTACTCAAGGCGATCGGCGGCTACCTGCAGCCCGTCGAAGGCGAGATGCTGCTCAACGGCGAGCGCATCGGCAACCCCGGCCCCGATCGCGCATTTGTGTTCCAGGAATTCGATCAGCTGCTGCCGTGGAAAACCGTGTGCGATAACATCGTGTTCGCGCTGGTGGCGAGCGGCAAGCTCGCGAAGCACGCCGCCGTCGACCGCGCACGGCACTTCATCGCCAAGGTGGGCCTCACCAAATTCGCCGACAACTTTCCGCACACGCTGTCCGGCGGCATGAAGCAGCGCGTGGCCATCGCGCGGGCCATGGCCACGGAGCCGCAGATTCTGCTCATGGACGAGCCGTTTGCCGCGCTCGACGCGCTGACGCGCGGCAAGATGCAGGAAGACTTGCTCGAGCTCTGGCAGGACACGAAGTTCACGGTGCTGTTCGTCACGCACTCGATCCCCGAGGCCATCCGCATCGGCAATCGCATCCTGCTGCTCACGCCGCACCCCGGCCGCGCCAAGGCCGAGCTCAACTGCGGAGGTCTCGACTTGCCCGGCGCCGGCGGCGAGCTCTTGTCGGCACGCATTCAACGTCTGTTGTTCGATCGCACGGGAGCCATCGCCGATGTCTGACACGCCTGCAGCGGCCGCAACGCGGCCCGAGATACTGAACACGCCGAGCGCCGACGGGGCCGGCTTCGCGGTCGCGGCGCAGCCGCTCGGACTTTGGACCAAGCTCTACGGCAACGGGGCGTTGCGCAAGACGGCGCTGCTCGTGGCGCTCGCCGCGATCTGGGAAACGTACGCGCGCGCGCTCGACAACCCGCTGCTGTTCCCCACGTTCACCGACACGGTCGCCGCGCTGCTCTCAGGCATCGCGGCAGGCGAGATCCCGGCGGCCGGAATCTACACGCTGACGCTGCTGCTCAAGGGTTACGTCGCCGGTTTGATATTCGCTGCGCTGCTCACGGCCTTCGCGAGCGTCTCGCGCATCGGCGCGGATTTGCTCGAGACGCTGACGGCGATGTTCAACCCGCTGCCGTCGATCGCGCTGCTGCCACTCGCGCTCATCTGGTTCGGGCTCGGCGATAACAGCGTCATCTTCGTGCTCGTCCATGCGGTGCTCTGGGCCGTGGCGCTCAACACGTTCGCGGGCTTCCGCGCGTTGTCGCCGACGCTGCGCATGGTCGGCCAGAACTACGGCCTATCGAGCATCGGCTACATCGTGCGGATTCTGATTCCCGGCGCGTTCCCGAGCATTCTCACGGGGCTCAAGGTGGGCTGGGCGTTCGCGTGGCGCACGCTCATCGCCGCCGAGCTCGTGTTCGGCGTGAGCTCCGGCTCGGGGGGCTTGGGCTGGTACATCTTCGAGAACAAGAACCAGCTGCGCATACCCGAAGTGTTCGCGGGGTTGTTGACGGTGATCATCTTCGGGTTGTTCGTCGAGAACGTGGTGTTCCGGACGATCGAGCAACGCACCGTGAAGCGCTGGGGCATGCAGACCTAGCGATTCGAGCGAGCGAGGCAACCTCTCAATGGCATCGAGTCGCGGTCCTTCCTTCCGGCGAGCGTGGCTCGCCGCGGCCTGCTTGGCGGCAGCAACCCCGCTCGCCGCGCAACAACGCGACTGCGATGCGCTCTGCGCAGCCGGCGACGCGCTCGTCGAACGCTTCGAGCTGCGCGAGAGTGAGACGCCCGTGCGCGAGCGGCCGGACTGGGCGCCGCCGCGCAAGATCGTCGTCGCCGACGTCGCCGTCGCCGACGCGCTACGCCCGCGGGTACCCGGCGTCGAAGTCGTCGGCGTGGCGGGCCTGCGCAACTTCGCAGGGATGGCCGAGGTCATCGCCGACGCCGACGTGCTCGTGGGCCTCTGCACGCCCGAGCTCATCGCCCGCGGGCAGAAGCTGCGCTGGATCCAGTTGCTCAACGCCGGGGCGGACAGCTGCGCGACGATCCCGGCCGTCGCGCAGCGCGGCATTCTCGTCACGAACCTCCAGCGCATCCAGGGGCCGCACATGGCCGAGCACGCGATCGCGCTCATGCTCGCGCTCGCGCGCGCCTTGCCGGTCTACGCGTCCGAGCAGCACGCGGGCGCGTTCACGCGCGGCTTTCGCGAGCTGCGCGCCGAACGACCCTTCGAGATCGAAGGCAAGACCCTGCTCGTGGTCGGCTTGGGCGGCATCGGCACCGAGGTCGCGAAGCGCGCGCACGGGCTCGGCATGCACGTGGTCGCCACGCGCAACAGCGCCCGTTCCGGGCCCGACTACGTCGAGTACGTGGGCCTCGCCGACGAGTACGTCGAGCTCGCGCGTCGTGCCGACGTCGTCGTCAACGCCACACCGCTGACTCCGGCGACGCGCGGCATGTTCGACGAGCGGTTTTTTGCGGCCGTCAAGGAAGGCGCGTTGTTCATCAACATCGGCCGCGGCGAGAGCGTCGTGACGGACGCGCTCGTCGCCGCCCTGCGCTCGAACCGTGTCGCAGGCGCGGGGCTAGACGTCACCGACCCCGAGCCGCTGCCGCCGGGCCACGCGTTCTGGACGATGGAGAACGTCATCATTACACCGCACATCGCCACGAGCTCGGACTTTCGCAACGAGCGCACGCTGACGCTCGTCGCGGAGAACCTGCGCCGCTATGTGCGCGGCGACAAGCTGCTGTCCGTCGTCGATCTCGCGCTAGGCTACTGAAGCCGGCTAAATCGCTAGGAGCCTGCGAATGCAACCCGCCGATCGACTGCATGCCCTCGATGCCGTGCGCGCCTATGCGCTGCTGCTCGGCGTCGTGCTCCATTCCGCCGCGGCGTTCCTCGAGAACTTTCCGATGCCGATCTGGCAAGACGAGCCGAGCACGGTAGCGGCCGCCATCTACTACGTGATCCACATGTTCCGCATGTCGGCGTTCTTCCTGATCGCCGGGTTCTTCGCGCGCGTGCTCGTCGAGCGACGCGGCGTCAAGGCGTTCGTCAAAGACCGCGCCAAACGCGTCGCCGTGCCGCTGTTCCTGTTCGGGCCGGTCGTGCTGCTCTTGATCAGCGTGGGGTTCATGCTCGGCGCGCTGCCGCACGGGCTCGATTTCCTGCTGTCGCTCGCGCAAACCCCATCACCCGCGGCCGCGCCAGCAGCCGCGGAGACGCCGGCCGCCGCCGGCGGCGTCAACACCGCGCATCTATGGTTTCTTTACTATCTGTTGATCTTCTACGCGCTGGCGCTAGCGCTGCGCTGGGTCGTGAGCGCCGTGGACCGGCGCGGCATCCTCGCCGCGGCCGCCGACCGCATCGTCGCGTTCGTCATGCGTGGGCCGTGGGGCCCCGTGCTCATCGCGGTACCGATCGCGGCCTTCCTCTGGCAGCTCCCGACCTGGACCGAGTGGCTCGGGCTGCCGGCGCCCGTCTCGCTCGTGCCCGATCCGAGCGCGCTCGTCGGCTACGGCGTCGCCTTCGGGCTCGGCTGGCTGGTCAACCGACAAACCCCGCGGCTGCTCGCGCTCAGCAAGACGTGGCTCCTCTACCTCGTGTTGGCCGTCGCGCTCACGGTGTTCTGCCTCGCGACCATCGGGACGACGCCGCGCTGGCAGGGCCCGAATCTCGCGGGGCTCGATCGCGCGCTCTACACGGCCGCTTACGTCGTCGGAATATGGTGCTGGATTTTCGCGTTCGTCGGAGCCGCGGTGCGCTTCTTGTCGAACCCGAGTCCCATCACGCGTTATCTCGCGGACGCGTCGTATTGGATCTATTTGCTGCACTTGGCCACGATCATTTTCTTTCTGACGCTGCTGCGGCCGTACGATTGGCACTGGAGCATCAAGTTCGCAATCATGATCGGCGGGTCGATGCCGATCTTGCTCGTGACGTATCACTTTCTCGTGCGCTTCACGTGGATCGGCGCGATCTTGAACGGCCGCCGTCATCCGCGCCCCGCGCAACTGCCGCCGGCCGATCCCGCGACCGCGCCGGGCTAGCGGCCACCGCAACGCGCGGTCTAAAGCGGCGGCTCGACGCCCCAGCCCGGCTCGTCGCCGAGCAGCAGCACGCCCTGCTCGATCGTCTCACCGGTGCTGCGGCGCGTCCGGCGCCGGTCGAATGCGTACTCGAGCATGCGCACGGACTCGGGATGCACCGCCGTCGCGTGCAGGCTCGCGGCCGTCGAGATCGGGCCCGATGGATTGTGCGGCGACACCTCGATACTGCCCGCGCTCTGCGTCATGACGTCGAGCAACGGACCGAAGCCGCCCACGTGCTTCACGTCGGGCATGATGACGTGCACCCACCTGCGCGCCACGATCTCCTCGAACCGGGCGTTGCCCCAAAAGAGCTCGCCGGCGGCGAACCGCAAACGCGTGCGGCCCTCGAGCTCGGCGTACGCGGGCCCGAGGGCGAACGGCTCCTCGACCCAGTCGGGCATGAGGCGCTCGAAGCGCGGAATGAGCTCGACGAAGTCGCGCGGCGTGAAACGCTCGTGACACTCGACGCGCACGGCGAGCTCGGGGAATCGCTCGCGCAGGTCGGTAAGACGCGCGAACCCGGCCGCGCTCTTCGCAATCGCCTCGTCGGGCCCGTCGACGGCCTCGAACGGCGCGCACTTGAAGATCGCGAACCCCTGGTCGCGCACCTCGCCGACGACGGTGCGGTACTCGTCGGCCGTGCGGTCCTTAAGCGCGCGGTTGATGGTCGCGTAGAGCGGCAGCCCTTCGACCGGGGTCTTGGCCCTGAAGAGCTGCCACACAGGCACGCCCTCGCGCTTCGCGAGCAGCTCGTAGAGCGCCTGATTGAGCGCCGAGAATGCGGTTGCGGTCACGAAATCGGGAGCGAGCGTCGCGATCTCGCGCTCCTTGCGCGCCAAGCTCTCGAGCGACAAGTCGAAGCGCGCGTAGTGCCGCGCGAACAGTTCGGCGGCCACTTGCTTGCAGCGCTCGTCGTCCGTGCTGTGCGAGGCCTCGCCATAACCCGCGAGCACGCCGTCGCCGATCTCGAGCACGAGCCAGTCGCCCTTGAGCCGCAGAGCCGGGTGCCAACCGTCGGGATCGGGGATCGTCCGGAAGCGCAGCGCGAGGTCGCCTTGCGCGCGCAGCACCCGCGGCGCACCGAGCGCGACGCCCGCGGCCGCGGCGCGACCCACGAACGCGCGACGCGACAAGTCCGGCTGGCGCATGACCGATCCTCTTGCGGCGAAGGCGCCCCAGCATAGCGGGCCGTCGGGTGCGCGAGAATCGCCGCGGGGTCCCCCAGCGCCGCGGCGCGCCGCAGCGAGCGGCGGACTCTATACTGCGCTCCGGGCCGGGGCGCCGAGAGCGCATCTGCCCGCGACCGCCCGAACGGATGGAGTGAACCGCACGATGACTACTCGATTCCCCGCCTTGCGCCACGCCTGCGTCCTCGGCCTGCTCGCGACCGCGGCCTGTGCGCCACCGGGCCAGGACGACGCCGCGACCACCGCGGCGGCCCCTGCGCATCCGGACCTCTCGGGCGTCTGGATGGCGTTCGCCGTCGAGAACCCCGCGGGCGGCGGCAACCAACCGCAGCACTCGGCCGAGGGGCGCGCCAGGCTCGAGGCGTTCGCCGCGCAATTCACCTCGATCCCGGAGACGGGCGCCTGGTGCTACGGCACGGGCATGCCGAGCGCGATGCTGTCGACGGTGTCGTATCCGATCGAGATCGTCCAGAACGCGTCGCGGCTCGTGATGCTCGCCGAGCTCGAGATGCAGGTGCGGCGCGTCTATCTCGACGGCCGGCCCCACCCCGACGACTTCCTGTCGACGGGCGTCGGTCACTCGGTCGGCACGTGGGACGGCGACACGCTCGTCATCGACACGACGCTGTTGTCCGAGTGGCACGTGCGCCCGTGGCCGAAGACGGAGCAGACACACATCATCGAGCGCGTGTATCTCACGAAGCTCGGCGACATCACGGCCCGCGCCACGGGGTTCGTCGCGACCGTCGAGAAGCCGGTCAACGACGACGTGCTCGTCGTCGAAATGACGCTGACCGACCCCAAGCTCTACGAGGGCCCGCAGCGGCGCACGGCCTACTACCAGCGCATGTCGGACACGGCGACACTCGAGTACGCGTGCTCGGGGGAGCACTGGCTCGAGGCGCTTGAGAAAAATCGGGTTTCGCGGTAGCGGAAGGGCCCGCGTTGCGGAAACCCGAGCGAGCAAGGCTCGCGGCCTTACGTCAAACTGGGTGCTTAAGGGGTTGGGTCGCAGAATGGTCATCTCGGTTTGGGTATTCGGTGACCATTCGCTATACTTTTCAGTTGCTTAAAGGCCAACGCCCGGTGGAGGAATCGGCATGTTCATCAGCAAGAGACACCTGCCCCGCCGCACGTTCCTGAAAGGTATCGGCGCGACGGTGGCCTTGCCGTTGCTCGACGCCATGGTTCCGGCCTTCGCCGCCACGGCGCCGCGCCGGCCGCGACTCGGTTTCGTCTACGTGCCGCACGGCATGGTCATGCGGCGCTTCACGCCGGACACGGCCGGCAAGGGCTTCGTGTTCAAGGACATCGCGAAGTCCCTCGAGCCCTACCGCGATCGCCTGAGCATCGTGAGCCGCTTGCACCACCGCGCCGCCGACTCGACGGCCGTCCATTCGTTGAGCCCGACGACGTGGCTCTCGGGCGTGCGGCCGAAGCCGACGCAGGGCGTCGACGCCTATGCGGGTGTCACGGCCGACCAGATCGCCGCGAGCGTCATCGGTCAGGACACGCTGTTGCCGTCGATGGAGTTGGCCACGGAGGATCACTCGGGTCTCATCGGCGCCTGCGACCGCGACTACGGCTGCATCTACATGAACACGCTGTCGTGGCGCACGCCGACGACGCCGATGCCGATGGAGATCAACCCGCGCAAGGTGTTCGAGCGCATGTTCGGTCAGGGCGACAGCGAAGCTACCCGGCTCGTGCGCCGGCAGGAGGACCGCAGCATCCTCGACGCCGTCACGACGCAGGCCACGGGCCTGCAAAACCGCTTGAGCTCGCACGACCGTGCGACGCTCGACAACTACCTCGAGGGCGTGCGCGAGATCGAGCGCCGCTTGACGCGCGCCGAGTCGCAAGTCGCCGCCAATGCCGACATCGTCATTCCGGAAGCACCGTCGGGCATCCCGTTCGAGTACGAGGAGCACGTGCGGCTCATGTTCGATCTGCTCGCTCTCGCCTACAGCGCCGACATCACGCGCGTGTTCACGTTCATGATGGCGCGCGAAGTCAGCAACCGCACGTACACCCAGGTCGGCGTCACCGAAGGTCATCACGCCGTCTCGCACCACCAGAACAAAGCCGAGCAGCTCGACATGCTCGCGCGCATCCAAGCCTTCCACATCGGGCTGTTCGGCGAGTTCTTGGCGAAGCTCGACGCCACGCCCGACGGCGACGGCTCGTTGCTCGACAACTCGCTGCTTCTCTACGGCAGCAACATGAGCAACAGCAACGCTCACGACCACTATCCGCTGCCGAACGTCCTCGTCGGCGGCGGCAGCGGCCGAATCAAGGGCGGCCAGCACATCGTCTGCGAAGACCACGCGCCGCAAACCAACTTGCTTCTGACGATGCTCGACAAGATCGACGCAGGCGTCGAGTCGCTCGGCGACAGCACGGGCACGATCGCCGAGCTCGCCACGTGATGCACATCGGGCCGGCCCGCCTACTGACCGCGCTATCGTTGCTGCTGGCCGCAGCAGCTTTCATCGTGCTGACGCTCCATCGCGGCGAGCGCGCGACAGCGACCGTGCTCGCGCACGACGCCGCGGGGGTCGCCGCCGGCGCGGCCGACGGCACGACCGAGCTGCACTGGGCCGTGCGAGCGAGCGATAGGGAGCTCGTCGAGCGCTTGCTGCGCGCGGGCGCCGACGTCGCCGCCGCCAATCGCTACGGCGTAACGCCGCTCAAGCTCGCCGCCGTCAACGGCGATGCGCTGATCCTGGAAGAGCTGCTCGATGCGGGCGGCGATGCGAATGCGGCGGGCGCGGACGGCGAGACGCTGCTCATGACGGCAGCGCGCGGCGGCCACGTCGAGGCCGCACGCCTCCTGCTCGCGCGCGGCGCCGAGGTCGATGCGCGCGAAACGTGGCACGGTCAGACCGCGCTCATGTGGGCCGCGGCGCAGGGCCACCCCGAAATGTTGCGCGAGCTCATTGCGCACGGCGCCGACGTCAACGCGCGCTCCCACCACGAGGAGTGGGAACGGCAGGTCACCTCCGAGCCGCGCGACAAATGGCTGCCGCCGGGCAGCTTGACGCCGCTGCTCTTCGCGGCGCGCGAGAATTGCCTCACCTGCTTGCCCGTGCTCATCGAGGCCGGCGCCGACCGGAACGCGACGACCCCCGACGGCATCAGTGCGGTCGTCCTCGCGCTCATCAACGGCCACTTCGACGTGGCCGGCGCTCTGCTCGAAGCCGGCACCGACCCGAAGCTCGCCGACGTCACCGGCCGCACGGCGCTCTACGCCGCCATCGACTTCAACACGATGGTGAAATCGAACCGGCCGGCGCCCAAAGTGCTCGAGAACCGCTTGACCGGCCTCGACGTGGCGCGTCTCGCGCTTACGCACGGCGCCGACGTCAACGCGCTGCTCAAGCGCCTGCCGCCCTATCGCGCCAAGATCGACCGCGGCAACGACACCATGCTCGGCGGCGGCACTACGGCGTTCCTGCGCGCCGCGAAAGCCGGCGACTTACCGGCCATGAATTTGCTGCTCGAGCACGGCGCGGACCCGACGCTCGCCCCGACGCGCAGCCGCATCGACCCGCTCATGGCGGCCGCGGGCCTCGGCACGGCCGAGCAAGACACGACAGGTCGCTCGAAGACTCAGGCGCAAGCCATTGAGGCCATTCAACTCTTGATCGACGAAGGCCTCGACGTCAACGCCCAGGCCAGCGACGGGCAGACGGCGCTCCACGGCGCCGCGATGCAGGGCTTCGACGACGTCATCCAATTCCTCGTGACCAAGGGCGCCCGTCCCGATGTAGCGGACCAAGACGGCTTTACGCCGCTCGACGTCGCGCTCGGCAAGGCCGGGGGCTTCGGTTTCACGGGGCGGGAGGGCGTGGTGCGCGAGGGTACGGCGGCACTACTGCGCGAGCTCATGGCCGCCAACGCCGCCGGCACGCACTAGCCACGCCGTTGCAAAAGGGGTGGCCGGCTCCCATAGTTGGGACCGCGTCGGCAGCCGTCATCGCACATAACGGCCGCCGAGCGAAAAAACGAGACACGACAACCATTAACGGCAACAGGTCACGTGTTAAAACCTCCGGCCGAAGGGTCGGACAACCCGGGTCGATCGCGGGGGTAGCGAGGATATGAGCTTGAATGGCTGGTGGGATTTGTCGTTCTGGGGCTACGTTGGCGTCACCCTGGCGCTGACGCACGTCACGATCGCCAGCGTCACCATCTTCTTGCACCGGCATCAGGCCCACCGCGCACTCACGCTGCACCCGGCCGTCAGCCACTTCTTCCGCCTCTGGCTCTGGCTCACGACCGGCATGGTGACGCGCGAATGGGTGGCCATCCATCGCAAGCACCACGCACGTTGCGAAACGGCCGAGGATCCCCACAGTCCGCAGTTCTATGGCATCTGGCGCGTGCTGTTCGGCGGCGTCGGCTTGTATCGCACCGAGTCCCGCAACGCCGACACGCTCGAAGTCTATGGCCGCCACACGCCCGATGACTGGCTCGAGCGGCACGTCTACAGCCAGCACCGTTTCTCGGGCCTCGGCATCACACTCGTCGTCGACCTCCTGTTGTTCGGCTGGGTCGGGCTCGTGATCTTCGCCGTCCAGATGGTCTGGATTCCGTTCTGGGCCGCGGGCGTCATCAACGGCGTCGGCCATTACTGGGGCTATCGGAACTTCGAAACTCAGGACACGTCGCGCAACATCGTGCCGATCGGCATCCTCATCGGCGGCGAGGAGTTCCACAACAATCACCACGCCTATGGCTCGTCGGCCAAGCTCGCCAACAAATGGTGGGAGCTCGACATCGGCTGGGTCTACATTCGCGGCCTCGAGCTGCTCGGACTCGCGAGCGTCAAGAAGGTTTCGCCGCGCGTGTCGTTCTCGCGCCCCGCGAACGCAATCGACCTCGACACGCTGCGCGCCGTCGTCACGAATCGCTTCCACGTGCTCAAGCTCTACGGCCGGCGCGTCATCAAGCCCGTGCTCGTCGGCCACGCCGAAGTCGAGCCGAGCTTCTCGCGGCGGCAGCTCGCGCGCGTGCGCAAGCTCATGATCCGCGAGAACACCGGGCTGCGTGAAGACCCGCACGTGCGGCAGTGGCTCGAGAACGCCATGCAGCGCAATCAAACGGTGCGGACCGTGTATTTGTTCCTGCAGCGCTTGAAGGCGCTCTGCGCACAGACGACTGGCAAGACGGAATCGGATCTCAACCGTTTGCAGGCGTGGTGCAGCGAAGCCGAGGCCAGCGGGATTAGAGTGCTCCGCGACTTCGCGCGACAATTACAAGCCTATACGGCACAGCCCGCGTAACGCGGCGCGGTCCGCCTTCGAGGCGGGCTTACTAGGGGGAACGAATGTCTCTAACCGAGAGGGTGCGCGCGTGGAGCGTAGCCGCGCTCTGCGCCGTGTTGTTCGTCGCGGCGGGCGGCGCCCAAGAGCCCGGGGCGCAAGCACGGCTCACGGCGCTCGAAACCGAGCTTGCGGGGCTCGAGCGCGACATCGGGCTGCTCGAGGACACGAAAGCCATCAAGCGCCTACAGCGAGCCTACGGCTATTACGTCGACGAGAAGCTGAGCCGCGAGATCGGCGCACTGTTCGCCGACGATCCGAACACGACCGCCGAGCTCGGCGGCTCCGGCGTCTACGTCGGCCGGGCCCGCATCGCCGAGTTCTACGATCGCGTCATCGGCGGCGAAGGCCTCGAGGAAGGCGAGCTCTTCAATCACATGATCCTGCAAGGCGTCGTGCACGTGGCGCCCGACGGCCGCACGGCGAAAGGCCGTTGGCGCGCGCTGATTCAGATCGGCGAGCACGGCGCAAGCGCGACTTGGGCCGAGGGGCCGTACGAGAACGAATACGTCAAAGAGAACGGCGTCTGGAAGTTCAGCAAGGTGCATTGGTACCAGACATTCTCGGCGCCGTATTCACCGGGCTGGCACAAGGCGCCCGAGCCGATGAATCCGCCGCTCGCCGACTTTCCGCCCGACCGGCCGCCGTCCGTGGTCTATCAGTCCTATCCGTCGGTTTATCAGCCGCCCTATCACTATCGCAATCCCGCGTCGGGACGCTGCGAGCCCGGCGTCTGCGTTGCCACCGAGACGGAGGCCGCAGGCATCGTCACCGCGGCGCTTCCGGGCGCCGCTCCCGCGGAGCACGCCGCGCTGCTGCGCCGCCGGCTCGACCTCGTCGAGAGCCGCGCCACGCGCATCGGCGACAGCAACGAGATCGAGAATCTCCAGGGCAGCTACGGCTACTACACGGACAAGATGCTCTGGGAGGAAGTCGTCGATCTGTTCGCCGACGACGGCACGCTCGAGATCGGGCCGAGCGGCGTCTACGTGGGCAAGGACAGCATTCGCCGCTACCTGCTGAGCCTCAGCAACGGAATGCAGGGCCCGCTCGAAGGCGTGCTCAACGATCATTTTCAGCTCCAGCCCATCATTACGGTCGCCGAGGACGGGCAAACCGCGAACGGCCGCTGGCGGCTGTTCCTCATGACCGGGATCTCGGGCGCCGGCTCCGGCGGCAACTGGGGCGAAGGCGTCTACGAGAACGAGTACGTCAAGGAGAACGGCGTCTGGAAGATCCGCAAGCTGCACTGGTACGCGACGTTCGTCGCGCCGTATGAAAACGGCTGGTTGAACACGGATCGCAAAGCCGTCGAAGACTTCGCGATGGGTCGCGGCGTGACGCCCGACCGCCCGCCGAGCGTCGAGTACGAGCCGTACCCCGGGGTCTTCGTGCCGCCGTTCCACTATATGAACCCCGTCAGCGGTCAAACAGGAGCACGCCAATGAGCGCACGCACGTACGCCTTAGGCGCGTTGTTGGCGCTCGGCGCCGCAGGCTGCGACTCGGGTCCGTCCGCAGCAGAGCTCGCGGCGATCGCCGAGCTCGAGACCGCCGTCGCGGCCGCGAAACTCAAGCTCGAGCGCCTGCGCGATGTCGACGAGCTCGAGAATCTCGCCGGCGTCTACGGTCACTATGTCGACAAGTCGCGCCACGACGATGTCGCGGACTTGTTCGCGCGCGAGGGCGTCGTCGAGATCCTCGGCCGCGGAGTGTTCATCGGCCAGGACCGCGTGCGCGAGTACATGCTCAATCTGACGCCGGGCAACATCGGGCCGCGCGAGGGCTCGCTGTTCAACCACATGCACCTGCAACCGGTCGTGCACGTGGCGCCCGACGGCGAGACCGCGCACGTGCGCTCGCGGCTGTTCGTGATGTTCGGGATCTTGAACGCCAACGCACAGTGGGGCGACGGCATCTACGAGAACGTGTTCGTCAAGGAGGACGGCGTCTGGAAGCTCGACTATCTGCACGGCTACCAAACGTTCTACACGAACTACGAGGACGGCTGGGCCAAGCGCGCCTCGGCGATTTTCGCGCCTTTCGAGCGGCTGCCGCCCGATCGGCCGCAGTCCGTGCCGTATGCGCCCTATCCCGCGGCGTTCGTGCCGCCGTTCCACTACCGCAATCCCGTGTCGGGCCGCGCGGACCACTACGGCGACCCTACCTACCGCGACACGCCGCCTGCGGCCGCGGCGCAGTGAGGCGAATCGGCCACGAGCCAGTGTAGACTGGCGAAAAACAACCTCCGGGGGGAGCCACTGTGTCGTCGCAACCAACACCGGGCGGACCACCGCCGTCCGGCCGACGCATCGCCATAAGCGTTCTCGGCGCGCTGGCCGTCGCCGCCGTGGTCCTCGTCACGGCCGTGCTGCCGGCCGAGTACGGCATCGATCCCTTAGGGATTGGCCGCGTGCTCGGGTTTACGGAGCTCAACTCGCAACCCACGCGCACGCTTACGATCAAGGACGTGCTCGGCGGCAACGAGACCGTCCGCGAAGTCGAGATCCCGGCGTTCAACGAGCCCGTGCCGCTCCCGAATCCCGCGATTCATCAAGTCGAGGACCGGCCGATCCAGACCCGGACGGTCACGCTGACGCTCGAGTCCGGACAGCAGACCGAGATCAAGACGGTGCTGCGCGCGAGCAAGGTCATCACCTACACCTGGAAGGCCGAGGGCGGCCTCGTCTACTGCGACCTGCACGGCCACGACCCCGAAGCCGGCAGCGACTTCTTCGTGCGCTACCGCGAAGACCAGGACGGCGCGTCGGAGGCCACGGGCTCGCTCGTCGCCCCATTCGACGGCGAGCACGGCTGGTACTGGCTCAACATCGCCGAAGGACCCGTGACGATCACGCTCACGATCACGGGCTTTTTCGACGACATCGTCGACTACGGAATTTTCTAAAGAGTAGCCCGCCATGTGGCAACACAACTACGACCCTCTCGGTAACCCCGTGCTCTCGACGCTCGTAGCCGCGCTGCCGATCGTCGTGCTGCTGATCATGATCGGCGTGCTGCGCAAGCCGGCGTGGATGTCCGCGCTGGCGGGGCTCGGCACGGCGCTCGTCGTCGCCACTCTCGCATACGGAATGCCGGCCGATCTCGCCGTGAGCTCCTCGCTCATGGGCGCTGCGTTCGGCCTCTTGCCGATCGGCTGGATCGTCTACTGGGCCGTCGTCCTGTATCGCATCACGCTCGAGACGGGCAACTTCGAGATCATCAAGGATTCGATCGGCGGCCTCACGAAGGACCGGCGCCTGCAAGCGATGCTGATCGCGTTCGCGTTCGGCGCATTCGTCGAGGGCGCCGCGGGTTTCGGCACGCCCGTCGCCGTCGCGGCCGCGATGCTGACCGGGCTCGGGTTCTCGCCGTTCTTCGCGGCAGGCATCTGCCTGCTCGCCAACACGGCGCCCGTCGCGTTCGGCTCGATCGGCATCCCGGTCGTCACGCTGGCCGGCACGACGGGCATCGACGAGCTCACGTTGTCGCAGTGGGTCGGCCGTATCTGCGCCCCTGTCTCGGTGATCATCCCGGCCTACCTCATCATGGTCATGGGCGGCTTCCGCGGCTTGAAGGGCGTGCTGCCGGCCGCGATCGTCTGCGGAGTCTGCTTCGCGAGCGTGCAGTTCCTCGTTTCGAACTTCATCGGCCCGCAGCTCGTCGACATCCTGGCCGCGCTCACGGCGATCATCGGCCTCGTCGTATTGTTCAAGTTCTGGCAGCCCAAGGACAGCTTCGTGCTGGCCGGCGAGCACGCCGCCGTAGCGGAGCCGAAGAAGCACGCGCTCGGGCGAACGCTACTCGCATGGTCGCCGTATCTGCTACTCGTCGCATTCGTGCTCGTGTGGGGCTACGGCCCGTCGAAGCTCGCGCTGGAGACGACGGACATCTTCATGCCGTGGCCCGGGTTGCACAACGAGATCACGCGCATGGCGCCGATGGTGCCGGAGCCGGGCCCATATGGCGCGAACTACAGGTTCAACTGGCTCTCCGCCGCCGGCTCGGCGTGCGCGCTCGCGACGATGGCCTCGGCCCTCGTGCTGCGCCTCTCGGTGGGCATGTACATCGGCATCCTCGGTCGCGTCCTGAAACAGATGGCGTTCTCGCTGCTGACGATCGCCTGCGTGCTCGGCCTCGCGTACCTCATGAACTACAGCGGCGCCGTCGTGACGCTCGGCCTCGCGTTCGCCGCGACGGGCGCCCTGTTCCCGTTCTTCAGCGCGCTCGTCGGCTGGCTCGGCGTGTTCCTGACGGGCAGCGACACGTCGGCCAACGCGCTGTTCGGCAATCTACAGGTCGTCACCGCCAACGAGCTGGGCTTCGATCCCGCGATCATGGCGGCCTCGAACTCGTCCGGCGGCGTCATGGGCAAGATGATCAGCTTGCAGAGCCTCGCCGTCGCCGTCGCGGCGACGGGCATGGCGCGCACCGAGGAAGGCAAGCTGTTCCGCTTCACGATCAAGCACAGCATCTTCCTGGCCTCCGTGCTCGGCGTCATCGCAGCAATCTACGCCTACACCGTGTGACGACGAGTCAGCCGCGAAAAGCGCGATCGGCCTTGGCCGCGAGGTAGAAGTCCGATTCCGTGAGGCCGTCGATCTTGTGCGTCCAGATCTCGACGCCGCAGCGGCCCCAGGCGACGTGCAGGTCGGGGTGGTGCCCCTGCTGCTCGGCGATCGCGCCGACGCGGTTCGCGAACGCGAGGGCGGCCGCGAAATCGCGGAACTCATAATCGCGCGACAAATGGCCCGCGGAATTCACAGTCCACCCGGCTTCGAGCTCGGTGAGCAGCGCGTCGATGCGCGCACGCGGCAGCGGCGGCACGCCGCCCCGGCAGGGTATGCATTGCTGGTCAGCGAGTGCCATAGCAGTCTCCATTGCACGTTTGTTGCATGATGCCGGGCCGACGCGCGCGGCTCCAGGGGGCTGCAGCCGCGCGGCCGCAAAAGGTATAGTCGCAGCCAGACCTCATGTGCAAGGCAGGTCCGGAGCGCGAGAGCAATGAGTCACGAACTCGACCCCAAGGTCGGCCGATGGTATCGACGTCTAGACGACGAGCAGCTGTTCAAGGTCGTGGCCATCGACGAGGACGACGGCCTCGTCGAGATCAGGAGAACCGACGGCGAGATCGAGGAACTCGACTCCACCGAGTGGGTCGAGCTGGACCTCGAAGCGGCCGAGCCGCCCGAGGACTACGTCGACCCCGACGCGGCTGACGACGACGATGACGACGTGGAAGAAGAGAAAGAGATCTCGGATGACGATGACGACGACGACGACGACGATTGGGACGACGATGACGATGACGACGACTCGGACCGCTGACGGGCGAGCATCGCTAGGCCGGCCCGCGCGGTGCGGCCTCGGGGCTCGGACGGTCGAAAGATTCGGCCGTGCGGCTAGCGGCGGCCGTGCCGCAACCGCTCGAGCTCTTCGAGCAGATCGAGCGCGAGAGCGGCCCCGGGCAAGTTGACCCCGAGATCCTGCTGGAGCCGCACCACGCGCTGCACGCGAGCGAGCGCAACGCCGGTAAAGCGCCATTGCGCCGGCTCGGTGCCGCTCGGCTCGATGATGCCTTCGGCGACGATCTCGACGACCACCTCCTCGGCAACGCGGCACAACGCGCAAAGCTCTGGGAGGCTGAAGTCGACGGAGTCGTCGAGCAATACGGCACTGATCGGATCCGGCATGGCTACACCTCCATCGCCTGACGCGGATTCGTCGGCAGCGCTCGAGCGAGCTCGCGATAAGCGGCTTCGTCGGCGGCGCTGCGCGGTTCGGGCACTACGATTTTTAGCACGCAGAACTGATCGCCGGGCGGGCTACCGGGCAGCCCGCGCCCCTTGAGCCGCAGCGGTCGATCCATCTGCGAGCCCTTGGGCACTTTGAGATCGACGCGGCCGCCGAGCGTTGGCACGCGCACGCTCTCGCCGAGCGCGGCCTCCCACGGCGTGACGGGCAGATCGAGATAGACGTCGCGGCCTTCGGTGCGGAACCAACGATGCGGAAGCAAGCGCACCGCGAGCAACAGATCCCCCGCTGGCCCACCGCCGACGCCGGGCTGACCCTGCGCCGCGACGCGAATCTGCTGGCCGTCGACGACGCCCGCCGGAATCCGTACGTCGAGCTGCTGCGTCGTGGGCCGCGGCCGGCCGTGCTCGTCGGCGACGAGCCGCTCGAGCGCGACGCGCCGTTCCGTGCCGCTGAATGCCTCCTCGAGTGTGAGCGCGATCTGGCCCGCCGTGTCGAAGCCGCGACCGCGAAATGCGCCGCGCCGACCCAAACCGCCGAATAGCTGCTCGAAGAAATCGCTGTGCCCGCCGACGTCGGCGCCACCGGCGGCGTCAAACTGCCAGTCGGGTGGCGGTCGAAACTCCTCGCCCGGGCGGCGGGTGCCGAGGCCATCGTAGGCCGCGCGCTTCTCGGGATCGCGCAGCACCTCGTAGGCTTCGCCGACCTCCTTGAAACGCTCCTCGGCGTTCGGCTCCTTGCTGACGTCGGGGTGGTACTTGCGCGCCAACCGCCGGTACGCGCGCTTCAAGTCCTCGGCCGACGCGTCGCGGCCGACACCCATGATTTGGTAGTAGTCCTTGTATTCCATGAGTGCTCAACGCTCGACGCTGCGAGAGTCGCCCAACGCGGCTGCAGCGGCCATCCGCAGTTACCGGCGTTGTTGTTGGCCGCGCCCCGACCCTTATGTTACACATCGGCGCATGGAGGCAAGCCAGCTTTTCGCGACACTCGCGGCGGCCCTGGGGTTCGTCGCCGCATCGCTCGCCGCCATCCATGCACTGCTCCACAAGCGAAGGCCGCAATCCGCGTTCGGTTGGATCGCCGTGTGCTTCACGCTGCCGCTCGCCGGCGCGCTCCTCTATTACCTGTTCGGCATCAACCGTGTCGAAACGCGCGCCCGCAAGCTGCTGCCTGGCCATCCCGCGCCGCACTGCCCCACGGAATACGTCGGCACGCCCCCGCCGCAGCTCGCGCCCCTGGCGCGGCTCGGCTCGGCGGTCACGGGCTGGCCGCTCACGGCCGGCAACCGCGTCGAGATGCTCACGGAGGCGCCACTGATTTTCGACGCCATGATCGGCGCGATTGAGTCGGCCCGCGAGTACGTCTATTTCACGACCTACATTTTCGACGGCGGGCCGCTGGGCCGGCGGTTCGCCGCGGCCCTCGCGGAGGCGGCCGAGCGCGGCGTCGACGTGCGCGTGCTGGTCGACGGCATCGGCGAGTGGTACTCGCTGCGCCGGGCGAGCGCGCTGCTGCGCGGGACGCGCGTGCGGCTCGCACGTTTCCTGCCGCCGCGGCTTTGGCCGCCGGCCGTCAGCATCAACCTGCGCAACCATCGTAAGAGCCTAATCGTCGACGGCCACTCGGCCTTCACCGGCGGCATCAACGTGCGCGACCGCTATCTCGCGGAGCACGGCGAGGCGCGCATCGTGGACCTGCACTTCCGTCTCGTCGGCCCCATCGTCGCGCAGATCGAGACCGTGTTCCTGCGCGACTGGCTGTTCGCCACGGGCGACGCTTCGACGAGCGCGCGGGCCGTGCCGCGGCCGTCGGGGTCCGCGCTGTGCCGGGCCGTCGCCGACGGCCCGGACGGCGAGCTCGACCGCCTCACCGCGCTATACACGGGCGCGATCGGCAGCGCGCGGCAGCGCGTCGCCATCATGACGCCGTATTTCGTACCGCCGCGCGAGCTCGCTGCGCCGCTCCAGGCCGCGGCGCTTTCGGGCGTCGACGTGGCCGTGATCCTGCCGCAACGCAACAATTTGCCGTACGTGCACCGCGCAACTCGCCACCTGCTCTGGGAGCTGCTGCAACGCGGTGTCCAGGTCTACTATCAGCCGCCGCCGTTCGTGCACAGCAAGCTGTTCTACGTCGACGACCACTACGCGCAGATCGGCTCCGCGAACTTCGATGCGCGCAGCTTGCGCTTGAACTTCGAGCTCAACGTCGAGGTGTACGACCGCGAGACGGTCACGAGCCTCGCCAAGCACTTTGAGGACGTGCGGGCGCGCTCGACGTCCGTCACGTTGGCCGACGTCGACGGCCGGCCTCTTGTCACCAAAGCGCTCGATGGCGCGGCCTGGCTGTTTTCACCCTACCTGTGAGCGCCTCGGCGACGCTGCCCCGCGCTCCATGGACAACGCCGGCACGATGAGCACGTCGCACGGTACCTCGCCCGCGACGAGCTCCGCCGTGTTGCCAACCGCCGCGGCGAGCAAGCCGCGCCGCTGCGGCGCGCCGAGGACGACGAGCTCCGCGTGGCGTTTCGTGACGGTGTCGATCACGGCCTCCGCGGCTGCGCCTTCGACGAGATCCACATCGGCCGACGCGATGCCGAATTGCTGGGTCAGCTCGTCGACGGCGCGGCGATGGACCGCCGTGACGTTCTCCGCGCCGTAGAGCACCCCGGGCGCCACCTCCACGGCCGACACCAGGTCGAAGGCCGCTGCTCCCGGATAGGCATACACGGCCCGCAGCATGGAGCCGAACGCGCGCGCGAAATAGCGCCCCGCATCGAGCACGGCGCGGTCGAGGCCGAACGGCTCATCGTGGGCGTGCAACGGATCGACGGCGGCGAGAATCGTCCGGTAGCCGTTGAACGAAGGGCTCTTGACGAGCAGCAAGGGACACTCCACGCGACGCATGAGCTGCCAGTCGGTGTCCGTGAGGCGCGTGTGCAGCGTCTCGGGCTCGTGCACACCGACGACGAGCAAGTCGGCGCCCCACTCGGCGGCGACGGTCGCTATCGTCTCGTACGCCGGGACACCCCAGGCGACCCGCGTCGTGACCTCGGCGCCCCAGTCGCGCATCGAGCTCGCGAGGCGCTCGAGCTCGACGCGCGCAGCCGCGACCGTGCGCTCCTGCGTCGCGCGCGCCGCGGACTCGCCGCGCTCGCACCCCGCTGCGACGGCTGCGTCGAACACCGTGCTCACGAGCTGAATCTGCGCACCGACACTCTGCGCGAGCGGCCGCGCGTGGCCGGCGGCGAGCGGCAAGCCGCGCTGCCAAGGTTTGATCGCGACGAGAACCTTCTGAAGCTTCATTCCTGTTCCTTTCATCGTCGGACCCAACGTTCATCGCGGCCATGCTAGCGTCGAGGCGCACCACCGAAGAGTCGTAGTTTCCGAACGCGGGGCTGCCGGCCGGCCCCGCGCACGACTCCAAGCCTTGAAGCCGCTCGTACATCTACCTACACGCCGTTCGCGGCCGAAACCGTAGACTACGCCAGCAGCGTCGTGAGGGAGAAGCCATGCCAGCACCTCTGGAGATCGTGTTCCACAACCTCGACCACTCGCCGGCCGTCGAGGCGGCGGTACGCGAGCGCGCAGCAAAGGTCGAGCACTTCGCGCCCAACATCACGAGTTGTCGCGTGACCGTCGAAGCTCCGCACAAGAGCCATCAGCAAGGCAATCTCTACAGCGTGCGCGTCGATCTCAAGTTCCCCGGCGGCGAGGCCGTCGCGACTCGCGCACCCGCAGATCATCATTCGCATGAGGACGTGTACATCGCCGTGCGCGACGCCTTCAAGGCCGCGCGGCGTCAGCTACAAGACCGGCTGCGCGTGCGCCGCGGCGAGGTCAAGCATCACGAGGATTGAGCACGGCACTGCGGCGCGCGTCCGTGCGGCGCGTCGCTCAGCGAATCGTCGCATCGGCGCAGCCTCTCAATAGGCCGCCAGCGCCTCGAGCCGGTAACCCTCCGCCAGGTTGTCGACTTCAAGATCATTCGCGAGCTGTCGAATGGAGGGCGGCGGATCGCCGGGCGCCAGCTCGTTCGATCTGACGGCTTCCTTGATCTGTACCCCCAGCCGGAACTGATCGAAAACCCTGTAAATAGCTGATTGTTATTGGCAATTCGTTGACTACTGGACATATCATCAGCTAGTCCAACAACACCGCAGGGAGGCCCATCATGAACGCCGTCATGTCCAGTCCTGCCGCCGATTTCTACACCTCGACCGAGACTCGCAGCGTCGACGAGCTCGATGCCGCGATCGGCCGGCTCGTGCGGCAGATGAACGCCGACTCGTATCGCATGCTCGTACTCGTGCGCGAGTTCGACGATCGCTTCGGCTGGAAGAAGTGGACGTTCAAGAGCTGCGCCGAGTGGCTCGCGTGGCGCGCGAGCCTCTGCCTGTCCGCGGCGCGCGAGAAGGTGCGCGCGGCGCACGCGCTGCGGGCGCTGCCCGCGATCTCGGCGGCGTTTGCCGACGGGCGGCTCTCGTACTCGAAGGTCCGCGCGCTCACGCGCGTCGCGCACCTGCACGACGAGGACCTGCTGCTCGCCTATGCGTTGGAAGCAACGGT
>CAZCZE010000054.1:0-22585 GCA_964503125.1 uncultured Gammaproteobacteria bacterium
CGGGGCGCCGCCGCCCCCCCGGCCGCCCCCCCGGGGGGGCCGGGGGGGGGCCTCCGGGGGGCGGCGGCCGGGACGGCGATGCGCGACCAGCGCTTCGATTCGCGATCAGCGCAGCGGCGCGCCAGTCTTTATTTTTGGAGGAGGAGGAGCTCGGCGACGCGGAAGTAGATGTGCTCGAGGCGGGTGAGGTCGGCGATCGAGACGACCTCGTTGACCTTGTGAATGGTGGCGTTGATCGGGCCGAGCTCGACGACGTCGATGCCGTAGGGCGCGATGAAGCGCCCGTCGGACGTGCCGCCGCTCGTCGAGAGCTCGGGGTCGAGACCCGTCGCTTCGCGCACGGCCGTTTGGATCGCGGTCGTGAGCGGCCCCGGCTTCGTGAGGAACGGCTTGCCCGCGACGCGCCAGCGGATCTCGTAGTCGATGCGAAGATCGCGGAGCAGCTTCTCGATGTGCGCCATGAGCGCGTCGTGCGTCCACACGTTCGAGTAGCGCAGGTTGAAGCGGCACTTGAGCTCGCCGGGCACGACGTTCGGTGCGCCCGCGTCGCTCGCCACGTTGACCATCTGGAACGTCGTCGGCGGAAAGTGCTCGTTGCCCGCGTCGACGGGCTCGCGCGTCATGGCGGCGACGAAGCGCGCGAGCGCGTGCATCGGGTTCTCGGTCGCGAGCGGGTAAGCGACGTGGCCCTGCGCGCCGCGGATCGTCATGATCCCGGACAGGCTGCCGCGCCGGCCGATGCGGACCGTGTCGCCGAGTCGGGCCGCGCTTGACGGCTCGCCCACGACGCAGTACTGGAACGTCTCGCCGCGCGCGGCCAGGGTCTCCATGACCTTGAGCGTGCCATCGTCGGCGGCGCCTTCCTCGTCGCTCGTGACGAGCATGCCGAGCGAGCCCTCGATTTGCGGATAGCGTGCCGCGAAGCGCCGGCACGCGTTGATCATCGCGGCCAGGCTGCCCTTCATGTCGGCAGCGCCGCGGCCCACGAGCAGATCGCCCTCGACGGCGGCCGCGAAGGGGTCGACGCGCCACTGCTCGCTCAGTCCCGCAGGCACGACGTCCGTGTGTCCCGCGAACACGAGCGCCGGCGCCGTGCGGCCGCGGCGGGCCCAGAGGTTGTCGACCTCGCCGAAACGCATGCGCTCGGTCGTGAAGCCCGCGCCGGTAAGCAGGTCGGCGATGACCGCTTGGCAACCGGCATCGGCCGGCGACACCGACGGGCGGCGGATCAACTCTCGAGCCAAGGTCAGCGTGTCCATCGAGCAACGGCTCCGCCGGAAATATCGGTCGTTTCAGCGAGTTACGGATCGAGACGTCGCCCGCAGTCTAGCCCGGCCGCCGCCGCCGCAATAAATCCTTAACATTTCATGGCTACTGTAGGTGGCGCGTTATGCTAACCCGCGCCGCCCTTTTTCGGGCGCGCGCCAACGGTGGAGGACGAATCATGGGGAACCTGGCTCAGCAGGCTCCGCGCGTCGCCGGGCTCGTAAGCCTGGCAGCGGCGGCATTGGGTGTGGCCGGCGCGCAAGCGCAAGCGGTCCGAGACTACGTCAACATCGTGGGGTCGTCCACGGTGTACCCGTTCGCCACGGTCGTCGCCGAGCAGTTCGGCCGGCGCAATTCGAGCTTCAAGACGCCCAAGGTCGAGTCGACGGGCAGCGGCGGCGGCATCAAGCTCTTCTGCGCCGGCGTCGGGGTGCAGCACCCCGATATCGCCAACTCGTCGCGGCGGATCCTCGCGACTGAGGTCGCGGACTGTGCGAAGAACGGCGTCACCACGATTGTCGAGGTCAAGATCGGCTACGACGGGATCGTGTTCGCGAATTCCAAGATCTCGCCCCTCTATTCCGTGACGCTGCGCGACGTCTATCTCGCGCTCGCCAAGGACGTCCCGGACCCCGCCGGCGGGGAGCGGCTCGTGCCGAACCGGTATCGCCAATGGTCCGAGATCAATTCGGCCTTGCCCGCGGTCGACATCGAGGTGCTCGGCCCGCCGCCGACGTCGGGTACGCGCGACTCGTTCAACGAGCTCATGATGGAAGGGGGCTGCAAGACGTTCCCCTGGATTGCCGCGCTGCCGCGCCCCGCGTACCTCGCGGCCTGTCACACGCTGCGCGCCGCACCGGCGTTCACGGAGATGGGCGAGAACGACAACCTCATCGTGCAGAAACTCGAGAAGACTCCGCAGGCGCTCGGCGTCTTCGGCTATAGCTTCCTCGAGCAGAACGGCGACAAGGTGCAGGGCGCCACGATCGACGGCGTCGCGCCCGATTTCGACACGATCGCCGGGGGACAGTATTCCGTGTCGCGGCCGCTGTATTTCTACGTGAAGAAGGCTCACGTCGGAGTCATCCCGGGCATCGCGGAATATCTCAAGGAGTTCACGAGCGATTCGGCGTGGGGCGAGTTCGGCTACCTCTCCGACAAGGGTCTCGTGCCCTTGCCCGAGCAGGAACGCGACGCCATGGCGAAGCAGGCGGCGAGCCTAACGGAGCTGAACCTCGGCGCACATTGACGGTGTACGATGGGCCGCTCATCGCGCTATAAGCACAACGACGCTGCGTGGCTTCATCGACCTTGTTGATCGTGATCGTCGGGCTCGCGCTCGTCGCCTACTTCATGGGCCGGCAGCGCGCCGTCGGGGCGGCGCTCGTCGCCGGGCCGCGTAGCTTTCATTCGCTGCCCGGTTATCACGGCGGCTACGTCGCGCTCTGGTGCGCCATGCCGGCGCTCGTGCTGCTCGTTCTCTGGCAGGTCTTCGAGCCCGCCTGGCTGCGCAGCAACGTCGTAGCGTCGTTGCCCGAAGCCATGCAAGCGCTATCCGCCGATCAGCTCGGCCTCGTCTACAACGACATTCGCAACCTCGTCGAAGGCAACATCCTCGCAGGCGCGCCGAGTCCCGAGATCGCCGCGGCCGCGGCGCGTTATTCAGAGCTCAAAGCCGCGAGCCGCGAGCGCGCGACGGCGGCCGTGCTCGTGCTTGGCCTCGTCGTCTTCGTCTGGGCCTACCGCCGCGTGCGGCGGGACTTCCGCGCGCGCAATCGCGTCGAGCGCATCATCGAAGTGTTGCTTATAGCCGCATCGTCGGTCGCGATCTTGACGACGATCGGCATTTTTCTGTCGGTGTTTTTCGAAGCCGTGCGGTTCTTCCGGCAGGTGCCGCTGCTCGACTTCCTGTTCGGGCTGTCGTGGAGCCCGCAGACGGCGATCCGCGCCGATCAGGTCGCATCCGCGGGCGCGTTCGGGGCGGTGCCGCTGTTCACCGGCACGCTGCTGATTTCGGGCCTCGCGATGCTCGTGGCCGTGCCCGTCGGGCTCATGTCCGCGATCTACCTCGCCGAGTACGCGAGCCGGCGGTTCCGCGCCTACGCCAAACCCTTGCTCGAGATTCTCGCCGGAATTCCGACGGTCGTTTACGGCTATTTCGCTGCGTTGACGGTCGCGCCGCTATTGCGGCGCTTCGGCGAGTCCGTGGGGCTCGACGTCGCCTCGGAGAGCGCGCTCGGCGCCGGGCTCGTCATGGGCATCATGATCATCCCGTTCGTATCCTCGCTCTCGGACGACGTCATCACGGCGGTGCCGCAGGCGCTGCGCGACGGCTCGTACGGCCTCGGCGCGACCCATTCCGAGACGATTCGCTACGTCGTGTTCCCGGCCGCACTGCCGGGTATCGTCGGCGCGGTGCTGCTCGCGGTGTCGCGAGCGATCGGCGAGACCATGATCGTCGTGATGGCCGCGGGGGCCGCCGCGAATCTCACGGCCAACCCGTTCGAAGCCGTGACCACGGTCACCGTGCAGATCGTCATGCTGCTCACCGGCGACCAGGAGTTCGACAGCGCCAAGACGCTCGCCGCGTTCGCGTTGGGGCTCGTGCTATTTCTCGTGACGCTGGCCCTCAACGTCGTGGCGTTGCGGGTCGTGCGCCGGTATCGGGAGCAGTATGAGTAGCGCGTCCGGGCCGTCGGTCAAGGAGGTCGTCGCACGCGGTATCCGGCGCCGCTACCGCAACGAGCGGCTGTTCCGCGCGCTCGGGCTGACGGCGCTGCTCATCGGGCTCGGTTTCCTCGGCTTCTTTTTCTATACGCTCGTCGGCAACGGCTACACGGCGCTTCGCCAGACACGCATCCTGCTCGAGGTCGAGCTCGATGCCGCCGTCATCGCCCCCGATGGCGCGCGCGATCCCGCGGCGCTCGCGAGCGCCGACTATCAGCGACTCGTGCGCGACGCCTTGAGCGCGCAGTTCCCCGACGTCACGTCGCGTGCCGATCTGCGCGCGCTGTTCGCGCTGCTGAGCCCCGGCGCCGGGCTCGAGCTCGGCGACTTGGTCGTTGCGGATCCCGCGGTCATCGATACCACGCGCGCCGTTTGGTTGCTCGCCGACGACGACGTCGACGTGCTCGTCAAGGGTCATGCGCCGCGCGACGCGCCCGAGAGCGAGCGCCGGCTCGACGACCGTCAGCTCGCCTGGCTTGGCGAGCTCGAGCGGCAAGGGCGCGTGGATCTCAAGTTCAATCGCTACTTTTTCCTGAACGGCGACTCGCGCGATCCCGAGCTCGCGGGAATTTGGGGCGCCACGGTCGGCTCGTTCTTCATGCTGCTCGTCACGCTCGCGCTGTCTTTCCCGCTTGGCGTCGCGACGGCCATCTATCTCGAGGAGTTCGCGCCGCGCAATCGCTGGACCGATCTCATCGAGGTCAACATCAACAACCTCGCGGCCGTGCCGTCGATCGTGTTCGGGTTGCTCGGGTTGGCACTGTTCATCAACCTATTCGGGCTGCCGCGCTCGGCGCCCCTCGTCGGCGGCCTCGTGCTGAGCCTGATGACGCTGCCCGTCATCATCATTGCCTCGCGCGCCGCGCTCACGGCCGTGCCGCCGTCGATTCGCGAGGCGGCGCTCGGAATCGGCGCGTCGAAGATGCAAACGGTGCTGCACCACGTGCTGCCGCTCGCGATGCCTGGAGTGCTCACGGGCACGATCATCGGCATGGCACGCGCGCTCGGCGAATCCGCGCCATTGCTCATGATCGGCATGGTGGCCTTTATCGTCGACGTGCCGAGCTCGCCGCTGAGCCCGGCGACGGCGCTGCCCGTGCAGGTGTTTCTCTGGGCTGAAAGTCCCGAGCGTGCTTTCGTCGAGCGCACGTCTGCCGCAATCGTCGTGCTGTTGATGTTCTTGTTGGTGATGAACGCGACCGCGATCCTGTTGCGGAAGCGTTTCGAGCGCCGTTACTAGCAGCGCCATGCCGCGCAGTTGGAGTACGATGTGAGCGTAGCCTTAGAAAAACAGAGCAACCCCGTGCCCGAGGCCGCGACTCCTGCCGCAGAAGCGCCGTCTGTCCAGGCTGTGCCGGCGAAGCCGGCCGTCGAGGAAGGCTATCGCACGGTCGGCGACTTCACGTCGACGAACCCCGTCATGCAGGCGCGCCGCGTCGACGTCTTCTACGCCGACAATCACGCCATCCAAAAGGTCAACCTCGACGTCGGTCGCAACGAGGTCATCGCTCTCATCGGCCCTTCGGGCTGCGGCAAATCGACGTTCATCCGCTGCTTGAACCGCATGAACGACACGATCGAGTCGGCGCGCGTCACGGGCGACATCACGCTCGACGGCGAAAACATCTACGCGCGCCACATGGACGTCGTGATGCTGCGCGCGCGCGTCGGCATGGTGTTCCAGAAACCGAACCCGTTCCCGAAATCCGTCTACGACAACGTGGCCTACGGCCCGCGCATTCACGGCCTCGCGCGCGACCGCGGCGAGCTCGACGAGATCGTGCAGACGAGTCTCGAGCGCGCGGGTCTCTGGACGGAGGTCAAGGATCGGCTCGAGGAGCCGGGCACGGGGCTATCGGGCGGCCAGCAGCAGCGGCTCTGCATCGCGCGCACGATCGCCGTGAATCCCGACGTCATCCTCATGGACGAGCCGTGCTCGGCGCTGGACCCGATCGCGACCGCGCGCATCGAGGACCTCATCGACGAGCTCAAGCAGAACTACGCGATCGCGATCGTGACGCACTCGATGCAGCAGGCCGCGCGCGTCTCGCAGCGCACGGCGTACTTCCACCTCGGCAAGCTCATCGAGATAGGCGAGACGGACGAAATCTTCACGAACCCGCGCCACAAGCTCACCGAAGACTACATCACCGGCCGCTTCGGCTAGTGCCAGTCGGCCGGCCGCGGCCTGCGTCGCGAGCTCGGGTCATTCCTCCCGCTACCGCCCGGGCCGCCGAAATTTGTCGTGCTCGTAGTGAGGGCGCGGGCCGCGCGTGCCCTTCAAAGTAGGGGCCGGTGTCCGGCGCTTCGGGCTGCGGCCCCTTGTGTACGGTGGATTCCGTTGCGTGGGCGCGGAAATGAACGCGGCGTCTGGTTTCGTTCAGGGAGGGGGCGCAGGGACGGGCGTTTCGGCGCTATCCTCTGGCTCACCCAGTGGTCGTTCAGGGCCGCAGCCTGAGGATCTCGAAATGCTGAAGCTCACAGTTGCAGTGGTGGCGATGGCGCTTGTGGGGACGGCGAGCGCCGGGTGGCGCTCGATGCGAGTCGACGGAAGCAGCGAGGCCAGCTTCAATGCGTCGGTGGCCGCGATTCGTGCTGAGCTGCCGGGGGCCCGCAAGTACGTGTTCGAATCGGCGCTGCAAGACATTTGGGTTCTGGGCGTGAGAAGCGCCGATGCCGAGCAGCGTGAGTACACGAAAGACGACTATTTACGGCAAGTCGACGGCCGGGGGTACAAAGAGATCGTCACGCTCACGGATCCGTCGGGCGACACCGCGAGAGCGCGATTCGGCGCGGCCTATGCACGGCTGTACGGCGTCCCGAGAATCGGCGGGCGCGGGACGCGGCCGGGCCACTACTCGACGGCGACGACCACCACGGACTCGTTCGGCGTTCCGACGCAAAACTAGCTCGGTCGCCGCACGGCAATCGAGCTGGCTCGCCATCGCGAATACCTTCGCTGACTGTTTTTGACTGCCGCCCAGCGTAAGCGGTAGTCAGCCGCGCTCAGTCGCCGGTGCGTAGCAGCTCGTTCAAAGAGGTCTTGGCGAGCGTCTTGTCGTCCACCTTTTTGACGATGACGGCGCAGTACAGCGAATGCGTGCCGTCCTTCGCCGGCAAGTTGCCCGCGACGACGACCGAGCCCGCGGGCACGCGGCCGTAGTGGATCTCGCCCGTCTCACGGTCGTAGACGCGCGTGCTCTGGCCGATGTAGACGCCCATGCCGAGCACGCTGCCGCGCTCGACGACGACGCCCTCGACGACCTCCGAGCGCGCGCCGATGAAACAGTCGTCCTCGATGATCGTGGGCGCGGCCTGCAACGGCTCGAGCACGCCCCCGATGCCCGTGCCGCCCGAGATGTGCACTCGCTTGCCGATCTGCGCGCAGCTGCCGACCGTCGCCCACGTGTCGATCATCGAGCCAAAGTCGACGTAGGCGCCGATGTTGACGAACGACGGCATGAGCACGACGTGGGGTGCGACGTACGCGCCGCGGCGCACGACAGCGTCGGGCACGACGCGCGTGCCGCTGTGGCGGAACTGCTCGAGATCGTAGCCCGCGTACTTGAGCGGCACCTTGTCGAAGAAACGCGTGTAGCCGGCTTCGACGACGCGGTTGTCGCTCAGGCGGAACGATAAGAGCACGGCCTGCTTGAGCCACTGGTTGACGACCCAACGGCCGTCGCGCGGCTCGGCCACGCGCAGCTTCCCGGAGTCGAGACCGGCGAGGCATTCCTCGACGGCTGCGCGCAGCTCCGGCTCGGCGCGGTCGGACTGGAGCTCACCGCGACGTTCCCAGCCGCGCTCGATGATTTCGCTCAGTGTGCTCATGGGTCGGTCCTTGAGTCAGGGGCTCGGCTGGTCGGCGAGACCTTCGCGTAGCGATCTGCCGAGCCCTTCGCACGTCGCCTCGTCGAGCGGCTGGCGTGCCGAGTTGGTCACGAAGAACACGTCCTCGGCTCGCTCGCCCACGGTCATGATCTTGGCGTTTTGCAGCGCGACGTGGTGCTGGTCGAAGATCTTGGCGACTTGCGACAGCAACCCCGGGCGATCGCCTGCGACGAGCTCGACGATCGTGCGCGCGTTGGCGCCGTCCGGCGAGATCACGATCTGCACGGGCGTCGAGAACATGCGCACCTGGCGCGGCGCGCGGCGAGTGACCTTGAGCGCGTGCGCGCCGCCCGCCGTCAATGCCTTGAGCAGGCGATGACGAATCTCGTCGAGCCGCCGCCGCTCGGTAATGGTGCTGCCGTCGCTCTCCAGCACGCAGTAGGTGTCGAGACTCGATTTGGCGAGCGGCACGATGCGCGCGTCGACGATCGTGAGCCCGAGCTCGTCGAGCACGGCTGTGGCGCGCATGAACGAGCGTGTCTCCTCGGGCGAGTGCACCGCGACCGACGCGAGGCCCGGAACGACGACGTCGTTGACGTCGACCGTGATGGTGCCGGGGCTACCGCTCTCGGCGAGCACGCGTGTGTGCCACGCGATCTCCTCGGGCCGGTGGCGCAGGAAGTATTCCTCGGTGAAGCCCGTCCAGATCGTCTCGTAGGTCGGCCGCGCCAAACCCGCTTGCGACAGCAGCTGCTCGGCTTCGGCCTGACGGCCTTTGATGAATTCTTCCTTGTCGATAGGATTCGACACGCCGCGGCGCAGCGCACGGCGCGTCGAATGATAGAGCTCGGCGAACAGGGAGTCTTTCCACGAGTTCCAGATCTTCGGGTTCGTGCCGCGCACGTCGGCCACGGTCAGCACGTAGAGATAGTCAAGGCGCGCCTGGTCGCCGACCTTGCGCGCGAACTCGACGACGACCTTGGGGTCGTTCAGGTCCTTCTTCTGCGCCGTCAGCGACAGCAGCAAGTGACTCTGCACGAGCCAGGCGACGAGGCGCGCCTCGTAACGGCTCATGCCGTGCTCGAGGCAAAACGCCTCGGCGTCAACGGCGCCGAGCTCGGAGTGGTCTCCGCCGCGGCCCTTCGCGATGTCGTGGAAGAGGCCGGCGAGGTAGGCGATCTCGGGCTTCTCGAGCCGTTGCATGATGGCGCTGCACGCCGGGAACTCGTTGTCGAAACGCGGCAACGCGAAGCGCCGCAAATTCTCGACGACGAACAGCGTATGCGCGTCGACCGTGTAGGCGTGGAACAAGTCGTACTGCATGCGGCCGACGATGCGGCCGAACGCGGGGATGTAGAGCCCGAGCACGCCGTAGGTGTTCATGCGCTTGAGTGTGCGCGTGACGCCTTGCGGCGCGCGCAGGACATCGAGAAACAGCCGGTGGTGACGCGGGTTCTGGCGGAACTCCTCGTCGATGAGCCATAGGTGCTGCTTCACGAGCGCGATGGTGCGCGCGTTGACGCCGCGCAGGTCGAGGTTCTGCTCGAGCAGCAGGAACATCTCGAGCAGCGCCGACGGATCGCGCGCGAACACCTGATCGTCCGTCACTTCGAGATAGCCGTTGCGGCTCTGGAAGCGCGGCCCGAGCGGCACGGGCGGCTCGTTCTTGTCGAGCAGGATCGCTTCCTCGAAGAGCTGCAGCAGCATCTCGTTCAACCGGCTGAGCTCCATGACCGTGCGGTAATAGCGCTGCATGAGCTGCTCGACGGCCAGCGTGAAGCTCGCGTCCTCGTAGCCAAGCATCTGCGCGAGCTTCACTTGATGGTCGAACAGCAAACGGTCTTCGCGCCGGCCCGTGAGCAGGTGCAGCCCGAAGCGGATGCGCCAGAGAAACGCGCGGCCCGAGGTCAGGATGCGGAGCTGCCCCTCGGTGAGGAACTTGTGCGGCACGAGCTCGGCGAGCGTGCGCGTCTCGAGATGGCGTTGCGCGAGCCAGCCGATCATCTGAATGTCGCGCAGGCCGCCGGGGCTGCCCTTGACGTTGGGCTCGAGGTTGTAGGCCGTGTCGTGGTAGCGCGCGTGGCGGGCGCGCTGCTCCTCGAGCTTGGCGCGGAAGAACGCCGCGCTGTCCCACATCCGATCGACGCCGATGCGGGCCGGCAGCTCGGCGAACAGCTTGCCGCGGCCATGCAGCAAGCGTGTTTCCATGAGCGTCGTGACCACGGTGACGTCGCCGCGGGCTTGGGCCTGGCAGTCGTCGAGCGTGCGCACGCTGTGGCCGACCTCGAGGCCGATGTCCCAAAGGAACGTGAGGAACCGGCCGATCGCGTCGTCGGTCTTGTTGGTCGCGTTCTCGATGAGAATCAACAGGTCGATGTCCGACTGCGGGTGCAGCTCGCCACGGCCGTAGCCGCCGACCGCGACGAGATCTGCGGAGTCGAGCGCGCCGGCCGCGAGATGAATCCAGCTCGCGAGGATGACGTCGTCAACGACCTCCGCGCGTGCTGCGACGAGCGTTTCGATGGCTTCGTTGCGCTTGAACCGCTCGCCGAGCCGCGCGCCCGCGGCCTTGAGCGCCTCGCGAAACGCTTTGACGGCCGTGACGTCGCCGCGCAGCGCTTGCTCGAGCGCCGCCCGGTCGATGAGCGGAGCCGATGCCGCAAGTTGCTCGCTCGCGCTCGCCATGTCAGCCGCCGCCGTTCGGGCTCATCGTCAATACCTCGACGCCCTTCTCGGTAATGAGCACCGTGTGCTCCCACTGCGCCGACAGCGAGTGGTCCTTCGTCACGACGGTCCAGCCGTCGGCGAGCAGCTTCACGTCGCGCTTCCCCGCGTTGACCATGGGCTCCACCGTCAGCGTCATGCCGGGCAAGAGCTCGACGCCCGTGCTCGGCCGGCCGTAGTGGAGCACCTGCGGGTCCTCGTGAAACACGCGGCCGATGCCGTGGCCGCAATACTCGCGCACGACCGAGAAGCGTTGCTCCTCGACGTAGCTCTGGATCGCGTGACCGACGTCGCCCAGGTGTCCGCCCGGGCGAATCGCGCGGATGCCGCGCCACATGGCGTCGAAGCACACCTTGGTCAGGCGCTGGGCCATGATCGACGCCGCGCCGACGAAGAACATACGGCTCGTGTCGCCGTGGTAGCCGTCCTTGATGACGGTGACGTCGATGTTGACGATGTCGCCGTTGCGTAAGGTCCGGTCGCTCGGGATGCCGTGGCAAACCACGTGGTTGACCGACGTGCAGATCGACTTCGGAAACGGCGTGGCGCCGGCCGAGCCTCGGTAGTTGAGGGGCGCGGGAATGCAGCCGATCTCATCGACGATGTAGCCGTGACAGAGGCGGTCGAGCTCTTCGGTCGCCACGCCGGCCTGGACGTGCGGCCCGATCATGTCGAGGACCTGCGCGGCCAAACGCCCGGCAACGCGCATCTTGTCCTGCTCCTCAGGCGTCTTGATCGTGATCATTTTGGGGTGCCCAAGGTCACGTGCCGGGGCGGCAAACGGCACTGCCTAGGCGAATTCGCGTTGTTTGCCGCAAGGTGGCTATGGTATAAAGCGCGCGCCTCGGAGGCAAACCGCCGCCGGGGGAATTTAACGACACACACGCGCCAAATACTGCGGGCGGGGTGCTCCGGCAACGGGGTCGTCCGTAGAAACGCGTGGAGGATTAACCCCAAAGGAGCTTTCCATGCCCGACGTCACGATGCGCCGGATGCTGGAAGCGGGTGTGCACTTCGGGCACCAAACCCGCTTCTGGAATCCCAAAATGGCCGAGTACATCTTCGGCGAGCGCAACAAGATCCACATCATCAACCTCGAGAAGACGGTGCCGCTCTACAAGGCGGCCAGCGAGTTCGTGCGCAGGGTCGTCGCCGACGGCGGCACGCTCTTGTTCGTCGGCAGCAAGCGCGCCGCGCGCGACGCGATGTCGGCGGAGGCGGCCCGTTGTGGCATGCCGTTCGTCACGCAGCGTTGGCTCGGCGGCATGCTGACCAACTTCAAGACGATCAAGCAGTCGATCAAGCGCCTGAAGATGCTCGAGGAGATCACGGACCCGGCGACCGCGAGCCCCGAGGCCGCGAAGTTCACGAAGAAGGAGATGCTCAAGCTCGGGCGCGAGAAGGAAAAGCTCGAGCGCACGCTCGGCGGCATCAAGAACATGGACGCGCTGCCGAGCGCCGTGTTTCTCGTCGACGTGGGGCACGAGGAGATCGCCGTGCGCGAGGCGCGCAAGCTCAACGTGCCGATCGTCGCCGTCGTCGACACGAACTGTTCCCCCGACGGCATCGACTACCCGATCCCCGGCAACGACGACGCGATGCGCGCGATCGCGCTCTATGCCGAAGGCATCGCCGACGCGGTGCTCGTCGGCAAAGCGTCGATCCCCGAGGTGCCGACGGGCGACGACGAGTTCGTCGAGCTCGACCAGAGCGGCAAGCCGAGGGTCGAGGCCAAAGCGAAGAAACCGCCGCCCAAGAAACGCGCGCGCGTCACGAAGGTCCGTTCGAAGGGCAAGCCCCGCACGACGGACGAGGCCCCGCCCGAGGGCGAGGAAGAGCCCGAGGCCGCCGAGTAGGACTAGATAGAGGATTCCGGCGATGGACATCAAACCGGCCTTGGTCAAGGAGCTCCGCGAGCGCACGGGCGCCGGCATGATGGAGTGCAAGAAGGCGCTCGTCGAAGCCAACGGCGACATCGATCTCGCCGCTGACCTTCTTCGCAAGGCCGGTGCGGCCAAGGCCGACAAGAAGGCCTCGCGCGTCGCGGCCGAGGGCCGGATCGCGATTCGCAGCGACGAGCAGGCCGGGCGCCACGTGCTGCTCGAGGTCAACTCCGAGACCGACTTCGTCGCCAAGGACGACAACTTCCGCGCGTTCGTCGAACGCGTCGCGGACGTCGTGCTGCGCCAGCGTCCCGCGAACGTCGAGGCGCTGCTGCGCACGACCGTCGACGGCCGCACGGTCGAGGACCTCCGTCTCGAGCTCGTCACGAAGGTGGGCGAGAACATTTCCGTGCGGCGCTTCGACGTCGTCGAGAGCCGCGGCACCGTCGGCGCGTACCTGCACGGCGCGCGCATCGGCGTGCTCGTCGAGATCGAGGGCGGCAACCCCGCGCTCGCGCGCGACCTCGCGATGCAGGTGGCGTCGCTCGCGCCGCGCTACGTGACGGGCGACGAAGTGCCCAAGGACATCCTCGCCAAGGAGCGCGAGATCATCGTCGCGCAGACAGCGGAAGAGAAGAAGCCGCCCGAGATCGTCGCCAAGATGGTCGAGGGCCGCGTCCGCAAGTTCGTCGACGAGATCACCCTCACGGGCCAAGTCTTCGTCAAGGACGACAAGAAACGCGTGCGCGACGTGCTCGCCGCGAACAAGGCGAAGGTCAAGGCCTTTCGCCGCTACGAGGTCGGCGAGGGCATCGAAAAAAGAAGCTCCGACTTCGTAAAGGAAGTCATGGCGCAAGCGGGGCAGAGCCGCTAAATTACACGCCGTCCCGGCCGCTAGTGGGGTCTTATGGCGCAGGGCTCGCCCGTCTACAAGCGAATACTGCTGAAGCTCAGCGGCGAGGCATTGCTGGGCAGCCACCAGTACGGCATCGACCCCGCCGTCATCCGCCGCGTCGCCACCGAGGTCAGCGAGGTCGTAGGCCTCGGCGTCCAGGTCGGCCTCGTCATCGGCGGCGGCAACATCTTCCGCGGGGCGGGCCTCGCAGAAGCCGGCATGGACCGTGTGACGGCCGACCAGATGGGCATGCTCGCGACCGTCATCAACTCGCTCGCGATGCAGGACGCGCTCGAGCGCCAGGGCACCGGTGTGCGCGTCATGTCGGCGCTGCAGATCCACGAGGTCTGCGAGGACTACATTCGCCGCCGCGCTATCCGCCACCTCGAGAAGGGGCGTGTGACGGTTTTCGCCGCCGGCACGGGCAATCCGTTCTTCACGACCGATACCGCGGCGAGCCTGCGCGCCATCGAGATCGGCGCCGAGGTGCTCATCAAGGCGACCAAGGTCGACGGCGTTTACTCGGCCGATCCGCTCAAGGATCCGAAGGCCGTGCGCTATCCCAAGCTGTCGTTCGATCAGGTGCTCGCCGACGAGCTGCGCGTCATGGATGCGACGGCGATCGTCATGTGCCGCGAGAACAACCTGCCGCTGGTCGTCTTCAATCTCAACAACCCCGGCGATCTCAAGCGCGTGATCACGGGCGAGGCTGTCGGCACGTCGGTGATGAACCGCTTGCCGCGCACGGGAACCGGCAAATGATCAACGACATCAAAAAAGAAGCCGATCAACGCATGCATCGCGGCATCGATGCGCTCAAAGAAGAGATGCGCAAGCTGCGCACGGGCCGCGCGCACGCGGGGCTGCTCGAGCACGTCATGGTCGAGTACTACGGCACTAACGTGCCCGTCAAACAGACGGCCAACATCTCCGTCGAGGACGCGCGCACGCTCGTCGTCACGCCGTGGGAGAAAGGCATCGTGGCCGCCGTCGAGAAGGCCATCATCAACTCGGGCCTCGGCTTGAACCCCGTGACGGCGGGGCAGGTGATTCGCGTGCCGCTGCCGCCGATGACCGAGGAGCGCCGGCGCGACCTCGTCAAGGTCGTGAGGGCGCAGGCCGAAACCGGCCGTGTGGCGCTGCGCAACGTGCGCCGCGAGGCCCTCGGCGACCTCAAGGACCTGCTCAAGGAAAAGCTCATCGCCGAGGACGACGAGCGGCGTGGCCAGGAAGACATTCAAAAGCTCACGGACCGCTACGTGGCGCAGATCGACGCGCTCCTCAAGGACAAAGAAGCCGAGATCATGGAGTTCTGAGCGCGGCGGCGCTCCCCATGTTGCTCAAGCGGATCATCACGGCCGGAATTTTCGCTATCGCGATCACGGCGGCGCTGCTGTTCGCGCCCCCCGTCGTCGCGGCCATCGTGCTCGGTCTCCTGTGGCTCGCGGGCGCCTGGGAGTGGGGCGGTTTCGCGAACCTCGGCCGCAAGGGCCGGCTCGCCTATACGGCGCTATTCGCGGTGGCGCTTGCGGTCGGGTGGCGTTGGCTCGATACGGGAGCCGCGCGTGTCGTGCTCTTGGCCGCGCTCGCCTGGTGGGCCGTGGCGCTCGTGCTCGTGGTCGGATATCCGCGCCGCTTCGGCGCGGCGTTCGTCGCGGCCGCGGGCGTCGTCGTGCTGTGGCCGTCGTACGTCTTGCTCGTGCGGCTGCACGGCGACGCCGCCGTCGGGGCGAGGCTCGCGTTCTCGGTGCTGCTCATCGTCTGGGCGGCCGACGTTGGTGCTTATGTGTTCGGCCGGCTGCTCGGGCGCACGAAGCTCGCCCCGGCGGTGAGCCCGGGCAAGACCTGGGAAGGCGTCACGGGCGGCTTGCTGCTCGCCGGGGTAGTCGCGGGCCTAACCGCTGCGTGGGTGGGCCTGCCGACGAACCGGCTCGTCGTGCTCGGCGTGCTGACGGCGCTCGTTTCGGTGCTCGGCGACCTCACGCAGAGCATGTTCAAGCGCAACGTCGGGCTCAAGGACAGCGGCACGCTGCTGCCGGGTCACGGTGGGGTTCTCGACCGCATCGACAGCCTCACGGCCGCCGTGCCGGCCTTCGTCGGCGGCCTCGTGGCCCTCGGTCTGGCCCCGTGACCCGGGAACCGCGGCACCCTGGCGCCGGTCTCTATGCCCATGGAAAAGAACCTGCCGGCCGCTTGCCCCGGGGGTCGTGCCCCGCGGACGGGTGGTCGGGCTAGAATACCGACCCGAGCCAGTCTGGCGCCGAAGGATCGGCGGGACCCGTCCTGATGGAATTCTCAGTCAAGTTGTTGTGGTTCATCGTCGCGATCAGCGTGCTGGTCGCGGCTCACGAGTTCGGCCACTACTTCGTGGCCCGCCGCCTCGGGTTCAAAGTATTGCGGTTCTCGATCGGCTTCGGCCGCCCCATCTTACGTTGGCGCGGCGGTCCGCCCGATCACGTGGAGTACTGGCTGTCGATGCTGCCGCTCGGCGGCTACGTCAAGATGCTCGACGAGCACGAAGGGCCCGTCGACCCGAACGACCGCGCGCGGGCCTTCCACCAACGTCCCATTTGGCAACGCGTAGCCGTGCTGCTCGCCGGTCCGGCCTTCAATTTCCTGTTCGCGATCCTTGCGTACTGGCTCTTGTTCGTGAGCGGCGTGCAGGCGCTCAAACCCGTGATCGGCGCGGTCGAGCCGGACTCGGTCGCGGCCCGCGCGGGCATCGTGCCCGGCGACGAGATCGCAGCGATCGGCGGCGAGCCGGTCGCCACGGCGGAGGGCGCTCTGCTGCGCTTCCTCGACGAGCTGCTCGGCGACGGTCGCATCGACATCGCGTTGCGCTCGCCGGACGGCGTCGCGCGCGACGTCGAGCTCGACGTGCGCGGCCGTTCCGCCGAGCTCACGGAGCCGACGGCGTTGTTCTCCGGGCTCGGCATTCGTTTCGGTCCGCCGCCCGTCGTCGGGAGGGTAATCGAGGGCTCGCCGGCGGAGCAGGCCGGGCTGCGCGCCGGGGACTGGCTGCTCCGCGTCGACGGTGAGTCGATCGCGACGTGGAACCAATGGCAGCTATATCTGCGCGCGCGCCCCGGCGCCGCGGTCGAGATCGCGCTCAAGCGCGGCGATCGCGAGATCGCGACGCGCGCGACGCTCGAGAGGCTGGTCGAGCGCGGGCAAGCCTACGGCCGCATCGGCGTCGAACCCGTGCAGACCTACACGGCGCAACGCTATGGCGTACTCGAATCGCTGCCGCGCGCCGTGGCGAAGACTTGGGAGTTCAGCGTGTTCAGCGTGTCGATGGTGGCGCACATGATCATGGGCGAGGTGTCGCTGAAGAATCTCTCGGGGCCCTTGTCGATCGCCGATATCGCCGGCGATAGTGCCAGGGCCGGGTTCCCGTACTTCATCGACCTTCTCGCCATACTGAGCATCAGCCTCGGCATCATCAATCTCTTGCCGATTCCGGTGCTCGACGGCGGGCAGATCGTCTACCAGCTCGCCGAAGGCATCAAAGGCTCGCCGCTGTCGGAGCGGGCCATGATCATCGGCCAGCAGCTCGGCATCTTCTTCATCATCGCCCTCACGGGCTTTGCGTTTTACAACGACGTCATCAGGATATTCGGCTCATGATGGGCTTCCGTCTCCTAAGGTGCGTGGCCGTCGGCGCCGCCGTGCTGTGGTCCGGCGTGGCCGCGTACGCGGCATTCGAGCCGTTCGTCGTGCGCAACTTCCGCGTCGAAGGCGCGCAACGCATCGCCGAAGGCACGATCTACAATTACCTGCCGATCAACATCGGCGATACCGTCAGCGAGCAGCGCCTGCGTGAAGCCGGGCGCGCGCTCTTCCAGACGGGTTTTTTCCAGGACTTCGAGTTTCGGCAGGACGGTGACACACTCGTCATCGTCGTGCTCGAGCGGCCCTCCATCTTCGAGTTCACGTTCGACGGCAACAAGGACATCAAGGACGAGGATCTTGCGAAGGTACTCACCGAGAACGGGCTCACGGCCGGCAAGACCTTCGACCGCTCGACGCTCGATCAGCTGACGCAGTCGTTGACCGACGAGTACTACGGTCGCGGCAAGTACGCCGCGAAAGTGACGCCGACCGTCGAAGACCTCGACGACAACCGCGTCCGTGTGTCGATCCAGATCGAGGAGGGCGATCGCGCCAAGATTCGCCAGGTCAACATCGTCGGCAACACCTCGTTCGAGGAACAGGACATCATCGAGGACTTCGAGCTCAGCACGGGCAACTGGCTGTCGTTCATGCGCCAGAACGACCGCTACTCGAAGGAAGCGCTCGAGGGCGACCTCGAGAAGCTGCGCTCCTATTACATGGACCGCGGCTTCGCCGACTTCCGCGCCGACGACGTGCAGGTGGCCATCTCACCCGACAAACGCGACATCTTCGTGACGATCGGCATCACCGAAGGCGACCGTTACACGATCTCCGACGTCAAGCTCGCCGGCGAAATGGTCGTCCCCGAGCAGGACTTGCGGGGCTTGATCCTCGCGCAGCCCGGCGCGACGTTCTCGCAGTCGCTGCTCACGCGGACGGAAGAGTTCATGGCGTTCCGGCTCGGCCAAGACGGTTACGCGTTCGCCGAGATTCGCGCGGTTCCCGAGCTCGACGACGAGACGAAGACAGCCGCGATCACGTTCTTCGTCGATCCGCGCAATCGCGTCTACGTCCGGCGCATCAACTTCAACGGCGCCGACAGCGTCAACGACGAGGTGTTTCGCCGCGAGCTGCGGCAGATGGAAGGCGGCTATCTCTCGAACGCGCTCGTCGAGCGCTCGAAGCTGTCGTTACAGCAGCTGCCCTACGTCCAATCGGTCGAGCACGAAACGACGCCCGTCGAGGGCAGCCCGGACTTGGTCGACGTCGACTTCGAGGTCGAGGAGGGACTGCCGGGCCAGTTCGGCGGCAACCTCGGCTTCTCGGAGACTTTCGGTGTCACGCTCGGCGGCCAGTTCATTCACTCGAACTTCATGGGCACCGGTCGCCGCGTGGCGCTGCAGCTGCAAGGCGGCGAGTACCAGAAGGTCTACGACATCAATTTCACCGACCCGTATCGCAATATGGACGGTATCGCACGTAACGTGTCGCTGTCCTATCAGGACATCACTCAGTTCACATCCGCGACTTCCGATTTCTCGACGACGACGTTGAGCGGTGGCATGAACTGGACCTATCCCGTCGCGAATTTGCAGTACCTCACCTTCGGTTTCGCGTATCAGGATTCGGAGCTCCTGACGGGCTTCAGCTCGCAACAGGCGATCGACTGGGTAAGCCAGAACGGCAACCCGTTCACGATCGACGGTCCGAACGGCCCCATCGCGTTCGGGACCAAGGCGCGAAGTCTCGAGCTCATTGCCGGTTGGAGGTACGACTCGCGCAACGCGGCCCTGTTCCCGACGGCCGGCACGCGCGCGTCGATGGCCTTGAACACTTCGGTACCGGGCAGCGAGATCGAGTACTCGATTCTAAGCGTCAATTTTACGAAATACATGGATTTGCCGGGTCAGTGGCTCTTCAAGATCAACACCGACTTTTCGTACGGCGATGCCTTTGGCGACACGACGGCGCTGCCACCGTTTCGCCACCGCTACGGCGGCGGGCCGGGCTCCGTGCGCGGCTTCAAGGAAAGCTACTTGGGACCGCGCGACTCGATCGGCAACCCGTATGGCGGCAACCTGCTCATCGCCAACCAGTTCGAGCTCGTGATCCCGACGCCCGAGAAGATCGCCGGCTCGACGCGCATGGGGTTGTTTTTCGACATCGGCGGCGTGTTCTCGACGGGCGGCGTCAACTTTTTCGACAAGCTCGGCGACGCTATCGACTACGACTTCGACTATGATAAGTTGAAGAAATCCGTGGGTCTCGGCGTCGAATGGCTCGCGCCGCTCGGCTTGTTGCGTTTCAGCTACTCGGTTCCGTTGAACGAGGACGCAGCAACGGATCGGTTCTACGGCGACGAGGTGGAGCGCTTTCAGTTCTCCATCGGCAACGCCTTCTAGCTCGAGGGAAGGGAATCATGATGGGTTCGAAATTCTCATTGCTCGCGGCGTGCGCGGTCGCGGTTGCCGCGACGAGCGGCATCAGCGCGCAAGCCAATCTCAAGATCGGCGTCATCAACGTCGCTCGTCTGATCGAGCAATCGCCGCAGGCGGCGACGGTCCAGAAGAAGCTGCAAGACGAGTTCGGGCCGCGGCAGCGGGACCTCACGGCGATGCAGGAGCGCCTGCGCACGCAGGTCGAGGTGTTCCAGCGCGACTCTCCCGTCATGGGCGAGGCGGAGCGGGCCAACCTCGAGCGACAGATTCGCGACGCGCAACGTGAGTACGAACGCGCGGGGAACGAGTTGCGCGAGGATCTCGATCTGCGTCAGAACGAAGAGATCGGCAACCTGCAACGCGACGTGCTCACCAAGGCGCAGGAGTATGCGAGAGCGCAGCAATACGACCTCGTGCTCACCGATTCGAACGTGATTTTCGGGAGCACGGCGGTCGACATCACGGGAGCCGTGCTCGCCATACTCAGGCCGCCGGCGGCGGCACCCGCCGCCAACCCGTAACGTCAACGGCGCCACGACCGGTCATCGCCCCGTGGCCGCGACCCTAGGAGAGCTCGCGGCACGCTTCGGCTGCGAGCTGCGCGGCGACCCCAAGGCCGTGGTGGCGCGCGTGGCCACGCTGTCGGGTGCCACGGTGGACGCCGTCGCGTTTCTCGCCAACCCGTTGTACCGGGGCCAGCTCGCCGGCACGCGCGCCGGGGCCGTGATCCTCGCGCCGCGTGACCGCGACGCGTGTCCCGTCGCGAGCCTCGCGCACGCGGAGCCCTATCTCGTGTATGCGCGCGTGGCCGCGTTCCTGAACCCCAAGCCCGCGACGATGCCCGGCGTGCACGCGACGGCGGTCGTGGCCGCGAGCGCGCGTGTGGCGCCGTCGGCCGAGGTTGGGGCGCAGGCCGTCGTCGGCTCCGATTGCACGATCGGCGACGGGGCCGTCATCGGCGCCGGCGCCGTGCTCGGTAGCAACGTGCGCATCGGCGAGCGGACCAGCATCGGCCCGCGCGTCACGCTGCTCGACGGCGTGCGCATCGGTGCGCGGTGCATCGTGCACCCTGGCGTCGTCATCGGTGCCGACGGTTTCGGCTTCGCGCCCGATCACGGCGCCTGGCAGAAGATCCCGCAGGTCGGCGGTGTCGTCATCGGCGACGACGTCGAGATCGGCGCGAACACGACGATCGATCGCGGCGCCATCGACGACACCGTCATCGAAGACGGCGTCAAGATCGACAACCTCGTGCAGATCGCGCACAACGTGCGCCTCGGCGCGCACACGATCATGGCCGCCATGTCCGGCGTCGCGGGCAGCACCAAGGTCGGCAAGCGCTGTATGATCGGGGGCGCCGTCGTCATGATCAATTCGCTTAACATCTGCGACGACGCGCTGTTCACCTTCGGCAGCGTCGTGACCAAGTCCGTGGACGAGCCCGGAACCTATTCCGGCCACCTGCCCGCGGAAGAGGCCGGCAAGTGGCGCAAGAGTGCGGCGCGGTTCCGCCAGCTCGATGCGCTGGCCGATCGACTGACCAAAATGGAGCGCGAGCTCGCGAAACTCACCGGAACGAAGCCGAAGAGCCACGAATGACCGACACGACCACGTTCGATATCGACGGGATCCTCGCGCGCCTGCCGCACCGCTATCCGTTCCTCATGATCGACCGCGTGCTCGAGGTGACGCCGGGCAAATCGATCGTGGCGATGAAGAACGTCAGCGTCAACGAGGCTTACTTCCAGGGCCACTTCCCGGGGCATCCCGTCATGCCCGGCGTGCTGGTCATCGAGGCGCTCGCCCAAGCCGGCGGCATCCTGGCCTACGAGTCCGTCACTGCGGAGGAGCGCATCTGGATTCTCTATCTCGTCGGCATCGAGGAGACGCGGTTCAAGCACACCGTGCGTCCCGGCGATCAGCTCGTCCTGCGCGTCGAGCTCGTCAAGCGGAAGCGGAACCTGTGGCGCTTCACGGCCGTCGCCGAGGTCGACGGCAAGCTCGTCGCGGAGTCGCAGATCCTGATGGCGGACGGACCCAAGTCTTGATCGACGCGCGGGCGGCCGTCGATCCCGGCGCAAAGATCGACGCGGACGTTTACATCGGCCCTTACGCCGTCATCGGCGCGGACGTCGAGATCGGCCGCGGCTCGCGCATCGAGCCGCACGCGGTCGTCAAAGGGCCGACCGTCATCGGTGCGGACAATCAAATCTTCCAGTTCGCCTCGATCGGCGACCATCCGCAGGACAAGAAGTACCAGGGCGAGCACACACGGCTCGTGATCGGCGATCGCAACACGATTAGGGAGTGCTGCACGCTCAATCGCGGCACGGTGCAAGACCGGGGCGTCACGACGATCGGCAACGACAACTGGATCATGGCCTACTGCCACGTTGCGCACGACTGCGTCGTCGGCAACAACACGATCTTCGCCAACAACGCGTCGATCGCGGGACACGTCCACGTCGGCGACTACGCGATCCTCGGCGGCTTCACGGCCGTGCACCAGTTCTGCCGCATCGGTGCGCACACGCTCTCGAGCATGTTCAGCTACGTGACGAAGGACGTGCCCGCCTACGTCACGATCTCGGGCAGGCCGGCCGAGCCGCGCGGCATCAACGCCGAGGGCTTGAAGCGCCGCGGCTTCAGCCCCGAGCAGATCCGCAACATCCGCGAGGCCTATCGCGTCGTCTACCGCCAGGACCTCAAGCTCGACGAGGCCATCGCGGAGCTCACGCCGCTCGCCACCGCCCAGCCCGAGCTCCAGCCCTTCCTAGACTCCCTGCGCGACGGCTCCCGCGGCCTCGCCCGCTGACGGCGCAGTGGTGGCGATCGCTTCCTCCCGCGCGGACACGACGGGGATCGTCCAAAAGCGTCAGCGCGTGGCAGGCTTTGCCCGTGTGCGCGTGTTGGGCATCGTCCGGGGACGCCGCAAGTACGTCCCTGTAGGCTCGCTCCGCGCCAACCCTGGCGCGGAGCGCCCCGGCCGACGCCCAACACGCACACACGGGCAAAGCCTGCCAGCCACCGTCACCGCGAGTTCCCAAGAACGAGCGCCTCTTGAACCAACGCTGCGCTGGAGGACTGACGCCGTCGACACAGATAGGCCCTCCCCCGACCCTCGGCGCACAAGGAGGTGCGCCGCCGCGCCCCCCGGCTGGTCTTCCGGGGGGGGTCGGGAGGGGCGGGCTGTGGCGGGGGCGTCC
>CAZCZE010000055.1:0-1660 GCA_964503125.1 uncultured Gammaproteobacteria bacterium
GGTCAAACAGCACGTCCCAGAAATCGCGCCGGCTTTGCGGGTCGACGGCGCTGGTTGGCTCGTCGAGAATCAGCAGGCGTGGGCGGTGCAGCGTCGCGCCCGCCAGCGCGAGCCGCTGCCGCTGGCCGCCGCTCAGCGTACCGGCGTACTGCTGCGCCTGCGCGTCGAGCCGATAGGTCGCGAGCGCTTCGGCGATGCGCGCGCGCACGTCGCGCCGGGGCAGCGCGTGCACGTCGGCGAGGAAGCGCAGGTTCTCAGTGACGGTCAAGTCCTCGTAAAGCGAGAACTTCTGCGTCATATAGCCGATTTCGCGCTTCACGCGCTCCGCGTCACCCGGCACGGTGTAGCCGAGCACCTCGACCGTACCGGCGCTCGGCAACAATAGGCCGCACAGCATACGGATGGTCGTCGATTTACCGGAGCCGTTCGGGCCGAGGAAGCCGTAGATCTGCGCGCCGGCGACATCGAGGTCGATGCCGTCGACGGCGGTCAGCGCGCCAAAGCGGCGCGTGAGCCCGCGCGCCTGGATTGCGACGTCGTTCACCGGCGCGCGACCACGCGGACCGGGACGCCGGACGGTAGCGCGTCGGCGCCCGCGAGGTCGATTTCGGCGAGGTAACTCAAGCGGCCCGCGTCGTGCTCGGTCAATGCGAAGTAGGGCGTGTACGCGGCTTCGCCCGACAAATACCGTACCGTGCCGTCGAATTCGCCGTGCCCGTCGACCGTCACGCGCACGCGTGCGCCGGGCGACAGTTGCGCGTGCAATGCTGCGGGTACGTAGACGCGCGCGTACGGCGGCGCGTCCGCTGCGCGCAGACGGGCGACGACAGCGCCCGGCATCGGCGTCTCGCCGACCACGAACGGCAATGCCTCGACGATGGCGTCGCGCGGACTGCGTACGCTCAGTCGGTCGAGCGTGACTTGCTGCACGCGCATCGACGCTTCGACCTCGGCCAGCGCCGCGCGCGCCTGGGCGTGTTCTTCGGCGGTTGCGCCTTCGAGCAGTGCGTCGAGCGCGGCGCGCGCGGCGTCCCGCGCACCGGATGCCTGCTCGAACGCGCTCTCGGCTTCATCGCGCTCGCGTTCGCTCGCGAGGCCCGCGCGCCGCAGTTCCTCGACGCGCGTGCGTTGCAATTCCGCTTCGTGCTTTGCCGCATCGGCGGTGAGCAGTCGCGCGCGGGCCTCGAGAATTTGCTCTCGGCGCGGTCCACGCTCGACCTCGGCGAGCCGGCCCTGGAGTCGGTCGCGCTGCGCGGCGAGGCGCGCGTGTTCTGCGAGCGGCCTTGTTGCGTCGAGCTCGACGAGCAACTCGCCGGCGGCCACGTGGTCGCCCTCGCGCACGTGCAGCGCCCGGATGGGTTCCGCGAGTTCGGCGCTGAGCGCGATGGGTTCGCGCTCGAGCGTCCCGACGACGGCCTGGTCGTCGGGCGGCGCGCCGCACGCAGCGAGTAATGAGGTGACGAGGATCACGATGGCGCGTTTCATGCGTGGGCACCTTCATAGAACAGTCGGATGGTGTGATCGGCGAGCCGCTCGTCGAAGCGCGTGTCGGGTGCGTAGCCGAGCGCGGGTCCGGCGACCGGCGCGGCGATAAATGGGAATGCGCAAAGGCTGAGCAAAGAGAGCGCGGCGAGTTTGGGATCGATGTCTGCGCGCAGCC
>CAZCZE010000056.1:0-6791 GCA_964503125.1 uncultured Gammaproteobacteria bacterium
CACGGCTCGGTCGTAGACGTCGTCGACGTGCAGGCGGGAGAGCTCGAGCAGCTGCTCGCGGCTGAGCACCCGTTCCCCGGCCTGCAGCAGCGCCACGAGCAGGCTGAACTCCGTCTTGCTGATTGCAACGACTCGGCCGTCGCTGGATGCGAGCCGCCGGGTGTTGAGGTCGAGCTCCCAGCCGTCGAAGCGGAACGCGCGCAATCCTGCGGGACGCGCATTGCGGTCCTTCCGGCGCCGCCGCCGCAGGACGACCTGGATGCGGGCAAGCAGCTCGCGCAGGCTGAACGGCTTGGTGAGGTAGTCCTCGGCCCCGAGCTCCAGGCCCATGACGCGGTCGGCCGTGTCGGTGCGGCCGCTCACGATGACCACCGGGATCGAGAACTCCTCGTGGAGCCGGCGCGCGAGGGAAAGACCCTCCTCGCCGCCGAGCCTCAGGTCGAGCACGACCAGGTCCACGATACTGTCGGACAGCGTCGCGAGCATGCTCCTGCCGTCCGGCACTGCGGTCACGCGCAGCTCGTTCTGGCCGAGGTATTCGGTGAGCATCTCGCGGATCGCCCGGTCGTCGTCGACGACGAGAATGTGCGCCGGCATAGCGGCAGGGGCGCTGGGCGCCGGAATGGGGGTGGGTTGAGCGCTCATGGCTGTAGGTGGGGCTCGGCGACTTGGAGGGGCGTAAACGATTCATTCGCGAGGCTGCGCCGCAGGCGCTCGAACGCGGGCGAGCGGCGCAGCGCGTCGCGACCCGCCTCGATCAGGTCGTGCACTTGGCCGGGGCCGATGGAGAACGCCGTGGGAACCGTCACGATGGCCTGCCGCAGCGCCGGGTCGGCGACATCGCGCAGGCTGATGCTGATCACGTGCAGTTCGGCTTCGGCGGCGAACGGGCTGCCGAGCGCGCCGCGCTGCTCGGCCACCTCGCGCCGCCAGCGTTCGACGTCGTCGCTCATCATCGCGAGCGTGGTGTGCGTCGTGCGCGACCCCGCTCCGAAGACGAGCGTGTGCAGCACCTCGTACGTCGTCGGGACGCGGTCGCGGTGATCGATCCGCTCGCCGAGGTCGCGCTCCGAGTTCACGGCGATGAGGACGATCTTGCGGATGGAGCCGGGCGCGGCATGGCGGAAGCTCGCCGCGATGGACCCCCGGGCGATCAGCCGGTCGAGGAGGCCGCGGATGCCGAGGTTGTCGGCGAGGCCGCCGTCGATGAGGTGGATGTAGGGACGCTCCTGGACGTCCAGGTAGCCCTGCGCCGAGGCGCGCAGCAGCCGCGCGCGGTAGTTGTCGGTGGGACCCTGCTCGAGCGCGGTGCCCGCCGCGCCGCAGCTCCCGGCATAGTTACGCAGCGTCATCGGCGTGAGCAGGATCGGCACGGCGGATGAGGCGGCGACGGCGAACGACAACGGCACGCTGGAAAGGTCCGAGCAGATCAGCGCAAACTGCTGGGCGGTGAACTCGAAAGGCGCCCCGGTGGTGAGGTCGGTGGCGGTGACGATGAGGTCGGGGCCGCGCGCACCGCTGCGCAGGTCGCCGAACGTGCGCCCGCGATAGAGCTCGTCGAGCCGGTCGGCGAGCACGTGGCTGCGGCCGTACCAGGGAGAGCTGAGGCGATACAGGCTGGCCATCGCCGAGTCGACAAGGTCCGTCTGGAAGTCGTCGAGCAGGAATTCCGACTCGAAGCGCGCGAGCGACTCGTCGCCGAAGGCGGCGTAGTGCGCGGCGAGGACGCTGCCGCCGGAGACGCCGCTGATGAGCACGAGCTCGTCGAGCAGGCTGGTCGGCTCGCCGCGCGCCTCGAAGCGTGTGCCTTTAAGCTCGCGCAGCACGCCAAGGCCGAACGCTGCCGCGCGCGCGCCGCCGCCCGACAGCGTGACTGCCACCACGACCGGCTGGTCGACCGGACGAACGCTCGCCGGCATCCGCTCCTCGCCTGGCGCGGGGAGGTTGTGCCACGGGCGGTAGGTCGAGCAGCCGGCCAGCAGGAGGAGCGAGAGGATCGCAGCGACGTGAATTCGATCAGCCATTGCGGGCCCATCGTAGGGATATCCGTGGAAGCGGTCGTCAGGGAACGGTCGGTATTCGGTCGGAATTCGGTAGGATGGCCGCAGCACCGATGGCCACGCGCACCGCCCAGTCCGGTTCCCCGGCTCCCACAGCGCCGCTGCGCCTACGTTTCGGCGAGTTCGAGCTGGACGAGGCGAACGCGACCCTGATTCGCCGGGGAGCTCCCATCCCGGTCGCGCCCACGCCGTTCGCCGTCCTGTGCGCCCTCGCCAGGCAGCCGGCTTCGCTGCTCACCAAGCAGGCGCTGCTCGACCAGGTTTGGGGCCACCAGTTCGTGAGCGACTCGGTCCTCAAGACGACGATCAGCGAACTGAGGACGCTCCTCGGGGATGACGCACGCCAGCCGCGGTTCATCGAGACGGTGTCGCGGCGCGGCTATCGGTTCATCGCGGCGACGAGTACGGTGCATGCCGTTCCAGTCGCCCAGGCAGCCGTGCGCTCGCCACAAGAGAACGGCTTCATCGGCCGGACGGACGCGCTCTCGCGCCTTCACGGCGCATGGGAGGCGGCCTGCGCCGGAAAGCGCGCCATCGTCTGGGTCACCGGCGAGCCGGGAATCGGCAAGACGACCCTGATGGAAGGTTTTGCCGCGAGCCTCGCGAACGCGGCGTGTGCGCGCGGCCAGTGCGTGGAGGATTTTGGCTCCGGCGAGCCGTACCTTCCAGTCCTCGAGGCGTTGGCCGAGCTGTGCCGCGCCGACGAGGCGCTCCCGGAGCTGCTGCGTGCGGTCGCGCCAACCTGGCTGCTGCAGCTTCCGTGGCTCAGCACCGCGGCGGAGCGCGAGGCGCTGCAGCGCCAGCTCGCGGGCGTCGGGCCCGAGCGCATGCTGCGCGAGATGGGCGAGCTGGTCGATCGCTACACCGAGCGCCGGCCGCTCCTGCTCGTCACGGAGGACCTGCATTGGAGCGACCGCGCAACCATCCGTCTCATCGACTCCATCGCCCGCCGGCGCGGCGGCGCGCGGTTCATGTGGCTCGCGAGCTTCCGGCTTGCCGAAGTGGTCGCGCTCGAGCACCCGCTCAACGCCCTGCGGCGTGAGCTCCGCCTGCACGGCCTGTGCGACGAGATTACGCTCGATCCTTTCTCCGAAACCGAGATCGCCGAGTACGTCGCGCAGCGCTCGGCAGCCCTGGCAGCCGACGAGCCGTTCGTGCGGGCGCTGCACGAGCACACCGACGGGGTGCCGCTCTTCATCGCCTCGTTCATCCGCGACGTGATCGCGCGCGGCGCCAGCGCGAGCGAAGACGCAGTCCGGGCGGAGCTCGCCAACATTCCGGTCCCCGACAATCTTGCCGCCATCGTGGATCACTACATGGCGAGGCTCGGCGCGGAGCGCCGCCGGGTCCTCTCCGCGGCCGCCGTGTGCGGGGTCGAGTTCCGCGTGAGCACGCTCGCGCGCGTGCTCCAGCAGGACGCCGCGCTCGTCGGCCAGCTGTGCGAGGACCTCGCGCGAGAGCAGCTCTGGCTCGCCAGGGCCCACGGCGAACGGACGGTGATGGCGGCGGAAGCTCCGTATTCCTTCCGGCATGCGCTCTTCCGCGAGGTGCTGTACGAGCGGACCGCGCCGGCAGCGCGCGCGCAGCTCCACCGCAATGTCGGAGCCGCCCTTGCCGATGAGCGGGGCGCTGGCGGGAGCATCGCGCCTGCAGAGCTCGCTCTGCACTTCGAGCGCGGCGGGGACCCGCTGGCCGCCCTCGGTTACTACGGGGAGGCCGCGGAGGCGGCGCTCGCGAGCTTCAGCCCGGAAGCGTGCATGAGGCTCACCGAACGTGCGCTGGCACTGCTCGGGCAGGCCGCCGCGGGCCCGGAGCGCAGCGCGCTCGAAATATCGATCCGGACGCTTCACGGCCTTGCCGCTTTCCGTGCGCTCGGGGCGGGCGGCGAAGCGAAGAGTGCGCTCCAGCGTGCGTACTCTCTCCTGGAACACGCTCCGGACCATCCGATGCGAGGCCGCTTGCTGCACGGACTGGGATTCATGCTCGGCCTGCGCGCCGAATATGCGGAGGCCCTCGCGGTGGCCGAGCGTGCAGAGGCGCTCGCCGCGGAAACGAACGATCCGGCCCTGCTCACGACGGCTTGCACCGTGCATGGGGAGGTGGATCAGTTGCAGGGCCGCTGGCAGGCCGCGCGCACATGGCTCGAGCGCGGTCTGCCGCTCGCCGAGCGGCTCGAGGTGGGACCCGGCGAATTCCTCGTCGATCCCCAGGTCGCGCTTCTTGCATCGCAGGCGGTGCCGCTTCTGCATCTGGGGCTGGTCGAGCAAGCCCGCGAGTACGCAGAGCGCGCGCTCGCCCGCGCCCGCGGGCGGGGATGGCCCATGGCGCAGCTTGTCGCCCTGTGGTACAGCGCGCTGGTCGAGGTACGGCTCGGCGCCGCCGAGCGCGTGGCCGCGCTTGCCGATGAAATGCGCGCGCTGGTCGATCGCCACTCGCTGGCGCACGGCCTGACGGCCTGCCGTTGGTTCCGCGCCTGGGCGGACGCGCGCATGGGACACGCCGGCGACGCTCATCGCCGCATCCGGGAGGCATACGAAGAGAACGCGCGTCTCGGCATGTTGACCGGTGCAAGCGAGACGCTGGGGTACGCGGCCGAGGCGCTGCTCCTTGCGGGCGAGCTCGACGGCGCCGAAAAACAGCTCCAGGAGGCGTTCCGGATGGCCGAGAAGCTGGGCGAGCGGGTCTATCTCGTGCAGCTGCACCTCCTTCAGGCGCAGATCGCGCGGGCGCGCGGAGAATCGGCGCTCGCGAACGCGGCGGTTCAACGCGCGATCGCGGAGGCGCAAGCGCAGGAAGCGCCCTGGCTCGAGGCGCGCGCGCGCGCCGCGCTCACTTAAGCCAGACCGAACCCCGACGGATCGCTGACGACTGCGCGCGCGGGACGAAATACCGTCCTGCCATGAGCCTCAATTCTGAATCGAAGTACCCGATGCGGCGGACCTTCGTGGTGAAGGTGCGCGCAGACGCGACCGCCGCCGAGCTCGCGGGCCGCGTGGAGAACCTCGTGACGGGGCGCCAGCAGGCGTTCGCCTCGGCCGGCGAGCTGATCGCCGTCATTGCCGGCGAGCTCGTTTCACCCGATCCGGACCAAATCCCGACCGTTCGCTGACGACTCCGTGCGCGGCATTGCCTACGCTGACGACCCTATGAAACAAGCCCTCATCGCATTGTTGCTCGCAGCCGCGCTTGGCGGCTGTTCCACGCCGGTCCTCGACCCCAAGGTCGACGTGCCCGAACGCTTCGCGCAGGCGAACGGCAGCGACGCCCAGATCGAGCCCGAGCTCTCTTGGTGGGAGAGCTACGGCGACCCGGTGCTCAATGACCTCATCCGCCGCGCCGCGCGCGAGAACCGCGACCTCCGCATCGCCGCGGAGCGGGTGCGCGCCGCCCGTGCCGGCGAGACCGTCAGCCGCTCGTGGCTTTGGCCGAGCCTCAGCGCGGGCGCCGCCGCCACGGATTACAGGACCCGGTACGGCTCGTCGGTGAAGCAGGCCGCTTCTCCCGCTGCCGATGCCAAGTCGCTGCGCGGCGAGCTCAACGTCGCCTGGGAAGTGGACCTCTCCGGCCGCCTGCGCGCCAGCGCCGCCGCGGCCGCCGCCGACACGCTCGCTGCCGAGCACGGCAGCCGCGGGGTGCGGCTGCTCGTCATGACCGACGTCGCCGCCAACTACTTCGCGCTGACCGGCGCGCTGCGCCAGCTCGAGACCGTGCGCGCGATCTCGGCTGCGCAGGACGAGACGCTGCGGCTGGTGACCGCCCGGCGGCGCGCCGGGCTCGCCACGGCCTTCGACGTCGAGCGCGCGCAGACGGAAGCTTCCAGGACGCGCGCCCAGATCCCGCAGCTCGAGACGCTCGTCGCCGTCTCGCGCCATCGCATCGCGGTGCTGATCGGCGACCAGGCCTTCAATGCCGCGGCGATCAAGCCGTGGGACGGCATCGCCGCCGTCCCCGCGGCGCGCCCGGGGCAGCCGGCCGAGCTGCTGCAGCGCCGCCCGGACCTCCTCGCCGCGAAAGCCGAGCTCGACGCAGCCAACGCGCGCCGCCAGCAGGCCGCCGCTGAATGGTTCCCGCGGCTCTTCCTCAACGCGAGCTTCGGCGGCCAGCGCTTCGAGCTGAACGGCAACGACATCGGCGCGGCGCGCTTTACCAACGTCGCCGCGATGCTCGCCATGCCCATCCTCAACGCCGGCCGCACGAGCGCGATCAACGAGATCGCGGCAGCCGCCCAGTCTGAAGCGGTGGCGCGCTACGAAAACGCCATCGTGCGCGCGCTGGAGGACGTGGAGAACACGCTCGTCGTGCTCGCGGACGAGCGGCGCCGCGCGCAGGACCTGCAGAGCGCCTCCGATTCCGCGGAAGCGGCGCTCGGCCGCGCGCAGTCGCTCTACAGCCGGGGGCAGGTCGACCTGCTGCCGCTCCTCGACGCGCAGCGCGCGCGGCTCGCCGTGCGCCTGAGCGCCAACGACAGCAACACGCAGCTCCTCCTCGACAGCGTGCAGCTCTACAAAGCGCTCGGCGGAGGGTGGCAAGTCTTCGAAAACAAGGAGTCCCAGTGAAAACACCGTTCGCCGCGGCCGCCGTCGCCGCAATCCTCCTCGCCGGGTGCTCGGCGGAAAAGCCGACCGCCGAAGCGCTCCGGCCGGTCCGTACCGCAGAGCTGCGCTACGAAAGCGCCCGCGAGGCCAACCGCTACGTCGGCACCGTGCAGGCGCGCCACGAGGTCGACCAGGC
>CAZCZE010000057.1:0-37352 GCA_964503125.1 uncultured Gammaproteobacteria bacterium
GCCCGAGCCACCGCCGCCGCCCCCGCCCGAGCCACCGCCGCCGCCCCCGCCCGAGCCACCGCCGCCGCCCGCGCCCGCGCCGGGCGCAGCCACGCCGTCACCAACCGATACGGTCGAAAAGAACCTGGTAGACGGCGGCTCCGGAGCGATGGGATGGCTAGCGGTGTTACTACTGTCGCTGCCCGTTTGGCGTCGATTCGCTCGCCGCCGCTTCCGCGGAAGCGTGCACCAATGAGGGGCAAAGTCCCTCCGCGGAGGGATGTCGGTCAGTCTCGGTCGTCGCTGCCCAGGGTGAGAGCGCAGCATCTACGAGAAACCTCACGAAGGCGTGAGTGAGAGCGCTCGCTCGCGTACAGCCTCGGCGGCGAACTGTAGCGCTTCGTGGATGTGGTCGGCAGTGAGGTCGGGGTAGCCGCAACGGCTCGGTCCTACATGGGCGAGCCGCGCGGGCGCTGGGAAGGCAACACCCTCGTCGTCGAGACGATCAACTTCAATCCGAAGATGAGCTTTCGCGGCTCGAACCCCGACACGATGCGGCTCGTCGAGCGGTTCACGCCGACCGGACCCAACGCGATCGAGTGGCGGGTGACCGTCGAAGATCCCATCGCTAGTCGAGGCGCTAGAAGCTCACGCGTCTGGCTCTGCCTCGAGCCCTATGAAGTAGAATCTCGCCGCGGTAGCGCGACCTAACGGGAACAGCGTTGCCGCATCCTAGATCACCGGAGTGAACGTAGCGTGGTGAAGAATCTCGAGCAGGCGATTCAGAAGGCCGGCAGCCCGGTCAAGCTATTGTGGGAATCGAAGACGCCGCCGGCCGTCGTGCCGCGCGTGGTGCAGGAATTCACGAATTGGCGCGACGAGCAAGTGGCCTGGCGCCGCACCGCGGTCCTGTTCGATCAGTCGCACCACATGGCCGATCTCAACATCAAGGGTCCCGATGCGCTCAAGCTGATCAGCAAGCTTGCCGTCAACAGCGTGGCGAAATTCCCCGTCGACATGGCCAAGCAGTTCGTCGCCGTCAGCCATGACGGCTACATGATCGGCGACAACATCCTCTTCCACCTCGAGGAGGACGAGTACCAGGCCGTCGGCATTCCGCCGTCCATCAACTGGCTGCACTACCACGCCGCGACGGGCGGCTACGACGTGGCGCTTTGGCGCGACGACAACTCGCTCTATCGGAAAGGCGATCCGGTTCTGTATCGCTATCAGGTACAGGGCCCCGGCGCCATGAACGTCATCCGCGAGGTGACGGGCCAGGAGCCGCCGAAGCTGCGTTTTTTCCACATGACCCGCCTGAAAATTGCGGGCAAGAACGTTCGGGCGTTGCGCCACGGCATGGCCGGCGAGCCCGGCTTGGAGATCTGGGGTCCTTGGGCGGACAACGACGCCGTGCACGCGGCACTGCTCGAGGCCGGGAAGAAGCACGGCCTGATTCAGGTCGGCGGCCGCGCCTACCACACGAACGCGCTCGAATCCGGGTGGCTGCCGCGCCCGTTACCCGCCATCTACTCGGGCGAGAAGATGAAGCCCTATCGAGAGTGGCTGACCGAGAGCGCCTATGAGACGACCGCCCCGCTGGGGGGCAGCTTCTACTCGGAGAACATCGAGGACTACTACTTCACGCCGTACGAGCTCGACTACGGTCGCATCATCGCGTTCGACCACGACTTCATTGGCCGCGAGGCTCTGGAGAAAATGGTCGCCGACGGCAAGACAGCGCGGCGCAAGAAGGTCACCTTCGTGTGGCACGGCGACGACACCGCGGCCGCCTACGGCTCGCTGTTCCACAAGGGCCCGGGCGCGAAGTTCATCAACCTGCCGATGTCGCTCTATGACACCTTCCACACCGACCGCGTCGAGGCGAACGGCAAGATCGTGGGGCTTTCGACGTGGACCGGCTACTCGGCCAATGAGCGCGCGATCCTGTCGCTCGGCACGGTCGACGCTGCGATCGCCACGCGAGGCACCGAAGTCACCATCGTCTGGGGCGAGGACAAGCCGTCCGGGAAGGCGCAGGTCGAGGATCACGTGCCGTACAGGATCCGCGCGACGGTCATGCCGGCCCCGCTCGTCGAGCAAGCCCGTACGGTCTATCGCTCGGATGCCGGTCTGAAGTAGACGACCGCCGTCGCGGGGCGTTGGCGCCGCCTTCGCGCCGTTCGGGCGCCCGCCGCGGGCCACGGCGCGCTGCACGGTGTATCCTTCAACCATGGGGCAGAAGGACCGCCGCCGCTGGTTGCACGTCGCGCAAGGATTGGTCGTAGTTGGCACGCTCGTGTCGGCTGCGGCGGCGCCGGCGGACACGGACGATGCCGTTCGCGAGCAGTTTCGCGCGGCGTATGCCGCCGCGGCCGCAGGGATCGAGGCCGACGACAGCGAAGCGCTGCGTGCCTATGTGCTCTATCCATACCTGCGGGCCGCGCGCCTCGCGCGGGCGCTCGAGCGCGCAGCTGGCGCCTGGCACGAAGCGGATGCAGCCGCCGCCGAGCTCGTCGAGGCAACGGGCGACGCGCCCGTCGCCCAGGCCCTGCGCCGCGCCTGGCTCTCGAGCCTCGCGCGCCGGGCGTCGTGGCGCGAGTTTCTCGACCGCTACGATGGGGCAGTGGCCACACCGGCGCTCGAATGCCAGCACTTCAACGCGCGCATCGCGCTGCGAGAAACCGCCGGGCTCGCGGCCGCGGTCCGCGCGCGGTGGCTCACGGGTCAGCGGCTGCCTGGCGAATGCGAGCCCGCATTCAAGTGGCTGCGCGCCGAGCACGAGTTGCCCGACGAGCTGGTTGCGCAACGCGCCGAGCTGTTGCTCGACAACGGTGAGGCTTCGTTCGCGCGGGTCATCGCGGCGCGACTCCCCGGTGAAGCAGCGGCGCCGTTACTCGAGCGCGCCGAGTTCATCGAGAGCCCGCGCCGAATGCTCGATCTGGTGGCCCAAGGCGCGCGCCGCGACGTCCCGCACGACGTCGTGCTCGACGCCTGGTCGCGGCTCGCGCGCAACGCGCCCGCCGAGGCGCTCGCGCGTTACCCGGCGCTCGCGGAGCGCGCGCCGACGCCCGAGGACGCGCACGAGCTCACGCTGGCGCTCGCGAAGGGTCTCGCCTGGGATCGTAGGCCCGAAGCGCTCGATCATTTCGCGCGCGTCCCGAGAGCCGCATTCGACGCTACCGGCGTCGAATGGTGGGCCCGCGCGGCGATGTGGGGCGGCGATTGGGACGCGGTGAGTGCCGCGCTCGCGGCGATGTCGTCCGTGCAGCAATCGGAATGGTCGTGGCGTTACTGGGCCGCGCGCGCGGCCGAGCAGCGCGGCGAGAACGACGCGGCACGCGCTCTCTACGCGGCGGTGCTCGCCGGCGACAATTACTACTCGGGAATGGCGGCGGCCCGCCTCGACGAACGCGTGGTTCCGGCGCTCGAGCCCATGCCGCTCGATGCCGAGCAAATCGAGGTGATCGCCGCGCGCGACGCATTCCGGCGCGTTCGCGAGCTTAAGCTCGTCGGCCTCCGCGAGCTCGCGACGAACGAATGGCACTACGGGTACGCACAGCTAACCGCGGAGCAGGGCCTCCAGGCCATCCATCTCGCGGCGCGCTGGGAGATCTACGACGTCGCCGTCGCCACGGCGACGAGCCACGGCCGGTTCAACGATTACACGCTGCTTTATCCGCGGCCCTACGCCGGGGAGATTGCCGCTGCAGTCATGTTGACGGACGTCGAGCCGCACCTGCTGTACGGCGTGCTGCGCCAAGAAAGCCTGTTTCGCCCCGACGCCGCCTCGTCGGCCGGCGCCCTGGGCGTTGCCCAGCTCACACAGGCCACGGCGCGCGCAACGGCACGCCGTTGGGCGCTGCCGGTTCCGCAGCGCGGCGACCTGTTCGATCCCACGGTCAGCATCACGCTCGGCGCCGCGCGAGTGGCGGAGCTGCTCGAGCAATTCGACGGTCAAGTGCCCGTCGCGCTCGGGGCTTACAACGCCGGTGCAGCTGCGGCCGCGCGCTGGTTGCCGCCACGCGCCGTCGACAGCGACGTCTGGATCGAGAACATTCCTTACAACGAGACGCGGGCCTACGTGCGCCGCGTGCTGTGGCACACCCTCGTGTTCCGCTGGCTCGAAACGGGGCGGCCGCAGAGCACGCGCGACTGGGTCGCCAGCATCGCCGGCAAGCCCGCCGGCTGACAATCGCAGAGCCGGCAGTCAGCTCTGCTGGCTCGAATCCGTCGCCGCGTCCTCGATCGCAATCTCGAGGCCTTGGCGCATCTGGCGGGTCGCAAGGCTCACTTCGCTTAGCAGAAGCACGAGCCCCGTGACGATGAGCAGCATCGCCAGCACGAACAGGACAGCCACGGCGGCGGCGATGTTGAAGGCGACGAATTCGCCGACGAACAGCGCCACGATGACGAGACACACCGCGAGCGCACCGGTGACGCAAAAACGGATGGCCCAGTTGATGATTGCGATGCGCCGCCACAGCACCGCCGTCTCGCGCCGCAACAACGTGCGCTGCTCGTCGCGCTTCGTTTGCGGAATGCGCCGCTCGATGACGCGCGCGCGATCGACGATGCGCGCCAGGCGCGTCGACAGCACGCCGAGCAGGCCGGCGATGCCGGCGAGCAGGAACACGGGCGCGACCGCGAGCTGAATGACGCCGGCGACGGCTTCGATCGAGTTCATGAGCGCCTTGGAATATCTTCGGCCTGCCGAGTATGGCGGGCTCGGCATCCTTGCACTAGTATCGGATCGCCTCATTCCATCAACGGGGGATCCCATGAAAAAGCACAAGGTTGCGGCGGTGGTTGCAGCGCTCATCGGCGTCGTGGGTGTCGGCTATGCGCTGGCACAGCCGCCGACGGGGGCGATGTCGTTCTTCTTGACGAGCAGGGGCTCGGGCAACGGCGGCAACTTGGGCGGTCTCGCGGGCGCCGACAGGATCTGCCAGGACTTGGCGCAAGCGGCGGGACATGGCGCTCGCACGTGGCGAGCCTACTTAAGCACGCAAGGTCAGGGCGCCGTCAACGCGCGCGACCGCATCGGCCCGGGGCCGTGGTTCAACGTGCGCGGCGCGCGCATCGCGCAGAATGCCGACGAGCTGCACGGCTCGGCGAATCGCATGGCGGTGTTTACTGCGCTCGACGAGCGCGGCAACCAGATTCCGGGCAGCGGCTTCGCGCCGAACCGGCACGACGTTCTCACGGGCTCGACGCCCGAGGGCAGGGCGTACCCCGCCGGTGCCGACATGACGTGCAACAACTGGTCGAGCATCAGCGACGAAGGCGGCGCGAAGGCGCGCGTCGGCCATCACGACTATGCGGCGTGGAACTCCACGCACGACTCGCGCGGCTGTAGCCAGCAGGCGTTGGTCAGCACGGGCGGCGACGGCCTGTTCTACTGCTTCGCGCTGCCGGCGCAATAAGGCGAAGGGCGTGCACGTTCGTCGGCGCCGGTTCCTCGCTGCGGCGTTGATCACGCTCGCCGCGGCGTGGCCGCTGGCCGCGCAACAGGGCGCCGCGGAGCGTGAAGGGCGCGCGCTGCGCATCGGGATCATCGGCGCCGGCAACATGGGCGGCCCGCTCGGGCTCGCCTGGGCGCGCGCGGGGCACCAGGTTCTCTGGGCCTCGCGCAACCCGGGCGAGCTCATGCCGCTCGTCGAGCAGGCGGCGCCGCGCGCGAGCGCGGGCTACGCGCCGGCGGCCGCGTTCTTCGGCGACGTGGTCGTGCTCGCCGTGCCGCCGAACGCGGTCCCGCAGCTCGGCCGAGACATCGGACCACTGCTGCGCGGCAAGATCGTCATCGACATGACCAATCCGCGCGCGGACCGCGACGGCGAGCGTGAGACCGCCGAGTGGCTGGCGACGGGAACCGGGCAGGCGATGGCACAGTATCTGCCTGGCGCTCGCGTCGTGAAGGCGTTCAACACGCTCGGCGCGGGCATGCTCGCGAACCCCGCGCCGAATGGCGTGCCTATCGGTGTTCCGATCGCGGGCGACGACGCCGAGGACCGCGAGCGCGTGGCCGCCCTCGTGCGCGACGCCGGCTTCGAGCCCGTCATCGTCGGGCCGCTCGCGCGCGCCAAGGAGTTCGACCGCGGCACGCCCGTCTGGGTGACCGGGATGAACGCGCAGCAGGTGCGCGACGCGCTCGGAGCCCGCTGACGGCCGTAGCATCGCGGTGCTCACTCGGCTTTCGCGTTCGATGCAAAACTCGCGGGTCACGCAACGACGGCCGTCGGCCGGCGCGCTCGTGCTGCTCCTCGGGCTCACGTCGTTCGCCGACGGCAAGACTCGGGCCGACTGCGAGCGGGAGTACACGCCGCAGCGCGGCCAAGAGGGCAAGGACGTCATCTGGGTTCCCACGGAGGACGGCATGGTCGTCCGCATGCTCGAGATGGCCAACGTGACTGCTGTGGACAAGGTTTACGACCTCGGCGCCGGCGACGGCAAGATCGCGATCGCGGCGGGTAAGCGCTTCGGTGCGACGGCGATCGGCATCGAGTATGACGCGGACCTCGCGAAGCACGCGCAATGCCTCGCCGAGGCCGAAGGCGTCGAGGAGCGAGTCCGGATCGTCCAGGGCGACATCTTCGAGGCGGATTTCAGCGACGCGACGGTCGTCACCGTCTATCTGCTGCCCGCGCTGAATTTGCGGCTGCGGCCGACGCTGCTCGCCCTGCGGCCCGGTACTCGCGTCGCGTCGTACTCCTTCACGATGGGCGACTGGGCGCCGGATGACCACATCGATACGAACGACGGCTCGGCGTATCTGTGGATCGTGCCGGCGAAAGTCGACGGCACCTGGAGTTTTCGGTCCGCGGGCGGGGAAAGTTTCGAGGTCACGCTCGCGCAGACGTTTCAGCTGCTCCGCGGCTCGGCCGGCGGCAGTGCGCTGACGGGCAGGCTCAGCGGTGCGAGCATCGAGCTCGCGTTCGTGCAGGGCGACGACCCGACACAGGTGACGGGCACCGTGGACGGCGACCGCATGAGCACGGTGGTCACTCGCGACGGCCGGCCCGCGAGCTACATCGGAACCCGAAAATGAGCCGTCGAGCGCGGACTCATCGAACGGGATCCGCGCCCACGCACGCGGCCGCGGTCAGCGGCCGCCCATGAGCTTCGTCAGCGGCTCCTTCACGGCCTGCGCCCAGATCTCGTAGCCCTTGGGTCCGGGATGCAGCAGGTCGCTCATGACGTCGGCCGGGATGGCGCCGTCGGCCGCTAGAAACTGCGCGCCGATGTCGAGGTAGTGCACGCGCTCGCCGTCGTGGAGCTTGGCGATCGTGCGATTGATCTCCGCGATCGTGGCCCGGACCGGATCGGTGGGCCGACCGCGCGGGAAGACGCCGAGCAGCAGAATCTTGGCTTGCGGAAAGTCGCGCTGCAGCTCGAGCACGACGGCGCCGATGCCTTCCGCGATCTCGGCCGCGGTATTTCGCGCCGTGTTGTTCGTGCCGATCATCAGCATGATGGCGCCCGGGCTGAACCCCTGGCCCTCGCCGTTCTGCAGGCGGTAGAGAACGCCCTGCGTCGTGTCGCCCGCGATGCCGAAGTTCGCCACCTTCCAGTGCCCGAAGTGCCTGTCGAGGACGGGCTTGCCCGCGAACGGCCCGTCGGCGTTGCGCCAGAAGTCCGTGATCGAGTCGCCCATGAACAGGACTTCGGCGTCGCCCTGCCGCGCGACTTCGCGATTGGCTTGATGTTTCGCCTGAAACGGCGGCGCGAGGCCCGGCACGACGGCCGTGTTCGGCACCGGCGGCCGTACCTCGAGCAGGCCGGGATATTTCTGCAGCACGCCGCGCGTTGCGGCATCGGCCGACGCGAGGAACTTCGCGAAGCTGTCGCGCGCGACCTGGATTTCCGCGGCGCTCGGGCGCGGGATCGCCACGGCTGCGGGGACGGCCGCCGGCACGGGTGCCGCCTGTGGCGGTTGGGGTTGCGGTTGCGCCCGCACGCCGCTCGCACCGGCGGCTACGAAGAGCGCGGCGATCAGTAGTTGGAGCGTTCGCGCGACCCGAACGTCGTGAACATGACGCATGGCCGGAATCCCCCTCGCTGATTTTCGACGCGGTGATTCTGCGCTCACAGACGACGAAGCGCCACGTCTTCGAAATCGGCACGCACGTCCCATTGGGGTTTAGCAACAGAGGATGCTGCGATGAACGAAACGAAAACGGTCAAGGCGTGGGATCTCGACCGCGCCAAACCGGCCGAGGTGCAACCTGGCGACTCACGAGACCGGCGAGCTTGAAAACGCCGACTGCCACGCCGCCGGCCGTCGTGAGCTAGGCGAGCCAGGCTTGCTGCGAATGTGGGTCGACCTTTGACGGGCCGCGAACCTGCGAGGCACGCGCCGGGACTCACTGGCTGTCGCGGACCAGTGGGAGACGACCATGAAGGCTCGAGTACTCTTTGCTTTCGTTGCTTTGCTCTTGAGCAGCGCCGCCGCCGCCGACAACCCGTTCGGTCATGCCGGCCTGCGCGAGCGCGGCCTGACCGCGGCGGCGCTCTATCTCGAAGTGCCGCTCGGCGCGCGCAACCGGCGGGACGCGAAGCCCGTTCTGGGATTGCGCTTGCTGCAGCTGCCGCGGAATGCCGCGGGCAGCGACCGCTGGCTTCCTAAGACGTTGCTCGACGTGCCGCTCGTCAGGCGTGACGACGACCCGCTGCGCGACGCTCCCGCGTCGAGCTTGCTCGGCAAAGGAGTCATCGTCGGCATCGTCGTCGGCGCCGTGGTCGCCGTCAGCGTGCTCACCGACGACGATGACGGTGACGGCGGCTACTGAGCCGGTGCATTTCCCAGCAAAGGCGGATAGAGTCCGCCACGAGTCGACACGCGCCGTTCGAGTGTCGATGACGTCGATGACAAGCTGGGGGAAACGAACGTGCACCTTAGAACCGTTGCCTGCGCGCTGTTCCTGACGGCCGGCGCGAGCGGCGCTGTCGTGGCGGAAGACGCCGCGGCCGTCGCTCTGCAGAGGTTGCTCGACAAGGCCGAGATCGAAGCGCTGGTCGCGAGATACGTCACGGCTCTCGACACGCTCGATGCAGACGCCTATGAGCGCGTGTTCACCGAGGACGGCGAGTATGACGTGACGGGCACCGTGTACAAAGGTCGGGCCGCGATCCGCAAGATCGTCACCGACTTGCAGGCGAGCCGCGCGCGCAACCGGGCGGCCGGAACGGTGTCGCCGCAGCTCTATCACGTCATGTCGAACTCGGCGATCGAGATCCTCGACGCCACGAATGCGCGGCACCAGTCGTACGCACAGACCGTCCGGCTCGCCGACAGTGGGCAGTTCGTCGCCGGCTTCATGGGGCGTTACGAAGACGTGCTTGTGAAAGTCGATGGCCGCTGGCTCATCAAGTCGCGCAAGCTCGTATCGTTCATTCCGCCGGCGCCGGCTGCGACGCCGGCGGCGAGGTAACGTCGAACATTCGACCAGGAGGTCTGCGATGAAGGGCTCGGCATTGTTCTGCGGCGGGCTGATCGTCGGCGCGGTGCTCGTGCAGGTGAGCGTCGCGCAAGATCGGAGCCGCCGCGGCGTCAACCACGTCGGCATCAGCACACGGAACTACGACGCGGCGCTCGCGTTCTACCGCGACACGCTCGGGGCCAAGGAGGCGTTCACGGTCCGCAACGATGACGGCACCGTAAGGCTCACGTATCTGCAGCTGAGTCGCGATACGTTCGTCGAGCTGCTGCCGGCCGGCGCGAATCAGCCGACCGGCGTCACTCACATCGGCATCGAGACCGACGATCTCGCCGGCAGCGTCGCGAATCTGCGGGCGCGCGGCGTAACGGTCGGCGAGGTGACGGTCGGCGTGTCGAAGGCCCAAGTGGCGCGCATCAGAGACCCCGACGGGGTGCAGATCGAAGTCATGCAGATGGGCTCCGACTCGTTCCAGCGCCAGGCAATCGAGGCCTGGCAGTAGCCTTTCTCAAGCGACGCGCGCGGCGCGCTTGCTCTTGCGGCCGCCGCTCTTTTTCGCGGCGCGTTTCTTCGGCTTGCGCCGCACGGGTTGCGCGGCGACGTACTCGCCATAAAGGCGCTCGAGCTCGGCGAAGCTCGCTTCGCGCAACGAGTAGCTGTCGGGGCGCTCCTCGCTGCGCCAGCTGCGTCGCTCGCCGCGCACGAAGCTCGGTGGCCTTGGCTGCCGCGGCGGAATGCTCACGGCATCGAGCAACACCGGGACTTCGTCGAAGCCCAGCACGTACTCGTCGTAGAGCAAGTGGTTGACCCGCCGCTCGTCGTCGGGGGCCGAACCACTCGTCGCCGCTGTCCTGTTCATGGCCGACGTACCCATCCCGCTCAGGGTAGGTCGGGCGCTCCGCAGGCGCGCGGAAATCGGTCACGAATGCACGACGCGGGGCGGGCGCCCCCATGAGGGCGATCCAAAGCTCGGTTTGTGGGCCGCTACCCGGCTATTGCGCCTTCTCGGCTTCGGCTCTGGACGTAAATCCCTCCGCGAGCCAGCCTTTCCAGCGCTCGATGCTTTGCTCGTTGCCGGCGCAGCCGCCGTCGGCCGGGTTGATGTAGCGGCCGTCCTCGAGCCGCGCCCAGCCGATCGCGCCGCCGGGGCGGCCGTCGCGCAGCGGGCAATACATGAACGTGACGGTGTTGCCGGGCTCGAACGTCGCGCCCGTGATGCCGCGTTGAACCAGCGACGGCGGCGCCGAGCCTTCGAAGCTCCATAGCGTCTCCGTGCCGTCGTCGTTCTTGACGTTGATGTAGAGCCACGAGTGCGGGTTGTTGAAGGCCCAGCGTTGCACGGTGCCGGTCTTCACGAGCTCCTGGTCGCGATCGAACATCGCGAAGGAGTGATGCGCCTCCGCGGCCGCCATCGCCAGCAAAGCTGCGACGGACGCCGCGGGCAGCAATTGGGCAAGCGACTTCATCGTGTTCACTCCGTTCCTAGCGTGGTGTTGTAGATCGGATCGCGCGTCTGGCCGCGGAGCTGCGGGAACAAGGTCGTACCGCGGCCGTCGTTGAAGCCTTCCTCACCGGGCAGGTGGAAGTTCGTCACGCCTTTCTCGTCCAAGTACGCGTTGTTGGTTTGGTCGCATTCCCAGTGCTGGACGCGGTGCCCGTTCTCGACCATGGTCGTGGCGCCGCGATAGGCGTAGACCGCGCTCACGGGCTTCGCGAGCAAATGTTGGTCGTAGAACGTCACCTGGACCTCGAGCCGCTCGACGCCGCCGGGATACGTCTTGAGCTCCCAGACCTCCGTGCCCTCGAATTGGTTGCTCGTCATCGGCGACCAGCGCGTGAAGTCGGCGGGCAGGACGTACTTGGTGTTCGAGACGAGCTTGTTGCCGTCCCAGAATCCGATCGTGTCGCCGTACCACGAGTGCGTGCCGTAGACGTTGCTGTGCTCCTTGCCGATGTAGGTGCGCCGGATCGACGGGCCGAAGTCGTTGATCTGGTATGCGAGGTCGGGGGAATTGAGGAACTCGTGCGTGTACGGCTCGAGCAGAATGCGGGGGTAGCCTGGCGGCTCGCAGTGCCCCAAGCGATCGTAGTTCACCTGGCCGAGCTCGGTCTGCTCGCGCCAGCGCTCCCGGTAGGCAACCTCGTACTCGGGCGTCAGCACGCCTTCGCGGACCTTACCCTGGAATCCCTGGCCCTCGATGAACGCTTCGAGGTGGGTGTTGCCGGCCGGCTGCCAGAGCCCGTCCCAGCGAGGCACGGTCGCGAGCGTGTGCTTCGTGCCGCCCTTGGCCTGTTCGAGCAAATAAGCGTAGTGCTCCTCCGAGGTCGCGAATTCCCGCGGCGGCTTGACGACCTCGAGCGGGGGTCCGAAACCGCCGCCGAAAGCCCCCCCTTGTGCGAGCGCGACCGGCGCGGTGCCGAGCGCGACTGCGCCGAAGCCGGCCCACCGCCATAGGTTGTGCTTGAGATTCATGAGGTCTCCGGGGGGCGCGGATCGGCGCCGTTGACTGGGGCTCGAATACTAGGAGTCCTAAGAGATTTTGGTCAACGCTTTCCGGCGCGTTTTGACGTGACCGAACCGGCCAGAGCGGTCTGCTGGCAGGTCACCCGGTAGTACCCCTAGCACCATGAAGCGGAAAGAAAAATTATGTGGTGTCAGGCTGGTAGATTCGGTCTAGTCGGAGTATCTTTCTGGTGGATAAGAAATGCGCAATCCAGGGGCCGCTGAGCAGGTTCCGATTGCGGTATCAAGCGCGAGTTTGCGCTCGCCTGAGGATAGGTTTTGACGTAGGGGAGAGAGTGATGCGCGCAAGGACCGTTCTGGGCCGTCGTCGCCGAGTAACCACCGCTTTGGGTTCGGCCATCACCGCGTTGCTCGCTGCCACCGCGTGGCAGACCGCTGCCGCGAACGTCGCCGCGGCCGCGCGCGACGCCGACGTCGCCGAGGTCCGTAAGCTCATCGCCGCGGGCTCCGACGTCAACGCACGCGAAGCCGACGGCACCACGCCGCTGCTGTGGGCCGCTCACCAAGGCGCGCCCGAGCTCGTCGAGCTCCTGATCGACGCGGGCGCGGATCCGAACGCCGCCAACGGCTTCGGCGTCACGCCGCTGCTCCAAGCCAGCCGCTATGGCGACGCCACGACGATCGCCGCGCTGCTCGAAGGCGGCGCCGATCTCGAAGCGGCTACGCGCGAGGGCGAGACGCCGCTCATGGCCGCTGCACGCGCCGGTAGCGCTCCCGCCGTCGAGCTGCTGGTCGGCGCCGGCGCCGACGTCAACGCCGTCGAAGCGATTCAAGAGCAATCCGCGCTCATGTGGGCCGCGGCCGAGGGCCACGTCGACGTCGTGGACTTGTTGCTGGACAACGGCGCGGATCCGAATCTCAAGGCGCGTGTGTCGGAGCTCACGACGCGCAGCACGCGCACCGACTATCCGAGCGGCGGTTTCACGGCGCTCATGTGGGCCGTGCGCAACGGCAACGAGGCCGTGGTGCGGCGACTCGTCGAAGGTGGCGCCGACCTCAACCTCACGAATGCCGACGGCGCGACGGCGATGATGCTCGCGATCGTCAACGACCGCTTCGATCTCGCGGCGACGCTCGTCGAGCTCGGCGCCGACGCCAACGACGGCTCGCTCTACCATGCCGTGGAAATGCGCGACGCGACGACCGACTGGCGAGCGCGCGACGGCTCCCGACTGCGCGCCGATCACCCCAACGAGCTCACGGCGCTCGACCTCGCGAAGGTGCTGCTCGAGGCCGGCGCCGACCCCGACAAGCCCGTCGCCGTGCAGATGCACAGCACGTCGATGTGCTGTGACCCGAAGGCCAATGCGACGCCGTTCTACCGGGCGGCGGTGGCGGCCGACGTCGAGATGCTGAGACTGATACTGCCTTTTGACCCGGACTTCACTTGGGTGCCGACCTCGATCAAGACCGGGCCGCGGCAGCCCGGCGATACAGGCGGCAAGACCGCGCTCATGGTCGCGATGGACGGCGGCAAAGGCGTCGGCATGGCCGGTGGCCCCGGCGACATCCGGGAAGGGACGGAGCCGCCGTGGCGCGAGGTCAGCAATCGCAGTCCCGTCGAGGCCGTGAAGCTCCTGCTCGAGGCGGGAGCCGATCCCGATGCGAAGACGGCCGCGGGCGACTCGGCACTGCATCTCGCTGCGTTCGCGGGCAAGCTCGCGATCGTGCGCGCGCTCGCCGAAGGCGGCGCCGATCTCAATCTCAGCGACGGCGCCGGCAAGACCGCGCTGCAAGTCGTCTCGGAGCAGAAGCCGCGCCCGCCGCCGCCGACGGCCGGCGCGCTCGTCGACAGCGACCGGCCCGCGCAACCGGCCGAAGTGGCCGCGTTGTTGCGCGAGCTTGCGAGCGCCGGCGTGCAAGCCAATAACGTCGCAGGGGGCCGGTAATCGTGCGGAATTGGTTCTATGTAGCCGGCGCCGGCGCTGTCGCAGTAGCGGGAGCCGCGGCGTATTTTTGGCTCATGCCCTCGCCCGAGGAGATGCTCCAAGAGCGCTGGGCCATGCTCGACCAATACTGCGTCGAGTGCCACAACGACGCCGAGTTCACGGCCGACCTGTCGTTCGAGAGGCGCGGCCTCGATAACGTGCACGCCGACCCGGCCGTCTGGGAGGAAGCGCTGCGCAAGCTCAAGATCCGGGCCATGCCGCCGCGCGAGCAGCCGCAGCCGTCCGACGAGCTGCGTGTGGGGTTCGTCGCCGCGCTCGAGAGCACGCTCGACGCCGCGGCCGCGGCGAATCCCTACGCGGGCAACACCAAAGTGCACCGGCTCAACCGCGCCGAGTACGCCAACGCCATCCGCGATCTGCTCGGCGTGGAAGCCGACCTGTCCTCGCTGTTGCCGAGCGACGGCGGCGACTTCGGCTTCGATAACATCGCCGAGGTTTTGACGACTTCGCCGCTGTTGCTCGAGCGCTATCTCACGGTCGCGTTGCGCGTGGCCGACATGGCCGTCGGCAATACCGACGCGGCGGTCACGGCCACGGCCTACCGCCTGCCGTTCGAGCTCACGCAAGACAAACATCTCGACGGCCTGCCGCTCGGCACGCGCGGCGGCACGCGTGTGCTGCACACGTTCCCGGCCGACGGCGAATACGTGTTCTCGGGCCGCCTCGTGCGCGGCGTCGAGGAAGGGTTGTTCGGCGTCGAAGGCCACGATCGCCCGCACGAGTTCCTCGTGCTCGTCGACGGCAAGACCGTCTTCTCGAGCATGGTCGGCGGCGCCGAGCTGCACGAGCTCAGCGTCGCGGAAGGCATCAACGTCGCCCAGGAGCAAGTCAACGCTGCGATGACGTCGCCGCCGATCCCGGTGACGGCGGGGCCGCACGAGGTCGTCTTCACGTGGCGCGAGCGCGCGCCCACGGAGCAGAACGCCTGGGAGCCCGGCCTGCGTGCTTCGCTCGAAGCACACAATCCGTCGGGCATGCCGCGGCTCGAGGACGGCGTCGTCGAAGGTCCGTACAACGTCACGGGCATCAGCGAAACCCCGACGCGCGAGCGCTTGTTCGTCTGTCGCCCGGCCAGCGCGGCTGAAGAGCCGGCGTGCGCCGAGCAGATCCTCTCGTCGTTGGCGCGGCGCGCGTTCCGCCGCCCCGTAGCCACGGACGACATCGAAGCGTCGCTCGCGTTCTACAACGGCGAGCGGGCCGACGGCGGCGACTTCGATGCCGGCATCCGGGCCGCGGTGGCGCGCACGCTCGTGAGCCCCTGGTTTCTGTTCCGCGTCGAGAGCGATTCGCCCGATGTCCCGGCCGGGTCGAGCCACGCGATCAGCGATTTCGAGCTGGCTTCGCGGCTGTCGTTCTTCCTTTGGTCGAGCGTGCCCGATGACGAGCTACTTCGCTTGGCCGAGAGCGGTGAGCTCCGCGAGACGCGCACGCTCGAGGCTCAGGTGCGGCGTCTGGTCGCGGACCGCCGTGCCGGCGCGCTCGTCGAGAATTTCGTCGGCCAGTGGCTGCAGCTGCGCAACCTCGAGTCGCGCGTCAAGCCCGACTTCCTGCTGTATCCCGATTTCGACGACAACCTGCGCAAGGCGTTCCGCGGCGAGACGGAGCTGCTGTTCGCGAACGTGCTCCGGGAAGGCCGCCCCGTCCACGAGCTCATCACGGCCGACTACACGTTCGTCAACGAGCGGCTCGCGCGTCACTACGGAATCAAAGGCGTCTACGGCGCGCGCTTCCGCAAGGTGGACATCACGGATCCGCACCGCTTCGGCCTGTTCGGCCACGGCAGCTTGCTGGCTCTGACGTCGGCCTCGAGCCGCACGTCGCCGATCATCCGCGGCAAGTTCATCGTGACGGAGTTCTGGAACAACCCGCCCCCGACGCCGCCGGCCGACGTGCCGGCGCTCGAGGAGAGCGCGCCCAAGGATCGGCCGTCGACGGTCCGCGAGCAGCTCGAGCTGCACCGTGCCAATCCGACCTGCGCGGCCTGCCACAACAACATCGATCCCGTGGGCTTCGCCCTCGAGAACTTCGACGTCGACGGCAGCTGGCGCGATGCGACGCGCGAAGGCCTGGCGATCGATTCCGCCGGTATTCTGGCCGACGGCACGCCCGTGGACGGCCCGGTGCAGCTCCGCGAAGCGCTGCTCGCGGACCCCGAGCTGTTCGCGAACACGGTCACGGAAAAGCTGCTGATTTACGCCCTAGGTCGCGGTCTCGAGCCGGCCGACATGCCCGTCGTCCGGGAAATCGTAAGAAATGCCGCGGACCGCGATTACAGCCTTGTATCCATTGTCCTAGGTATAGTAGATAGTTATCCGTTCCAGATGCGGACCAACGGTCCGGCAGCAGGCACGGGAACGGCTATCGCGCAAACGAGGGAGTAGCCCATGTTCATCACGAAGAAGCACTTGGATCGCCGGATTTTCTTGCGCGGCGCAGTCGGTACCGCGATCGCGCTGCCGCTGCTCGACGCGATGGTGCCGGCGGCATCCGCGCAGTCGCTGGCTGGCGGCCGCGTCCGCTTCGGCGCCATCTACATGCCGAACGGCGTGTATCCCGGCACGTGGCATCCCGAGAAAGTCGGCAAGGGTTTCGAGTTCAACCGCACGATGAAGCCCCTCGAGCCGTTTCGTGACTACCTCACGACGATCAGCCGTTTGAAGGCGCCCGAGGGCAAGAAAGACATGGGCGGCATCCACATGGGTGCGAGCGCCGCGTTCTTGAACGGCACGGGCCCCGTCGGTCACAACGGCGACTTCAACCTCATCGAGTCGAAGAAGTCGATCGACCAGCACATCGCCGACGCGATCGCCGGCGACACGCCGCTGCGCTCGATCGAGGTCGGCACCGAGGACATGGGCACGTCGGCAGGCGCCTGCGACGGCTATCCGTGCGTGTTCTTCAACACGATGTCGTGGTACGACGACCACAGCCCGCTGCCCGTGTCGGTCAATCCGCAAGCCACGTTCGAGCGCATGTTCGGCGACCCCGGCACACCCGAGCAGCGCATGGCTCGCCTCAAGACCAAGCAGAGCATGCTCGACTCCGTCATGCATGAGACGTCGCGGCTGCAAAGGGTGCTAGGCGCCAGCGACAACGCGATTCTCGACGAGTACTTGACGAACATCCGCCGCGTCGAGGAGCAGCTCCACAAGATGCAGGCGCGCTCGAGCGCCATCGCGACCGCGTCGGACGCGCCCGTCGGCATCCCCGAGGATTTCAACGAGCACGTGACGGTCACGTACGACCTCCTGCACCTCGCGTTCCAGGGCGACATCTCGCGCGTGTTCAGCTTCATGCTCGGCCACGAGGGCAGCGGTCGCAGCTATGCGCACGTGGGCGTCAAAGAGCCGCATCACTCGACGTCGCACCACAAGAACACCCCGGAGAGCATCGACCAGTACGCGCGTATCACGGCGTACCAGATGGTCAAGCTCGGCGAGTTCCTCGAGAAGCTCAAGTCGACGCCCGACGGCGACGGCTCGCTGCTCGACAGCTCGCTGATCTACTTCGGCGCCGGCATGAGCAACGGCCTGCTGCACGACCGGCACAACGTGCCGGCCGCGTTGGTCGGTCGCGCCAATGGCCGTCTCCAGGGCAACCGGCACATCCAGGCCGCCCTGGATCAGCCGACGTCGGATCTTATGCTCGGCATGGCCGATCTCCTCGGGGCCGAGGTCGAGACGATCGGTATCGCCACGGGCCGCCTCGCGATCTAACGCTACCGGAAGGCCCGCGTAAGCGGGCCTTCCTTTCGTATCGAGCGCCGCCGTACCAACGGCGGCGTTCCTTTGTGGCGGCCATGGATGGCCGACATGCCGCAAATGCAGGAGCAATTTGCGGCTGCCGGCCATGGATGGCCGACATGCCGCAAATGCAGGAGCAATTTGCGGCGGGCGCCCTCACGTGAAGAACGGCATCGCGAACAGCGTTCTCGTCGCGCAAGTCCGCAACACGGCCGCTTGGTTGTGGCAGGAGCCCGGGGCGGCCGGGGTCACGGCCCTGCTCGACGGCGCCGTCGACGAGCCGCCGGACGACGGCCCGGCGCTGCTGCGCGTGCTGCGGCTGCGCCTCGCTGCGCACTACGCGACCATTGCGACGTTCGTGCCGACCGACGTCGACGCGCACATCCGCCATCACCTCTGGGTTGCCATCGATGATCCCGAGGTATTTGCCGCCGCGAGGGGCTTGATCGACGAGGCCGTCGCGCGCCGAGCCGGGCTGGTCTCCGAGCGCGTCACGGACGGCTTGTCGGGCCACGACGGCGAGTGGTTGTCGGTGCGAGCCGGCGCGCTCGGGCGCGCTCTCGTGCTCGGGCTCGACCACGAGGCGCAGTCGCTGGCAACCGAGATCGATGCCGAGCTCGACCGCGAGGAGCGAGTATTTGGCGACGCGCTCGCGCGCGGCGCCGCGGCTACGACGACGTTGGCGCTCGCGACGACCGTGGCGCACAATCTCGGCGACTTGTCGCGCGTCGTCGAGGCCTGGCCGCGTGCCGGGCAGGGGCGCGGCTACGAAGAACGCTATACGCGCCTCGGGCATGCGGACGCACCGCAGGGCCGCCCGAGCTTCGTGCTCGCGGGCGCGCTCAACAAGGAGCTCATGGCGCTCGAGAACCATCGGTTTCTCGCGCTGCGCAAGCCACGGGCGCTGCGCCGCGGCCGCGAGCTGCTGTTGCCGGTCGGACCTTGGTTCGATGCGTGGGGCGAGGCGCTCGTGGCGAGCCGGCATCCCGACGACGGCGATCGAGCGGAAGTCGTGGCGGCGCTCATCGATTTGCACCTCCGGTCGCCCGAGCAGCAAGGCTGCCTGCGCGCGCTCGCGGGCCTGCACCGTGCGACGCGCGGCGGGCTCTCGCACTACGCTACGGCTTTGCCGGCGCGGACGCGCAAGGAGATCGTGCGCGGCCGGATTCGCGCGGCCCTCGACGTGCCGCGCGAGCAGTTCGAGGCGCGCATGGAGAAGCGGCTGCGCGCCGCGCTCGCGCGCTAGCGCCAAACGGCGGGCAAAAAAAACGAGCCGGCTTGCGCCGGCCCGTCTCTTTGCTGCGATCGTCGAGGCGGCTTAAGCGCCGATCTCCTTGCGGACGATCGCGGCGCCCTCGGCCAATGCCTTGAGCTTGAGCTTCGACACCATGCGCGCGAGCGGCTTCATGCCGCAGTCGGTCGACAGCGTCACCTGCTCGGGCGACAGGGCCTTGAGAGTCGTGCGGATGCGGTCCGCGATCATGGCCGGGGTCTCGACCATGCTCGTGCGGATGTCGAGCACGCCGACCTGCACGCCCTTGTTCTTCGGGCAGTTTTTCAGGAACTCGACGCCCGCCATGTGGCGGTTGGCGTAGTCGAGCACGAACTCGTCGACGCCTTCGGTGTTCCAGAAATACGGCAGCACGGTCTGATAGCCCTGCGGGAAGCTGCCGCTCAGGATGTCGTTGCCCCACGCGTTGCCGAAGCAGAAGTGCCAGCCGATCTTGGCGTCGACGCCGTCGCACAGCGCTTCGATGCTCTCACGAACCCACTTGTAGTCGTCCTTGTTGTTCGAGAACAAGGGCAGCCACGCGCCGAGGTCCTCGATCTGGAGGTACTTCGCGCCGCGTTTGACGAGCTCTTTCATCTCCTTGTTGAAGATGGGGACGAGTGCGAAGGTAAGCTCTTTCGCGCTCTTGTAGTGCGACTGATTGTTGAAGTACACGTGCCAAGCCAGGTTGGCGGGGCCCGCGCCGATCGAGACCTTGACGGGAACCTTGCCGGCCGCCTTCTTGGCGATCTCGTACAGATCGGGCCAACGCAAGGCGTCGCCGCTCTTGTCGACGGGGCCGTTATTGATGACGCCGCCCCAGTCATCCATGATCGTTTTGCCGAAGCTTTCACCGGCGCCGACACCCGACGGATGCGGATTACGCGTCGGCTCGAAGCCCGGGATGCGCTCGTAGAGATACCAACAGAACGAGCCGATGACGCCGACGTAATCGTCGTACCACATGTTGCCGTCGGTCACGATGTCGAGGCCCGCCTCGATCTGATCGTTGATGACCGTGGCGACGGCGTCGTGGTAGGCCTCTTCGTGCGCGACTTCCTTGAACGCGACGCGGATGTCGCGGCCCAGCAGCTGTTGCTTGAACCAACTCGGCCGGGGATACGACCCGACCATGGTCGTCGGAAGTACTTGTTTTACGACTTGTTTTGGCATTCTGTTGTTCTCCTACTGAGCAGCGCCAGGACCCGGAAAAAGGCTTTGGAGTATACGCCATGGCCCCCGAGGCGGCATAGCCGAAGGACCGAGCGTTTGGGTCGTACGACGGCGGCTCGCGAGCTAGTGGCCCGGGGTCATCATGAACGGCGGCGGGTAGTGTCGCCCGCCGCGCTCGAGCGTGATCCAACGCATCTCGGTGAACTGATCGATGCCGGCTTTGCCGCCGTGGCGACCGAGGCCGCTCCAACCCACGCCGCCGAACGGCACGTGCGGCTCGTCGTTGACCGAGCTGTCGTTGATGTGCGCCATGCCCGTGTGGAGCCGCCGCGCTATGCTAAGGCCGCGCTCCTCATTGCGCGTGATGATGCCGGCCGACAGGCCGTACTCGGAATCGTTGGCGACCTCGACGGCCTCATCCACGCTGCCGACGGTGATCACGGGCGCGATCGGACCGAACGTCTCCTCGCGCATGACTTTCATGTCGCGCGTGATGTTGGTGAGCACGGTCGGCTCGAAGAACAGACCTTTGTGCTTGCCGCCGCAGAGCACCTTGGCGCCCTTGGCGACGGCGTCGTCGACTTGATCGCGGATCTTGTCGAGCTGCTTCTGATTGATGATGGGCCCGATGCAGTTGGCCATCTCGCGCGGGTTGCCTACTTTAAGCTTCTTCGTGTTGGCGACGAACTTGTCGATGAATTCCTTGGCGACGTCCTTGTGCACGATCACGCGCTCGACGGACATGCAGATTTGACCTTGATGCATGAACGAGCCGAAGGTCGCGGCATTGACCGCGTGCTCGATGTCGGCGTCGTCGAGCACGATGAGCGCATCCTTGCCGCCGAGCTCGACGCAGCACTTCTTGAGCAGGCCGCCGGCCTTGGCGGCGACCTGACTGCCGATAGCCGTCGAGCCCGTGAAGCTGATGCCGCGCACGGCGGGGTTCGAGATGAGCTCGTCGCCGACGGCGCCCACGTTGTCGCGCGAGCACGTGACGACGTTGAAGACGCCCTTGGGGATGCCGGCCTCCTCGAGCACCTCGGCGATGAGCAGGCCGCCCGACACGGGCGTCTCCTCGGACGGTTTGAGCACGACGGTGTTGCCGACGGCGAGCGCGACGGCGAAGCCGCGCGACGAGAGAATCAGCGGGAAGTTCCACGGCGAGATCACGGAGACCACGCCGAGCGGCTCGCGCACGACGAGGCTGAGCTTGCCGTGATCGGACGGCAGGATCTCGCCGTTGACCTGATAGGCCGCCGCGGCCGCGGCGCGATAGACGCCGATGCTGTACCCGGTCTCGAACATGGTCTTGCCGACCCAGGCGCCGCCCTCGTCGATGAGCGCTTCTTGGAGCTCTTTGGCCCGGGCCGCGAGCACGTCGGCCACCTTCGACAGCAGCCGTGCGCGCTCCGAGTGGGCGAGGGCGGCCCAGGCCGGCTGCGCCGCGGCCGCAGCCGCGATCGCCGCGGCGGCGTCGCTACGGCCCGCGTCGGCGACCTCACCCCAGACTTCACCCGTCGAGGGGTTCAAGACCGGAAACTTGGTGTTGTTCTTCGCGGCCACCCATTGACCGCCGATATAGAGATCTCGCTTGCCGCTCATCGAAAGTTCTCCTCGTGGGTTAGGGCGTCATCGTTGTCATTTGGCGCCGAAGGCCGGTCGAGCGATCGCGATGGCTACGCGCGCCCGGCTGCGCAGCGGTAGTATAGACAACGAGTGGGGTGGATGAGCAAAACCACGACGAGCCGATGCGACGCGGTTGCCAAGTGACCCGCGTTGCATCGATCCTGATCGTCTGCGGCGGCGCTGTCGCCGCCGGCTGCGGCGCTCTACCGTCGCGCGACGCCGTCGTCCCCGAGCAGGCCTTGCCCGTGGCGAACTACGGGTCGCTCGCGGACTTCGCCGGCCGCATCGAGGCGATGCTCGCCGCGGACGAGTCCGCGCATTGGCTGCTCGACCGCAATCAGCTCGCGTTCACGGCGCGACTTGCGTTGACCGACGAGGCCGCGACGTCGCTCGACGTGCAGTATTTCATTTGGCAGAACGACGCCAGCGGTTACCTGCTCTCGGAGCGGATTTTGCGCGCCGCCGACCGGGGCGTTCGAGTCCGGTTGCTCATGGACGATTTCGGAGTGTCCCGTCCGGGCGGCGATGTGCTCAAGCTGGACGGGCATCCGCTCATAGCGGTGCGCGTATTCAATCCATGGCGAGCTCGCGGCTCCCGCTTCGGTGCGGCCGCCGAGTTCCTGACGCGCGCGCCAACGCTCAACCGGCGCATGCACAACAAGACGTTCATCGCCGATGGCCGCTTTGCCGTGCTCGGCGGCCGCAACATCGGCGATCGCTATTTCGGCATCTACGAGCAGTTCGTGCAGAACGATCTCGACGTCATGGTCGCGGGGCCCCTCGCGCGCGTCGTGACCGAGACGTTCGACGATTACTGGAACAGCGAGCACTCGTTCCCCGTGGCGATGTTCGCCCGCGACGAGCGGCCGCACCAGCCCATCGATACGACGCGCGAAGAGCTTCGCGCGAGCGTCGCGTGGAGCGCCGACGTGTTGCGGTCGTTCACGCTCGAGCCGACCGACTGGTCGAGCTACCTCGAGGAGCTCGTCGCGACGTTCGTGCCGGCGCGCGGCGAGGTCCTCTGGGAGTCGCCCGACATCCTCGACCACGGCCGGCCGCGGCTCTACGCGCGCTACAAGGAGCTGCTCGAGACGGCCCGCTCCGAAGTCCTCATCAGCTCGCCATACTTCATTCCGGATGGCGATTTTCGCGATTTGCTGCGGCAGCTCGTCGGTCGCGGCGTGCGCGTGGTCGTGGTCACGAACTCGCTGGCCACGAACAACCACATCATCGCGCACGCGGCCTACCGGCGCTGGCGCCGCGACGTGCTCGCTGCCGGCGTCGAGCTCTACGAGCTACGTGCCGACGCCGCGGCGCTGCCGTATTACGTGACGCCGCCCGTGACGGCGGTGCAGCTCGGTCTCCACAGCAAGGCTTTGGTCGTCGATCGCACGCGCGCGTTCGTGGGCTCGCCGAACGTCGATCCGCGCTCGATGGAGCTCAACACGGAGATCGGGGTCGTGGGCGAGGGGGCCGAGTTCGCGGCGCGAGTCGCGGCTCTCATCGAGCGCGACATCGCGCCCGAGAACGCCTGGCGCGTCACGATGGACGAGGAGGGCTGGCTCAGGTGGTCGACGGGCGACCAGGTGGTCCGGCGTCAGCCGGCCAAGGGCTTCGTGCAACGCGCGATCGAGTTTTTGCTCAACCTGCTGCCGATCAAAGATCAGGCCTGAGCCCGAAAAGCTAGCGCTCGAGCAGCTTGGCCTTGTCCTTGACGTCTTTCCAGTCGTCCGCGTCGGGCGGGGCGGCCTTGGCCTTGGCGATGACGGGCCAGCCCTTGGCGAGCTCGGCGTTGAGCTTGAGGAACTCTTCCTGGCCCGCGGGGACGTCGTCCTCGGAGCAGATCGCATCGACGGGGCACTCCGGCTCGCAGAGCGTGCAGTCGATGCACTCCTCGGGGTCGATGACGAGCATGTTCGGGCCCTCGTGGAAGCAATCGACGGGGCATACCTCGACGCAGTCCGTGTACTTGCACTTGATACAGGCTTCGGTAACGACGAAGGTCATGCGCGCTCCAAAAAATTGTGCCGGTGCGACGGGCCGGGATTCTGCTACAAAACGCAGCGTAGCCGCTAGATCTGCTCCTTGGCCACCTCGACGACGAGGCCGTCGAGCTCGTCCCTAAGCACGATCTGGCAGCTCAAGCGGCTGGTCGGGCGGCGGTCGAGGACGCAGCCCAGCATGCCGTCCTCTTGCGCACCGGGCGGAGGCAGCTTGTCGGCCCAGGCCGGATCGACGTAAACGTGACACGTGGCACACGAGCAGGCCCCCCCACACTCGGCGACGATCCCGGCGACGTCGTTGTCGACGGCCGCTTCCATGGCCGTCGTGCCGGCGGGCGCCTCGACGACTCGGGGTGTCCCGTTCGGCTGGATATAGGTCACCTTGGGCATGGCGGGGAGGCCGCGGCTGCCCGAGCAATATGCTTATGCATTTGAATTGCCTGACTCTTCGGCTAGCCGGCTATAATAACCATTCAGCATGAGACCCCGCCACGAAGCATGGCCCCGCGAGAAGCAAGTACCGCGGCCGCTGGCGTGTAGGCGGACGGTCGTGGAGGCGAGTGAGCACGAGCAGCCGCGTTCGTGCTGCTGCCGGGCGTAAGGCGAGTGACGGTGGCAGCATGGAATCGCAGTCAGTAGTTGTTCGATTCGCCGGCGACTCCGGCGACGGCGTGCAATTGATCGGCACGCAGTTCGTGGCCGCGACGGCGCTCGCGGGCAACGATTTCGCCACATTCCCCGATTACCCGGCCGAGATTCGCGCCCCGGCCGGCACGACGTTCGGCGTCTCGGCCTACCAGATTAATCTCGGCGCACGGCCCATCACGACCGCCGGCGACGCGCCGCACGTGCTGGTGGCGTTCAACCCCGCGGCGCTCAAGGTCAACTTGCCGCTCATTGCCGACGGCGCGCTCATCATCCTCAACATCGACAGCTTCACGAGCCGCGGCCTCGCCAAGGCGGGCTATGAGAAGGACCCGCGCCAGAGCGGTGCGCTCGACGGTTATCAGCTCGTCGAGGTCGACATCACCAAGCACACGCTAGAGGCGACGGAGCCGTTCGGCTTGAGCAAGAGCGACGCCGGGCGCTGCAAGAATTTCTGGGCGCTCGGTCTCGTGCAGTGGATGTTCAGCCGCGACGTCGCGACGATCGAGGACTGGATCAAGAAGAAGTTTGCCAAAGAGCCGACGATCCGCGACGCCAACCTCGCGGCGCTGCGCGCCGGTCACGCCTACGGCGAGACGGCCGAGCTCACGGCCGCCGTGCCGCACGTCGGCACGGGCACCGCCCAGTTTCCGCCGGGCGAGTATCGCGGCGTGCGCGGCAGCGAGGCGTTGGCCTTGGGGCTCGCCGCCGCCGGCGAGCTCGCCGACAAGCCCATCGTGTTCTGCTCGTACCCCATCACGCCCGCGTCGCCGCTGCTGCACCAGCTCGCGCGCTACGGCCACCTCGGCGTCGGCACGTTCCAGGCCGAAGACGAGATCGCCGCAGTCTGCGCCGCGATCGGGGCCTCGTACGGCGGCGCCATCGGCGTCACGTCGAGCTCGGGCCCGGGCATCGCGCTCAAGACCGAGGCCATCGGCCTCGCGATCAACGCGGAGCTGCCGCTCGTCGTCGTCGACTCGCAGCGCGGCGGCCCGTCGACGGGCTTACCTACGAAGACCGAGCAGTCGGATCTCTATCAAGCGGTCTACGGCCGCAACGCCGACGCGCCGCTGCCCGTGCTCGCGGCACGCAGCCCGAGTGACTGCTTCGAGGTGGCCATCGAGGCCGTGCGCATCGCCGTGCGGCACATGACGCCCGTGATCCTGCTCACCGACGGCTACCTCGCGAACGCGGCCGAGCCGTGGCGCCTGCCGAACGTCGACGAGATTCCGCGCATCGCGGTCAATCCTCCGCCGACGGGCGTCGCGGGCGAAGGCGTGAGCGCGGCGATCTTCAACCGCGATCCCGAGACCTTGGGAAGGCCCTGGGTCGCGCCCGGCATGCCGAACCTCATGTACCGCGTCGGCGGCCTCGAGAAGGATCTGCGCACGGGCGACATCTCCTACGACGCGCAGAACCACCAGGCCATGACGGACCTGCGCGCCGCGAAAGTCGCGGCCGTCGCCAAGTTCATTCCGCCGCAAAAAGTCGAGATCGGCTCCGAGCGCGGCTCGCTCGCGGTCGTCGGCTGGGGCTCGACGTACGGTGCGCTCTATCAGGCCGTGCGTGCGATGCCCGCCAAGGAGCGCGTAAGCCACATTCACATTCGTTACTTGAGCCCGTTCCCGTCGAACTTGGGCGACCTGCTGCGCGGCTTCGATCGCATCCTCGTGCCCGAGATGAACATGGGGCAGCTCGCGACCCTGCTGCGGGACAAGCTCGGCGTCAAAACGATTCAGTTCAACAAGGTCACAGGCCAGCCGTTCCTCATCAGCGAGCTCGTGCAGAAGATCCGCAGCGTGCTCGGCGCCAAGCCGGCGGTCCGCGCCGTGCAGGGAGAGCGAGCATGAGCGCGCAACTGCAAGCGAAGGATTTCGCCTCGTCGCAGGAAGTGCGTTGGTGCCCGGGTTGCGGCGACTACGCCGTGCTCAAGTCGGTCACGAAGGTGCTTGCCGACGTCGGCGCCGTTCCCGAGAACACGGTGTTCGTCTCCGGCATCGGCTGCTCGTCGCGGTTCCCGTACTACTTAGAGACCTACGGCTTCCACACGATTCACGGCCGCGCGCCGGCGATCGCGACGGGGCTCAAGCTCGCGAACCCCGAGCTCGACGTCTGGGTCGTGACGGGCGACGGCGACGGCTTGTCGATCGGCGGCAATCACTTGCTGCACGCGCTGCGGCGCAACGTCGGCTTCAAGATCCTGCTGTTCAACAACGAGATCTACGGCCTCACGAAAGGGCAGTACTCGCCGACGTCGCGGCCCGGCACGCGCTCGCCGTCGACGCCGGGGGGCTCGTTCGACACGCCGATCCTGCCGGGAGCGTTCGCGCTCGGCGCCGGCGCCAAGTTCATCGCGCGCGCCATCGACGTCGACAAAGTCGGTTTGGGAAGCGTGCTCGAGGCGGCCCACGGCTTCGAGGGCGCCTCGTTCGTCGAGATCTACCAGAACTGCATCGTCTACAACGACGGCGTGTTCAACTCGTTCACGGAGAAGGATAAGGCTGCCGACACGCAGTTGCGCGTCGAGCACGGCAAACCGCTCGTGTTCGGTGCAGGGGGCTCGAAAGGCCTTGCATTCGACTCGAAGACGCTCGCGCTCAAGGTCGTCGACGCGAAGGCCGGCCTGAGCGACGTGCTCGTGCACGACGAGACCAACCGCACGCTCGCGCAGCTGCTGCTCACGATGCAGCAGCCCGAGTTCCCCGTGGCGCTCGGGGTGATCTTGCGTCAGCCGGGCCAGAGCTTCGAGAAGGCGTACTACGCCCATCAGGCGACGAAGCTCAAGCGCACCGGCAAGGTCGCCGACGTCATGCGCCAGACGAGCGTCTGGCGCGTGCCCGCGGTCAAGTAACGCGTTAGCGGGTAGCGCCGAGCCGCGCCGCGGTTTCCTCGGCCGCGCGCCAGACGCGCAGCAAGTTGCCGCTCCAGATCTTGCCTATGGCGGCCTCGCTATAGCCGCGCGCCGTAAGCTCGGCCGTGACGTTGGCCGTCTCGCTCGCGTCCATCCAGCCCCTGACGCCGCCGCCGCCGCCGAAGTCGGAGCTCAAACCCACGTGGTTGATGCCGATGAGGCCGACGGCATGGTCGACGTGATCGACGAGGTCGGCGACGGTCGCGGGGGGCCAGCGCGCTTCGATCTCGCGGAGCCCTTGGTCGTACTCGGCGCGCCGGTCAGGGGGCAGCGCGTTCGGCGAGCCCCCGGCGCGCTCGCGCAGGGCGCGGCGCGCCGCGAGCTCCTCCTCGGGCTGAGCGCGCAAGTACGCGTCGAACGCGACGACCTGCACGACGCCGCCGTCGTCGCGCAGCGCGCGCAGCGTCTCGTCGTCGAGGTTGCGCGGGTGCGCGATGACGCCCGCGATACCGGAATGCGACGCGATGACGGGCGCTAAGGACAGGCGCATCGCGTCGAGCGCCGTCTGCTTCGAGCCGTGCGAGATGTCGACCATGATCCCGAGCCGGTTGAGCCGCGCGATGGCCTCGGCGCCGAGCTCGCTGACGCCGGCCATCGAGTCGGCGGGGTCGCCGAGCTCGAGCCTGGGCCGCGCCGAACGCGCGAGGTCGTTGTCGCCGTCGTGAACGAGGCCGAAGTAGCGCGCGCCGAGCTCGTGGTAGCGGTCGAGCAGGTCGAGTCCGCGGCCGAGCGCGAAGCCGTTCTCGATGCCAATGGCCGCGACGCGCTTGCCGGACCCCGCGATGCGCTCGACGTCGGCGGCCGTATAGGCGATCTCGATGCGGTCCGGGTAGAGCTCCTCGGCCATGCGGTGGATGGCGGCGAATTTCGTGAGCGCCTCGTTCTGCGCTCGTGCGTAGCCTTCGTCGGTGCGCGCCGTCTGGCCCACGTAGACGATGAAGAACCCGGCATCGAGGCCGCCGCGCGTCATCTTCTCGAGGTTGACTTGCAGGTCGGCCGTCAACGGATCGACTGCCGGCGTCGCGAAATCGAGCGGAATGTCGACGTGCGTGTCGAGAGTGATGACGGTGCTCGCGCCGGCCGGTACAGCGGGCGGCTCAGGTGTGCCTTGGCAGCCGCTCTGCGCGGCCGCGAGAGCGGCGCAGGCGAGCGGCGTCAATAGAGCTCTCGTCATCGTTCGCTCACCGAGCCGGAACGGCTTCGGCCTCCGGCATGTGATGTTTCGCTGCGACGGGCCGCATCGCCGCGTTCGCGATGAGCGCGATCGCGAGCAGCCCCGCCATCAGGTACATCGAGACGTTGTAGAGGCTCGGCGTCGGATCGACGGTACCGGCCGGCGCGATCTCCATGAGCTTGGCGATGGTCACAGTCTGCTGAGCCACGAGCGCGTCGAGCTGCTCGATGCCGGCGCCGAACGCTTGTCGAAAACGCTCCGGGTCCACCTTGCCGACGAGATCGCGAATCGCCGAGTCGATCGCGCGTTGGCGCAGCAACGTGTTGGCCTCGGGCCCGATCACGCCCGCGAGACTCCACGCGGTCAACAGACGGCCATGGATGCCACCTACGTAGCGCGTGCCGAACATGTCCGCGAGATAGGCCGGAATCGTCGCGAAGCCGCCGCCGTACATCGTGAAGATGATCATCGTAGCCGCGTAGAAATAGACGAGCCAGATCACGCCGGGGTTCACGCTGACGCCTTGCGCGACCCATGGAATCGACAGATAGAGCGCGATGCCGAGCGCGAAGAAGATCCAATAGGTGTTCCGCCGGCCGATGTAGTCGGACGAGCTCGCCCAGATGAAACGGCCGAGCATGTTGAACAGACTGATCATCACGACATAGGTCGCGGCGAAGCTGCTGTCGACGACCGACGGCAGCGTCGTGCCGAAGATCTCCGTCATCATCGTCTGCGCCACGCTGAGCACGCCGATGCCGGCCGTCACGTTGAAGCACAGCACGATCCAGAGCTGGTAGAACTGCCGCGTCTTGAGCGCTTCGTTGATGTGCACGTTGTGCATGCTGATCATGAGCTTGCTGCGATGCGCCGCATCCGGAGGTGTCCAGCCCGCCGGCTTCCAGCCGGGCGCCGGCAGGCGATACGAGAACGCCGCGACGAGCATCACGACGAAGTAAATGAGCCCGAGCGTGATGAACGTTTCGGCCACGCCCACGTTGCCCGTACCGACCACGTAGACGCCCTCGGCGCCGCGCACGATCATGCTGCCGACGTCGTTGGCTCCGACGACGACGACCTCGCGCAGTTGCCCCGCGACTTCGGCGAAGCGCCGCCCGCCCTCCGTCACGAGCGACACCTGATCGACGCTGCCTAAGTACTGCGGCTCCTCGTGGAACAGCCGGATGAAGAAGCGCTTGAGCGGTGCGCCAATGAGCGCGCCGCCGCCGAAACCCATGATCGCCATGCCCGCAGCCATGCCGCGATGGTCGGGGAACCAGCGGATCAGCGTGCTCACGGGGGAGACGTAGCCGAGCCCCAAGCCGCAGCCGCCGATGACGCCGTAGCCGAGATACACGAGCGGCAGCTGGTGCAGAAGGATGCCGAGCCCGCCGACCAAGTAGCCACCGCCCCAGCACAGAGCCGCGACGGTGCCGACCATGCGGGGGCCGACGTCTTCGAGCCACTTGCCGGCAATCGCCGCGGACAGCCCGAGAAACACGATCGCAACCGTGAAGATGCGTACGACGTCGGATAACAGCCAGTCGTCAGCCGCAGGCGTGACGACGCCGAAGACGCGGATCAGTGCGGGGTTGTAGATGCTCCAGGCGTAAACCGAGCCGATGCACAAATGAATCGCGATCGACGCTGGCGGCACGAGCCAGCGATTGAACCCCGGCGGCGCGACGATGCGCTCTTTCGACAGAAGCCCGGGCATAGAGTCCCCCTCGCGGCCCACTTTGGTGTGGGCGTGAAGTGCAGCCGTGCGTCGGTGGCGCCCCGGGCCGGAATCGAACCGGCGACCTTCCGCTTAGGAGGCGAACGCTCTATCCCCTGAGCTACCGGGGCTCGTGCTGGCAGTCTTCGGCGGGCAAAGGATACCAGGTCGTGCGCAGCCGAACGGCGTTCGGCGCTTGGGGCTTACGGGAAATCGTCGAGCAGCACGACCTCCGCGGTCGTATTGTCGGGGCCGTTGACCGCGAGCACGGCGTAGATGCCGCCCCCGGCGAGCGTCACGGGCGTAGGTCCCGAGAGGATCTGATCCGTCGCCGCGACGCGGAGATAGAGATCGTAATCGTCCGGCTGCAAAAAGCTGTACCCGCTCGTGCTCGGCGCGAGCAACGCGGCTTGCCCGAAGAACCCTTCGGGGGGTTCGCCGGGCGGTACGAGCACGATCTCGACGGAGGTCGTGAACTGCAGCGCGGCATTGAAAAATCGAAGCTTCGCGGTCCCATGGATGCGGCGATGGTCGTCGCCTGCGAGCACGTGGGTGAGCGTGCCCGCGTCGCCCGTGAAGAGAATCGTGTAGCGAACCGTGGGAACCGTTCCCAAGGTCTGGTCGAGCTCGAGCACGCCGGGGTTGCCCGGCGGCGTCACGTTGATCGGCAAGGCCGTGGCCACGGGCAGCGCCGCGTAGCTCGTCGGCGCGGCGAACGGCACGGCCGGGAACAAGGGCGGCGCGAACTCGGCGTTGATTGCGAAGTCGCGCGGTTGCCTGTCCGTGGCCGCGTTGATGACGCGCAGCTCGGGCGCCGTGTTGCGGTCGAAGAGCACGGCGGAGGCGGCTTGCACGAACAGCACGCTGAACGCGGCCGTGGTCTCGCCGGCCTCGGGTGTCACGACGAACGTCGTCGTCGTGCTGGCCGCGAGCGTGAAGGTGATCGAGGTGAACAGCACGGTGGCCGGATCGCCGGCCGCCGTGAGCCAAAGTTCGTATTCGCCGCTCGGTAGCGTTTGCGCGGCTAGCTGTCCTTGAGCTGCGACGCTGCCGCGCGACGTCGCGGCGGCGATGCCGACGCCGGGCCGCTCGAGATAAAGGTCCATCGCCGGTAAGCCGCCGCCGGCGTGGGCTGCGAGGATCTGCACATCGGCGCTCGGCGCCGCGCCGTGCTCGAGCACGATGGGGACGATGTCCCCGGCGACTTCGGTCAGCACGAAGACGTAGGAGTTGTTCTCGGTGAGCTCGTCGGCGAACGACCACTCGTGGGCCGTGCTGGTCGCATCGAGCCCCTGCACGAAGAAGTCATAGGTGTCCGCGTCGTAGAGGGTCTCTTGGGCGCTCTTGAAGCCGAGCACCGTTGGCCGATCGAGCTGCTCGCGCCGGAAGGCGAGCTCGGCGAACCCCGGCGCGGCGTTGGTGATGCGCACGGTGACCTTCGGCGGCGCTTCCCGTCCTTGGTCGCAACCGACGAGGGCGAGCGCGCATACCAATCCGCACGAGGCAAGCTGACGAAGGTTCATAGGGGCGGACTCAAGGACCCGTCGCGACGCGAGTAGCCGCGTATGGTACAGGCTGCGCCATCCTTCGCGAAACGCAGCGCAAGTAGAGCCGTCACGGGCGGCTGATTACAATGACGCCCGCCGTCGCGCGGGCCGTTTCGATCGATTCGAGCCATGCCGCTCTAGACTGCGTCGGCCAAGGAAGATTCCGCGTGACAGTGTCCGCAACGATGGCGCGAACCCCGCTCGGCTTGGCCCTAGCCCTCGCGCCGGGTCTGGCCGGCGCGCAATTGGCCGAGCCGCTCCATATTCGCAACTTGAACCCGCTCGTCGCCGTGTTCGGGTTGCCGGCTTGGGACACGGTGCCGCTCGGCACGCGGCTCGGCGTCACGACCGAGGTCGCGAACCACTATCGCTTCTCGGTGCGCGGCGACGATCTCCTGATGCTCGACGGCGAGACCTTTCGCACCAACCTGTCCGTGACCCACGGCTTCGCGGGCGGCTGGTCGCTCGGCTTCGAGGTTCCCTATTACCACGTCGGCGGCGGCGTCCTCGACGACCTCATCGACGGCTGGCACTCGGCGTTCAATTTGCCGGACGGCGGGCGCAACGGCCGCGCCGAGGGGCTGTTCCTGTACCGCTACGGCGACCGCGTGAACCCGTCGTTCCTGCTGATGGAGCCGCAGAGCGGCGTCGGCGACACGCAGCTCAAGTTCGCGCGGCGTTTCGGCGCCGATCAGGGTTTCATCGTGCAGGCCAACGTCAAGCTGCCGACCGGCGCGGAGGAAATGCTCGCGGGCAGCGGTTCCGGCGACTGGTCCGTCACGCTGCTGCGCTCGCAACCGCTCGTCGGCCGCAAGCGGCCCGCGGGCTATTTCTGGGGCTTCGGCCTCGTGCGTGCCGGCGATCCGCACAACATCGACTTCGACGCGAAAACTTGGGTGCCGACGGGCGTCGTCGGCGGCAGCTGGCAGATCAAGCCCAAGTTCGGGTTGAAAGGGCAGCTCGACGTCCACGGCGCGTTCTTCGATACGCCGCTCGAGGAGCTCGGCGAGCCCGCGATTCAGGCCACGCTCGCGGGTTGGCGCCGCATTGGCCGGAGGGGCACGCTCGAATTCGGCGTCGTCGAGGATCTCGCCGTCAGCACGGCCCCCGACGTCGTGCTCCACTTAGCGGCCGTCTGGCAGTGGTGAGCCCACCCACAGCGCGTTGGCTCGGCGCCGTGCTCGGCCTCGTCGTCGCGGCTTGCGGCACGGAGGCCGGCCCGAGCTCGCCGCCGCCAGCACCGCCAGCGCCGCCAGCCGAGCCCCCGGCCGCGGGCGGGGGCTTCGACGCCGGGCCCGTGCGCACGGCCGCCGAGTATCTCGCGGAGCCCCGGTTCGCGGCCGCCGACCGCGCGCGCGGCGAGCTCTTGGGGTTCGCCTGCGCGGCTTGCCACAAGTTCCGTGCCGGCGAGGGGACGCTCATCGGCCCCAACCTCCACGGCGTCTTTGGGCGGCGCGCCGGCGCCGTGGCGGACTTCGCTTACTCGCCCGCGCTGGCCCGGTCAGGCCTCGTCTGGACGCCCGTGTCGCTCGAAGCCTGGCTCACGGATCCCACGGGCTTCGTCGCCGGGACCACGATGGCCTTTTCAGGCTATCGGTCGCCCGAAGATCGGCGCGACCTCATCGCCTACTTGCTGCGGGCGACTGAGTGACGGCGCGGCCCGGCGCGTCGAAAAGCTTTACACGCACGTCGACGTTTCGATCGTAACCCTTTGATATCATGATAGGCAGTCGCCCAGAAGCGCCGGGCTTGCTTCTTGCATCGCTGACAGGCTCGTCGTTGACTCATTAGGACTTGCACTTGAATCGACCTCTGAACCTCGCGAAAGAAAACGCCGTCGCGGCTTCGGTCGCCGAGCGCCGCGTGGGTCGGGATCGCCGCCACACCACGCTCGGCACTTTCTTCAAGGGCGGCTTGACGCCGCGCCGGCGCGGCGGGCGCCGGGCGGGGGAGCAACACCTGCCGATCGATTGGCACGAGCCCTACCTCTTGTTCCTCGCGGTCACGATCTTACTGCTCAGCGTCCTCGATGCCTTCCTCACCGTGACGCTCATCACGGGCGGCGCCGAGGAAGTGAATCCGCTGCTCGAGTTCGTCTTGCGCGTCCGGCCCGAGCTCTTCGCGGCGATCAAAATGGGGCTCACGGGCTTAGGAGTGCTCGTGCTCGTCGCTGTCGCGCGCGCACGACTGTTCCGCGTCATGCGCGTCGGCATGGTGCTGCAAGGCGTTTTGGTGGCGTACGTAGCGCTGATCGCCTACGAGTGGTGGCTGATTCGAACATTCTTGTGACGCCGCGCGTTTGAACTTGATCCTCGTTTGGCTACACTACGCGCGCCTTCGGGTCGGGGGGCGGCAGAATCGTTTGCGCACTCGCTTCCCTGGCCCAGCTCATGAGCACAGTATTCAGGCATCAGCACGATACGTCGCACCTGCAGGGAGCCAACGCGACCTACGTCGAGTGGCTCTATGAGCAGTACCTTGCCGAGCCCGGCAGCGTGCCCGCCGAATGGCGGCGCTACTTCAGCACCCTAGCGCCGAGCAGCCCCGAAGTGCCGCACGGCCCGATCGTCCAGGCCGTCGCGGAGCGGCTGCGTAAGCGCGCGGCCGCCGCCGCGCCGGGGACGCCCGAAGAAGGCGCTCCGGCCATCGAAAAGCAAGCTGCCGTGTCGCGGCTCATCCAGGTTTACAGCCTGCGCGGGCACCAGATCGCGGATCTCGATCCGCTTGGGTTGTGGGAGCGACCCGCGCCGGCCGTTTTGAGCTTCGATTTCCTCGGGCTCGACGAAGCGGACCTCACGCGCGAGTTCTCGACGGGCGGGTTGGCCGGCACGGGCAACGCGCGCATGAAATTGGGCGACATCCTCGCGCTGCTGAAGCAGATCTACTGCGGCAAGTTCGCGGCGGAGTTCGCGCACATCTCGCGCGCTCGCGAGCGGCTGTGGCTACGCGAGCAATTCGAGGCGAGCCGCGTCCATTCGACGCTTGTGCCCGACGAGCAAACGACGATTCTCGACAGCTTGACGCGCGCCGATGGCATCGAGCGTTACTTGAACACGCGGTTCGTCGGCCAGAAGCGCTTCTCGCTGGAAGGCAGCGAGACGCTGATCCCCGTGCTCGACGATCTCATCCAGCGCGCCGGCGAAGCCGGCGTGCAAGAGCTCGTCATCGGCATGGCGCACCGCGGCCGGCTCAATGTGCTCGTCAACGTGCTCGGCAAGTCGCCGCAGGACTTGTTCTCGGAGTTCGAAGGCGCGTACGACCTGGCGAGCCTCAAAGGCTCGGGCGACGTCAAGTATCACAAGGGCTACTCGGCCGACGTGCGCACGCCGGGCGGCAACGTTCACATCGCGCTCGCGTTCAACCCGTCGCACCTCGAGATCGTCAATCCCGTGGTCGAAGGCTCGGTGCGCGCGCGCCAGGACCGCAGCGGCGACACCCTCGGCGAAAAGGCGCTGCCCGTGCTCATTCACGGCGACGCCGCGTTCGCGGGCCAGGGCGTCGTCGCCGAGACGCTCCAGTTGTCGCAGACGCGCGCCTTCTACACGGGCGGCACGGTACACATCGTCATCAACAATCAGATCGGCTTTACGATGAGCGATCCGCGCGACAGCCGCTCGACGACGTATTGCTCCGACGTCGCGAAGATGGTCGAAGCGCCCGTGTTTCACGTCAACGGCGACGACCCCGAGGCCGCGGTCGCGGCCGTGCGCCTCGCGTTGCGCTACCGGCAGGTGTTCCACAAGGACGTCGTCATCGATCTCGTCGGCTACCGCCGGCTCGGTCACAACGAGGCCGACGAGCCGTCGGCGACGCAGCCCGCGATGTACAGCGCGATTCGCGAGCACCCGAGCACGCGCGTGCTGTATGCGCGCAAGCTCATCGAGGCCGGCGCCGTCACGCAAGAGAGCGTCGACAAGCTCGCCGACGACTATCGCACGGCACTCGACGAGGGCCGCAACCCGAACCAAGCCGCGCTCGGCATGATCGGCAACCAGTACACGGTCGACTGGAGCCGCTATCACGGGGCGTCGCTCAACGATTCCGTGAACACGGGCTTGCCCGACGGCGAGCTCGCGCGCCTGGCGGGCCTCATCAATACCGTGCCCGCGACGCACAAGTTGCACGGCCGCGTGCAGCGCATCATGGAGGACCGGCGCCGCATGGCAGCCGGCGAAACGGGTTGCGATTGGGGCTTCGCCGAGAGCTTGGCGTACGCGTCGTTGCTCGCGGCGAATTTCCACGTGCGGCTCATCGGCCAGGACACCCGGCGCGGCACGTTCTTCCACCGCCACGCGGCCTTGATCGACCAGACGACGGGCGAGGCCTACACGCCGCTCGCGCACGTCGCCGCCGAGCCGCGCGCGTTCACCGTCGCCGACTCGCTGCTCTCCGAAGAGGCCGTGCTCGGGTTCGAATACGGTTACAGCACGACCTCGCCCGACACGCTCGTCATCTGGGAAGGCCAGTTCGGCGACTTCGTCAACGGCGCGCAGGTCGTCATCGACCAGTTCATCAGCTCGGGCGAAGCCAAGTGGGGCCGGCTCTCGGGTCTCACGCTGTTCCTGCCGCACGGCTACGAGGGCCAAGGCCCCGAGCACTCGTCGGCGCGGCTCGAGCGGTTCCTCCAGCTCTGCGCCGAGCACAACATGCAGGTCGTCGTGCCATCGACGCCGGCGCAGATGTTCCACCTGCTGCGCCGCCAAATGGTTCGCAGCTTACGCAAGCCGCTCATCGTCCTGACGCCGAAGAGCTTGCTGCGCCACCGCTTGTCGGTCTCGTCGCTCGCCGACCTCTCGCGCGGGCGCTTCCTGCCGCTCATCGACGAAGTCGAGCCCGTGAACGACGACGCCGTCACGCGCGTCGTCTTTTGCAGCGGCAAGGTGTACTTCGACCTCGCCGAGCACCGCCGCAACGACAACATCGCGAACGTGGCTGTCGTGCGCATCGAGGAGCTCTATCCGTTCCCGATCGAGGACTACGCGCGCGTCATCGCGCGCTACCGCAACGCTCGCGAGATCGTCTGGTGCCAAGAGGAGCCCCAGAACCAGGGCGCCTGGTACCAGATTCGCCACCGCCTCCAGGAGCCGCTTGGGTTAGGCCATGAGCTCTTCTATGCGGGCCGCCCGGGCGCCGCGGCGCCGGCGTCGGGTATCCACGCGCTGCACGTGCGCCAGCAGCAATCGCTGGTCGCCGCGGCCTTGACCTCATCCTCGAAAGAGCGCGCCGCGGGCATTTCGCCCGTCGGCAAGCGCGCGTAGCATCTCAACGGAATGGGTCTTGAGAGGTAGGTCGGCGGTGGGCATCGAGGTCAAGGTTCCGCAGCTCCCGGAGTCCGTAGCCGACGCCACGCTCGTCGCTTGGCACAAGAAGCAGGGCGATGCCGTCCGCCGCGAGGAGAATCTCGTCGACCTCGAGACCGACAAGGTCGTGCTCGAGGTGCCGGCGCCGGCCGACGGCATCATCAAGGAGATCGTCGCCGCCGACGGGGCCGTCGTGACGAGCGGCCAGTTGCTCGCGATCCTCGAGCCCGGCGCCGCCGGCGCCGCGGCGGCTGCACCCGCGCTCAAGCCGGTTCCGCCCACGGCCAAGCCCGCCGCGGCCGCCGCACCGGCCGCGAAGCCGGCCGCACCGCCGCCCGCGTTAGCGCCGGCCGC
>CAZCZE010000058.1:0-96231 GCA_964503125.1 uncultured Gammaproteobacteria bacterium
CGTCGATTGTGTCAAAGCCGCCGTCTGATCGCGACGCCGAATCGGCCTCACGACCCATTTCGGAGCGGACTTTCAGCGCAGCGACGCTGCCGATCGGAGCTCTCGCCTCGCCGCGCGCAGCACCGCCCGCCGCTCGCGCTCAAGAACACGAGCCCGTTCGACGATCACCGGTCCCTCTTCCTGCTGGGGTGATCGCCGCTCGCAACGCCGCGTGCGCCGCGAAAACTCCGTGAAATCTCCTCAGATGTACCCGCGGCGGCGGCACCAGAGCAGCCAACCGGGCGATGAAGTCCAACGGGCTTGGCCAGCGCACGCCGCAGAGGGTAGACACCATGGGGGCGGTCGTCTTTTCTTCGATCTCGTCTCCTGGGGCCGCTGGTCAATGGAATTTCACCCGAGTCAGGTGATATGGCTACCGCAGTGAATCGAAGATCCGGTCGAAGTAGTAGATACCCGCCACGAAAGGAGCGATGATATTTACCAGCGGATCCCACTACGCGGAGCCATCGATGGCAGCCGAAGCCGTCTGCAGAGCCGCCCTGTCGACCATGCTCTTGGGAGTACTTTCGTTCCTTGCTTGCCAAACGGCATTCGGGCAAGAGGAATTCGAGTTGGTCGCGAGCGACGAGTCGCAGCGCCAGCTCGTTGAGCAAATCCAGGCAATTCATGCGCGCGACGGCGTCCACGCCGAAGGGTTGATCGGTCCGTTCTCGGAGCTCGCACGGTTATACGAGCAAAGCGGAGATTACGCTTTGGCCGTCGCCGCGCTCGACCTCGCGGCGTACCTGGTTCGTGTCAATCGCGGAGTCCATTCGCTCGACCAGCGGCCGCTGCTGCAGCAAGCGATTCGCAACGCGAGGGCGGGGGGCAATCTCGCCGCGGCGTGGGACCGGGAGGACGATCTGCTCGACCTCGCCGCGCGGCATCCAGAGGACTTACGAACCGTGCCGCTGTTTCGCGAGGTTGCGGAGGGATGGATGGGTCTCAACGCGCTCGCGCGAGGCGGCGAGTACCCGGAATTCCCGCCCGGCTATTGCGATCCGCTGGTGCCTAGCGCCTGTGTTTGGAGCGCGTTGAGCGACGCGCGGGTCAACTATGGCGCTGCGGCCGAAGTGCTTCTGCGCAACGAGCACTACTCGAGCAGCGAGCTCCGTGAGCTCGAGATGCGGCTGGTCCGCATCGCGCTCATAGTTCGCGAACAGGAAGAGCTCGACCGCAAACGAGCGCAGAGTCTCTATCGCGTCGGATCGGTCCCGAAACGACGCGAAATACTGTGGGTGCGCCCGGACATAGTGAAGGAATTGGGCGTAGCGGATCGGCTCGATTACCTCGCGCCCGGCGGGCCCGGTGACGAAGCAGCCACCGCGCAAGGCGAGCCCACGGCCGTAATTTCCCCTGGTCCGACCGGCTACGAGTTTGGCAGGCGAAGCCTCGTGCGGCTCTACCGCTACGAGGTCGCGAGCTCGGCCCCGGTCGTGCAGCAAGTGGAAGCCATCGTTCGGCTGGCGGATTGGGACTTGCGGTACTCGCGCAATTCCCTGGCGCTCGAAGGGTACGCGCAGGCCCACGCGTTCCTCAAGAAAGCGGGCACGCAAGCGGCGATCGACGCCTTGTTCTCGCCGCCGCTGCCCCTTGTGCTGCCGACGTTCGAGCCGAATCCGCTCGTTGCCGGGACCGCCGAAGAGTCCACCGGCTACATCGACGTTGCCTTCACCATTACGCAGCTCGGAGAGCCGCGCCGGATGAGGATCGTCGATGCCACGTCGAACGCAACTGAAGCTGCGAAAAAAGACCTCGCGGCGTTGATCAGCAGCAGTCGGTTCCGTCCGCGCTTGGTCCGCGGTGAATTCGGCGCTTCGCCGGTTCAGGTGCGCTACTACTTGAACGAGTGATAGCCCTAGGGCTCGATCTCAGAGCTGATCGCGGCGCGTAACGTCGATTGTGTCAAAGCCGCCGTCTGATCGCGACGCCGAATCGGCCTCACGACCCATTTCGGAGCGGACTTTCAGCGCAGCGACGCTGCCGATCGGAGCTCTCGCCTCGCCGCGCGCAGCACCGCCCGCTGGCTCGGTGTCGACGAGGTACGCGCCGTCGAGCACCAGCATGTGGAAGTGAACATTGAGATTGAGCGCCGACCCAAAGCGCTGGATCAGCGTGACGGCACCCATTGCGCCGGTTGAACGCGTGAGCCGCGCCTTCTTGAGAATATGCGCCGAGATCGTTCGGTAGACGATCCCGAGCACGTGCCTGAGTGACTTCGGATCGGTGGCGAGCAAGAACCGGAGCGCAAACGGCAGCGACAGCACCCACTGGCGAATCGGCTTCGCCGGTAACACCTCGTCCGCAAGGAGCGCGGCGCCGTCCGTCATCCGCCGGGCGCCACAGGAGGGACAAAAGCCGCGGCGCTTACAGCTGAACGCGACGAGCTTCTCGGCGTAACAGTCCTCGCAGCGTACGCGCAAAAAGCCGTGCTCGAGCCGCCCGCACTTGAGATACGCGGCGAATTCTTCCTGTACGTAGCTCGGCAACGGTCGGCCCGCAGCCTCACGCACAGCGACGAATTCCGGGTAGTGCCGCTCGACACTGAACGCGTCTGAGCCAGGCGCCTACGGCATCGTGGCTGCGGGTGGGTGCAGAGAGCCCCTCCGCAGCCGGCCGACGAAGTCCACGTCTTAGCGCGTGCTCAACGTGGATTGGAGGTCGGCGAGGATGGAGAGAGCGATCGACTCGGGCGAGTCGGCGCCAATGTCGAGGCCGACGGGGCCCTTGAGGCGCTCGCGGAGCTGCGGCGCAGTCTCGGCGAGCTCGTGGAGCAAGCGCTCGCGGCGCGCGCGCGGGCCGAGCACGCCGAGGTAGCGGCTCGCGCCGCCCGCGAGCTCCGCGAGGTACTTGCGGTCGGTGGCGAGATGATGGCTCATGACGACGATGGCGTCGAAGTCCTCGACGGGCAGCGCACGTCGCAAGCGCTCGGGCTCGACGAGCACCGTGCGCTCGGCGCACTCGAAGCCGCCGCGCTTAAGATACGCGGGCCGATGGTCGGCGACGGTCACGAACCAGCCGAGCTCCGCGGCCATCGCGACGAGCGGCACGGCGTCGAGTCCGGCGCCGAGCACGAGCAGCTTCGGGATCGGCCGCACGGGCGCGCGCAGGATCGTGCAACCGTCGCGCGTCACGAGCCGCGCCTCCGTGCTGCCGAGAGCCGCGCGACTCGCCGCCGCGACGATTGCAGCTGCGCTACCCGCGATGCCGAACGTGCGCTCACCGGTGCTCGTAGCGACCGCCGTCGCGCCGACGGGCACCTCGGACGTGCTGCTCTCGATGACGGTGGCGACACCCGCGCCGCGCGCACCGACCAGCGCCTCGGCGATGGCCGCGAACGGCTGATAGTCGTTACCGGCCGAGAGCGGCTGAAGGAACACGCGCAGCAACCCGTTGCAGCCGATGCCGAGGCCCCAGAGCTCGTCGGCCTCGTCGCGCAGATCGTAGGTCACGGCGACCGCTTGCCCGCTCGCCACGACGCCGCGAGCGCGTTCGGCGAGGTCGCCCTCGAGGCAACCGCCGCTCACGAGGCCGCGGTAGTCGCCGTTCGCCGCGAGCAGGATGCGATGACCGGCCTTGCTGTACGTCGAGCCCGCAGTCTCGTACACGGTCGCGAGCACGAGCGGCTCGCTCGCGGCTCGCCACGCGTGGAACGACTGCAAGAGTTGACGGGCTCCCATGCGAATGGCGCGGCTTATCGGCTCGGCGGCTCAATATGCCAGCGCCGCCCCAAGGTTGCACCACCCCGCAACGGCGACTTAGACTGCCTGCCCTCGCAAAACGAGACGCCCGCAGTGAGCCGACGCCAACGTGCCTCCGCCGCGAAAGCCAAGAGCAAGCCATCGCGCGCCGCTGCGGAAGCCGCCGTGCGCACCTTGCTCGAGTGGATCGGCGACGATCCGGACCGCGAGGGCTTGCAGGGCACGCCGGGGCGCGTCGTGCGCGCGTACGAGGATTGGTTCAGCGGCTACGCGGACGATCCGCTCGACTTTCTCCGCCGCACGTTCCAGGAGGTCGACGGCTACGACGAGATGGTCGTGTTGCGTGACATCGGTTTCGAGTCGCACTGCGAGCATCACATGGCGCCGATCATCGGCAAGGTGCACATTGGCTACCTGCCCGACCGCAAGGTCGTCGGCATCAGCAAGCTCGCGCGCGTCGTCGAGGTGTTTGCACGGCGGCTGCAAGTCCAAGAGACACTCACGGCGCAGATCGCCCACTGCATCGAGGACGTGCTCAAGCCGCGCGGCGTCGCCGTCGTGGTCGAAGCCACTCATCAATGCATGACGACGCGTGGCGTGCGCAAACACGGCGTGTCGATGATCACGAGCCAGCTGCTCGGACACTTCCGCTCCGACCCGCGCACGCGCGCCGAATTCCTGGCGATGATCGGTCGCGCGGGTAACGCTGGCTGACGCCGTTCGACCTAACCACTGTCGTCGACGGCGTGTTGATCGCGACCTTCGGCAACGAGGCCAACGCGGCGATCAACGGTCTTACGCTGACCGTCACGCCGTACGAGACCGCCGACCGCAGCATCGTGTGGCGCTGCGGCACGGCGCCGGCGCCGGCGGGTGGGCTCGCCCTGCCGGCTCTAGCTAGCGGTCGGTCGCGCGCTCCCATGCGCGATTGACAGTGCGCCGCGGCGCGTGGCTACATGGAACGCCACGACCGCGGACGGATGAGATGGCGGAACTCGAGCTCGGACCCGTAGCCTTAAGCCTCGAGCTCGCCGCAGTCACGGCCGCAGCGCTTCTCATGATCGCGACGCCGCTCGCCTGGTGGCTCGCGTTCACGCAAAGCCGTGCACGGGCCGTCGTCGAAGCGGTGGTGGCCATGCCGCTCGTGCTGCCGCCGACCGTGCTCGGCTTCTACCTCTTGATCCTGCTCGGGCCCGCGGCCCCGCTCGGCCGCGCGTGGCTTAGTCTCACCGACGACACGCTGACGTTCTCGTTCGCGGGGCTCGTCGTCGCATCGGTCATCTATTCGTTCCCGTTCGCGGTGCAGCCGCTGCAAGCCGCGTTCGAAGGCGTGGGCCGTCGGCCGCTCGAAGCGGCGGCGACGCTCGGTGCAGGACGGTTCGAGCAGTTCTGGCGCGTCGCCTCGCCGCTCGCGGTACGCGGCTACGTCTCGGCCATCGTGCTCGCGTTCGCGCACACGCTCGGCGAGTTCGGCGTCGTGCTCATGGTCGGCGGCAACATCCCTGGCAGCACCAGGGTGATCTCGATCGCGATCTACGAGCACGTGGAGACGATCGAGTACGCACAGGCGCACGTGCTCGCGGCAGGCCTGCTCGTGTTCTCGTTCGTGGTGCTGCTGTCGGTGTACACGCTCAACCGCCGCCTGCCGCTCGTGCGGACCTGAGACGCGATCGCGGCCCATGACCACTCTGGCGCTGCACGTCGCGCTCAGCCGCCCGGGCTTCACGCTCGAGGTGCGCCAGGATCTGCCGCTCGCCGGCATCACCGCGCTGTTCGGTGCGAGCGGGTCGGGCAAGACCACGCTGCTGCGCATCATCGCGGGCCTCGAGCGGGACGCGCGCGGCACGGTCGCGTTCGACGGCGAGCCATGGCAAGGCGAGAACGTGCGGGTGCCGGCGCAGCGGCGCGGCATCGGCTACGTATTCCAGGATGGCCGCTTGTTTCCGCACCTGACCGTCGAGCAGAACCTTCGCTTCGCGCTCGGGCGGCAACGCCGCGCGCTCGCGGTCGACTTCGCGGCCGCGGTAGCCGCGCTCGACTTGGGCGCGCTGCTCGCGCGCCGTACGCCGTCGCTCTCGGGCGGCGAGCAGCAGCGTGTCGCGATCGCCCGCGCACTGCTGGGCGGCCCGCGCCTCATGCTCATGGACGAGCCGCTGTCGTCGCTCGATCTCAACCGCAAGAAAGAGATCCTGCCGCTCATCGAGAAGCTGCCCGAGACGTTCGGCGTGCCCGTGCTCTACGTCACCCACAACGTCGACGAAGTCGTGCGGCTCGCGAACGACGTGCTGTTGCTCAGCGCCGGACGCGTCGGTGCGTACGGCAAGGTAGCCGAGGTACTCGAACGCCTCGACCTCTCGCCGCTCACGGGCGGCGTCGAGACGGGCGCCGTGCTCCGCACGGAGGTTGCGGCTTACGACGGCGGCGTGGCGACGCTGCGCGTCGGCACGCAGCAGCTACGCGTGACGATGGGCACGACGTCCGTTGGCGCCCCGCGCCGCATCCGCATCCACGCCCGCGACGTCGCGATCGCGACAGCACGGCCGCAGCACCTGAGCATACGCAACGTGCTCGTCGCGCGTATCCTGCGCATCGAGCCAGGCACCGGCATGAACGTCGAGCTGTTGCTCGACGTCGAGGGCGAGCATCTGCGCTCGCGCATCACGCGGGAAGCCAGTGACGAGCTCGCGCTCGCCGCGGGCCAGCAAGTCTTCGCCCTCGTCAAGAGCGTAGCCCTCGAGGAGAGATAGGTGCCGGTGTTACGGTTTCGGTTCAACCGAAACCGTAACACCGGCACCAGGATCGATTATGAACGTCACCAACTTGGATTCCGTGACTTTCGGCGTCACCGACCTCGCGGCGTGCCGCCGGTTTTGGACCGACTTCGGCCTCGTCGAGGCGAATGCCGACGGCGCCACGATCTTCAGCTGCCAGAACGGCTCGACCGTCGTGCTGCGCGGCGCCGACGATCCGGCGCTGCCCGATCCCGTCGAGCCTGGCGCGACGCAGCGCGAAGCGACGTTCGGTGTGAAGTCGACCGACGACTTGAGTGCCATCGTCAACGAGCTCGAGCGCGATCGGCCCGTGCGCGTCGACGCCGACGGCACGGTGCGCGCGCACGACCCGCTGGGTTTCGCCGTCGCGTTTCGCGTCGCGCGCTGCAAGCCCATCGTCGCGCCGGAGCTCAAGTTCAACACACCGGGCAGGCCCGACCGCATCAACACGCGCGGGCAGTTCTTCAAAGCCGTCGCGCCGCTCGAGATGACACACACGGTGTTCATGATCGACGAGCTCGACGAGGTCGTGCCGTTCTACACCGAGCGCCTCGGCTTCATCGTCAGCGACTGCTACCCCGGGCGCGCCTACTTCCTGCGCGGCGGCGCGTCGAATCATCATCACGATCTATTCCTGCTCAACGTGGGCAATAAGCGGGGGTTTCACCATCTCGCGTTCGAGCTCGGCTCGATCCACGAGCTGTTCGGCGGCGGTCTCAACATGACGCGGCGCGGTTGGCGCACGGCCTTAGGTCCCGGGCGCCATCCGATCTCGTCGTGCTACTTCTGGTATTTCCACTCGCCCTGCGGCGGCGCGGCCGAGTACGACTTCGATTCCGACGTCGTCGACGAGCGCTGGGTGCCGGGGCGATTCGAGCAGACCCCGGAGGCCTTCGCCGAGTGGTGCCTCGCCGAAGGCTTGGCGGATTCTCTGTTGTATAAAGGCGTCCAAACAGGCGACACGATCCAACGCAAGAGTTGACACCGGCGGAGCGGAACGGTCTCATCACAACCATGAGCAAAAAACCTGAAGAATACGAGGACATACCGGGCACGTGGGTGTTCGACGCGGAACGTGCGCGCAAGGGCTACCACTTGAACGCGTTTTTCTACTCGCTGATGAAGGCCGAGAACCGTGCCGAGTTCCTGGCCGACGAGCGCAAGTATCTCGAGAAGTTTCCGATGACCGAGGCCCAGCGCGACGCCGTGATGGAACGCGCTTGGAACACGCTGCTCGAGCTCGGCGGAGTTTCGTATGCGGTCGTCAAGCTCGCGTTCACGGACAAGAAGTCTTATCAGCACATGGCGTCGAAGATGGCCGGCGTTCCCGAGAGCGAATACGTGAAGATGATGTTGGCGGGCGGGCGTTCCCCGGACGGCTGGCGCTCGAAGTCGGAGAGGAACGGCTGATGGCCAAGATCATCGCCGGTATCGGCACCTCTCACACGCCGGCGATCGGCGCAGCAGTGGACCACGGCAAGACCGCCGAGCCGTATTGGACTCCGGTGTTCCAGGGTTACGAACCGGCGAAGAAGTGGATGGCTGAAACGGCACCCGACGTTGCAATCATCGTCTACAACGATCATGTCAACGCGTTCGATTTCAAAATCATCCCCACGTTCGGGCTCGGCTGCGGCGCGGAGTTCCCAATCGCCGACGAGGGCTGGGGCGCGCGCCCCGTGCCCGTGGTGAAAGGGTACCCGGAGCTCGCGGCGCACATGGTGCAGTCCCTCGTGCTCGACGAGTTCGACATGACGATCGTCAACGAGATGCAAGTCGACCACGGTCTCACGGTGCCGCTGACGTTGCTGTTCGGCCAGCCGGCGGCTTGGCCCGTGCGCGTGATTCCGCTCGCCGTCAACGTCGTCCAGTATCCGGCGCCCACGGGCAATCGCTGCTATCAGCTCGGCAAGGCGATCAAGAAGGCTGTCGAGAGCTGGGACGAGGATCTACGCGTCGTGATCTTCGGCACGGGCGGCATGTCGCACCAGATCCAAGGCCCGCGTGCCGGGCTCATCAACAAGGAGTTCGACAAGGCGTTTCTCGACGGCTTGACGCGAGACCCGGAGCGGCTCGCGCGCATCCCGCCGCTCGAGTATCTGCGTGACGCCGGCGCCGAGGCCATCGAGCTCGTGATGTGGCTCATCATGCGCGGCGCGCTCGGGTCACGGGTGCGCGAGGTCTACCGCTTCTACCACGTGCCCGCGTCGTCGACTGGCGTGGGCAATATCATCCTCGAGGCGACGTAACGCGTTCGTGGCGGCGCGTTCTCACAACCCCGTCCAGAATCAACTCCTCGCTTCGCTGCCGAGCGCCGAGCTCGGCCGCGTCAAGAAGGAATTCGACCGGCTGCTGCCGCGCGCACAGCCCCACTGAGCGGGCAACGCACGTCGACGGCCTCGCAAGGTCGCCAAACGTACAGACGGCGGTGCGCGAAGCGAGTAGCTTGAGTCGCTTGTCACCTGGAGATCTGCAATGCCCGTGTATGTCGCTTGGCCGGTGGGCGCCCGTCCGCCGTGCGGCCCCCAGTGGGAAAGCCGGCAGATCGTCGTGACCCCGGAGATGCTGGGTCTACATAGCACGGCAGAGTGCCAGCAGCGTGCGGAAAAGCTGGGTTTGACGGCAATGCCGCTGCTCCCGTCCCGCCAGCAGTATTGGCGGCTCGATGTGTTGCTCGAGTGGTCGCGCGCCAACGGCCTCGACCGTCTACCGGCCCTCGGGCGCGGCCCCGCGCAGCGCCCCATCGACCGCCCGTTTCGTCTCCGGGCGCTCTGATCTCGCCATGCGATGCCATAAAGGAACGAACATGAACGACGTGCGACGCCGTCGAATCGCTCTGCACGCCTGGATTCTGCTCGCGACGACGATGGCTGCTCCCATCGTCTCGTTCGCACAAGGCTCCGTCGGCATGCCCGAGCACGCGAGTGCACAGCGTTATGGAACGGGCTGGGTGTGCGACCCCGGCTATCGACGAGAGAGCGGGATCTGCACGGCGATCGATATGCCTGCGAACGCCTACTTGACGAACGCCACTTTCGGTAGCGGTTGGGCATGCAGCCGTGGCTATCGCGAGGGCGAGAAGACCTGCGTCCCCATCGCCGTGCCGCAGCATGCCTATCTGGACCCTGCGGGCGATCGCTGGAGATGCGAGCGGGGGTATCGGAACGGCGCCGAGAGCTGCGTTCCCGTCCAGATCCCTCCGCACGCGTATCTGAACGCCGCGGGCGATGGTTGGGAGTGCCTGCGCGGCTATCGTGAGGTGGGCGAGAGCTGCGCCGCCATCACTGCCCCGCTGAACGGCTACGTGACCAATGCTTCCTACGGACTCGGCTGGGCTTGTGAGCGCGGCTACCGAGCGTCCGACGACGCTTGCATCGCCGTCGAGGTGCCGGTGAACGGCCATTACGTCGGCGCCGGCGACGGCTCGGGGTGGCAATGCAATCGCGGGTACGTGGCTGTCGCCACGGCGTGCGTCGCCGTCACGCTGCCGCCGAACGCGCACCTCGATTATTCCGGGAACTCGTGGGACTGCGATCGTCCTTATCGCCGGCAGCTAGACCGCTGCACCTTGCCGTAGCCGACGCCGGGCGGCGCGCAAGAGCGCCGCACGGCCGCTGGCGTCGTTCGTCAGCGCGGGTCGATGACGCCCAGCATCGCGGCGAAGTCGAAGTCCTGCACCCAGGCCTCGAGATCGGCGAGCGTGCCGTCCAACTATATGACGACGTGGAATACGCCGGTCCGGTTGGCGACGCCGTCGTTGGCGGTGCGCAGCTCGATCTTCGAGAGCTCTTGAGTCGCCGCGAGCGCCACGGGATCGATGTAGACCGTGACCTGGCCTTCCTCGCCCTGTCCTGCATCGCGCAGCGCGATGACGCCCGGTTGCTCGAGCACGACGGCATCGGGATCGATGCCCACCGTCAACCCGTGAAGCCGTAGAGCCGCTGGGGGTTGTCGACGAGCACTCTGCGCTGGAGCGCGGCGTCGGGCATGAACAACGGAATCAAATCCACGAGATCGCCGTCGTTCGGCATGTGTTTCTTGATGTTCGGGTGGGGCCAATCGGTGCCCCAGAGCGCACGCTCGGGGGCTACCTCCAAGATCGCCTGCGCGAACGGCACGGCGTCCGTGAACGGCGGGCCCTGCGACGAGATGCGCTCGGCGCCGCAGATCTTGACCCAACAGTTGTCCATTCGCGCCACGTTCAACAAGATCTTGAACGGCTCCTGGTCGAGGCCGTCCTTGGTCGGCACGCGGCCCATGTGGTCGATGATGAACGGCACGGGCAGGGTGCGCAGCAGCGAGTCGAACTCGAGCAGGTCGGCCGCATCGAAGTGCAGCACGACATGCCAACCGAACGCGGCGGCGCGCGCGACGAGCCGCTGGAACTCGCTTAGGTTCGGCGTGCCGCCCAAATGCTGCACGAAGTTGAAACGGATGCCGCGGATGCCGCCGTCGTGCAGCTTCGCGAAATGGCGGTCCGTGAAGCTCTCGTCGACGTTGGCGACGCCGCGATAGCGGCCACGGCTTTGCGCGATCGCGTCCAAGATCACCGTGTTATCGACGCCGTGGCAGCTCGCGTTGACGAGCACGGCCCGCGACAGCCCGAGCGTCTTCTGGAGCTCGACGAAACGCTCGAGCGGCGCATCGGGCGGCGTGTAGCTGCGATCCGGCGCGTACGGGTATCGGTCGCCGGGACCGAAGATGTGGCAGTGCGCGTCGCAAGCACCGGGCGGCGGCCGGTACTGCGGCGCCCGCGTGTTCGGATCGGGCGCCATGCAGACGGGGATACTAGGCATTGATGCTCTTCTCGAGCCGGTCGAGTGTCTCCATCGCCGGCAGCACCTGCGCGACGCTCGAATACGGCTCGCGCTTCTCGCGAATCGCCGCGACGAACTCGCGGTCCTGGAGCTCGATGCCGTTCATCGACACGGCTACGCCCTCAAGATCGATCTTCACGTCCTTGCCGTCGAACAAGTCGTCGTAGCGCGCGATATAGGTGCCGTTGTCGCAGATGTAGCGGAAGAACGTGCCCTGCGGCCCGTCATTGTTGAACGACAGGGACAGATTGCAGACGGCGCCCGAGGGTGTGCGCATGCCGATGCTCATGTCCATCGCTATCTTGAGCTCGGGGTGCAGCGGCCCTTGCAGCGCATGCACGACCGACGGCACCTCGCCCGTCTGGTAATGGAACAGATCGACCGTGTGGCACGCGTGATGCCAGAGCAGGTGGTCGGTCCAACTACGCGGCTTGCCTTCGAGGTTGATGTTCTTGCGGCGGAAGAAATACGTCTGCACGACCAGCTGCTGGAGCTTGAGCTCGCCCTTCTTGATGCGGTTCGCAACCCACAGGTGCGACGGATTGAAGCGGCGCGTATGGCCCGCCATCGCGATCTTGCCCGTTTCCTTCTGCACGGCGTGAATGCGCTTGGCGTCGGCCAGCGAGTCGGCGATCGGAATCTCGATCTCGACGTGCTTGCCGGCACGCATGACTTCAACCGCCTGCGCGGCGTGAACCTGCGTCGGCGACGTCAGGATCGCAGCTTCGACGCCGGGCAACGCGAGCGCCTCGGCGAGGTTGGTCGTCGCGTGCGGGATGCCGTACTGCTTCGCGACCGCTTCGGTCGACTCCTTGCTGCCGCCGACGAGGCTCGCGACTTCGACCCCGGCAATGTTCTTGAGCCCATCGAGGTGTTTGCGGCCAAAGGCGCCCTGCCCGACCATGACGATCTTCATTTTGTTTCTCCGCCAGGCAAGCGCGCCGGATCGCTCGTGTACTATCGCAACAAGGTTAGCACAGAGACTTTGTAGAGCATGGAGTTGCGCACCGACTTTGCCCTGCTCATCGATGGCAAGCTGGAGCAGAGCGCGCAGCACTTGGACGTCATCAACCCCGCATTCGGCGCTGTGTTCGCGCGCTGCCCCGCCGCGGGGCGCGCGGAGCTCGACCGCGCCGTGGCCGCCGCGCGCCGCGCGTTTCCGGCGTGGCGTGCGCGCTCGTTCGCCGAGCGCGCGGCGCTCGTGAAAGCACTCTCGCAGCGCCTGCGCGAGCGCCAGAACGAGCTCGCCGAGCTTCTGACGCGCGAGCAAGGCAAACCGCTTGGGCAAGCCGTGGCCGAGATCGACCGCGGCGCGGCGCAGTCCTTGGGGCTGGTCGGCATCGAGATTCCCGTCGAGGTGCTCGCCGACGACAAGGACAAGCACATCGAGCTCCGCTATCGGCCGCTCGGCGTCGTCGGCATCATCACGCCGTGGAATGCGCCCGTGAACTTAGCACTCGGTCCGCTCGTGTCGGCCCTCTACACGGGCAACACGGCGATCCTGAAGCCGTCGCCGTACACACCGCTCACGACGCTCAAGGTGGGCGAAATCATGAAGGACGTCTTCCCGGCCGGCGTCGTCAACGTCCTCGCGGGCGGCGACGAGCTCGGCGCGGCCATGACCGCGCACTTAGGTCTGGACAAGATCTCGTTCACGGGCTCCGTGGCCACGGGGAAGAAGGTGCTCGCGAGCGCCGCCGCGACGCTCAAGCGCGTGACGCTCGAGCTCGGCGGCAACGACCCCGCCATCGTGCTCGAGGACGTCGACGTGCCATCGGCCGCCAAGAAGATCTTCTTCGCCTCGTTCGTCAACAGCGGCCAGGTCTGCATGGCCATCAAGCGAATCTACGCGCACGAGAAAATCTACGATGAGCTGTGCACCGCGCTCGTGGCCGAAGCCAGGAAAGCCAAAGTGGGCAACGGGCTCGACGCGGGCACCGAGCTCGGCCCGCTCCAGAACAAGATGCAGTACGACAAGGTCGTCGGCCTCATCGAGGACACGAAGAAGGCCGGCGGCACGTTCCTCACGGGCGGCGAGATCCCGGCCGGGCCCGGGTACTTCTTGCCGCCGACGCTCGTCACGAACGTCGCCGACGACAGCCGGCTCGTCCAAGAAGAGCAGTTCGGGCCGATCGTGCCGATCCTGAAGTTCAACGACGTCGAGGACGCGCTGCGCCGCGCCAACGACACGCGCTACGGCTTGAGCGGCTCGGTCTGGAGCAAGGATCTAACGCGCGGCGCGCAGATCGCGGCGCGGCTCGAGGTCGGCACTGCGTGGGTCAACCAGCACCGCACCACGTCGGCGTTCGTGCCGTTCGGCGGCGCCAAGGAGTCGGGGCTCGGGCGGCAATACTCGGCGCTCGGGCTCAAGAGCTTCATGGAGCCCGAGGTCGTCAGCGTGGCGAAGCAGTAAACGGCCAACCCGCGTTATCGCATGCTAGCGGGCAAGACCTTCAACCCGATCTTCTTTGCGACGCCGCGGATGCGATCGTCGAGGCTCAGAAGCTCGAGTCCGGCGACGGCTGATCGTGCCACGAGCACCGATGCGAGGTGGATCGCGTCGAGCGTCCGAAACGGATCGCCGGGAAACGGCTGTCGTGCGCGCTCGACGATCTCGGGGCCGATGCGCAGCACGTGCCAGTGGCCCGCGGCGGTGGCCAGGTGAGCGCGTCGGTCAGCGGCCTCGGCCTCCGTCAGCTCGCCGAGCGCGGCGGCCCGATGTAGAACTCGATCGCATTCGATGAGCGTCAGGTCAGACGCCAGCACGACGAGCCTCTCAGACAGCGTTTGGCGCACGAAGGCACCGGCTTCCTCGTCTAGCAACCACGCGAGCACGGCGCTCGACTCGGCATACAGGGTCACCGGTCCCCGCGCTCTTCCTGAAGGAGCTGGGTGGCAGTCCTCTTGCGCCGCCGCGAACGCGGCAACGCCGGGTACAGACTGCCGTTGCCGGGAGCGCCGATCGCCAAGAGGTTGCGCCGAGCTAAGGCGAGCAGCCCGGCGGGAATCGAAGTATCCATGGCACCTTGGCCGGGCGCTGTGAGCTCGGCGACCACTTGACCACGGTCGGTCACCAGAACGCCTTCGCCGGACCGGACCTGCCGAATGTACTCGCTCAAACGGTTCTTGAGCTCACGCACGCCAACCGTTTTCATGGACCGAACGTAGCCTCAAGTAGCTACATTGTCAAGGACGCGGATGGGAATGCGGATAGGAGATAAGCCAGAGTACCGTCCGAAGAAAAAGTCGAACTGGGCATAGCCGAACACCGGCGAGTACGAGACGTCGCCGAGGAGCGCCGTCGGGGCGCGCGCGTTCCGAGACGCTCGAGATCGAACGCCACGGCGAACAGCGTGCCGCCGTACACGTAGAGCGGCTAGGTCGTAAAAAAGGCCCTTCTGTCAAACCCAGTGTAGCGCCGAAGGGCGAAAGCGGTAACGCCAGACGCAAATCCTTCGACCGAACGGCCGCGAAAACTCCGTAGCCGTCAGCCGAATCAGAACAGCACGCCCTGCGGCGGCGCGCGTGCCGTAAGCGGCGCAGCCGGCGCGTCGTCGTCGCCCCGCTCCCGCCGATGGGCGAGAATGCGTGCAATGAGCTCCGGCTCCTCGATGCTCGCCAGCACCTTCAGTCGCCCACCGCAGCGCGCGCACTCCTCGATGTCGATGGCGAACACGCGCTTTAGGCGGCGGGCCCAGGTCATGCTCACGTGCTTCGGCGTCCGCCCCTCGGGTGCCGTGGCGCGCGCACCCGAGCCTCGCCCCGCCGGGGTGATCGCCGCGCGCAGTGCGGCGTGCGGAGCAAAGACGCCGTGGTACCGCGCTAGATGCACCCGCGGCGGCGGCACCAGCGCCGCCAACCGGGCGATGAAGTCCAGGGGTTCCAGCACGATGTCCGTAGTGCCGTCTCGATACGGGTTCTTGAGACGGTACCGGACGTGCCCTTGGGCGGTGAGTGAGAGGCGCTCCTCCGCCACCGGCGGGCGGCTCACGTAGCGGGCAAGTCTTTCCAGCTTCGTTCGCTGATCGGCTTCCACGCCGACACCCGCGTGCAGCGAAAACCCGGCGTACTGCGCCACTCCCTTTCTGGGCTCCTCCTCCCGCGACGGCACGCTCTGGAGGGTGAACACCTTCTGGCCGGCTCGGGGGCCCACGGCCACTCGGTACGTGATCGAGTGACCGAGAAGATCGTCCATCGCTCCGCCAAGTCACGAGCGTCGATTGGGCGTCGCATCCGAGTCTCCGGCATTCCGACACGCCGGAGGGCATCGACGTCGTGCTCGTCAACGGCGACCCGAACCCGAATCGGCCGGACCTGCCGCACTACGGCGCCGGCGAGACGAGCCACAAGCCGATAATCGCGGCGGTAGCCAACGCCGTGTACGACGCGACAGGCGTGCGTTTGCGCCGCGCGCCGTTCCGCAAGGAACGCGTGCTGGCTGCGCTGCGCGGCGTGCAGACCTAGCGGCGGTCCCGCGCCAGCCTCAACGACGTCAGGGCACATCGACGGCTGTGCGACTCTCCGGGCAGGCCGGCCCGCCGCTTGCCGGGCTATCATCCGGCCATGTCGAAGCTGCTGATGAACCTGCGCCACGTACCCGACGACGAGGTCGACGACGTGCGCCGTTTCCTCGGCTCCGGCGGGATCGGCTACTACGAGACCCCGCCCAGCTTGTGGGGCATTTCCGCCGGCGGCATCTGGATCCGCGATGACGGCGACGTCGCGAAGGCGAAGCGGCTGATGGCCGAGTACCAGCGCGAACGTCGGGAGCGCGCCGAAGCGGAGCGCGCGGAAGCGAAGCGCAACGGCACCGCGGAGACTTTCGCCGACGTGCTGCGCACGCATCCATTGCGGGTCGCGCTTACCGCGCTCGCGATCGCGCTGCTGTTGGCGCTGATGACGCTGCCCGCGCTCGTGCTGGGGCGATAGCGGCGACTCCTGCTAGGCGATCCGGCCTGCCGGCCAGTTTGGCCGTTTGACCGTCGATATCTGCCGTCATACTATCTGTCTATGACAGACATCAACACGCGCGCGCTCGACCGCGAGCTCAAGAAAGGCTCCGCCGAGCTGCTGATCCTCTCCCTGCTGGAGGCTCAGCCCCGCCATGGTTACGAGCTCAGCAAGCTGATCCACATCCGCTCCGGCGGGCTCCTGACCTTTCACATCGATTCGCTGTATCCGCTGCTGTATCGGCTCGAGGAACGAAGTTGGATCAAGGGAACCTGGGTCGAGAAGCCCGGGGAGCGGCGGCGCCGGTTCTACAAGGTCACGGCCGACGGCCGCCGCGTGCTCGCCGCGCAACTCGAGACTTGGGAGACATTCGTCGAGGCAGTACGCCGAATCACTGGAGCTGAACATGCATGACTGGCACAGTGAGGTCCGCGCGCGGCTCGCGCCGCTCAACTTGAAGCCGGAGCGCGAGGCCGACATCGTCGACGAGATTGCGCAGCACCTCGCGGAACGCTATCGCGAGGCGATCTCGGGCGGCGCGTCGCCGGAGGAGGCGACACGCCTGGCGCTCGCGCAGTTCCGCGCCGGCAACGTGCTCGCGCAGCGCATCGCCGCGCTCAAGCAGGCGCACGCGCCGGCCGCGGTCACGCCGGGCGCCTCGACGGGCCGCTGGCTCACGGACCTGCGGCAAGACCTGCGCTACGCGTTGCGCGCGTTCGCGAAGCAACCGGGCTTCGCCGCCACGGCCGTCCTGATCCTCGCGCTCGGCATCGGCGCGACGACGGCGATCTTCAGCGTCGTCAATGCGGTCGTCATCAAGCCTCTGCCGTATCCGGAATCGGATTCCGTCGTGACGGTCACGCACTCGGCCGTGTTCGGCAACGTACGCGGCGACAGCTTCCCTTTCTCGCCGCAGATGTTGTCCGTCTATACCGAGGCCGGGCAGGCGTTCGAGGAATTGGGCATGCACAGGCCCGGCCAGGCCGCAGTCACCGGGCTCGGGGATCCCGAGCAGGTCAGCACGTTGGTGACGACGGCCAGCACGTTGCGAGCGCTGAACCTTCAGCCCGCGTTGGGTCGATGGTTCTCGCGCGACGACGATCGGCCGGGCGCAGCGGAGACCGTGATCTTGAGCGACCGCTACTGGCAGCGCCGTTTCGGCGGCGATCCCAGCGTGATCGGGCGCGCGATCATCGTGGACGGGACGCCTCGCGAGGTGATCGGCGTGATGTCCGCTCGTTTCGCGCTCGGCGGCCCGCAGATGGCTTTGATTCTGCCCATGCACTACAACCTGGCCGTGCCCGCGCCGGACTTCTGCTGCATCGGGCTCGGTCGATTGAAGCCCGGCTTCACGGCGGCGGACGCCAATGCCGACGTGGACCGCATGCTGCCCGTCTATCTCGAGAGATACATGCGTCCTGCGGCCGGGGCTCAAGCGGACGCGCTCCAGCTCAAGGCGGCCGTGCGCCCCTTCAAAAATGACGTCGTGAACAACGCCGGCCAGGTCCTGTGGCCGCTGCTCGGCAGCATCAGTCTTCTGCTGTTGATGGCCTGCGCCAACGTCGCGAATCTCGTGCTCGTGCGGGCGGAAACGCGGTCGGCGGAGCTTGCGCTTCGCACGGCGCTGGGCGCCGGACCGGGACGCCTGGCGCGCGGGCTGATGGTCGAGAGCCTGACGCTGAGCCTGATCGGCGGGCTCATCGGTGTCGGCTTCGCCTACGGCGGGCTGCGAATTCTGCTGGCTAACCCACCTACGAACCTGCCGCGACTGAACGAAATCACGATCGATCTGCCGGTGCTTGGCTTTGCCTTGGGCGTTTCGATGCTCTCGGGATTGCTGTTCGGGCTCGTGCCGATCCTGCGACTCGTAGGCCGGCGGCTGTCGAATCTCGCGGGGCTCGTTAACAGCGGGGGGCGACGGGCGAGCGCCGGCAGGAACCAGTATCGCTCGCAAAACGCGTTGGTCGTGGTGCAGGTGGCGCTGGCCCTCGTCATGCTGGTCAGCTCCGGCTTGATGATTCGCTCGTTTCAGAACCTGCGCAGCGTGGAGCCGGGCTTCACCGATCCGGCCACCGTGCAAACGGTACGCCTCGCCGTGCCGGCCTCGGCGGACGCACTGGTGCGCTCGCAACAGCAACTTCGCGAGCGGTTGGCGGCGATCCCCGGCGTCACGTCGGCGGCCTACGCCGACTCGCTGCCGCTGCAGGGCGCGGGTGGCGCCATTGTCGCGGCGGAGGACGAGAAGTACGAAAGCGGGCAGCTCCCGCCCACTCGAACGATCATTGCGATCTCACCCGGCTTGCTTCAGACCGTCGGTACGCCGTTGCTCGTAGGACGCGACTTCGAATGGGTGGAGCTCGACGAGCAGCGGAACGTCGCCCTCGTATCCGAGAGCTTCGCTCGCGAGTCGTGGAATTCCGTCGAGGCCGCTCTGGGTAAACGTCTTCGCGTGGGAACGGACGGCGGTTGGCAAGAGGTGATCGGAGTGGTCGCCGACGTGTACCACGCCGGCGTCGATCGAGAGCCACCCCCGACCGTCTACTGGCCGGCGCGCGAGCATCCGTTCGTCGCGGGCGGGATCTACGCGCCGCGATCCGTTGCCTTCGCACTGCGCAGCGACAGAACGGGCACGGAGAGCCTGCTCGCCGACATTCGACGGGCCGTCGGGGAAGTGACTCCGGGTGTTCCGATCGCGCAGATGGGCACGCTGGAGCAAATCTATCGCAATCATCCCTCGATGACGCGAAGCTCGTTTTCGCTCGCGCTGCTCGCAATCGCCGGTGCGATGGCGCTCCTCATGAGCATGGTCGGCATTTATGGCGTGCTCGCCTATGCCGTCGTGCAACGCGAGCGTGAGGTTGGAATCCGCGTCGCGCTGGGCGCCGCGCCGCACCTCGTGCAACGCATGTTCGTCTATCGCGGGATGATTCTCTCAGGTCTAGGCATCGTTCTCGGAGCCGTGGCAGCGGCCGCGTTGACGCGATTGATGTCGTCGCTGTTGTTCGGCGTCACGCCTCTCGACGCTGCCACGTTCGTGGCCGCGGCGGCGTTCTTGGCGGTGGCGGCGCTTCTCGCAAGCTATGTGCCTGCCCGCCGCGCGACGACGATCGATCCGATGGAGACGCTGAGGGCGGAGTAGGCGAAGACCTGCGAAGCGACTGACGGGACTGATGGGCAGTCGCCGCGACTTTCCCGAGAGAAGCCATTCCTTGGAAAGGATCGCCACATTTGCTATCTCGACATGCGATATGCCGGACAAATCGGCCCAGTCTATGGTTGAGGACTAGATTCCGAGGGCTGCGAAGGCCTGATATTTTCCCGAGAAGGGACGATTTCGATAAAGTCGACGACGCTCTTTATTGGCGCGGCACACCGGCCTAGCCGTCAGGACTCCAGATAGATGACGAACCGGTCGCTTAGCAGCTTGTTTGCGACCAGGATGAATGCGTCGATGACACCAACAGCGACTTTGATCTCGTAGCCCGGCACTGACGCCGCGACGATAAAGGAAAAAGCGACGAGAAATAGTACAAGCGTCAGCAGGAACATCAGACCCAAGAATCCGTGGTCGATCCTCGACTTGATCATGAACAGGACGAGGACGGTCATGGCTAATACGAAGGCCACACCGAGGCCGATCGCGAAGAAGGGCAGTGTTTGCATGCTCCTAAGATCTCCCGGGGCTTCTGGTTGATTCCGATGTTGTTGTCCTGTCCATCGCCACGGGCGTCGATTGTGCCATCAAACCGCGTTTCGGCTTGTTGACGTGTGGAGGGCGTCGACAAGGAGGATAGGTGGTGTTCCACTCAAACACAGGGTGCGAGCGTGGTGTCTCACAGCTTCTCGTTCCCTAGAACACCTGTTTACGGGAAACTCTAGGCACTCTGCAACGTGAGTGCTAAAGGCTATCTCGAAAGGCTCCGGCCGTACTTGAACGTTGGACCGGAGGGGTCAGCGAAAAAGGCGGTGTAGTAACGTGACTCGGCAACCAGAAAAAAAGAAGCGTGATTTCGTTAGGGAGATTTTGGAGCGGAGAGACCGCGCTGTTCTAGGCAGCGATCGATTCTCGGAAGTCTGGATTCGACTCAACGCCATTCTGGAGGGCCTCGAGTTGCTACTATCGATTCGCGACGACAACGAAAACGAGGGTTACTCAGAACTGCTACGCCATGTACCGATTGCGCTCACAGCTTGCCTAGAAGGCTACACGAAGCGTGCTCTGCAAGATCTCATCGATTCTAACGAAAGATATCGCAAGAACATCCGGAATCTCCAGCAGGTCAGTTTCGATCTCGATTCTGTCTTGGCGATCGAGGGCCGAAAGGTAAGTATCGGAGAGTTCGTCTCTCACCTCATTAACTTGAGTAGCCTCGAGGATTTGGACAATCACTTGTCGGCGATCATGGGGGCGAATTTCCTACAGGTTGTCCGTGCGGCGAAGTTCTCTGTCTTTGTCGGCGACGAAGAAAAGGCACTCCCCGAGAGCGTCTTTGGCACGATCAGTCAGATGATCGCAATGCGTCACGTGTTCTGCCACGAGATTGCACGTGCGCCGTTGATGGACAACGGCGTCGCTTACCTGCAGACAGCAGACTGCGTAAGCTTCTTATACGCAGCCGAAAAGGTCGTTGGCGCCGCAATCGGCAGGGAATCAGCTTCGTTCACAGAAGCACGAAGGGGCTGATCGAGCTTAGCGCTGAGGGGTTCGCGGCCGGCCCTGTTCAGCTACCGTGCGCTCAGGCTCTTCCTGTGAAGGATCATTGGCGGGAGAAGCCGCCCGTGTCTTGTTGCTCAAAGTAGCTGCAATGGCAAACAAACGAAGAAAAATGAACCGCCGAAAGGCCCCGCACAGGGTGCCAATGCGCGTCGAGAATCCGGCATGGCTCTCGAGCGACCCCGTGGGAGAAGGCCCGAGCCCACCAATCGATACGCGGCCGGGCGCGCTCCCTTTCTTGGAATTAGGGTGGGAGGATTTTGAGCGGCTGTGCTATCGGCTCGCACAGAAAGCCGGCGCCGTCGAAAAGGCCTGGGCCTACGGTAGCAGCGGCTATGGCCAACTCGGCATCGACGTGCTTGTGCGCATGCAGGATGCGACTTTCGAGGGTTGGCAAAGCAAGCGACACAAGACATTCGGCCCCACGGCGCTCAAGGAGGCGGTGAACGTCTTTTTGGATGCGGACTGGGCTAAGCACGCCAAACGGTTCGTATTGGCGGTCGCGTGCAATGTGAACAACCCTCGGGTTGTCGATGACCTCGAGAAAACGCGCACCGCACTAGCGGCGCGCGGAATAACATTCGAACCGCTATTCGCGCGGGAGCTCACTGAGCGGCTGCGTGCGGAGCCCGAAATCATCGACGATTTTTTTGGCCGGGGCTGGGTTGAAAGGATATGCGCGCCGGAAGTTGCCGCGGCGGTGGCTGACCGGCTCTCGCGTCTCGACATGGCAGCGTTGCGGAGGGATCTCCGCGATTTCTATACGTCGTGGATCGCCACTGTGGATCCTGGCTTGCCGTTGGTGGGGCAGGCAGGAGCGGGGGACACACCCGCACCAGAACTGCGCCGCCGCTACGTTCTTCCCGACGTTGTTCTGGACCTGGGTGTCGGTGAGCACGACCGCGTGCTGGTTGAAGAGCAGGCGGCCGCAAAAGAGAACGTCGACGAACCGTTTCCGTCGAGCAACGATGACACGCAAAGACCGCAACGAGTCTTGCGTTCGCGGGAGGTAGAGCGACGTACGTCGGTTGCACAATTCTTAGCAGTGACGTTGCGAGCCGTTATTTCCGCAGAAGCCGGAACAGGGAAGACGACGCTGCTTCGTTACGCGGCACTCGAAATACTATCGGAAACACCTGGGCTGTCCGAGGTCGGTGCGCGGTACGCCGGTTATGTTCCGGTGTGGGTTCCGTTTGCGCTTTGGGCCCGCATGTCGGAAGGGAAGGACCGGCCTCCTCCTTTGGAGGACGTCGTAGGTGGCTTCATCGAGGCACTAAACGATCCGGAGCTTGCGGCAAGAATGCGGCGCGTCCTGCGAACAGGAAAGATAGTCCTATTGGTTGACGGCCTCGATGAGACGCGAGAACAGCCGATTGCGGATGCGTTGCTCGTTTCCCTGACCATGTTTGCCGATCGTGCGGGCGCTTCCATATTCGCGACCTCGCGCCCCCATGGTCTAAAGGCCTTGAGTGGTATCGGCGGAACATGGGTGCGTGCGCGGCTCGCGCCGTTGTCAGAGCAGCAGCGTGCTGCTCTAGCGCTGCTGTGGTATCGCATTCTTGAGCGGCATGAACTCGGCGCAGAGGGCGCTCAATCCGTTGTCGAGCGACAAGCACAGGCGCGCGCCGAGAGGTTCACAAAGGCGCTGCTAGGGAGCCCCGGGATCTTGCGGTTGGCACAAACTCCCCTGTTTTTTCTTTCGCTATTGAAGCTGCACCGCCTTGGGCGCGACCTTCCGCGCAATCGGTTTGACGTGAGCAGGGAGATCATCGAGCAGCTCGTTGAACATCAGCCCAAACGACGCGCAAAGGACGCAATGAAGCTTGAGCCGGCACACCGGATGCGCCAGCGTGACCGTCTGCTAGAGGACTTTGCATTCGGCCTGCATTCGGGCGAATTGCCTGGCACCGTGCCGGATGGTGCGCTCGAAGCAGATGCTATCGCTCGTGGTTCGAAAGTCGTGCTTTCCCGGATTGGCGGCACAGATGTGCTCGATGCCGAAGAGCAGGCGCGCGCCGTGTTTTCGTTCAGCGAAGAGATCGCCGGTTTACTGGTCAAAAAGGCGCAGGGCAACATCGGCTTCCTGCACCGATCACTTCAAGAGTATTTCGCGGGAGCGCACCTTGCTCAGCTTCCGCTCGAGCGCCGTATTGCATTCGTCAAGAGGCATGCGGCACAGGCTGTATGGAAAGAGCCCCTCCTTTATCTGCTGTTCTTAGTACGCAATGAGCAAGAGGTGGGAGTTCTTCTCGAGGCCATCGATCAGGCGTCGGTGACCGACGTTGCTGAGCATGCTGTACGCGATCGGCTGTTGTCGGAGGCGACGTTTGCGGACTTCGCTCATGACATTCCGAAAGCGAGGCACTTCGCTCAGCGTTTTTTTTCGCAGGCGGAACTACATGCGTCAATCGGCCGGCAGCGCGCGCTTGTTGGCGCGACGGTGGATGGACTGTTCTCACAATCCGTTTCAGCGCAGTGCGCCGAGAAACTGGCGGAGTGGATTCCCGATCACCATGGCTATGGTCGGCACCGCGCAATGCTAGCGATGCCGAAATGGGACAAGTCACTGCGACCAGCCTGTGTCCCGATGCTCATCCGAGTGCTGGCGGGCGACTTTGAATTTGCTTGGCGGCCAGCGGGACAAGTGCTTGCGGAACTGGCGCTAGGTGACGGCGAGGTCAAGCGCACGCTGCTCCAGCTGGCTCGCCAGCCTAGATCGATTGAAACACTTCGCGCTGCGCTGCATACGCTGGCGCAAGGCTGGAGCGGAGACATCGAAGTAGGCGAGCTAGCGGCGAACTTGCGCCATACGCGGCCTGGAGGGATTCAGATAGAGTCCATCCGCATTCGCGCGGCCCGCGATGAAGCAGATCTTGGCGACCTCGAAATCTACGCGGCTCTAGCGTTTGAGTCCGATCGCTATTCTTCGGAGGTACTCGCACCGGATCTCTTGCAACACTTCGCGACGCGTCACAAGCCCGAGCTTATCGTTCGTCTCGAACAGGCCCTTGAGCGGTCGGAACGCCGCTTCGACATTCCATTGATCGGCTCACTGATCGCCACGGATCCGACCCACCGGCTCGTTGAGCCTATGCTGCGCAAGATATTAGCCGAGAGGTACTCGATGACCGAGTTTTTCGGACGCTCGCGTGTGCCCCTGAAATCGGTGGAATGGACGCCAACCCTAGTGCGCGCGATCGAGGACAACCTCAAAAAGGAAACGTATTTCGAGTACGACGCCTACTGGGTCAGCAAGATATTGCAGCTTCCGTCGATCAAAGCCCGGATGATCGCTTCGATGAAATCGGGCGAACATCTTAGCTTCTGGTCGTCTCGTGGCCTTGCAGAAGGTTGGGGCAAGGAAGACGCCGAGGTGCGTGAAGCCTTTCAATCGATGCTCGATGCGCCGTCGAAGGCCCTGGCCGAAGTGGCTAACGAGCTCGCTGTTGTGATCGACGCACCGGATTCTGTACGCCATGCGATCTTGCGGGCGCTCCGCGAGAAGCCGGGCGAGGTTCGCTTTTTAATCGCCGGCCTGCGCGAGTTAGGTCTGGACGATGATGATGAAGCTTTCGACGTGGCTTTTGCCGCCGGAAACGATAACGATCGATCGATTCGCCATGAGCATTGGCGCGAAGCCATGTTCCTGACCTTTCCGAAGCGACCGGAAGTCCGTGCCATGGCGCTCGCCGACCTGACGGCTCGCGACGGCAGCATCGGCGCGATCGCGGAGATGTACGCGGCCGATCTCGATATGTGCGGACGATTGCTGAAGGTGATCGCTCCTCTACCAGAGGTCGCGCGACTTCCGCTCGTGCCAGAGCTCGGTAGCGCCGCTCCCTCAAACACCGCAGCTCTTAACCTACTGACCGAGGCGCGGCATGACTCGGACGGTGCCGTCGCGGGAGAGGCGGTCATAGCGTGGACCGAGGCCTGCGTCGCCCGCAATTCGTTTGGCGACGCTGAGCGTCAGTTCCTGAGAGATGAGCTTGACGCGGTAGGGCCCGAGTACGAGCACCGTCGGGCAGCCGCCTTAGTTGCACTCACGGGTACAGACAATGCTTCTGTATTCGCAGACCTGAAAGACCATGATGGCAAGCCCCGCGACCTCGATATCGGTCGCCTGACGGCCTACCAGGAGAATAGCGACCGTTATCTGAAACGCATACTGTCCAACTGGGATCGAGTAACGGGCGCGCTCGGCGGCGAGGCGGCGACTTTGAAGAGACTTCGTCTATCCGCTCCCGCAGCCCTGGCGATCCTCAATCCGGGCACGCCAAATGCTCGGCATCTGTTTGAGCTCCTCGACGGAACGAAAGACACGCCGGCCCGCGAACTTCACGAACGTCTCGCGGCAGTGCAGCGTTTCCATCCTGACGGGGCGTTGATGCGCTCCCTGATTGAGCCTTTGCTGCTGGAGGCCGAGCCGCTACGCGGTAGACACAGCAACGCCGACCGGTGGCCGGCGATGATGGCTGCGGAGATTTTTGCAGATCACTTTTCTCGGTCAGACTTGCGCCAAAAGGTCATCGATGTTTTTACGAATGACCCACGCAGCGACTGCGCCGCTGGGGCGCTCGCTGAAACGGTACTCCGTCATCCGGATCCGTCGCTCCAGGCGCTGCTGCGTGAGAAAACTAGCGGACTGCAGTACTCGCTCGTGACCGGTCTACGCCTTTCGGCGGCGGTTGGCGACGTCGTACGCGCTCTCGAGTGGCTACTCGACAAGGATCCAAGTGAGACGGTCTTTTGGAACTGCTCGTACTGGGTGCCAGCTTTTCTGCGGCGCATTGAGCGCGACGAACGCACTGTCGATAAAATGATCGGGGCAATCGAGCGAGCGCCTTCGCCGTCCGCCCGGCTTTCCGAGCTGGCGTTACTCGGATTGGGATGCAAAGACAAAGCGAAAATAAGACCCGTACTAACGTCGGCCCTGCAAGCCTACCAGGCGGCGCCCGCGCCCATCGTCGCATTTGACGTCACGACTGACGGCTACCGGCTCGCGGGCGATACTGTAAGAGACTTGCTCGTCTAGTCGCTGGTATTGCTCAACGACTTCGCGAGTGAGGGAACGATTCCAGGCCGCTCGTCGCTACAACCAGTACATTAGCATCTCCATTTCGATCCGGCTGTTGGGAAGCGCCTTGCCCGATTCGATCGGCTCGAGCAATCGCCGAATCGCAGCCAGAGCCGCGTGCTCTGTAAGGAGGTTCCGCTGAATCGCATCGAGGAAATACTCGACGGCATGGAGTCGTACCTCGTGGCCATCGACCACCTTGCTGACCCGATATCCGCTCTTCGGGTCTCCTTCAACTCCGAATCCGAGCGCACGCAGATGGCCGAAGAAGTGAGCAGGGTTATAGATGGTTACGATAATGACATCGCCGAAGATCAGATCTCGGAGCAAATCAGTGCGGACCGGCCACCAAAAGATCGGCGTAGCACCTCCCTGCAACCTCAGATCCAGATGGCCCAAAAGCAGCGCATTATCCGCGGAGTCCGCAAGCATAGTTTTCAGGGCTTCCTTCGGAACTGCCGCAAAGCGGCTTCCGAAGTTGGCGTGCGATCGCTCCAGAAGCCGCGTAGCAAATCCGACCTTCCCAGTACGCATGCCGGCTAGAACGAGCCCATTGCCGGCCTGTTGATACGCAACGCGGCGCGGTCTGATTCTTTGATAAAGGGCATCAAGTTCTGCGAGGTGTGCTCCGCTGTGGATTGTCCGCCGGGAATCGCGAGGTTCCTGTTTGTGATCTCGCAGCGTCTTCGCCATGGCCGTCATTTGTCGCCGGAGACGTTGTTCATTGGCTTGAGGCAATTGTCTGCGCGCTCGCGGCACTGGTTGCGCTGTGTTGGGCACCTCGGGCTGGCGTGACGTAACCATATGGAGAGTGATCTCCAGACGTCCCGGCTCTACTTCAGCGGTTTTTAGTTCACCGATGCCGACCAAGCTGCCATCGGTTAGATCGAACAGGCTGACATCACCGATTCGAAGAAAGCTGGTGGTGCCGTGGTAAATAGCCAGCTGATTGCCTATTCCCTTTACCTGTCTTAGGAATTCGAGCTCCCCGCGCCCTCCAATGCCTGGTGGCAGGTGGGTTTGCCCGCTAACTTTTAGATGAGCCTTTAGAGACTGGCGATCGCGCACGTAGAACAACCACGCAAACGAGTCACCGAGACCGTGACCGATTTCGATCGCACCCTTCAGAGCGTCCCGGTAGTGCGCGAGAGTGCGCATGCGTCTGCGAAACCAGGAAGGGGATAGGGCGTTTTTTCGCGTTACCAAGGCTCTTTCGTCAGACCTGATGCGCCGATGAAACTCATCCAGTTGGAGGAGCGCGCCCGCGAGCGTCGATTGGAAATCCAATAACTTCTGACGATAGTCCAAGGTCGTACTCGTATCCTTCATCTTCATCCGCAGGAGTGTTTCCCAGCAGTCCCGGTAGGCCGCTTCCGTTCTGTCGAGCAGTTCCCGCAGTTGCTGTTTCATTGACGACGTATTGGTCGCTCGCCGTGGGCAAAGGCGCGGCAGAACTCGGATCTGCAGCCCAGGCAGGATTCTCGTTAGCCCCATGTGGGAACTGCGCACATGAAGGGTGTTGACTGAAGGATCAACGTAGATTGGAAGTAGGAAGGTCGCCCACGCCTCTCCCGCTGACGCGGCTTCTGAATTCTCTGTCGCGCCGACGCCATATTTCCCGTGAATGGTTGCTAACGGGAATGACGGCAGCGTCAGGCCGTCCGGACACGCCTCGCGACCGACCAGTCTTAGCGGTTCGCTGCGAGAGGCACGACCTATTGAATCGTGCCGATTTCCACCGCCTCACTCTCCGAAGGCGGCGCAAAAATCCCGATCCCGCCGCCCGTGTTGCGCGGCCTCGGTCGCTCAGGAATCGGCTCGCCTTTCGCGCGCGCGTCGGCGACCTTCTGCTGATACTGCTGCTCCGCGCGCAGCGCGGTGCGGATGAAGTTGTTGCCCTCGTGGCAGGAGTACTCGAGCACCTCGTAGTCGGGTTGCGTCGTCAGCGTCATGCGGAACGTCCACGGCGCCGTGTAGGTTCGCGGGTCGTTTACGGTCACGACGTAGTCGATCATGTCGGGGTCGATGCGCGTGAAGCGCTCGGTGAGCTTCGCGTCCTCGCTGTGCGGCATCCTGCCTACGGGGAGCTCGTCCGTTAAGTTCGTGGTCTCGACGACGAGCGTGTTGCCTTCGAAGCGGCCGACCGACGATCCCATGTATTGGCGCACGCCCGTGCTCGCCTGTGCGCGTCCGTCGAGCGGAATGACGCGCGTGTCGTGCAGCATCTCGTAGGTGATGGCGACCTCGGTCGGCGACTGAACGATGCGCATCGCATCGCCGTACAGCGACGGCATGATGGAGCCGGTGATGCCGCGCGTGATGCAGCGGTCGTAATAGGAGAAGTCCTCCGTCGTGAAGAACGGCCCGTTCGCCTGGCCGCCGCCGCGCCGCTGCTGCTGGCCCTCGTCGGTCATCGTCGGTATGCGGCCGTTCTGTGGCTCGATGACGTACGACGTGTAGCCGAACACGCGAGTGCCGCGCTCGGTCGAGTCGAGCGCGCTCAACTCGAGCCGGCTCTCGTTTTCGCTCTGTTGGTCGACGAACGCCGCGAAGCCGCCGGGGCCGCTGGTCGCACGCTGCTGAAATTCCTCGGGCGTCAGGAACTGGCGGGTGCCCATCGCCTCGGGTCGCTCCATCGGGACGCCCTGCATGTCGCGGCTCGTGAACGTGCCCTCGAGGTTCGGGTGGCCCCACGAGAACCGCGGCGGCCGCCAGTTGCGCTCGCGCGCCGCGGCCGCGGTTTGCTCGGCAGGCACCGCCTGAGGCGCGGCGTTCTGCGCGCCCGCGCTCACGGTGCCAAGGAGACCCGCCGCGAGCGCGACGCTCAGCAACGAAAGCCGTGCGGTTCCCAAAGTAGAAGCTGTCCGGTCGTCGTTCGGCTCGATGCGCATATACAAGTCCCCCGCCAACTTCGGGTAGAGTAATTCCGATGCGCCAACAAGTTCCAGCGGTAGCCGCCTTGATCCTTTCCCTGTTCATTCTCGGGCAACCGGCGCTCGCGCAGGACCGCGGCCGGCCGGCGCGCATCGGGGGGAAGCCCAACTTAAACGGCATCTGGCAGGCCGTAAACGAGGCGCACTGGAATCTCGAGGGCCATTCCGCGGAGTCGCTGACCGAGTTCGCTACGAAAATGGGCGCCGTCGCGGCCATTCCGGCCGGCAATAGCGTCGTCGGCGGCGGCACGATCCCGTATCTGCCCGAGGCGCTCGCCAAGCGCGCCGAGAACCGCGCCGGCTGGCCGGCCTCGGATCCCGAGGCCAAGTGCTACATGCCGGGCATTCCGCGCGCGACCTACATGCCGTACCCCTTCCAGATCGTGCAGGGGGAGGGCGACATCATTCTGTTCTCCTATACCTTCGCGAACGCGAATCGCCCGGTCTTCATGCGCGACCATCAGCGTGCGCCCGTCGATAACTGGATGGGGCGATCGAACGGCTCGTGGGACGGCGACACGCTCGTCATCGAGGTCAACTCCAACATCGAGAACACCTGGTTCGACCGCGCGGGCAATCACCACAGCGCGGCGATGATCGTGCTCGAGCGTTACACGCTCATCGATGAGCACGTCATGCAATACGAGGCCACGATCGAGGACCCGGAAACCTTCAGTCGCCCCTGGACCATCCGGATGCCGCTCTATCGGCGCGCCGAGGCCGATGCGCGGTTGCTCGAGTTCAATTGCGTGAAGTTCTCCGAGCCGTTGCTCTACGGCGAGTTCGAGGCCGGGGATGCGGCGCGGCCGTCCGGCACTCCTTAAACATTCATGCGAGGCGATCCAATGTCACGACACTCTCTCACGTGCTCCGCGCTGGTCGTCACGCTTGCGGGCGTTGCTGCACCGGCGCTGGCACACCACTCGTTCGCGGCCGAGTTCGACATCAACCAGCCCATCGAGCTCAAGGGTGAAGTGATCAAGATGGTGTTCACGAACCCCCACTCGCGGATCTTCTTGAAAGTCACGACCGCGAGCGGCGAGGTGCAGGAGTGGTCGATCGAGGGCGGGGCGCCGAATGCGCTCATTCGGCGCGGGTGGACCCGGGACTCGCTGCCCGCGGGCACTCTCGTGACGGTGCTCGGCTATCGCGCGCGCGACGGCTCGTTGTCGGCCAGCGGCGGCTCGGTCACGCTGCCCGATGGCTCGTCGCTCAACGCCACCGATGTCGGCGCCGGCGCCCCGAGCGCGCAGTAACCGTCAGCCGGATCCAGAGGCCACAAAGCTAGCCCCGGCTGTTCCCGATCTCCTTCACGCGGGCGCGCGCTAGCTCGAGGGCACGCTCTGCGTCTTTCGCTGCCTGCGTCGCCCGATCGGCATTCGCCGTTGCGTCGCGCGCGGCTGAATGCGCCGCTTCGGCATCTTTCGAGAGCCGCGCGAGTCGTTTCTCGATCCGTGCGCGCTCCCCTTCGATCGCTCTCGTGCGCGCCGCGGCGGTCTCGAGCGTGGTCGCGGCGCGCTCGGCTTGCTTACGCGCAGCCTTCAGAGCCTGCTCTGCCCCTCGGACAGCGGCCTTCGTCGCGGCGACCAGGGGTTTGCGATCTCCCTCGGCGTGGCGCGCCGCGGCGCCGCGTTGGTGTGCGCGACTCGGACGTTTCGTCGGTGGCTCTGCGCCGGGCAAGCGCATCCCTAGGGCAGCCTCGAATCCCGGCGGTTGCAAGTCGTCACTGAGACGTCCAGCCGCCGGCGCCCCGTGGCGCCGCCCGTAGCTCGAGAGGGCTTCGAGCGTGGTCGCTACGCGACGACTCAGATCGCGGGTACCGCCGTGGCCTGCCTCGCGCAACAGGTCCGCGGCGATGCTCGCGAGCTCTGCGACCAGCTCTCGTCGCACGCTTACAGGATCACGCGCGGAGTCGCCCGTCCGTTGCACTGCGTGGGCGCGCCGTAACCGGTCGCCGGCCTCGATCAGCCGATCGAACGATTCGCGGCGTCGCCAGTAGAGTTGATTGACGACCCAGGCGGAGACCGATGGTTTCGTGAGCGCCTTCGCTTCGCTCGCCTCGGCGTGGCGGCCGTCCCTCTTGAGCTGCGCGACGAGGGCGTTGCGCGCGGCTGTAAACTCCTCAGGCGGCAACTTGAACAGTGCGTCGACATCAGCAGGGGTCGAGGGTCCGCTCACTGGTGATACACCACGCTCCGCCGGGGAGCGACTACGCTAGCACGGGCACAAGGCTCGAGCGCGACCCGGACCGCTGCTTAGCGCGCGCGCGGGAGCATCTCGTCGACGCCGCTCAACCGCCGCAGGCGGACGGTAGTCGCGAGCGTCGCTTGCGGATTACCGCTCGGGATCGTCACGACGAGGTCGTCACCCGTGATCTTGGCGAAGCGGCGCAGGATTGCGCCCGCGCTTGGGCTAACGCCGCCGAGCACGTTGTGGAAGACTTCGCCGGGGTATACGCCGAGCGCGCCGTAGTAGCCGAGATAATTGCGGGCCGCCTGCGCTTCCTCTTCGGTCGGTGTTTCTCCCGCAAACGGCGAGCGCCCGAAGGTCGGGAAGTGGACGCCGACGAACCCGCCCGGCGTATAGACGATGACGCTCGGTGCCCGCTGCCGCGGGTCGTCAATCTCGCCCGTGGCCGTGTTCACGCGCGCCTCCTCGACGTGACGCCAAAACCCGACGACCTCGCGGTACGCGGGCGTCAGGTGCTCGATCGTCGGGACGCGCTGCCACGTCAAGCGGACGTCTCCTTGGGCCTGCGGTTCGTCCGTCGAGGTGATGGTCAGCCTGTTGCCCGCGAGCTCGTAGCTTCGCGAAAACTCGAGGCCGCGCACGCTCGGGCTGACGCCTTCCTCAGCCTCGAAGTCGATTCGACCGGCGGCGGGCACGGCTTCGTAGCGTCCCCAGAACCCACCGTTGTCTGCGAAGACGCGTCGCGGATCGGGCTGCGCGGACACGGGCCGCTCGCCGCTCGGAGCAGTGAAGAACTCGAACGCGTTGCCGGCACGGTCGAGCACGAGCAGGCCCCGCGCCCCCGGGACGCGGCGCGCCTGGCCGCTCGCGACGTCCCGCTCCGCGGCGACGAGCAGCCAGGAGCTCACGAGGTCCGCGGCTGCGTCGGTCTGCTGCGCGTCGGCCGCCTGGGCCGCCGCGGCGAGAAGCGCCACGCACGACAGGGCCGAACGGACCATATCGATTCTCCTATTTGTCACTTTAGATTGATGGCTTCTTCAAATACGAACGACGCACTAAACGGGGGTAAGCATGAACCAAGCGAACCATGGCGCTCGGCCTCATCTGAGCATTGCCGTCGGCTATTTCAATCATCCTAGCATCGGCGCTCGCGGTCGGGCCGAGTCTCCGCGGCCTCGGTCCGAGACGGACTTGAGGCCGAAATTGGCGACGGAGTTCAGCGCGAACTGACCGCCCCACAAGCTCAGGCTTTTCCCGACGCCGATCGTCGTTGCGACGATACCTACGCCTCAGTCACTCAATACGGCTCGCCGATACAGAAGGTGCTGGCCTATGCGCGGGCGGTCGTCGATGACGCCACGGTGGACCGCGCCGGCACGCACCACAAGATCGCTTGGCGAATCAACTGCTGGGCCAACGTAACGGCGAGCGCATTTCGATCGCCATCAATTTCAGCATCGCGGGTGTCTAGCAAGCGGCTAGGTCGTATAAAAGGCCCTTCTGTCAAACCCAGTGTAGCGCCGGAGGGCGAAGGCGGTAACGCCAGACGCAAATCCTTCGACCGAACGGCCGCGAAAACTCCCTTCACACCCGCGTTTCGTCGCTCCCACTACGCCGAAACTCGTTCCCGGCCACGCCGCGCGCAGCCTCGTCACGGACGTGGCCGACGACAACCGGCTTGTGCAGGAGGAGCAGTTCGGACCGATCGTCCCCGATCCTGAAGTTCAGCGACGTCGAGGACGCCCTGCGCCGCGCTAACGATACGCGCTTCGGCTTGAGCGACTCGGTCTGGAGCAAAGACCTCACGCGCGGCGCCGAGATCGCGGCGCGGCTCGAGGTCGGCACGGCGTGGGTCAACCAGCACCGGACGACGTCGGCGTTCGTACCGTTCGGCGGCGCCAAGGAGTCGGGGCTCGGGCGGCAATACTCGGCGCTCGGGCTCAAGAGCTTCATGGAGCCCGAGGTCGTCAGCGTGGCGAAGCAGTAGGGCTCCGGCGGTCGCCCAAGTTCCTGAGCTGCCGCAGATCGAGCACCAAATCGAACGGCATGATCGGCGGGCTCAAGCTCGTCGTCAGCGTGTACCGCGTGCCCTCCGGTAGCCCGCTCGGGAAACGTTGCCGCATCGCGGCCCTGAACATCTCGACGGCCGCCCACTGCGCATCGGCCGACAACGAGCCGTGCTCGTCGGCATAGACGCGCTCCGTCGACCGGTAGTCGGTCGTCGGTCGAACGATGTAGACCCGCGTGTCGGTCGACAGGGTCAAGCCGTTGGCCGCCTCTTCCATGAGCTGCCACTCGCGGCCCTGTGGCTCTGCGATCAGCGTTAATGCGTGGTGATGCGCGAGCACTGCGCCGGTAACCGTGAATGCTGCAAACGTCGCCACCGCGGCGATGCGCTGCAAGCGGAAGCGCGCGAACGTCGCCCGCAGACCGAACACGAACAACACGAGGAACAGGCCGGAGAGCGGCAACAGGGTTCGATAGCCGATGGCTTGCGAGCTCGCCGCGAGACTCACGCTGTGCGCGACGAATGGCAACAACAACGCAGCGAACAGCCAGCGGCGGCGCTGCGCGGCGTCCTTGGCGCCGTAGAGGAAGCCGAGCGCGGCGATGACCGCCACCGCCGCGACGACGAGCCAAAACCAGAACGGCGTGGCGTAGCTGTCACGCAGCGCGAACAACGCGAGCGAGTTCGGCACGGGATTGCGGAAGAACCAGAGGAGCTTCACCAATGGATCGGGCTCGAGCCTCATGCGCGCCGCTTCCGGCACGACGCCCTCGGTGAACACGGCGTTCATCAGGAGGAACCCTGCGAACAGAGCGACGAACAACGCGCCCAAATGTGCGGCCACCCACTTGAGGTCGCTGCGCGCCGAAGTGCCGTGCCGCAGCAGCAGCGCGGCTGCGAACGGCATGACCGCGAACAGCGCGCTCGTCTGATAGGTGAGGCCCGCGACGAAATACAACGCGCCGCCGGCCGCGACGAGCGCGGCGCGTGTGGGTCCGCGGCGCTCGAGACCGCGATCGAGGAGCCCGAACCCCGCCACGGCTGCGACGAGCGCGAGCGCAACGGGCCAGGCGATGGCCCAACCCACGACGACCTGCACGCCGGGCAGCAGCGTCACGGCCGCCGCGAGCGCCGCGGCTTCCTCGTCGCGCCAGCCCGAACGCCTGAGCTGCCACCAGAGCAGCGCGCCGACGACACCCATGAGCAGCGCGCTCACGACACGCAGCGTCGTAAGCTGCGGCACCTCGTAGATGTCGCGCAGCGACGTTTCGAGCGCGAACCCGTAGACGGGGCGGCCGTTCGACGTCGTGAGCTGCATGAGCCAGCCGGGCCGCTCGCGCACCTCGCGCAAGTGCGCGTAGTCGTCGCGGAACCCGTACTCGTGCGAAGTCGTCGGCCAGTAGACCACGAACGGCAGAACCGCCAGCGCAAGTACCGTGAGCCAGGCGCGCATCGTCAGGTCGCCTTGCGCGCCGCCACGTAATACTGTGCGCCGAGCGGCAACCACTTGAGCCCCGCTTCGAGCGGGCGCAGGCCGCGCAGCGCATGCGGGAAGAAGATGCGGTAGCGAACCGCGGCTGCGTCGAAGCCCGCGGCTCGCACGCGGCGCCGCATCGTCGGCGCGAGCACGAGCTCCGCATGCTCGTCGAACTCGCAGGTGTTGACGGCGTGGCGCGTCAGCGGGTTCAGCGGGTTGTGCTCGAAGACGAACAGCCGGCCGCCCGGCGCCAGCACGCGGCGGATCTCGCCGAGCAGCGCGACGTGCTCGTCGTGCGGGATGTGGTGGAACACGCACGACGCGAGCGCGACATCGAACGTGCCGTCGGCGTAAGGAATCCGGCGGCCGTCGAAGTGCCGGAACTCTGCGGCCGCGCCATGGCGCGCCACGCCCACCTCGAGACTCTTGTGTGACACGTCGAGGCACGTGACGCGCGTCGCCGGCAAATAGCGCGCGAAGAACGGCACCGAGTAGCCGACGCCTGCGCCGAAATCGAGCGCCGTGCGCGCGATGGCGCGCGCGCGCTGAAGCTCCGCCGCGATGTCGACGACCTTGTACTCGGCGAAATACTCGGGCTCCTCGCCCGAGAGCCGAATGTTCGCGGCGTGCAGCGCGCGATATTCGTCGGCGAATTTGTCGAACTCGGCTTCGTCCATGGTCGGTTCAGAGATCGCGATAGGAAATCAGTTGCACGCCGCGCGCGCTCAGGAGCTCGCGGATGCGCGGGCTCGTGAGCGCCGCGAGCTCGGCCGCCCAGGCGTACCGCCAACCGTCGGCGCGCGTGTCCGCCTGACCCGGATGGCACATGAGCTCGACGGTGCGCCCCGGAAGCAAGTCGGTCAACACGGTCTTAAGATTCCGTTCGTCGAGCCGGCCGCCGAAGTAGAAGCCTACGAAATCGTCGCTGCGCCGCAAGCCGTCGCGCGGGGACAGCGCACAGCACACGTATACCGCCGCCTGCTCGGCGAGGCGCTTGAGGCCGCGCGGGTTGCGCAGCATGTGGGCGCGCACGCGCTCGGCCGGGTAGCGCACGGCCGCGATGCCGTGCGCCGCCGCGAGCTCGGCCACGACGCGTGCGATGCCGGGCAGCACGTGCACGTGCTGGTGGCCGTCGAAATGCGTCACGGCGAGGCCGGCGGCACGCACGCGCCGAATTTGCGCGTCGAGCTCGACCTTCACCTCGCGCAGCGAAATACGCGCGCCGAGCTGCCGGCCGGCGAGCTCGACGGCGTGCGGCGCGAAGCGTCCGTCCGGGCCGACGAGCGTCGGCACGGCCGTGCCCGCGAGCGGCCGCTGCTCCGTGAGCACGAGGTGCACGCCGATACCGAGCTCGGGGCGCTCGCGCGCGAGCGCGACGGCGTGCTCGAAGCTCTGCCCCGTGGCCATGATCGACGCGGACGTCACGATGCCGCGATCGTGGGCTTCGGCGATGCCGAGGTTCACGGCCTCGGCGATGCCGAAGTCGTCGGCGTTGACGATGAGCCGCGTGCTTCTGCTCATGTGCGTTCGGCGAAGGCCCAATGCTTCATGCCGAGATAGTGCGTCGCCAGAATCGCGAGCGTGAGCGGCAGCCAGACCTTAAGCTCAGGATATCCCGCCCGGTCGACGAGCACGAGCACGATGAGGGTGCTGGCGGCGAGTGTCGCCGCGTTGAGCAGCGTGAAACGCCACGCGTGCGCTGCGGCGCGCCCCTCGGCGCGAAAGGTCCAGACTCGGTTGAGCACGAAGCTGTTGAGCATGCCCGCTGCGTAGGCGAGCACGTTGGCGACGGCGCCGCGGCCGCCGAAGTCGCCGAGCGGCAGATAGTGATACGAGCCGTAGAACGCCGCGAAGCTCACAACGAAATTGGCGCAGCCGACGACGACGAACCGTGCAAGCGAGTGCTTGAGAACGAACGACGGCACGCGCGGCGCTCAGGCATCCGAGCGCGGATCGGCTCCGGAACCGCGCCGCGCAAGCCGCTCGGCGGCGGTGACGGCGAGGCGCGTCGTCTCACGCACGAGGAACCGCGGCCGGCGGCGCACTTCGACGGCGATGCGCCCCACGTACTCGGCGAGCACGGCCAGGAACACGAACAACACGCCGAACAGGAATGACGAGATCGCGACCGACGAGGCCCAGCCCGGAATCACGTTCTCGTCGAGCCACCAGCCGAGGATCGCGTAACCGGTCCCGAGGAATGCGATCGTCGACGACAAGAGACCGATCGCGATGCCGACGCGCAGCGGCACGAGCGAGAACGCGCTGACGCCGTGCCAGCCGAGCGACAACATTCTGCGTACGTTGTACTTGCTCACGCCCGCATGGCGTTGCCCGCAGTCGAACGGCACGCTCGCCGTCGCATAGCCCACCCAGTGGACGAGCCCGCGCAGGAACAACCCTTCCTCTTCGAATTTCAAGATCTCGTCGACGACCTGCCGGTCGAGCAACCGAAAGTCGGCCGAGCCGGGCTCGATGGCGACACCGCTCAAGAACGCGAACAACCGGTAGTAGGGTCGCGAGAACGTGCGCTTGCCCCAGGAGAGATTCGGCGGATCGCGCCGCACGGCGTGGACGATCTGGAACCCCTCGCGCCACTTGCGCACGAGCTGCGGTAACAACGCGGGCGGATGCTGGAGATCGGCGTCCATCATGATGACGGCGCGGCCGCGTGCGGCCGCGAGTCCGGCCATGAGCGCCGGCTGGTGACCGAAATTGCGCGAGAGCCTGAGGCCCCTCACGCGCACGTCGCTGGCGCTCAACCGTTCGATCGCGCTCCACGTGCCGTCGGTGCTGCCGTCGTCGACGACGACGAGCTCCCAGTCGCCAGTACTCGCGCCCGCGTCCATGACTTCGCGGACATTGACATAGAGAACCTCGAGATTCTGCTCCTCGTTGTACGCGGGTATCACGATCGAAATCATGGCTTAGTTTCCCCACACGTCTTGGTCAATACTACGCCTGATGAGTCATCCGAGTCTCAGCACGTTCGCGCCGCTGCCGCGGAAGGAGCGCTGGTTCTGCCGCGGCCGGCTTGCGCTCGCGCCGCTCGAGCAGGTCGCCGCGCGTGCCATGGGCACGACGCTGCTCGACGTCGGCTGCGGCCACGGCGTGCTCGCGGCGCTACTGCTGCACGGCCATCCCGAACGACGCGTCGTCGGCATCGACCCCGACGAGCGCAAAATTGCGTGGGCCCGTGAATCCGTCGGCCGCGACCCGCGCGCCGAGTTTCGCGCCTGCACGATCGAAACGCTCGCGGCCGAGCGTCCCGCCTCGTTCGACTGCGTGCTCATCGCCGACGTGCTCTGTCTCATCGCGCGCGACGAGTGGGCGCCGCTGCTCGCGGCCGCGCGGCAGTTGCTGCGCCCCGGCGGCCGCCTCGTGCTCAAGGACGCCGAGGACGACGGCTCCTGGCGCGCCGCGAAGGCAATCTGGCAGGAACGGCTCATGGTGCACGTGCTGCGGCGCACCGTGTCGAGCGGCATCGGCTTCGCGACGCGCGCGGAGCTTTCGGGCTACGTGACGCGGGCCGGCTTCGTCATCGACGAGATCGCAAGCTACGCGCGCGGCTATAGCACGCCGCACGTGCTCTTCGTCGCACACGCGGTCGCGCACGCGGCCTAGCTCAACCCCACACTCGCTCCGCGACCTCGACGATGCGCGTAAGCTTCGCCCACTGCTCGTCCTCGGTGAGCAGGTTGCCCTCCTCCGTCGACGCGAAGCCGCACTGCGGCGCGAGGCAGAGTTGCTCGAGCGGCGCGAACTGCGCGGCCGCGTCGATGCGCCGCTCGAGCTCGTCGCGGCTCTCGAGCGCGCCGCGCTTCGTGGTCACGAGGCCGAGCGCGACACGCTTGCCGTGCGGCAGCAGCCGCAGAGGCGCAAAACCGCCGGAACGCTCGTCGTCGTACTCCATGAAATAGCCGTGCACGCGGATCCGGTTGAACAGCACGTCCACGACGGCGTCGTAGCCGCCGGTGCCCATATAGGTCGACTTGAAGTTGCCGCGGCAGAGATGCAGCGTGACGGTCATGTCGGCCGGGATGTCGGCGATCGCCGTGTTGATGAGCTCGGCGTAGAGCGTCAAGAGCTGGTCGGGATCGTCGCCGCGCGCCGCCATCTTGGCGCGGTACTGCGCGTCGCAGAGCATTGCGATGAACACCTCGTCGAGCTGCAAGTAGCGGCAGCCCGCGGCTGCGAATGCGTTGACGGCCGCGCGATAGGCCCGGCCGAGATCGGCGTAGAGCTCGTCGCGGCGCGGATAGACGCGCGCGTCGATCGGCGGCAGCACGGGCCGGCCGAGCAACGCCGATGGCGCCGGAATCGTGAGCTTCGCCGCCGCACCCGCGCGCTCGTGCAAGAAGCGGTAGTGCTCAAGCTGCGGATGGCTCGAGAAGCCGATCTTGCCGTCGACGCGCACGCCCGCGGTGCGCGGCGTGGCGCCGACGAACCCCGTGCCGAAGTCCGCGTGATGCTCGGCGATGCCGTCGAGGCTCCAGAGGAAATCGAGGTGCCACCATGAGCGGCGCAGCTCGCCGTCCGTGACGCTTATCGTGCCGAGCGCCCGCTGCTTGGCCACGACGCGCTCGATCTCGCGGTCCTCGACGGCCTTAAGATCGGCGGCGTCGAGCATGCCGTCGGCGTAGCGCCGCCGCGCCTCTTTGAGCGCCGCGGGCCGCAGCAAGCTGCCGACGTGGTCGGCGCGAAACGGCGGGCGGCTCGACATCGGCGCACCGCCGCGCGTCAGCGGCGGCCGTCCCAGATCGCACTCGGCACGAGGACCTCGCCGCGCATGATGAGCCGCGCCGTGCGCAGCAACCCGGCCTTGCGCACCTCGGGCCGCTCGCGCGTGCCGCCGACCTCGAGCGTCACCGAGAACTCGCCCGTGGGGTGCTCGATCGACATCTGCTTGACCGCGCCGTCGGGCACCGTCGCGATGCCCTGCGTCACCGAGCCCGGCAGGATGCAGGCCGTCGCGACGGACACGGCGCCGAGCACGCCGATCGCGGCGTGGCAGTCGTGCGGGATGAACGTGCGCGTGCAGACGTGGCCGCCGGCGCGCGCGGGCGCGATGAGGCTCATCTTCGGCACGACCTTCGTCTTGACGTCGCCGAGGTTCATGCGCGGGCCTACGCTAAGTCGAATCGCTTCGATCCTGGCCTTGAGCGCCTTGTCGGCGTCGAGATCCTTCGGCGTCTCGTAGCCCGTGATGCCGAGATCGCGCGCGCGCAGCACCACCACGGGCATGCCGTTGTCGATGCACGTGACCTCGACGCCGTCGACGACGTCGCGTGCGCTGCCCGTCGGCAGCAGGCTGCCCGTGGCCGAGCCCGCGACGTCGAGGTAGTTGCAAACGATGGGCGCGGCCGTGCCCGGCACGCCGTCGATGCGCGCGGCGCCGTCGTAGTTGACGCGCTTGCCCGGCGTCTCGACGAGCAGCTCGCAGAGGTTGCCGCTGTTCCGCATACGCACGCGCACGGGCGTGATGCCCTCGCGGGCTTCGACGAGGCCGTTCGCAAGCGCAAACGGCGCGACGCCGGCCAGGATGTTGCCGCAGTTCGGCGTCGTATCGACGCGCCCTTCGCCGACGACGACCTGCACGAACAAATAGTCGATGTCGGCGTCGCTCGACGCCGAGCGGCTCACGATCGCGACCTTGCTCGTGAGCGGATGCGCGCCGCCCGCGCCGTCGATCTGCCGCGCGTCGCTGCCCATCGCCGCGACGAGCACGCGATCGCGCAGCGCCTCGTCGGCCGGCAGATCTTCCTTGCGGAAGTAGAGCCCCTTCGAGCTGCCGCCGCGCATGAGAAAACAAGGAATCGCCGTTTGCATGATCCGTATGGTAAGGCGTGCTCGAGGTGCGCTGCTACACTGGCCGCGTGCAACGATCGATCGGCCTCACGAATCTCGCGGTCGCGCCCATCGGTTTGGGCGGCATGCCGTTATCGATCCAGGGCCGGCCCGACGAGCGCACGGCGCTCGCAGTTATCGAGGCGTTTCTCGCGGGCGGCGGCAACTTCATCGACACGGCCATCAGCTATTGCCTCGACGAGCACGACTTCGGCCACAACGAGCGGCTCATCGCCAAAGCGCTGCGCACGCTGGGCCGCAGCGACGTGATCGTCGCGACCAAGGGCGGCCTCACGCGCCCCGGCGGCCGCTGGGACGTGGACTGCAGCCCGAAGTGGCTGCGGCACTGCTGCGAGCAGAGTGCGCGCGATCTCGGCGCGCCGATCCCGCTCTACTATCTGCACACCGTCGATCCGGCGGTGCCGCTTGCCGATTCGCTCGGCGAGCTCGCGCGCCTGCGCGACGAGGGCAAGATCGCGGCGATCGGATTGTCCAACGTCAAGACGCAGCAGCTCGACTTCGCGCTGCGGCTCACGCCGATCGCGGCGGTGCAGAACCGCTGCAACGTGCTCGACACGCGTGACTTCGGCTCGGGTCTGGTCGAGCGCTGCCGCGAGCTCGGCATCGCTTACGTCCCGTACTCGAGCGTCGGCGGACACTCGGGCCATCGGCGGCTCGCGCACTACCCCGTGCTCGCGCGCATCGCCGCGGAGCACTCGACGTCGACGTATGCGATTGCGCTCGCCTGGCTGCTCGCGAAGGGGCCGCACATCCTACCGATTCCCGGCGCGACCAAAGTGGCGAGCATCGTCAACAGCCTATCGGCCGTCGACGTGTTGCTCCAAGCGGACGATCTCGCGGCGCTCGATGGCCTCGCCTCGCCCAGCGGCTCGCTCTAGAGTCAGCTCATGATGCGGCGTTGCACGATATGGGCGACGACCAACAGCAGCGCCCCGCACACCGCTCCGACGATCACTCCAAAGGTGTTGAATCCAGGCGCAATGCCGAGCGTGGACGCAAGCGCCCAATTGCCGACGGCCGCCCCGATCACCGCCACGACGATATTGAAGATGTATGCCTGCCGGTGGGTCGTGCCCATAGAGACGCACGCGCCCCAGCCGACGAGGCCGCCGGCCACCAGCCAAGTAAGGATGCTCATGGATTGCTCCCCATCGGACCTAGGGGTAGCCCGGGGACCCAATCTCGCTTGCGGGGGCCGCGACGTCCGTACGGTGCCGCACCTGGCGCGCTAGCGGCGCTCGCTGCGGGGCGCTCAAAGCTCGCGCAAGCCTGCGACGATCGGCAGCCGTGCCGCGCGCAAACTCGGCAGCAGCCCGCCGAGCAAACCGAGCGTCAACGCGTAAAGCAGCCCTTGCACGAGCAGCGCCGGCGTCACGGCGAACGCGAACGTGATCTGGCTGAACGAGGAAAAATTCAGCGTCGACGCCTGTAATCCGTTGAACGCGAAATACGCGACGGCCATGCCGATGACGCCGCCGACGAGCCCGATGAGCAGCGCCTCGGTGAGCACGGAGAAGATCACCGGGAAGGCGCCGAAGCCGAGCGCGCGCAGCGTGGCGATCTCGCGCGTGCGCGTCGACACGGCCGAGTACATCGTGTTGAGCGCCGCGAACACGGCGCCGAGCCCCATGAGCACCGCGATCACGACGCCGACCGAGCTCACGAGCGCCACGAGCGTGCGCGACTGTTCCTCGTAGTACTGCCGCTCCGTGAAGACACGGACGTTCAAGCGCGGATCCGCCGTGAGCGCGTCCTTGAACGCCTGCAACGAAGCGGCGCTCGCGAGCTTGGCGCGCACCGATTGATACGAAGCGCCGCGGTTGTAGACGCCCTGGAGCACCGTCGCGTCGGTCCAGATCTCCGATTCCGCCACGCTGCCGCGGTCGGCGAAGTGCCCCGCCACGAGCCAATCGGTGGTGCCGGAGCGCAGCGTGCTGCCCACCTCGAGCCCGGCGAACTGCGCCGCGGCGCCGCGCCCGACGATGACCTCGAACGTGCCCGGCGTGAACGTGCGACCGGCCGTGATGCGAAACTCCTGCCGTAACGCGCCCGAGTCGCCGCTCACACCGCGCAGCGGCACGTTGGCCGGCGTGCCCGTGCTCGCGAGCGGCACGTCGACGATGACGTAGAGCTCCCAGGAGACGACGGCGCCGTCGGCGTCGCGCGCGAGCATTTCTGCATCGGCGATGACGCGCGTTTCGGTTTGCGAGAAATTGCTGCTCATCTCGTCCGTCGAGCCGCCGCGCAGCACGATGACGACGTCTTCGGCGCCCGCGTCGCCGAGCACGGCGCGAAAGCCTTCGCCGATCGACAGCACCGCCGTCACGACGGTGACGACGCCGGCCACGCCGACGAGCGCCACGAGCGACGTGCCCACGCGCTCGCGCATGTTGCCGAGGTTCATGACCGTGACGGAGACGACCTGCGCGAACCAATTGCCCAGCATCGTATGCCCCTAAACCTTGCGCAACGCGTCGGTGATCTTGAGGTTGAGCGCCTCGCGCGCCGGCAGCAGCCCCGCGAGCCCGCTCAACAAGACGATCAAAACCGCACCCTCGACGTAGGCGCTCGCGGGCACGCCGATCACGGGGAAGAACTGCGCGAGCGCCGCCCCCATCGAATCGGCTGCGAGGGCCGACAGCCCGAGGCCCACGGCGCCGCCGGCCGCCGTGACGACGAGCGACTCGAACAGCACGAGCGCCGAGACGCCGCGGCTTTGAAAACCCAGCGTCTTGAGCACGGCGATCTCGTTGGTGCGTTCACGCACCGATTGCGCCATCGTGTTGCCCGTCACGAGCAGCATCGTGAAGAACACGGCCGCGGCGACGGCCGTCACGATCGCGCCGATGTCGCCCATCTGGTTCGCGAACCCTTGGATGAACGCGCGCTCGGTCGAGGTCTTGGTCTCGGCCGGCGAGTTCGCGAACAACGCGTCGATCGCGCGCGCGATGTCGGGCATGCGCGCCGGCTCCTCGACGCGCAGGATGACCCAGCCGATCAGGTCGCGCCCTTGCTGTGCGGTCAACGCTTCGTTGACGTAGTCGAAATGCAGGTACAGGCTCGAGTTGTCGCCGTTGGCGGCGTCGTAGATCGACGCGATCTTGACGTCCCAGACGCTCGAGCCGTCGCTCTTCGTGTAGAAGGCCGAGCGAATCGGCACGACGTCGCCGACACGCCAGCCGAAGCGCGCCGCGAGATTCTTGCCGACGATCGCGCTCGTGCGATCGGCGAACCAATCGGCGCGCTGCTCGGGCGGCATCGCGTACTCGTCGTAGACCTCGAGGAAGCTCTCGGGATCGGCGGTCATCGCCGCGATCTGGTTGCGCTCGTCCTGATAGACACCGCCGATCCAGTTGTTCGACGTGGCCTGGCGCACGCCGTCGACGGCGCGAATCCGGTCGAGGTAGCTGCGCGGGAAGAACTGAATCAGCGATACCTTGTGCATCGTCACGAGCCGATCGGCGCCCGCGAGATCGGCGCCGAGCGCGAGCGCCGACTCGAGCGTCTTGAGCAGCCCGAACAGCAGGAACGCCACGAGGATCGACGCAAACGTCAGGCTCGTGCGCACGGGCTTGCGGCGCACGTTGGACCAGAGCAGCGGTAGAAACTTGAGCATGGGCGACTCCGCTCAGGCCTCGGGCGCGCTCGCGAGCTGGCCCTTCGTGAGATGCAAAATATGTTTGGCGCGGGCGGCCGCACGGGGGTCGTGCGTGACCATGATGATGGTCTTGCCCTGCCGCTCATTGAGCGCTTGCAGAAGGTCGAGAACTTCGTCGCCGGCCTTGCGGTCGAGGTCGCCCGTCGGCTCGTCGCAGAGCAAGAGCGTCGGGTCGGAGACGATGGCGCGGGCGATGCCCACGCGCTGCTCCTGGCCGCCCGAGAGCTCGCGCGGCTTGTGCTTGGCGCGATCGGTGAGCCCCACGAGCGCGAGCGCGGCGGCCGTACGCTGCCGCCGCTCGGCGGCCGGCAGGCGCGTCAACAGCAGCGGCAGCTCGACGTTGCGCTCGGCCGAGAGCGCCGGCAGCAGGTTGTACATCTGGAAAATGAAGCCGACGTGCGTCGCGCGCCAGCGCGCGAGCGCGCCGTCCCCGAGGTCATCGATGCGTTGGCCCTCGACCTCGATCTCGCCCGTGCTCGGGCGGTCCAGGCCGCCGATGAGATTGAGCAACGTCGACTTGCCCGACCCCGACGGGCCCATGAGTGCCAAGAAGTCGCCGCGCTCGATCGTGAGATCGAGCGCTTGGAGCACGTGCACGGTCTCGGCCGCGCGTCGATAGTCCTTGGCGAGCCCGCTGATTCGCACCAGTGCTTCGTTCTTGTTCATGTGCCACTCTGCCGCACGGCCACGGCGACGCCGTCGGCCAACCCATCCACCTGCCGCGCGACGACGACGTCGCCCGCGTTGATTCCCGAAAGAACCTCGACCGCGCCGCTGCGCTCGCTGCCGACGCTCACGGCGACGCGCTCGACGCGGCCGCTCTGCACGCGCCAGACGACGTCGACAGCGCCATCGCGGCTCACGGCGCCGGCCGGCACGCGCACGGCGGGACGCTCGCGCAGCGCAGACCCTGCGGCCGCCGCGCGCACTTCGAGGAACGTCACTTTGACGCCCATGTTGGAGAGGACCCGCGGATCGAGCGTGTCGAACGCGATGCGAACCTTGACGGTCGCTTTCTGGCGGTCGGCCGTCGGCACGATGTTGATGACGTGGCTCGGGATCACCCAATCGGGGTACGCGTCGAGCACGGCCTCGGTCGGCTGACCGGCCGCGACGCGATTGATGAAGGCTTCGTTGACGTCGACCTCGATCTCGCGCGAATCCATGTCGACGAGCGTCGCTATGCCCGTGCGCGTGAAGCCGCCGCCGGCCGAGACCGGCGACACCATCTCGCCCGGCTGCGCGTCCTTCGAGACGATGACGCCGGGAAACGGCGCACGCACGTAGAGATCCTCGATGTCCTGCTCGCGCACGCGGACCGTGGCCTCGGCGACAGCCACCGTGCCCGCGAGCGCTTCGAGCCGCGCCGCGAGGGCCGCGGCCTCGGATTGCGCGCGGTCGAGCTCGGACTCGCTGACGAGATTGCGCTCGCGCATGCCGGTCACGCGGCTCAGGTTGCGCAGCGCCTCGGCGTGCCGCACCTCGACCTCGGCGCGCTCCTTGCGGGTGGCGTCGAGCTGCCGCTGCGCGAGCACGAGCGTAGGGCGTAACGACTCATCGTCGAGCCGCGCGAGCAGCTGCCCCTCGGCGACGACCATGCCCTCCTCGATGAGGATCTCGGCGATCTTGCCCGTGACTTTCGACGAGACGGTAGCCTCGCGGCGCGCGACGACGTAGCCCGACGCGTTGAGCACGGCCGTGCTGCCGCTGCCTCCGCTGGCGCTCGCGTCGGCCGTCGCGACCTCGACCTCGATCGGCCGCTCGCGGAGCCACCAATAGGCCCCGCCGGCCGCGACCAGTACGACCGCCACGAGCGCGACGACGGCACCGCGTCCGAAGCCCCCTGACGGGGGCCTCGCGCTGCGGTCGATCTTGAGGCTCGCGAGAGCGTTGTCGTCGAGGGCCACGTTTCCTCCGGGGCGGTGATTCTAGTCCAGCTCGCAGTGTATTCTCAGTCTTGACGCCCGGGGATTGTCGGGCCGTAGCGTAGCAACCGCGGGAGTCAGCTCATGTCATGTTTCCGTCGGCTCGCGACGTTCGTGGTATTCCTGGCTACCGCGAGCGTCACGGCCGCGCAGCAGCGTACCTGCCCCAACGGCAGGCCCGCGCACGTGAGCTGGAGATTCTGCCCGTGGGGCGGAGAGCGGCTCTAGCAACGCGCGCACGTCCTGCGGTCGCGGGGACGAACTGCGACTCATGACCCCCGAGCACGAGCGGAGCATCGACGATCTGTTGCAGCAGGTGCAGGAGCGCGCCGCTGCGCAGCCGGAGCGTACGGCCATCGTTCAGGAGCGCACGCGCCGCCGCATCGATTACGGCGAGCTCGCGGAACGCACGCGGCGCGCCCGCGCCGGCTTTTCCGCCGCGGGCCTTAACACCGGCGACGCCGTGTTGTTCGCCGTGCGCCCGGGCATCGATCAAATGGTGCTCACGTCCGCGCTGCTCCTCGCCGGCGCCGTCGTCGTCGCCCTCGACCCCGGCGTGAGCCCGCGCTTGTTCGCGGAGCGCGTGCGGCTCATCGCGCCGCGCTGGGTCGTCGCCGACTCCGTCGCCTACGCGGCCGGCGCGCCCGGGCTGCTGCGCTGGTGGCTGCTGCGGCGCGGCGTTCGCTTTCCCGATCTACGCGTGCCGGGGGCACGTTTGATCCGCGTCGGCGCACGCTGGCCCGGCGTGCCTCGCTCCGTGCCCGCCAGCGAGCTCTGGAGCCGCGCCCGCGGCGACCAAGCATCTGCGGAACCCGCGCCGCGCGAGCGTCCGGCATTCATCGTGTTCACGTCCGGCACCACGGCCGCGCCCAAAGCCGTCGAGCACACCGCGCAGTCGATCGCGGCGGGCTGCGCCAGCATCGCGAAGCTGTTGAAGCTCGGCGAGACCGACGTTCTCTGCACGACGCAGGCGCACCTCATGCTCGTCGGCTTGCTCGCCGGGGCCACCTGCGTCGTACCGCACGACGGCGCGCGGCGACTCGCCGCCACGCTCGCGCGCCATCGCGTCACGCATCTCTACGCCGTGCCGTTCGAGATGGCGGCCGTCGCGCGGCTGCTCGAGCAACGGCGCGGCGCACTACCGCACGATTTGCGCACGATCGTGATAGGCGGCGCCACGGTGTCGAAAGCCTTGCTCGCGCGGCTGCGGGCCCTCTGTGCTGCCACTACGGACATCTGGTGTGTGTACGCGACGACGGAGATCTTCCCGGTGGCGCTCGTCGAGTCGCGCGAGAAGCTCGCGTTCACGGGCGACGGCGACCTCGTCGGCGCGCCCGTCGCGGGCGTTACGGTCGCGACGGCGCAGGACGGCGAGATCGTCGTGAGCGGCCCGGGCTTGTTTCGCGGCTACGTCGGCGAGCCGCGCGTCGCCGCACACGCGACGGGCGACCTCGGCCGAATCGACGGCGGCAGACTCGTGCTGCTCGGCCGCAAGAAGGACATGATCATCCGCGGCCGTCACAACATCTATCCGTCGCTGTACGAGGAGCACGTGCTCGCGTTGCCGGGTGTCGAGCGTTGCGCGCTCGTCGGGATTCCGAGCACCGACGCCGACGAGCAAATCGTCCTCGCGATCGAGCCGCGCGCCGGCGAGGACCCTGCCCGCCTCCACGCGCGGGTGACGCGCGCGCTGCGCGACGGCAGCTGCCCCATCGACGCCTTCGCGCTGCCCGACGAGATCGTCGTCTGCGCGGTGCCGCATTCGGGCCGCGCGGCGAAGCCGGATCGGCAGCGCCTGGTCGCGCTGCTCACGGAGCGCGGGCGGCGTGACGCTTGAAACTTTGCGCGGCGCGCGCATCGGCGTCACGGGCGCCACGGGATTCGTCGGCCGGCGCGTCGTCGCCGCCCTCGTGCGCTGCGGCGCGCGCGTGCAGGCCTACGGCCGCCGCGCCTACGCGTCGAGCGGCGACGTGTCATATGCGTCGTGGGACATCGCGGCCGGGCCGCTCCCCGGCGCACCGCGCGTCGATGCTGTCGTCCATTGCGCGGGGTTGGTGACGGATTGGGGTCCGCATGCGGCGTTCCACGCGTGCCACGTCGACGGCACGCGCCACGTCCTCGCGAGCTTCGCCGAGCCGTGCGCCGTCGTCCACGTCTCGACGGCGAGCGTCTACGATCCGCGGCCACCGGCACGTCCGCTGCGCGAGGATGCGCCGCCGCCGCGGCGTCATCAGAACGCGTACTGCGAGACCAAAGCGGACGCGGAGCGCCTCGTCGGCGCGCGCAGCCAGCACGTCATCCTGCGGCCGCACGCGATCTACGGGCCCGGCGACGAGCTGCTGCTGCCGCGACTGCTCGAGGCGACGCTGTGGGGGCGGCAGCTCGCCGTCGGCGACGGCCGCAATGCGCTGTCGTTGACCCACGTCGACAACCTCGTCGACGCCGTGCTGCTCGCGGTCGTGGCGCTGTTGCGCGGCAGCGCCGCCGGCGTCTTCAACATCGCCGACGAAGCGCCGGTACAGCTCGACGCCGTGTTGCGCGCCGTGCTCGCAGCCGTGGGCAGAGCGCCGCGAATCCTCTACTTGCCGCACGCACCTGCCTACGCGGCCGGCGCGGTGCTCGAAGGCGCTTACGCGCTGCTCGGCCGCAAGCACGGTCCGCGCCTCACGCGCTACCGCGTCACGCAGATCGCGAGCGACTTCACGCTCGACCTCACGCGCGCGCGAACCTTGCTCGGTTACCGGCCGACGCGCTCGGTGCTGCGCTTCATCGCGGACGGCGGCCTGCGCGGCGCCTGAGGCTGCGCATCAACTGCGGCGCACCTCGAGCTGCGCGTAGCCCGCGAATACTGCGTCGCGCGCGTAGCGGCGGCGCACCACGCGCAAGTCGCCGCACTCAAGCAGCGTTTCGAGCGCGGTCGTGATCTCGCGCCGCGCGAGCGCCGCGCCGGGACAGGTGTGGGGCCCAAGCCCGAACCAGAGATTGGCCACGGCCGGCGCTTGCATGCGGGCGTGGTCGAAACGGGCATCGGGAGCGGCCTCGTTGGCCTTGAGCGCGCTCGCCAGAGACACGACGACGCGCTCGCCCGGCCGCAAGCGGCGGTTGCCGAGAACCGTCGCGGCGACGACGTTGCGCGTGACGAGCGCGACCGGAGCCGTGAGCCGTAGACCTTCGTCGACCGCGGCCGCGACGTGCGCAGGATCGGCGCGCAGCGCCGCCCACTGCCCCGTGTCGACGAGCAAGGCGACGAGGCGCGGCAACGCGCTCGCCGTCGTCTCGGTGCCTGCGAGCAGCAACACCGCAATGAGCCCGCGCGCCTCGTCGAACGTGAAACCGGCGGCTTGCAGGCGCCCCGGCACCGTCGTCTCGGCGCCGGCGGCGAAGGCCGCGCGCGCCGACAACGTGAGCGCGTCGAACCGCTGCCGCGCGAGCGCGAGCTGCGCGTCGGTCAAGCGCCGTGTCGTCAGCGACAACGCTCGCACGAAGTCGCGGCCGTGCCGAACCATCTCGAGACAGCGCTCGTCGCCCTCCACATCGATGCCGGCGAGCACGCCAGCGGTGCGGCCCGCCAGGACTCGCGCCAAGCGCGCGACGTCGATGGCGGCGCCGGCCTCGAGCGCCGCCCGAGCCTCGGCCAACGGCGGCGCAAAGACCCGCGTGACGAGCTCCGCCGCGAAACGCGGCGCAAAAAGGTCGCGCAGCCGCGCGCGCAGCAACCGGTGCGGCTCACCATCCATGTTGACCAAGGCCTTGCTGCCCAGGACCTGCGTCAGCGCATCGGAGAGCGCGCCGGGCCCGGTCTTGGCGAAGAGCTCCGGCGTCGAGAGCACGTGCTTGGCGAGCGCGGCGTCGGACACCACGTGCCCGATTCGCGGAATCGTGCACACGGCGGCGACGCGCCGCGCCACGGCCGCGAGACAGTAGGCGAACGGCTGTGCGGCGAGATAGAGCCGGCGCTCGTGCCAGCGTGCGCGAAATTGCCCGAATGCCGGAGCGGCCATCGCTGCCGATGGCGTCACGGGCGCCACTCAGAGCGTCATGAGAATGACGCCGAGACTCAAGCCCGCGCCGAGCCCGGCGAGCATGACCTGATCGCCGGGCCGAACCGCGCCGGCGCGCAGCGCCCGCGCAAGCTGCAACGGCACGGTCGCCGACGCCACGTTGCCGACCTCGGCAATCGTCGGCACGAGCTTGCCGCGGGGAATCGCCGCGGTAGTGCAGAAGTCGTCGAGGAACGGCACCGTGACCTGATGACAAAAGACGCGGACGTAGTCGGCGCGCTCCGTGCCCGTCGATCGCAGCGCGTCGTCGATGATGCCGGGACCCGCGGCCACGAACGCGTCGCGCAGCGCCGAGCCGTCGCCGCGAAAATACGTCCACTCCTCGCCACGCGGGTGCATCGACCCGCCGCCGGGCAGCGTCGCGAGCGACCAATGCTCGCTGCACGCACGAAAGTCCTGATAGAACACGCCCTCGGAGCTCGCATCGTGGCGGAGGACGGCCGCGGCGCCGGCGTCGCCCATCGTGTAGCCGACAGCGGCCGCGAAAAACTCGCGCGAATCCTCGACGGCCCAGCGGATGGCGCGCGACGGCGTTTCGCCCGTGACGACCAACGCCTTGCGGTACTGGCCCCGGCCGAGCAACGAAGTCGCAACCTGCATCGCGCTCAAGAAACTGTTGCACGCGTTCTTGACGTCGAACGCGTGGCACGCGAGGCCGAGCTTGGCGGCGACGATGTGCGCCGTCGCGGGCTCGACGAGATCCTGCGACGCCGAGCCCCAGAGCACGACGTCGACGTCGCGCGGCGCGAGACCGGCCGAGCGCAGCGCACGACGCGCGGCCTCTGCGCCGAGATCGGACGCTTGCAGGTCGTCGGGCAGATAGTGGCGCGTCTCGATGCCCGTCAGGCCGCGCAATAGACCGCGGCGCACCCTGACCCTCGGGCTCGCCGCCGCGATTCGTTCTTCGACCTCGGCGCTCGAGATAGGCGGGCCCGGCAGAAATTCGGCGGCGGCCACGAGGCGCACGTGCGTCGGAACACGCCCGCGCGGCTCGGGCGCGAGCGGCACGGCGGAGTGGCGCAGCAGGCTCATGTTGGGAGCATAAACGTCCGGCACGGGTCGCATGGCCGCGGACGCACCGATACTACCATCGCGGCTGCCGCCCCTCACTCGCGAAACTAGCCGGCAGGTACCAGTTCCAGCGGCCGAAGATCTGCATCGTGGCCGGCAGCAGCAACGCCCGGACGACGGTGACGTCGATGAGGATCGCCGCGGCCAACGCGAGCCCGAGTTGCTGCAAGCCGACGATCGAGCCGACGACGAAACCCGCGAACGCCGCGAACATGATGAGGCCGGCCGAAGTGATCAATCGCCCCGTGCGCTTTAGACCCGCTGCGATCGCCTCCTCGTTGCTCGCGCCCTTGTCCCACTCCTCGCGCATGCGGCTCACGAGGAACACCTCGTAGTCCATCGATAAGCCGAACATCACGGCGAACACCATGACCGGGATCCAGGCCTCGACCTGGTCGTAGACCGGCAGGCCGGCGAACGCGCCCCAGCCCCACTGGAAGGCCGCGACGGTCACACCGCACGCGGCGACGACCGAAAGGAGATTGAGAATGACGGCCTTGAGCGGCACGAGCAGCGAGCGGAACGCGAACAGCAGCAGCAGGTAAGTGGCGCCGAGCACGCCGATCACGAGCCACGGGAACCAACGACCGACGACGTCGAGGAAATCGACGCCCGCGGCGACGACGCCGCCGACGCGAGCCGACGCGGCCGCCGGCAGCTCGACACCGGGGAGGATCTGGGCCCGCAGCCGCCGCACGAACGCGAGGCTTTCGCGTGCACCGAAGTCGTGGCGCCCGAGCACCTGGAGGCGCAGATACCGGCGCGAAGCATCGACGAACCGCCCATCGCCGGGCCGGTAGTACAACCCGGCGACCTCGGGGTCGTCGCTGAGCGCGAACACGAGCCTGTCGACCGCGACCTCGAGCTCCTCGCTCGCAGCGCCGCCGGTAGTGCCGCTGTCGATGACGACCGTCGTCGGTGTCGTGGCGCCGGCGCCGAGCGCGGCCGCAACGACGTCGCGCCCACGCGCGCTCTCGAGATGGGCCGGGTGCCCGGCGTGCGAGCCCGGCCCGATCGCGAGATCCGCGAGCGGCACGCACAGCGCCAGCAACGCGAGCGCGGCCAGCAGCGCGACGGGCACGGGCCGCCGCATGATCCAGCGAGCCAATGCAGTCCAAAATACGTCGGGCCGGGCCGTCTGCTCGCGCCGCCGCCAAGCTAGGAGATCGATTCGCTCGAGCGTCGGCCCGACGACGGCCAGCAGCGCCGGCAGCAGCGTCGCGGCCGCGAGCACCGAGACGGCGGGAATCAGCAGTCCGCCGATACCGAAGCCGCGCAGGAACGGCAGCGGCAAGAGCAGCAGCAAGGCCAGACCGATCGCGACCGCAATGCCCGAGAACACGACGGCTCGGCCGGCCGACGTCATCGTCGCGACGATCGCCTCGTCGGGCGCACCGCCGCGCCGTCGCTCCTCGCGGAACCGGTGCACGATGAGCAGCGAATAGTCGACGGCGATGCCGAAACCCACGAGGCTCACGAAGTTGACGATGTACGACGTGAGCTCCATCGCGACGGCGCCGAGCCACACGATCCCGAGCGTGGTCACGATCGTGACGAGCGCGAACAGCAGCGGCAATAGAAACGACAACGTACGAAACACGAGTATCAGCAGCACGATCGCGGCGGGCACGGCGACGTACAGCTCGCCGCGGCGCAGGTCCTCGGCGATCACGGTCTCGACGTCGTGCTCGGTCGCCGCAAACCCCGTGACGTAGGCCGTGGCGTCGGGGATGCCCGCGACCGCCGCGCGAATCGCCGGCGTGAACCGCTTGGCCGCCGCGGGGTCGAGGCCCGACGCGATCTCGGCGATCGCGATGTCGGCGTCGATGACTTGGCTCGCGACCACGACGCCGCCCGGCAGCGCGTCCGCGGCGCGCTCTGCGGCGGCCTCTACGTCGCGCAACAGCTCGTAGGCGCGCCCGCGCGTGGCGACGACGAGCGTGAACGAGCCGACGGAGCTTTGGCCGAAATGTCGCTGCAGCAGGAGCTCGGCGTTCTCGCTATCCGTGCCCGGCAACGCGATCCGGTTGGTGAGCAACGCCGGCACTCGCAACGCGAGCGGCGTCGCGACGACGAGCGCCAAAGCCCAAGCCGCGAGCACGGTGCGGCGTCGCCGCAGCACCCACCGGGTCAGGCGTTCGATCGCGCTCAACTCCAGCTCAGGTCGTGCTGGCCGAGCGGCAGGTCGCGGAACCGCTTGCCCGTGATCTGGAACACCGCGTCGGCGAGCGCGGCCTGGACCGACGTGCCGCGATCGTGGCCCATGCCGACGAGCCAGTGCGCCGTCGGGAAGAAGCGAATAGCGATCGTCAGCGGATCCTCGGCGATACGCGACAGCGCGAATTTGTCGAAATTGTTCTCGACGATAGCCCCGTTCTCGATGTTGCAGGCCTGGTGCATGGCGTCGTTGTAGAACCAGGTGATCTGGCCTTCGATCTGCTTCTTGACGGAGAGCGGATTCACGAGGCCGAAGCCCGACTCGTGCGCGACGTCGACGCGCGTAAGCTTGACGCGTCCGTCGCGGCTCACGGAGACCGTGTGCACCATCGCGCTGATCGTCGCCGAGTTGCCGGTCTCGGCGCCGCGCTCCTCGAGTGCGATGGCGCGCGCCGTGCCGCGCGGCAGCGGCGTGCCCCAACCCGACATCTCGGCGGCGAGGTCGAGCGCCTCGATCATGTCGGCCTTGAACGGTAAATCCGTGCGTTCGATGAGCTCGCGGCGGTAGCGATACGGATCCTTGCCCGCCGCGCGTGCGAGCTCGTCGATGAAGCTCTCGCGGTAGAACTCGTGCGCGGCCTGGCCCACGCCGCGGCGCGTGCCGACGGGCACGTGGAAATTCGTCGTGTGATTCGAGAAGCGGTAGTTCGGCACGTAGTAGCGCGAAGCCACGTCGAACGACGCGTCGGGGCCGAAGCCGTCCTGCTGCATGCTCGTGCGCACCTCGAGCGCGAGCGGCCAGCCGTCGTCGTCGAGCGCGGCCTTGAGCCGCGCCATGCCCATCGCGCGATAGGTCGTGCCGATGAAGTCCTCCTCTCGCGTCCAGAGGAGGTGTATCGACGTGCCGCGGTTGGCATTGGCGATCATGATCGCTTGCTCGGCCTGCGGCCCGTTGCCGTTGCGGCCGAAACCGCCGCCCAAGTGGCACTGGTGCAAATACACTCTCTCCTCTGGAATGCCCGTGATCTGCGCCGCGCTGAAGCGCGTCTCCTGCGGGCTCTGATCGCCGATCCAGATGTCGACGCGGTCCTCGGTCACGAGCACCGTGGCGTTGCCGGGCTCCATCCGGGCCCGCGGCAGATAAGGAGTCGAGTACGTTGCCTCGACGACGCGGTCGGCGCGTGCGAACACGGCGTCGACGTCGCCCTGGTTCACGCGCACGCGGCCCGGCGCGTCGAGCGCGGCCAGAAGCGCCGCACGCATGTTGGCCGTATTGAACGCGGCGCGCTCGGGCGGAATCGTCCACTCGATGGGCATGGCGTCGAGCGCCGTCTTGGCCTGGTGCCACGTGTCGGCGACGACCGCGACGCCGCCGCTGAACACACGGCCGCGCGTCAAGCGCGGGTCCGGTATCGGGAATTGCAGGGCCGAGCGCACGCCGGGCCGACCGCGGATCGCGGCGAAGTCGTAGCTCTTCACGTCGCCGCCGTAGACGGGGCACGACTTCACGGCCGCCCACTTCATGCCGGGCAAGCGCACGTCGATCGCGTAGATCGTCTCGCCCGTCACCTTCATGGGCACGTCGAGGTTCTTCTGCTCCGTGCCCATGAGCGTCCACTCGTCGGGCGGCTTGATCCTTAGGCCCAAGGGATTCGGGTGCGGCATCGCGGCCGCGAGGTGCGCGACCTTGCCGAAGGTCGTCGCGCGGCCGCTGCGCGCGTGCGTGATGACGCTGTCTTTGGCCGTGAGCTCGCCGGCGGGCACCCCCCACTCGCTCGCGGCCGCGAGCAGCAATCGCTCGCGCGCCTCGGCGCCCGCGAGCTGGAGGTAGTAGCGCCCGTCCTTGACCGACGACGCGGCATTCGTGCGCATGCGCCGATAGAGGCTGTCGGGGATACCGGCGACGCCGGTTCGCGCGCGGTTGCCGAACGCCGGCTCGCCGCCGCCCTCGGGATCCGTGGCGCCGTTGCCGGGCACGTCGAGCGTCCAGGCGGGCGCCATCTCGCGCGCGTCGCGATTCGCGGACGCATAGATCGGCCGGACTCTGCTCCAGTCGCACTGGAGCTCCTCGCAGACCATCATCGCGTTCGAGGTCCAGACGCCCTGCCCCAGCTCGGTCTGCGCGATGCGGATGACGACGGTGTCGTCGGGCTCGACGACGATCCAGGCGTTGATCTCAGGACTCGCGGGCTCGGCATACCACGGCGCGCCGTGCGGCGGCGCGGCTTGCGCCTGCGCCGAGCGCGGCGGCAGCCAGAAGCCGAGCACGAACGCACCCGCGCCCGCCATGACCTCACGCCGATTCACCGTCGTCATGGCTCGCTCAAGCCTTCATGAGCTCGGCGGCCAAATGAATCGCCTTGCGCACGCGGTGATAGCTCGAGCACCGGCACGCGTTGGTCACGGCCGCGTCGATGTCGGCGTCGGTTGGCGTGGGATTGCGCTCGAGCAACGCGAGCGCGCTCATGATCATGCCCGACTGGCAGTAGCCGCACTGCGGCGCGTCGAGCTCTTTCCACGCGCGCTGGATCGGGTGATTGCCGTCGGCCGAGACGCCCTCGATCGTCTTGATCGGCTTGCCGACGGCGAGCGACACGGGGAAACTGCACGAGCGCACGGGCTGGCCATCGACGTGCAGCGTGCAAGCGCCGCACTGCGCGATGCCGCAGCTGAACTTCGTGCCCGTGAGCCCAAGCGCATCGCGAACGACCCAGAGCAACGGCGTCGACGGATCGACGTCGACGCTATGCGCCGTCCCGTTCACGATGAGATGGAGCGCCATGGCACCTGAGCATATGCTCGAGGCGAACGGCGCCACAAGGCGCACCGGCCCGTCCTGTGCTCAGGCGTCGGAGCCCCCGGCATGCAACGTCTCGACGACGCCCAAAATCATGAGACAGACGCCCGCGAAGCCGAGCCCCGCCACGGTGAGGCTCGCGGCCCCGAGCCCCGCGGCCTTGACGATCGTGCCCACGAGCAGCGGCGCGCCGCTCAAGCCTAAGTCGCCGATGAGCCGCCAGAGCCCGAGGAACTGCCCCTGCCGGCCGCTCGCGCGCGCGAAATCCGCGCCCATGATCATGACGACGCCCGTGCCGATGCCGTTCGCGAAGCCGAGCAGCGCCGCCACCGCGAGCAGCGAGTAGAGCCCGCCGGCGAGCGGCAACAGCGCGAGACCTAAGGCATAGAACGCCATGCTCGGCACGGCGCTCCACTTGCGCCCCAGGCGGTCCGCGAGCACGCCCGACGGATAGAACAGCGCGATGTCGACGACCGCTGAGAGCGAGTACACGAGACCGATCGTCGTGACGTCGAGGCCGACGGCCTGCCCGAACAGCGGCACGAGCAGCTGCCGCGTCGCGCGCATGAGCTGGAGCACGAGCGCGCTACCGCCGGCCGTCGCGAGCACGCGGCGCTGGTCGCGCAGCACTTGCATCGTGCCCGCGAGGCTCGCGTCGGGATTCTCGTGCGGCGGCACGGCGCGCGCGAACGCGAGCACGGTGGCGCCTGCAACGACCGCGCTCGCGGCGCCGACGACGAACGCCACGGGGTAGCCCGCGAATCCCGCGAGCACGCCGCCGGCCACGGGGCCGATGAGCGCGCCGCCGCGCTGCAGGCCCGCCATCGCCGCGATGGCCCGGCCGAGCTCGCTCGTCGTGCACGTATCGGCCAGATACGACTGCCGGCCGAGCATCCAGGCGGCGTGCCCCGTGCCGAGCGTGACCGCGGCCAGGCAGATGAGCCAGGGTTGCGTCGTGACGCTGAGCAGCGCGAAACCCGCGAGAATCAGACTCAAGCCTCCGAGCAGCACGGGCTTGTCGCCGAAGCGGGCGACGAGCATGCCGGCCGGCACGTCGAACAACAGGATACCGACGCCGCGCAAGCCCACGACGAGCGCCGCGAACGCCGGGCTCGCGCCGATCTCGAGCATATAGAGCGGCAACAGGATCGTGAGCGCTTCCTGGCTCACCGCCATGAGCAGCGACGGCCCGTAGACGGGAAGGAGCAGGCGATCGTAGGGAGAGGGAAGCCGCAACGCCTATTGCTTGACGGTGATGCGCCAGGTTCCGGAGAAATCCGCCGCGAACGCGGCGCTTGGGACGAGCGCGGCCAGTGCCACGAGCTGCTTCCGCTTCATCCGCCGTCTCCTTTCCGCGACGCCGCACATCATACCTAGGTTGAAATTCGCCCGCGGTCTCGCGATCCTTGGCCGCATGTCCACGACCGAGGGCGAAGGAGATCCACACGAGACGTTGAGCCCCGCCGTCCGCAGGCTCGTGCGGCAGTTCGACCTCGACATCACGGCGATCCACGGCACGGGCCCCTTGGGCCGCATCACCGTGAGCGACGTCATGAGCCTGATCGGCGGGCGCACCGACTCGGGCAAGCGCGACGCGCCTCCGCGCAGCGCGGCCCCCGACGACGCGGAAGCGAGCACGGATGACGGCGCGGAGCCCACAGCCCAAGCCGCAACGGCCGTCGAAATCCCGACGAGCACGGTCTTCGACTGCGACCTGAGCCGCGTGCTCGCCCATCGCAGACGGCTGCGCGGCGACAACGTCGAGCTCCTGACGACGAGCTACTTCTTGGCGGCGCTCGCAGACGTTCTCGACACGGGGCCCGAGCTCGTCGGCGCCGCACCGCGCTTCGGCGTCTTACGGTCGACGGGCGACGGCGAGCTGTACTTAGCGCTGGTCGACACAGGGAAAATCTCGCCCGCCACAACGCTCGACGAGCGCGTGCGGGCGCTCGACGCGGAGCTGCGCGCGAACCTCGACACCAACGTCAAGGATGCCGACCTGCTCGTGCATCACTATGGCGAAGGCGGCAGCGTGCTCGCCACGCCGACGCCGATCGGTACGGGCCATGCCGCGAGCGTCGGCATCGGCCGCGTGCGCCGCGAGATCGTCGTGCGCGCTGTTGATGGCGTGGAGTCGCCGCGCGTCGCGGCGCGCTGCTACATGACGCTCTCGTTCCTACCGAGCCGCATCGCCTTCGAGCGCGCGAACCAGCTGCTCGCGCACGCCGTGCGCGTGCTCGAGCAGTGGCCGGAGTAGCGAGCCCTATTTGAGAACGGTGCCGATGGCGTCCGCGACGCGGTCGACGTTGCCGTGGTTGATGCCCGCGATGTTGATGCGGCTCGACTCCACCATATAGACGTGGAACTCCTCGCGCAGCCGAATCACCTGCTCCTTCGTGATACCGAGGAACGAGAACATGCCGCGCTCGTTGGCGATGAACGAAAAGTCCATCGGCGTCTTGCGCGCCGCGAGCTTGTCGACGAGCAGCCGCCGCAGGCCGTTCAGGCGTTTCCGCATCTCGGCGAGCTCCTGCGTCCACTGCGCGCGCAGCGCGGGGTCGCCTAAGATGTGGCCCGCGATCGCGGCGCCGTGGTCGGGCGGCATCGAGTAGATGCCGCGCGCGACGTTGGCCGCGTTCGCGGCCGCGAGTTTCGCGGCCTCGGCGTTCGCCGAGACGACGCTCGCCGCGCCGACGCGCTCGCGGTAGAGCCCCAAGTTCTTCGAGCACGACGTCACGACGACGACCTCGGGCAAGCGCGCGGCCATGAGCCGCACGCCGAACGCGTCCTCGTCGAGGCCTTCGGCGAGCCCTTGATACGCGATGTCGATGAACGGCACGAGGTTACGGCGCTCGCAGAGCTGTGCGAGCGCTTCCCACTGCTCCTTCGATAGATCCGCGCCGCACGGGTTATGGCAACAGCCGTGGATGAGCACGAGCTCGCCGGCGCTCGCCTTGTCGAGCCTTGCGATCATCGGCTCGAAATCGACGCGATGCTTCGCGTAGTCATAGTAAGGATAGGTGTCGAGCGTGAGGCCCGCGCCCTTGAGCAACGGCTGGTGGTTCGGCCAGGTTGGGTCGCTCATGTAGATGCGCGCGCCGGGCTTGGCCCGCGCGACGAGGTGTCCCGCCACGCTCAGGCCGCCGCTGCCCCCAGGCGTCTGCACGGTCGAGACGCGGCCGGCCTTCAACGCCGGATGATCTTTGCCGTAGAGGAGCTCCTCGATGCCGCGATTGAAACCCGCGTTGCCGGCGATCGCGACGTAGGTCTTCGAGTCCTGCGCGTCGAGGATCGCCTTCTCGGCGCGCTTGACGCTCGCGAGCACGGGCGTGCGGCCTTGCTCGTCTTGGTAGACGCCGACCGAGAGATCGATCTTGCCGGGGTGCGGGTCCGCGCGAAACAGGGTCATGACCCCTAAAATCGCGTCGGGCGGCAGCGGCTTCAGTGTTTCGAACACGGCGGATCCTTCAGGGAGTGGGGCAGGAGCCCTTTTGGGCGGGCGGTATAGTATGTAGATCGCGTAGGCTCGACAACAGGCGCGCTCACGGCGCGGCGAATTCAAGCGTGAAGGCCATACAGCTCCTCGGTTTCGGCGGGCCCGACGTGCTCGAGCTCAAGGAGGCCGAAGCCCCGGCGGCCGGACCGGGGCGGGTGCTCATCCGCGTGCACGCGACGAGCGTCAACCGGCCGGACGTCGTGCAGCGCCAGGGCCATTACCCTCCTCCACCCGGCGAGTCGCCGATCCTCGGGCTCGAGGCCGCGGGCACCGTCGAAAGCGTGGGCGCGGACGTCACCGAGTTTCGGCCCGGCGAGCGCGTGTTCGCGCTACTCGGCGGCGGCGGCTACGCGGAGCTCGCAGCCGCGCACGCGGGCCACGTCATGCGCATCCCCGCAAACGTGAGCTTCGAGCAGGCCGCGTGCATCTGCGAGACCTATCTCACGGCCTACATGAACCTGTTCCTCTATGCGCGGCTCGCCGACGGCGAGACGACACTGCTGCATGGCGGCGGCGGCGGCGTCACGACGGCCGCGATGCAACTCATCAAAGCGATCGCGCCGCGCGCGCGCATCGTCGTGACGGCCTCGACGGGCAAGGTCGAGCGCGTAGCGAGCTTGGGCGCCGATCTCGTCATCGACTACAAGAAAGAGGACTTCGCCGAGGCCGCGCTGCGCTACACGGATAAGCGCGGCGTCGACGTGATCCTCGATCACTTGGGCGGCCCGTACCTCGCGCAGAACGTGCGCGCGCTCGCCGTCGGCGGCCGGCTCGCGGTCATCGGCGTCATGGGCGGCCGCAAGGCCGAGCTCGACGTCGGCCGCGTGCTCGTCAATCGCCTGAGCATCCTGGGGTCGACGCTGCGCACCCGCCCCATCGCCGAGAAGGCCGCGATCATCCGCAGCTTCGAGCGCGACACCATGCCGCACTTCGCCTCGGGCCGCATCGTGCCGCTGATTCACCGCGTCTACCCACTTGCGCAGGCGGCCGACGCGCACCGCGCCATGGAAGCGAGCGAGCACTTCGGTAAGCTCGTGCTGCGCGTCGTCGGGAGCTGAAGGCGGATAGTATCCGTCGTCGGCCGCTCGCCTACCTCGAGAACGGCGACGTCATTTCGATCGACGTGCGCCTCCGGGCTCAGATCCGACGCGAAGATCTGCAGCGTGAACGCGGGCGGCTGCGGCAGCCGTTGGGCGACTTCGGAGTCAGTGCGCCATCGCACCGACTCGTCGCGGTCAACTGTCCAATGTGCACGCTCTCGACAGAGCCCCACCAGGAGACGGACATGAACTGGGATCGCATCGAAGGCAATTGGAAGCAGGTCACCGGCAAGGCGAAGGTCCAGTGGGGCAAGCTCACCGATGACGACCTCGACGTCATCGCCGGTCGCCGCGACGTGCTGGCCGGCAAGATCCAGCAGCGCTACGGCATCGCCAAGGATGAGGCGGAGAAACAGCTCTCGGCATGGGAAAGCCGGGCCGAGGATTCGTGGTTTTCGTGAGCCGCGACACCTACTAACTCGCGTCAGCGGCCTGAACTTCAGCGCCGGGTGTTCGACCCCGGAACCGAGGCGCTGTTTTTTAGCGGCAGCGCCGTCGCGCGCCCGGGGCAGCCGACGATGGGTCGTACGGCAATCGTTATCGGATATTCGTCGATGGAGACGGCCGGGTCATCATCGAGAAGCTCGACTAAAGCCTCGTCCCCGGCCGCCTGCGCACTATTCAGTCTTTGTCACCGTCATCCTCGTCGCGTTGTTCTGCGACTTCATGGCCTACCGCTGCGCCGACCACGCCAGCCGCCAACGGTACGCAGCCGATCTGCGTGCCCAGGGCCGCGGCGGCCAGTATCGTCAATAGAATGTAACGTTTCGACATCGCGTTCTCCGGCAGTTTGGCAACTGTGTTGGAGCGCACCGTACAGCTGCAGTCACGATGACCGCGCCGGTGCGCGTGCGCAGAAAATCCGCTCACACTGCGACGATGCGCGCACCCCTTCGCCCGGTCGGTGCGACCGGACACATACGTGCGGTTAAGAGCAATCCCTCGGTCCCGCGCTCAGCTCACGCGGACAGGCGACACGCTCGCTCCAGCGGCGCCGTCAGCGCGCAGCCGCACAGACCAGTGTTGGGCGCGAGCGCATTGTTCGCCGCATCTACTGGTTCCTCGGATACGGTAATGACCCACACAACTGGAGCAGATCATGAATAGGTTCGTCACGATCGGATCGATGTTGATTCTAGGTACGGCGTTCGCAGCGTGTGACGCCGTGGCCCCGCCACCCGCCGCGACGAACGACGTCACGAGGGCCGAAGCAGCGCGCTCCGCCGACATCGCGCAGGAGCAGAGGGAAGGCGCGAGGGAGATCGCACGTGAACAGCAAGACGTGGCCGCGCAGCGTCGCGACGTGACCGACGCTGTAGCCAATAGGACCTACGAAGTGGCTTTGGCCAAGGTGGAAGGCGATTACAAGGTTGCCAAAGAGCTGTGCGAGCCGCTGTTCGGTAGTGAGAAGATCAGCTGCCAAAACAAAGCTGAATCGGTTCTCGCGACCGACAAGGCCCGCGCGGAGCTGCTCAACCCCAGGGGTTAGCACGATGTCGCCTGGCGGCGACCCGCGCGATCGGGGTCGTTGGCCAGGGCGGCGGGCAGTAGCCGGTCACGAGCGGTCGCTGGAGAGGCGCGAGGTCATTTCGCTAACGCTGCGCCGCGCGTGGAGTTTCCGCGACACACAACACAGAAACTCTGCAGCGTCGACAAACGGGCGATGGCCTCGATGATATCGAACACGTCGCGCGCCGCTGCCGACCGGAGTAGCACCCACTCTTGCCCCCGTTCCCGCGTTGATTGTCGCGATCAGCCCTTGGCCGATTGACGGCGCGCGGAAAGCGGCTGTAGCCTGACCCCGCCTTTCCAAGCAGCGTTGGGAGCGGGAACGATGCTCCTTCGATTCGCGGTCCGATGGGGCGGCTATGCCGCCCCAATCCTCGCGTTCCTCGCAACCGGGTGCGCGGACGGTCCTCCGCAGGGCCCGCCGGGCCGCCTCGTCGTCGCATATCCGGCCGACGCTGTACCGACGGGCGCGCGGAGCGCCGTCCTCTGGAACGGAACGGAAATACAGGCCGACTACGGCAACCACACCTTCGAGCTGCCGTCAGGCGTGTACGACGTCGACATTTCCGGCAAGATCGTTCACAACGTCGCCGTGCCTGCGGGCGGTGAGACGAGCATGAACGTCGGTGTTCTGCGCGTCACGGGCGAGTCGAGCCGGAGGGTTTCGGTGCGCGAGGGAGGGCAGGAGATCGCCGGCGCCTATGGCGGCGAGCTGCTCGGCCTGCCGGCCGGTTCGTTCGACGTTTACGTGGACGAACGCACCGACCGAGTTACGATCGTCGAGGGAACGGTCACGGATATTTGAAGTACGCTCGGAGCGTCGCGCGAGGTGAGGGCATGAACCGCGAAAAGTACTTTTCGCTCGCGTTGTTGTTGCTGGTGACTACGCCCGCGTTCGGCCAAGGCGAGATCATCTGCTGCAACCAGCTCATCGACGTCGGCGGAGACTGGGATACGAGCAGCCGCGACTGCATCGGGTATATGAACCAGTCGACGGTCAACCGCGCCAAGGTCTGCGCGCACCTCCTACGCGGCGAGTGCCCGGCGAGCGTCGATGCCGAGGCACCCGTTATGGACAGTTTGCTTGCGCTCCTGTTGCCCGCGACTGCTCACGGGCAGTGTGTGGGTAGCGATGGGAACATCGTTGGGTGCGGTCCGAGTATAGACCTCAGTAAAATGTCCCCGCCCCCACCTCGCCCGACCGTCTGTTGCCCGGAAGCGGCCGCACTTTGCGGCGAAACCTCATGCAAGGACGATCCTGCTCGCGAAGGGTTCGTCTACGTCAGCGCGCGGCGCGTACCGCGCCTGCACAGCGAGCCATCGGCAGACGCGTCGATCGTCGGCACGCCGCCGAACGGCGTGCGTCTCGTGTACCGTCAAGCCGTTCGAGTCGGCGGCCAAACGTGGTTTCACGTCGAGCCACCGGGCGGTTCCAAAGGCTGGTTGTCCGGCGAGGACGCCGGGTGCAAGAGGCCTAGTGACATCCCGCCGCCGAAGCCGATCAACGTGCGACCGAGCCGCGGCGTCGGTCCAGCCAAGACCTCGGCAGCCCACGCGCCCGCAGGCCGCGGCTGAGTGATTGGTCTCCGGGAGCCGCTAACGCGAGATCCGTTGCTCGAGGTCGTTCGCTAGTTCCGAATCGAGCGGACGAAGGGCCTCGAGCTGCGCTGCGGCTTCCGGGCTCCGGTCGGTCTCCAGGTACGCGACTCCGAGATTGAACCGCGCCTGGGGCGAATCAGGTTTCAAGCGACTCGCTTCCTCGAGCGCCGCGATCGCCTCGCCACGCTGCCCGAGCGCCAGGTATGCGACGCCGAGGTTCGTGTAGGCGCCCGACGCTTGGGGATCGAGCTCTGTCGTGGTGCGAAAACGCTGCGCGGCGCTCTCGTACCGCTCGAGCTCGAGCTCCGCGAGACCGAGATCGAAATGTGTCTCGGGGTTGTCGGCGTCGAGCAGCACGGCCTGCTCGAACGCTGCGGCCGCAGTTTCGTAATCGTCGAGATGCGTCGAGGCGATGCCGAGCGCCGTGTGCGCCTCGGCGTTTTCGGGCGAAATGTCGCTCCACGCCCGGGCGGCGTCCGCCACCTCATCATGGCGTTCAAGCCTCGCCAACGCTGTTACGAGCCCCGAATGGGCTTCGTCTTCTCGGACGTTGAGCGCTAGTGCGTTGCGGAAGGCGTCCGCGGCCTCCGCGTGCCGCTCGAGCTGCGTCCTGACATTGCCGAGCTGAACGTGCGCGTCGACGTCCTGCGGATCGAGCGCGATCGCGCGCAAGAACGCCTCGGCCGCTTCGGTCCAGCGGGCCTCCGAGGCGTGGACGATCCCCTCGTTGTACGGATCTAGGTTAGCCACATCGAACGCAGCGCCGTTGCCGCCGGCGGGCGCATCGACGCGCTCGGGCGGTGCGGCGCGCGGCGGCGTGCGCGACGTCGTCTCGACGCGCGCCGACAAGTCGATGAGCCGGATGCGGCGATTGCCGGCGTCCGAGACGAAGATGTACGTCTCGCCGTCTTCTTCCGCGATCGCGAGCGAGACCGGCGCGTTGAACAACGCCTCGCTCGCGGCACCGTCGCGCAACCCCGCTTCCCCGTCGGCCGAGCCCGCGACCGTCGTGACCCACATGCGCGCCGCGTCGAGCTCACCTAAATTCGTGCTGCCGAGCCGCGAGACGACGGCCTCCGCCGCGTCGGTCTCGAACCAGTCGGCGATGCCGCCGGAGAAGTCCTCGAGCACCGCGCGCACGTCGTCGATGCCGATGGGTTTGATCACGCGCACGTTGTGGCAGCCTGGATCGGCGACCCAGATGTTGCCCGCGCTGTCGACGGCGACGTCCATCGGTTTGTTGAACGTCGCATAGATCAGCGGCCCGTCCGAGCAATCGGGCAACGGGTTGAACGCCGGCTTGAGCTCACCGCGAATGTCCTGCGCCTCACCGTTATCATCGACGACCCAGATCGTGCCGCAATAGGGATCGGCGACGAACGTGCCCGACTCGCCGCGCGCCATGCCCATCGGCACGCCGAGCGGGTGGCGCGCGTCGTTGTCGCCGCGCCGGCAGCGAAACGCCTCGCTCACGCCGGCGAACGGCGACAGCACGGAGCTGCCGTCGCGCAGCGTGAACTTCGCGAGCGTCGAGTCGACCGAAGTCGCCACGAGCGCCGTGTCGGCGGCCGTCGAGACGACCGTCAGCGGATAGTCCTGGAGGTAATCCGCGTTCGCGACCTGGTACGGCGCGGGCTTCGGCTCCGTGCCCGAGAAATCGATGCCGACCGTCTTGATCGCGCGGTTGGCCGTGTCGGCGATCAGGAACTGCTGGTCGGCGACGACCGCGATGTCGGTCGGCAAAGCGAGCCGCGCGCCGAGCCTGAAGCCGCCCGCGTTGCCGGGCGTGGCCATCACGCCCGCCCACGGTAGGGACAGGTATTCGCAGTCGCTGCGCGCGGCCGCGCAGATGGCGTCGAGGCTCCGTTCGATGGTCCGCAGAACCTCCTCGCGAGGCGCCGACGCGAAGTTGTCGACGCCGAAGACGTCGAGCACGTTGCCCGCGATGTCCTCGAAGCCTTCGATGCCTTGCAGGATCGTGAGCCCAAGCTGCCCGCCGCCTTCGTAGACGGCGAGCTCGAGCAGCTCGCGCGCGGCGCCTTGCTTGGTCGCGATGAGCTTGATGCGGTGCTCCATCGGGTCGGCGATCAAGATCCGCTCGCGATCGATGGCCGCGATCCCGCCCGGAAAGCCGAACTGCGAGGTTTCCGCGGGCAGGATGTCCTGGAGGCCCGGCGTCGCTTCGTCCGTTCCCGCGATCGTGCGCACCGCAGCGCGTGACGCACGCTCGCCGATCACGTTGAGCGCCATGCGCGCGGGCGCCGCAGCGTTGCCGAACGGCGTGGTCACGGTCAGCGCGTGCGCGCCGGTCGGCGCGTCCTCGGCGACTTGCACCCAGACCTTTACTTTCTTCGCGCTGCGCTCGATAACCTCGGCCGTGATGCCCGCGCCGAGCTCGATCGTGCGCACGAGACCGAGATCGCGGCCGCGGATCGTGAGAGTCGCGGCCGCGCCGCGCTGCAGCGCGATAGGCTGAAACGACGTGACCACGGGCCGGCGTTCCGGATCGTTCGCGAGCCGGACGAAGCGGACCGCGTGATTGTCGGTGTCGGCGACGTAGAGGTCGCCCCAGGGGTCGAGCGCGAGGTTCTCGGGATTGTGGAATTGCGCGTAGTCGCCAGGCCCGTCCCGGAAACCCGTCGCCAGCGTGCAGTCGAACCCCGGCGTGTCGTCGAGGCAGCCCGCGAGCCGCAGCGTCGCGCCGGTTGCAATCTCGACGCGCCGGATGCGCGAGCCGTTCGCCTCGGTGAGATACAGGTATTCGCCGTCGGAAACGAGCCCGGCCGGGTACGAGAATTTCGCGGCGGGGCCGACGCCATCGGCAAAGCCAAGCTCCGTCGTCGGTGTGCCGGCAATAGGCTCGACGGTGCCGTCCTGGCGCAGGGCCCAGATGGCGTGGCAGTCGGTCGTGAAAAAGAGCTCGCCGGTTCGGCCGCGGACGACGTCGTACGGCGCGCCCGGAATCTCCGGCGTGCAGCCGCCCTGCGACCAGGCCCGCACGGTCAGGGTCGTGCCGTCGGGAGTCACGAGCCGCAAGCTCTCGGGCACGGCACGCTGCGCGACGGTGACGATGGCGCCTTCGACGTCGATGCCGCCGGCATACGTCATGTGGGCGAGCGGGCTCCGGCCGTCGCAAGAGAACGTCGTGCAATACGGGATGCCGGTTTCGTCGTCGCCGACTTTCGCGACCGTGCGGATCACGAGCCCCCTGAGCTCGCCGCCCGTGACGACGCGGCTGATCGGCCCCTGGCCGTCGTTGCTGCGCGACGCGCGATCGCTGACGACGAGGAGCCCGAGGCCGTCGAAGCCGAGATCCCACGGCTCCTCGAACGCAGTCGCGAGCGTCGTGAGCTCGCCGCTCGCCGACAGCTCTCGCACGGCTTTGTTGCCGGTGTCCGCGATTAAGACGCGGCCGCTGCGATCGACGGCAACGCCCGACGGCTCGTTGAGCTCGCCGACGTTGCGGCCGCCGTCGGCGTTGCCCGGGCTCCCTGTTCCGGCGACCGTCGAGACATAGGTCACGACGGCGCGGGGTTCGTGGCCGCCGAACGTCAGGCGCTCGCGCCCGCCCGACAGCACGACGAGCGACACGATTCTGCCGGCCGCCATCTCGCCGTGCAGGTCGACCTCGCCGCTGAAGGCCCCCGACAGCGTGAGGCGCGCGCGGAACAGCCCGTCGCTTTCCGCCGTCGCTTCGCGATCGTCGCGGATGAAGTTGTAGAGCAGGGCGCCGTTCGCCGTGAGCGCCGTGCTCTCTGAGAACCCTTCGAGCCTAAACGCCATCTCGTAGCGTGCGGGCCACGGCCGCGTAAACGCGAGCCCCGTGGCTCGTACGTTGCCCGTAAGACCGTTTGCCGTGATGTCGAACTCGCGATCGAGCGCCTCGCCGTCGGGAACACGGCGTCCGACGGCGGCGCGCAGCGACACCGGGGCGGCAAAGCCCGACCCTATCTCGATCACGCGCTCGGCGGCGCCGTTGACGAGCCGCTCGATCTCCGTGACGAAGTCGGCGAGTTGCGCCTCGGTGACGACGGCCGGGCCGGCGCCGCGCTCATCCGGCGACGGTGGTTGCGAGTCACAGGCCGCGAGCAGCCCGAGCATCAGGCCGATCGTGAGACGGTATACAGCGTTTCGATCCAGGATAGTTCGTCGCATCCTCATGCTCTCCCGAGCCACACGCTGTCGGCGGGCTGGTCCGCGTCGTAGCGAACTGTGCCCTGGTCGCCGACTTGCCATTCTGCAGCTTCATCGGGCCGAAGGTTGTCGCTGAGCCCTTGCTGCGCGTGGCCGAATCTGTCGCGGAACTCGTACCGGACACGCCACTGCGGAATTCGGTTCACTCTGACTCCGATCGGCGCGACGCCGACCACGGCGGCCGGTGCCGCGACGCCGCGGCGCTGCACGCGAAGTAGCACAGCAATGCGACGCCACGACGGCCACGCCAGGACGGCGCCGAGCAGCGCGAATAGCGCGGTGACGCCGGCGATCAGGAGCTCCACCCAGGGCTGGTCCGCGGGCCCCGCGCGTGCGGCCTCGGGAGCTTCGGGCAGATAGCGCACGGCGAGCGTGTCGCCTTCCTCGAGCGTCTCCCAGAGATCCACGGGGAGCTCCTCCGTCTGCTCGAGCTGCCCGCCCGCCCGATCGGAAAAGCGATAGGTCACGAGATAACGCGTGCTGCGATTGCCGTCGCGGCTTGCGCGCTCGAGCGAGGTTGCGACCACCTCGGCCTGCTCGGTCACGGCCTCGCGGGCGAAGCGTCGCGCGTCGCGCCATTCGCCAAGGCTACCGATCGACACCACGCTGCCGGCCGCCACGAAGATCGTTCCGACCCACATCGACACGGCCGACCGCAAGAACCGCAGCAGTGGGCCAACGTCGGCGCTCACGCCCGCTCACCGGTCCAAACGTTGACACGTGCGTCGCGCGTGTCGTAGCGGACGCGGCCGGCCGAGCCCGCCTGCCAGCGTTGCGCCTCGTCCGGCGCTAGCTGGCATTCACCTTGGTGCGCTTGCCCGCGCGCGTCGCGAAAACGGTAGCGGAGCTGCCACAGTGGAACGCCATTGATACGCAGACTGCTCGGGCCGACTTCGATGACGGTGGCGGCGGCGCTCGCGCCGCTGCGGAGCAGCTCGCGCCGGATTCGACGTGACCGCAACGCGCGGACAACGAGGACGCCGCCGACGATGGCGATCACTGCGCCGACCACGGCGAATATGAACCCGACCATGGCGCCGTCGCCGCGTTGCCCGGTCACACGGTAGGTTTGTGGGTCGTTCGCGAGATAAACGATCTCGATCGGACCGCGCTCGACGAGCGCATCCCAGCTTTCGGCATCGAGCTCGGCCGTACCGCGGATCGTCCCGTCGCGCCCATCGTCGAAGCGGAACGTCACGCGATAGCGTTCGCGGCCGTTGTCCGCCGAGATCTCCTTGCTGAGCACGGTGCCCTCGGCGCGCACGCCGCTCGCGACGAGGCCAGCGTCGACGGAGCCCCGGCTGAGGCCGATGCCGCCACCGATGGCGAGAAATGCGAGCCCCACGGTGAGCCAGATCCCGCCGAACCAGAGCCAGAAGTTCTCCGTCGTGATCACGTGGGAGTCAGAGGTCCGAAATCTCTCCCTCGGCGATCGACTCGTTCACGCAGATGAATGCAAGCCCAGCCAGGGGCGTTAGCAAGAACGTCGACCGCTTCATGGCAACCTCCTCGAAAGCTCAGCAACCGGGAGCCGCTGGATGGGAATCGATGGCATCGTTCCCTTGTAGAAGGCCGGACCAGCCTACAGCCACGTTCCGCGCGCCGTCAAACATCGGGTCGCGCGTGAGAGGCGTCAACGTTTCAGCGCGAACACCCACACGGCGCCCGCGAGCGAGCACGAAAGAACGAGTCAACGAGCCGATTCACAGCAGCGACGGCTGCGGCGGGACGCGCGAGGCGGACGGTGAGTCGTTCTGCTCCTCGCAGGCCCGCTGCGTCAGATGCGCGAGGATGCGCTCGATCAGCGCCGGCTCCTCGATGCTGGCGAGCACCTCAATTCGCCCGCCGGATCGACGGGGTGGTGATCAGGTCGTCGACGTCACTACCGTCAGATTCGGCCCAGCAAGAACAGTATCAACAGGATGATCAATACGACCCCGATGAGGCCGCTGGGTGCGTAACCCCAATTCCTGCTATGCCGCCAAGTGGGGATGACGCCCACCAGAATCAGCACCAGGAGTATCAGAAGGATTGTGCCAAGACTCATCGCTTACTCCCCATGACCAAAACGACGACACCGCCGACCAGCGCGAGGGCTCCGATTACTGGCGGTAACGGAATTCTTCGAGTCCTCTCTGTCGTCACCTGAAGGGGACCGAGATCGATGGCCTTCTCTCTGGTCGTGTAGGTGATCCCTTGATAGCCCAAGGCGATGATCCCCAACACGATCAGGATGCCCCCGATCAACGTAGTTCTTTTCACTGTGCTCACTCCTCGATGAGTCGCTAACCGACCGCAGCCGATAATGTCCCGCTAGTCAACTCACGTTCTGTGCGCTTGCGAACGAAAGTCCTGTTCCGACCCTAGTAGCCTTGACCTGTGATCAGCTCTACGCGACCGACCGTTGGACGGCGAGTAACGTCGCGCCGATCACGATTCGATACGAACAGGTAACTCGACATGACGGGTCGGCACTGGTGGGAGTTGACTGCGTGGACGCTGGGCCTCGTGCTGGGGTCTCTCTACGTTGGCATGCGTCTGTGGTCGAACCACGAGCGTGCCGAGGGCATCGAGGAATTCCGCGCGGCGCGCGCTGCATCGCTCTCTACGCCGGCGCCGCAAGCGGTAGTGCCCGACACGATCGATCAATCCCTGTGGTCGCTGCAGCGCGTGGCGGCGTTCGCCGCGAGCCTAACGAGCGCGGGCGCCCCGAGAGGCGTGTTGCACATTCCCTCGCTTGCGCTCGCCGTTCCTGTTTACGAGGGCACGGGCGAGCTCGCTCTGAATCGCGGCGCGGGTCACATCGAAGGGACAGCCGAATTGTCGGCCGAAGGCAACATCGGCCTTGCTGCGCACCGCGACGGCTTTTTCCGACCCCTCAAAGACATCGCGCTCGACGCCGAGATTCAGCTAGATGCCGGCGGTGAGTTGCTGCGTTATCGCGTCGTCGACATCAGCATCGTGACCCCTGAGGACGTCCACGTGCTGGCGCCGACACCAATCCCGAGCATTACGTTGGTCACGTGTTATCCGTTCTATTTCGTGGGCAACGCGCCGCAGCGCTACATCGTGCGGGCCCAGCTCATTGATGCGACACCCGTCGTGTCAGGAGGCTGAGGTGAGTCGAAGAGGTGTTTTACATTCAACGAATCGCAGGGAGAAACCAATGAGAGTTTGCACGACGATGATAATGGCCGGAGCCGCGGCGGTGACTTGCGCGACAGCCTTCGCGCAAGACCGAGCGAACCGGGCGTTCACGGCCACCGGCACGAGCTGTAGCCAGGTTACGTGGTCTCAAGAGTCTCTCGCGCTGTACCCGCGCATCGCGAGCGCGTGCGAGGAAGTCATGCAGCGTGACGGCAGGTACTACGTCAGGTTCTCAGGCGACGTGCAACGCGTCGCCGATCGCGGCCGCTTGGTCACGATCGACTTCCGGGACGGCGATCGCCTGACGTTGACACCGCCCGAGAACATGACGCTCTTCATCAATGGCCGGCGGACGCCCGTCACCGATCTGCAAGTGGGCGACCAGCTCCGCTTCTACGTCCCCCAGGACACCCTGGCCGCGAACTTCTTCGAAAGCGAGGCCCCGACGGCGCAGGTGCAGGTGGTGCCGATCGCCCCGCCGGCGCGGGCCGAGCCCGGCTTGCTGGCGCAGAACCAACCGGCCCCGGGCGCTCGGTTGCCGCTGACGGCGAGCCCGCTGCCGCTGGTGGGCGTTGCCGCTTTGGCGCTGTTGGCGTTCGGCGGCGCACTGACGGTTCGACGCTGGACCGGACACTCGCGCTGAGCATCCCGGCACCGGTCTCACCTGAACCGTGAGATCGGTGCCGGCTACCGGCGCTGCACGCGCGGCCGAGGAGTAGCCGCGCCGCGCGGGTTCTCCGGAGCGGCCCAGCCGCAGCTGCCGGGAGTAAAACAACAACACGGCCGATGCTCGACATAACGCAACGCCTTACTGCGCGAGCCGCTCCAGCGCTTCTGTTGGCCGTGTTCCTCGCTCCCGTGGCAGCGGTCGTCGCTGCTCGCGGCGACGCTCAAGAGCTCACGATTCTGCGCTACGAGCCGCTCGCCGGCCTCGTGGTTACCGAATCGACCAACAGCGCCGACGGCGCGACACCGGGAACCCGGATGTCGTTCAGCGCGTTCGGCACACAATTCGCCATGCTGCTGAGGAACAACGAAGCGCTGACGCGCAACCTGCCGCCCGAAGTGCTGAATCGGCTCGCCGCGACGACGTTCTACACCGGCACGTTGGAAGGCAACCCCGAATCATGGGGTCGCATCACTCGTACCGGTGATGCGCTGTCCGGCGCAATCTGGGACGGCACCGAGCTCTACGCGATCGAGTCGTTCGCGCGAGTCGCAGCGCACGTCGTGGCGGGCCCCGTGGTTTTGCCGGCGGAAGCCATCATCTATCGCTGGTCCGACACACTGAGCGCGGTGGCCGACACGCTGGGCCCACCTGCGGCGTCCGGCTCGAACGGTTCGCAAAAGGTGGTCGCCGCGGAAATGTTCGACGCCTTCGCCGGTGCGCTGCTCAAGCTCACGCCGGCGCAGCAGATCGACATCGGCTTGTTGGCCGACAGCGAGTTCGTGCAAACGCACGGCGCGAATTCGGAAGCGCGGATGCTGTCTGTCGCCAACATCGTCGACGGCATTTTCCTCGGCCAAGTCGGTGTGCGGATCAATGTCGCGGAGCTGCACACCTACGCGGAGCCGGACGCCTTCTCCGGTACCGATGTGTCGGCATTGCTGGACCAGCTCCAGGGATTCAAGTACGACACACAGGCGCTCCGCGGCCGAGGTCTCGTTCATCTGCTGACGGGGCGCGATCTCGACGAGCGGCCGGGCACGCCGGCGGGCTCGCGGCTGCTCGGCGTCGCCAACGTCGGTGCCATCTGCGACGAGCGTTTCGCGGTGAGCCTCACACAATTCACCGACCTCAATACCGCAGCAGTCGTCGCCGCGCACGAGATAGGGCACAACTTCGGCGCGCCGCACGACACCGAATCGGGCTCTCCGTGCCAGTCGACTCCGGACGGCTTCATCATGAACCCGTTCGTCAATGGAAGCCGTCAGTTCTCGCAGTGCAGCGTGCAGCAAATGGAGGCGGAGCTCGCGGCCGCCGCGTGCCTGACGGACCTTCCGGGGAACGATTTATCCGTTCTGCCGCTCAGTCCCCCGGCTCAGGCGGTCGCCACGCGTGAATTCGACATCGAGTTCGCGGTCGATTACGGCGGCGCCGGCGACGCGGCCCAGCCCGCGCTGACGATCACGACCACGAACGTCAGGATTTGGTCGATTTCGACCGGAGGCCGTGCCAGCTGCTCCGACAACAACTCCGCGCCGATCGCCGACTCGGCGTCAACTTGCACGTTCTCAGGCCTGCCGGCGGCAGGCGGCCGCGTCACGTTCGATGTGAGGCTCTTCGAGCCGCAGGTAGGGCCGACGTCGATCGAGATCGAAGTCACCTCGCTCAACGACAATGAGCCGGCGAACAATCGTCATCGCTTCGAGCTCGACGTCGTACCTGACGCCCGCTTCGTGCTCACGAGCTCCGATGCGCCGGTGGCCGTCAAACCCCGAGAGGTGTTCGACGTCGATTGGGTAGTCGTGAACCAGGGATCCATTCCGGCGACCGGCATTCGCGCGGAATTCCGCCTCTCCGGCGAGCTCGACTTCATCGAGGCGCAGACGCCGAGCGGCGCCGCCTGCGTGCGCGGCCCCCTGTTCGACGAGCAGTGGCTGTGCCCGGTTGGCACGATGGCACCCGGCGAAACGGTGACGCTGAAGCTGACGGTTCTCTCCAACCCCGCGCGAGTCCCCTCACCGGGCTCGACGAATGGGGCCAATACGTGGCTCAAAATGGTCGCGGCCGAGCCGATTTTCGATTGGAGAAATGAGTGGCAAGAAGGTGTCTCGATCACACCGGTGATCGTCGACGTGCACGTCGTCGACTTCACGGCACCCGCTTCTGCGACCGTCGGCTCGGATGTGACGATCACTCTCCGTGTGGGCAACCGCGGACCGGATGACGCACCCAACGTAAGCGCACTGCTGCAAACGTGGACGGGCGACGGGCTCACCTTCAACTCGGCTTCGAGTAGCCGCGGAAGCTGCTCGAAAGAGCTCTCCGGCACCATGCGGTGCCCTTTCGGTGTGCTCGCGAGTGGCGAAACGATCGAGGTCGTCGCGCAAGCAACCGTGGACATGCAAGTGCGGGACATCGATTTGGTGGGGTCCGCGGGTACCCCGGGGTCATTCGACAGCGATCGAACCAATAACGAGCGCATGATGCTATTCCGCGCGGTAGCGGCGGCGCCGCCGCCGGCGCCCCCCGCGCCCAGCCCGCCGCCTCCGAGTCCGGCTCCTCCATCGGCCGCGAGCGGCGGAGGCGGAGGTGGAGGCGGCGGCGGAGGCATCGATCTCGCGCTGCTACTGCTGCTCGTGGGCTGTGCGGTTTGCCGGTGGTCGGCACGCCGACGGTAGCGCTCGTGACGCGTACGGTGGGCGCGCAGGCAGGCGCCCCGACCATCGTCGCCATTTCGTCATCGAGAGCGCGTCGGCGGTGTTGCGCGGGCCAACGAGCGCGATCGAATCCGACCCACATCACGTTACCGACGGGCACGCGAACGCTTATCGACATCCGCGCCACTACTGGCCCGAAAATCCGCTCGAAGCGGCTTGCGAGCGCAACCTCACGCACGAGCAGGAGCTACAGCGATTTCAGGAACTCGACGAGATCGCGCTTCTCACTGTTCGAGAGGCCCAGGCTTAGAAACGCATCGTAGTGGTCGATGACCGCGCGCAAGGTCGGGAATCGGCCGTCGTGATAGAAGCCACCTTTCGTGTGCGTCCAGAGGCCGCGCAGCGGCGTCGTGCGATAACCGTCCTCGGGGCCGCGTTGCGCTTGGAACGCGTCGATGCCGATCTCCTCGGGCGTGTGCAAGTTGAAGCCCGGCTCCGTATACAAGGGCGGCACGTGACAGGTCGCGCAGCGGGCTTTGCCGTCAGCCGCGAACAACGCCTTACCACGCTCGGCCGCGCGCGGGTCGAAGCTGCCCTTCGGCGGCTTCGGTGCCGGGATCGCGAGCTGATAGAACTGTAGCTCGCCGAGCTTCGGCGTCACGAGGTCCGGCTCGCGGCGCACGTTGCCGAAGCCGTTGGCGGCCGCGATCGGAAACTTGCTCGCGTCGTCGAGCCGCGGATCGTAGAAAGTGCCCTTGCCCTGCATCTCGAGCACGGCGACGAAGGCGTTCCAATGCGTGACGGAGCCCCAGCCCGTGTAGGTGTGCAGATTGACGCCCGCGAGACCGAACGCCGGCGGGAGCAGCGTCGCGGCGCTGCGGCCGTCCGGTTGGAATGCCTTGCCGTCGAGCAGTAGGTGCGCGTCGAACTTGCCGGGGCCCCAGCTCTTGAAGACCGTGCGCACGGTCGCCTCGTCGACGCCGAGCAGCTGCGCGAACGGCGCCACACTCGGCGCCAGTGCGGCGATCTCGCCGATGTTCAAGTCACGATTGGCCCAGCCGTCGAGCCGCGTGCCGATGCCGGGCGCCAGCGAGTCGTCGACGGTGCTGTGGCAGAGCGCGCACGTGATTCCGACGGACTCGAGCTTGCCGCTACGGTCCGTGAAACCGCGCACGCCAACGACGGCGTTACGCGCGAGCAGCGCCAGGGTCACGGCCGGATCGTCGAGGTTGACGCGCCCCCCCTTGAGCGCAGCCACGAGCGAACCCGGTAACGCCCGCGAATCGACCTTGAGGCCTAGTCCTAGCGCAGCCTTCGGGCTCAACCCTGGGCCGACGCCGCCGTTCGCCGCGCCGGCGATGGCCTCGTGCAACCGCAGCGCGCCGCCCCAGAAGTCTTCATCGCCGAAGGTGTCGAAGCGAAACGCGTTGCGGCCGCGCGCGACCTGCTGCACGGCGTTCTGCCAAACCGCGGCATCGGCGGTCAGCGGTAGGTCGTCGGCGCTCGTCGCGCCGAACGGCAAGACCAGCAATAGCAGGGCGAGTGTGCCGGTCTCGAGCTTGCGAAGCATGGCAGTCATGGCGCGTTCTCCTTCTTTGGACGATCCTTGGACGATCACTGGTGTCTGATGCGCGCGAGCACGCGCGCGAGGCGGAACAGGAGTCGGTTGTACCGTCGCATCAACAGCTCGAAGAGCGCGGAATCGCCCGTCAGGACGCGCGCGACGACGTCGGCGTCGGGGATCGCGGCGTCCGGGATCGCTTCGGACGCCGGGACGGCGGGTACGCTGAGCTCGACTCGCTCGTTCATGGGCACAAGATGCAGACGGCCGCGGAAAGGTTCCCGCGCCCCGTAGGTAGCCCCGTAGCGGCTAATGGTTCATTCGTGGCGCCGCTCGCCGCGAGCAGTGCTGCACGTAGCCCTTCCCGAGCGCGGGACAGAGGTTTCAATAACGAGGTGCGGCTAAGGCGTATAACAAGGCCCTTCTGTCAGCCTCCAAGCCCGCCGAGGGGTCGACACGGACGGCGAAAATGGCACCTGCACCGGCCCCGCGGCGGAAGGTCACACCGGCCGCCGCCGCGTGCTCCAGCTCGGCTTCGAGCCCGAAAACCCGCCTCCCAGGAATCGCCGGACGCAGCGGTGCGTGCCCGCCGGCTTGAAAACGTTGACCGGCGAGCTCCGGAATCGGCCGATTCACAGCAGCGACGGCTGCGGCGGGGCGCGCGAGGCGAACGGCGAGTCCTTCTGCTCCTCGCAGGCCCGCTGCGTCAGATGCGCGAGGATGCGCTTCAGCCGCCGTGCCCAGCTCATCGCGACGTGCCGGGCGAGCGGCGGCCCTTCGGCGTCGACACTCGAGCCTGAAGCTCCCCGCCCTCGACCCGCCGGCGTGATCGCGGCGCGCAGCGCCGCGTGCGGAGCGAAAACCCCGTGGTACTTAGTCAGATGCATGCGCGGCGGTGCCCGGCCACCCGGCAACGGGAAAGCCAAGGGCGTCACGAGTTGGGCAACGACCAGCGGTCGAAGTCGCGGGTCAGGGTTTCGATGCGGTCGGCTGTCCGGCGCAATTCGTTTGCAGAGACCCGTTTGTGGCGACCGATCTTGAGCAGCTTCGTGCTTTTGAAGCGGATGAGGTACCACAACTTCTTGTCTTGACCCCACAGGCCGTGGGTCACGTCATTCCGGTGCTCTTGCTCGTCACGTATGCGGGCGATCAGCCGTTGCAGTCGACGTGCTTTGGTCTTGGGTAGCTCATGAACTTCTACCACCAGCTCCAACTTCTTCAGCAAGCCCTCGGTGCCGACACGGTCGGTCAGGATGCGTGCAGTCTTGATGTTGGTGCCGACGAACCGGCCGATGGCCAACTGCATCATGTATTCGAGCAGCGACCAATGAGCGACGATCCGCCCGATCTCCCTGAACTTGGCATTGGAGACGTCGGCATTTGTGTCGAAAACTAAGGCCACGGTGCGAGCATACCCCGGCTCGCCGCGCACACGACGTTCGGCGCGGTTGGCGTGCCTATCCGGCTCATTTGGACCGGTTCGAATCGCCCGACGACGTAAATCACTTTTACCCGTATTGCACTATCCTCGCCCGCCATGGCCGCCGAGCAAGAGAACCTCCTTCTAACTGCTTCCCGGTCCGCGGCCCTGACGGTGCTGCCGAGACTACGCGCGGCCGCGCGGGCAGCCTCATCGTAATTCTCGTTGAAACTACTGGATTCACACCCGCCGTCATTACCGCCAAAAGCACCCCGCGGTGTTAACCTCTGCGACGTCAGGTGCCGAGAGAATCCGGGAGACATGCGGAACCACACTTCAGCCGCGACCTTCGTCTCGCGCCCCGCCAGGTCGGCCGGCCCCCGCGCGCACCCGCGAGCTCCGGCGCCCGGTGACATTGACGGCGCCCGCTACTTCGGGATTCCGCGCTCGTGGCGCGTTACGCACGCGTGATCGACACGTGATCCTTCGCAGTCCGCTATTCGTCCCAGGCAACAAAGCCAACATGCTCGAGAAAGCGCTCGGGCTCGAACCCGACGCCTTCGTGCCCGACATGGAGGACTCCGTGCCGGCCGCCGAGAAGGCCAACGCGCGCGAGACGATCCGCTCCTTCCTGCCGCGGCTTGCGGCCTTAGGTGCCCCCGTGATCCCGCGCGTCAACTCGCTCGACACGGAATGGGTCGAAACCGATCTCGCAGCGGTCGTCGGCCCGCACATTTTCGGCGTCTCGATCGGCAAGGTGCGCCATGCGGCCGACATCGCCGCGGTCGCGCGGCTGCTCGACGGGCTCGAGCGCCGCGCGGGCGTCCCGGCCGGCCAAGTGCGCCTGCTGCCCTGGATCGAGACGGCCGAAGCCATCGTCAACTGCGACGCGATCTGCCGCGCCAGCGAACGTATCGTCGGCGTCGCCTTCGGCGGCGAGGATTTCACGAACGATTTAGGGATCGAGCGGCTCGAGGACGAATCGCAGGTCGCCTACGCGCGGCAACGGCTCTGCGTGACCGCGCGCGCGGCGCACGTCTTGGCGCTCGACACGCCCTACTTGAAATTGCGCGACCCCGACGGCCTGCGCGGCAACGCGCTGCGCGCCAAGAGTATCGGCTTCAAGGGCAAGTTCGCCATCCATCCCGAGCAGCTCGCGGCGCTCAACGAGTGCTTCTCGCCGTCGGCGCAAGAGATCGCGCACGCACAGCGCATCGTGGCCGCGTTCGAGGAAGCCGAACGCCGCGGCCGCGCCTCGACCTCGCTCGACGGCTGGGTCATCGACGTGCCCGTCGTCAAGCGCGCCCGCGCACTGCTCGCGCTCGCGGCGCGCGCCCGCGCCGAGCGCTGACCGCGCGCCGTCCGCGCGGCCCGCCGATGCAGTCCGGCCTGCCGATCGACGAAGCCTTGCCGCCGCTCGTCGCTGCGCTTGCTGCGCAGCGCAGTGCCGTCGTCGTCGCGCCACCCGGCGCCGGCAAGAGCACCGTCGTGCCGCTCGCCCTGCTCGAAGAGCCGTGGGCGCGCGGTGGGCGCATCGTCATGCTCGAGCCGCGCCGGCTCGCGACGCGCGCCGTCGCGGAGCGCATGGCGCGCACGCTCGGCGAGAACGTCGGCGACACCGTGGGCCTGCGCATGCGCCTCGAGACGCGCGTGAGCCGCCGCACGCGCATCGAGGTCGTCACCGAAGGCGTGTTCACGCGCATGCTCCAGAGCGATCCCGCGCTCGACGGCGTCGCGGCCGTGCTGTTCGACGAGTTCCACGAGCGCAACCTGCACGCCGATGTCGGCTTGGCGCTCGCGCTCGACGCGCGCGAGCACGTGGCCCAAGAGCTGCGCCTCGTCGCGATGTCGGCGACGCTCGACGGCGCCAAGGTCGCGGCGTTGCTCGGCGGTGCGCCCGTCGTCGAAAGCCACGGCCGCATGTTCCCCGTCGAGGTGCGCTACCTCGGCAAGGGTCTGCCGACGCTTCCCAGCGCAGCGGACCCGATCGAAGCGCCCGTGGGGCGCGCCATCCAACGCGCGCTCGCCGAGTCGCCGGGCGATGTGCTTGCGTTCCTGCCCGGCGCTGGCGAGATTCGCCGCGTCGAGGCGCGGCTGCGCGAGAGCGGGCTGACGCCCGACGTCGACGTGCTGCCGCTCTACGGCGAGCTCAAGCCGGCCGACCAGGACGCGGCGCTGGCGCCCGCTCGCGCAGGCCGCCGCAAAATCGTGCTCGCGACCAACATCGCCGAGACGAGCCTCACGATCGACGGCGTGCGCATCGTCGTCGATGCAGGGCTCGAACGGCGCAGCGTCTTCGATCCCACGAGCGGCATGAGCCGCCTTATGACGCAGCGCATCTCGCGCGCCTCGGCCGAGCAGCGCGCCGGCCGCGCGGGCCGCACGGCGCCCGGTGTTTGCTACCGCCTCTGGGGCGAGAGCGCGGATCGCAGCCTCGCGGCGTACGCGGCGCCCGAGATTGCGGTCGCCGACTTGGCGCCGCTCGCGCTCGACCTCGCCGTGTGGGGCTCGTCGGCCGCGGAGCTCAAGTGGCTCGACGCGCCGCCGGCCGCGACGCTCGCGGGCGCGCGCGATTTGCTCGCGCGGCTCGGCGCACTCGACACCGCGGGCCGCATAACGCCGCACGGCCGCGCGATGCAGGGGCTCGCCGCGCACCCGCGGCTCGCGCACATGCTGCTCGCGGCGCGCGACCACGGCGCCGCAGCCGAGGCCGCCGAGCTCGCGGCGCTGCTCTCCGAGCGCGACCTCCTACGCGGCAGCGGACCGGGCCGCGACCGCGACAGCGACGTGCGTAGTCGCCTCGACCTGCTGCGGCGCGGCGGCGGCCGCGGCGCCGAGCGCGGCGTGCTCGAGCGCATTCGCCGCGCCGAGCGCGCGTACGCGCTTAAGCTCGGCGCCGAAGCGAAGCCGCGCTCGGGCGTCGAGCCGGGCGCGCTGCTCGCCCTCGCCTATCCCGACCGCATCGGCAAGCGCCGGCCCGGAAGCGAAGGCCGCTATCAGCTCGCGAACGGCCGCGGGGCGTCGTTCGCCAATCCCGAGTCCGTGGCTCGCGAGGACTTCATCGTCGCCGTCGAGCTCGACGATCGCGAGCGCGAGGCGCGCGTGCTGCTCGCGGCGCCGCTTAAGCGCGCTGACCTCGACGACTACTTCGCGGCCGACATCGTCTCGCGCGACGAGCTCGCGTGGGACGCACGCAGCGAAGCCGTCGTCGCGCGCCGCACGACGCGCCTTAGCGAGCTCGTGCTCGACGAGAAGCCGCTGACCGACGCGCCGCCCGAGGCCGCGGTCGCGGCGCTGCTCGAGGGCTTGCGCTCGCTCGGCCTCGAGGCGCTGCCCTGGGACGACGACACGCGCACGTTCGTCGCGCGCTGCGAGTTCGTGCGCGCGCTCGAGCGCGGCGATCTCGGCGACTGGCCCGATTTCGCGCACCAGGCGCTCGCCTCCGATCTCAAGTGGCTCGAGCCGTATCTCACCGGCATCACGCGCCGCTCGCATTTCGGCCGCATCCCGCTCGGCGACGCCTTGCGCGCGCGGCTCACGCGCGCGCAACTGCGGCAGCTCGACGAGCTCGCGCCGGCGCACCTGACGCTGCCGACGGGTACGCATACGCCGATCGACTACCGCGACGACAACGCGCCGTGCGCGTCGATGCGCATGCAAGAGGTGTTCGGCCTCGCGGCCACGCCGCGCATCGGCGGTGGCCAGGTGCCCGTGACGTTCAAATTGCTATCGCCGGCGCACCGACCGTTACAGGTGACACGCGACCTCGCGAGCTTCTGGAAGAACGCGTACGTCGAGGTCCGCAAGGACATGCGCGGCCGCTATCCGCGCCACCACTGGCCCGAGAACCCGCTCGAGGCCGAGCCGACGAGGCGCGCGAAGCCGCGCCCGAAGCGTTAGCGTCAGCCGATTTCGCACCATCGTGGTGCAGAATCCCTCACGTGAGGGGTCGAGAGCCGCGCTAGCGCCCGCGCGCTGCCCCGGCCGCCGACAGCGTCACCGGCACCTCGAGCCGCTGCCCGCCGCGGCGGATCGTCAGCGTGATGCGGTCGCCGAACTCGCGCGCGTCGAGCACGTTGACGAGCGTCGCAAAGTTCTCGACGGGCCGGCCGTCGACGGCTTCGATGACGTCGCCGAGCGCCACGCGCCCATTCGCGGTTGGCTCGGTCGCGCGTAGCCCCGCGCGGGCCGCGGGCGAGCCGGCCGTCACAGCGAGCACGAGCACGCCGTCCGCGTCGTCGCCGAGCAATTGGCGGCTGATGTCGTCCCGGGATGTGATGCCGAGCGTCGGCCGCACGTACTCGCCGTAGCCGATGAGCCGCGGCACGACGCGGTTGATCGTGTCGACGGGCACCGCGAAGCCGATGCCGGCGTACGCGCCCGACGGGCTGTAGATCATCGTGTTAATGCCGACCAGCCGGCCCGCGCTGTCGATGAGGGGGCCGCCCGAGTTGCCGGGGTTGATGGCCGCGTCCGTCTGGATGACGTTGTCGATCGTGCCGCCCGACTCGTTCTCGACGGTGCGGTTGAGCGCGGACACGATGCCCGTCGTCAGCGTGTGGTCGAGCCCGAACGGGTTGCCGATCGCGAGCACGCCCTGGCCGACGCGCAGATCCGCGCTGCTGCCGATCGGGATCGGCGGCGGCAGATCCTCGGGCACGTCGATCTGAAGCACCGCGATGTCGTGCGCGGCGCTCGAGCCGACGAGGCGCGCCTCGAAGCGGCGCTGGTCGCTGAGCGTGACGACCGCGGCCTGCGCGTCGCGGATCACGTGCCGATTCGTAATGATGCGGCCCTGCTCGTCCCAGATGAATCCCGAGCCCGTGCCCTGCGGCGCGCGCATGACGTTGCGGCTGAAGAGATCGCGCACGTACTGCACGGTCGTGATGTAGACGACGGACGGGCTCACGCTCTCGAACACGGCAATCGTGTTGCGCTCGTCGACCGACAGCGGCCCGCGCGGCGCGACGGCGCGCGGCAGCGTGCCCGCCTCGGCCGCGACTGTCCGTGGCTCCGCCGACCCGGCCTGCGCGCCCGCCGCCCCGGCGAGGCCGGAGGCCACGGCCAGCACAGCCGATAAACTCAACAACTTTAATGACTTACGATGTTTCATCGACCTCTGTCCATGCGCTCCACGGCCCAATTCTAGCCTGCGCGTCGGCCCGCCAGCGGCTACGCGGGCCAGGGCAGCGCGAGCCGGATCGTCTGCGGTTCGGGACGCAGTTCCCACTCGGCTGACCGCGGCCGCGCTAGCCTTTTCCCCCGGAGACCCAAAACGATGCCCAACGAACGACGCAAAGGCGGCCGCCGCCGGACCGACCAGCCGGCGGCCAGCGACGACGCAGTCACGTTGACGCACGAGCGCAGCGGCGGCGCCATCGAGCATGACGAGCGCGGCGACGCGCGTTGGGTGTGGGCCTCCGAGCAGCAAGCGCACGAGTCGGTCGAAAGGACGTTCGACGAGCTCAAGGCGCTCGACAACGAAGCGCTCAGGCTCCTCGAGCAATCCGACCCGTCGCTGCCGAAACCGCCGCCCGGCGGCGGCTACAACCCTTACGACACGACCGCGCCGCCCAAGAAACCCGGCACCAAAGGGCGACGCTAGCGGCGCCCCCAGGGTTCGCCGAGCGACAGCGCAACCGATCGACCGTCGTGTCAGCGCACGCCGACGAGCGCGCGGCCGGGCAAGGCGTACGCATCGTCGCGGTCGGGCAGATCTCTTCGAGCGTCGCGCCCAGGGGCAGCACGTCTTCGCCCAAGTTCTAGGCCGTGTTGACCTGCAACGGCTTGTGCGACTGTGGCCTACTGCTAAGCGCGTTGACGATATGATCGCGCGTCACGGGCACGCGGTTGAAGTAGTGACCGCCGAGCGCGTCCGAGATGGCGCACAAGAGCGCCGAAGCGCCGGCGCCCATGACGGGCTCACCGATGCCCTTCGTGCCGAGCGGGCTCTGCGGGTCGGGCTGGTCGACGGCGTCGGTGGTGAACACCGACGGCACGTCGAGATAGCTCGCGGGCTTCGCCTGATAGAAGCCCACGTTGCCGGGCAACCCGTTCTGCGGATCGTAGATGTGCTTCTCGAGCACGGCCAGGCCGAAGCCCATGACGGCGCCGCCCTTGATCTGCGTGGCCAAGCCCTGCGGATGAATGACCGTGCCGCAGTCGGCGACGGCCACATAGTCGACGATCTCGAACGCGCCCGTCTCGGTATCGAGGGAGACCTCGGCGAAGCCCGCGACGAACGCCGCCGGCGCAGCCGTGAGCGGCAGGTTGTCCTTGGCGACCCCGATCAAGCCCGTGCCCGCGAGCGACGTGGCCGCCGCGGCCGTCATCGGGTTGATGTCGGCCGGGTTCTCGTGGCCGTCGAACTTGCCGCCGAGATCGACCGCGCGCTGCGCGGCCTGCGCGTACGTGAGGCCCTTGGTCGGGTCGGCTGTCGCGAACACGCGCTCGCCGCCGATGTCGTAGTCGGCCGGCGCGCCGCCCAAGTCCATGGCCGCGATCTCCTTGAGCTTGTTGACGGCGTCGACGGCCGCGACGTAGTTGGTGCGCGCCATCGTGAACGAGGTGTTGCTGCCGAACTGGCCGATGTTCCAGGGCAGGCCCTTGCGCGTGTCGCCGCGCTCGACGATGCAGTTGTCCCAGTTGGCCTTGAGCACCTCGGCCGCGATGCGCGACGTGCCCGTGTGCGAGTAGGTGCCGAGATTGCCGACGCCGCTGTGGAAGTGGATCTTGCCGTCGGTGGTGATGCGCACGAGACCGTCGAAACCCGCGAACCCCGCGGGGTGGAACGCCTGCCCGACACCGATGCCCGTGACTTTCGTGCCGTTGCGTTGACCGCTGCGCGCGCGCCGCTCGTCGTAGTTGAAGAGGGCGGCGGCCTTGTCCATGGCTTCCTGGAGGTAGCAGCTCGTGACGGGGCCCTGGTTCTCGCCAACCTTGGCGTCCATCTTCGGGCCGTTCAAGCGGCGAATCGCGAGCCTATCTACCCCAAGCTGCTTCGCGGCCTTGTCGATGAGCGGCTCCATGACGGAAACCGTCTGGTTGTGCCCCGGGCCGCGCTGCGCCGAGCGCGGCACGGTGTTGGTCATGACGCACATACCGCGGAAGCGCATCGCGGGCGGCTGGTAGAGGATCGAGACGGTGTCGCCGGCCGAGGGCCAGTCGGGAAAGCCCGCCGTCGCGCCGTTCTCCTGCACGATGTAGAGGTCGGCCGCCGTGACGCGGCCGCTGCGATCGAACCCCATGCGAACGCGGCCCTGGAAGCCCGTGCGCGCGTAGCCGAAGAAATACTCCTCGGCGCGCGTGATGCGCAGCATCACGGGGCGGTTGATCTTCTTCGCCATGTGCGCCGGGATCGACATCACGGGGTATTCGGTGCCCTTCGAGCCGAAGCCACCGCCGCAGGTCTCGGCGATGTAAACGAGATCGTTGGGCGTGATCCCGATCAAACCGGCGAGGCCGGGCACGACGAAGCTCTGGCTCTGCGTCGAGCCGTAGACGAAGCACTTGCCGTTCTCCCAGTACGCCATCGCGGAGCGCGGCTCCATCGAGTGGTGCGACATGCCGGCCGTGACGAACGTCTCGTCGAGCACGAGCGCGGCCCTCGCGAACCCCGCGTCGATGTCGCCGTAGGACCACTCGACGAGTGGCGCCCCCGTCGGGAGCTGGTTTTCGCCGGCGGCCGCGAAATCGCCGGCCGTCCACTTCACCTGCGACAGCCGCGGCGGGCCGATCAAGCGATTGTCGACGGCGTTGCCGTCGCTGCGCGCGTCGGGGCCGCCCGGGAACAAGCTCTGGAGCGGGTCGACCGTGAACGGCAGCTCCTCGAAGTCCACCCTGATCTTGTCGATGGCGTCGGCGGCGAGCTCCTCGGTGTCGGCCGCGACCGCGAGGATGGGCTGGCCGATCCACATCGGCTCCTTGGTGAGGATGGGCTCGGCGGGCGCCGGCGGGTTCGTGACGTCGTCGGCCGTCAGGATGCCGTGCACACCCGGCATCGCGAGCGCTTCGGCGGCGTCGATACTGCGCACGCGCGCGTGCGGCATCGGCGAGAGCAGGAGCTTGCAGAACACCATGCCTTCGGCACGAAAGTCCTCGGCGTACTTGGCCTTGCCGGTGACTTTGCCGTGCACGTCGGGCGGCACGAAGTTCTTCCCCAACAGGTCGTAAGCCATGGCGCAACCCTCCGCTGCGAGCGCTCGTCGGTGTCGAGTCGCCGCAGACATTGCCGCATGGCGTCGACTCCTTGATAAACTGCTGGCCGAAACCCGGCGGTCCGGTCACTAAAGGACTTTAAGGCCTCGCGGCACCCCCGGCAACCCGAGACAAGAAATACCGGCCTTTAGCCGCACGCAACGACTCTTCGAGGAGATTTCCGCATGGCCCGCAAGAAGGATCCCTGGGGCAAGCTCGTGCTCGTCGATTTCGACGACGGCATCGCCTGGGTGACGTTGAACCGCCCCGACAAACGCAACGCGATGAGCCCGAAGCTCAATGCCGAGATGCGGGACACCGTCGAGGCGCTCGCGACCGACGAGCGATGCGGCGTGCTCGTGCTAACCGGCGCCGGCGACGCGTTTGCGGCTGGGATGGATTTGCAGGAGTACTTCCGCGAGACCGACGGCAAGCCCGACATGATCTTGAAGGTGCGCCGCACGGCGGAGGAGTGGCAGTGGCGGCGGCTCCGCGACTTCCCGAAGGCGACGATCGCCATGGTCAACGGCTGGTGCTTCGGCGGCGCGTTCACGCCCGTCGTGGCGTGCGATCTCGCGATCACGGCCAACGAGGCGACGTTCGGCCTCTCGGAGGTCAACTGGGGCATCATCCCGGCCGGCAACGTCACGAAGGCGACCTCGGAGACGATGGGCCTGCGCAACGCGCTCTTCTACGCGATGACCGGTGAGCCGTTCAAGGGCAAGAAGGCCGCCGAGATGGGGCTCGTCAACGAATCGGTGCCGCGCAAGAAGCTCAAAGTACGAACGACCCAAATTGCGCGCATGCTGCTCACGAAGAACCCGGCCGTGCTGCGCGGCGTCAAGATCGCGATGAAGCGCATGCGCTACATGGACTGGGAGGTGTCGGCGGACTACCTCTACGCGAAAATGGGCGAGGCGCTGTTCTTCGGCGCAGGCGACAACCGTGCGAACGCGATGAAAGCGTTTCTCGACGACAAGACGTTCAAGCCCGGCATCGAGCATTTCAAAGGCACGAAGTAGACCGACCACGAGGAGCTCGGTCTTGACGCACGCGACATCGCAAGCAGTAGTCATCGTCGCGGCGGCGCTGCTCGCCGCGTGCGGCCGCGTCGATGACGCACTCGTTGCGCCGCCGACGACGAGCTGGCCCACGAACGGCGGCAACTGGTACAACCAACGTTACTCGCCGCTGACCCAAATCGACCGCAGCAACGTCGCCAACCTCAAAGGCGTGTGGCGCACGCGGCTCGGCGGCTCCGGCGCGGGCGCCCAGCACTCGGGCGAGGCTCAGCCGCTCGTCGTCGACGGCCTCATCTACGTGCCGACGGGCGCCAACGATCTCTACGCTCTCGACGTCACGACGGGCGCGATCGTCTGGGAGTACCGCGCCAACCTCGACGCTGCGAACGACGTCGTCTGCTGCGGCTGGACAAATCGCGGCGTCGCGCACGGCGAAGGACGCGTCTTCATGGGCCAGCTCGACGGCAAGTTCGTCGCGCTCGACGCGAAGACGGGCGCCATCGTGTGGTCGGTGCAGGCCGAGCGCTGGCAGGACGGCTTCTCGATCACGAGCGCGCCGCTCTACTACGACGGCGTCGTGATCACGGGCTTCGCGGGCGCCGAGTACGGCGTGCGCGGCCGCGTCAAGGCGTTCGCCGCAAGCGACGGCGCGCTCGTCTGGACGTTCTACACGATTCCGGAGCGCGGCGAGCCCGGCAACGAAACCTGGCCGCAGGACAACGAGATCTGGCAGCACGGCGGCGCCACGGTGTGGCACACGCCGGCGCTCGACCCCGAGCTCAAGCTCATCTACTTCTCGACGGGCAACCCGGGGCCCGACTTCAACGGCGCCGTGCGCACCGGCGACAACCTCTACACGTCGTCGATCGTAGCCGTCGACGTCGCTAGCGGCGAATACCGCTGGCACTTCCAGCAGGTGCACCACGACATCTGGGACTTCGACAGCCCGAGCCCCGTCGTGCTGTTCGATCTCGAAGTCGACGGCCGCGAGCGCAAAGGCCTCGCGCAGCCCAGCAAGACGGGCTGGGTCTACATCCTCGACCGCACCGATGGCACGCCGCTCGTCGGCATCGACGAAAAGCCCGTGCCGCAGGAGCCGCGCCAGGCGACGGCCGCGACGCAGCCCTACCCCCGCGGCGATTCGTTCGTGCCGCAGCACTTAGGCCTAGCGCCCGAGGGGTACCCGCTCGTCAACGGCGGCGAGATCTTCACGCCCTACTGGACCGACTACATCATCGCGAAGCCCGGGATCTTGGGCGGCGCGAACTGGCCGCCGAGCGCGTACGACCGGGCGACGGGCTACCTGTACGTCTGCGCCAGCGATGCCGCGAGCTCGTTCGTGGCCGCCGAGATCGGCACCGAGCGCCCGCCTCCGGGCGAGTTCTACGTGGGCGGCGCGTTCGGCACGAACCCGCTGCCGGCCTACGGCACGTTCACGGCGCTCGACATGCGCACCAATACCATCGTCTGGCAACAGCACTGGGCCAACACGTGCTACAGCGGCGCGACGGCAACGGCCGGCGGCCTCGTGTTCGTCGGCCGCAACGACGGCCGGCTCACGGCGCTCGACTCGGAGAACGGCGCGAAGCTTTGGGAATTCCAGACGGGCGCCGGCATGAACGCGCCCGTCAGCGTCTTCGAGCACGCGGGCAAGCAGTACGTCGTCGCCTACTCGGCCGGCAACTTGTTCGCCGGCTCGACGAAGGGCGACAGCGTCTGGCTGTTCGCGCTCGACGGCACGCTCACGCCCACGACGCTCGGCAACTGAACCGCAACCGCAACTTGGGCTCCGTATGCGCAACCGAACCGAAACCGTAACACCGGCACTGTTTCTCCTGGCGGCTCTCGTCTTCGCGACGACCGCCGATGCGCAGAGCATTCGCCGCGCGCCCGCGTTCGCAGGCACCGCGCTCACCGCGCCGCCGACCGACGGTTGGCCGACCAACGGCGGCGATTGGTACAACCGGCGCTACTCGCCGCTGACTGCGATCGATCGCGACAACGTCGCGACGCTCAAGGGCGTCTGGCGCACCCACTTGCGCGGCTCGGGGCTCGGCGCGCAGTACTCGGGCGAAGCACAGCCCGTCGTCTATCGCGGCGTCATCTACGTCGTCACGGGCGCGAACGACGTGTTCGCCGTGAGCGTCGACAGCGGCGCCATCCTCTGGGAGCACCGTGCCAATCTCGACTCCGCGAACACCGCGGTCTGCTGCGGCTGGACGAGCCGCGGCGTAGGCTTGGGCGACGGCAAGGTGTTCGTCGGCCAGCTCGACGGCAAGCTCGTCGCGCTCGATCAGACCACGGGCCGCGTCGCCTGGTCCGTGCAGGCCGAGCGCTGGCAGGAAGGTTTCACGATCACGAGCGCGCCGCTCTACTTCGACGGGCTCGTGATCACGGGCTTCGCGGGCGGCGAGCGCGGCATTCGCGGCCGCGTCAAGGCGTTCGACGCGCGCGACGGCAGGCTCGCGTGGACGTTCTACACGATCCCGGGCCCCGGCGAGGTCGGCCACGACACTTGGCCGCAGGACAACGAGATCTGGATGGACGGCGCGGCACCCGTCTGGAACACGCCGGCTGTCGACCCCGAGCTTAAGCTCATTTACTTCGCGACGGGCAATCCCGGGCCCGACTACAACGGCTCGATCCGCCGCGGCGACAACCTGTTCTCGACGTCGATCGTGGCCGTCGAGGCCAAAACCGGCCAATATCGTTGGCACTTCCAAGAAGTGCACCACGACATCTGGGATTACGACGCGGCGTCGCCCGTCACGCTGTTCGACATCGAGCTCGACGGCACGACCCGCAAGGGGCTTGCGCACGCCGGCAAGACGGGCTGGGTCTATATCCTCGATCGCACCGACGGCACGCCGCTCATCGGCATCGACGAGCGGCCCGTGCCGCAGGAGCCGCGGCAAGGCACGGCCGCGACGCAGCCCTACCCGCGCGGCGACGCCTTCATCCCGCAGCAGATCGACATCGCGCCCGAGGGCACGACGCTCGTCAACGGCGGCAAGATCTTCACGCCGTTCTGGACCACGCCCACCCTAGTAAAACCTGGGCCGCCCGGAGGGGTTAACTGGCCGCCGAGCTCCTACGACGCGGCGAGCGGGTATCTCTACGTCTGCGCCGCGGATCGCATCTGGTCGTATTTCGCGCAGGAGGTCACGGCCGAGCGGCCGCCCGAGGGCGCGGGCTACATCGCGGGCGGCATCGGCGGCTTTCACATGACGTCGCTCGGCGTGTTCGCGGCCGTCGACATGCGCACCAACGAGCTGGTCTGGCAGCAGCACTGGCCGACTCCGTGCTACAGCGGCTCGCTCGCCACGGCCGGCGGCCTCGTGTTCGTCGGCCGCAACGACGGCCGGCTCACGGCGGTGAATTCGACCACGGGCGCGAAGCTCTGGGAATTCCAGACGGGCGCCGGCATGAACTCACCGGCCTCGACGTTCGAGCACAACGGCAAGCAGTACCTCGTCGCCTACTCCGCGGGCAACCTGTTCGCGGGCTCGTCGCGCGGTGACAGTCTCTGGCTGTTCGCGCAGGGCGGCACGCTCGAGCCGGTGCCGCCGGCCGGCTCGCTCATGACCTTCTCGCCGGGCACGACGGCGCCCGGCAACGCCGACGCCGGCGCGGCGGTCTACACGACGGCGTGCGTCGCCTGTCACGGCGAGCAAGGCGAAGGCGGCCATGGCGGCGGCCCGAGCATACAAGCGCAAGGCAACGCCCTGGTCGTCCTCCAGGTCGTCAGCGAAGGCCGCAACTCGATGCCCGCGCTCGCCACGACGCTCACGGCGGTTGAGATCCGCGACGTCGCGGCCTACGTCAGCGAGCGCCTCGCGAACTAGCGCTCGTCGGCGCGATTGCGCCAGCGAGCACGGCAATCCAGAATTCCGCACGGAGGTAACTCTATGAGACTGCCCTTTTTATCCGCCGTTTGCGCGGCCGCCCTGCTCTGCGCCTGCAGCAACGAGCAAGCCGCGGCGCCGGCGTCCGAGTCCCCGAAGGCCGCACTAGGCACATTCGGAATCGACACCACGGCGATGGATACCACCGTCAAACCCGGCGACGACTTCTACCGCTACGTGAACGGCGCGTGGGTTTCGACGTTCGAGATGCCGGCCGACAAGGCTCGTTACGGCGTCTTCGATGCGCTGCGCGACAAATCCGAGACCGACGTGCGCACGCTGCTCGACGCGCTCGCCGCGACGCCGCGCACCGCGGGCTCGGTGCAGCAGAAAGTGGCCGACCTCTACGGCTCGTGGATGGACGAAGCCGCGATCGAAGCGCGCGGCATCGAGCCGCTAAAAGCAGATCTCGACGCGATCGCCGCGGCACGCACCAAGACCGATGTCGTGAGGCTCATGGGCAACAGCGACTATGCCGGCCCGATCGGCATGTACATCTCGCCCGATCCGGCCGACACGACGCGCTACGTCGTCAACATCACGCAGTCCGGGCTCGGCATGCCCGTGCGCGACTACTACTTGAACGAGGGCGACAAGTTCGACGCCTATCGCGCCGCTTACAAGGCCTACGTCACGAGGATCTTCGAGCTCATCGGCGATGCGAGCCCGGCCGCGAGCGCCGACGCCGTCGTCACGCTCGAGACCGCGCTCGCCACGGTCCACTGGTCGCCCGAGCGGCAGCGCGACGTGCAGGCCACGAACAACCCCGTCGATCGTGCCGGCCTCGCGGCGATGATCCCCGCGGTCGAGTGGGACGTCATGCTGCCCGCCGCGTCCTTGAGCGCGGTGCAAAACTTCGTCGTCAACGAGACCACGGCCCTGCGCGACGGCGCCGCGCTGCTCGACACAGAGGCCGTCGATGCCTGGAAGAAGTACCTCGCGTTCCATCTCGCGAGCGACTACGCGAGCAACCTGCCGAAGGCGTTCGACGACGCGAGCTTCGAGTTCTATCGCCGCACGCTCGCCGGCGTCGAAGTGCAGCGCGACCGCTGGAAGCGCGGCGTGCAGCTGCTCGACGGCCTCATCGGCGAGGGCGTCGGCGAGGTCTACGTCGCGAAATTCTTCCCGGCGGACTACAAGGCCAAGATGGACGAGCTCGTCGCCAACCTCGTCGCGGCGATGAGCCAGCGCCTCGAAACTCTTGCCTGGATGGACGAAGCCACGCGCGCCGAAGCGGCCAAGAAGCTCGCGACCTTCGAGCCGCGCGTCGGGTACCCCGTGAAGTGGCGCGACTACTCGGCCTATACGGTCGAGCCCGGCAAGCTCTTCGAGAACGTGCGCAACGGCCGCAAGTTCGAGTGGCACCGCGAGGTCGCGCGGCTTAACGAGCCCGTCGACCGCGACGAATGGGCCATGAACCCGCAGACCGTCAATGCCTACTACAACCCGCTCGTCAATCAGATCACGTTCCCGGCCGCGATCCTCCAGCCGCCGTTCTTCGATCCGTACGCCGACCCGGCCGTCAACTACGGCGCCATCGGCGCCGTGATCGGCCACGAGATCGGCCACGGTTACGACGACCAGGGCCGCGAGTTCGACGAGACCGGCAGGATCCGCAACTGGTGGACGCCCGCGACCAACGAGCGCTTCCAGGCGGCCATCGCCAAATTCGCCGCGCAGTACAACGCGTTCTGCCCGCTCGAAGGCGCCTGCGTGAACGGCAATTTCACGATGGGCGAGAACATCGGCGACCTCGGCGGCCTCGAGATGGCCTACACGGCCTACAAGCTGTCGCTCGACGGCCAAGAGGCGCCCATCATCGACGGCTTCACGGGCGACCAGCGGTTCTTCATGGCGCACACCCAGGTCTGGCGCGCCATCCAACGCGAGGACGCGCTGCGCAACCAGCTGCTCACGGACCCGCACTCGCCGGCCGCTGCGCGCGGCTCGATCCCCGAGCGCAACATGGATGCGTGGTACGCGGCGTTCGACGTCCAGGAAGGCGACCGGCAGTACCTCGCGCCCGAGGACCGCGTGCGGATCTGGTAGACGTAAGCGCGCGCTACTTCGAGGTCAGCGTTGCCGCGGTCACGAGCGCGGTGACGACGACCGCGACGGCCGAGATGACCATCAGCGACTCGGCCATCGTGATATTGAAGGCGACGATGGGCGTGAACCCGCAGGATGCCTGCACCCCGAACACGGCCGGAAACCAATGGTCGAGCGCGAACCACGGCGGCAAGCCGGCGTCCATCGTGCAGGCGAGCTCTTCGATCCAGCGGCGCTCGACGGCGAGTGTTCGCCACGACCGCTCCGCGAAGCCGATCGCGGTTGCGAGGCTCAACAAATTGGCGACGACGAGCCCGGCGCGCGAGCGCTTGAGCACGAGGCCGAGGATGCCGACGACGATGAAGCCGGCGACCCAGATGCGGACGTGGACGCACAGCACGCACGGATACTGATTCAGAGCGTACTGGTAATGGAGCGCCGCGGCTTCGAGGGCCAGCGCGCCCCCGGCCATCGCGAGCCAGTAGCCGTTATGTCCTCCGAGTTTTTTGAACAGACTCACGTCGTCTTACCCTTCCTATTTGATACTCAGTTTGTGCAGCGCTCCGAAGTCGCCGCGAACGTAGACGTTGAAAGCCAAAGACCATCTCTCCTCGTCCGACCCACTCGGGTCGACGGAATGCATGACGACCGACGGGAACAGACAGATATCGTTGGTCTTCGGCTTGTGGCCCCAGCTCTTGCAGTTGTAGATGTTGAACGAGTCGACGTCGAGATCGAGCGCCGGTGGAAACGGCACGAGACTCAGAAGGTCGCGATGAAACACCAGGTCGCCGCTGTTCTCCGGGACTCGCAGATACAGTACGCCCGAGATCAACGAGTTGTGATGGACGTGCGGGCCGGCCGTGTCACCGCGCCGGTGGATATTGATCCAAGAGTCGGTGATGTAGAACTCGATCCGCTTGTTGACCGCCAGCAGCTCCCGCGTATATCGATCGAGCTCCGTCATGACGATAGCGCGCACCTGGTTGAACTCCGGACGATCGAGGACTTTCTTGTCGACCGAACTTAGGAAGTTGTAGGCGGCCCCGGTCGCGGTCCGCGTCGAGTACTCCAGCGCCTTGATGTCGGGCCGCGGGAAATCGCCGACGTTGTTGATGTAGACGGGTGTCGAGAACAGCGGATAGATCGTTGGCTTGCTCATGCTACTTGGCTCGAGTTTTCCGATGATTTGCCGCCCCTCGGCTCACGCGCCCCGCACAGCGCGGCGCGTCTCAAGCGCCGCTGAAGTCGATATCCACGGTGTCCTGAACGCCGACGTAGCCGAGCTTTCGGTAGATCGCGTCGGCCACGACGCTCGCGGGATCGATGCAAAAATAGGAGTGCGCCATCCCGCGATCGAGCAGGTGGCGGCTGAACGCTGCCACGGCGGCGCTCGCGTAGCCGCGCTCGCGGCGCGCGGGCACCGTGTAGAGAATGCCGATCGCGGCCGCGTCGCGCGTTTCGCGCAGCACGCCGAGCATGCATTGGGGACCGCCGTCGTCCCAGAAGTAGAGCCGGCGCTCGCGAATCAGACGTGCGCACAAGACCCCGTCCAATGCCGCGAGCGTGCTCTCTACCGCGAACGCCGCGCCCCACTGCCGCGCGACGGCGCCGTCGGCTTCGACCGCGGGCCGCAGGACCCCCGGCGGCGGATCGCCCGTCGGCACGATCAACCGGTGTGCGAGTAGACGCTGCCGGGCTTGCACCCGCGCGGACCCGCCTCGAAGGTCGGTCCACGCCGCCGCGAAAGCGCTCGCCGCAGGCTCGGGGCCGGCGATGCCGGCCAACGTAGGGTAGATCGTGGCAAGGCTCTCGACGAGCAACGGAACCGCGACGGGCGGCAATGCCGTGATCCCAAGGCGAAAGGGCGGCGTGCGAAACGCGCAACCGACGATCTCGTCCGCTTCCTCGACGGTGGCCCAAAAGAGCGGCTTCTCTATTCGCGAGTCGTCCGCGCGGGCAAAGCGTGCGCTCTGCAGCGCCATCGCATGCTCCATCGCCGCGCGCTCGAGCCAGCGCTCGGCGCGTGCGAGGAACGCGTGGGCGTCGGAATGCTGGCAGACGCGCATCAGTTTGCTCACCGGTGCGGCGCGGCCACGCGCGGCCCGCTATCAGGCGACGCGCTCGGCGCGCGCATTTAGCGCTGGGCGGTTGCGGATGAACTGCGAGACGATCCACTTCTCGCCGCTCGTCGGCGGCCGCCCCGCGTGCACCATGCGCCTGTCGGGCTTGCCGCTCGGCAGCGCGTTGACGAAGAACAAGCCTTCGCGGCGGCGCCCCCTGTGGTGCACGCCGAGCTCCGGAAACTCGGTTTCACCGCCGCCGTAGTCGTCGTTCAAGTAGACCAGGAACGTGACGATTCGCTCGCCGCGACGGCGGATCTCGTCTTCGTAATTCGGGATGTCGGGGTTCAAGAAGTCGAAATGGTTGGTGATCTCCTGGCCGACCTCGTAATGGAGGATCGTTGGCCCCTCCATGTTGTGCACGGGCAGGCCGACGGCGGCGGCCATCCGGTGCTGAACCGCGATCTGCACGAGGTCGGCGTCCATCAAGTCGAATCCCGCCGCGCTGTTCGTGCGCATCTCGTCGGCGACGTCTCCGCTGGACGCGGGATCGTAAATCAGCGCACGCCGCAAGCGCCCGCGGGCACGGCCGATGAGCCAGTCGCAGGCCGGGTCGGTGACGAATTCGGGGAACACGCGGATCAGCGGGCGCTCGTGGAGCGTCGTGCCAGCAGGCTGCTGGAGCCAGGCGCCGAGGTCGATGCCCTGGCCGAGCCGACGCCACCCGCCGGCGGGCGGTGCGACTTCTACTGGCCGCCCAGCAAGTGTCGCGAGGGCGCCGGCTGCCGCCTTGGAGCCCTTCTCGGCTGCGGCCACGAGGAACCCCAGCGCCTGGCCCCAATCCTGTTTCGTGTAAGCTCCTAGTGCCGCGAGCGTCGCGAGCCTGAGCGCCGCCTCCGCACCGCCGGCCGCCGCCGCATCGAGCAGGAGCTTGACGCCGTCATCGGGCAAGAGCGGCGCGCGATCGCCGATCACCAGGCGCTTGCCGAGTGCCGTCATCGCCTCGAGGTCACCTTGTTGCGTCGCGAGCGCAAGCTCGTTGATCGCGTCTCCGTGACGCCCCTCCGCATCGAGCTGGGCGGCAAGCGCCATTCCGGCGGTCATAGGGCCTCTAGCGTTTGCTGCGAAGCGTGAGCTGCGGGCCGCGCGTACGCGCGGCCCGGCACCATTCTCACCGAAGTGCCGGGTAGATTCCACGCGGGAATGATCGTCCAGTAACCAGCCTCGGCGTCCGTCCCCATAGCGCGTATGCGAAAGGATGGCGAGCCCCAGTGCCGCGGCGCGACGCGCGCCGCCGTTTTTCTGGTGCGCCCGGCAGGGCGCACTCACTTGGAGGTGGAAGTCCTCTACACACCCGACACGGGGAAGCGTTAGCGGAAGGCAAGGGTTCTTGGGGCGACTCAAGGTCTGAAGGAAGCCGGAAGCAAAGCGC
>CAZCZE010000059.1:0-25229 GCA_964503125.1 uncultured Gammaproteobacteria bacterium
TCAACACAGTGCGGCATTCACCCGCTCGGCGGTGCGCGGCAACCGTCGCAGCCGTACGCCGGGCGCGTCGAACACGGGGTTGGCGAGGGCCGCCGGGATCGTGACAGGCGCCGGCCCGCCGGCGCCGCCCGCGGGCTGCTCGGGGCGGTCGATCGTGACGATCTCGATGCTCTCGGGCGCGTCGCCGGCCTCGAGGATGGGGTAGGTTGCCCAGTCGACGCTCGACACGGCGCGCTCGTCGAAGCGGACCTCCTCGAACAGCGTGCGGCTGATGCCTTGCACGACGTTGCCCTCGATCGTCCCCCTGAGCCCGCGCGGATTGATGATGAGCCCGCAGTCGTGCGCGACGAAGAACCGTCGCGGCCAGACGCGGCCCGTCGCGCGTTCGACCTCGACCTCGCAGACCGTCGCGACGTAGCCGCCGAAGCCGCTGTTGATCGCGACCCCGCGGCCGCGCAGCACCGCGCCGCCGCGCTCGGCGACCGGCGATGACCGGCTCTGCCAACCCGACGCCTGCGCCACGGCTTCGAGCACGGCGATCTCACGCTCGTCGCGCAAGTGCCGCAGACGCAGTGCAATCGGATCGAGACCCGCGGCGGCCGCGACCTCGTCGATGAAGCACTCGTGCGCGAAGTGCAGCTGCGGCTCTTGCGGCGCGCGCATGTGCGCGCAGCGCAGCGGCGAGGCGCGCTCGAGCAGCGGCGGGATCGTCTCCCAGAACTTGATGGCCTTCGGGAACGCGTACGACTCGGCCGTCGTGCCGAAGTTGTGCGCGTCGCCCTTCCCGAACCCCACGAGCTGGCCGACGAGCGTGTCCTTCGGGTCGGAGGCGTTGAACATCACGTCCCAGCCCGAGAACCCCTTCGCGTGGAAGTACCACGCCGCGACCTCGTTCGCCGCCGTCAACCCCGCCTTGCAGGTGATAACGCAGGCCGGCGCCTTTGGGTCCCAGGCGTGGCCTTCGTCGCGCATCCACTGCACGCGCACGGGCTGGCCGATGAGCTGCGAGATGACGGCGGCCTCGAACGCGGCTTCGTCGGCATCGCTGCGGCCGTACGAGCCCGAGCCCGGCTTCCAGACGACGCGCACCTTCTCGGGCGCGAGCCTGAGGATTTTGGCGATGCCGTCGCGCGTGTCGTGGGATTTCTGGGTATCGGAGTAGACGAGCGCCTCGCCGTCGCGGACGTCGGCGACGCCGATCGACGGCGCCATGCGCGCGTGCGATTGGAAGGGCACCTCGTATTCGGCCTCGATGCGGCGCGGCGCCGCGGCGATCGCCGCGAGCACGGGCGCGGTGTCGATCGGTGCACCGCCGCCGCCGAAGCCGCCGCGCGAGCTGTCGGAAGCGACGGGCGCGCGGCGAATGTGCTCGAACAGCGCGTCTGAGCGCGGGAACGGCGGCGTCGTCTCGCTCCACGTCACGCGCAGCGTGCGCGCCGCCTTGATCGCGTGCCACTCGTTGGGCGCGACGACGGCCAAAAAATCGCCCCTGCGCACGACGCGGGCACCGGGGATGTCCGCAATCGAGCTCTCATCGACGCGCACCGGCACGGCGTTGGCGACGGGCGGCCGCAGCGTGCGCGCGTGCAGCATGCCGGGCACGTTGACGTGATGACAGAACTCGGTCGTCGCGAGCACCTTGCCGGCGATGTCCTTGCGCGGCACGGACGTACCGACGACGCGGTAGTCGCTTGGCTCTTTCGGCTGGGCCGCGCCCGTGACGCTCAGATTGTTGCCGTAGCGGCCGTTCCAATCGAGCTCGGTCGCGAAGCCGTCGGCGATGAGCTCGCCGTAAGTCACGGCACGGCTCGCGTCGGCGGCCGCGAACACTCGGCCGTCCGTTACGCGCAGGGCTTCGCTCGGCACGCCGAGCCGTTCGCCGGCGCGCGCGACGAGCACGCGCCGCGCCTCGGCCGCGGCGTTGCGCAGCGCATTGGCGCCAAGCCGGCAGCCGCTCGAGCCGCTCGCGCCACCCTGATTCGGTGTGCGCTGCGTGTCGCCCATGACGACGCTGACGCGCGCAACGTCGACGTCGAGCTCCTCGGCGACGACTTGCGCGATGGCCGTGTCGACGCCCTGGCCCATGTCCATCTTGCCGAAGAACGCCGTGACGGCGCCGGTGGCGTCGAACGACAGCCACGTGTCGAGGCTCGCGGGGCCGATGGCGCGTGCGGCTGCGGTCAACGTTTGTGCGCCCGCGCGGCGCAGTGGCACGATCGTGAGGCCGCCGGCGCTTCCCATGGCGAACATGAGGCTCGCGCCGCCCTTCAAGAATGCGCGGCGGTCGAGCGCGGCCGGTTCGTCGGCGCGGCTCACGCGCCGGCCTCGCGAGGCGCGTCTGCGCCGGCCGCCGCGCTGCCCGCCGCGAGCGTATCCGCGGCGCGCCGCACGGCGCGCAGCATCGCCATGTGCGTCCCGCAGCGGCACTTGAGCCCTGCGAGCATCGCGCGAATCTCGGCGTCGGTCGGTTGCGGATTGCGCTCGAGACCCGCGACCGCGGTCATGATCCAGCCGTTGGTGCAATAGCCGCACTGCGCGGCTTCCTCGGCGATGAACGCGGTTTGCACGGGATGCGGGCTCTCGGCCGTGCCGAGGCCGTCGAGCGTGCGCACCTCGGCGCCGGCGAGGGCGGAGAGCGGGATGACGCAGGAGCGCGTGGCCGCGCCGTCGACGATGACGGTGCAGGCGCCGCATTGCGCGAGCCCGCAGCCGAACTTCGGTCCTTTGAGCGCAAGCTCGCCGCGCAGCGCGTAGAGCAGCGGCATGTCGGCATCGGCTTCGATTTCGCGGCGCGCGCCGTCGATCGTCAAGGTATACCGTGGCATGGGCTCACCATAGCGAAGCCACGCGGCATGGGCAACGCGTCCGACACCGGGCGCGGTTGTGCAAAACCGCGAGTTCGCCGAGACTCTACGGCCACCGTCCGCGGAGGAATCCCGCGAAGTTTTCTCAAGGAGACAGCGCGAATGCTCACTCTCACGATCAACGGCCGCGACCACACCGTGGGCGACGAGGTCGATCCACAAACACCGCTGCTCTGGGTTTTGCGCGATACCCTCGGGCTCGTCGGCACGAAGTACGGCTGCGGTGTCGGCCAATGCAGCGCCTGCACTGTGCACGTCAATGGCGCGCCGCTCCAGTCGTGTCAGGTCCCCGCCGCGAGCGCCGTGGGCCAAGAGATCACGACGATCGAAGGGCTCGCGCCGGCCGGCGCCGCGCTCACGGCCGTGCAGCAAGCGTGGATCGAGGAAGACGTCGCCCAGTGCGGCTACTGCCAGGCCGGGCAGATCATGCGTGCGACCGCGCTGCTCGCGCGCAATTCGAAGCCCACCGACGACGACATCGACCGCGAGATGGCCGCGAATCTATGCCGCTGCGGCACGTACGTGCGCATCCGCAAAGCGGTGCACAGCGCTGCGGCCAAGATCGCGAAAGCCGGGGGTGCAGCATGAGCGTCTATCTGCCGGAGTCGATGCAGAAGCTCGTCGCACAGCGGCGCCGCGAAGCAGCGCAGCTCTCGCGCCGCGGCTTCATCAAGCTCACGGGGCTTGCGGGCGGCGGCTTCGCGCTCGCGTTGTCGCTCGACCCGACGGTCCGGAAAGCGGGCGCGCAGGCGGCGAGCGGCGGCGATCGGACGCTCAATCCCTACGTGCAGATTCGCGCCGACGGTAAGGTCGTGCTGTTCGCCAAGAATCCCGAGGTCGGCCAGGGCGTCAAGACCTCGCTGCCGTTGCTCGTGGCCGAGGAGCTCGACGCCGATTGGAGCAAGGTCGAGGTGCGTCAGTCGGCGATCAGCCAAGAGCTCTACGGCCTGCAGCTCGCGGGCGGCTCGACCTCGATTCCGATGAATTTCGACGCGTTGCGGCGCGCGGGCGCCACGGCGCGCGCGATGCTAGTCGCGGCCGCGGCGCAAACGCTCCGCGTGCCCGCCGCCGAGCTCACGACCGACAACAGCACCGTGCGTCACGCGTCGAGCGGCCGCAGCGCCACGTACGGCGACCTCGCGGCGCTCGCGGCCACGTTGCCCGTGCCGGCCGCCGCGAGCATTGCGCTCAAGCCGAAGAGTGCGTTCCGCTTGCTCGGTAAGCGCATCACGGGTGTCGACAACGAGAAGATCGTGCGCGGTGAGGCGCTGTTCGGCATCGACCAGCGCGTGCCCGGCATGGTCTATGCCACGTTCACGAAGGCGCCCGCGATCGGCGCGCGCGCCGCGTCGGCCAATCTAGATGAGGTGCGGGCGCTGCCCGGCGTCAAAGACGCGTTCGTCCTCGCGCAATACGGCGACCCGATCACGTTCGATCTCGGCGGCGCACCGGCGTCGCTGTCGGGCGTCGCGATCGTGGCGACTTCGACGTGGGCCGCGCTGCAGGCGAAGAAAGCGCTCGAGGTGCAGTGGGACGAGAGCGCCGCCTCGCACGACAGCTGGACGGGCGCCGTGGCGCAGGCGAAGTCGCTCGCGGCGCAGCCGGCACGGCAGGTGCTCGGCGAGGGCGGCAACGTCGAAGCGGCGTTCGCCGCGGGCAGGACCGTCGAGGCGTTCTACAGCTATCACTACGTCTCGCACGCCGATCTCGAGCCGCAGAATTGCACGGCGTGGGTCAAGGGCGACAGCGTCGAAATCTGGGCGCCGACGCAGACGCCGCAGGCGGCCGTCGGCGCCGTCGCGAGGTTGCTCGGGCTACCGCCCGACAAGGTGACGCTGCACCAGCTACGCGGCGGCGGCGGTTTCGGCCGCCGGCTCGCCAACGACAGCGTCTGCGAAGCCGTGCAGATCTCGAAGCAGGCCGGCGCCATCCCGGTCAAGGTGCAATGGACGCGCGAGGACGACATGGCGTTCGACTACTACCGCGCGGGCGGCTTCCATTCGCTCAAGGCCGCCGTCGACTCATCAGGCAAGCTCGCGGCGTGGCAGGACCACTTCATCACGTTCACGCTCGACGGCCAGGCGCCGATGCTTGCCGCGAATCTCGACAAGGCCGAGTTCCCAGCCAACGTGCTGGCTAACCAGCGCATGCTCCAGTCGCTGATCCCGTCGAAAATACCGACGGGCCCGTGGCGCGCGCCCGGCAGCAACGTGATCGCGTTCTGCATGCAGAGCTTCTTGAGCGAGTGCGCCGCGGCTGCGAATCGCGATTACGTCGAGTTCCTGGTCGAGCTCATGGGTTCGCCGCGGCCTCTCGCGCCCGATCCGTTCGGCGGCGTGTTCCACACGGGCCGCGCCGTCAACGTCATTAAGGCCGTCGCCGAGCGGGCGCAGTGGGGGCGAACGCTGCCGCGCGGCCGCGGGCTCGGCCTCGCGTTCCACTTCAGCCACCAAGGGCATTTCGCCGAAGTGGCCGAGGTCAGCGTCGACGCGAGCAAGAAGGTGACCGTGCACAAGGTCTGGGTCGTCGCCGATATCGGCCCGATCGTGAACTTGAGCGGTGCCGAGAATCAGTGCGAGGGCTCGGTCGTCGACGGGCTCAGCACCGCGATGGGACTCAAGATCACGTTCGAGAACGGCCGCGTCGTTGAGACCAACTTCCACCAGTACCCGATCGTGCGCATGGACAAGGCGCCCGAGATCGACGTGCACTTCCTCGCCACGGACTACGCGCCGACCGGCTGCGGCGAGCCCGCGCTACCGCCCGTCGCGCCCGCGATCGCGAACGCCATCTTCGCCGCGACCGGGCAGCGCGTGCGCACGCTGCCGTTCAGCGCCGAGGGTTACTCGGTCTAGCGGCACTCGAAGTTGGCGGCATCCTCGGGGTTACCCGAGCCCTGGTAGTGCGCGTGCTGCGGGTGCGGGCAGAGTGGGCGGCTGCGGCCGGGGAACGCGCGGCCCGTTGCCGCGACGCTATCCGGCGCCTTGTCGTTCTCGACCCAGTCGACGATGGCCGAGAGCAGGTCGAACTGATCGAGCGCCGAGCCGCCGCCGCAATGGCCCATGCCGGGCACGAGGTAGAGGCGGCTCCAATCGCGCGTGGCGTCCAAGCCGCCGCTCGCGGCGGCGAGCTTTTCGTAGTACTCGATCGTGTCGAGCGCCGAGAACCACGGGTCGCTCACGCCGTGATAAAACAGCAACTTACCGCCGTGTCCTGAGAAACTACTCAGATTCGTCCACGCGCTCGTGTCGCCGAGCGTCGAGGGATTCGCAAGCACTTCCGCGGCTTCAGCGTCGACGTCCTGCGTCGTCGACGGCACGCGCGGACCGACCGGGCCCGCTGCGCCGTTCAGGACACCCGGAATCCCCCCGCCGCTCGCCGTGATGCCCGTGTCGAAGAGATAGCCGGGATAGACCTGGCGGCCGCTCGCCGTCCTCGGGCCCGACAACGCCTTCGTCACGGCGCTCGCCTGCGTTGGGCTCAGGCACGTGTCGTTCTTGGCGCCCGAGCACACGAGCGCGGCCGAGTCGAAATCGCAACCGACGGGGTCGGACACGAGCCCGTCGGCCAAGCCGTCGTCGGCGTCGCAGGTCTTGAGCAACGAATCGACGATGAGCTTCTTGTCGGCCTCCGACAGTGCGCTGCCGGGGATCACGGTGCCGTTGGCGTCGCGTTGCGCGGCGGCCGAGAGCGCGACCGACACGGAGCGCATGCCGAGATTCGAGAAGCCCGTGCGCATCGCGGGCGCGCCCGAGACGAGGCCGTCGAAGTAGGTCGGGTAACGCTGCGACATGATCATCGCTTCGCGCCCGCCCGTGGAGCAGCCGACGAAATAGGAATGGTCGGCGGGCTTGCGGTAATAGCTATCGATGATCTCTTTCGCGACCGTGGCGACCTTGCCGTTCGCGAGCCAGAGGAAATTGAGCGTGGCTTCCTGGTCCGCGAAGAAACTGCCGTCGAACCCGGCGCCTTGATGGCCCGTGTCGTTGCTGACGACGGCGAAACCGCGCGCGAGCGCCGGAGTGCTGCCTGCGACTTGGCCGCCCAAAGGCGGTGCGACGTTGCCGTTCAAGCCGCCGCCGCCCTGGAACAGGAACCGGCCAGTCCAGACGTCGGGCAGTGCGAGCGCGAACCGGATGCCGTACTCGACGCCGTTGACGCCCGTGCGCCGCTCGAGAATGCCGTCGACGCGGCAGTGCGCGGGCAGGTTGCCGCCAAAGCCCGGGCGGCCCGGCGGGCCGGCCTGCGGGGCGGGGCCAGCGGGCACGTGCTGCGCGCTCGTGATCTCGAGCGCGGTGCCCTGCCATTCGAAGGAGCGCAACGTGGCGCAAGCGTCGGCGCCTTGCGCAGTGGCCAAGCTGGCGGCGGCACCGGCGACGAGTGCGGTTGCGGCGATGACGCCGTGGGCGAACGGCGCGAGCGTACGACGAGCCATGGGGTCTCCCCGGAGTTTGATGCGGCCCACCCATGATAGGCCGGCGCGGTCATGCTGGCGATGGGGCCGGGTCGATGGCCTCGACTTCGGCCGCGTCGCGTTCGACCTCGGCGACGTTCACATCGCCGCGGCGTCGTCGATGATCGCTTTGATCGCAGCCTCGACGGTGCGCGCCGTCTCGGCGAGCTCGCCGTCGGGAGACAGCATGCGCAGCGTCTCGGTCGGCAGGATCGTGCCGATCTGCGTGGCGCCTAAGTGCTCGAACACGGAGATGCGGCACGGCAGGGCCATGTTGACGCGCATGTCGCGCTTCAGGACACGTGACGCATGCTCGGGGTTGCAGACCTCGAAAATACGGCACTCGGCCGCGAGCGGGTGTCCCTTGCGCGTCAAGGTCTCCTTGAGGTCGTAGACGTGCAGCACGCCGAAGCGATGCTTCTGCACCGCGGTTTCGAGATCGCGCGCCGCGTCGGTCACGCTCTTCGCCGTTGCAACGATGTAGTACATCGCGGCTCTCCCTATGCCAACTGTCATACCATCTCTCCTTGGGGCGATGCATTCTCGACCGCTGGTCGCGGCGCCACCAATACGTACATCCACTACCGCGCGTCTCGGTATTGGCCGCACCACGCGGCGCCGGTCTTGAGGTATAACGTGACCGAAACGAGAGGAGCGGATGGCATGCGCGAAAATACGATACTCGTCGTCGTCGATCCGCCGGCAGGAGCTCATCAACCGGCGCTCGCTCGCGCCGCCTGGCTCGCGAAGCAAGCCGGCGCGCGCCTCGAGCTGTTCGCCTGCGATTACGACCCCGACGTGGATTCCGGGCACGTGGCGACGGTGTGGACGCCGGAGCCGAGCGTGCGCGAGCAGCTCCTGTTGCGTCTGCGACGCCGTCTCGAGGACCTTGCGGCGCCGCTGCGTAAGGAAGGGCTCAAGGTCGGCGTCGATGCCGTTTGGGACCACCCATTCGATCTCGCGATCGTCAAGAAAGCCGCCGCGCACGATTATTGGCTCGTGGCCAAGGACACTCACCACCACAACCTGCTGCAGCGCACCCTGCTGACCAACGTGGATTGGCACCTGATCCGCGACTGCCCGGCGCCGTTGCTGCTCGTCAAGGACCGCACGCTCGCAACCGAGCCCAACGTGCTCGCGGCGGTCGATCCCGTCAACGAGCATGACAAGCCGGCCGCGCTCGACGACCGGATCTTCGGCTTCGCGCAGGATTTGGCGCGGGTGTTGCGCGGCCATCTGCACCTCGTCCACTCGTACGCCACCCCGATGGGCGCCGAGCTGCCGCCCGATATCGTCAAGGTCATCGCACAGGAGCATCGTGCGGCGATGGCGCAGTTTCTCGACACGCATCCCGTGCTCGGCGGGCGCAGCCACCTCTACGAGGGACTGGCGCACGAGTGCCTGCAAAAGGCGGCGGAAGAGCATGCGGCCGATTTCGTCGTCATGGGGGCCGTTGCGCGGCGCGGTCTCAAACGTTTGTTCATCGGCAGCACGGCCGAGCGCGTGCTCGATCGGCTGCCGTGCGATCTCGTCATCATCAAGCCACTCGAGTTCGAGGTGCCCGCCAATGTCGATTAAGGTCTTACGCTCGGTTGCGTTCGTGCTCGTGGCCGCCATCGCGAGCGTCGCGGGGCACCCTGGCTCCGCTCAGTTCGACGCGGTGACGCTCGACGACTACAGCGGCGAGGAGCTCTTCGAGCGCTTCTGTGCGAGCTGCCACGGCGAGGGCGCGGGCGGCAACGGGCCCGTGGCCGGCACGCTCAACGTCATGGTGCCCGACCTCACGACGATCGAGATCCGCTACGGCGAGTTCCCCGCAACGCTGATCCGCGACGTCGTCGACGGCCGCGGCATCGACATGCGCGCGCACGGCACGCGTACGATGCCCGTGTGGGGCTACGAGTTCTGGGTCGAAGAGGGCGGCGACATCGTGGCGCAGACGTCGGTACGAGAGGCGATCAACAAGCTCGTCGAGTATCTGCGCACTCTGCAGCGCCCCGAAGCGGCCGCGCGCGGTGTAGCCGGACGCGCTGCCAATTGACGCCTGCGTTCAGTCGTTGCGCTCCCAGGTCACGCGGGCGTAATAGCCTTCGTCGTCGTAGTGGGTGGCGAGCTTCCCGCCCCAGGCGTCCTTGAGGGCGTGACCGATACGGTGCGGCAGGTGCACGTCGGTGGTGGTCACGTTGATGGCCCCCTTGCGCCGGCGCAGGTCGATGATGCGGTGTAGCGGATGCTCGCGCGACTCGTTCTCGGCCGTGTTGTGGATCAGCCCTTCGATCTCGGCGCCGTGCGCCGCCACGAACGAGCCGCTCACGGTGACCTCGCCGGCCGGATAGCGATCTTTGATTCGGCGGCACGCGGGACAAACCGTCTTGCCGGGTGCGGGGGGCATGAGCCCTTGCCACCGCCAGTGCCCGCGGACGTAGGTCACGCCGCATTCGGTGCAGCGAGTCGGCCCTTTGAGCTTGCCTCGCGCGCGATAAGGATCGTGGATCTCTTCCTGTAGACGCGGGTTGCCGCGCGCCTGCCGCGGTAAGCGGCTGCCGGGTTTCGTATAAGTACGCATACTCGTGGAATTATGGCCGGCGCGCGCGGCCGCCGCCATACGTAATTGTCCGGCTACTGCGATGAGCGCGTGGCGTTGTCGTGGATGTGCCGCTGGATGGCGGCGAGCAACTCGTCGACCTGTGTCGGTTTGCTGAGCAAGGTCGCGTTGGCGAGCGTCGCCCCCGCGCGCGCGAGCTTGCTCGTGTCGCCCGTGACGAAGATTGCGGGCACCGGCGTGCCGAGCCGAGCGCGAACTTCGTCGACGACCTCGGCGCCCGTCTCGGCGCCGCGCAGGTGATAGTCGCTGATGATGAGGTCGGGAGTTACCGCGAGCGCGCGTTCGAGCGCGTCGCGCTTGCAGCTCGCGATCTCGACGTCGAACCCCTCGAGCCCGAGCAACAAGCTCGTGGCCTGCGCGACGGGCAACTCGTCGTCGACGATGAGGATTCTGCCGCGCGCGGGCGGGGCCGAGGTCGTCTGCGCGCTCCGCAGTGCCGTTGCCGCGAGCGTCGCCCGCGGCAGCGCGATCGTGAACGCCGTGCCTTCGCCGACTTGGGATTCGACGCCGATCGGGTGGCCGAGCAGGGCTGCCAAGCGGCGCACGATCGACAGGCCTAACCCCAACCCCTCGGGGCGCTGCGAGCCGCGGTCGATCTGATAGAACTCGTCGAACACCTTGCCGAGCTCGTCGCTCGGTATGCCGATGCCCGTGTCGCGAACGGTGATGGCAATCTCGTCACCGCGACCCGCGCACGTCAGGTGCACGCTGCCGCTCGGCGTGTAACGAATGGCATTCGACAGCAAGTTGCCGAGCATGCGGCGCAGGACCTCGGGATCGGTTCGGCCACCTTCCTCCGTCGGCTCCACGACGAGCGCGATACCCTTGTCCTCGGCCTGCGGCCCGAAATCGGAGCGCAAGCGCTCGAAGACCTCGGCGATGGCGCAGTCGACGACCGTCGGAGTCACGGCTCCGCTGTCGAGCTTGCTGACGTCGAGCACGGACGCGAGCAACGCTGCCATCGTGTCGAGCGCGGCCTGCTGCTGCGTGAGGATGCCCTTGAGCTTGGCGTTTACGCCGGCGTGGCGCAGACCGGCTTCGTTCAACAGCATCAGCGTTTGGACGGGCTGGCGCAGGTCGTGGCTCGCGGCCGCGAGCAGGCGGCTCTTGGCGCGGTTGGCCTCGACGAGCTCGCGCTCGTGGTCGTGGCGGTGCGTCGCGTCGCGGATCGCGGCCACGACGAGCGCTCCGTCGTCGCTGCGCACGGGGCTCAGGCTGATCTCGACGGGGAACTCGCGCCCGCTCTTGTGCTGCCCGAACAGCGTCGACCCTTCGCCCATGGGCCGCTGCTTGGGGCGCGCCGCGAACTCGGTACGGCGCTCGACGTGACGGCCGCGCAAGCGCGGCGGCAGCAGCACCTCGACGGGCCGCCCGACGATCTCGCCGGGCGTGTAGCCGAACGTCCGCTCGATCTCCGCGTTCGCGAACACCACGGTCCCCGCCGTGTCGACGACCACGGTGGCATCGGGTGCCAGCTCGAGCAGGTTTTTGGCCAGTTCGCCGGAGAGATTCATGGCTTGATGTTCTTGGCGACCGCGCGTATCGCCGCAATGGGCACATTCTGTGCCCTGGCAGGGGAGCCGCCAAGCCCCTGGGTAGGTACAAGCCACAGTGCCGCGCGCCCGGCGCCGGGCGTCTACTGCTGCCATGGCAATGCACGAGCTGCCGAGAGGCGAATGGCGGCGGTACTGCGACCGGCTCTCCAAGGGGCTCGCGGGGACGCGCGCCGAGCTCGACGTGGTCTCGCTCGATCTCGGCGACCGCGTCGAGGCCCGGTGGCTGCCGCTCCTCGGCCTCGTCTACGACGCGCGCGCCGATGAGCTCGAGATCGTTCTCGAGGGCATCGGCCATTCGATTCGCGAGCCGCGCGAGCTGCACGTCGAGGAGACCGAGCGCGGGGTCGTGGGCCTCGAAGTCGTCACCGCCGACGCAGCCGTCGAGACTTTGCGCTTCAGGGAGCCTCTGCCGTTGCGGTTGGCGGGGGCCGTCGATTCCGCATCAGAGGAGGCAGTGTCATGAGCATGAGGAGGGGTTTCTTGATCGCGTTGCTGTGCACGTCGGCATTGCCGCTCGCCGCACAGAGAGCAGGGCAAGGCGCCGCGGAGCAACACTCGCACGATGAGCAGGCCGGGGCCGCCGCCACCGAGCAAGCCGCGCCGGCGCCGGGGATGCCGGGCATGCACGAGCACATGCAGCTCATGCGCGAGCAGATGGCGCGCGTTCATGCGGCGCAGGACCCCGAGGAGCGCCAGCGGCTCATGCACGAGCACATGCAGAGCATGCAGCAGCACATGGCGATGATGGGGCGCATGGCGGCCAACCCTGCAGAAGGTGCGCCGGGCGCCACGCGTTGCGCGCAAGGCGACATGCCGTGCCGCATGAGTGAGCTCCAAACGCAGCACGGCATGATGCAGCAGCGCATGCAAGAGATGCAGCAGCTCATGGAACAGATGATGCAACATCTCTCCGAACGTGCCGTCGACGACGAACGCGGTGTGCGGCGCCGCTAGAGCGTAACGAACGCCGTCACGACGCCCGCGGCGAGCGCGAGCCCGAGCACGAGCGACGCCGTGCGCAGCATCGCTACGCCGCCGAGCGCGGCCGCGAGCACGGCTTTGACTCCCGTGTTGACGAGCACCGCGATCGCGATGGCGCGTTCGGCCGTCGCGGCTGCGAGCGTACCGCGCGCCGCCGCCTCGGCCATGGCGAGACTCACGGCGTCGACGTCGACGAGGGCCGCGATCGCCGCGATCGCGTAGGCGCCCGTGTCGCCGAAAGCGCGGCGCAGGCCTTCCTCGGCGATGAACAGCACGACGAGCAGCGCGCCGAACCCGAGCGCCGCGGAGAGCTGCAACGGGTTGCTGAGCTTGAGATCCGCCGCGGGCGACGTTTCGCGCCGGCGCATGACGAGATAAGCGACCGCGGCGAGCGGCACGAGGGCTAAGGCCGCGAACGTCGGTGCAAGCGCCGGCAGCAGCGAGGCATTGACGGCGCCGATCTCGATGACGAGCCGCGGCACCATGGTGGCAGCGGCGAGCGCTATGCCTGCACCGAGTATCAGCTCGTGACCGGCGGCCGTGCGCGCGGCGCGCGTAGGCAACCGTGACGGCCGTCGAGGAGCTCAAGCCGCCGAACAGCGCCGTGAGCGTGAGGCCGAGCCGCGCGCCGAGCGCGCGGACCGCGAAATAGCCGACGTACGACAGACCGGCGATCAGCAGCACGAGCATGCCGACGACGCGTGGATTGACGGCGCCCCAGGGCCCGAGATCCCGGTTGGGCAGCAGCGGCAACAACACGGCCGCGATCGCGGCGAGCTGTAGCGTGGCGAGCAGCTCGTGGCGCTCGAGCTTGCCGATCGCCGCGTGAAATTCCTGTTTGAAGCCGAGCAGCAGCGCCATGACGATGGCGGCGGCAGCTGCTTCGGCGGGCGCGCCGAGCACGGCCACCGCTCCGAGCGCGAACGTCGTCAGCAGCGCGAGCTCGGTCGTCATGCCGAAGTCGCGCTGCTCGCGAGCGCTGATGACGTAGCCCGTCACGATGAGGGCGCCGACGACGAGCATGCCGGCCGCGAGCACGGCGAAGCGATCCGGCAGCGAGAGCGCCGCGAGGATGCCGCCGCAGAGAGCCGTGACCGCAAACGTGCGCAGCCCGGCCAGCCGTTGGCCGCCCTCCTGGTCGCGGGTCTTCCAGCCGCGCTCGAGCCCGACGATCAAGCCGATGCCGAGCGCGACTGCGAGGCGGTGCCAGAGGGCTTCGTCCATGGGTCGAATGGTCCGTTGCGTGCTCGGTGACGTGACTCTACGCGCTCGGCGTGGCCGGCGTTGCGTCGGCCGGCAACGAGAGCCCGATGTTCGCTTCGGCGAGCCGCTCGAGCAGTCGGCGCTCGCGTACCACGGGCCAGATGCTGTAGAGCAGCACCTCGAGCGGGTGCCACATGACGACCCAGCCCGCGATCACGAGGCTCTCGCGCAGGATCTCGCCCGGCGTGCCGAGGGTAGCGGTCGGGACCAGCGCGGCCGCCCCGACGCAGAGCCCGAGCGTCGCGAGCCCGATCGTCAAGCTCAGCCGGCCCTCGCGCACCAAACGGCGGCGGCGCAGCTCCTGGAGGCCGGCTTCGCGCGCGAAGTGGCTGCGGACGGCCGGCTCGACGTCGGCCAACAACGCCACGGGAGGCCGCTCGCGGTCGATGCGGATCTCCACGCGCAGCGGGCGATCAAGAGGCAGCTCGCGGGCCCACGACACGATGAACTCCTCGCAGTCGGGGTCGAGGTCGCGCTCGCGAAATGGCGAAGGATCGATCGAGTTGAAGAGCTGGCGTAGCTCGTGGATGCGTACTTGGATCGCGGTGGCGTCAGTCGGCATCGGTCTCCTCCGTGGCGGTCGGTGTGTGGCGCATACGGAGAGCGTAGTAGAGAACGGGGATCACGACGAGCGTAAGCAGCGTCGAGATCAGGGGCCGAAGATGAGGGATAGGGTGAGCAGGGTCGCCCTGATAGGTACAAGTGCGAATGTCGAGTGTCGCGCCGGCGGCGCTACCGTGCCTAGAGGCACGAGAGAGGGATAGTCGATGAACGGCGGCCTTTTGAGCAGGGGCGGGTTGGCCCGCGTCGCGGCGCTCGCCGCAGCGATCGCTTTGGGCGGGTGCGCGTACGAGATCGGTTACCGGCCCGTGTATCTGCCGAGCGCGGCGCCGAGCTACGTGGCGCAGGGCAAGCTGCTCGTCGTGATGCCCGAGGAGCAGCGCGCGTTCATCTACGAGGGGCCACCGAGCTCGCGAACGGGCGACTACACGACGCTCGTCGTGCCGATCGGCAACATCGTGCAGGAGATCGCGAGCCACGTCTTCGGCGAGTGCTTTGCCTACGGCGTCGAGTTCGCCGCCGGCCGCGAGGGTCACGACGACCACGTGCTCGCGATCGAAGGCGACATGCAGCAGTTCATGTACGCCTACGACCGCGTCATCGACGCCGGCTTCAACGGTGAGCGCGCGGACGTGTGGACCGTGCCCGAGGTGCAGATCTCGTTCGCCGTCAAGGCCTACAACCGCGCGGGCGAGCAGGTGCTCGACAAGGTCTACGACTCCGGAGTCATGGCGGGCGAGGAGTATCTCGTGACCTCGAAGCCCGCCGAGCGCATCAATCGCGTGCTGCACGCCACTTTGCACAACCTCATGTTGCAGCTCGTCGCCGATGTCCGGCCGCTGCTCATGGGTGAATGTCAGATCACCGACGTCGTGGCGACGGGGCCCTGAGCGCCCCGCACGCGAGCAGGGCTAAGCCCTAGCCAGGCAGGACGGCTTTGAAGCCCTCGGGCTTCACGATGATGAGATCGCAGTGGAGGCGATCGAGCACGTCCTCGGCGGTATTGCCGAGGAACAGGCCCTTGAGACCGCTGCGCGAGATCGCCCCCATGACGACGGCGTCGGCGCGCAGTTGCTCCGTGAGCGTGAGCAGCAGCTGCCGCGTGCCGCCTTGGTGGATATGCGTGCGCTCGGGCGGTACGCCGTGTTGCTTGCACAGCCGCTCGACGGCTTCCGTGTGCTCGGCGCGCATGGCATCGGCAAATTCGTTGATCGGCAGCGCGATCGGCATCGTCATCGAGTCGGTCGATACCGCGATCGTGGCAGCAACGTCGAACGCGTGAAACACGTGCAGCTCGCCGCCGAGCGCCTTGGTGAGGTCGTGCCCGGTGGTGAGAATGCGTTGGTCGAGGTTCGCGGGCTTGTCGCGCTCGTGCAGCGGGTCGACGGCTGCCACGAAACACGGCTTCTGCCCGGGCGGCCGTGGTTTGACGAGCCAGAGCGTCGCCGCACAATTGCGGATCAGGGTCCAGTCGGTATTCGAGAAGATCGAGCGCTTCAAGACCGAGTGGTAGTGAGTGTCCTTGACGACGAAGTGCGCGCCGACCTCCTCCGCCTTCCTGACGATGCTGTCGTGCAGCGGGTAGTCCCAGCGCACGTCGACGTCCACGGCAAGGCCGCCCGCGCGCAACGGCGCTGCGAGCTGCTCGAGCCGGCCGCGATGCCGCTCGAGCACCGCGGCGCGCGCTTGCGTCGCGGCCACGCCGTGCGAGCGCGAGTCGACTAATTGCGGTGCATAGTCGCTGATGAACAGCTCGATACGCGCCGAGGCATGCCGCGCGAGCCAAGCCGCGCGCTCGATGGCGGGATGGAAGCTCGCGGTCGGATCGACGACGACGAGCACGCGTTGTTGTTGGGTCACGGTACGCCTCGCTGTTTTCGGGTCGGCACCTTTATACTGCGCGCGCCGACGTGACGGTGCTCGCTCAAATGCCTAGGCGCCTTGCGGAAACTACGTATGGCTCGCGACTCGGCCCCTGCCCCTGAATACGCGGCGATGGTCGCCGCAGAGTTTCAGGCCCTGCTCGACGCGGCGGTCGATGCGATCGTCGTGATCGACGAGCGTGGGCAAATCCTCACGTTCAACCGAGCCGCAGAGCGGATGTTCGGCCATGCGGCTGCTACCGTCATCGGCCAGAACGTCAGCATGCTCATGGGCGAGCCGCATCGCTCGCAGCACGACGGATACATCGGGCGCTACGTCGCCACGAGCGAGCCGCACATCATCGGCAAGGGACGCGAAATCGAGGCGCGGCGCGCCAACGGCGAGCTCTTCCCCGTGGCGCTCGCCGTCGGCGAGGCCGCGCAAGGCGGCAAGCAACGGTTCGTCGGCATCATTCGCGACCTCTCGGCGCAACGCGCCGCGGAGCAGCGCGCCCGCGCGCTCGAGCTCAGGCTCGCGCACGTCGGCCGGTTCAACCTCATGGGTGAGATGGCTGCGGGCATCGCACACGAGATCAATCAGCCGCTGTCCGCCATTGCGACCTACGCGCAGGCGGCCAAGCGCGTCATGCAGCGCGCCGAGCCGGACATGGCGATGCTCACGGACATTTGCGCCAAGATCGACGATCAAGCGTGGCGGGCGGGCCAGGTCATCGGCAACCTGCGCAAGTTCATCCGCAAGCAGGAGATCGAGACACAGGCGCTCGACGTCAATCGCGTGGTCGCCGACGTCATGAGCCTCATCGAGGCCGACGCACACTCCGAGGGGATTCCCGTGCACGTTCGTGCCGGCGAAGGGTTGCCCAAGGTGCGCGCGGATGCCGTGCAGCTCCAGCAGGTGCTGTTGAACCTCACGCGTAACTCCGTCGATTCGATGCGCGGCGGTCTCGCCAAGGAGCGCGGCATCATCATCGCGACCGAGCGCGGCGAGCAAGGCGGCGTGCGGGTCACGGTCACGGATCACGGGCACGGCGTCCCGCGGCAGCTCGGCGACAATATCTTTCATCCGTTCGTGACCACCAAGCGCGATGGGCTCGGAGTCGGTCTTGCGATCAGCAAAACCATCGTCCAGTCTTACGACGGCAGTTTGAGCTATTCGGACAACCCGCGTGGCGGCTCGATCTTCAGCATCGAGTTGCCCGCGGACCAGGAAGCCGCGTGAAGAACAGGCACGAAGATCCTCTCATCTACCTCGTCGACGACGACGAAGCCGTGCGCGACTCCCTCGGGATGCTGTTCGCGTCGATAGGGCTAGCCCACGAGGCTTATCCGTCGGCGCTCGATTTCCTGCAGTATTACGATCCCAAGCGGCTCGCGTGCCTGGTGGCCGACATCCGCATGCCGGGCTTGAGCGGCCTCGAGCTCCAGCAGCGTTTGAACGAGCAGCGCGCCGAGATACCGATCATTTTCATCACGGGCCACGGCGACGTGCCCATGGCCGTCACCGCCATGAAGTCGGGCGCCACGGATTTCATCCAGAAGCCGTTCCGCGACCAAGATCTCATCGATCGAATCAACAAGGCCCTCGAGCGCGACCGCGAGCGCCGCAAGTCGCGTGCAGAGCAGGACGAGATTCGGGCGCGCATCGCGCTCCTAACGCCGCGCGAGAAAGAAGTCATGCAACGCGTGGTGCGCGGCCAAGCCAACAAGGTCATCGCAATGGACCTCGGCGTGAGCCAACGCACCGTCGAGCTGCACCGCGCACGCGTCATGCGCAAGCTCAAGATGCGCTCGCTAGCCGAGCTCGTGCATGCCGTCGACAAAATCGCCGGCGCGGCGGAGCCTAGCGGTACTGCAGCATCGCAATGAACTCGACCAGAGCGTTGATGCGCCGCCGCACGGTCCGTTGCGCCGTGCCCTGCTCGGGTCCACGGAAGACATCGCCCCAGATCGGCATCTGCCGGTCGCCGTGAGCCGCTTTGAGCGAGCGGCCGTCGATGTAAGCGCGCACGGCATCGGCCGGAAAGACGCCGTCGCTGCGTTGCGCGAGCGTGCGCAGGTTGGGCACCATGACGTGCAGCGACGCGGCGACGGGACCGTCGCCTTCGCCGCTCTCGCCGTGACAGGCCGCGCAATGATTGAAGTAGAGCCGTGTGCCCGTGTCGTTTTCGGCCGCGTTGGCTGCGCCCCCCAGTAGCAGGGCGGCGCCAAAGGCAGCAGCGAGCAGAGGCTTGGTCATGGAGCGACTCCGGTGTTTGCGGCCATCATAGCGGCTGTGCGCCCGTCACGGGCCGTGCAGCTCTTACCGGATTCTCGGCAATGCCGCATGGCGGCCGCGATACGTGAATGTACTTAGGGCTGCGCCAGCCGCAGCGAGTAGATGACCTGATGGATATCGTCGGGGTCGGGGCGCTCCGTGAAACCGAGCTCGCGGGCCAAGCGCCGCATGGGCTCATTGGCCAAGGCGTCGACCGAATACAGGCGCCGGACGCCGTCGCGGCGCGCGTGATCGACGAGCCGGCGCAACAGCAGGGTGCCGAGACCTTGGTGCTGCCAGTCGTCGGCGATGGCCACGGAGATCTCCGCGCCGTCGGGCGCAGCGGCGCCGGCATAGCGGCAGACCCCGACTTGGCGCTCGACGCCCGTGGCGGCCTCGGCGGCCTCGGCGGCGACGGCCACGTACGCCATGTCGTTGACCGCATCGGCGTCGCAGAGGCGGTGCAACGCCTCGTCGCTGAGCTCTGCGATGCCGCCGAGAAACAGCGTGTGCTTGCTCTGCGCCGATAGGCCTTCGATGAAGGCGGCCGTGCGCGGCGCGTCGTCGCGGCGGATCGGTCGAATCGTCGCGCGCCGGCCGTCGCGCAGCGTGACTACGAGGGGCTCGGGGCTCACGCGGGCGATTGCTCCCGGTTGCGAAGCGGGCAGCTCGGCCGCGGCCGGCTCACGGTGCGCGCCGAGCAGGGCGCCCACGGCCTGCTCGAGCTGCCGGCTCGTCTCGGCGGGACGCTCGTCGGTCGGGAACGCGAGCGCCGTGCCGAAGGTTACGTGCACGCGCCCCGGGCGCGGCCAATCGCGGTGTTTCGGCCAAGCCGCGAACGTGCCGCTGATCGCGGTCGGCACGGCCGTCGCGTGCCGGCTCCGCAGCAGCAGCCCGACCCCGCTCTGGAACGGCGTGAGCTCGCCGGTCGGCGAGCGGCGGCCCTCGGGAAACCAGACGACCGAGTAGCCGGCTTCGAGTAGCTCGCGCGCCGTGCCTACGGCGGCGGCGAGGTCGCGATCGGGGTCGATCGGGAACACCTGCGTCGCCCGGCTCAACGCCCTTCGCAGCGGGCTCGTGTGCATGACTCCGACCCACCCGGCCCAGTACGTGCGGCGTAGCCGCCGCCACGGTAAAGCCGCCGCGATGACGAGCGGGTCGAGGTAGCTCGCATGATTCGGCACGATGACGGTCGGGCCCGGCGGCAGGTGCTCGCGGCCTGCGACCGTAACGCGGAGCGCGAGGCGCGCGACGACGCGTGCCGCGACGAGCACGACGGCCCCGACGGCGCGCAGCGCCGGCCCCGGCGGTGTGTAGCGCGGCGCGACCTTCGCCGCTGGGCCGCTCGCCGCCGCCGCCGCGATCTCTCGCAAGAGGTCACGGAGCGTGAGTATCCGGCTCAGGTGGTCCGCATTGAGCGCCACGCCGAAGCGGCGCTCGATCTCGACCGTGAGCGCCACCCACTCGAGCGAGTCGACGGCGAGATCGAGCTGCGGGCTCGTGTCGAGCGCCAGCGCGCGATCCGGGAAGCGCGCATGCAGCCACTGCCAGACGTCGCGGCCCGGCGGTGCCGCCATTAGCGCGGTGTCCGCGGCGTCGAGCGGCGGGGCGGGTGCGGCTACCGCCGTCTTCGCGGCGCCCTCGAAGATCGCCGGCAACAGATGCCGGCGCAGCTTGCCGAGCTGCGTGCGCGGCAGCGCCGTGCGCACGACACGGTACTGCGTGATCCGTTGGTAGGGCGGCAACTGCGTGGCGGCGTCCTCGAGATCTTCCCGGAGCTGCGCGGCCTCGCGCAGCGCGCCGCGCGCGCGCACGGCGTCCTCGTCGGGCACCACGACGGCAGCGAGCCGGCCGGCACGCTCGAAGACGCCGACCTCGCGGAACGAAAGGCAGCTCGCGTAGGCCTTTTCGACGGTATTCGGGAAGAACTTCTTGCCGTCCGCGAGCACGATGAGCTCTTTGCTGCGGCCCACGACGTGCAGGTAGCCCTGTGCGTCGAACCGGCCGAGATCGCCGGTGCGGAACCAACCGTCCGGCGTGAACGCCGCGGTCGTCGCCTCGGCATTGTGCCAATAGCCCGCAAACACGTTCGGTCCACGCGCCAAGATCTCGTCGGACGTGTCGCTCGCGGCGCCGGCGATGCGTACCTCGACGCCGGGCAACGGGCGGCCCTCGGACCCCAACTGCGCCGCACCGCGCCGGTTGAACGTCAGGACGGGCGCGGTCTCGGTGAGTCCGTAGCCCGTGAGCACGCGCCAGCCGAGAGCTTCGAGGCTCCACGCGAGCTCTGCGGGTAGCTGGGCTCCGCCGCACCCGATGAGCTCGAGCGCGCCGCCGAGTCGCGTGTGGACGCTGCGGAACAGCCAGCGGCCGATGCGCAGGCCCGTGTGGCGGCGCACGAACAGGCTTGCGGCGAGCAAACCGCGAAACAGACTCTGGGCCGCAGTGCCGCGCGCGTTGACGCCGGCGAGCACGCCGTCCCAGAGGGCCGTCAGGAGTCGCGGCACGGCGAGCAGCGCCGTGGCGCGTCCTGCCGCGCACGCCGCGACGATCTCGGGCCCCGAGACGCCGGCCGGCAACAGCAACGTGGCGCCGGCCGCCAGCGGCACGAGCAACCCCACCGTGAACGGATAGGTGTGATGCAGAGGCAATGGCTGCAACACGCGGTCGTCCGGCCCGAGGAGCCTCGCCGCGAGGAGCTCGCCGACGTTGGCGGCGAAGTTGGCGTGGGTGAGCGGCACGGCTTTCGGCGTGCCCGTCGTGCCCGAGGTGAACAACAACGCCGCAAGCTGGGCGGCGTCGATCGCCACCAGGGGCGCGCCGGCGCTGTCGTCGCGCAGCGACCGCATGCTGTCGAGGCCGTCGCCATCGAGCAGCACGAAGGGCAAGCCCGGCGGCGCGTGGCTCGCGATCGTCTGTCGTTGTGCGCGCGTCGTGATCATGAGCTTGGGCTCGGCATGTGCGAGCGCCGCACGAAACCCCTCGGGCGCACTTTGCGGATCGAGGGGCACGGCAACGGCGCCGGCGGCCACGATTCCAAAGTAGGCGATGATCCACTCGGGGCTGTTCGGGCCCGACAAGGCGACTCGGTCCCCGGCCACGAGCCCGCGGCCGCGCAAACCCCGTGCGGCGTGCGTGATCGCCTTCGCCAGCTCGCCGTACGAGAGCGTCGTCGTGCCGTCGCGCCCGAACGCGACGATGGCCGGCCGCGTGCCGCGGCCGGCGAAGATCGCGGCGAGCTGGTCGAGCGTCGTAAACTCGTGGCTGACCATAGTTGTCATGGTCCCCTAGTATCGCGAGGAACGGCGCGCGCGCCGTACGTATTACTGCGGATGGAGGTCACCGCGCCCATTGTTCGAGAATCGCCAGCATGTTCAATAGGATATTGGTGCTCGCCGACGGCACGGATCCCGGGCAGCCGGCGCTGCGCCGCGCGCTCGCCTGCGTCGCCGACGATGGCGAGATCGGAATCTTCGCGATCGTCTACGAACCCATGCTCGAGGGGTACCTCGGCAACAAGGAAATCTACGAGCCGCTACGGCAGCGCGTGCTCGCCGAGCGGCGCGACAATGCGGCCGCGCTCGCTCGTGCTGTGGAGTCGCAGGGCGTACGCGCGTCGGCCAAGGCCGTCTGGTCGCAGCCGATGCACGCGGCCGTCGCGGCCGAAGTCGGGGCCGGCGGCTTCGACCTCGTCGTCGCGGCTCCCGCCAATCTGCATCAGGGTGGCGGCGCCCGTGGCCGCGGGCTGACGCACGGCGACTGGCAGGTCGTGGCGAGCTGTCCCGTGCCGCTGCTCGTCGTCAAGAGCGATGGCCTCGCGAAGTACCGCAACATCGTGGCGGCCGTCGATCCGTTTCATGCGCACGCGAAGCCCGCCGAGCTCGATCGCGAGATCCTGCGCCGGGCACGGTTGCTGCAGGCCGCCACGGGGGCGACCCTCACGGCGTTGCACTGCTATTTCCCGATCGAATACTTCGGTGCGGATTTGACGCAGCTCCCGCCGCGCGATGCGCGCTTCGCCGACGCGCGGCTCGAGGCCATGCAAGCGCTGTGCGCCGAGGCCGGGGTCCCGCCGAGCGCCGCGCGGCTCGTGGCCGGAGCGCCGCATGCCGTGCTCGGCGCGCTGCAGCAGCGCGGCGAGGCGGATCTCATCGTCATGGGCGCGCTCGCGCGCGGCCGTTTCGCCGAGCTCATCCTCGGCAACACGGCCGAACGCGTGCTGCACGACGGTGGCGGCGACGTGCTCGTCGTGACGCCGCAGGCTACGACCACGCGGCGCTGACGCGCGCGGCGTAGTCGCCTGCGCCTGCTAGGATGGTGCAGAGCGCCATGCAACGCTACACGCAGACCCTATGCTTGGGCTGGCTCGTCGCCGCGGCGGCTGCAGTCTGCGCGCCCGCGCTCGCGCAAGTGCGCGGTGCGGCGCCCGAGAGCGCGTTAGCGGCCTACGTCGCCAAGCCCGACGAGAGCTTCACGTGGCGCGTGCAGCGCCGCTACCGCCATCGCGACGCCGAGATCCTCGAGCTGCACCTCGAGTCGCAAACGTGGCAGGGCGTGCTATGGAAGCACCAGCTGCTCGTGGTTCGGCCGCCGCGCATCGACGACCCACGGCACGGCGTGCTCATCGTCGGCGGCGGCCGGTGGCGCGACGAGTACGAGGCCGTCATGGCCGAGGCGCCGCTGCCCGAGGACGGCGAGGTGTTCGTCGAGATCGCGCGCTGGTTGCGCTCGCCCGTCGTCGTGCTCGGTCAAGTGCCGTACCAGCCGTTGTTCGACTTGAGCGAGGACCGGCTCGTCGCGCACACGTTCGAGCGCTATCTAGCGACCGGGGATGCCGAGTGGCCGCTGCTTGCGCCGATGGTCAAGAGCGTCGTGCGCGCGTTCGACGCGAGCAGCGCCGTGAGCGAGCGCGAATGGGGTGCGCCGCTCGAGCGCTTCACGGTGCTCGGCGGCTCGAAACGCGGTTGGGCGACGTGGCTCGTGGCGGCGGTCGACGCGCGCGTCACGGCGTTGGCGCCGATCGTCATCGACGCCTTGAACATGGAGCGGCACTTCCCGCATCAAGTCGAGGTCTGGGGCGCGCCGTCGGAGGAGATCCGGCCGTATACCGACCTCGGTCTCGACAAGGTGCTGGGCGGGGACCAAGGAGCCGACCTGCGGCGCATCGTCGATCCGTTCGCCTACCGTGCGGCCATCGGCCAGCCGAAGCTCGTGATGCTCGCGACCAACGACGCCTATTTCCCGCTCGACTCGGCGAACCTCTACTGGGACGACCTCCGCGAGCCGAAGTACTTGCTCTACCTGCCCAACGAGCCGCACAGCATTCGCCGCTACGGCCCCGTCGTGCGCAGTCTGCGAGCGCTCCACGCGGCCGCCGCCGGCGGCCCCGAGTTGCCGCTCGTCGAGTGGGAGTACGTGTGGGGCGACACGGCGCTCACACTGTGCGTGCGTGCGGAGCCCGCGGCGCGGCGCTGGCGCCTCTGGCGCGCCGAATCGGCCGAGCGGGATTTGCGCGCCGCGCAGTGGCAAGTCGCGGCGGAGTCGCGGCGCTCGGCGGCGCGCTTCGAGCTCGCGCGGCCGCCGTCGGGCTACGTCGCGCTGTTCGGCGAGGCAGAGTTCGGCGCCGGGCGGCGCGCCTTCACGCTGTCGACAAACCTGGCCGTCTTCGCGGCAGAGACCGAGCCGCCCTACGGCACGGAGCCGCGCGGGCGCGTCGGCGTTTGCGCTGACGTCGGCGAGATGCCCCTCCTGCGGATGCCGTAGCCGTGGCGGCCGTGGCTGCTCTTCCTCGCGCAGTTCGCCGATTACATGATCCTCGTGCTGCTCGGCGCTGCCGTCATCGCGGGCGTCATCGGCGATTTCGCGGACACGCTCGTCATCGTCGCGATCGTGACGCTCAACGCGATCGTCGGCTTCACCCAGGAATTTCGTGCGGAGCGCGCGCTGGCCGCTCTCAAGGCCATGGCGCCGCCCGTGGTGACCGTCATCCGCGGCGGCGCGCCGCACACCGAGCCCGCCGCCCACCTCGTCCCGGGCGACGTCGTGCGCGTCGAGGCCGGCGCCATCGTGCCCGCCGACCTCCGGATCCTCGAGTCGGCGAGCCTGCGTGTCGACGAAGCGGCGCTGACGGGCGAGTCGGTGCCCCTGACCGACGGGCTGCCGGGCCTCGCGCTCGCAGCGGAGCCCGCCGAGCGCAACGTCATGCAGCGGCCGCCACGGCCGCCCGGCGAGAGCGTATTCGCGCACGGGCTCGGTGCGCACGCGCTGGTCGTCGGTCTTCTCATGGCCGGCATCGCGCTCGGCACCGAGGCTTGGGCGTGGCACACGGACGTGGCGCAGTGGCAGACGCTCGTGTTCACGACGCTGTGCTTCATGCAGCTCGGCCACGTGCTGGCGATTCGCTCCGAGCGCACGTCGCTGCTGCGCCAGGGGCTACTCAGCAACACTGACCGCCGCGCAGCTCGCCGGGGCCGTCGGCGCCGCGGTCGCGATCTTCGCCGTCGTCGAGGCCGAGAAGTGGCTGCGCCGGCGCGCCGCGGCGTAGGGGATCACGCGATAGGCGGCGGCGGGCTCGCGAACCTCGTTTCCGTATGCGTGCACCGTCGTGGTGCAGAATCCCTCACGTGAGGGATTTTGGTCCGCGTCCTCCGCGCCCACGTCGTCGTCCGCGAAGTCCTCGAGCCGATACCCGTTCCGCGGGATCGAGCGTCCGTCCGCCGTGACGAACCGCAGCGTGCCGCCTTCGTCGTCGCGCACGATGCCGAAGCCGCCCTCGTGCAGCAGCCGATGGTGATGCGTGCAGAGCAACG
>CAZCZE010000060.1:0-2357 GCA_964503125.1 uncultured Gammaproteobacteria bacterium
TCGCCGCCCGTGCGCGCGCGCCCGCGGGCACCGTGCCGACGCTGCCGTCGTCGGGCCCGGTGCTGCGCTACGACGTGGAGTACCCGACGATTCCCTACCTGCGGGCGCCGCGCGGCGACGCCGTCGCGGCGCTCGTCGAACGCCTCGACCGCGGCGAGACGCGGCTCGACTATCGCTCTCCGCGCGGCTATCTCGACGCGCTGCTCGCGGCGCTCGACATCGACCCGGCCTCGCAGATCCTCGTCTACTCGCAGACGAGCTTACAGAGCGAGCTCATCGGGCCGCACACGCCGCGCGCGATCTATTTCAACGACGACGTCTACCTGGCGTTCGTGCAGCACGCGCCGATCGAGATCGCGTCGCTCGATCCGACCCTCGGGCCCGTGTTCTATTTGCTCGAGCAGAGCCCTTCGGCCCAACCCAAGTTTAGCGCCGAGCTCGGCCGTTGCCTGTCCTGCCACGACTCGTACTCGCTGTCGGGCGGCGGCGTGCCGCGCTTCATCGTCGGCTCGGGCTACACGGGCACGACGGGCGCGCTCGTGTCGCACGAGGGCTGGATCCTCATCTCCGACCGCACGCCGCTCCAGAGCCGCTGGGGCGGTTGGTACGTCACGGGCCGGCACGGCGACCAGGTCCACTTGGGCAACATGATCATCGAGACGTTCGACGACTTCGACAGGCTCGAGGAGCTGCGCGCGGGCAACCGCGACACGCTCGACGGCCTGTTCGACGTGACGCCGTATCTCACCGCCAGCAGCGACATCGTCGCGCTGCTCGTGTTCCAGCATCAGGCCGACGTGCAGAATCTCATCACGCGCCTGGCCTACGACGCGCGCACGCCCGCAGACGACCAGGCGGAGCTCGTCGCCGAGACGGTCGAGCGCTTGCTGCGCGCGATGCTGTTCGTCGACGCCGTGGAGTACACGGCGCCGATCTCGGGTGATAATCGCTTTGTCGAGCAGTTCGCTCGAAGGGCCGCGCGGGACTCGCAGGGTCGGTCTCTCCGCGACTTCGATCTCACGCGCCGGTTGTTCCGCTATCCGCTGAGCTTCTTGATCCACTCCCCGGCGTTCGACGCGTTGCCCGATGCGGCGCAGCGCGCGTTCTACCGGCGCTTGAACGAGGTGCTGCGCGGCACGGACACGAGCGAAGACTTCGCGCACCTCACGGCGGAGGATCGCAGCGCGATCCTCGAGATCCTTGCCGCGACTAAGCCCGAATTCCCGGCCATCGTAGCCGACTGACGTAGCTGCGCCGCGTCGGCCGCCGAGCCGCCCGGGGCACCTCCATGACCTCCGCCACAGCCCATCCGCCGACCCGTCTCGCGTTGTTCGTGGCCTTCGCGATCGTCTACGTCGTCTGGGGATCGACCTACCTCGCGATTCGCTTCGCGATCGAGACCCTGCCGCCGTTCCTCATGGCCAGCGGACGCTTCCTCGTCGCGGGCGCCATGCTCTACGCGTGGTCGCGACTGCTCGGTGGAGCCGCGCGGCCCACGCGTGCGCAGTGGCGCGCGACGGCCGTGGTCGGCCTGTTGCTGCTCCTTGGTGGCAATGGGCTCGTCGTGTGGGCCGAGCAGCGCGTGCCGTCGGGGATTGCGGCACTCGTCGTGGGCATCGTGCCGTGCTTCATGGTGCTGCTCGACTGGCTGCGGCCGGGCGGTGTTCGTCCGACGCCGCGCGTCGTGACCGGGCTCGTGCTCGGCCTCGGGGGGCTCGTGTGGCTCGTGGGCCCCGACACAGTCATGGGCGGCGGGCGCGTCGACTTCCTCGGCGCCGTAGCCCTTGTGCTCGCGTCGCTGTCGTGGGCCGTCGGCTCGATCTATTCGCGGCACACGCCGATGCCGTCGCCGTTTCTGTCGTCGGGGATGCAAATGCTGGCGGGCGGCGGCGCACTGCTCGTGCTCGGCGTGGCGCTCGGCGAGCCGTGGGCGTTCGACGCGGCCGCGGTGACGGCGCGGTCCGTGCTCGGCTGGGTCTACCTCATCGTGTTCGGCTCGATCGTCGGCTTCAGCGCCTACATTTGGTTGCTCCGCGCGAGCACGCCGGCGCGCGTTAGCACCTACGCCTACGTGAACCCCATCGTCGCCGTGTTCCTCGGCTGGCTGTTGGCCGACGAGCCGTTGACTGCGCGAACGCTCGTTGCGGCCGCCATCATCGTCAGCGGCGTGGTGCTCATCACGCTCACGCGCAAGTGACGCTCATCGCCGGTCCCGGAAGCGGTGCTGCGCAGACGGCCCTCTCGAGACACGCCGGAAGACCGTCCCTGGGGCTCGTCTGCGCACGTCCTGCGATCTCAACTGGTCGATGCAACAGCAGCATCGAGTGCCTCGGCGGGGCAGTGCCAGCCAAGGGTTT
>CAZCZE010000061.1:0-11057 GCA_964503125.1 uncultured Gammaproteobacteria bacterium
CGACCGAAGAGTGGAGCGTGCAAGAGCACCTGGGGCGGGAGGCTGGCGAGCGCGTCAAGCTCATCAGCACGGGCCGCGCCGGCCTTATCACTCTGACCGGCCAGGTGCACTTGCGCCCGTCCCTGCGACGGCTGCTCTTCACGATGCGCGCGCATCCCTTCCCCGCGAACGACCCTGGCAACGCCGAGTGGCCCGGCACGCCGTCGAGCGCGGAGGGTGTCTACCGCTCGATGTGGGGCGCGATGTTCCATCAAGCGCACGGGCTCGAGGTGGACGGGTGCGAGTGCCACTGGATCCGACGTGAGCACGGGCTCTACCTGGTCGCCTACGGGCCGCTGTCGATCCGTGCGTCGGTGTTCTCGCACGTCGCAGCGCAAGGCGTGCAAGTGCGCTCCTACGTGGCCGAGCGCAAGCCGGGCATGCCCGAGCCCGACGCGAGCGACCTGCAGGAGGTTGCCGATTGCGCTTTCGAGTGGTGCGGGTTGACTTCGCTGCAGGGCGCGGGGCGCGCAAGCTTCGCGGCCAATCTGCAACCCGGGATCGAGCGCGCTGCGATCCGTCGCTGCGTGTTCATCCACGACCACAAGGGGGGCGGGGTCGACTGGTCGCTCGGCTGGAAGTCGAGCGAAGCCGAGCCCGGGGCCGCGCAAATCTACGGCCGCGCGTGGGCCGAGATCGCCGGTTGCACCTTCGACTATCGCGGCATGGATCGACGGCCGATCGTGCGCTTGCACGACAACGGGCTCTCGCGGCTCGTGGGCAACGTGTTCCGGCGCGGGGGCTATGTCTCGATCAGTGGCGACGGTGACGCCATCGTCGCGCGCAACGTGTGGGACCCGGCTGACGCGAGCGAGAACCCGCCGGAGCTGCGCGTTCACGACTCGAGCGGCGCTCTCGTGCACAAGGGCTCGGTTCTCGACAACTGGACGACCTGACAGCGCGAGCCGCGCGTGGTCGAGGTTCCGAAGTACGTCCGCGAGTGCGGACGGCGAACGCTGCTCCTGCGCCGCCGGTCGGATGGCGCGGCGTCGCTCGCGTGTCTCACGTGTCGCTCGTGGCGCTGCGACGGCTGCGCGCCGAGCGTCGCGCGTCGCGACCTGGACCGAATCGCCGAGGCTCTTTTTCTGCACGGCCGTCCTGAGGATGCCGTCTATCTCGTGCTCACGTTCGCGCGCCGCGATAGGGGGCAGGTACAGGGCTACGCGAGTGTCTTCGACGCCTACGCGGCGCTGGCCCGAGCGTGGCCCAAGCTCCGCAAGCGGCTGGCTCGGCGTTTCGGCGTGACGGGATTCGGGTACGTCGCGACGGGCGAGCAACACGGGGACGGGTTCCCGCACCTAAACGTGCTCTTCTACTGCCCCGAGCTTGCGGCCCTGGCTGGTGCGGACTGGCAGGCGGCTGCGGCCTTGATCCGGCGCCACGTGGTCGAAGCCGGGTTCGGTTCGCAGTTCTACATCGAGGGCGGGCTGCGCACGGACCGGCGCACGATGGCGGCCTACCTGGTCAAGGCCAGCTTCCGCGGTGCCGGCCGCGAGCTCGGCAAGGTCAGCCAAGCCCCGGTGACGGCCCCCAAGGGCTTCCGCCGGCTGCGCTCCTCCCGGCGCTTCATGGCCCCCCTCCGCTCCCGTGGCCCGTCGAAGTACCGGGGCCTGGTCCTGTACGAGAGCATGCCCCGCGCAACCGCCATGCTCGCGGCGGGCGAGCTCGAGCGCGCGCTGCGCTCCCTGGAACCGCCCCCGGCGCTCCCTGCTCGCGTCGCTCCGGCCGATGCTGTCCCGATGGTCGAGCTCCTCGGCGACGCCTACGCCCCCCCTGGATGGCTCCGGGGGGGACCCGCGGGCGCAGCCCGTGGGGGGCCGCGGGCCCTTGACTCCGCAGAAGAACAAGTGGCCGCGGCCCCGAAGGGCGACGAACGCTCGGCCACGTCGGGCTCCTCTGGGATCCAAACCGGGCTCTTCTCCGGCCCGTGACGGCATCCGCGGGTATCCACGAGCCGTCCGAATTGGCGTCCTGAAGAGGGGGGCTCTAGAGCCCCTACGGGTTTCCAGGTATCGTGCGCCGCAATGGAGCCCCACCGGATCCTGACTCCGCAGACCCAACAGGTGCGCGCGACCTTCGTGCACGATCCGCTCGTGCACGCGGCGCTCGTGAAGGTTGCGGCGGTGCTGGCGGACATTCGCAGCGTTCTGCAGGCGATGGAGGCGGCCGGGGATTCCGGGGCTCATTCGGCTGTGCACACGATCGCGCGTTCACTGAAAGACGCTCGTGAGCTGGCGGCGATGGATGCCGACCCCGTGGTCCTCGAGGCGGAACGGCTTTCGGACGACGCGGGAATCTGAACCGTGTTCGAGAAGCCGTACCGATGCCCGGTTCCCGGCTGCGAAAAGCGCTCGACTCTTTCGGGTATGCGCCTACACCTGGCGCGGAAGCATGAACTAGCCGAAACGGAAGCGAAGGCATGGCAAGGCGAACGAGAAGCACCACCACCCCCAAGGGAAGCACCACCACCCCCGGCGGGGGATCCACCGATGCCCAAGAAGCCGCTGCAGCGAAGCACAGGGAAGCGAGCCGCGCCTACCAGCGCGAGTACCGCCGAAAGCACAAAGAGGCGACCCAAGAAGCCGAGCAGCGCAAAGCCGCGCGCAGAACCGCCGGAAAAGCCGCGCCCGAAGGCTCCGGCAAGCGATGGCGACTCCTGGGGACCGCTCCTCTTGTAGGTCCGAGCGTAGCCCCCGAGCCCGGCGCGGAGGAGGCTGCGCGCGCTGCGCTCGGCGGGGAGGAGGCTTCCGACGACACGCCCCCGCGACCGAGGACGGAGCCCGGCTCCGGCATCGTTCTCGTGTCGCTCGTCGAGAGCGTCATGGGGATCATCGTGCAATCGAAGGGGCTCGCGCTCGGAGCTCCGGATGATGTCATCGCGGAACACAAGCGGTTCTCGAGCTCGGAGCGCTCGCTCCTTATGCCGCTGGCCGATCAGACGGCTCCGCTCGCTGACGTGTGGCTCTCGCGCGTGCCGCACCTGGCTCCGATCGCCTTCGCAGCCGCGTCCGTGGTCATGATCGCCGGGCACCTGGATGCCGTGCGGCGCTCCGCGCCCGTCGTGGTCGAGCCGATCGAGCCCCCCGTCTCGAGCTGGCAGCCCCCGGCGCGCGACGGGGCCGTCCACCGTGACCGAAACGGGTTCCCGCTCCCGTAGGGCGTTCCTGGGGTACGTTTCATGCGTGGAGCCCCTTCAACCTCGATGCCCGACTTGCGGCCGGTATCTGGAGCCGGACCCCGATGGGTTCTGGGACACCGAGCCGGGCGGCGTCGATGGGTGGGACCCCGTAGTGCCGTACTGCAACGCTCTGTGCGCCGGCCGGAAGGATCCGCCCTCCGTTCCGGAGCCGAGTGGACCTAACGGGTAGCGTCGCGCGCTCGGGCGTCGCGTGCTACGTGGGCGTGCCGGGCTCGGGGAAGACGACGCGCGCGCTCTCCGACCTCTGGGCTCTGTGCCGTGTGACCGGCCGGCCGGCGCTCGTGATCGACTCCGCGGAGGTGGCCGAGCTCGCGAGCGTCCCCCGCGTCGCGTCTCGCCACGACCTGGCCGAGCGGCTCTGGAAGACGGGGGAGCATTGCAGGTACGTCCCGAAGGGGCCGGAGGACCTAGCCCCCGTGCTGCGCGCGGTGCGCGACGTGGGGGGCTGCAACGTCCTGATAGATGAGGCCCACTACTGGATCAGCGCGCGCTCGCGCTCGATCGGCGGGGAGGCCCTGCTCCCGCAGATCATGCGCGGGCATCGGCACTCGGCGTGCTGGCTCCTGCTGACCACGCACCACCTGACCGCGGACCTATCGCAGGAGGCCGTGAGCTGCGCTCCGGTGCTCTGCATCTTCCGCTGCACGAGCCCGAGAGTGCTCGACACGCTCGAGAAAGAATGGGGGCTCCCGCGCTCCGAAGTGGCTGCCCTGGAACGGTTTAGGTACTTCGAGGTTCGCCCCGGGTTCGCTGGCTCTTGACGGCTTCTAGAAGCGGTTTCCCAGGGTGACGAGCAGTCCGGCCCGACGCGGCCGGCAAACCTCAACCCTCGAAACGGATAGACGAATGGACGCGAAGCTCCTCCTGAAAGCGACCGCCGGTGCCATGTTGGGCAACTGGGTAGCGGATCGCTACGTGTTCGGCACTGGCATGGTCGAAGTGTCGGAAGGTCTCGGCGTGGACGACGTGGTGCGCGCGCTCTGCGTGGTCGCCGGCGGCATGCTCGTGCGGAGGATCGGCTAGATGGCCCGTCGCTACAGCTACTCCTCGAAGGCCGTCACGATCGCGGCGACCACGGCACAGACTCTCGTCTGGACGGCCGCGGACATCCCGAGCGCCGGCGCTGTCGCCTACATCGTCAACTTCACCGTTGCGAATAACGACATCGGCGCTCTGACGCGCGTCAAGGTCAAGGCGGACGGGACACCGATCATCGACGCGCCGATCGGGCACTTCCGCGCCTTCGTGCAAGCGCTGTCGAAGTCGAACGAGCAAAGTCTCGTGGGCGGGTTCAGCTTCATTATTCCGCTCAACATTCCCGACGCTCCGACGCGCGACGCGCAGGACGCTTGCCAGTTCCCCCCGGGACAGCAAGTCTCCGTGGAGCTCACGACGGACAACTCGACCGCGGCCGGGAACGCCTACCTCGGCGTCATCCAGACGAACGTGCCCGCGCAGTTCTACTCCACGTACATCTGCCAGGCGATGGGCATCCTGGACAACCAGACTCAACAGAGGTTCAACCTTCCGGGCTCGCGTGGCGAGTTCCGCGGGTTCTCGCTGAACACGGTCGGCCTGGAGATCGCGCGTCTCGTGCTGAACGGGGACGAGTGGTTCAACCTGCCCGGCCCGAGTTGGGCGAACGCGACGGCGGGCGACATGATCGCTTCTGCGTACGCGATGGAAAACCCGGGGCCCGGCGGCACTCCGGTTGCGGATCCGCTCTTCATGCCGTTGCTCACGGGTGAGAGCGTCGTCCCCGGCGCGAGCTACCTCGAGCTCTCCACGAACGGTGCTGACACCTGGGCCGGTGCCACGAACGAGCTCGGCATCCATACCGTGATTCCGCTCGGCTAAGCGCGATGGCGACAAGGCAGAGTATGGTGCGCGGCAAGCGTGCGCGCGCGGCGCTCAAGCGGTTGGGGCGTGTGGATCCCTCAACCGCGCGGCTCGCGCGCGCTCCGCTCGTCGATACCGTAGTGGAGCGCGCGACAGCGCGCGCAATCTCGCCGGCTTCCGATGTCTTGAGCGTGACGGACACGGAAGCCGAGCGCGTCGCTCCGACCTCGAAGCGAGCGCGGCTCGCGCGCAAGATCGGCGCGGCCGCGCCGGCCGGCGAGGTCGTGGTGGCGGGCCAGGAGTTCCTCTCTCCGGAGCAGACGACCGATGGCGGGCTCGGCCATCGTGCGCCGGGCTTCACGACGCTCGGCAACCTCACGCCGACGGCCGGGAATCGCCCGATGGGGCTCGCAAGCCGTGGACGGCTCGCGAATCCGATCAGCGAGGACCAGTGGCGAGCGGGCGGGTTCCGTAACGCTCGCGCGTCGATCTAACGTGACCGATGTACAGCGCCTCAACGATGCTTCCTCGCTCGGGCTCGATGCCGCGGGCGCGGGCGCTGCAGCCGGGCTCATTCTCGCGGCTGGCTACGCGGCCGTCTCGATGCAACAGGCGAGCCGCGCAGAGGATCGGCTCGAGGCTCTCATCGCGACAAACAGTCTGTGGGAAGTGGGAACGATCCTCGGCCCCGACTTGCGGCTCGATCGAGACACGATCAAGCGAACGCTCGAGCGCTACCGTGACGACCCCCCGGGCTTCCTCTCGTCCGGGCACTTCATCCGCACGATGGCTCGGCTCGCGTGGCTCGAGCCTGGCGTCGGATTCGGGATCGTCACTGGCGAGCTCGTCGAGGCCGAACGCGAGTTCCGCCGCGCGGCCCCGTTCCTTGTGCTCATCGCGCGGCTCACCAAGCCCGCGGGTTGGGGCGTGTGGGGCACCTACCTGCATCCCCCGACGCGAAAGGAAACCCTCGCATGGATGGCGGACATCCGCGCGGGGCAAAAAGACTTCTCCGCGCCGGCCTTCGCCGATCGCGTGCTCAAGCCGGCCGGCAAGCCGGCTTCGACTACCTACGTAGCTCCCGGAATCTTCGGACAAGCGCAGAGCCTCATGGCGAAACCCAAGCCCAACGTAACGACCACTGCCACGAAAGCGGGCGGTGGAAAAGCCGCGAAGAAGGCGAACGCGCCCAAGGAAAAGGGCGGCAAGAAGGCGCAGAACCTCGCCAAGAAACTCGGCGAATCCCCATTACCAGCGGCCGGAGGGGATGCCCCCATCCAGACCGTGTACGACCCCAGGAGCGGTGACGTGTCATTCTTCGACAATCTCGGAAGCGTGGTGAACAAGGGCCTGGACATCGCGCAGACTGTGAACAAGGCGCGCAAGGCGATCAGCGGCGGAGGCGGGGGCGGAGGCGGTGGGAAGAAGAAGGCCGCCAAGGTCAAGGTCAAGCCGGCGACGCTCGTCCCCGGTGGGATCCCGGACTATTCCGACATGCAGACCGGCGGGATCGCGGGGGTTTCTCCGCTCGTGCTCATCGGCGGCGGGTTGGCTCTGTTCCTGTTCCTCCGTCGGAAGTGAGCCAAAGAAAGGCTTAAGAATGGCGTTCCTATCCGGCCGCAACCCGCCCGCGCCCTTTCGCCAAGGTGGCGCTGGCGCGCAGCAAGTGACGCGAGAGCAGGGGGGGGGCGCTACGCTCGTCCGTCGCGACGATCAGGCCCCGGGCTCCGGCGCTGGTGGGATCTACTACGATCCGTACACCGGGCGCATTGGGCAGCGCGGGGTAACGACTCCGGGTCTCTATCGCGACACGCGCGCGGGCTCGCTCAAGATCAGCACGTTCGGAATCATCGGCGCGACGGCCGCGAATGGCGGGTGGCGACTGGTCCAGGTCGATCGTCCGATGGTGACGATTCCCGTGGACATCCTCGACTCCCCGCTGCTCTACGCTCCCGGCGAGATTCCGCTGAACGAGCAGGCGTGCTTCCGCTCGTTCGGTCACGGGGTCTGCTACCTGTGGGCTCCCGGCGACTGGTACATCCGCGCTCAAGATACGCTGCCCTATCAGGTCATGCTCGTGGACGCGAGCGATCCGGCGCTCGTCGCGTTCCTTGTGCAGAACGGCGGAGCCAACGGGCAGACGAACAGTGCCACGACCGTGCTCGCGGCATCGAGTACCTCGATCGCGGCCGCGAACCGCTGGCGGCGCTCGATCGTGGTCCAGTGCATCGACGCGACGTACGGGATCTACATCAAGGTTAGTGGAACGGCTAACCGCGTCTCCGGCCAGTATCTCGCTCCCGGCGGGGGCTCTATCACCTTCGAGGGAAACTCGCTCACGCTCGAGGCGATTAACGCTATCTCGGAGGATGGCGCGATCGACTCGCTCGCTTCGGTGCTGGAGTTCTACTAGGCGATGTCCGGATTCTCGATCATCCAGAACCCGAGCCGCGGGGGTGGAACCCCGGCCGCGGAGGTTCCGGAGTTCTTCTCGAATCCGGCGACGGGCGTCGTGATCGCGTCCGAGATCATCGCGGGCGGAGTGCGCCGAGACATCTTCACGTTGACCTCTGTTGCCGTTGACGTGCTGAACGCGGGCGATTCGGGCTCGCTTGCGATCGCGGATATTCTCGATGGCTCGATGTACTACTGCGCGGGGGGTATGAACCTCGACGTAGTGGGTGGCGGGGGCGTCTCGGTTATCACGACGCTCGTAACCGCGCTCGGCCTTGTGGCGAACACGTCGGCCACGATGGCCACCGTTGGCTCCCAGTCGTTTCTCGCGTCGGCCACGGCTAACGGCTCCGGCGACGTGCTCACGGGGCGCAACTCGAGCGGGCTTCTCACGGCTTCGATCGTGTCGCAGGGGATGAGTGTTAACTTCTTTTCGAGTCGGCAGCTTTTCTTGAACTGCGCCTATAACGGGCTCGCGTCGGACGGAACCGCCACCTACGACGGAACTATCACGCTCTACTACCTGGGGGTGGCGACGTGAGCACTGCGACCGCGCAAGAGCTCCTCGAAGAGGCGATGGTCCTCCGTCTCGACAGGCTGCGCGCGAATCGCGACGCGGCGCTCCGGCTCGTCGATTGCACGATCGAGGGTTGCCCGGTCGATGGCGAGCCGCTCTCGCTGGCTCACGTGCTCTACCTGTACTGTGAGCACGGGTTCGGCGTGGCTCGTGTCGCCGAGCGCGTGCGCCCGATCGTCGATCGGTGGGCTCGTGTCCGCTCGGCCGTGGTGCGCTCGCGAACCGTCGAGGAAGTCGAGCGCATCTCGTGGTGAATCTCGGCATAGCGGCCGGGGGTGCCGGGTACGTGATCGGCGGCGGTGCCGCGATCGCCGGCGCTTCGTACATCCCGAATCAACAGGGGCGCGACGTTGCGCGCGTGCTCGGCTTCGGGCTCGTGGCCTATGGGCTCTTCCAGCTTGCCCGCGGAATCAACGTGGCGAAGCGCGAGCCTGTGACGACCCCGGATGGCGCTGCAGCGCTCCCCGGTGTCGCGCTCTTCGGGGAAAAGGACATCATGTCCCGGCTCTTCACGGCGGGGGGCGCGTACATCGGGGGCGGCCCTTCGGGCTATGCGCACCTGCTCCTGGTCGGAGTGATCGAGGACCCCGAGCCCTTCGAGACGATCTATCGCTACGGCTTTGAAGCGCTCGGCGCGGGGCGCGGCGGGTACACGGTTCGCGTGCGGCTCTCGAACCGCGGCCCTGAGGCGTGGTCGGGCCGGCTGAGTTTCACGGCGGCCGAGAGCTACCGCTGGCAGTCGAACGCCGTTTCCGAGCGCTCGCTATACGTGACGCTCGAGTCCGGCGCGCAGACCGTGCTCGACGTGGACCTGTACCTGGGCAAGTCGGGCCTGGTCGTGTTCAGCAAGGTTGACATCCACCTGACGCTCGACGCCTTCTCGGAGGATGGCGCGCAGACCGCGCGACTCGCTGAAGTCGACTTCTCGGTGGACTCGAAGACCGGCGGGCTCATTCCGACGCCGTACTGACCATGAGCAGCGAGCACGACCCCGCATACAAGCAACGCGCGTGGACGCTCGGCGTTAATACCGCGGTGCTCGTCACGCTGCTCGGCAACCTGGGGATGTTCGTCTACAGCTACGGGAAGCTTTCCGAGCGCGTGGACGCTCTGACAGCGCAGCATCATCGCTTGGCCGATCGGGTCGAGCGCTGGCTTGAAAGTGAACGACTGGGAAGGTGAAGCATGGCGAAGCGACGGAAAAAGAAACGGGGTCGGTTCACGGCGAAGGCGCGGCGCGCTGCGTTGCGCAACCTCCGCAAGGCGCGCAAGGTTCTCCGGCGCAGGCGGAAGCGGTGAAGTCACAACGGCTCGTGCTCGTTGCGCTGCTCGCGGCGCTCGTGTTCCTGCTCTACTCCTGCGTGGGGGGCGAGGCGGAGCGCGCTGCGTGGTCGAGGCTCGACGCGGCTCGCGCGCAGCTTGATCGGCTCGAGGCGGACCCGGCCGCGGACCCGCTCGAGCTCGGCGAAGCCCGCGAGGCGTTCATGCGGGAATCTCTAGCTTACGCGAGGGTCCAGGCGGAAGGCGCGGCCGAGACGGCGGCCGACGTGTGGGGCCGTCGGGCTGAGATCGCCGGGGCGGTGCTCTTGGGGATCTTTGGGCTGAACCGCCACCGTAACCGGACCCGTGCCGTGGCTCTTGGGGTTGCGTCCGGACATCCGAGCAGGTAGCGTTGACCGTGTTCGGGTGCACTGACAAGCTTCGCCCGGACCGGAAACAGAGGGCGCAACGCTCCGGGAATCACAGGCCCGGAGCCCTCCCGCGTGGGGCGAGGTGCGGAGTTGGCATCTCGCCCCCGTTTCCGCCAGCTCCAATGTCTGATAATAGGCGCTCTGTGTTGCGTGCGCCTTGTTCTGGAGGTGCCACTGTGAACGCTGCCCTGATAGAGGCGCTGCTCGAGCTCGAGCTGCACCTGGGCCAACGGCTGCCCAAGCCGGGAACGATCGACGAGCTCGAGGCGCGCTGCGACTCGGCGCGTGATTCCGCGGGGCGCACTGCCCGGCTCGTCTTCAACGGCATGCGCCGCGAGGCTCGACACAACCTCGAGCGCGCGGCGCGCGCTCTCGAGCGTGCCATGCGCAAGGCGCGCCGCGATTACCAGCGCGCGCTGGATCGTCGCAACGACGGGGTGCCCCATGAGTGAGCCCCAGATCCGCGAGCACTCAGAGCGGCGCGTTAAGCTCGCCCTCGAGCTCATGCCAGCCGCTCTCGCTGCGCACGTCGCGAAGCCGCTCACGAAACCAGAGGGCGAGAAGGTAAGCCCGGCGCTCCGCGTCGCGTGTCTCGCGTTCGAGCTCGCGGACGCCTTCATCTACAAGGCCACGCGCGACCTGGAACGCGCGCTCGCGAAGGCGCGCGGTGAGCAGCCCGGCTCGAAGGGGGGCGGGGATGGAACCGGGTTCTGAGTGGGACGCGCTGCTCACGCCCGAGGAGCGCGCTATCCGCGCCGAAGCCGAGCGCGCGTATCTCCTCGCAGTTCTCGCGGAGCGGTCGGCCGAAACCGCGTCGATGTCACGGCGCGAGTTCGAGAAGCTCTGCGACAAGCCGCCCGCGTCGGCTGGCACCGGGCTTCGGCCAGGCGACCCCCTGGACAACGCCACGCCGTGGAAGCTGCATCGCCGCCCGGCGGACGCCTACATCCGGGGAATCTGGTGAACGCACAAGGGCCGGCGCGTGGCGGGAGAGCGCGCGTCGGCCTTCTCTTCGACTCTCTGTTTCCGCCGGGAAGCTTGTCCCTAACCCGCAACCCGAAGGAGTTCTTTGTGCAAGTTCTCGGACCGAAACACGACGCGCTGTTCCTGAAGACGCCGACCGAAGAGTGGAGCGTGCAAGAGCACCTGGGGCGGGAGGCTGGCGAGCGCGTCAAGCTCATCAGCACGGGCCGCGCCGGCCTTATCACTCTGACCGGCCAGGTGCACTTGCGCCCGTCCCTGCGACGGCTGCTCTTCA
>CAZCZE010000062.1:0-13953 GCA_964503125.1 uncultured Gammaproteobacteria bacterium
GAGACCGTCGGCGCACAGGGATGTGCGCCGACGAGCCCCAGGGACGGTCTTCCGGCGTGTCTCGAGAGGGCTCTCTCGCGCCGACACCGCGCCTGCGATGACGCCGCCCGGCCTAGAACCAGAACGAGACGAAGAGCTGCACGACGTTGGCGTCGAAGGCGTAGAGGGGCTCGCTGCCCGCCACACCGCCCGTCACGCGCAGATCGCGGAAATCCTCGTAGTCAAACATCATGTGATCGACGATCACGTTGAGCGTGCCGCGCTCGACGAACTTCCACCCGCCCCGGACGATGTCGTAGCTCGCCGCGAGCCGGATCGTCTGGCTCGAGAACGTGCTGAGCTCCTTGTCGCGCGCCATGAAGTTCTGGAATCGCGAGCGCGAGAACAGGTCGTCGTAGAAATCGGCCTTTGTCTGCGAGTACGAGCGGAATCTGCCTTCGATCGTCCAGCCCGCTTCGATCGGGTGCGTATAGCCGAGCTCGAACGTGTCGGCCTCGATGGCCCACGTGTCCGCGTACCGCCGGTATTCGCCGTGCAGCGCGGCGCGATACGGCAAGTAGTAGCGCAGCCGAATCGCGCCGGCGTCGCTCGTGCGCGTGTGCGGATAGATCTCGCGCTCGTAGCTGTAGCCCTGCGGCGTCGTCGCATCGAGATACCGCACCTGCCGATACGGGTTGTTGAGGAAGCCTTCGTCCGTGATCGTTTCGAAGGACAGGCCGAGCAGCAGGTTCTTCGTGAGGATCTGCGACATGCCGAGCCGATATTGCTGGCGCTCGACGTCCTCGCGGAACGTCGCGTCGCCGCGGCGGCCAACGGTGTCGTTGCCGAGCGAATAGCCCAGCGACACGGTCGTGAGGTCGCCGAAGATGTCTTGGCTGACGCCGAAGCTGAACGTCTCGGCCGTGTAGTCGTTCTCCTCGCTGTTCGTGAACCCGATGTTCATCATCCAACGATCGTGCAGGTAGTCGAGGCCGATCGACTGCTGCGTGCGCTCCTCTTTGTAGGGGCTTGCAGTGGTGATGACGTCGATGGAGGCGCTGCTCACGCGGTCGACGTAGTGGTTGGCCGCCACGGAGAACTTCTGCGCGAACTGCTTGCGCACGAGCACGGACGGCCCCTGAATCGTGACACCGCCGCCGTCATACGAGTGCAGTAAAACGTCGGCGCGGTCCTCGGGCAGCACGCCCGCGACCGCGGCTCGCACGAGACCGAGCGACAAGACGACGATGACGAGCCCGCGCTTCACGTGGTACTCAGTTGCAGCCGCAGCCGCCGCCCGCGGCACCCGTGGCGCCGCGCGCGCCCTCGCGCGCTTCGTAGACGTGTCCCGTGTACGAGCTCGAGACGGGGTCGCGATCGAACGTCATGATCGGGTCGGCGAGGTGGTCACGCTCGTAGGGCTTGACCCACGGCTCGACGCTGCAGCCGCAGGCTGTGACGACAGCTGCGGCGAGCGCTGCGGCACGGACGAGCGATAGAGGTTTCGTCACGGACATGGCGTTACTCCCGAAGCAGGGCCCGAACCTGGGTCTGGTACTCGTTCTCGTAGCCCGGCTTGTAACCGTGATGGATGAAACGCATCGTGCCGTCGCGGCCCACGAGCACGGTGCTCGGCATCGCGACGACCTTGTAGAGCTTGCTGACCTCGTTCTTCGGGTCGAACAGCACGGGGAACGTCACGCGCGTTTCCTCGAGCCACTTGCGTGCACCTTGGGGGTTGTCCTCGACGTTCACGGCTAGGAGCTCGAAGCCGAGGCTTTGGTAGCGCTCGTAGAGCGCCTGCAGGTGCGGCATCTCCTGGCGGCACGGGACGCACCACGTGGCCCAGAAGTTCACCATGACGACGTTGCCCTTCTGCGACGCGAGCGACACTTGCGTGCCGTCGCGCGACGCGAGCGTGAACCCGGGGGCCGGGCCCGACAGCGTTTGCGCCGCGAAGGCCAGCGAGGCGATCAGAGTGCCTACGACGAGAACTGAAAACGCCCGCAACATGGGTACCTCCGAAGTCGTGCCCTAGAAAAAGAACGTGACGCCTACGTGCGCCTCGAGGTTGTGGGATGTCTTCTCTTGTCCCAGCAAGTCGATGTCGAAGACGTGATCCCGGATATCGCCGTGGACGGCGAGCCAGTCGAGCGGCATGAGCCTCATCCCGATTCCGAAGTTCACCGTGAACCGATCGTCGCCCGCAAACGTCGTCTTGCCGACGCCGCCGATGACGTAAGTCGACATGTTGAACGCTCGCCGCCTACCGACGAACCCTTCGCCGGGAAAAATGTTGTACCCCAGCGACACGTTATAGTAGCCATACTCGCGCTGGTCATCTGTGAGCAACTGCGCAGCGCCGCTCAAACGTTCGAAGCTCGTGAGCTCCGTGTCGGCCTGGCCCGCCGCGAGCTCGACGAAGAATCCCTCGGTCACGTGGTAGGCGAAACGCGCGCCCGCCACGGTGTTGACGCCGAAATCCTCGACGCTGATTTGGCCCAGGAACACGCCGACCTCGAAATCCTCGGTGTCGATGCGCGGCGGCTCGATGTCGCGGCGCGCGACGTCGGGCTCGATAACGGGCGGTGCACCGCCTTCGTCGGTGCGCACGAGCCGATCGCGGCCGCAGCCGGTGAGACCGCCGACGACGAACGTCAGGGTCAGAAAAAGAAGGAGAAACCTGCTTTCCATTCTTGAATTTCCTCGTTGTCGTCGCGGCTCGTGAAGACGACGTGCGCCTTGTACTCGGCACGAAACACGAACCGCCGCGTCAGATACATGCGCACTCCCGCGCCGGCCTGCGCGAGCGAATCGGTGCGATCCACGGTCGCCACGAGTGTCGCTTTCGGCTCGGTGTTGATGACGCCCGCGCCGAGCGTGAAGTACGGTGACGCGCGCCAGTCGGGATACATGAGGTGCACGATGTTGACGGTGGCCATCGTGCTGTCCGAGAAACGGCCGAGGGCCTCCGACACCGAAACCTCGCCCGAGAGGTTCGGCGTGAAGCTACGCGAGGCGTAAGCCGTGATGATGTTGGCGCCGCCGAAGTCGCCGTAGAGGGCGCCGACTTCCCAACGGCGCGCCGCATAGTCGCTGAAGCTTAAGGAGGGCAGATCGAACGGCTCGCCGTCCGGGTTCAGCGTCGTTTGCAGCTGCTCGAAGTGCACCCAGCCTTCTTCGCCGCGCGCCGCGCGCACCTTGAACCATTCCGTCCTGCGCTTGACGAGCTCGATCTGCTCGCCGCGCTCGGCCACGAAGAACACGGGGTACCCGCGGCCTGGGCCCGTGTGCAGCTCGATGAAGGGATCGTCGATCGTCACCTCGCGATACTGCCGTTCCGCGCCTGCCGCTCTCGCTGCAACGACCAACTGGCATAGCGACAGAACGAGCAGTACCCACCGCATCTACATCACCGGCACATCGAACGGGTTGTTGTAGTACTGCGCGCCGATGTCAAGCCACTCGGCGATGAGCTTGAGCTCGGCCCCGGAGAGGTAGCCGACGTGAGACCGGCTCGGGCATCCGCCGCCGCCGGCGTCGAAGCACGAGAAGAAACTCGAGACACGGGCGCCGGCCGCGCTCATCGACGGCGCGACGGACACGGGCGCCAGGATCGGATTGCCCGTCGCGTCGACGCCGATCTGCACCTGCTGGTCTTGCAGCGCACCGTTGTTCAAGACCTGGCTGTTGTCGGCGAACAAGAGCTCGCGATACGCGTTGAAGTGGTCCGCCTCGTCGGGCGAGATGCCGTCCGTGAGGTCGAGCTGACCCGCGGGCACCATCGCGGCGTTCAACGCATTGACGGGCGCATGGCAACCCGACTGCGCGCACGTGTTGTCGGCGATGACCGCCATCGTCATGGGGTCGATGACTTGACGCGGCGCGCTCCACAACGGATGGACGTGCATCTCGTAATTGATGATGACGCGGCATGCCGGCGTCCAGTTCGCGATGCAGTTGCCGTTCGCGGGCGGGGTCGTCGTGAGATCGAGGTACCCGTACGAGAACGGCGTCGCCGGCGCCGTGGCCGCGGGATCCGTCCAGACGTCCGTGTAGATGACGTCGAGGCTCGGCTCGAGCGCCGCGCAGTCGGTCTGGCAGCTCACGCGCGTGCGGGTCTCGGCCATCGTCTCGCCGGCATCGGGCGAGAACGTGCTGACCGTGTTCGGGAACGGCACGCCCGTCGCCGTCGCGCCCGCGTAGGCGGCATTGAACGCCGCGCTGCGGCCGTGCGAAAGGTTGCTCGCTGGAGCGTGGCAGCCGTTGCAGGACAGCTCCTGCCCCGGCACCACCTGTAGCCAATTCTGGTGGCGCGCCGAAATGCGGCGCCCGTTCGCGTCGAGGACGCTGACCGCGAGCGCGACGTGGGCCGGAACCTTGATGCGCACCGAGCCGTCGGGCTCGATCGGCGCATACGCAATGACCTCGCGCATGCCCTGCGCGATGTTCGGGCCGAAGGCGGTGTCGTCGAGGTCGACGGTGTCCTCGTCGGGGATCGCGACGGCCTTTTCCACACGCAGGAAGCGCGCCGGGCGCTGTGGGGCCGGCGTGATCACGGAGTCGGCGACGGCCGCGATATTGACGCTCGCGGCGCCGTCGATGTCATAGACGCTGCGGATGTTGAGGATGCCGGCGCCTTCGGCGACGAGGTCGGTGTCGAAGTCGACGCCGGGCAGCTTGTCGGGGATGAACGTCGGATTGCGGCGCGGCTGCGCGGCCACGATGTCGGAGACGAGCACGCCCTCCGTGCCGATCACGATCGGCTGCTGCGTCTGCGTCGTCGGGTCGTACATCCAGACGCCGTAGAGCGGCGGCGCGACGACGGGCGCGGGGTTCGTCGCCGCGAGCCGGTCGGGCGTGCACGGCACGAAGATCTGCTGCGTCGGGTCCGCGGGATCGGGCTCGGCGAGCCGGCAGATAGACCAGGTGGTCAATACGCGGCCCGTGCCGTCCCAGAGCGGGAACGCCGAGCTGAAGCGGCCGCCCGCGGACGGCTCGAGATCCGTGCGAACCTGGTTCGGCGTCGCGGCCGTCTGGGCGGGGCCCGTCATGCCGGCCGAGCTCGCGACGGGCTGGGTATTCTCGACGTAGGTCGGCGTGTCGATGATCGTGATCGCAGCGCCGAGCTCCGGATGATCGAACGGGCGCACGATGGCCATGATCCGGCCGTCGGCCATCTCGCGCGCACCGATGAACTGCACGACGCCATTGTTGGTGCCCGTCAGATGACTCTCCGCCCCATAGAGCAGCTCGAGCTCCGTGCCGTCGGGATTCATTTGATATAGGTGTAGGCCGTTGACGTTGCCGGCGTGATCCCAGCGGCTGAACATGACCTTGCCGTTGTCGAGCACGGTGGGCTCGTAGTCGCTGCTCTGGTTGAACGACACCTGCCGGAACTCGTCGCGGCCGTCGTCGCGCATCACATGGAGCACGAAGGCAGGCTCGTCACGATCCTCGTCGCGCGCGTCGAACTGCGGCTTGCCGTCGTTCAAGAGGATGGCTTTCGCCGTCTGCTGCCGCGTCGATACGAAGATGATGCGGCCGTCGGCCAAGTAGTGCGGCGACAGATCGTGGCCTTGCTCGGCCGTGAGATCGGAGACGATGAGGCGGCGCAAACTGTCGGTGGCGAGCACGTACTCCCAGATGTTCCACTTCGGCTGATCTTCGTCGTCGAGCGCGAGCCCCTCGTCGACCGGCCCGCGCATCGCGAACAACATCTTCGTGCCGTCGCTCGAGATCTCGACGCCCATGACGTCGCCGGTGCCTCCCGTGAAGCGCTGGGTGACGTTGCGCTCGAGCGACGTCGGCGAGGCGCGATCGCGAACGTAGAGATCGGTGCCGACGTTGAAGCGCAGAACGTCGCGCAGGTCGGTGTTCGCCAGGAGGTTCATGTCCACGTCGAACAACGGCCCTTTGGTATAGGCGATCGGAAAGTCCGGCGCGACCGGATCCGGGTCCTGGCCCGTGCCGATGCCGACGCTGCCGTCACCGTCGCAGCCGGCGACCAGCAAGACGGCGAGCGCCGCCACGGCCGCGCTTGCGCGACTTAAGCGGTCCAACCAAACATTCCGTGTCTCGTGGCTCATGGAAAGTCCCTCTCCATTACCTGGGTTACAGAGGGCCGATCCTAAGCTCTGATCGATACGTCAACGACGCACTCCGGTTAGCGGAACGAGCGACTTCCGTGCCGACCGTTCGCTTGCATAATCTCGCCACCGCCTACGGAGCGATGCGACGTAATGTCAGCACCCCGCCATCATGGGCATCGAGATTCGTGCCTACCGTTAACGTGATCACAGAACTCTTCCGGATCAGCGCGCGCAACAAACTGTGATCGATGTCTCCGAGTCGTCACCGGAGACACACGCGCCGACGCACGAGATTTCACTTAACTGCTCCCGTTTGCCGTTGCGTGCGAGCGAACCATGCTCTCGATCACTGCGAGGAGCCTACACGTCGACTAGGCTTTTTCGGAAACCGTCGTTGAATCGAGACGTCTGTGATTTCCCACATTACACAGTGATTTTTTTTGTGTTTTAGTGCGCCCCGAATTCCTGACTGTGGCCCTCAACCAACGGGACGATCGCGATGACTAGCAGGATGCAATTGGCGCCGGCGTTAGCGTTCCTCACGAGCCACGCCTCCCTGTGGCGATTCTTCGTTGCGCTCGCGTTGCTGCTTTGCGGCGTGTCGGTCGTGCTTGCGGGACCGCGCGAGCAAGCCGCGCGAATACACGACCGCTTGGCGGGCGTGCCGGCCGACGAAGCGACGCTGACCGCAATGGCGGCGACGCTGCCGGGCAACCCCGGGGCTGCGGCCACCCTCGCGATGAACAATCCGAACTTCTACGCGGTGACGCTCAAGAATTTCGTCGCGCCCTGGACGAACCGCGACCAGTCGTCGTTCGTGCCGCTCAACGACTACATCGTGCTGGTCATGGGCATGGTGCGCGACAACGTGCCTTTCGATCAGATCCTTTCGGCCGACCTGCTGTACGTTGCGCCGGGCGTTTCGCCGGGTCCGTCCGTCGCCAGCAACGCTCACTTCTCGGCGCTCGAGGACCGCATGCGTGAGCCGTCGTTCAACCAGAACGAGCTCCAGCCGGCGCAGCAATCGGCCACCTACGGCACGCCGGCGGGCGCCACGGCCGGCGCCATGACCACGCGCGCGGCGGCCGAGGCCTTCTTCATCGCCGGCACGAACCGCGCGATGTTCCGCTTCACGCTCATGAACCACATGTGCATGGACATGGAGCAAGTGCTCGACACGTCGATCGCGCCCGATCGGATCCGCCAAGACGTCTCGCGCAGCCCGGGCGGCGACAGCCGCGTGTTCATGAACAACTGCATCGGTTGCCACGCCGGCATGGACCCGCTCGCGCAGGCGTTCGCCTACTACACGTTCGACGATACGGCGCAGCGCCTCGTGTATACGCCGGGCGCCGTGCAGCCCAAGTACTTCAACAACGATACGACGTTCGCCGACGGTTTCATCACGCCCGACGATGCGTGGCACAACCACTGGCGCCAGGGACAGAACGCGCTACTCGGCTGGAGCCAGGCGCTGCCGGGACAGGGCAGCGGCGCCAAGTCGCTCGGCGAGGAGCTCGCGGGCACGCAAGTGTTCGCGCAGTGCCAAGTGCAGAAGGTCTTCAAGGCCGTGTGCTTGCGCGACGCCGTCGACCAGGCCGACCGCAACCAAGTCGCGGCCATGACCAATACGTTCCGCAACAACAATTACAACTTGAAGCAAGTCTTCGCCGAGTCCGCCGGCTATTGCATGGGCAACTAGCGGAAGCGCCAGGGAGTAGGACGATGCAGTACGCAAGCTTCATCTCGAGCGAATCGCCGATCGTCGCCGCCGCGCGCCACAGTGCCACGTTTCGCACGCGCTTCGTCGGCGTTGGGTTCGCGCTCGTGGCGACCCTGCTCAGTGCCTGCGGCGGCAGCAGCGGCGCCGACGTCGAGCAGCTCCCCGGTACGCCAAACACGGGCCCGACGAGCAACTACAACGGTCCCGCGCCTTCGACGTCCGACGTCCAGGACTTCAAGATCAACCTCTGGGACAACATCCAGGCCGACAACCGCTGCGGCTCGTGCCACAGCGATACCGGCGGCCAGGCGCCGATGTTCGCGCGCCGCGACGACATCAACCTCGCGTACGCGATGGCGAATACCGTCGTCACGCTGACGAGCCCGGCCGATTCGATCATGGTCACGAAGGTCGGCGGCGGTCACAACTGCTGGCTCGCGAGCGCGAGCGCGTGCGCCGACATCCTCACGACCTGGATCACGAACTGGGCCGGCTCTGTTGCCGCCGGCGGCTCGCGCAAGATCGAGCTCGAGCCCCCCGTGCTGCGCCCGCCGGGCACGAGCAAGAACTTCCCCGCCGACCAAGGCTTGCTGTTCTCGCAAACGGTTTACCCCGTGCTCGAGCAATTCTGCTCGGACTGCCACACGTCGACGTCGGCGCTCAAGCAGCAGCCGTTCTTCGCCGAAGGCCCGCCGAGCGACGCCGACGCGGTCGCCCTCGCCTATGAAGCCGCGAAGTCGAAGATCAACCTCGACGACCCCTCGATCTCGCGCTTCGTGCTCCGCTTACGCAACGAGTTCCACAACTGTTGGACGCAGAGCTGCGCGAACGACGCGGACGACATGCAGGCCGCGATCCAGCAGTTCAGCGACGGAGTCGTGGCGACGGCCGTCGACCCGAGCCTCATCACGAGCAGGGCCACGACGCTCTACGAAGGCACGATCGCCTCGGGCGGCAACCGTTACGAAGCCAACGTCATCGCGCTCTACGAGTTCAAGACGGGCCAGAGCTGCGGCACGTCGATCACGGGCGCTTGCGCGACCGCGTTCGATACGAGCGGCGTCGACCCCGCGATGGATCTCACGCTCTCGGGCAGCGTGCAGTGGTTCGGCGGCTGGGGCCTGAACTTCGCCGGCGGTAAAGCGCAGGCGTCGACGGGCACGAGCGCCAAGCTCCGCACCGCAATCCTCGCGACGGGCGAGTACTCCATTGAAGCTTGGGTGGCGCCCGGCAACGTCGTGCAGGAAGACATGCGCATCGTCAGCTATTCGGCGGGTCTCACGAACCGCAACTTCAATCTCGGCCAGACGATGTACAACTACGACTTCTTCAACCGCAGCAATTTGACGAACGCCAACGGCGACCCGCAACTGTCGACGCCGGACGCCGACGAGATCCTGCAAGCGACGCTGCAACACGTCGTCGCGACTTTTGACCCGGCGACCGGGCGCAAGATCTACGTCGACGGCGCGCTCGTGGCCTCGCTCGATCCGGCCCCGGGCGGCACGCTGACGAGCTGGGACAACTCGTATGCGTTCGTGCTCGGCAACGAGGTCTCGAACAACCGCATGTGGAACGGCGTCATCCGCCTCGTCGCCATTCACAACCGTGCGCTCACTCCGGCGCAGATCCAGCAGAACTTCGATGCCGGCGTCGGCGAGAAATTCTTCCTGATGTTCAGCGTCGAGCACCTGACGAACATCGTCGACAGCTTCGTCGTGTTCGAAGCGGCGCAGTTCGACAGCTACGGTTACCTGTTCCGTGAGCCGTTCTTCATCAGCCTCGACGGCACGGCGCAGCCCGACGGAATCGACGTCCGCGGCTTGCGCGTCGGCTTGAACGGCGCCGAAGCCCACGTAGGCCAGGCGTACTCGTATCTCGATACCGAGATCACGGCTGCGGGCTACTCGGTCGAGACCGGCCAGCCGCTGAGCCGCCTCGGCACGGTGCTGCCGCTCGAGAAGGGCGCCGACGAGGACGAGTTCTTCCTGACGTTCGATGCGCTCGGCGCGAACACCTTCAACCGGCCGCCGCCCATCACGCCGCCCGCGTCCACGCCGCAAGACCTGGCGCCGGCATCGCACATCGGCGTGCGCACGTTCGACGAGATCAGCGCCACGATGGCCGAGATCACGGACGTGAGCCAGCGCGACGCGGCCGTGAGCGCCACGTTCGACACGATTCGCCAATCGCTGCCGGCCACGGAGGGCATCGAGTCGGTGCTCGGGTCGCACCAGGTCGCGATCGCGCAGCTCGCGATCGAGTACTGCAACGCGCTCATCGAGAACCGCGGCGGTACGACGCGCGAGGCCATGTTCCCCGGCTTCCAGTTCAACGCAGTGCCGGCCACGGCCTATGCCGGCGAAAACCTGCTCATCGATCCGCTGCTCAATCGCGTGCTCGGCGTAATACAGCTCGGCCATCAGGCCGACAAGACTGCCGTGCGCGCGGAGCTCAGCCGCATGATCAACGGCATCCCCGGCGATCCGACGCGCCCCGGGTTGCTGGCCACGGGCACGACCAACGATGCCGCGCGCACGCGCAACATCGCCAAGGCGGTCTGCTCTGCCGTGATCGGCAGCGCCGCGATGCTGGTTCAGTAACGCGCTTCGAGACAGAGGTAACGACGATGCTCATCAGAGTCAAAGAGAAGCAGCGCCACCCAGACGCGCCGCAACGTCACGCCAATCACCGGCGGCCCATGACTCGGCGCGAGTTGATCGGACAAGGCTTCTTGGCCGGCGGCGCGACGCTGCTCGGCGGCGGGATCTTGAGCCTGTTCGCGAATCCGCGCGCGGCTCATGCGGCGCTCGCCAACGACTTGCAGGCGCTGACGGCCGCGTGCGGCATCAGCAACGGCGCCGGCAAGATCCCGTTCATCTGCTTCGACCTCGCGGGCGGCGCCAACATCGCCGGCTCGAACGTGCTCACCGGCAAGACGGGCGGGCAGTTCGACCTGTTGACCACGGCGGGCTACAGAAAGCTCGGCCTTCCCGGCGACCAGGTCCCCGGCGTGGCCGAGGCGGCGCCGACGGCCACGAGCAACGGCGCGCACGGCGACGTCACGCTCGGCCTCGGCTTCCATAGCGACAGCGCGTTCTTGCGCGGCATGTTCTCGCGCATGAGCGTCGGGACACGCGCCAACGTCAACGGCGTCGTGATTCCCGCGCGTTCCGAGAACGACACGGGCAACAACCCGCACAACCCGATGTACGGCATCCAGCGTGCCGGCGCCGACGGCTCGATCCTGACGCTCTGCGGCTCGCGCAACTCGGTCTCCGGCGGCAATTCGATGGCGCCGGCGATGCTCATCAACCCCGAGTTCCAGCCGACGAAGGTCGACCGGCCGAGCGACGTCGTCGGCCTCGTCGACACGGGGCAGCTCGTCGGGCTCCTCTCCCCGTCCGACGCGACGGCCGTGCTCGAGTCGATCTATCGCGTCAGCCGCGAGCGCATGGACAACGCCGTGAGCACGGGGTTACCGACAGCGCCCATCGACCGCAACGCCGTCGTCGAGAATCTCGTGAAGTGCGGCTACCTCAAAGCGGCCGACGTCGCCGACCGGTTCGGCAACGTCGTGCTCGACCCGGGCCTCGATCCTCTGATCGTCGGCGCGGGCGGCATCTTCTCGACGGCCGAGTTCACCGACGGCGGCACCGACGGCGCCGAGTTCCGCAAGACGGCTTCGGTCATGAAGCTCGTCATCGAGGGCTTCGCGGGCGCGGGCTGTATCACGATGGGCGGTTACGACTACCACGGCGGCCGCCGCCAAGAAGGCGAGATCAAGGACGAGCGCGCCGGCAAGTGCATGGGCGCGTGTCTCGAGTACGCCGCGCGCAAGAACGTGCCGCTCATGATGTACGTCTTCAGCGACGGCTCGTTGTCGAGCAACGGCGTCATCGACACCTCGGCCGCAGGCCGCAACAAGGGCGAGTGGACGAGCGACAACCAGGACACGGCTTCGGCGTTCTTCCTGGTTTACAGGCCCGGCAGCCGGCCGCAGGTCTTCACCGGTGGCGGCATCACGCCCGAGCAGCACCAGCAGCTCGGCGCGTTCTCGGCCGGCGGCGACGTCGTGCGCTCGGGCACACCCGGCGCGAACAACGTCAACCTGCTCGTGGAAACGCTGCTGCTCAACTACATGGCGCTGCACAGCGAGGCCGGCCAGTTCGCGGCCGCGTTCCCGAACCACGGCCTGGGCTCGAATCTCGACCGCCTCATCGGGCTCGCCCCGATCGTGAACGGCCAAATCACGAATCCCGTCTAACGACGGCGTAGATCCAAGGGAGTTTTCGGCTCTTCTAGGCGTTCCACAACGGTTACTCGGCCACGGATGGCTGGGTAACCGTTGTTTTTTTTCGGCGGCCGCTTTCACATAACGTGATCGGTGCACGGGCCGGTCCCACGCAGCGCAGCGACCATGCGCGAACGACCAGCGACTTTAGCCGCATGACCACAGCCGACGACCTGCACGAGCTCCTCGCGTGCCCGCGCTGCGACCAAGCGCTCGCAGCGTCGGCCTCCGCATGGCGCTGCGCCGGCTGTCACGTCGACTTCCCGCTCGTGGCCGGCATTCCGTGGCTGTTCGCGGAGCCGAACGCGGCGCTCGGCGAATGGCGCGGCCGCCTGCACTTCTCGCTGCAGAGCCTCGAGCGCGAGCGGCAGCAGGTCGTGAACGCGTGCGCGGGCGACGGCCTGCGCCCCGCGACGCGCGCACGGCTCGAGCACCTCGAGCGCGCCACGGCCGATCACGCTGCACGCCTGCGGGCCGTGCTGGGTCCGCTCGAGATCGAGCAGCAATCAGCGAGCTACGAAGCCTACTTAGGGATGCGCACGCGCTTGCCCGCGGATCAGGGGCTGACGACCTACTACGCCAACATCCACCGCGACTGGTGCTGGGGCGACGCCGAGAACGACGCCTCGTTCGACGTGCTCGCCGCGGCGATCGGCGATACCGCGCCGGGCCGCGTGCTCGTGCTCGGCGCCGGCGCCGGCCGGCTCGCCTACGATCTCCACATGCGCACCGCGGCTGCGGCGACGGTCGCGCTCGACTTCAACCCGCTGCTCGTGCTCGTCGCCGAGCGCGTCGCGCGCGGCGGACAGCTCGAGCTCTACGAGTTCCCGCTCGCGCCGCGCACCGCCGACGACCAAGCCGTGCTGCGGACGCTCGCTGCGCCCGCGCCCGCACGCGCCGGGCTCGTGCACGTGCTCGGCGACGCGCACCGGCCGCCGTTCCGGCACGGCGCGTTCGACACCGTCGTGACGCCGTGGCTCGTCGACATCTTGCCGGAACGCTTCGACTCGCTGTGCGCGCGCGTCAACGCACTGCTCAAGCCCGGCGGGCGCTGGCTCAACTTCGGCTCGCTGAGCTTCCACGACCGCGACCCTGCGGCGCGCTACGGCCTCGCCGAGTGTCTCGCAGCGCTCGACGAGAACGGCTTCGGCGACGTGGCCGTCGACGAGCGCGAGATCCCGTACCTCTGCTCGCCCTTGAGCCGCCACGCGCGGCGCGAGCGCGTCGTGAGCTGGTCGGCGCGCAAGGCGCGCGACGTCAAGAAGGTGCCGCGTTATCACGCGCTGCCCGACTGGCTCGTGCGCGGCATCGAGCCCGTGCCGCTCAACGATTCGTTCCGCACGCAGGCGGCCGCGACGCGCATCCACGCGTTCCTGATGTCGCTCATCGACGGCCGGCGCTCGCTCAAGGACATGGCCCAGCTCGTCGTCGAGCAGCGCCTCATGAACGCCGAGGAAGCCGAGCCCGCGATCCGCTCCTTCCTCATCAAAATGCACGACGACTCCCGCCGCGGCTCGACGTATTAGGAGATTCGCTCAGTAGACCGGCTGCGGGCGGGCACAGAGGCGTTGTGCGCTCACTCTGTCGACCGGCGCCTGGCTCAGCCGCGTTCAGCATCGGCCGGGGACGCCGTGAATACGTCTGTCGGCTCGCGCGCGCACGTCTGTGCGCGAGCGCCGCGGCGTGGATAGGTACTTTGAACCACCCGCTCCGCACCGACGGCAACGGCGCGTAGCGTCGATTGTGTCAAAGCCGCCGTCTGATCGCGACGCCGAATCGGCCTCACGACCCATTTCGGAGCGGACTTTCAGCGCAGCGACGCTGCCGATCGGAGCTCTCGCCTCGCCGCGCGCAGCACCGCCCGC
>CAZCZE010000063.1:0-52824 GCA_964503125.1 uncultured Gammaproteobacteria bacterium
CATCGCGCGGTTCCTGACGCAACCGCCGGAAGTGGCCAAGGTGTTATACCCCGGCCTGCCCGGCGATCCGGGCCACGCGCTCGCGCGCCAGCAGATGAGCGATTTCGGCGGCGTGCTGACGTTCGATCTCATCGCCGACCAGGAGCGCACTTGGGCCTTCATCGACGCGCTCGAGCTGTTCACGACGACGGCGAGCTTAGGCTCGACCGAGTCGCTCGTCGCGCCCGTGCAGCTATACCTCGGCACCGACCTCTCCGCCGAGGAGCAAGCGCGCGCGCAGATCAAGGAATGCACGGTGCGTTTCGCCGTCGGCATCGAGCACGTCGACGATCTCGTCGCCGACATCGAGCAAGCGCTGCGCAAGACGTTTGGCTGAAGCGCGCTTAGTCAGGCGCGGGGCAGCTCTCCGCGCGCCCGCGCGATCTCGGCGTCGGCACCGCCGCGGAAGCGCTGCACGAGGCCGATGATTGCCACGATACCGTCGAGCAGCGCCATCTTCGCGGTGCGGCGGCCGGCCCAGACGTTGAGGATGTAGGCCCAGCCCACGTCGTAGCCGCGGTGCGCGCGCGACGCGTTGTCGCCCCAGCGCTCCCAGCCGCTCGCCGTGAGCTCGACGCGCGTGCCCGCGCCTTCGGGCACGAACTCGACGAGCACGTCCTGCGCCGTCGCGGGCTCGCGCGACGGGTGCCACGTGAACTTGACGCGCTGCGGCGGCTCCCAGAGCAGGATCTCACCCCACTGGAAGCGCCGGCCGTCGCCGTGCTCCTCGAAGATGCGGCCGCCGACGCGCGGCTCGAAGACGACGCGGCGCACGCGCTCGCCGCCGATCGAGTGGGAGCGCGTCGGCCACCACGCGCCGAAGTCGGCAGTGAAACGCCGAAACGCGGCGTCACCGTCCCACGAGACCGAAACGGAGCGGCGGATCGGCGGCAGCGTCATGACGATCTCCTCATTGTCCTTTTTTTCACAGTGCGGCCGGCGGCGCGGCGCGGTGGCGCTGGATCGTCGGCGGCATAGGCCGCCAGCACGTCGTCCCACAGCGATTCGACGAAGTCGCGCAGCTCCTCGAGCCCCGCCGTGCTCGCGCGGTAGTAGTGTCGCGTCCCTTCGCGGCGCTCGGTCACGAGGTCCGCGGCGCGCAGCACGCGCAGGTGCTGCGAGGTCGCGGGCTGGCTGATCTGTGTCAGCTCTGCGAGCTCGCTGACGGTGCGATCGCCGCGGCGCAGGCTGGAGTAGAGCTCGCGGCGCGTCGGATCGGCAAGGGCGACCAGCACCTCTTCATAAGCCATAACTTATATAAGCAGCGGCAAATTCAGCTGTCAAGCGGGCGCTTGCCTAAGGGGCGAGGAACTTGCGCACCCGCCCGATGGCCATGAGCGGGAAGTAGTGGCGGTAGAGGTTGTAGTTGATCATGAAGCCGCGCTGCAGCTCGGTGCCCTGCGCGATGCGCTGGCGCGTCTTCTTGTCGCGGAAGTCCATGCGCGCGCCGAAGCCGTAGCCCGGGAAGCCCGTGCCCGTGTGGTAGGGCTCGTCCCACGTGCCGTCGACGCGTTGCGTGTCGACGAGAAAGCCGACGCCGCGGCGGATGGCGCGCTCGTAGTCGCGGCTGCCGGTCGCGACGAGCGCGAGCAGCGCCCAGCCCGTCTGCGACGCCGTGCTAGGCCCGCGGCCGCGCAAGGCGTCGTCCATGTAGGACGCACACGTCTCACCCCAGCCGCCGTCCCCGTTCTGATGCGCGACGAGCCAATCGGCCGCGGCGCGCACGTACGGTTGCGCCATGTCCTCGCCGATCACGGCGAGCGCGGGCAGCACGGCGGCAGTGCCGTAGATGTGGTTCACGCCCCAACGGCCGAACCAGCTGCCGTCGGTTTCCTGTTCCTTGCGGAGGAACGCGTAGCCGCGCGCCACGGCCGCGTGGTGGCGGTCGAAGCCGAGGAGCCCGAGTGCTTCGAGCACGTGCGCCGTGACGTCGGCCGAGGGCGGGTCGAGCGCTTCGCCGAAATCGCAGAACGGGATCTTGGTGATGATGAGGTGGTCGTTGTCCTTGTCGAACGCGGCCCAACCGCCGCTCGTCGATTGCATCGCGAGCGTCCAGCCGAGCGCGCGGTCGATCGTCGCCCGGATGCGCGGCTCGTCCTTGAGCTGACGCGGCAGGCGTGCGAGCACGATCAACGCCACCGCCGTGTCGTCGATGTCGGGGTAATGGAGGTTGGCGCGCTCGAAAGCCCAGCCGCTCGGCTCGACACCCTTGACCTTGTGCGTCCAATCGCCGGGGTAGCGCACCTCGTTGGCGAGCACCCAGTCGAGCGCGCGCTGCATCGCGGGTGTGAACTCGCGGTCGCAGTCCTGCATCGCGAGCAGCGCCAGCAGCGTGTCCCAGACCGGCGATTCGCTGGCCTGGATGTGCAGCGTGCCGCCGCGCTCGTACGACCAGTGCGAGTCGAGCGCCGCGAGCCCTTTGGCCATGACCGGGTGGTCCAGCGTGTAACCCTCGACGTTGAGCGCCATGAGGCTGTAGATCCACGGCGGCTGGATCCCGCCCCAACCGCCGTCGGCGTCCTGATGGCGCACGATCCAACCCAAGCAAGCGTTGATCGCCGTCTCGCGAAACGGCGTCATGCCGAGCTGCTGATAGAGGTGCAGAACGCGGTCCGAGACCAAGAATATGCGCCGCCACGACCACCACCAGCCTCGTCGCGGCAGGCGATAGTCCATGCGCTCGCGCCCTTCCGGGAACAGCTCGTCGAGTCGGCGCGCGGGCGGCAGCGGCCGCACGGCCCGCCGCGCGGAGAGCACGGCGAGCGGCAGCAACGTGGCGCGTGCCCAGCTCGCGAAGTTGTAGATGTCGAACGGGAACCAGCGCGGGTTGGCGATCACCTCGGGCGGCAGGTTCGGCGTGGCGCTCCACGGCCACTCGCCGAGGAGCGCGAGCCAGTAGCGCGTGAAGACGCGCACGCCGCGGAGTCCGCCGTGCTCGAAGATCCAGCGCCGCGCCGTGACGAGCGGCTCGGCGTCGGGGCTCATGCCGACGCTGCGCAGCGCCGCGTAGCACTCGACGGTGCCGTTGATGTCGCCTTGCGGCGCGTCGTAGTACGCCTCCCACGAGCCGTCGGGCCGCTGGGCATCGAGCAGCGTCGCGACGAGGTCGTGCTCGCGAGGGTGCCGATAACCCAAGAAGTGCATGGCGAGCAGCCACTCGGCTTCCATGCACGAATTCGACTCGAGCATGCCCACCCAAAACCCTTCGGGTAGCTGATCGCGGTCGAGCCAGTCGATGCCTTTGGCGATCGCGGCGTCGACGAGCTCCGCCGGCGCATCCAATGCGTAAGGTGCAGAAACGGCCATCGATTACGGGTTACTCGTTCGGGTGGCGGCGCATTATTGCATACCGGTCGCGCCGCCCCTGGCGGGGGCGCCGCGCCTTGCGCGGCAGCGGTGTATGACCCAGCATGCCGCATCCCTCGAGGGTGTCCGCATGATGAGTACGCGCGCACCGCTGCTGGCTGCGACGCTCGCGCTCCAAGGCTGTGCGGCCGTAGCGACGGCCGGCGGCGAGCAGCTCGCGCTCCGCTCGCCGGAGTTTCGGGCCTACGTCGAGCGCGTGTTTCGCGAGCAGAATCGTGTGGCCGACGAGCTCGCGTTCGCGCTCGAGGCTACGCCCGCACGCGCCGAATTGACCGCAGCCGAGCAAGCGCTGCTCGAGTCCTGCGCGGGCGTCAATGAGCTCGCCACCTCACGGCGCGACGAGCAGCGCCTCGGGCTGCAAGAGACGATCGCGGCCGCGCGCAGCGTGCCGGACTGCGAGCGTGCGACGCAGTCGGCCGCCGTGCTGCTCGAACGCCCGCGACGCTAACCGCTGGGTAGCCTGCTTGGTTCGGGAGCCCTGTCTCGAGTGTCAGTGCGGCAACAGCCGGCCGACCGCGACGAGGTGCTCTTGATAGTACGGCGAGCCCAAGTCCGCGATCGCAACGGTCCGGCCGCTCGCCGGGGCATGCACGAACTGCCCGTCGCCGAGATAGATGCCGACGTGCGAGAGCTTGGCCTGATCCTGGAAGAACATGAGGTCGCCGGGATTGGCCTCGGCGACCGCGATTTTGCGGGCTGCCCGGAACAGCTCCTGCGACGTGCGCGGTACCCGGTAGCCCGCCTGGCCGTAGGCATAGACCACGAGCCCGCTGCAATCGAAGCCTTCGGTGGGGTCCATGCCGCCGTAGCGATAACGCGTCCCCACCATGCCCATGGCGAGCTCTGCGATGGCCCCGCCTACCGAGGCATCGGCGGGGCGCGGCTCGACGCTGACGCGCCCGGGGCTCCGCGCCACCGGTTGTTGCGGCGCTCCCGTGCAGCCCGTGGCCAGAGCCGCGAGGCCGAGCAGCAGGAACAACATGGTTTGGTGCGTAACGCGGAGCATGAGTGACAGGCTAGCTCGCCCTAGCTGAATCGTCCCTGAAGCCGGCAAAGATTGTCGCGCGGGTGCGTCGTCCGCGTCGCTGCGCTAGCTCACAGAAATGCCGTCGGCGGGCAATGCGCCCTCTACCCGGCTATTGGGCCGCGAGCCAGGGAGGTAGCGGCAGGTTCTTGGCCCGCAGGAACTCGGGGTTGAAGAGCTTCGACTGATAGCGCTGGCCGGAATCGGCGAGCACCGTCACGATGGTTTTGCCGGGGCCGAGCTGCCGCGCGAGTCTGATGGCGCCCGCGACGTTGATGCCGCTCGATCCGCCGAGCAGCAGCCCCTCTTTTTGGAGCAGGTCGTAGAGGATCGGCAGCATCTCCGTGTCGGGGATCTGGAACGCGTCGTCGATGCGCGCCCCGTCGAGGTTGCCCGTGACGCGGCCTTGGCCTATGCCTTCGCTGATCGAGCTGCCCGACGACTTGAGCTCGCCGGTCTTGATCCAACTGTAGATGGCGGCGCCCATGGGGTCGGCCGCAGCCGTCACGATGTTCGGATTCTTGTGCTTCAGGAACGCGCTCACGCCGGCGAGCGTGCCCCCCGTGCCGACCGCGCAAATGAAGCCGTCGATCGAGCCGCCGGTCTGCTCCCAGATCTCGGGCGCCGTGCTCTGCGCGTGACCGTCGCGATTCGCGTGGTTGTCCCATTGGTTCGCGTAGAGCACACCGTGCGGCTCGGTGGCCGTGAGCTCCTGGGCCGTCCGAGCGGCAATGTGCACGTAGTTGTTCGGGTCCTTATAGGGCACCGCGGGGACCTCGCGGAGCTCGGCGCCGCAGAGCCGGAGCGCGTCCTTCTTCTCCTGCGACTGCGTGTTCGGCATCAGGATCAACGTGCGGTAGCCGCGCGCCTTGCCGACGAGCGCCAAGCCGATGCCCGTGTTGCCAGCCGTGCCTTCGACGATGAGCCCGCCGGGCTCGATGACGCCGCGCCGCTCGCCGTCGAGGACCATGTACTTCGCGGCGCGGTCCTTGACCGAGCCGCCCGGGTTCAAGAATTCGGCTTTGCCGAGGATCGTGCAGCCCGTGAGCTCCGAGGCCTGGCGCAGCTTGATGAGGGGCGTGTTGCCGACGGCGTCGACGAAGTCGAGGCGTATGTCCATCGACGAGACGGCTACGGCGCGACGGTGATCGTGATCTTCTCCGAGCGGACCGGCGGCTGATGCGGAATGTGCAGTGCGTCGCCGAGCACGAGCTGCAGCGTGTGCTGCCCGGGCGGCAACGTGAGCTCGACCTCGGTCTGGCCCAAGCCGAAGTGGCGGTGGTTGGCGTCGTTCGGCAGCGGCACGTTGTCGGGCGGCAGCGTCGCGACGTCGACGAGCAAGTGATGGTGCCCCGTGCTCGGGTTCGTGACGCCGGCCGGCGCCACGCCCATGCCGCGCAAGCCGAAGCGAACCGTGAACGGCGAGGTGACGGTCGCGCCATCGGCCGGCGACAAGAAGTACGTCAGCGAACCGTCGGGCGAGGGCGTCCGCGGCAGGGCCTGCGCGGCGTTTTCTTGCGCCTGGGAGAGCAGAGGTAAGGCCGATAGAAGGAGGCCGCAGAACGGTGTTATCTTGAGCATGGATCGTCCCCGCTCGACGTCGTGGTGATGGGTTTTTATCGAGAGCGGGCATATTAACAGGTGCGGACGGCTGTCAACGCGACCGGCGCTGGTGCGTTTGGCCGCCCGTTATGGAATCTCCGGCGCACGTTGTCGCGCCGGCGCATATAGTGAACTTCGCCCGCGGCGCGAGTCACTAAGAGGCATCCCACCCTTCCGCAACGGGCTGAGGTCCGGCCGGCATTCGAGGTGATCTATGAGGCGTCCGTTGATTCGCAACCTGGTGTGCCTAGGGCTCGTCGTCGGCCTCGCCGCTTGCGCTAGCCAATCGATGGGCCCGTCGGGCGGCGGCGGGGGTCTGCCCATGCCCAGCGGCGGCGGCAGCTCCGGCGGGGGCAGCTCCGGCGGCGGCAGCTCGGGCGGGGGCAGTTCCGGCGGCGGCGCCGGCCTGCCGGGCGGCTCCGGCATTCCCGGCGGTGGCGGCATCCCGGGCGGCGGTGCGGGCATCCCGGGCGGCTCCGGTGCACCCGGCGGCGGAGCGGCTGGCGGCTCCGGCGCGGGCGCCGACGGTGGCGGCGGGAACAGCGATTTTCCGGCCGACGACTCGAGCGCGGGCAACGGCGACGGCGACGGCAGCGGCGAGGGTGATGCGCGCGACGGCGATCCCTTCGGCGACTCCGACGAAGAGGGCGGCGGCCAAGGCGGCGACGAGGAATTCGAGAAGTCGCTTGGTGAGTTCGACCGCCAGATGAGTCGCGAGCAGGACCAGATCGACGAGGAAGGCGGCGGCCCGGCAGCCGACGCCGGCGAGTCGGGTGGCGACGAAGACGGTGAAACCGGCTCCGGCTCGGGCGGCGAGGGCGAGAGCGACGGCGGCGACGGCGAGACCGGCGCTACCGCGGTCCGCGATCTCGGCCCCGACACGGTAGCCGCGGCGACCGTCGAAGGCTGCAACGATCAGGACCGCGTACTGCGACAGCTCTGCGAGGCGGCGACGCAGGAGAAGGATCCGTTCCTACGCGCGTCGCTCTGGGACGAATACAACGAGTACAAGAGGCTGGTTGCCCGCTAGGGAGACGCCATGCGCCGTGTGGCATTGTTGTTGATCGCCGGCTGGTACATCGCCGGCTGCACGAGTTCCGAGGTCGTCGTCGCGCACACGGTGCCGCTCTCGACCGCGACCGTGCCCCTCCCCGAAGAGGAGCTGCTCGACGTCGGCATCGTGCTGTTCGACTCGGGCGTGCCCGAGGGCGAGGTCGCCAAAGAAGTCCTCGAGGAGCTCATCCGCGAGGGCACGTTCGTCCACATCCGCCGCTCAGAATCCGTCTACATGTCGGTGTTGCTGCGCGATACGCTGCAGAAGACCGGCAATTGGGGCTCGGTCTGGATCACCCCCAAGGAGACGACGACGGCCGATCTCAGCATCGCGGCGAAGATCCTCCACTCCGACGGCGACTACCTGCGTCTCGTCGTCACGGCCAAGGATTCGACGGGCCGACTGTGGCTCGACGAGGAGCAATACGAGCTGTCGACCGCGGCCGGAGCGTTCAATCGCCAGCGGTTTCCGGACTTGGATCCCTACCAGGACGCGTTCCACTCGATGGCCAACGATCTCGCCGGGATCGCGTCCAAGCTCGCGGGCCGCGAGCTGCGCAACGTGCGCGCCGTGACCGATCTCCGTTATGCGGCCGACGTGAGCCCAGACGCGTTCAACGGCTACGTGGGCCAGGACCGGGGCGGGCTCTATTCGGTGAACCGCTTGCCCGCGGCCGGCGACCCGATGTTCGACCGCACGCAGCGCGTTCGCCAGCGCGAGCGGCTGTTCCTCGACACGCTCGATCAGCACTACGCGCAATTCTCCGCCGAGGCCATGCCGTCGTACGACAGCTGGCGCGAGTATGCCCGCGAGGAGGCGATCGAGATTCGCGAGCTCACGAAGTCAGCCCGTTTTCGCACGGGCATGGGCATCGCCACGATCGTCGCGTCGATCGTCTACGGCCAAAACAGCGAGGGAAACTTCTCCGACCGGATCCTTCGCGACGCGCTCATGTACGTCGGCGTCGACATGATTCGCGCGAGCCAGGTCCGCAAGCAGGAGAAGCGCATCCACACGGAGACGCTCGAAGAGTTGTCGACGAGCTTCGACGACGACGTCAAGCCGATGGTCGTCGAGATCCAGGGCACGCAGCATCGTTTGGCCGGCACGGCGGACGCCCAGTACGACGAGTGGCGCGGTCTGTTGCGGCAGATTTTCATCACGGAGTCCGGCTTCGTGCCGGAGGACGTCTCGTTCTATACCGAGCCGGAGCCCGAGCCCCCGGTGGAGCTGCCGTTAGTGCCGGAGCCAGCGCCGGAGGTGGCGCCCGCGGACGAGGCGGCGCCCGCCACCGGCGCCGAGGCGACTACGGAAGCTGCTGCCGATGCGAACGCCAGCGTTAGCCCCGGGACCTGACGCCGCGGTCAGCCAGGTCGCTCCGCCACGTTCGCTACGCGGTCGCGTCTGCGGCGAGTGGCGCGTAGTCGAGCTCGTCGGTCGCGGCGGCACGGCCGAGGTTTGGCGCGCCGTCGGCCGGGGTGGCGACGTCGCGCTCAAATTCTTTAGACCCAAGCTGCGCGCGCGCGCGGCCGAGCTTCTGCACCGCGAGCTCGAGCTGCTGCGAGCGCTGCGTAACCCGTATCTCGTGACGCCGCTTACGATCGTCGACTGCGACGGCACTCCCGGTCTCGCGCTCGAGTATCTGCCGGGCGGCGATCTCGTACCGCTGCTCGGCGCGCCGCGCGAGCACTGGTTGCCGGCGTTGCGATCCGTCGCCGCGGCCTTGAGGGCCGTGCACGGCAGCGGTAGGGCGCACGGCGACGTCAAGGCCAGGAACGTCTTGTTCGCGGCCGACGGCGGCGTCCGGCTCGTCGATCTCACGACCGCTCGACCGCTCGCGTCCCCGGCCGCCCCGTCGACGGCCGCGTACCGCGTGCCGTCGCCCGCGACGGCGGGTGAGGCCGACGGCTTCGCGCTCGCGACGTTGCTCTACGAGCTGCTGGCAGGCCGCCTGCCGTACGGGCCGACTGGAGCGAGCGCCCCCGGCGCGAGCCCGGCCGCGGTCGCGGTCGCGGACCCCGCGGCCGGACGCCTCCTGACGGCGGCCACGGCCGTGCTTCGTGCGGGAGGCCGACAGCCGCGCGGACTTTCGTACCTGGCGGATGTCATAGAATCTGTCGGCTCGGCCTAGTAGCCCGTGAACGTGCAACCTACCGCCCCACAAGACGACGAAATCATCGTTCCCGTGCGCCCGGCGCCCCGCAGCGGGCGCGCCGCCGATCCGGCCGCGCCGGCGGTCGCCGGCGCGCGGCCGCAGATCGTGCGTGTGGCGATCACGGCGGCCATCGCGGGTGTGTCGCTGCTGGCCGTCGCCGTCGCTTTCTACTGGCTGCCGGCGCGCGTCGAAGAACAGCGCGCGACGAGCGTGGCGCCGGCCGCGGCGTCCCTGCCCATCGCGGTCGAGCCGGCGCTGCCGCCACTCACGCCCGAGGAAGAGGCGGCGCGGAAGGCGGAGGCCGAGCGTTTGCTCGCCGCCTTGTTGACGCTCGAGGACCAGTTGACCGATCTCAACGTCGAGGCATGGGCCAGCGAGGACTGGGAGCGCTATCGACAGCTCTCCGACGACGGCGACAACACCTTCCTCGCCAACGATTTCCGAGCTGCCGTTGCCGGCTACACGGCCGCGACCGAGCTTGGGCAAGCGCTCGTGGCCCGTGCCGCGGACGCCGTCGAGAGCTCGCTCGCGGCGGCCGAGTCCGCGCTCGTCGCGGGCAACGCGGACCTCGCGATCCGGCAGTTCGACATCGTGCTCGCGATCGAGCCCAAGCACGCGGCGGCGCTCGCGGGCCACGCGCGTGCCGAGCGCTTGCCCGAGGTGCTCGCACACCTGCAGCAAGCGGAGGAACAGCGCGGGCGCGGCGAGCTCGCTGCCGCGCTCGCGAGCTATCGCGCCGCGCTCGCCATCGACCCGCAATGGCAGGCGGCAAGCGCGGGTGTCGCCGAAATCAACCGCGTGCTGCGCGACGCCGAATTCGAGCGGCTGCTGTCGGCGGGCTTCAGCGCGCTCACGAGCGAAGACTTCGTCGCGGCGCGTGAGCAGTTCGAGGCGGCCTTGGTACTGCGGCCGAGCTCGCGCGAGGCGCAAGAGGGCATCGTCCAGGCCGACGAGGGGGTCAAGCTCGACCGCATCGAGCTCGCCGAGGCGCGGGCGCTCGCGTTCGAGCGACGCGAGGTCTGGGAGCAAGCGATCGCTTTGTATCGCTCGGTGCTCGAGTCGGATCCGACGCTCGTCTTCGCGCAAACGGGGCTCGAGCGCGCCAACGCGCGCGCCGGCCTCGACGCCAAGATGCGCAATCTCATCGACAATCCAACCTTGTTGTTCGGTGACACGGTGCTCGCCGATACGCGTGCGCTGCTTGCGACTGCGGCCGCCGAGGAGCAGAAGGGCGCCGTGCTCGAAGGACAGATCGCTACTTTAAGCCGCCTCGTCGAGCTGGCCTCGGCGCCGATCTCTGTGCGTCTTACGTCGGATCAGCTCACCAACGTGATGCTGTATCGCGTCGGGACGCTCGGGGCGTTCGCCGCACGCGACGTCGAGCTGCGGCCGGGCACCTATACGGTCATCGGCAGCCGCGACGGCTATCGCGACGTGCGTCAGACCTTCACGGTCAGGCCCGGCAGGAACTTGCCGCCCATCAGCGTGGTCTGCGTCGAACCCATCTAGCCGATAAGGGAAGCATCGCAATGGCGGAGGCAGCAGCTCAAGCACGGGGCGCGGTAGTAGTGGTCGAGGAGCGCGGCCGCCGGCGCGAGTTCGGCGCGGCCGATCTGCCGCTGACGCTCGGCTCATCCGACGGCGGCGCCGATGTCGTGCTCGACGGCGTTGCGGGCAGCATCCAGCTCGGGTTCTTGAACGGCGTGTTCTTCGTGCAGGCCGGGCGTGGCGCCCGCAACTTGCGCGTCGGCGGCGAGGCGTTGGCAGGCACGCGCGCGCTCGAGGACGGCGACGTCGTGGCGTTCGATCGCGCGCGCTTGACGTGCGCGATCAAAGGCCATGCGCTCACCGCGCGCCTGGACTTTATCGTCACGGCCGGCGATACGGCGCCGCCCGATCTCGAGGAGGTCGCGCGCGACAGCGGCCGCGCCGGTGAAGTCGCGATCACGCCGATCGCCTTCAAGCCGGGCGCGGGCACGGCGCCGGCCGCCCGGAGGGGTGTGAGCCCCACGACCGTCGTCGTGGCGACGGCGTTCGCCCTGCTGGCCGTCGTCGCCTGGTTCGCGTTCGCGGCGAAGTCGGTCACGTTCGCGATCGAGCCGGCGCCGACGGCGCTCAGCCTCCCCGACACGCTGTTCAAGCTCAAGGTCGGCGAGCGTTTTCTGCTGCGCCCGGGCTCGCATCGCGTCGTCGCGGAGTTGGCCGGCTATTACCCGCTCGATACCGAGGTCGACATCGAGTCGCTCGCCGATCAGACCATCGCGCTTACGCTCACGAAGCTGCCCGGGATCATTGCGATCACGACCGAGCCCGAGGTCGGGGCGCAGGTGCTGCTCGACGGCATGCCGCTCGGCACGACGCCGCTGGCTGCCGCCGAGCTCACGCCGGGGCTGCATCGACTCGAATTCAGCGCCGCACGCCATCTCACGGAAGTCCGCGAGCTTACGGTTCGCGGCGGCGGCGAGCGGCAGGCGCTCGCGGTCGCGTTGACGCCCGATTGGGCCGTGGTCTCGCTGCGCACGGATCCGCCCGGTGCCACGGTGCTCGTCGACGGCGTGGCCGCCGGCACGACGCCGGCCGCCGTGGAGATCGCGTCAGGCGAGCACGAGATCGAGGCGCTGCTCGCGGGCCACAACGCGTGGACGGGCAAGATCGTCGTCGCGGCCAATCAGCCGCAGCAGTTGCCCGACGTGAAGCTGACGCCGGCCGACGGCCGGCTCGAGATCGCGAGCAGCCCGAGCGAGGCCAGCGTCAACGTCGACGGCGAGTTCCGCGGCCGCACGCCGATTGCGCTGCGGCTATCGCCGGGCCGCGCCCACCGCGTGGCCCTGAGCAAGCCGGGTTACGAGACCATCACGCGTGAGCTCTCGGTCGCGGCCGATAGCGGGCGCCGGTTGCAGATCGATCTGTCGCCGCAGTACGGCGAGATCGCCGTCGTCAGCGCGCCGCCCGGCGCCGAGGTGTGGGTCGACGGGCAGCCGCGCGGCTCGACGCCGGCGACGCTCGAGCTCACGGCCGTGAGCCACACCATCCACATTCGCCTCGAGGGATACGCTACGGAACGCGCGGAGCTCACGCCGCGGCCCGGGTTTCCGCAGAAGCTCGAGCGCACGCTGCTCGCGCAGAACGAGTCGTCGGGCGGTGGTTTTGCCACGTTGCTCCGGACGAGCCTCGGGCAGGAGCTCAAGCTCGTGCCCGGCGGGCAGTTCACGATGGGCTCGTCGCGGCGCGAAATCGGCCGGCGCGCGAACGAGGTGTTGCGGCCCGTGCGCCTCACGCGAGCCTTCTATCTCGGCACGCGCGAGGTCACGAATGCCGAGCTCCGCGCCTTCAACGCAGAGCACGATTCCGGGGAGTTCGACGGTCATTCGTTGAACGGCGACGATCAGCCCGCGGTCAATGTGAGCTGGGAAGAGGCCGTGAGGTACTTGAACTCGCTCAGTCTCAAGGACGGTCTGCAGCCCGTTTACGAGGAGCAGACGAGCGGCTGGGCGCCGGTGCGGCCGCTGCGCAACGGTTACCGCCTGCCGACCGAAGCCGAGTGGGAGTGGGCCGCACGGTTCCTCGGGCAGGAGGTGGGCCTCCTCTATCCGTGGGGCAGCGAAATCCCACCGCCCGATCTCTCGGGCAACTACGCGGACGTGACGGCGGCGGGGATCCTGCCGACGACGCTCGTCACGTACAACGACGGACAACCCGTGACCGCCCCCGTCGGCACCTACGCGGCGAATGCCTCCGGCTTCTTCGACCTCGGCGGCAACGTTGCGGAGTGGATGCAAGACTTCTACGTCGGCGACCTGCTCGAGACGACCGTGCGCGTCGACGACCCGCTCGGCCCGGACGCGGGTGGTTTGTACGTCGTTCGCGGGTCGAGTTGGCGCAGCGCGACCGTGACGGACTTGCGCGTCGCGCAGCGAGGGTCGGGTGTCGACGCGCGCCAGGACGTCGGTTTTCGCGTGGCGCGCAATCTGCAATGAACGCCGTGCCGCATCGAGGTGGGTATGAGTAGAGCGCAACGACTGTTTCTCGCCTCTGCGTTGTCGGCCTGGCTCGTGGCCGCGTCGCCCGGTCAGGAACCGGCAGCGCCGCCCGCGGCGCCGCCGGCGGCACCGCCGCCGCGCGCGGACCCCGAGCAGGAACGACCACCCCCCGAGACGCCGCCCCGCAGCACGGACGGCGCGAGCGAAGACGAGTTCATTCCGACCGAAGAGCTGCCGCCCGATTCGGCCATCAACTTCCCGGTCGACATTTGAGCCACCGAGCTAGCGAATGACCGCACTGGCGATCGACATCAATGACGCGGGCCTCGTGGTCGCCAACGACGCGGGCGTCCTGGCGGTCGAGCCCGGCTTTGCCAGCATAGAGGGTGGCAAGATCGTCACCGGCGAAGCCGCGCGTGCGCGCGCTCGCCGCCACCCGCGCCAGTCGAGCAGCCGGTTCTGGAGCGCGCTCGGCGGCGATGCGACGGTTCTCGGCGCGGACTTAGGGCATAGCGCGGCGGAGCTCGCCCACGCCCAGCTCCAAGCGTTGTGGGCGAGGGTCGGAAGCGGCGTGACCGACGTGCTGCTCGTCGTGCCCGGCGCGTATCGCAGCGACCAGCTCGGGTTGTTGCTCGGTCTCGCGCAGGAGTGCGGCATGCCCGTGCGGGCGTTCGTCGACAACGCGATCGCGGCGAGCGTCCGGCCGTACCCTGAGCGGCAGCTCGTCTACGTCGACGCGAGCCTCTACCGCACGTCGGTGACGCTCATCGAGCAAAACGGCGAGGCGCAAGTGCGTGCCGAGCATTCACTGAGCCAGGGTCTCGCGGGGCTCGTCGACACCGTCGCGCGCCGCATCGCGGACCTGTTCGTCCGCGCGAAGCGGTTCGATCCGTTCGCGCATGCCGACGCGGAGCAAATGCTGTACGACCGTTTGCCCGGGTGGCTCGCGGCGTTGCAACGCGAGCAGCGTCTTACGCTCAAGCTACAGCACGCCGGCGAGGAGTCGACGGTCGTCGCCGAGCGCGACGCCGTGCTCGGCGTCGCGGAAGGCTTCTACCGGGCGGTGCGCCAGCTCGTCGCCCAGCATCGCGAGCCGGGCCAGGCGCTCGTCGTGCAGTTGTCGGACCGTTTGGCGGCGCTGCCGGGCTTGGTCGGCGAGCTCGCGCGGCTCGACCAGGCGACCTGCGAATCTCTCGAGGCGGGGCACGCCGCGCGCGGCGCGCTGCTCGCGGCCTCGGCCGTCACGGCCGCGCCGGGCCAGGTGAAATTGCTCAAGCGCCTGGGCTGGCGGGCGGAGCCCAAGGCCGCGGCGGCTGCGGAACGACCGGCCGCCGTCTCGGTCGGCAAGACCCGGCCGCCGACACACATCGTCTACGGCGGGCTCGCCTACCGCGTCGGCGCCGAAGGTCTCGTGATCGGGCGCGAAGCCGATCCGCAGCGACGCACGGTGCTCGTAGCGGAAGACAGCAACGGCGTCTCGCGCCAGCATTGCGAGGTCGTGCTGCGCGACGGCGAGCTCAAATTGCGCGATCTGTCGACGTTCGGCACGTTCGTCAACGAGGGCAAGGCGGCCGGCGAGACGACGCTCAAACGCGCCGACGTGATTCGCATCGGCTCGCCGGGCGCCGAGCTCCACGTGGTCAGCCTGGAGGGCGAGGAATGAGGGGGCGCAGACGCGAGATCACCGTGTTCACGATGTCGTTCCTCGACGCCATCACGGCGGGCTTCGGCTGCGTCGTGCTGCTGTTCATGCTCGTGAGTCAACAGGCGTTGTTCGACACCCGCACCGTCGTCGAGGATCGCGAAGCCGAAGCTCGGCGCTGGGAGCTGCGCGTGCTCACGGGACAGCGCAATCTCGTCGAGATCCGTGAGCGGCTCGAGAGCCAGATCCGCAACTGGACCGCGCTGCTCGCGTTGCGCGACGAGGTCGTGACCGAGATCGAAGTGACGCAGACCGAGCTCGCCGCGCTCACGCAGGACTCGACTACGCGCCAAGCCGCGATCGAACGGCTGCGCGCGGAGCTCGATGCGCTGCAGAAGGAGTCGGAGACGCTGACGCCGGTCGCGGGCCGGCCCGACGAGGAGGGCCTGCGGTTGCGCTCGTTCGAGGGCGAGGGCAATCGGCAATACCTCACTGGCCTCCTGATGGGCGGCCAGCACGTCGTGATCCTCGTCGATACCTCGACGAGCATGCTCGACCGCACGATCGTCAACATCCTGCGCCGCCGCAACATGTCGCCCGAGCAGCAACGCCGCGCGCCCAAGTGGCAGCAGCTCGTGAACACCGTCGATTGGCTCACGACGCAGATCGACGCCGGCACGCAAGTGCAGGTCATCGGTTTCGCCGAGGAAGCCACGTGGCTCATTCCGGGCACGGAAGGGCAGTGGGTCACGGTCACGGACGGCACCGAGCTCGATGCCCCGGTCGAAGCTCTGCGTGCGAGCCAGCCGCAAGGCCCGACGAGCCTGCACGCGGCGTTCAACGCGATCAAGCGGCTCGAGCCGAAGCCCGACAACATCTACCTGCTCACCGATGGGCTGCCGACGATGGGCGACATTCGGGGCCCGCGCCCCGGCGTCACCTCGAAGGAGCGCGTCGATCACTTCAACCGGGCCACGCGGCAACTGCCCGTCGGCGTGCCCGTCAACACGATCCTGTTTGCGATGGAAGGCGACCCGGCGGCAGCCCCCGGTTATTGGTTGCTCGGCATCCGCACCGGCGGCGCGGTGCTCGCACCCGCGGAGGACTGGCCATGAAGCGACGTCGCGAGTTCGAGATCTTCACGATGTCGTTCCTCGACGCCGTTTGCTGCGGCTTCGGCGCGATGATCCTGCTGTTCATCGTGACGCGCGTGAGCGAGCCCGCGCGGCTCGAGGAGAGCGAGCGCGATCTCGACGGGCTCATCACGCAGTACGAGCAGGAGCTCAACGAGATCGTCGGCGAAACGGAGCGCGTGCAGCGCGACACCGCGACGGTGGTCGCCGACTTCAGCACCGATCGCCGCCGCATCGAAGCCCTGCGCAGCCAGCTCGAGCTGATTCGCGCGCAGGTGCTCGCCACGGCGGAGGACACGGAGCTCACGGCCGAGGTGCAGAACCGGCTCGCCTCCGCCAAGCAAAGCCTCACCGACGAGATGCGGCGCTTGCTCGCCGACTATCGGCCGCCCATCGACGAATACAAGGTCGGCGGCATTCCCGTCGACAGCGAGTACATCATCTTCCTCATCGACACGTCGCCCTCCATGCGGCAGTACCAGTGGGACCGCGTCAAGGAGCAGCTGCGCGAGACGCTCGAGGTGTACCCGACCGTCAAGGGCATCCAGGTGATGAACGACGAAGGCGAGTACATGTTCAGGAGCTATCGGAACGAGTGGATTCCCGATACGCCGACGCGCCGCGAAGCCATCCTCGATGCCATGGACTCCTGGGACGCGTACTCGAACTCGAATCCGCGCGAGGGCATCCTTGCGGCCATCGACCAGTTCTACGATCCGAACAAAAAGATCTCGCTCTATGTGTACAGCGACGATTTCGCGCAAGGCTCGATCAACCCCGTCGTGCGCGAGGTCGATCGGCGTAACCGCGCCACCGAGTCGGGCGAGCGCCTCGTGCGCATTCACGCGGTCGCGTTCCCGGCCGTCTACCTCATGACGGGCGGCGATCTGTACACGGGGCAAGTGTTCGCGACGCTCATGCGAATCATCTGTCAGCGCAACGGCGGCACGTTCGTCGCGCTGCCCGTGATTCGGAATCGGGAGCGCGGTCGGGATCGGGATTGAGCGTCGCCGGCATTGTGGTTGGAGGTTTGAATGGCTGTTAGTCAAAGCTATCTGCGGGATCGAGTGGGGAAGCTAGCGATCCTCATCGTCATTACGGTCATCGTGCAGATCATTTATGCCGGCTACGTGCGGCCCACCGCCGAGGCGTGGCGCACCGAGCAGCGCGCGATCGCCGCGGCGAACCCCGGCTACGTTCCGGCACGGTCGATTTGGGTCATCATCCAAGACCCCGAGCAGCAGGCCACGATCATCGTGTGCATCTGGGCCATGCTTCTGTCCGTCTTGCGGTTCCGCGAGCTCAAGGCCCAGCGCGAGCTGTTCTCGGCCGGCCATTTGAAGAAGGAGCCCGGCGCCGTGATTCTGCCGAGCGACGCGCGCGAGTATCTGCGCACGCTCGAGCAGCTGCCGCCGCGGGAGCGTGACGCCGTGCTGCCGCGCGTGTTGGCGGCCGCGCTCAAGCGGTTCGGCGCCACGGGCAACGTGCAGGACGCGTCGCAGACCGTGCACAACGCGTGCGAGAGCGAGCACAACCGGCTCGACGCCGAGCTCGCCATCTTGCGCTTCAGCGTTTGGGTGGCGCCCGCGCTCGGCTTCGTCGGCACGGTGCGCGGCATCGGTCTCGCGCTACAGGGCGCCGAGCTCGCGGTCAGGGGCGACACGGCCGCGGTGACGAGCGGCCTCGGCATCTCGTTCAACTCGACGCTCGTCGCGCTCACGCTCAGCATCTTCCTCATGTACGTGCTGCACGAGATCCAGCTGGCGCAGGAGCGCCTCGTGCTCGACACCGAGAACTACGTCGAGGAAGAGCTCGTCAGCCGGCTGCACAGCACCTGACGATGAGCGCAGCGCGCTCGCCATAATTCATCACTATTGCGGCGTCGTCCTGCCGCAATTCATCAGCCCCGCGCCAGCGGGATTCGCTGCAATGGCTCCCGTGTTCCACCACTCGTGCTCGAGGAGCCCATCATGAAGAAGCAAGTCATCGCATTGGTGATCGGCAGCCTGCTCGCCACGTCGAGCTTTGCCGGGCCAAAGAACCGCGCAGTCAAGGACGAAATCACCGGCGACCGCGCACCCAAGGAAGAGGCCATCGGTGTCGGCAGCGGCGCCGCGATCGGCGCCATGGCCGGAGGCCCCGTGGGCTTCATCGTCGGCGCCGCGTTCGGCGGCTGGCTCGGCGATCGCTTCCATTCGGAGCGCCGCGCTCGGCGTCTCGCCGAGGAACGTTCCGTCGAGGCGACGACGCAGGCCGGCCGGCTCGAGCAGCGGCTCGTGGCCAGCGAGCAGACCGGCGCGGAGAAGGACGCCACGCTGTTTCGCGAGCGCAGCGCCCATCGCCAGGACCTCAAGGAGGCGTTGGCGGTCGAGGTGTTCTTCCGCACCGAGGAGAGCGGCATCGGCAGCGGGACCGAAGAGCGGCTCGCGAAGCTCGCCGCGCTCATCGAGCCCATGGATGGCGCCGTGATCCGCCTCGAAGGCCACGCCGACGCGCGCGGCACCGAGGCGTTCAATACGACGTTGTCGACGGCGCGCGCCGAAGCCGTGCGCGACGCGCTGATCCGCGGCGGCATGCCGGCCGAGCGCGTCATCGTGTCGGCGACCGGCGAGGCGGGCGCCCTAGCCGCCGAGCAGGACGCCGACGGCATGGCGCTCGATCGGCGGGTGCAGGTGCACGTCATCGACCTCGACGACGCGAACCGCGTGGCGCTCGAGGTCACGCCTTAACGCTCCCGCGTGCGGCCGGGAGTCGCTGCCCAGGGATGGGCGGCGGCTTCCGGCCGCTTCTCTTGGCTCAGCGCAGCCAGGGCGCGAGCAGCGGCGCGAGCGGCGTCGAGCCCAAGCGCGGTAGCACGCGCACGGGTGTCGGCGCGACGAAGCGCGCGAGCGTGGCCGCAGTTTCGTCCGCGGCTACGGGTTGCCCTAGCGATTCGCTGACGACGACGCCGGCAATGGGCACAGCGCGTTGCCGCAGCGCCGCCGCGGCCGTCAGGCTGTGACTCAGCGAGCCCAAGTAGCTGCCGACGACGAGCAGCGTCGGCGCCGCGAGCGCCGCGATCCAGTCGAGCACCGTGTGCGTCGCGTCGAGCGGCGCCATGACGCCGCCGATGCCTTCGATGAGCGTGATGTCGCCGCCGCTCGGCGCGCGGCAGAAGGCGACGAGCGCGTCGAACGGCACGCTGCGGCGCTCGCGCGAGGCGGCCATGTCGGGCGAGAGCGGTGCGGCGAAGCGCCACGGGCTCACCGCCATGATGCTCGCTGCGTCGATGGCGAGACCTTGCGCGCGCAACAGATGCGCCGTGTCGCTGTCGCCTGCGTTAGCAGCGTCGAAGCCAGAGGCCACGGGCTTCTGCGCGCGAACGCGATACCCCGCTTGCGTGAGCTCGGCGATGAGTCGCACGGTCACGTAGGTCTTGCCGACGCCGGTGCCCGACGCCGTCACGAACACCGTCGTCATACCGTTGCGAGCAGCGGCCGCACGGCGGCGGCGAGCGCGTCGACTTCCCGCTCGGTGTGCTCGGCCGAGAACGTCACGCGCAGCCGCGAGGTGCCGGGCGGCACCGTGGGCGGCCGAATCGCCGCGACGAGGAACCCCGCGGCCTTGAGCGCGTCGCTCGCGGCGAGCGCGCTTGCCGCATCGCCTTGCACGAGCGACACGATCGGGCTCTGCGCGGCCGGCAGGCCGAGCGCCGCCGTGAACCGCCGCGCGAGCTCAAGCGGCCGGCGCACGAGCTCACGGTCCGTCGCGATGAGATCGAGCGCGCGGCTCGCGGCCGCGACGGCGCCCGGCGGCAAGCCCGTCGAGTAGACGAAGCTGCGCGCGCGATTGCGCACGAGCTCGGCGACGGCGTGGCTCGCGCAGAGATAGCCACCGTAGCTGCCGACGGCCTTCGAAAGCGTGCCCATCTGCAGCGGCACGACCGCGGGTGGCGAAAAGGCGAAGCTCGAGCCGCGGCCGTCGCCGACGACGCCGAGCCCGTGCGCATCGTCGGTCATGAGCCACGCGTCGTGCTCGGCCGCGAGCGCCGCGAGCGCCGGCAGCGGCGCGAGATCGCCTTCCATGCTGAACACGCCGTCCGTGAGCACGAGGCAATGACGATGCCGGCCGCGCTCGGCCGCAAGAAGCGCCTCGAGGTGCGCGACGTCGTTGTGGCGGAATTCGAGCACGCGGCTGCGCGCGAGCTCGGCGCCCGCGAGCAAGCAACTGTGGCAGAGCTCGTCGAGCAGGATGAGATCGGCGCGGCCCACCAGCGCCGGGATCACGCCCAGGTTCGTGAGGTAGCCGCTGCCGAAGACGACGGCGTCTTCCGTGCTCTTCCGCGCCGCGAGCTTGCGCTCGAGCTCGGCGTAGAGCGGGTGATTGCCGTTGACGAGCCGCGACGAGCCCGCGCCCGCGCCATAGCGCCGCGTCGCCTCGAGGCTCGCGGCGACGACGTCGGGATGATGCGACAGGCCCAAGTAGTCGTTGCACGAGAACGAGACGAGTTCGGCGCCGGCACGGACGGCGCGCGTCGCGGTGCTGCGCTCGGTCACGGCGAGCCGCCGCCGCAGCTGCCGGCGCTCGAGCGCTGCGAGCTTGTCGCGCGCGACGTCGTCGAGCGATGGCTGGCCGGCGCGGTCGGTCGGCATCTCGGTCAAGACGGCAGGGCTTTCTTCGGCATGGCGCCATTGTCCCCGACCCGCCGCGCGCGTCCAAGCCGGGCGATGGTGCCGATTGGCTGCGCAGCTACGACGGCATCGTGCACGGCACGACTTGTCGTCCGTGCCGACGGTAGACGCGGAAGTCGCTGTCGGCGGTCAACAACATCGGTGCGGAAGCGATTTCGCTCATGCGCACGAGACAGACGTCGGCGAGACTCGCCGCTCGATCTTCGTACTTGGCGAGCAGGCGAAGGACCGGTTCGAGGTTGTCGCCGAGATCGAACGCCGGCACGACGGCGCCGCGTTCGAGCAGCTGGCGCAAAGCGCGCGAGCCGGGCGCGTTGAGCAGGTGGAACGCTTCCGAGAGCGCTGCGTCGCAAGTGCGCCAGGGAGGCGGAAAGCGTTCGGCAGCGGCAGTGGCCCAGTCGTGATACTTGTCGCCGCGGCTCAGCAAGGCGACAAAGAAACTGGCGTCAACGAGGACGCTTTCGGCCATAACCCGTGCTGCGCAGATAGGCCTTCGTCCGCGCGCTCAGGTCCGCGGGGAGTCCGTCGACCGAGCCGATCAGATCCGCGATATTAGCGAGTGCGGGCGACTGCGGTCGGCCCGCGCGCCGACCGGCTTGCAGCCGTTCGCGCACGATGTCGGATTTCGACACCTTGCGTTTGCGCGACTCCGCGTCTATTTCGGCCACGATGGACTCCGGCAACCGCACCGTGAGGGTTTTCATGCGGGCACTGTATTACGCGCCTGCCGCTCTCGCAAGACAACACTCGAATCTGGGCAGATCGCGGCGAAGTACCTCGCGTGCGCAAGCTCAACGCGGCCGGCCGCAGCCCGATCCTCTGCTTCTGGATTGGGCACTGAGGTTGATCTTTGCGATCTGAAGGCCGCAACAGCCTCCGCTGTTCCAAGCGACGGGGCAACTAGCGCGCAGAAGCCTGCAACGCGTCGGTCTTCACTCATTGTAGGCTGGCTCGAAAACGCTCAGGCGGTCCGGACGTCCTTCGCGGCGGGCGCGTCGAACGCCGCCGCGAGCGCGTCGTCGACGTTATCGAGCCAGATGAACTTCAGTTGCTTGCGCGCCGGCTCCGGGATCTCCTCGAGATCCTTGCGGTTGCGCGTCGGCAGCAGCACGGTGTCGATGCCGGCGCGCAGCGCCGCGAGCGTCTTTTCCTTGACGCCGCCGATCGGCAGCACGAGCCCGCGCAGGCTGATCTCGCCCGTCATCGCGATGTCGTTGCGCACGGTTCGCCCCGACAGCAGCGACGCCACGGCGAGGAACATCGCGACGCCCGCGCTCGGCCCGTCCTTCGGGATTGCGCCTGCCGGCAGGTGGATGTGCAGGTCGTTCTTCTCGAGCACCGAGCGATCGACGCCGAGCTTGGCGAGCCGCATCTTCGCGAGGCTTACGGCGGCCTGCGCGCTTTCCTTCATGACGTCGCCGAGTTGTCCGGTGAGAATGAGCTGTCCCTTGCCCGGCACCAAGCTCGCCTCGATGAAGAGGATGTCGCCGCCGACCGGCGTCCAGGCGAGGCCCGTGGCCACGCCCGGCACGCTCGTGCGCAGCTTCACCTCGTTCTCGAACTGCCGCGCCCCGAGGATCGCGGGCACGTCGGCAGCGTCGATCGCGACGCGTTCGGCCGTGCCTTCGGCGATGCGCATGGCCGCATGCCGCAGCAGCGCGCCGATCTCGCGCTCGAGAGTGCGGACGCCCGCTTCGCGCGTGTAGCCGTCGATGACGGTACTCAGGGCCGCATCGCTGATCGTCACCTGCTCGGCCGTCACGCCGTTGGCCTTCTGCTGCCGCTGCACGAGGTAGCGCGTCGCAATCGCGAGCTTCTCGTCCTGCGTGTAGCCCGGCAGCTCGATGATCTCCATTCGGTCGCGCAGCGGCCCCGGAATGTTCTCGAGCACGTTGGCCGTGGCCACGAACAGCACCTTGGAGAGATCGAACGGCATGTCGAGATAGTGATCGGCGAACGTCGAGTTCTGCTCGGGATCGAGCACCTCGAGCAACGCCGCCGACGGGTCGCCGTGGAAGCCCACGCCGAGCTTGTCCATCTCGTCGAGCATGAACACGGGATTGCGCGTGCCGGCCTTGCGCAGGCGCTGCATGATCGTGCCCGGCAGCGAGCCGATGTAGGTGCGGCGGTGGCCGCGAACTTCAGCTTCGTCGTGCACGCCGCCCAGGCTCGCGCGCACGAACTTGAGACCGAGCGCGCGCGCGATGCTCTGGCCGAGCGAGGTCTTGCCGACACCGGGCGGGCCGACGAAACAGAGAATCGGGCTGCGGCCGGCCGCGTTGAGCTTGCGCACGGCGAGGTACTCGAGAATTCGGCGCTTGACCTTCGTAAGCCCGTAGTGATCGGCGTCGAGGATCTCGCGTGCTTTGGCGATGTCGATCGACTCGGCGTCGACCTTCGACCACGGCAGCGCGACGAGCCAATCGAGGTACGTGCGTACCATCGAATGCTCCATCGAGGAGTCCGGCATGCTCTCGAGCCGGCGCAGCTCCTTCGTCGCTTGTTTCTCGACCTCCTCGGGCATCTTGGCGTCCGTGATCGCCTGGCGCAGCTCGTCGAGCTCCGATTGCGTGTCGTCCTCGCCGAGCTCCTTCTTGATCGTCTTGAGCTGCTCGCGCAGCACGTATTCGCGCTGCCGCTCGTCGAGCTTGCCTTGCGTCTGCTCGCCGATCTCGCGCGAGAGCTTGAGCACCTCGATGCGGTGCGTCACGAGCTCGATGACGCGGTCGAGACGCTCGCGCACCTTGAGCGCTTCGAGGATGGTCTGCTTCTCGGCCGGCTTGATGTCGATGAGCCCGGCGACCAGGTCGGCGAGCGCCCCCGGCGACTCGATGTTTTGCAGCGCGGGGCCGAGCTCGGGGGGCACCTGCGGCAAGAGCTCGATGGCCTCCCGGGTCTTTTGCTTGAGCAGCGTCGCGCGCGCTTCGACGTTCGCATCCGTCGTCACTTGATCCGGAATCAAATCGAACCGTGCCGCGAGGAACGGCAGGCCGCTCAAGTAGTCGAGCGTGCGGAAGCGCTGCTCGCCCTGGCAGATGAGGTGGTGCACGCCGTTCGGCGCGCGCATGTAGCGCACCACGGTCACGGTGGTGCCGATCTTGTGCAGGTCATCGGGGCCGGGCTGGTCGACGCTCGGGTCCTTTTGCAGCACGAGGCCGAGCTTGTGGCCGTGCTGCACGGCCTCTTGAGCCGCACGCATCGACAGTTCGCGCGTCAGCGCCACCTGGGTCACGGCGCCCGGGAACATCACGACATTGCGGACGGGCACGACGAGGAGGACGTCAGCGGGCAGCGCGATCGGGCCTCGGTCGTCGGCGACTTTCGGTAGCTGATCCTCGTCGTACATGGCGCCCTCGGGGAGAAACTATGAGCGGCTATCTGGGGCCGCCCGCCGGGCGTTCAAGCCCGCCTTCGGCGCGGCGGAACCCCTTAGATCTTCGCGAGTCGGGCCAGCAGCCCGCCGTAACGCACCCTCCGGTCCGTGGCGACGCGCAGCGCCACCCGCCGCTCGGCACGGTCGAGCGGCTCACGATCGCGCAGTTGCTGGTCGAGGACGGCGAAAGTTGCTTCGGAGGCGTCGCGACCTCCGGCCGCGCGTTGCGCAATCCGCCGCTTAAGCTCGGTTTCGGGGGCGGCGCAGTCGACGATCGCGAAGCGCGCGCCGTTCGCGGCCGCCACCTGGCGGAAGGCGAGGCGCTCGGCACGGCGCAGGAACGCCGCGTCGACGATTGCGTTGAAGCCTGTCCTAAGCAGCCGGTCGGCAATCGCGGCGAGCGTCGCGTAGGTGCGGGCGCTCTCGGCTGCGCTGTAGAGGCCTAGGCCCACGGCAGAGCCGGTCCGGGCCAGCGCCGTGAGGCCGTGGAGCCGTTTGCGCTCGAGGTCGGAACGGACGCGCAGCGCCGGCAGGCGCGCCACGAGCTCGTCGGTGACGAAAGTCTTGCCGCTGCCCGAGAGCCCGTGCGTGAGGAGGAGCAGCGGCCTCGTCGGCGCGGCGAACGTACGTGCCGTGCGCAGGTAGGCGTCGCTGTGTCCTGCGCGCTGTGTCTGAGCCGACTTGATGGCGTCGACCTTGGCACGCACGAGCGCGCGATACACCAGGTAGAAGCGCAGCACGTGGATGCCGTCGTAGTCGCCGCTCTCCTCGAAGTAGCGGTTGAGGAACCCATAGGCGAGGTCCGGGCGCCGCGCGGCGCAAAGATCCATCGCGAGGAACGCCACTTCGCTCACGACGTCGATCTCGCGCAGCTTGCGGTCGAATTCGAGCGCGTCGAAAGCGACGACGGCGCCGTCGCGACAGAGCAGGTTCTTGAGATGCAGATCGCCGTGGCATTCGCGGTGGACACCGGACTGGGCGCGCCGCGCGAACACGGTCTCGAGCCGCGCGCTCTCGCGCTCGGTCCAGGCGCGCAGCGTGCGTAGGTCCTCTCGCGCCGCTCCCCTCGAATAGCGCTCGAGCGTCGCGACATTTTCGAGTGCGCTCGCGCGAATCGCGGCCGCCGCGTGGCTTACCCTCACGGGCGGCAAGGCGCGGTGAAACTTCGCCAGCCGAGCAGCGAAGTCCGCGAGCGCCGGAGGGCGAAGCGCGCCGCGCGCGAGCACCTCGTCGAGCTCGGCGCGCGAGTCGAATTGGCGCATCTTGACGGCGTACTCGAACGCCGGCCGGCGCCCGACGCGCGGCGCTGCGCGCGAGCCGCCGATCGGTACCACGGCGAGGTACAGCTCCGGCGCGAGGCGGCGGTTCACGCGCAGCTCCTCGGCGCAGAAGTGGCGGCGGCGCGCGAGCGTGCTGAAGTTCAAGAAAGGCAGCTTCAGCGGCTTCTTGATCTTGTAGGCGTACCGGCCCGTGAGCAGCACCCACGAGATGTGGGTTTCGACGAGGCGGATCTCGTCGACGCCATGGTCGTAGCACGACGGATCGGTGAGCGCCTCGGCGAGCGGCCGTCGACCCCGAGCCGCACGCCTTGCGGTTGGTCGCGGCACGCGACGCTAGCCGGGCTCGCCGCCGAGCAACTCCAAGAGCTCGGCCGTTTTCGCCCGCATCAATTTGTCATCGCCGCGGCTCTCGACGTTCAGCCGCAGCAGCGGCTCGGTATTCGAGGAGCGCAGATTGAAGCGCCAATCGCCGTACTCGACACTCAAGCCGTCGGTGTAGTCGACGGCCACCGCGCCGGGCATGTACTTCGCCTTCACGCTCGCGATCGTCGCCGGCGCATCCCTGACTTTGCGGTTGATCTCGCCGCTCGCAGGATAGGCGCGCATGCGCTCGCCGACGAGCGCCGACAGCGAGACCCCGCGCCGGCTCATGATTTCCGCGACCAGGAGCCACGGGATCATGCCGCTGTCGGCGTACGAGAAGGCGCGAAAATAGTGATGCGCGCTCATCTCGCCGCCGTAGACGGCGTCGACCTCGCGCATGCGTTGCTTGATGAAGGCGTGACCGGACTTGCTCTGCACGGCGGTGCCGCCGCCGTGTTGCACGAGGTCGAGCGTGTTCCAGGTGAGCCGCGGATCGTGGACGATGCGCTCGCCGCGCGACTTGCCGAGGAACGTCTGTGCGAGCAGCCCGACGATGTAGTAGCCCTCGATGAACTGGCCGTGCTCGTCGAAGAAGAAGCAGCGGTCGTAGTCGCCGTCCCAAGCTAGGCCCAAATCGGCGCGCTCGGCGCGCAGGCGCAGGGTCGTGACCGTGCGGTTCTCCTCGATCATCGGGTTCGGCACGCCGTTCGGGAAGCGGCCGTCCGGCTCATGGAACAACTTGACGAAGGTAAACGGCAGGTGCGGCTCGAGCAGGTCGACGATCGGGCCCGCGCCGCCGTTGCCGGCGTTGACGACGATCTTGAGCGGCGCGAGCAACTGGGTATCGACGTACGACAAGAGGTGCTCGATGTAGTCCGGCTTGACGTCGGCCTGCCGCGCCTTGCCGCGTGCGGCGACCGGCGGACCGAACTCATTGCGCTCCGCGAGCTCTTGGATGTCCTTCAAGCCCGTGTCGGCGCTGATCGGGCGTGCGCCCTCGCGCACGAACTTCATGCCGTTGTAGTTCGGCGGATTGTGGCTCGCCGTGACCATGATGCCGCCGTCGAGGTTGCGGCTGAACGTCGCGAAATAGGCGAGCTCGGTGCCGCCGACGCCGATGTCGAGCACGTCGACGCCGGAGTCGGTGAGGCCTTTCACGAGAGCGGCCGTCAGCGGCGGGCTCGAGGCGCGGATGTCATAGCCGACCGCCACGGTGCGAGGCTTGACGAACGCCGCGTAGCCGCGGCCGATGCGATACGCGATGTCCTCGTCGAGCTCTTCGGGAACGCGGCCGCGGACGTCGTACGCCTTGAAGCAATGGATCTTCGTCATCGTTGCCTGCGACCGAGTGGATACGAGTCAGTATACCTAGGCAGCCAAACCGTCAGGGGGACGTGAGCGATGGCCGACTGCTCGGTGCTTTGTTGGTTGTCGCACAGACGATGTGCGAATCGTAGCGGACTCTTGCCGCTGAATCGTTGCTGTCCGTGCACTTAAGGAGATACCTCATGCTCGAGAGCGTCCGCAACCTCAAGACCTCGGAAATCGAGCTCAGGCAGCAGTTGCCGGTGCTCGAAGGCGAATGGCTGGTTGGCTGCTTGCTCGCCAAACAAGGTGTTGCGAATGCCACGTGGAGAGGCCACGCGCGCCGGCTCTTGATCGAGTACGACGCCGATTTGTTCGGCAGCGCGGAGATTCTTTCCTTCCTAAACTTTTGCGGCGTTCCGGTTGCCGCTGTCCGCGTCGGGATGTCGTCGGACGTCATCTGAACCGCGAAGGTGCAGAAGACGTAGGTGACGGCGTGCGCAGGCGCAGGCGTTAGCGGGGGTCGTTGCTAGCGAGCCTTGTCGGGACGATCGTGCCCACGCAGCGCGATCTGCTCGCGTTTGCGTTCGGTGATGTCGAGTCCGGTGCCGTGAAATCCGTTGAAGGCGCCGGCGGCATCGTAGAGCGGCTCGCCGCTCAGGCAGTAATGTTTGAGCTGGCCATCCGGAAGGGTGACGGCACACTCGAAATCGCAGAACGACCATTGCGCAACGATTTCCGACTTGTGCGCGACCCATCCCCGGCGGTCATCGCCGGGAACGACACCCGGTAGCTCCCACAGAGTCTTGCCGAGCATATCGCCGCTACCGGGCATGCCGGTGCCCACGACATGGGTGAACCGGAACTGCGTGTCCTGCTGCCAATACCAATCGGCCGAAAGCTCGGTCAGTCGGCGAAAGCGTTCCTCGCTTTGGCGCAGATCGTCTTCCGCCTGCCGCCGCTGCAAGAACTGGCCGAGCTGCTCGCCGATGCTCCGCGCCGCTTCCAGCAGCCGTTCGTCGGGCTCGCGGATGCCGCGGCCGTTGAACGCGAGCGCGCCGATCGATTGGCCTGCCACCATCACCGGCAAAACGAATGCGCCCTTAAGACCGATCTCGTGCGCGAGCGCCGTCGCCGGTGCAGGCGCGTTTTGCGCCGCACTGAGTAGCCACAGCGGTTCGCCGGCATCGCATACTCGGCCCGCCAAGCCGGCGTCCGCGCGGAACACGGCGCCGCCAGATTTCTCCAGGAATAGTTCGACGGCTGCTTCCGGCAAGCCCCAGGCCTCGCCGATCACGAGCACTCCTCTCGCTGCGTCGAGGCGCAAATGCTGGCCGCAATCCCAGCCCTGCGTGACACAGACTGCGCGGATCACGGCCTGCACGCTCGCCGCGGTGTCGTCGCCGGCGGCGAGACAACGCGCCACGGTGCACTCGAGCTTCCGGAGTCGCGCCGCGTGTTTGATCTCGGTGATGTCCTCATAGGCAACGGCCGCGCGCGCCGCACCGGCGTCACGCAAGCGCGTCACGGTAGCCATGAACCAGCGCGCGGCAGGCGGCACGCCGCACGAGCGTTCGTAGCGAAAGACTTCGCGCTCACCGGCAATCACTTGCCGCACTCCGGCAGCCATCGCCGCGGCGTCCACACGCTCGTTGCCGACGGCGCCGGCGCACGCCGCGAGATAGTTGTCGTTCTCGGCGACGGCCGCCGTACTACCGGCATACGTGGTCGCGAACGCGCGCCAGGCACGGTTCGCCGAGATTATCGTTCCGACCGCGTCGAGCACGCAGACTTGCGCTGCGAGCGCATCGAGCGTGGCGCGGGCGAAACCATCCGATCCCGGCGCCGCGGTGGTCGCCGGCTCCCGCTCGGTGATTTCTCGTGTGATTCCGTGATAGCCCTTGAATTGGCCGTACGCATCGAGTAGCGGCTCGCCGCTGATGCTGATCCTGCGCGGCCGACCGGCCGGGTCTACGCAGCTGAGCGTAAGGTCACGAAAAATCGAGCGCCACTCGAGCTGTGTTTTGTGCGTCTGCCAATCGATCTCGCTGCCGTTGTCGAACGACAGCTCCCACAGCGTCTTGCCGAGGATGCCTCCGTCGCCGGCACGCCCGTTGCCGATGGCCGCGCCGGTGTGCAAGACGAAGCGATAGTCCTCGTCCTGTTCCCAGTATCCGTCCGAGGCGAGATCTACGAGACTGCGAAACCCCAATTTGCGTTCGATGAGTACCGCTTGCGCCTCGGGCATGAGAATGGCGCGGCCGGTGGCCGGGTCGACAATCGCGTCCACCTCGCCCGCCCTGATGGCCCGGGACTCGGGCGCGCCTTTGATCAACCGCAGGATGTTGTCCTCGAAGCTACGAGCCGCGGCGGTGCCGCGTGGCTTTGGCGAACGAGCGTCGGGTTTTGCTGCTTTCATGCAATTCCAAGTGCGTGCAAGACGCTGCCGGTATCGCTGAGGTTGCCCACGATCTTCGCCGAAGGCGAGGGCGAGACCTTGGTGAGGCTCGGCGTGACGAGAACGCCGTCGGCCAACGCGCGCTGGGGGTACTCGAGAACGTCGATGATCTCGAGCTCGAATCGGTCCCCGAGATGCGCCTTGCAGATCGCGGCAAGATTCGCGATGGCGCGAGCCGAGTTGGGCGCACTATCCGCGATGTAGAGCCGCAGCACCATGACCGTCGTGACTGCGGGATCGGGCGGACGATGCTTAGGCCTAGGACGGGTCATCTTGGACTCCTGTGTCCAGCGGTCTTGCCTCTGTTTTTCGAGCCGTTCGAGCCGTTCGAGCCGTTGCGCTTGGCGCGCAAGGGTATCGCGCGTCGTGCCGGATCTGCACTGCGGATCCGGCCCCGTTCCTGCTCGCGCTTGCTCGAAGAGCTGATGTGCGCGTCGTTGTCTTTGGAAAGCTGCGCCAATTCCACGCGCTGCCGCTCGAGATTCTGCTGCAACGCCGTGATCCGCGCATGCGTGTCCGCTTCGGCAACCTCGAGATCGCCGCGCTTGTGAACGAACTCGGCGCGCCGTTGCGTCACTCGGGCTCGGTCTTCTTGCTCCTTCTCCCAGCGCAACGTGCCCATCAGCACTTCGCCGCCGGCGGTATACACGTCCGACAGCATCGGGCCGTCCTTGCTCAAGATCAGCTCGCGCACCTGATTCGAGTGCCAGGTTCCCCGCGATTTGATGATGGTGAGCGCGCGATTGCGCTCGCCGCTGCGCACGATGTACGAGAGGTGGATCCAAGTGTCGGCGACCGTCGAGATCTGCAGCTCGGTGGCCTCCGTCTGCGGATCGTCGCCCTCGCTGATCGCCGTGATCAGCACGGTGATTCCCGCATCCTTCACCATATAGATGAGGCGGTTGGCGACGGCGCGCGCAGTGGTCAGGCCTCCGGCCTTCGCGAGCGCCGAAAGCGGGTCGACGACCATGCACTGCGGCCGATACTCGCGCAGCAGCGACTTGACCTTGGCCAGGTGGTCTTCCGCGCCGATGGATTCCGTGCGGCCCGAATACATCCGCAACAAACCCGACTTCAAGTGCGGCTTGAGCGCGATGCCGACCGACGCGAGATTGCGCACGATCGGATCCGCGCCTTCGTCGAAGCTCACGAACAGCGTACGCTCGCCGCGCAAGCAAGCGGCCTCGGCAAACTTGCCCGCCAACGTCGTCTTGGACGTGCCGGGCACGCCCGTGATCAGCGTGCTGCTGCCGCGGAACAGGCCGCCGCCGAGCATCCTGTCGAGGCGCTCGAAGCCGGCCGAGACCCGCTCGGTCGACGCGGTGTGTTTGATCTCGGACGGTTCGGGCGCGCCCACTTCCAGCCCGAAAGGTCCGAAGCTCACGGGATGCTCGCCTGCCACGAAATCCGAGCCGCGGTATTTGGTGATCTCGAGCCGGTGCAGCGCTACGCCGTGCTCCAGGCGCCGGGTCAGACGGATCACGCAGTCCATCATGAATTGCATGAAGTCGTAGTTGTCGGCAGACGATGCTCCTGCCCCGATCTTGGCCGTGACGATCGCGTTGATGGCGTTGTCCGCGAGCCAATCGCGAATCCGATAGATCTCCTGCATCTCGGCGATCGGGTTCTTTAGCAACGTCAACAACACGTCGATGCCGTCGAAGACGATCCAGCGCGCGCCGATTTCCTCTTTCTTCGCTTTGAGCATGCCCAGCATGCCGCGCAAGTCGAATTCGCCGGATCGCACGACTTCGGGCGACAGGTGCGCCTCCAGAAAAAACACCTTGCTTTTGGCCAGAGCGGCGAGGTCCCAATCGAAGCTGGCCGCATCGGCAATGATCCGGCGCGTGGTCTCCTCGAAGGCGACGAAGATTCCGGGCTCATTGCGCTCGCGCGCGGCGTTGACCAGCGTCTGCAACGCGAAGACCGTCTTGCCGGTTCCCGGACCGCCGACCAGCAGGGTGGTGCGGTTCTGTTTCAGCCCGCCGTAGCTCAGCTCATCGAACCCCGGTATTCCGGCGGGTAGCTTAGCCTGCGTTGGCCGACCCGATCGTTTGGCCGCTTTCATGACCTTTTGCCTTCAGCCGGCTGCGGCCGCCGTGTGCGTTGTGCTCGCAGGTTCGGTGGGGAGCAAGCGCCGGTATTCTTTTTTCACGACGGCGTAGCATTCGCAGACGAGTGCTTCGAGCCCGGACCGATCGACGATCGTGATGCGGCCGCGGTTGTAACGAATCAGGCCGGCGGCTTGTAGCCTTCCGGCCGCCTGGGTGACGCCTTCGCGACGCACTCCGAGCATGTTGGCAATCAGCTCTTGGGTCATGGTGAGCTGATTGGTCGGCAGGCGATCCTGGCTCAGCAACAGCCAACGGCAGAGCTGTTGCTCCAACGAATGGTGCCGGTTGCAGACGGCCGTCTGCGACATTTGCGTGATCAACGCCTGCGTGTAGCGCAGCAGCAGAACTTGCAGGCTGCTGTGCCGCGCGAACTCCGCCTGCAGGGCTTTCGCTTCCAACCGAAATCCGTGGCCTGCGCTCTGTATCAACGCGCGGCTGGGTGTGCTGTCGCCGCCCATGAATACCGCGATTCCCACCATGCCCTCGTCGCCCACCACCGCGATTTCCGCCGAGGCACCGTCCGCCATGACGTACAGCATCGAGATGATGCACCCCGACGTCGGGAAGTAGACGTATTTCATCTCGATACCGGATTCGTAGATCACTTTGCCGAGCGGCAAAGCAACGGGCTCGAGATGCGGGGCCAGCCGCCCGAGAACGTCGGCCGGCAATGCCGCAAGCAAGAGGTTCTGGGTAGGTGTCATAGTCGAGTGTAGAGACGCGTTCCCCACGGCGGCGGACGCGGTGGTCGGTTTGGGCAGCGCTGACCACGTCATCGTTGGCCCCCAGTACGTTGTTGGCTTGGTGAAGGGGGCAGAGTCCTTTGTATCGCGAGTGGAGCCTTTATGCTCGCCGAATATGCCCTTTGATCCCTGCAGCGATCTGTTCGCTATCGCACATACGTGCGCCCGTTCTTGCTGCTCCGCCGCATTTGGTGCGGTGCCGAACAGACTGGTCCGGGGAAGAGTCGGATCATTCGGCCCTGTTAAGCGTTATTTCGAGGCGCCCAGATGGCGGCACTTGGGGTTGGTCTGCCCGAACGGATAGAGACCACCTTCGGTCGGCAGCCCGTGCTGGGGAGCCATCGACTGCAGGACCACGAGCTGTTCTCCGACGCTGCGCTGATCGATTTGCTCGATCATTTTCCGCGCCGGCACCTGTACGCGCTCAACATGGGGACCGATCCGACGCGGGTCGAGGAAAACCGACTGGCGCTGCACGACGGCGTCAGCGGTGCCGAGCTGCTGCAGGCAGTTAGAACCGGGAGGCTGTGGCTGAATGTGACCCGGGTGGATCGGGCGGATGCGCAATACCGCCGGTTGATCAGCGACCTCTACGACGAGCTCCGTGCGCGGATCCCCGGCTTCTCTCCGGACGCGAGCCAAGGTACGTTGCTGCTGTCGTCGCCGACGGCTCTGGTCTACTACCACGCCGACGGCCCGGCGTCCGTGCTCTGGCATATCCGCGGCCGCAAGCGCGTCTGGGTCTACCCGGCGCTCGACGAACGCTACATGAAGCGCGAGCTGCTGGAAGACATCTTTGCCGGTGTCCGGCACGAGTACCTGCCGTATCAGCCTGCCTTCGACGAGGCCGCCCAGGTCTACGATCTCACGCCCGGCCAATGGATCAGCTGGCCGCAGAATGCGCCGCACCGCGTGACCAATCTCGATGGCGTCAACGTGTCGCTGTCCACGGAATACTTCACGCGCGCAAGCCGACGGCGTTTTCAGGTGTATGTGGCCAACCGCTATTTTCGCACGCGCCTCAAACGCACGAACCTGTCGGCGCGCGAAGATGGCGCGGTCGCCTTGGCGAAAACGTTGGCGCAGCGCGCGGCCCGCAGGTTGGGGCTCAATCCACTCCAATACAGGCACCAGGTTCCGGTGCTCCGAGTGGTCGCGGGGGCGCCCGGCGGCGTCGTCGAACTGAACCCGACGGCCTCACTTCCGTTGCCAAGCGCTGACCATGATTGAGGTCCGCTGTTTCCATAGCCTGGCCGACGCGCGACCGTTTCGGGACGCCATGAATGCGGTCAATCTTGCGAGCACGCGGCCGGATCCGTTCTCCACGTTCGAGTTTTACGACAATTTCCTGCGCAACGCCGCCCCGATTCCGGCAGCGGCACATCCGCGCCTGTGGCTGCTGCTGGCGTTCAGCGAGGATCGGCTGGTCGGCTACCTCGCGCTCAAGTTGTGCCGCTTCAGGGTGCTGGGCTTTTCTGCCGCAAAACTCGATCTGCTGACCGCCTTCAAGGCAGACCGGCCGCACTTGGTCGTGGCGGGCGATGACGTAGCGGCGGTCAGGGCGGCGATCTACGACCATATTTTCAGCCGAAAAAACGAATGGAGCCTCCTCGAGCTCGCGCAACAGGATGCGACCTCGGTGCTGCTGCCACTACCACGAGAGGCGACCTCGCTCGGCTGTTCTTTCCAGCAGTGGCCGAACATGGCCACGGGAGCCATCGCGGTTCGCTGGCAATCGTTGGCCGCATATTTTTCTGCGCTGTCCAAAAAGTTTCGCTCTGACGTGAGGCGCCAGATGCGCGCGCTACTCGCGGCCGGCGACGTGCAGGTATTGACGTCTTCGGACCCGGAGACACGGCCGCCGCTCTTCGAGCTGTACCGCAGCGTCGAAGCGCGTAGTTGGAAAGCCCGGACCGATGCGGCGTTTGCGGGCCGCAACCAGAGGACCCCGTACTACACCGGACTCATGGACGGCGGTCAGCCCATGCGGGTCGCGATTCATGTGCTGCTGCTCGATGGAGTGCCGATTGCCGGACTGATCACCGGCGCCTTCGGCAACGGCTTGTATGCCCTGCATACGGCTTATGACAAGCGCTTTTCCCGGCTTGCGCCGGGATCCGCGCTATTGCTCATGGGCATGCGTCTCGCAGTCGATGGCGGATACGGTTTCTTCGACCTGCTCCAGGGTTTCGGCTACTACAAGACGCGCTGGCTGGCAGAGATGACTGAGACGCAAAGCCTCCAGATTTATCGCATCGGCAGCCCTTTTTATTGGCGGCGCGTATTGGGGGACGCGAAGCGCCGCTGGTTCGGCGCGGCGGTTACCGATGAAACCCCTCTGGCCAATCCCTCGCGCCGTGCCAGACCCAAGGACGAGCCGGCGGACGCACTCGCGTCGCGTACGCCAGGGGCGAGCTCGCGAGAGCACGCGCACTACGCGGCATTGATCGCACAGGTGAAACACGGTCGCGGTGAGTTTCTCTCGTCGCTGCAACTGGCAGCCGCCCTGCCGTTTGCCGCGACCCCACCGACCGCGGTGCCGAAGGTTCAGCCGAGGACGCCTAAGGCTCCCGCAAGTCCCCGAGCGTCGACCGACTACTCCGCATCGGGAACGACGGTGATGCCGGCGAGCGCGTTGGACCAAGGCGGGCTTTGACGCGCGCCGCGATGCCGCGATCTTCCCATGGCAGATCCACGCAGTCGCGAACCAACCCGATTTCCGTCCACGGAACGTCATGGAACGATGAGCGCAAATACCGGCTCAGCGGATCGCGGCGCCACTCCGCGGGGAACATGGCGATGACGCTGTTGCCGATCGCCGGAGCAATCGAAGCCGCAGGTTTACCGACGAGCCGTGAGTACAGCGCGAGCGGCAGATGGCGTCCAGCACCCAGCGGCAGGTGACAGATCGGCGTTGCGCGCGGGTTCAGCTCGATCAGGTAGGCGACGTTAGTGTCGGCTTCGATGACGAAGTCCAGACCGCAGAGACCGGTCAGTTTTAGCGCACGGACTAGCTTGGTTGCTGCCGCTGTCATGTCCTCGTTGTCGATGACCTGCACGACGGTCGCGGGGCCGGTCGGGCTTTGCGTCTGGAGCGCGGCAACGCTGATGCCCGCCAGTACTTCTCCTTGCCAGCAGGCGACAGCGCGATTCGCCGGCGTACCCTCGATGAATTTCTGCACGGTCACAGAGGGCGGCCCGCGGCGGAAACGCGCCAGCAAGTGCGAAGGATCGCGGCGCACGATCAGGGCCGACAGCGCCTTAAACAGCGATGGATTGCCGGCACTCCGCAACGCGTCACGTGCCTGTTCGATGCTGCGCACGACCGTTACGCCGAGCCCACCCCACGAACGGTCCACCTTGATCACGGCCGGGAAACCATTTTCTGCGCCCCAATCCTCGAGATCGGCTGCACAGGAAAGACGCCCGGCCGCTGGAATGCGGATTCGCTCTGCCAGTGCCAGATCCATGAGCTTGCCGCGGGCCGCGGCGCGCGCGCACGACGACGGCGTACCGAGCGAACGTCTGATCAACGTGCGTACGGAGACCGCCTCGTCGCTGTCGTCGCTGCAATCGTGCAGTTGCTGAAGGTGGATCGCTGCGTCGTCGTCGCAAGGAATGATGAAGTCTGGAGTCGCGTCGACAATGGCGGCACGCAATGACCGCTGCGGCATCAACACGCCGTAACGGTGAACCCGCTCGACCGCGCGCGTCTTCTCGAGCGGATGTCCGGCAGGGCACCAGGCCTGAACCGAACACCCCAAGCTGTGGAACGAGATGGCGAGCCGCGCTGCCAGCGGCCAGCGCACCGTCGCGGCCAGCAGAATCCGCGGAGTCCTAGTCTCAATTGGGTCTTGCGCGGCCGGTGCCGCGATCGCATTGCGTTCGCTGTTGGCCGAGTCGTGATCGGCTGCGCGGATGGATCGCGTCCGAAGCCGATCCGCATTCGTGTCGTTCATGCTCATCCCGAGGCCCTTGGACGCCAAGGGAAGCATCGAGCGCATCACGAGGTACGGTCTGTGCGGCAGCGTACAGCCGTGCCGAGCTATGGGTGCGCCACCGCACCGACTCGTCGCGTGGCTCGAAGTACTGTGATGCGCATGGGAATAATACTGTTGGTAGTCGTCGTGTTGCTTCTGCTGGGCGTGTTCCCGAGATGGCCACACAGTCGAAACTGGGGCTATGCCCCAAGCGGCGTAGTAGGCGTCGTCCTACTCGTGCTGCTGGTCTTGCTCTTGATGGGGCGTATCTAAAGAGCAACCCCCCGTACGGGAAACGAGCCGCCGTGCCGAGCGGGACGCCAGTGTCGCCCGATTCCCACACGCCGCATGAGGCCTCCAACTGGCCCGTGGCCGTGCTCGCGGTGCTCGGCGTGCTCTTCATGCTGTACTGGGCTCGCGCGGTCTGCATCCCCATCATGATCGGCGTCCTCATCAGCTACGCGCTGTCGCCACTCGTGACCCGCTTGCATCGCTGGCACGTCCCCCGCGCGGTCGGGGCGGCCGTGTTGCTGCTTGGGTTTTTCGGCGGCTTCGGCACGCTCAGCTACTCGCTCGGTGACGACGCCGCGGGGCTGATCGAAACCCTGCCCGAGGTTGCGCAGAACCTGCGCCAAACGTTGCGCCGGGAAGGCATGGCGTCGGGCGGCGCCATCGAGAACATGCAGCAAGCGGCCGACCAGTTGCAGCGGGCAGCGGACGAGTCCGGAGGCGGCGCAGCCGACGCGCCGAGCGGCGTGACGCGCGTACAGATCGAGCGACCCGGCCTCGATGTCCGGGATGTCCTGCGTGTGGGGACGCTGGGCGCGGTGGCCATCGCCGGCCAGGCAAGCGTGGTGGTGTTCCTGGTGTTCTTTCTGCTGGCCGCGGGTGACACGTTTCGACGCAAAATCGTCAAGATCGCAGGGCCAACGCTCGAGAAAAAACGCGTCACGCTGCAGGTCCTCGACGAGATCAACGGCCAGATCCAGCGTTACCTGCTGGTGCAGATCGCGGCCAGCGCACTCGTTGGCGTGGCAACCTGGCTCGGGTTTCTCTGGATCGGGGTGGAGCATGCGGCGATCTGGGGAGTTGCTGCGGCCGTTTTCAACACGGTGCCCTACATCGGCCCGGTCATCGTCAGCGGCGCGGCAGCTGTGGTGGCACTGTTCCAGTTCGGGACGTTCGGGCAGGCCGCACTGGTCGGCGCAGTCGCACTGCTAATCACGAGCCTGGAAGGCTACCTGCTGACACCCTGGCTGACGAGCAGGGCGGGCCGCATGAATCCGGCCGCGGTCTTTGTCGGCGTGCTGTTCTGGGGGTGGCTGTGGGGAGTGTGGGGATTGCTGCTCGGCATTCCCATCCTGATGATCATCAAGGCCATCTGCGATCAGATTGACGACCTCAAGCCCGTAGGCGAGTTGCTCGGCGAGTAGCGCGGCCTACTGCCACGCGGCGCCGGTCATCCAGTCGTAGAACACTCGACCATAACCATCGGTCGGCGTGCCATCGACGTCCTTGATGAGCACGTTGTCCTGGTGCGCAAAGACATCCCAGCAACAACCGATGACCGACCAGTTGTTGGCGCCCGCGAACGGCAGCAGCTGTTCAAGGAACGGCGACCCCACCGTGCCCGGCGCGTTGTGCTCGCCGGTCTCCGACAGGATGACGGGCACGTGAACCGAAAGCGCCTGCACGACGGGCCAATTGACGGGCATGCTCCACGTGCTCGAGACGTTGCCCCAGCCACCGAGCGTAAAGGTCGCTCCGCTGCCTCCGCCGCTGCTTGAACCTGCCGACACCGGCGCAGTCGGCAAAGCGGTTTGGAGATATTTCCCATCGGTCGCGATCGTGACGGCCGTGACGGCGCCGTTCACACCGACCCCGGAGACCTGCAGCACGGCAGGAAGATAGACGGTGTTCGGCTTCGCCAACGTGATGGTGTCGCCTACCGCATACCCCGAGCCGCCGCTCGAAATCGTGACCGACAGCGGCCTCTGCTTCGGCGGATAGGGATGCCAGACGGCTGCCGTTTGATTGAGGATGTCATTTGGCCTATTCGCCAGCCAACCGCTCAAGTTGTTGCCAAACTCGACCCCGGCGATCAGCACGACGTTGGTAGCTCCAGTGCCGCGCACGGCATCCAGCAACGTTTGCATGCCGGCGGAGCTCCACGCGACCACGATGTTCTGGTAGTTGCTGGTGCCGCTGGTCGCGGGATAGTAGCTGAACGTTCCGCCGCGCATCAGCGCGCTCCATGGGTCTGACGGCGAGCTCAACGCGAAGAAGAAGGGTTCGTTGTACAGCGAGAAGATAACTGCGGAATTGCTCCGGAACGTGTCAGCAACGGAGGTCCAAAAGGCAACGGAGTGATCCATGTTCGCCATCTGGGTCTGCACCATCGGACAGGTATTGCCGGGTGCCGACCAGTGCAGCTCGATAATGACATACAGTCCTGCGGCGATGGCTTGCTGAACTTGGGTTGCGACGGCCGAGCGATAGTTACCGCCCGGATCGCCGTTGCGCGTAACGCCGTCCGTATCCACGCAGGTGAGTCCCAACCAGGAGGTTTCATTGAGCGTGAGGCGCACGACGTTCGCATGCCACGCTTTGACGGCGGTCCACCTCGGGCCATGGGGCTGCCCCGCTTGTCCGCCCGAGGGATCGTTCGGGCTCCAGCCGGCTATCGCAACGTATTCGAAACCGCTGAAGCTGACGCCGCGCAACTGCAATACGTTGCCTGCCGCATCGATCAGGCGATTGCCTTGCACGCTCACTGCCGGCGGTCCGGATGCGGTGGCGGCAATGATGTTCACGGTTGCGCTGACAGGCGTGCCGAGTGCCATAGTGTTGGTCGGGCTCGATAGCTCGATGGTGAACGTCTTGTCGCTCGTGTTTGGCGTTGCGTTATTGATTGGCAGCGAGATCGTCTTCGCCGCGGCGTCGCCACTCGCCCAAGTGAGTGTGCCGCTGCGAGCGGTGTAATCCGTGCCCGCGATGGCCGTGCCGTTGGTCGTGGCAAAGGCCACGGTCGCGTCGCGCGAGCCATCGGCCCGATTCACGGTGATGGTCAGCAAACCGATGTTTTGGGCGACGGCATAAGTCGGTGCCGAGAACGCGACGGTGCCCGCCGGCAAGGGCGGCGGCGGCGGCGGAACATCATCACTGCCACCACCACCGCCACATCCGGCGACGATGGTCACGGCCGCAAGCGTCAAGACGATGCGTGGGAACGACATGATTCCTCTCCGTAGGTGTCGGATGGACTCGATCCGGCCCTGTGTATGTGTCGAATGGCACATACTGTCAGGGCGCGAGCGAACGCTCTGTACGGCAGCGAACATCCGAGGGGCTAGAGCCGTTATGATCGCGCCATGCGCCTCGTCGCCGAACTCTTGCGGCTCTCCGCGACCGACCTCGCGAACCATTTGATCTGCGCGCACTTCTGCGAGCTCGATCTAGTGCCGCGACTGCGGGACACAGCCGGGGGACGGATGTGACACATGCCAGGTACGTGAGTGCGCTGCTGGCGTTGTTGACCGTGTGGTGGATCGCCCTGGCTATCGAGCCGCTCGATCGTCAAGACTGGCTCCTGGAAAACGCGTTGCTCGTGGTCGCCGTCGCCCTGTTGGCGGCGACCTATCGCCCGTTTCCGTTGTCGCGGATCTCGTACACGCTGATCTTCCTGTTTCTCTGCTTGCACACGCTGGGTGCGCACTACACCTACGCCGAAGTCCCGTATGACCGCTGGTGGGCGTCGCGGAGCGGCGTCACGTTCAACGAGTGGGTCGGCTGGGAGCGCAACAACTTCGATCGCGTAGTGCATTTTTCGTACGGTTTGCTGCTCGCCTATCCGATCCGCGAGCTCTTTCTGCGCATTGCGGGCGTGCGCGGCTTTTGGGGCTATTTCTTGCCGCTCGATTTGACGATGTCCACTTCGGCGCTGTTCGAGCTCCTGGAATGGCTCGTCGCCGAGGTGTTCGGCGGCGACCTGGGCGTGGCGTATCTCGGTACGCAGGGCGACGTTTGGGATGCGCACAAGGACATGGCGCTCGCCAGTCTCGGGGCGCTGGTCGCCATGAGCGCCACTGCATTCGTGAACTCGAGAAGCAGGCGCGATTTCGCCGACGAGTGGAACGAGAGCCTGCGCGTCAAGGGCGCGGCGCCGCTCCACGAGGCAGCGCACGCGGGTGTGAAGCGCGCGAAACGCGCGAAACGTAGGAGATAGTGCTCGAGGGTGTTAGTGCGCTAGCGCACAGACGGTATTAGAGCGCCCCGCGAACCTGCCGGCTAACCGTGATACCAGGGCGCAAGGGGTATGTCGTGATCGAGAACCTCCGGAATCTCAAGACCTCGGAGATCGAGTTGCGGCAGCAGTTGCCGGTGCTCGAATGCGAATGGTTGATCGGCCGTCTGCTCGCCAAGCGAGGCGTTGCAACCGCGGAGTGGGTGGCCAACACCCACCGGTTGTTGGTCCAGCACGACGCCAACCTTTGCGGCAAAGCGGAGCTCGTTGCCTTTCTGCAGTCGTGCGGTGTTTCGGCTGCGGTACCTGCAGGGATTGCCTAGAGCGAGAAAGGGCGCGCCGATTCACGTATCGCGTGGGCCGGCGCGCCCGTTCGTCTATCGAGCGGTTTGCGATCCGATTACTGCGCCGCTGCGATCGGGCTCCCGGTGGACGCGAGGTCCTTCAGGCTGATCATGCCGGCACTGTCCTTCTTGATCTTGCCGTACAGACCCTCGTAGTGAGTCATGTACTCCTGCCTCGAGACCAATCCGTCGCGGTTGACGTCCATGGCAGTCAGTTCCACGAGCTGATTCGGCGCCTCTTTCGAGGTCGCTATCGCCGGAGGAGTTGCCTGCTTAGGAGCCGTTTGTTGCGTCGGCGCAGGCTTTGGCACTGGCGTTGGCGTTGGCGCTTGTGCCAACGCGGCCATTCCGGTACCGGACAACGCGGCCATCAGTGCTATCGACATCAGGTTTTTCATCATGATTCCTTGGAAGTTGCGAAGCAGATCATCGTCACACCGGCAAACTACGCGCCGGCTGGCCGATCCTCCGTACGTCTTCGCACGTTGACGAACGAAAACCCGCGCAGCGCCGCCGCTCATCCTTCTTCGAAGGGCCGGTCGAGCTGGATCTCGACCGTCATCCCTTCCGGGAGCGTGACTTGTTCGCCTCTGGTGCGCGCCGCGATGCCCGTGCCGATGGCACCGCCCACCAGCGCACCGAGTACCGTGTCCTTGCTGTCGTTGCCGAGGACGCGACCGAGCACGGCGCCGCCGGCGGCGGCTGCGCCGATCGTCACGCCGTCCCTGCGCGTTTGACTCGCACCTTGCTCATGGAACGACGCCGAGATCGGGCTCTCGCGGCCCGCGGCAAGCCGCAGACTCGTGAACTCCAGGTTCAACTGTGCGCGACCACCGCCTAGCCTCGCTGCGGGCTTCGCGCTCAGCACTCGGCCGGCAATGACCGATCCCGCCGGAATCGCCACTCGCCCGTTGAGCCGCACAGGCTCCATGACCTTCGCCGTGAAGCGATCGCCGGCCTTGCTCGTAGCGCTCGACAAGGGCTCCTGGAAACCGACCATGAGCACGGTCCCGGTCGGGACGATGAAGCCCCCGCCCGACACCGAGCGGTTGTCGCTCTGCGAGCGGTTGCCGCTCTGGCGGGCGTTGCCGTTATGCGTCCCGTCGTCGCTCACCTCAAGGCTCGAGATCATCCGATTGAAGGTCTCGTTCAATCGGTCGTAGTCCCGTTCTGCCGCAATGAACAACGCATAGATGATGTGGTCGTCGGCCACTTCGCGCGTGAACAGCGTGACGCGCTCTTCCTGGCGCGTGACGGGCGAGCGGCCCGAGAGGACCACGGACAGCGACGGCGCTCCGTCGAGCCTGCTCGTGCGCTCCGAATCTCGGACCATCTCGAGCTCGCGGTTGGTCTCGAGGATCGTGCCGAGGAGGTCGTTGGTCGCACGGACGAGGCTCGAGTTGCCCTCGACGAGGCGGTCGCTCGACCGGTCGCTCTCGAACGGATCGTAGTGATTGACGATCACGCCGGAGATCAAGTCCCGCTCGCGGCCGCCCGCGTCCACGTATCCGCCTTCGGGGGCGATGATGACGCCGTAGCCCTGATCGGCCTCGTAGATGCGCCAATTGTCCGGATAGCCGATCTCGAACAGATCGTCACGCTGGGCGAACACGGCGAATGCCGAGGATGGGCCGTCGACTTTGATTTCAGGCACCGAGCGATCGCTGCCGGAGCGCCGCGCGGGGGCCGGCGCGGATTGTCCCTGCGCGAGCTGCTGCATGGACGCGGCCGGGCGCATGCGCCCGAGCTCGGACTTGACTTGCGCGAACCCGCCAATGGGCCGGATCGGGTTCACCTCGAGGAGCTCGATCTCTTCGTTGATACGCGCGGCGCGGTTAGCGGGAGCCGGGTGACTGCTGAAGAATTGCGCCACCTTGCCGGGGTTGCGGGTCTGCTCGCTCGCGAGGATCTCGAAGAAATCCACCATGTCGGCCGGATCGAAGCCGGCCTCGGCCATCATCTGAGCACCCGTGATGTCGGCCTGCTCCTCCGCCGTGCGGCTGAACTTCAGAAACAGAGTGTTCAGGCCGAAGCCGCCGAGCGCGGCGATCCTCTGCTCCGCGGAGGGATCGTCCTTGCCGATCAAGCCGCCCAAGAGCCCGAGCCCCGTCTGCGCGACGTATGCCTTCGACGCCTGGCTGGTGCCGTGGCGCAGAGCGACGTGCGCCATCTCGTGGGCCATGACGCCGGCCAGTTGGCCTTCGTTCTGCGCCGCCTCGATGAGCCCGCGGTTCACGTACAGGTAGCCGCCGGGCAACGCAAATGCGTTGATGTCGGAGGCGTTGACGACCTTGAACTGGTAGCGGTACTCCGCTCCGGGGGCGGCCGTCGCGAGACGCGCACCGATTCGGTCGATGTACGCTTCGATCGATTGGTCCTCGAGGATCGGCAGCTGCCGCTCCGCGGCCTCCGCGGATTGTCGGCCGATCTCCTGATCCTGCTCCGGCGAGAACAGGTTGAACCCGGGTTTGAACTGCGTTTGCGCAACCGCCGCACCGGTGGCCGCGGTCATTAGCGTCGCGAGACTGAGCGCGACGATCCAAGTGCGAGGGGTGTTGGCGATCATGTGCTTCTCCGCTTCGGTGACAGCGGAGCCTTGCAGATCACGCGCGCCGAGGTCTGTTCGCTAACGCACTTCTGTCGCGACGACTGTGCGCCAACGTTCGGCACAGTGCCCCACGGCGCGACTGCCGCCGCGTAGCACTGCGCATACGGCAAGGCTTCTGCCTCCGACAGTGGGTGTGCCAACGTACCGACGCCGGCGCGCTGCGAGAGGATGCTCGCTACTTAACGAACGAATCATCAAGGAAGCTCAATGAAAACCTATGTGGCAGTGACAGGATTGCTGGCGAGCTCGCTCGTCGGCATGCAAGCGTATGGCGTCGAACGCGAAGGCGCAGCCAAAGACGCGTGGATCGATGGCCAGCTCGAAGCGGTATACGCCCTCAATCGGTACTTGAGCGCCTTCGCGATCGACACCGAAGTCGACCAAGGCATCGTGTATCTGACCGGTAAGGTTCAACACGACGTCGATCGCGATCTCGCAGGCGAGCTCGCGAAGGGTATCGACGGCGTCGTGGAAGTGGATAACCAATTGGCCATCGTGAGCGACGCGCGAGCGACTCCCGAGGAAGGCAAGGACAGATCGTTCGGCGAGTGGGTCGACGATCAGACGACCACCGCGAGCGTGAAAGCGAAGCTGGTGGCTAATCCGAACACGAAGGGTATGAAAATCGACGTCTACGCGCGCGCCAATGTGGTCACCTTGAGTGGTGAAGTCGCTTCGGGCGAAGAGAAGGCTCTTGCGGAAGAGCTCGCGCGCAACACCGGCACCGTCAAAGAGGTGCTCAATCAGTTGGTCGTCCGTAACGCACGCTAAGGAAACACACATGACACAAACACCCGTTTCAAACGACTTCGGCAATTCAACCAGTGATCGGCTTGCCTCGATGGCACACGAGACGATCGAACGCGTAACGCCAAAGGTGAGTCGCGTCGAGCAAGAAGTGCGCGGCGCAGCGGCGAGAGCCGGCGATGGCGCCAAGCTCTTGCAGGAACGCGCCGTGGAAGCCGCGGAGGAAAATCTGCGCAAGGTGCGTTCCTTTATCGAGACCAACCCGCTCACTACGGCGGGCATCGCATTCGCGGCCGGCGTGCTGTTGATCTCTTTGATTCGCCGCTAGGGACGGCGCCGCGGTGTTGCAGTCGGCGGAGGGGTTGGCGCGCGCTGCCGTGCGGCGCGCGCAGGATCTCGTCGAGCTCGCCGCGGCAGAGGTCCGCCTGGCCGCCTTGAGCGGTCTCACGATGCTCCTATGCGTGATGATCGCCGCGGCGGCACTCGTGGTCGCGTGGGGGTTGCTGGTGGCGTGCGTGCTGTACGTTTTCTCACAATCGTCCGTCGGCTGGCCGATTCCGGCATTCGGTTTAGCGGTCGGCCATGCACTGCTCGCGTATTACCTGTGGCACGTCACCGTGCGGCTGAGCCGCAATCTGACGTTGCCGGAGCTGCGCGGCACGCTACGCGGTGGGCTCGAACCGAAGGAGGCGGAAAACAATGAAACCGTCGCGCTGGTCGCCAGCGGATCTTGACCGGCAGCGGCTCGTCGTTCACCGGATGGCGTTACGCACGGACCTCGATCTGCGGCAGCTCGAGGCAGCGCGTGGTCGGTTCGTGGCCGATGTCCGCAGCACGCTCGGCGGGCCGCTTGCACTGCTGGGCTGCTTCGTTGCCGGCGTCGTGGTCGGTGGCAGCAAGCCCCCGCGGCCCCGGGCGGATGGGCGGCCCCGGGCGGATGGGCGGCGTAGCTCCAGCCGCTGGCTGGCGCGCGCTGCGGTAGTCCTCCGAACGGTCGCGCTAAGTGTGCCAGCGTACAGTGCGTTCGTCAGGGCGGTAGTAACTTCCCGATAAGTACACTCAAAAACACGAGAAGCGCCATGCTCCAGACAATTGCGGTCATCTTGATCATCCTTTGGCTGCTGGGTTTCGTTACCTCGTACACGATGGGCGGGTTCATTCACATCCTGCTAGTCCTTGCGGTCGTGGCGATCTTGGTTCGCCTCGTCCAAGGTCGGCGTGTGGTGTAGGCGAGCGGCCGGGTCCACGGCGAGTGTCCTAGGGATGGGAGAACGAACGTATGGGCAGCCAGACATCTAGCAGCCAGACATCTAACGGTGGTGCGCAAGCGCTTCCCGCGACTCGGGGCCGAGTGCAATCGCTCCGCGTTGGCCATGGCGTTGCAGGCTCGCCAGATATCGCGGAGGTGCACCGCGTTCTAACGACGATGCAGCTACGTTTCGGCGCAGCCCTGCGGCAGCTCGATAGACTTCGGCGTCGGGGCGCATTGCTCGAGCAAGAAAAAGCGCTGCTGACGGAAGCGATGTTGAGGGCGCAGCGCTTCGCGTATCACGACGAGCTGACCGGCCTGCCCAATCGCCACCTGTTGCTGGACCGCTTCAATCTTGCAGTGGCTTTGGCTGAGCGTCACGACGAACACGTAGCGTTTCTGTTCCTCGATTTGGACCGCTTCAAACACGTCAACGATACGCTGGGGCATTCGGTCGGAGACAAGCTGCTGCAACAGGTGGCGCAGCGCCTGGTCGCCTGCATCCGTGCGTCCGACACCGCGTGTCGTTACGGTGGGGACGAGTTCGTCGTCTTGCTGTCGGAGCTCGACGCCAAGGACGGCGCGGTGGTCGTGGCCGACAATATTCGTGCGCATCTCGCGGCACCGTATCTCATCGACGGCGCGCAAATCACCGTGACAACGAGCCTCGGCATCGCCATGTACCCTGTCGATGCGCAGGCATTGGGCGATCTGCTCCGGGTAGCGGACCTCGCCATGTATCGCGACAAGGCCCGGCGTCCGGCAACCCCGGGCATCTCGGACTCGCCGCTCGACGCTGGTATGAAAAGTGCCGGCGTCGTATCCCTTCTCGGTCCGGTCGAGAATCCTGGCCGCTAGAAACGGCGAAACGCACGAGTGCGTTCGTGGCGACTAGCGCGGCTCCACCGGTTGGTGGCGATCCTCGAAGCGTCGGCTCGCCTCGTTCCAGTCGACCACCGTCCACCAGGCTTGCAGGTATTCCGTACGCCGGTTCTCGTAGCGCAGGTAGTAGGCGTGCTCCCAAACGTCGTTCACGAGCACCGGCACGAGATCCTTCATCGCCGGATGGTCGTGGCCTTGGGTCGTCATGATCTCGAGTCGTCCGCCCATTCCTCGCGGGGCCACCAGCCACACCCAGCCCGAGCCGAAGTGCGTGCTGCCGGCCGCTTCGAAGGCGGCTTTGAACGCTGCGACGCTGCCGAAGTCGTGGCATAGCGCATCGCGAAGGGACCCCAGCGGCTCGGCGGTCGAGTCAGGCGTCATCGTCCGCCAGAACAGACTGTGATTGACGTGTCCGCCGGCACTATGGTGCACGGCAGATCTCTTTTCACGAGGAACCTGATTGAGGTGGCACAGCAACCATAAGGCGGACGCGCTCTGAAGCTGCGGCAGCTGCGCGAGCGCCGCGTTCAGCTTGTCGACATAGTCGGCATGATGGACGTCGTGGTGGACCGTCATCGTGCGTGCGTCGATGCAAGGTTCGAGCGCGTCGACGGCATAGGGCAATGGCGGTACACGATGCGTGGTCACTGCGGCATCCGCTGCCGGATGTCGGTCTCGAACGGCAAATGTATTCACGACTGCGCTCCGTGGAACCGTTGATCAGAGTGCGTGAGCAGAACCTTAAGGTCGGTGCGTTAGCGAACAGTATCGGTGGCGCGACGCCGCCAAAAAAAAAGTCGCGCGCCCACTGCTGAAACACGACTGCGCATCGTCTGTGCGTTGACGAACGTAAGTGCGCGTCCGATTGAGTACGCTCGCGCACAGACCGTGGCGCTGCCGCTCTCTACTGTGGCCGCATGAACTCAGTCGACACTTCAATGGGCGAGATGACCTCGCTCACGTTCCCGTCTCGTGACTCACGCTTGCCGAAGCGTGACTTCGTTTCGTTGGCGAGCGATCTCCTGCCGCCGTGCGATTTCGTGTGTTTTCTGCTCGCCGGATTCGTCGCCACGCTGCTGCATGCGCTCTTGGTTCCGCACGCGCCGTTCGACTCCGCCGTCGCCGTCAGCCGCAGCAACGTGGCCTTGATCGGCGCCGTGCTCGCGCCGTTTGTTCTCTACGATCAAAACTTCGCCGTGGCGGCCGGCCGGCGCTACACGGCGAGTTTGATCGGCATGTTCGGGTTGCGCTTCGCGTTGATTGGCGCTGTCGCGATCGCGATCGGCGCTGCCAGCCAAGTGTTCGACGACTTGCCGCCGAGCTGGGTAGCGTTTTGGCTTGGCGCGAGCTTCACGTTGACGGCGTTGGTGCGAGTCGTCGTGGCGGCACGAGTGCGCGCGCTCGATGGAAAGGGAGCTTTCACGGAGTCCGTCGCCATCGTCGGCGCCGGGCCGGTAGCCGACAGGCTCAATAGCCATCTACGCAACACCAAAGCGGACCGCATCGAGTTGCTCGGAATTTTCGGCGACCTACCCGCCGGTGTAGCGGCCAACTCCACGTGGCCCCTCGGCAGCATCGATGATCTCATCGAGCTCAGTAAGCGCCGCGCCATCGACTGGATACTCGTGGCTCTGCCGGCAGTCGACGAGGCACGGCTCGGCAGCATCGTGCAGCGGCTCGAGGTGTTGTCGATCCCCATCGCACTGTGTCCGTCGAACGTCGGGCTTCGCCTGTCGGGGGAGATGGTCGAATACACGGGTGACGGCATGCCGGTGATGCTGTTGGCGGATCGGCCGATCAAGCGTTGGAACGCCGTGCTAAAGGGCGCGGAGGACGCGCTGCTGTCGAGAATTTTGGTCCTGCTGTTGCTGCCGCTCATGGCGCTCATAGCGCTCGCCATCAAGTTGGACAGCCCAGGCCCAATCATCTTCAAGCAGCGCCGCCACGCGTTCAACAACTCCGAGTTCGACATCTACAAATTTCGCACGATGCGTTACAGCGAGGATGTCTCCGGCGACTGGCTCGAGCAGACGGCGCGCTTCGATCGTCGCGTGACCCGCGTCGGCCGGTTCTTGCGGTCGACGAGCCTCGATGAGCTGCCACAGCTATTCAATGTGCTCAAGGGCGAGATGTCGCTCGTGGGCCCGCGGCCGCACGCAGTGAACATGCGCACCGAAGACCGGCTCGGCTCGGAAATCACCGGCGAGTACGCACATCGGCACCGCGTCAAACCCGGGATGACGGGCTGGTCACAGGTCAACGGTTCGCGCGGTGCCACGACTACCACGGCACAACTCAGGCGCAGGGTCGCGCTGGATCTCATGTACATCGACAACTGGTCGCTGTGGCTCGACCTCAAGATCCTCGTGCTGACGTTCCGGGAAGTCCTGAAGAGAACGAATGCGTACTAGCACGTACGCTCGCGGCGCCGGCGAGGGATTCCCCCGCGCGTTCGTGGTTACCGCCGCAGGCTTGTTGGCGCTGCTCGACTTCGCGAGCTTGTTGTTCGCGGGATTGCTCACCGAGGACTGGTCCTGGTCGCTCTGGTCCGCGCCGGCGGATTCGGGCGCGGTCGGCTGGAGCGTTCGCAACCTCCTCGTCGTGACGGCGCTGCTCGCGGCGATCGTGCTCCACGACGAGCAGTTCGGTGCACGCGCGCGTCGCGGCGACTGGTCTGCCCTGGTGCGCTGTTACCTCACACGTTTCCTACTATTCGTCGGTGCCGTATTGATCATCGGCGGCGCGAGCGGCGTGCTCGGCACGACGCCTCCGGGTGCGGTGGCGGTTTGGCTCGCGTTCAGCTTCTTGCTCACGTCGCTTGCTCGGGCCGTGCTGGCGAGCGGCGTACGGCGGCTCATGCGGAGCGGTGTGCTCACCGAAGTCGTCGCGATCGTCGGCGCGGGCTCGCTCGCCGATCGCCTCGCGCAGGATCTGCGCAGCAGCAAGAGGGCAAACATGCAGGTCATCGGCGTGTTCGACGTCGACGGCGCGTCGGTGCAGGGCGCGGTGGCAGGAACCGTCGACGACTTGCTCGAGCTCGGCAAGACCCGACACCTCGATTGGATATTCGTGAATCTTCCCTGCGCGGACGAGCAAAGGCTGGCCTCGGTCGTGCGCCGCCTCAAGGCGTTGGCCGTGCCTATTGCGCTGTGTCCGTGGAACGTGGGGCTCGGAACGCCGCACCAGATCATCGACTACGTCGGCGGTGCACTGCCCGTTACCGTGCTCGTCGATCGACCGGCAAGGCGTTGGCGCGCGGCTGTCCAAGCGGCGTGCCAGTTTCTGCCGAGGTGGATCACTACTTTGTTGCTGCTGCCGTCGTCGCTGTCCGTCCTGTGGTGGCCGCGGCGCCATACGACGTGGCGAGCGGCGGTGCGTGAAAGCGGCCAGCTCCGCTGCGAGCTCGACGACTACGATACCGAGTCGTTCGTCGCTACCGCGAACGAGTTCGGCCAGAGCCGCTACGGGTTCGTCGTCACACCGAACGTCGATCACTTGATCCGGCTGCATAAGGACCCGAGATTCCGTGAGCTTTACGCAGCGGCCCGCTACGTGCTGCTCGACAGCCGTTTTCTTGCCAACCTGCTGCGTTTGGCGACAGGGCGCCGCTTACCGGTATGCACCGGCAGCGATCTCACGGCCAAGCTGCTCGCAGACGTGGCCGGCCCCAGTGACCGTATCGTGGTGATCGGTAGCAGCAAACGGCAGATGAGCGAGCTCGAGACGCGCTATGGGTTGCGTAATCTCGTGCAGTTCTCCCCGCCCATGGGGTTCATCCGCGACCCCAAGGCTGTGGAGGCCTGCTTGAGCTTTGTCGAGGCGCATAGCCCGTTCCGGTTCTGTCTGCTGGCGGTCGGTTCGCCGCAACAAGAGATCTTGGCCGAACGGCTGCGAGTGCGCGGCGTCGCTCGCGGGCTGGCCCTGTGTGTGGGCGCATCGATCGATTTCGTCACCGGTACGCAGCGCCGCGCGCCGCAATGGATGCAGCACGCCGGTGCGGAGTGGCTGTTTCGCCTCGGCCAGAGTCCTGCGCGCCTGGCGACACGTTACCTAGTACGTGGGCCGCGCGTGTTCGGCTTGTTGCACAAGACCGAGTTCGTGCTGCGTGCGCGCCCGGCCGCGCGCCCGGCCGCGCCGGCGGCGCGCCCGGCCGCGCCGGCCAAGCGCCCCGCGGTGGCCGCCTAGATCACTGCAACCACTTCGGCTGCAACCGGCCGCGGTCGTCGAAGCGATACTGCCCGTCGAGCCAACCTTGCCCGAACAGAATCAGGACTTGGTCATAGTAATGAGTGGTCGCGCCGAGTTTGGCGCGAGCAGCATGGGCCGTCAGCTTCGACACGTGCGCGCGGAGCAACTCGTCTTCCTCAAGCGCAGCCAGAAACGGCAGCGCCGCGCCGACGAAGCCGATGGGCGAGTAGTCCGCCTCGAATGGCACACCGGTGGCCGGATCGACCTTCTCCGGCGGCGCGCCGAGCGTTCTGATGAGCTCGGCGAATGGCGCCAACAGGCGAACGATGTCCCGGCTCTGCTCGCCGGACATTCCGGCCCACAGATACACGCGAATCGCGTCGTAACTGCCGGCCGGGGTGCGTTCGGTGTCCTGCGTGACCACGCCCCTCGAGCTCACCACGTATAGATCGGGCGCTACACCGGCCGCATAAATTTCCGGCGCCAGGCGCGCATAGCTTTGCCAGATTTCGGCCCACGGGCCCTTCGGGTCGAGGGCCGCGAAATACTCGAACATGAACCCGGGCAGATAACTCGGGTTGACGCGAAACCGATCGTTCGACAGGACAAAACCCACGGGGCCCGGTAGCAAGACGGGCCCGGCCGCGCCGGCGTGCGCTACCTCGTGGCGGCGAACGAGCTCGAGCAGCTTGCGGCCCAACGTGTCGTACTGCGGTGCCTGCCACAGGCGTCCGGCTTCTAGGAGCGCGTAGGCGAGCCACAGATCGGCGTCGGCGGCCGCGTTGCGATCCTGGATGGCCCAATGGCCATCATCATGTTTGCCCCACAGCCAGCCCGGCAGCTGCTCGCCGAGCCGGTCGTCGGCCAGGTTGGCGGAGGTCCATTCGAGCACCGAGTCGAAGCGTGCCCGATCGTTAGCCACCAGGGCAAAGAACAACGCGTACGATTGCCCTTCGGACGTGCTCTTGGCGCCGAAGGTGAGGTCGATCACGCGGCCGTCCGCTTGCATGAATCGATCGGCGAATCGATCCCACTCCGGCCAGCGCGTTGTGCCGTCGCCGCGTGCGCCCGAGCTTGCACAGAGCAGTACGCCCGACAGAGCGGTTACGGCAATGGTTCTCGCACGCTTGCTCGTTGCCCGCATCACAAGTCTCCGCTGGTTGCGTGCGGCAATCCTAGGGGCGCAACTGAAACGGGGTCTGTGCGCTGCCGTACACCTTGCGTGCCCTAGCGCACAGATACGCCGCCGCTGAACGCGGAGCGGAGTGGCTACGGCACGTTCGCAACGCTCTTGTTGGCGGGTTTCTTCTACTGCGTTTGTTGCGGCGCCACGTTGTTCGGGCTGCTGACGGCGCGAGCCGCGCAACGCTTGGTAGCATCAGCTATAGCGTCTACCTCATGCAGGGGATCGAGCTCACGCTGGTGCTTGCGGTCCCACCGCTCAGAGAATTTGCGATGCGCGCCCCCGTCCACTATTGGCTCGTCGCAATGCTCGGGGCGTGCGTGTTGATCGCCACGGCAGGCGTCACCTTCGCCTGCGTCGAGCAGCCGTGCATCGCTTTCGGCAAACGTTTCGCGCGGCGGTCACCGGTACCCGGCGCCGTCAAGCCTGCGCCGCGCGTCGGGCCGGTCGCCGCCGTGCCAACGCAGCGGTAGCCAGTGCCAATAGCAACCACAGATCCGCGGCCCCGCCGCCACCGCCTGTGGGCGCCGTGCTCCCCGAATCGAGTGTCGCGCTCGGAGCGGGCGTGCTCGTCGCGGCGGGTGGGCTCGAGGCCGGCGCAGGCGGCGCGCTAGGAGTCTGGATGCCCTGTTGCGGGTATCCTGCCGTGCTGCCCGTCACGGTGAAGGAGGTCGCCGTGAATGCTGCGCGGGTCGGATTGAAAATTCCGATGGCGCCGGTGGTTGCGCCGGCGGGGATCGTCACCCGCACTTGCGTGTCGCTGATGACATTCACCGTGCCGTTATGCGCGGCGCCTACCCACGCCAGGTTCGTGCCGGTGAAGCCGGACCCGTTCACCGTAACCACCGTGCCTACCGGGCCGGACCCGGGCGAGAAATTGGAGATGCTCTGTTGCTGGTAAGCCGGAGCCGTGCCGATTGGCGGCGTTACTGGTATCGGCGGCGTCGTCGATGCAGAACCGAGCGCGGCACGTATCGCCTCCAGGAACTTCTGCGCAACCTTGGCGTGTGCGGCCTCAGTCGGATGAATGCCGTCGTACAAATCCGCGGTCGTCAATGCCGAGTTGACGTCGACAAAGCGCACGCGTTGGCCCGCCGCG
>CAZCZE010000064.1:0-128230 GCA_964503125.1 uncultured Gammaproteobacteria bacterium
ATCAGCCCTACAACGTGTCCGGCCGCCTGCAGGGCAACCGGATGTTCGTCCATGCCGAGACGCTTGCGGTCCGCGACGAGCCGTACTACGGGGTCAGGACCGCGCGCGCGCTGACCGAGCCATGGCGGCGTGAGCGACTCCATCAGCCCTACAACGTGTCCGGCCGCCTGCAGGGCAACCGGATGTTCGTCCATGCCGAGACGCTTGCGGTCCGCGAAGAGCCGTTCAGCGCCGACGCCATTCTCGCGCGCATGAAGCAGGCGGTGCCGGATGTGCCCGTGGTCGACGCGCAGCTGCTGCAGGAATACGACTCCTATTACTACTCCCGTCAAGGGCAGACGCCCCTGCCGGTTCTCCGCGTGAAGTTCGCCGATCCGGACCAGACGTGGGTTTACGTCGATCCCGAGGTGAGCCAGGTGGTCGCGCGCATCCACAAGATGGATCGCGTGGAGCGCTGGATCTACAACGGCCTGCACAGCCTCGATTTCGGCTTCTGGTACGACCGCCGGCCGCTCTGGGACATCGGCATGATCGTGCTCTCGCTCGGCGCGCTCGCCACGAGCACGATCGGCTTCTGGCTCGGGCTCAAACGGCTGCGGCGGGATCTTGCCGGAAGTACTTCTTGAGCTGCGCGTAGACGTCGGGGTACTCGGCGCGCAGATCCTGCGGCACGTCGAAGAACAGCTCGGCGCACACGGCGAAGAATTCGGCGGGATCCTCGGCCGCGTACGGGTCGAGCCACGGCTCCTCGCCCCGATCGAGCTGCCCGCACAAGTCGTCGTAGGCCGCGTCGAACGCGGCGACCCATTCGGGCACGCGCATGTCGCCGTGCAGCGGCGGTACGCCGTTCGCCTCGCCGCTCAACATGTCGAGCTTGTGCGCGAACTCGTGCACGACGACGTTGAAGCCCTCGCCGCGCCCGCTCGCCTCGACCTCGTTCCAGGCGAGCACGATGGGCCCCTGCTCGAACGCCTCGCCGGCGAGCACGTCGTCGCCCGTGTGCACGACGCCGTCCTCGTCCTCGTACTCGCGGTCGCGCACGACGAACTCGTCGGGGTGGACGACGATCGACGCGAACGTGCGGTACGCATCGAGGCCAAGCTCGAGGATCGGCAGGCACGCGAGCGCCGCGATGCGCAAGCGCTTGGCCTCGCCGAGCTCGACGCCGCGGGCCGGTTCGAAGTGCTTCTCGTGGAGGAACAACAGGGTTAGCTCGCGCAACCGCTGTTGCGCTTCCGCCGGCAGGCGCCCGAGGGCCGGCACGGCGGCCAGCGTCGCAGACCAGAGCTCAGAAGCGATCGCGCGCTGCGACAGGATGCGCCGCCGGCGCCACTGCTTGAACATCGCTATGAGACGCCGACGCGGCGGCCGCCTAGCGCGCCGCCGCGTCCGAAGCCTCCGGATACTTAAGCGAGGCGCTCTTTGAAGAACGCGAGCGTTCGTTCCCAGGCGAGATTCGCCGCGGCTTCGTGGTAGCGCGGCGTCGAGTTGTTGTGGAACCCGTGCTGCGTGCCCTCGTACATGTGCATGCGGTGATCGACGCCCGCGGCCTTCAAGGCCGCCTCGTACTCGGGCCACATGGCGTTGATGCGCTCGTCGGTCGCAGCAAGCTGGACCATGAGCGCCGCCTTGATCTTCGGCACGTCGGCCGCGGCCGCCGCGGCGCCGTAGAACGGCACGCCTGCGCCCAAGTCCGCGCCCAGGGCGACAGCGAGGTTGTTGACCATGCCGCCGCCCCAGCAGAACCCCGTGGCGCCGAGCTTGCCCGTCGACAGCTCGTGCGCCTTGAGGTAGCGCGCGCTGTTGACCATGTCCTGGCGCAGCTTCGCCTGGTCGAGGCCCGATTGCAGCGTGCGGCCGTCGTCGTCGTTGCCGGGGTACCCGCCCACGGGCGCCAGGCCGTCGGGCGCGAGCGCCAGGAAACCGGCCACCGCGGCGCGGCGCGCCACGTCCTCGACGTAGGGGTTGAGCCCGCGGTTCTCGTGGATCACGAGCACGGCCGGGAAGGGCCCCGCGCCCGCCGGCTGCACGAGGTAGCCGCGCATCTCGCCCGAGGTGCCGCCGGGCGATGGATACTCGACGTACTTCGCCTTGATGCGCGAATCCGTGAACGAAATCGTCTGCGCTTCGACGTAGCGCGGAAACAACGCCTGCGCCATCGCGAGGCCGCCGATGACCAACGCGCTCGCACGAGCCAGGAACTCGCGGCGATCCATGCGGCCGTGGCAGTACTCGTCGTAAAGCTCGTAGACGCGCCGATCGATCTCGACCGGCGCTGTGCGCCCGATTTCATTGGGTTGTGCAGCCATGATCTCCCCCGTGTTTGAAGGCCAGAAGGCCAATTTACCGCGCGGACGTACCCCTGTCGATTGCGCCGCGGCTTAAGAAATGATTGATCGCGAACAGGGCGATCCCGAACAGCAGCAAGACGCCGGCCATTAGGTACTGTTCCGACTCGCGGCCCGCGAGCGGCGACGCGAGATAGACGCACGACACGAGACCGAGCACGGGGCACACGGTCGGTGCGCGGTAGTGCGCGTGCGCGACGGGCTGGGTGCGCACTACGAGCACCGCAGCGTTGACGAGCGCGAAGACGCACAACAGCAGCAACGCCGTGGTGCCGCCGAGCGTGCGGACGCCGCTCCAGGCCGCGAGCAACAGCGCCAGCGCCGTGGTGCAGATGATCGCCACCCACGGCGTGCGCCGCCGTTCGTGCACCGCGCCGAACACCGCCGGAATCGCCCGCTCGTTCGCCATGCCGTACAGGAGCCGCGACGACATCATCAAGTTGATCAGCGACGTGTTGCCGACGGCAACCATCGCAATACCTGAGAACAACACCAGCGGGAACCACGGCGCGCCGATGCGCACGACCTCGAGCAAGTCCTGATTGCTGTCGCGGAGGATCTCGATCGGCACGAGCGAAGTCGTGAAGAACGCGACGAGCATGTAGACCACGCCCGTGATGGAGATGCCGATGAAGAACGCGCGCGGAAAGTCGCGCTGCGGGTTCGTCGTCTCCTCGACCATGTTGACGGAGTCCTCGAAGCCGATGATCGCGAAGAACGCGAGCGCCGCGCCGCTGACGACGAGCGAGAACGGCTCGGCACCGGCATTGAACTCGAGCGCGCGCGCCGGCTCGCCGATGCCTTGGCTCAAAGCCCACGCGCCGATGAGGATCACGATCACGAGCCCCGTGAGCTCGACGCACGTCATCACCACGTTGAGCTTCACGGACTCGCCGACGCCGCGGAAGTTGACGTACGCGAGCCCCAGGATGAACACCGGCACGAGCACGACGAGCGGCACGACCGCGAGCTCCTGGAAATAGCCCGAGAACGCGCGGCTCGCTGCCGCTACGGAAGTCAGAGCCGAGCACATCACGGCGAAGCCGACGAGAAACGTCACGAACCGGTTGTTGAACGCGCGCTGTGAATAGAGCGCGGCACCGGCCGCGTGCGGATACTTGCCGACGAGCTCGAGATAGGACGTGGCCGTGAACATGGCGACGATGAACGCGCCGCCGAACGCGAGCCAGGCAGCACCGCCGACGCGCCCCGCCACGTCGCCCGTCAAGGCGTAAATGCCCGTGCCGAGCATGTCGCCGATGACGAGGAACAACAGGAGCTTAGGACCGATGACTCGGCGCAGCCCCGGACCGCGAACCGCGGAAGAATCGGTCACCGTTATCGACATCGCGGCACGCTAGCAAAATCCGCTGCGCGGCGCGACAGGCACGGAATATACTTTCGTCTCGCCCCCGTGGAAGACACGCGATGAACACCCGACTTTCGCTGCTGCTGACCCCGCTGCTTGCGCCGGCCGCCGCATACGCGCACCACAGCTTCGCGCCGCACTTCGACATCGACAAACCCGTCGATATCTCGGGCAAGGTCCTCGAGTACGAAGCGCGCAACCCGCACAGCTACCTGCACATCGCGGCCGTCGACGAGAACGGCAAGACTCAGGAATACGTCTGCGAGTCGCACGGCGTCACGCAGCTCACGCGCAACGGCATCACGCCCGAGATGCTGAAGCCGGGCACCGGGCTGCGCGTGGACGGCTCGCTGTCGCGGCACAGCCCAACCATGTGCTTCTTCAACAACGTCTATTTCCCGGACGGCCGAGCGTTGAGCGTCAATGGCCCGCGCGGCCTGCAAACGGCGCGGGCCGACGCGAGCGCGCCGCCGCGCACGAGCATCTTCGGCACGTGGATGCTCGCGCCTGCGGCGCCGGACCCGCGCCGCGTGAACACGAGCCGGCCGCAGCCGATGATGAATTTCTTGACGCCGGCGGGACTGGCGGCCGTCGCCGCCTACGATCCGTTCAAGGACGACCCGACGTTTCGCTGCGACCCCGTCGCGATCCGGCGCGTCTGGGGCGCGCCAGGCACGCCGCTCAAGATCGAGCGCGAAGGCGACCGCGTGGTGTTGCGCCACGAGTGGATGGACGTCGTGCGCACGGTGCACTTGAATACGCGCGAGTACCCGGCCGACGGGCCGCGCACGTCGCTCGGCCATTCGATCGGCTATTTCGACGGCGCCACGCTCGTGATCGAGACGGCCAACTACTCGACCGGGGTTCTCAGTCAGTACGTCGAGGAGCCCGGCAAGCCGACGCGCGGGCTGCTGCACTCCGCGGCGCTGACCTCCGTCGAACGCTTGTCGTTCGACGCGGCGCGGCAGCGGCTCGTCGCCGAGGTGTGGCTCAAGGATCCTGAGTTTTTCACGCGCGACTTCGACGTCGCGCGCCTGGAGTATGCACCGTCGGATCTTTCGATCGAGCCGTTCAACTGTACGCCCGAAGGCGTTACGGGCACGATCGAACCGTAACCGACGGCGCGGGTCGTCGGCCTTACACCCTCCGCGCTTCCTTCTTCGCGCGCTTCAGCGCTTTGCGCTCTTTGGGCGTCAGCAGAGGCTTTTTCTTGCCTTCCTTCTGGGTGGTACGTTCCTTGGCCATGTGATCGCTCCTTATCGATTGGCGATGAGCACAATCTAATCACGTCGGCTCGATTACGCCAACAGCTCCTCTGCAATCTGCACCGCATTCAAATGCGGCACCTTTCAGCAACTGATCGCCGGCCGAGAACAGCGAGATCGAACGGCGTATAGAACGACTTTCTGTCAAAGACGAGTGTAGCGCTCGGCGGCGAACGGGTGCGCCCGAGGAGAGTTCCTCGGCCGCGCCCTCCGCGGCGAAGATATTCGACAGATTCTTGCGCTGCTTATCGAAGATGCGGGCCGAAAAACACGAGCGCCGGACGTCTGGTCGACGCCGGCGCTCAACTGCGCAAATTCTAGTGGCGAATCTGATTCACGATGTCGTCGAGCTCTTCTTCCTGGCAAGCGCCGCGCTCCGAACCAATCAATCCGGCGCCACCGAAGCCACCACCGCCACCCCCACCGGGTCCACCGGGTCCACCGCCGCCACCCGTACTCAGCAGCATCGGTTTCAGCTCCCATGGCTGGAGCAGCACTTGCGGGTCCTCGACCGTCACCTCGTAGAGAAACTGATCACCCTGCCGGGTGAAGCGCTCGAAGACCTTCATGTCCTCGGAGTGAAAGAAGCCGCCGCGCGCGAGCCAGGTCTCCGGCGTGAACCCGACCGACTCGATCACGAGCGTGTCGCCTTCCCAGTGGCCGACGGAATGACCCGTGTACTTGGTCTGGATGATCGCCCTTTCGTCGAATTCGCGGCCGTCGGTCGCGATCACGCGGAAGTCCGAATAACCGCCGCCGCCGTCGCCGCCGCGACCGTAGAGTAAGGTGATGTCGTTTTCGGTGTGGAAGATGCGCCCGGGCGGTCCTTGTCTCGGAATACCCATCGGTTGACAGGTCATGATCGGATCTAGGCGGTTCGTCCACATATCGAGATAGACGACCTTGTCCCAGTGCTCGGGCTTGTAGATCGGGCGATTCGGCCCAAAGCGCGAAGCCGCCTCGAACTCGAAATCGACCGTCTGATTCCACTGTGGGCTACAGCCGTCGAGCTGGGTCGGTGCGCACCGGCGGTTGCCGTAGCGCCAGATAAAGAACTTGTTGCCGTTGCTTCTCCAGCTACCGGTGAGGTCGGGCTTGCCGCCGGCCAAACGCGGCGTCGGAGCGTTGGAATCGAGCGCCGGCGGTTCCTGGTCGCTCCCATACATCGGCAGGGGCTGCGTGGGCCCCACGTTCGCGGGCACGGGCACGACAACGTAGACGCTGCCCGTTTCCGTCACGACCGTCTTCACGTCGCGCACGACCTGGCCGTTTCGGCGCTCCACCATTCTGCCGGGCATATAGACTTCGATCAGATTCAGCGGATTGTTGTAGTCGTTGTAATCGCTGTAGGCGAATTCGTACCGATTGCGTCCCTGAGTGACCACAACGGACTCGGTCATGAAGCGATCGTCGAGCCTGGCAACCGCCGTTGCGTCGTCGACGCCCGGAATCGGGAAAGTAACGACCGGCGTGTCGCCGTCCCAGGTGACCGACGTGTCGCCGATCTTCGCGGTGCCTTCCTCGAGCAGCCCGCCGGGATTGCGGAACACTTTCATCGGGTCGATTCCGGCGCCCGCCAAGGCTGCTTTCGGTGCGCCCTGAGGGCTGGCCCAGAGACGAATCAGGCGCTCATCGACGCTTTCGCGCATCGGCTTGGCCGTGCCTTCGCCCGGCACGAGACCCGCGCCCGGGCGGTCTTCATCCCAGGCGTACGTGCCGCTGACGACCTCGATGTTGGAATACGTCCGACCATTCGGCAGCGTGCATTCGATCTGCGTGCGGCTGCCGGCAAATTGGTACGCGTTGCCGATGCGGTATCCCGACGTGCCGAGCTCGCCTTCCCGGGCTTCCTCGTAGGGCGTGATCGCACAGGGCTGACCGTTGACTTGGATCGTCCCTTCACCGCGATACTCGAGCGTGACGGCGAGCTCATGCTCCTCGATGCCGCGCAACATGCCCATGTGCCACGGCCAGTTGAACAGCACCGATTTCAGGTCTTTGGCGCCTTCCGCGGGCGTGTATGGCGGCGGCGGCGGCGGGCCTCCGCCGAGCTGCGCGTTCGCAACGACCGTCAAGACGGCCACGAGGCCGGTCGCGAGCGCGACACGCGTTGAGGTCGAGCCTTGTCTAAAGGCCATAGTAGTTCCCCCTATACCAAAGATGCTGCTGTTAATCGGGATTGAACTCGATCGTTGTCGCGTTCGGTAGCGTAATCGTCCGGATGAATCCCAGTGGCTTGCCGTTTCGTGCCGGGAAATAGCCGATCGTCACGGTGTCGCCCTCCAAGACCGTATTGGGCCCGCCGCGGCCGAAGCCGAGGCTCGACAGCACGTTGGCTGAGCCCGTGGTCAGTATCCACTCGGTCTTGGTGCCGTCCTTGTCCACCTCGACATGCATGGCCCCGTGCGGATTTATGAACGCGACCCTCGTGACGACACCGGTCAACTCAGCCGTCTTGCGAATGTCGTATACGCCGGAGAGAGAGTGATGCGCCAACGACGCGGCACTGGTCACAAGCCACCCAGAAAAAAAGACTGCTCCCAAAGTCCGCTTAATCATTTCGTACCCCCCTAGAACTTAGTAATCACCAACGGTTAGGCCGTCTTGCGACCTGCCTCAGGCGGAATCACGTTGTTACGAGAGTACCACCGCCGGTCCATTCCGTCCCAATTTGACGCCGGGCCGATACGGGACGGCTTGGTTTGAGCGGGGCCGCGAACTCCACGGCGCGCCTGTCCGAAGAAGGCGCGGCGGCGACCAGCAGCACATCCGTACTGGTGTCCGTGGAAACCAACGGCGATGGCGTCGAGGATTCGGAAGTGCATGGACGCAGCTGTCGCATCCCGCGATGTTCAGCTCACTTCGCGACCAATCCCGCCTGGATCTGCTGCCGATATTGGCGCGTATCGCTTGCGCAGCCTGCGCGCCAGCGGTTTTTCGATGAAGTGCGTGCTGATCACCGACATCAGCAGCAGCCCTGCGACCGCGAACCAGAACGGCAGGCCGGTCACCTGCGGCGCCGCCGTCACTATCGCGAACCCGAGCCCCATGAACAGGTTCTGCCAGATGAAGATGGAAAACGAGAGTTGTCCGAGGAAGTTCATTCCCGGCAGCGAGAACAATCGCGCGGCCAGCCCGCGACCCAGCGCCAGATCGTAGAGCGCCAGCATGTACAACGGCAGCAAGGCGCCGTGACGCAGGACGTAACGCCACGGCCAGTCGTGCGGCTCCATGAGACTGATGACGATCACGGCCGCCAGCGCCAGGTCGCCCAACGACAGCCACGGTTTCGATTTTTCGCGCCAGGCCGTCTCGAACCGGCTGATCGCGAAGACGCGCGACATCAGCATGCCGGCAACGAAATGCGCCACCCAGAACAGCGGCGTCGAGGTGATGAAGATCTGCCAGTTCTGGCGGCCCTCGGCGCCGTCCGGAAAGTATTGCAGGAAGATGAGCGTCGGTACGAGCGAGAGGAGCGGGCTTGCGACTAACAAGGCGATCTGCTGCGGACGCGACAGCCTGGCGAGCACGCGCATGAGCCAGGGCATCAGGAGATAGAGGAATACCACGGCCGAGAGCGCCCAGGTCGGCCAGCTCCAGATCGGCACTAGCGGCGCCACCCAGGCCTGCGTCAGGGTGGCCGTCGCGACCGCACTGGCCGCGGCCAGCGGGATCGACGGCGGGCTCGGATCCATGAAGAACTGCGGGATGGACAGAAGAAGCGTAACGCCGAGGGCAATCAGGTGCGCCGGGTAGATGCGCGTGACGCGTTGCCACCAGAATCGTTGCCGCGTGGTCGAGAGCTCACCGCCAGGCGACCAATAGAGGTAGGCCAGGATGAAGCCCGAGAGCAGGAAAAAAAAGCTCGTGGACAGGTAGCCGTGCGCCAGCAGGTTGTTGACCCAGGGCGGGAACCCATCCATCGTGGAGTACGCATTCGAGAACGGCCCCTCGCCGCGCGAGGATTCGAACCGGATGGACCAGAGGTGGTGCAGAAAGATGTGGAAAACGGCGAAGAAGCGGATGCCGTTGAGCGCGATGAGCGTTGGCGCCGATTCGGCGTCGCGTGCTGGCACGGTGTTCAAGCCTGAGCCTCCCTTTGAGCTTTATACACGTAAGTTCTTACGGCGGTTGCGTTTGGTCTGACACGACCGGGCGCCATGCGCTGATGGGGCCGGCGACCGGGCGTCCCTACCATCGCGTTCCTGTGCCAAGAAGGTCATCGGCACCAGCGTCGAGAATTCGGCGGGCGAGAAGAACGGCCAGATCGAAGACATCGTGCTGGACAAGTTGGCTAACAACATCGTCTATGCCGTCGGATAGTTCCTTCGGTTTAGTGGACACCCTGAACCAACTGTTCAGGAGTGTCGAATGCCAAGACCAGGACCGAGGACGATCGCGAAGTACAGCGATCGATTCAAAGCTGCGCGTGATGAGGCCGGGCATGAACCTGAGCTTAGCGGGAGCCAACGTTGGCGCGAAAGACGTTCTCGTAGATCGCGGCTCGCAGTACGGCGTGTGGGGCGAATACCCCATGATACCGCGACAAGTGCACTCGCGGCGGCGGCACCAGTGCCGCGAGTCGGCCGATGAAATCCACCGGCTCCAGCACGATGTCCGTGGTGCCGTCGCGATACGGAGTCTTCAGCCGATACCGCACGTGCCCCTGCGCCGTTAGAGCCAGGCGCTCCTCCGCCACCGCCGGGCGGCTCACGTACCGGACGAGCCGCTCGGCAACTGCTCCTGCGTTGCTCTACCGCGGGCATCCATGTCCGCGTCGAGCTTCGCTCGTTGGTCGGCTTCCACCTGAGTTCCCGCGAAAGCGCTTGGAGATCCACGGCGTGGTCTACGAGGGCCACCAACCCTGCGTGCGCGTGCTGAAAGCCGCGGAGGAAAGGGGCCTGCGCCCGATCCGCTAGTCCGGGTCCTTCGCCTGGCGCACCTCGAGCACCCCGCCGCGCACGTGCAGGTCGCGTTGCGGGAAGGGGAACGCGATCCCTGCCTCGTTGAACTTCTCGTAAATCGCGCGATTGAGCGCGCTCACCAGCCGCCCCTTGCGGTGCACCAGGCTCAAGCTCCAGGCGCGCAGCTCGAACGCGAGGCCGTTATCGCCGAACTCAAGCAGGCGCACCCCGGGCTCCGGATCCTCGAGCACGTCCTTGTTCTCCTTCGCGACTTCCAGCAGGAGCTTCTCCACCTTCTCCGCGTCGCTGCCGTAGGCCACGCTCACCGGGATGCGGAAACGCACCTTGTTGTCGTTGTACTGCCAGTTCACCACGTTCTCGCTGATGAACTTGGAGTTGGGCACGAGGATGGCGATGTTGTCGTTGGTGAGCACCGAGGTGGCGCGCGCGCCGATCTCGATCACCTCGCCCTCGACCTGGTCCACCACGATGCGGTCGCCGATCTTGATCGGCCGCTCGAACATGATGATCAGGCCCGAGATGAAGTTGCTCACCACGTCCTGCAGCCCGAAACCCACGCCGATGCCGATCGCGCCGGCGAGCACGTTGAAGGTGGTGAGGTCGATGCCCGCGGTCTGCAGCAGCACGAGAAACCCGACGAGCAGCAGCACGTAGCGCGTGATCGTGGCCACAGCCTGCCGCGAGCCGGCGTCGAGCGCGGTGCGCTTGAGCGGGCCGCGCGCGAGCCAGCGCTGCAGCCAGCCCGCGATCCAGAACAGCGCCACGACGAAGAACACGACGTAGAGAACAGACCACAGCGTGACGCGCGTCTCGTCCGTCGCGATGATCGCCACGTCGAGCAGCTCGCGTACCTTGGCCAGCCATTGCATCAGTGTGTCCATGTCGCGCCTCCTAGAGCGGCCAGACGAAGAGCAGCATCGGGATGCTCACCGCGATCACCAGCATCTCGAGCGGCAGCCCGAGCCGCCAGTAATCGCCGAAGCGAAAGCCGCCCGGGCCGAGGATCAGCGTGTTGTTCTGGTGCCCGATCGGCGTGAGAAAGGCGCAGGACGCGCCCACCGCCACGCCCATCAGGAAAGGATCGGGGGTGACGCCGAGCTGGCCCGCGGTGCCGATGGCGATCGGGCACATGACCGCCGCGGTCGCCGCGTTGTTCATGAGGTCGGAGAGCGTCATGGTCACGACGAGGATCGCGGCCAGCGCGATCACCGCGTTGCCCTGTGCCAGGTGTTCGAGCATCAGCCGCGCGATCAGGTCCGCAGTGCCGGTGGAGGCCATCGCCCCGGCAACCGGGATCAGTGCGGCGAGCAGCACGATCACCGGCCAGTCGACCGCGTCGTAGACCACGCGCGGCGTCACCGTCCGCGTCGCCATCGATGCGAGCACGCCGGCAGCGAACGAAATCGCCGCCGGCACGAGCCCGAAGGCGGCGCCGCCCACCGCGAGTAGCATGATGCCGCTCGCGGTCGCAGCACGCGCCTTGTCAGGGATGCGCAGCTCGCGCTCGGCGAGCGGCAGGCACCCGGAGGCCGAGGAAAACTCGGCGATCGCCTCGGGCGGGCCCTGCATGAGCAACACGTCGCCCGCCGCGAAGTCGATCGTGCGTAGGCGCCCGGTAGAGCGGTGCCCTTCGCGCGATACCGCGAGCAGGTTGACGCCGAAGCGTGTGCGCAGCATGAGGTCGCTCGCCGAGCGCCCGACCAGGCTCGACTGCGGCAGCACCGCGAGCTCCACGAGCGCGATCTCGTCGGACTTGCCGGCGTTGTCTTCCTCGTGCTTGTCCTTCGCGGCGGGCTTTTCCTCGCCGCGCTTGTCCGCTTCCTCTTCCTCGGGCGCCTTGGCCTCCTCGAGCTTGAGCCCCAGGCCGGAGATCGCGCCGGATAGCGCCTCGGCCTCGGCCTCGATCACCAGGATGTCGCCCGCGCGCACCATGCGCCCCGGGCTGGGCGCGGTCACACGCACCTCGTTGCGCACCAGACCGATGACCTGCGCCCCGGATTCGTCCAGCGCCAACTCGATCTCGCGCAAGGTCTTGCCGTCGGCCTTGCTGCCCTCGGGGACACGGGCCTCGGTGAGATAGGCCTCGGTCTCGAAGCCCTCGACGCTCGCCTGCTCGCGCGCCGGCACCAGCCGCCATCCGATGAGCGCGACGAACAGCACGCCCGCCCCCATGACGGCAGCGCCGACCGGCGTGAAGTCGAACATGCCAAAGGTGTCGAGCCCCGCCTCGGCACGAAAGCCCGAGACGATCAGGTTGGGCGGCGTGCCGACGAGCGTGGTCATGCCGCCGAGGATCGAGCCGAAGGCGAGTGGCATGAGCGCCTTGCCGGGCGGCACGCCGAGGCGTCTCGCGACCTGGATCGCCACCGGCATCAGCAGGGCGAGCGCACCGACGTTGTTCATGAAGCCGGAGAGCACCGCGGCGAGCGCGGTCAGTGCGCCAATGGTGAGAGTCGGGCCCGCCTTCGCCGGCACCGCATACCGCGCGAGGACGTCTACTGCGCCGGTATTCTGCAGTCCCTGACTGAGCACCAGCACGCAGGCCACCGTGATTACGGCAGGATGGCCGAAGCCGGCGAAGGCCGCTTCGGTCGGCACCAGCCCGGCGAACACGCAGGCGAGCAGCGCGCCGACCGCCACCATGTCGTAGCGCCAGCGCCCCCAGAGGAACATCGCCACCGTGGCGCCGAGGACGCCCAGAACGATGATCTGGTCGGGGGTCATGGGTTCGCCATTATGGCCGCTGTGGCGGCTAAGGCGTATAAAACGACTTTCTGTCAAAGGCGAGTGTAGCGCTCGGCGGCGAATGGGTGCGCCCGAGGAGAATTTCCTCGGCCGCGCACCGCGAGAGCACCCTTCGCGCCGGCATTTTCTCGCTCCCGCTAAGGGGGGTGTTCGTTTCTACGTCACGGGCGGTTTCACGATGATGAGCCTGACGTCGGCGCCCGCGCGCCTCCTGCCGCTCGAAGGCTTGGAGCTCGCATAGTCCTTTTGCCGCAGCCCAAGTCCTGCCGGGCTGCCGTGTTGCGGTGTATGTTTATTGCCGGCCGCAGCTCGGCGCGCGCGTTAAGGAGATACTGCAGTGAGCCAGTTTTCCCGTTTGGTCTTGGCAGTGGTGATTGTAATCGTCGACTGGGCCGTGTTCTTCTTGCCACTGTCGGCGTTGTTCATCGCGTATGTGATCACGACGAACCCGCCGTGGGTTCGTGATTTCTTGGGCCGGCTCGACGCCGGCCCGAGCGACCGCGCCTGACAGAGTTGGCGGTACGATGGGCGCTCGGTCGAGCCGCCGCGGCCCAAAGGCAACGGACTCGCTAGTCCCAGCGTCCGATCGTGCGGCCGTCGGCTTCGAACTTCGCACCGATGAAGCTGCCCGCGGGCGTGCCGTCCTTCATCGGGTTCAAGCGCACGGTCACGACGTCGCCGGGTTCGAACGTCGTGCTGCGCCAGCCACGGCGCGACAGCGAGTTCGGGCTGCCGCCTTCGAGGCTCCATTCGGTCGCGGCACCGTGCTCCTCGACGACGATCTGCAGCCAGATGTGCGGGTTCGTCCATTGCAACGCCTTGACCGTGCCTTCGAGCTCGACGACTTTGGTGTCGTCGAACATCGCGGCCGAATGATGAGCGCCGAGCGGGTACGCCGTTGCCAGCGCGCCTGCGCCGAGCAGAGCCGTCGTCACGAATCTCGTCGAGCACATAGCGATGTACCTCGTGGTCAGTCGGTCACGCGGTCGAGCGGGCTGCCGTCGGGACCCAGCGTGAGTGTTCTTCCGGACGACGTGACCGGGTTCCGGTTGTTTTCCGCGCACGCGTAGTCCCACGCCCACGTGCCGGGCGGCTGCTGGCGATAGCGCTTCGTGACGACCCACGGCGCCGTGAGCGCCCTGTCGTCCTCGATCGTCATTTGCGCCTCGATCGTCATGTCGTCGATCTTGCGCATTCGCGTCGTCGCGCGGCTCGCGTCGCTAAGCACGAGCCCGGTCCGGTCGACGATCACGTCGTCGTCGCGCGCACCCTTCAAGCTGATCGTCGTGAACACGAGCGTGTCGCCTTCCCAGTGTCCGACCGACGCGCCCGTGTACGTCGGCCAAAGGTCCTCGGGCGGCGGATGCGCTCGGCCGTCCGTGTAGATGCGCAGAATCCCGGGGCCATTCTCGGCGAGAATGTAGACGGCGCCCTGTGTCACGGCGAACTCGTACACATCCGGCACGTTCATGATCCGCGGAAAGCCGTGCGGCACGCCGCACAGGCTGATCGGATCGGGGAAGCGCCCTTCCTTCACGAGCTCGATGTTGCGGCGGTAGATCGCGCCCCACTGCTCATTGTACGGCGGAAACTCGCGCACGCCGGGTTGGCCCGAGCGCCCGTCGGACGGCTGCACGGTCGCGCGGTCGAACACGGTGTTGCCCTCCATGGCCCAAACGCCGCTCCAGTCGGGCAGCGGCCGCGCGGCTTGCGCGAAGGCGGCGTCGACGACGAGCGCGCCGAAGGTGAGAAACAGCGTGGCGCGAGCGATACCCCATGGGTCGGTCATCGACATCCTCCGCGGCCGCGATTTCATTCGCCAAGGATAGCGCGTTCGTCGAGGCGTGTCGGGGGCCGCCGCTAATCGACGAGCACGGTGTCGGGATGTTGGGCGTACCAGCCGAACCAGAACGCGCGATGGCCTGCGACGCGCGGCAGGCGCACGCCGGAATCGAACCTCGCCACGAGGAAGTCTTCTTCGGCGACCCACTCTCTGCCGTCGTCGTCGCGCACCGCATCGTTACCGTCGGTCGTAGCGAAATGATACGTCGCGGACGCATAGGCACGGCTCGCGCCGGCGGCGGAGGTCACGACGACGATGTTCGTACCGTCGACGTCCGCGTGGAAAACCGGCCGTTCGCCAAGAAGTCGAGTCGAGATCGCGAACGGCGGTGTGTCCGCGCGAGCCGCCGTTATCGCGTCGGGGGATGACATCGAGCGTACGACGAAGACCTCGGCCTTGTTCGGCAGCCGCCCGTCGCGCAGTGAGACGCCGAACATGAGCTCGTCGGTCGCGAAGTAGGCGCGGTAGGCCGCGCCTTCCGAGTAGTCGCGCTCGAAACCCGTGTCGAGCGAGAGGACCAAGGTATCCGGGTGTCGCGTGCGCCATTCACGCCATGTCGTGGTCACGACGGGCAACGCCGACAGCTTGAGCTTGAGCTCGACGACCGGCCCGACGACCGGTTCGCCCGTCAAGCTCGACCAAAGGCTCGCGGTCTCGTGGTCGAACATGAGCTTGTTCGATCGGTAGAGGAGTCCGCTCGTGCCGAAAGTCAACGCTCTGCCGCCGGCCCGCGCATCGAACGGGATAACGGTTCCGCAAAGCGTGCAATAGACGATCGCGAGCTCGCGGTCGCCCACGCGATCGAGCGCGAGCTCGTGCCACCCCAGAATTCGCTTCGGGTACGCTCGCGCCTCGCCGTCGAGGTAGAAACCGAAGACGACGTTGTCGTCGTCGAGATAGGTCGCCTCCGCCGCGGTGACGTGCCTAGGATGATCGAGTGGCGGGATGCCGTTGATCGAAACTCCGCCCCACGAGATCTCGTCGAGCCGGATCGTCGGCTCCACTTCGGCTCGGAAGAACACCACGAAGCGCGGATCGAGTAGCGCGTAGAGCCGCCCCTTGAATTCGCCGTACAGCGGGTGTGGCGCGTAAGGCAGGCTCCAAGCCCACTCGCGCCATCGCGCGACGTCTTCGCCGAACGTTTGCCCCGTTTGCTGCGTAAGGAACTCCGCGAGACGAGCGGGCGGCATGAAGGTTCGTGGATTGGCATCGCGCGTTCGCTGCACGACGTCGAGCAGATCGATGAGCATCGCGGCATAGCCGTCGCGCCATGCGGCCGCAATCTGCGCCTGCGCCTCCGCGGCTTGCCGCCTGTTAGCCGACGCGGCTTCGAGAAACGCATCGACGCTAGGCTGCTCGGCTTGGCCCAGCGCTGAAGCGGCGGGCCAAGCGAGCAGCATGATCAGCGCATGCCGGATGGCGCTACGTCGGGTTGGCCTTCTACTCGAGCGGTTCAACGAGCGCTCGCCTCCAGGATGAAGGAAGGGCCGCCGGCTATCGCCGGCGGCCCCCTGCAGACGCTCACCGGACTAGAACGTCATTCTCCCACGGATGCCGACGACTCGCGGATCGCCATAGAGGACGGAGCCTCCGCTCACACCCTCGATGAAGAGCTCGTCGCTTGCGTTCGTCGCGAAGAACTGGATGTCCCAGGTGTCTTTCTTGAAGGTCAGGGAGAAGTTCGTCAACTTGCGTTCGTCCGTCCGGAAGTAGTTGTCGTTCGGGCTCTGCAAGAGACTCGAGTACGCCGAATCCGAGTAGTTGTACGAGAGCGCGGGCGTCAGCGTTGCACCGTTTTCGAGCTGTATGGCGTAGTCGAGACCGATCGTGTAGGTGACCTGCGGAGCGAAAGGACTCTCCGTACCCGACAGCGTGAGCCGGTAAGGCGTGTAGTCGAAACACGTGCCCGTCGTCGCTGTGGCCGGCGTGCAGCCTTTGCTCGTGTCGCCCGGAAACGGCTGGCCGAGACCCGCTGGCGGTAGGGCCCGCGTGTCGACGGTCGTGAGATCCGCGAGCTCCGAGTCGCTGTATGCGAGGCTCGCGTTGATGCCGAGTTGGCCGATCACGGCCCGCACGGACCCTTCCCAGCCCTTGATCGACGAGTTGCCGACGTTGGAAGTCAGCTGGCGGCCTTCGGCGGCGGACGTTTGGAACACGCTGAGCTGCATGTCCTCGTAGGACATGTCGTAAATGCCGAACTCGGCATAGAGCCCGCGGCGCAGCGTGCCCTTCCAGCCGATCTCGAAGTCGTCGACGATCTCCTCGGTGACCAGCGGGAACCCGGTCTGGATGGATTGGGCTGCTTTGTAGCCTCTGGCATAGAACGCGTAGAGAAAGTGCCCGTCGGCCGGCTGCCAGTTCACGCCCACTTTGTACGTCGGCAGGTCGTCCTGTGCGATGAACGGAGGCTGGGGTCCCCAACCGGGAAACCCGGGCGTCAACGGAGGGTAACCGGGCTCCGGACAGTAGAAGATCTGTCCTTCGATGTTGCCTTGGCACGGCACCGTGTTCGCCCCGCCCGGCGACGTCGCGGCCGTGATGTAGGTCGAGCGCACTTGAGTGTTGTCGTCTTGGTTTTGCCTCGCCTCCATGCTCAATTCCCAGTCGTCGCTCAAGTGGAAGTTGACTTGGCCGTAAACCGCCTGGTGGATCACGTCGTCTATCGAGTTCCACAAGAGACGCGTGACGCCGGGCAGCAACGCCGTCGGGCAGGGCGTCCAGGAGCCGTTGAATTGCCAGCCGCAAGGCCCGTTCAACGGGATATTCAGGTGCAACTCCGTGTGGCGATGATTCTTGTACAGGCCCACGAGCCACTCCACCCGGTTGCCCTCGGGCGAGATCAGGTTGAACTCCTGAGACCAGGTGTACATCCCTGGACCAAGCTGGAAGCCCACGAGTGACTGATAGGCCCGGCTATCCCCGCCTTCGACCTGCTTGCGGTCCATCACGATGTTGCTCGACAACGAGCGGAAGGTAATCCCGCTAGCGAAGGTGTAATTCACCTCGACCGACTCGCGGTGGACCGCCATGTCGCGCTCCTGGGCGACGATGCTCGCGAGCTCCCAGGGGGACGCCGGGTCGTAGACGGTTCCGTTCGGACCGGGGGTGTTGTTCACGCCCGGAAGAAACCCTCCCGTGCCGTTCGGTGTCGCGGTCGTCGCATCGGGTCCCGGGTGGTGCGTCGAGTACGTTCGCACGGGGAGAGAGGGCGTTGCCGGATTGCCGTCGTCGTCCCAGAAGCCGGTGTAGAAACGCGGATTCGGCTGGAGCGGGGCACCGTAGGTATGCAGCTCGCTTTCCTCGAACTTGCCCCAGACGCTCAGCTTCTCGCTCGGTTCCCACAGCAAGCTCAGACGAAAGTTCTGATCCTGCTGATCGCCGGGCGTCCATTGCGACGACGCGCCCGGCACCTGACCTCCGGTCGCGTTACTGTAATAGCTGTCGCGGACCTCGCTCATGTACGCGACCCGCGCAGCGAAGTTCTCGGAGACCGGCAGATTCAGCGCGCCCATGAGCTTGCGCTGGCCGTACGTGCCAGTCGTCAGCTCGAGGAAGCCGTTGAGCCCGTCGAAGTTGGGTCTCGCGGAGTTGATCAGAATCGCGCCGCCGGCGGCAGCTTGACCGACGAAGGTGGCTTGAGGGCCGCGCAGCACTTCGATGCCCTCGAGATCGAAGAACCCGCTGGCGATACCCATCTCTTCGCCCTGCGTGGCGCCGTCGAAAAATACCGGTACGCCGACTTGCTCGCTCGGCCCGCCCGTCGAAGGGTTGCCGACACCGCGAATATTGGCCTGAACATACGAGCCGTTTTGGAAGAACTGCAGAGACGGAACGGCGTTTTGCAGATCGATGATGTCTTTGATCTGATTCTCGGCGATGAAGGCGTCGGTGAGCACCTCGACGGATATGGCCGTCGTTGCCTCGGTGTTTACCCGACGCTCCGCGGTGACGACGATCTCTTCCAGCTCTCGGTCTTGCGCGGTCGCGACTCCAGAGACCAGGCATCCCCCTATCGCGACGGCAATGGCGGTCTTGTTCAATGCCGCTGCATGTTTCGCTCTTTTCACAACGAGTCCCCCCTCGAGTGTTGCAGGTCTTGTCGATTTAGACGCAGGCGCGTCCGTCTATATTTGCCGTCCTGGCGCTCGGGCGTCCATGCGGAACCGAGTACTGATGGTGATGCTATTTCATGTTATGCCAGATAACAATCGGCGGGCGACGGTCCGTGTACCTCCCGTTCGGCTAGGGATTACACTAGGCTCCGGAGGTTCTAATGGCTCCCACGGCTATCGGTGCGTTTGCCCTGTGCGTCGTATCGGCATCCGTATTCGGTCAGGCTCACCGTCCGACCAGGTCGCCGGAGCAGGCCGAGAGCCGCGCGACGTTGGGTGTCCGCAACGAATTCCTGCGCGCCGGCTCCGAAGCCCTCCTCGCCGAGCAGTACGACGAGGGAATCCGGCTGACCAAGCTCGGTCTCGAGCTCGCGACCGCTCCGCGCGATCGTGCCGTTGCTCTCTCCAACCTGTGCGCGGGCTACGCGGCGAAGGACCAGCCCGATATCGCGATCGACTACTGTACGGAGTCGCTCGCGACCAACGACGAGAATTGGCGCGCCTACAGCAATCGGGCCTACGCCTATTACCTCAAGCGCATGTTCGACGAGGCCGATCGAGACCTCGATAGGGCGTTGTCGATCAATCCGAAGGCCAGGCAGATGCCGCGGATCCGCGGCATGATGAACGAGCGCCGGCTGCGCGGACGCGTCACGATCGAGGAGCATCAGTAGACTCGGCCGCGACCCACGGGCGGTGCGTCGACCGAGCGTAGTCGCGGAGCCGTTGCCCCGTCTACGCCAGCAGCTCCTCCGCGATCTGCACTGCGTTGAGCGCGGCGCCCTTCAGCAGCTGATCGCCGGCCGAGAACAGCGAGATCGAACGACCCGTCGAATCGCTCAAATCGCGACGGATGCGGCCCACGAGAATCTCGTCCTTGCCCGAGGCGTCAACGGGCATCGGGAAGTAGTTGCGCTCCTGATCGTCGACGATGCGGCAGCCCGGCGCGTTCGCGATGATCGCCCGCACCTCGTCGGGCGAGATCGGCTGCTCACACTCGAACGTGACCGACACGCAGTGCGCGCGCAGCACGGGGATGCGCACGCACGTGATGCCGATCGCGATATTCGGATCGCCGAAGATCTTGCGCGTCTCGTTGATGACCTTGGTCTCTTCCTCGTTGTGACCGGTCTTGGGGTCGATCTTGGTGTTGTGGCTGAACGCGTTGAACGCGTACGGATGCGGCAGCACCTTGTGCTCGAACCTACGGCCCTCGAGGTAGGCGCGGGTCGACTCGCGGAGCTCCTCCATGGCGGCCGCACCCGCTCCCGACGCGGCTTGGTACGTCGAAATGATCATGCGCTTGATGCGGTTCTGCTTGTGCACGGGCCACAGCGGCGTGATCGAGATGATCGCCGAGCAGTTCGGATTCGCGATGATGCCCTGGTGCGTGAAGATCGCCTCGCGATTGATCTCGGGCACGACGAGCGGCACGCCCGCGTCCATGCGAAACGCCGACGAGTTGTCGACGATTACCGTGCCGGCCTTGACCGCCGCCGGCGCGAACCTCTTCGACGTGCCGCTGCCCGCCGAGAACAGGCCGATGTCGACACCCGCAAAGCTCGCCTCCGTGAGCTCCTGCACGGCGACGTCCTTGCCCCGGAATTTCATCTTCTTGCCAGCCGAGCGCGCCGAGGCGAACAGCTTGAGCTCCTTGAGCGGAAAAGCGCGTTGCTCGAGGCACTGCAAGAGCTCGGCGCCGACGGCGCCGGTGGCGCCGACGATCGCGACGACGGGATTACTGATCTTCTTGGCGGGCATGCTGAGTCTCTCCAGCCGCAAAATGCTCCTGCATTTGCGGCATGTCCGCCATCCATGGCGGTCAGAAACGAAAAAGCCCCGTCGGAACACCGCGGGGCCTTGAAAATTGCGTGCCGTAGGTAGCCTCAGCGCGCGCGCGTCTCCAAAGCCCTTGCGCAGGGTTTCTTCGCGGTGCCTGTGCCGATCAACTTAATCACGGGCGCAGACGTTAGCTCAACGACCTCCGCAGGTAAAGCCCGCGGCGCCGGTGGCGTGCGCGAATACCGGCCCCTTTTCACAGAAAACGGGTTTGCATCGGCGTATGAGTCGGGGGCAGGATTCGCACATGTCACGCCCTGCGGCTCTTCGCTGGCTTTTCGCTGTGCTCGCGGTAACGGCGGCGGGCTGCGTCGGGCCGCCGCCCGCGGGCGGCTCGCCCGAGGGCGCCTACGTCGCGCCGCGCACGGCCTGGGGCGATCCGGATCTTCAGGGCCCATGGCCGATCGACCGGCTCAACGGCACGCCCGTGCAACGCCCCGTGAGCTTCGGCGAACGGAGGTTGCTCACCGACGAAGAGTACGCCGAGCGCGTCGAGCGTTTGCGCACACTGAACGCACGCTACGACCAGGAGATCGCGACGAACAAGATGGGCATTGGGCACTGGGCCGAGATGGGCGAGCCGAATCGGCTCACCTCGCTGATCGTCGAGCCCGCCGACGGCCGCCTGCCGCCGCTCACGGCCGAGGGCGAGCTCCGCTCGAGCACGATGACGAGCAGCTGGTCCGCGATACCGTTCGACCGCGTCTCGGACTTCAATCCGCTCGACCGCTGCGTCACGCGCGGCTTGCCGGCGTCGATGTTCCCGTTCATGTACAACAGCGGCATCGAGATCGTGCAGGCGCCGGGCTACGTCGTCATTCGCCTCGAGCTCGTGCACGAGACGCGCGTCGTGCCGCTGGATGGCCGGCCCGCGCTCGCACCCGAGATCGTGCAATGGCTCGGCGAGTCGCGTGGGCGCTTCGAGGGCGACACGCTCGTCATCGAGACCACGAACTTCAACGGCGAGTCGCCGATGCTCATCGTCGGCCCGGGCGGCAAGCCGATTCCCACGAGCCGCGAGCTCAAAATCGTCGAGCGCCTGACGCGCGTCGCCACCGACACCATCGACTACGAGATTGCCGTCGAAGACCCCGTCGTGCTCACGCGGCCGTGGAAGGCCGCGTTCCCGCTCGTGCGAGACGCCGACTACCGCATCTACGAGTACGCCTGTCACGAGGATAATTCAGCCATCCGCAACTTCATCGTCACGTCGCGCTTCGAGCGGCGAATTGAGGCGGCGAGCGCCGCGCCCCGGCCATGAGCAAGACACCGCGCGATCAGCAGGATTCGAAAGGCCGTGGCGAGACCGCCGACGAGCGCACGGCGCGGCTCGAAAAGGCGCTCTCCGAAGCGCTGTCGCGCAGCGACGCCGTCGAAACGTTGCTCGCCGACCAGCAGCAGCGCCTGAAGTCACTGGGCAGTGGGCGCGAGGAGACAATGCGCGCGCTCGCCGAGGTGCGCGACGAGCTGCGCCGCGTAAGCCAGGAGCGCGACGAGCTCCGCAAGCAGCTCACGCGCGTCGATGCAGTGCAGACGGCGACGATCGCGTTGCCCGAAAACGAGGGGGTGTCCACTACCGCGGCTGCGCAACTGCCGTCGCTCGACGATCTCATGGCCGCGCTCGGCGACATCGAGACGCCGCGCGGTGGCCCCGACGGCATTCTCCATCAACGAGTTCAGGCGGAGCCCAAGCGAGCACACGAGCGCGACCCCGATCGTTCGGAGGAGATGATCTCCCCCGAGCTCGTGTTCCCGGAGCAGTACGCCGCCACGGAGCAGTACGCGGATGCGGAGCAGCCTGCCGGAGCCAATGATGCGCCGCTGCGCGTCCTCGTGCTGCTCGACGCCGAGCGGCCCATCAAGTATCCGCTCTACAAGGAAGTCATGACGATCGGCCGCGCCGAGAGCGCGGACATCAGGATCAACAGCGGCTTCCTGAGCCGATTGCACGCCCGCATCGTTTCGACGCCGAACGGCGTGACCATCGAGGACTTCGAAAGCAAGAACGGGATCCGCGTCAACACTAAGCTCACGCCACGACAACAGTTGCGGCACGGCGACGTCGTCGACCTCGGCCGCCTGCGGTTCCGCTTCATCGATACGGCCGCGGGCGACGACGCCGAGTGACGTTCGCCGCGCGCGCACGCGGCGCGTGCCGCTATTTCGGTCGCCCTTTGAACCCCTGCGCGAGCATCGGCAGCCGATACATCGTCATCGCGGTGTTGCGGATGAGCTCAGGTGTCGTCCACGCCTTGCCGTCGGGGCCGACGGCGCCCATCGACGGCGCGTAGAGCAAGTTCTTGTCGGGGCCCGAGAACGCGATCGTGATCGGTCGGCGAGGCGTCGGGATCAATCCAAGATACTCGCCGCGCGGTGAGAGCACGTGCACGCCGCGATTGCCCGTGACGTAGAGCCGGCCCTCGGTATCGACGGCCATGCCGTCGCCGCCGTCGTCGCCGCCCAAGGCGCCGAAGTCGCGGCGATTGGCCGTCGTGCCGTCGGCGCGCACGTCGAACGCGAGCACGTTCGTGTTGTTCGTCACATAGAGCGTGCGCCCGTCCGGGCTCAGCATGATGCCGTTCGAGCGGATGTCCTGGTCCGCCACCGTGCTCACGACGCCGGCCGCGTTGACGTAGTAGGCGCCGCCGACCGTGAAGTAGGCGCCGCCTTTGCCGTCGGCGATGAGGTCGTTGAGCCGGCCGAGCGGCGCGCCGTTCGCGAACGCCATCGCGAGCACTTTGCGCTCGGGCAGGAGCTGCACGACGGCCGTCAGGTCGTTGCAGCCCGCCAGGAACGTGTTGAGCGGCTCGGTGCACGTGCGCTCGACGGCGTAGAGCCGGCCTTGCGCATCGAGCGACACGGAGCCGACGCCGCGCGTCGGGCTCACGACCGTGTACTCCTTGCCGTCGGCCGCAAGCTTGCGAATCGTGTCGGTCTGCTCCTGCGCGAAAATCACGCCGCCGTCGGCCGTGCCGACGATGCCGTCCGCGGTCTCGAAGTCGGCCCAGACGATTTCCCACCTCGTACCCGCCGCCACGACGCCGGGGATCGCCACGATGTTGGTCTCGCGCTCGCCCGGCAACAGCGCCTGCGCAGCGGCAACGCCCGATAGACCGGCCGCGAGCCAACAGGCTGCAGCGGCCGCTTCACTCGACAACTTCATAATTCTTTTCCCCCTCTCGCGGCTGCGATCTCAGCCGGGACCCGTCTCAGTCTAGTGCCGTGCTGGTCGCGAGACTACCGCGCCGCCGGGACCCGGAAAGCTATATGGTAGAGTTGGTGACAGGCGGAAGACGCGAGCAACGAAGGGGGAACCATGGCCGTATCGAGGGTCTTGATCGTGGTCGTCGCCGGCATCGCGGCCGCCGCTACCGCCGCGGCGCAAACGCCGGCCGAACGGCGCCAAACCCTGGACCGCATGATTCCGAAGCACGAAGGCTATTTGGGCGCGCTGGCGCCCGAGAACCTCAACAAGGAACGTCCCGCCCCGCCGTTCGACTTGACCGGCACGTGGTTCGTCGATTTGAGCCGCGCGTTCGCCGACTTTCGTTTCGGCCCGCCGTACCCCGAGTTCATCGGCCAGGCGAAGGCCGACTACGAGTACTCGCAAACGCTGCAGCGCGGGCAGTCCTGGCGCGACGCGATCGGGCAGTGCTTCCCGGCCGGCCAGCCGATGGTCATGACGCGCGTCTGGCCGATCGCGATGGTCCAGCTCCCGACCGTCATCATGATGGTGTCGAACTTCAACAACGAGTTCAGGCAGATATTCCTCGACGGCCGTCCTTGGACCGACCCGGACAGGGTGATCTACACGTACAACGGCGAGTCGATCGGCCAGTGGGAAGGCGAAACACTCGTCGCGAACACACGGTACGTCGAGACGTACAACCACTACATCGACACCGGCATTCCGATCTCCGAGGAGTTCCGCATGCAGGAGCGGATACGCTTGCTCGAGAACGGCGAGATGCTCGAGATCGAGTACATCATGACCGATCCCGTGAACTGGGTCGGCGAGTGGCGCAGCACGAAGCGCTGGCTGCGCGTCGACAATACCGACATCGGTGAGGTCCATTGCCTGCCGGATCTCAACGACAACTTGCCGAGCACGCAAGCCGGCCAAGCCGGGCTCGAACGTTAGGTTAAGGGGTAAAGACGATGAGAGGGTTTAGCAGGATCTCGGTGCTGGGCGCGGCGGCCACCGTGGCGCTGACGAGCGCATTTCCGGCCGGAGCGCATCATTCGACGGCGGCGTTCGACAACACGCGCGTCGTCAAGATCGAGGGCACGATCACGCAGTTCCGCTGGATCAACCCGCACGCCTCGATCAAGGTCGACGGCATCTCGGAGGGCGACCAGCCCGATGGCGTCTGGACGGTGGAGATGACCGCACCGAACGTGCTCATCAATCAGGGCTGGACGCGGACCGCGCTCAAGCTGGGCGACAAAGTCACGATGTTCGTGAACCCGCTGCGCAACCAGGTCGTGCTCAACGACGGCAGCACGGGGGGCCTCTACGTCGGCGTGATCCTCGCCAACGGCAAGACGCTCGGCCAGACCGACGGCAAGGGCGCGGGCTCGGACCGCTGAGCCGGGCGCGTGGCGCCGGCGTGGCCCGGCGGACCGTCCGCGCGGTCCCGGTCCGAACACCTGACGTTCGCCCCGGGGACATCAGGCAAGGGGGCCCGACCGTGCAGAGTGACGATCTTTACTCGTTGCCGCCGGGGCTTCCGGTACCCATCGACGACGGCGCGTGCCGGCACCTACGCGGCGCGGCCGTGCCCAGCATCGCGCTACCATCGACGCGGGCGAGTCTCGTGCGGCTCGACCGGATCGAGGCGCGCTGGGCCGTCGTCTACGCGTACCCGCGCACGGGTCTCCCCGACGTCGATTCGCCGCCCGACTGGGACGCCATCCCGGGTGCGCGCGGCTGTACCCCACAGAGCTGCGCGTATCGTGATCGAGCAACCGAGTTGCGGGCGCTCGGCGCCGCGGTCTTCGGGCTCAGCACGCAGCCCACCGAGTACCAGCAGGAGATGGCCACGCGGCTCGAGCTGCCCTTCGAGGTGCTCAGCGATTCAGAGCTCCTGCTGACGCGAGCCCTGCGGCTGCCGACGTTCCGCTACGGTGACTCGACCCTGCTGAAACGGCACACGCTGATCATTTCGGGAGGGCGGATCGAGGAAGTCTTCTACCCGGTCTTCCCACCAGACGCAGACGCCGCGAACGTGCTGCGCTGGCTACGGGAGCGAGCCGCGTCGTAGTGCCGGTGTCGGTCAATCCTTCGCGAGCGCCTTGAACCGCCGCTGCATGCTCTCCACACGCGCGACGTAGCTCTGCGCATCGTGCGCGCCGCAGCGCTGCCGCGCCGTGAGCTTCAACCCGCGGCGCGCGTACTCGGCGGCCGCGCCGGCGCCGCACAAGTGCATCAGCGTCGCCAGCGTCTGCTTCTGCTCGAGCGTCGCCGCCGGCGCAGGATCACGCGCCAGGATCTCGGCGACACCGCGGTCGAGATACGCCGACGTCATCTCGATCGCGTGCGACGGCACCGTGCGCGTGTAGAGCCCGTTCCACCAGCACGATCTGAAGTCGTACCACGGCCCCTCCTCGACGACGCGGTGGCGATGGATGCAATAGCGGCGCGTGATCGCGAACGTGCCGTCCGTGATCTGATACATGCCGACGGCGCTCGACGCCGGGCGGAAGATCTCGAACGGCTCGTTCGTCAGGCTGAAGCGCCAATAGGTGCGCACGACGGGGTTGCCCGAGCCCTCGACCTGCGCGAGCGCGGCAAGCAGGTCCGGCGTCATGACGGGCGTGGAGTGCCGCTCGAACAGCGCGCCGTAGACGCGCCACGTCTCGCTCGGCCCTTTGTAGAACGACCCGCTGATCGGAAACCACAGCTCCGACGGCTTGCGTATGACCTGATACGTCCAATTCACGCCGAGGAACAGCGCCAGGAGAATTCCCGTCACGAGCGTGATCTGCACGGTACCGGGCGCACGCCGCAGAGCATTGAACAGGCGCCGGTGCGCCCGCGCGCTCGGCCGGAGCCGCCGCAAGAGCCCGCGGAAGAGCCGCCAGCGCGAGCGGCTCGTCCTACGCTTCGTGCTTTTCGCTCGTCGCATCGGTTACCGCCGATCCCAAACAGCAAACCCGCGCGCGTGCCGAGCCACGCATGCTTCGAGGTCGAGCGCGTGACGTTTGTTCCCGCTCGCGTCGTCGAAGATGCCGTCCGCGAGCTGCGGCGGCAACCACACGGGCCGGACCGCGCCGCGCCGCCCGTAACGCGGCCGCGTTCGCGCGCGTAGCTCGCGTTGCGCGCTGCGACGCGCAGCTGCCAAACTCTCCGCCTATGGGACGCATCTTCGAAGTACGAAAGCACACCATGTTTGCGCGCTGGGACCGCATGGCCAAGCAGTTCTCGCGCATTTCCAAGGAAATCAGCGTAGCCGTCAAGGCCGGCGGCCCGGACCCGCACTCGAACCCCGCGTTGCGGCGCGCCGTGCAGAACGCTCGCCAAATCAACATGCCGAAGGACAAGGTCGAGTCGGCCATCAAGCGCGCCGCCGGCAAGGATGCCACGAACTACGAGCAGATCATCTACGAAGGCTACGCGCCGCACGGCGTGGCCGTCATCGTCGAGTGTGCCACCGACAATCCCACGCGCACGGTCGCTTCGGTTCGCGCCATCTTCTCGAAGCACGGCGGCAACCTCGGCAGCACGGGCAGCGTGGCGTTCCAGTTTCGCAAGATGGGGGTCTTTCGCCTGAAACCCGAAGGCATCGACCAGGACGATGTCGAGCTCTACCTCATTGACCACGGCCTCGAGGAGATGGGCGAGAGCACCGGCGACAAGGGCGAGCCGCAAATCGTCGCGCGCTGCCTGTTCGCGAGCTTCGGGCAGATGCAGGAAGCGCTCGAGAAGCGCGGCATCGCACCGATCTCGGCCGCGCACGAATACGTCTGCACCGCGCCGATCGAGCTAGCCGAGCGCCAGGCGAACGACGCGCTCGCGATGATCGACAAGCTCGAGCAGGACGAGGACGTCCAGAACGTTTACCACTCCCTGATCTAGCATTTGTCAAATCGCGAGGACGGTCGCGGCAGCGCGACATAACGCGGGTCTCATCGCCGCAACAACCACCTAAGCTGTGACACAACGCCCACCCCGGGGTGCGCCGGCTCACTACGATGCGAACCGCGCATTCACTTGGGAGAAATTGTTATGAAACGCACAGCACTCTTAGGCGCCGCTTTGGCCGCCCTCGCTCCGAACGTCTTGCTCGCGGACATGAACTACACGAACCTCGAGGTCAGCTTGCTCGACGTCGAGCAAGACGCAGGCTTCAATGTCGACGGCGACGGGTTCGAGGTGGCCGGCTCGTACGAGCTCAACGACAGGATCTTCCTGTTCGGCGAGTGGCAGGACCACAGCCTCGGTGCCGGCGTCGACGGGCGCTCGATCGAAGTCGGTGCCGGGTTGACGCACGGCTTTTCGGACCGGCTGGACTTCGTCGCAAGCCTCTCGTACGTCGACGCGGAAGTGAAGGTCGGGAACTTCACGGCCGATGACGATGGCCTCGCGCTCGGCGGCGGCATTCGCAGCCGTGTCACGGACTCAGTCGAGCTCGATGCCGGGCTGAAGTACGTCGATTTCGACAACGCCGGTGGGGATACGGGCGTGTCGGTCGGCGGTCGCTACTACTTCAACGACAGCATGGCCTTGGGCGCGAGCGCCGACTTCAACGACAACGCCGATACGATTCGCATCGGCTTTCGTTGGGAGTTCTGAGGCTCGCAGCCTTTCTCGTCCGCAACGCGCCGCCGGTTGCCGCAATGGCAGCCGGCGGCGCGACGCACTCGACATCGACCCGCAGCTGCTGACCGGAGCGTCCGAGGGCGTCGGCTTCAGGCGTGCGCCGCCGCGACCGTGCAGCTCTTCGATCCCGTGGCTTACGGCGCGAGCCTGCTCTTGATCGTAGCAGCGTGCGCGTGCGCGGCGCTGGCGCCCGCGTTGCGAGCCGGGCGCGTCAATCCGCTCGCGGCGTTGCGGCAGGACTGAGCCGCCCAGCGTCAAGTCAGCAGCCAGCCCACGTCGACTGCATCGCGATCCTGATCTCGCACCGCTTCTCAAGTGCGCTACGCCGATCAGATCGTCATGCTCGGCGAGCGCCTACCGTTGACGGCGCATCGACGCCGTCGCGACGGAGGCGTAGCATCGGCTTCCCCCACGCCCGTGCGGAGAAGACGAATGACGAAGAACAGCCTACTGGCAGCCGCGGTGCTTCTCGGGTTCTCGTCGGTGTCCTTTGCCGGCGTCACCTTTACCCAGATCACGACCGTCGACGGCAAGAAGACTTCGGTGACGAAGGTCTCGGCCGACGGCGGCAACGCCAAGATGGAAATAGTCGAATCGCCCGACAATCCGTTCATGCCGCCCGGCAGCTACATGCTGGTCGCCGACAGCGAGATGCTGCTCGTGAACCCGGCCGCGCGCACCTATGCACGGTTCGATGCCTCGATGTTCGAAGGCATGGCCGGGATGGCGGGCCAGATGGAGGTCACCGACGTCGAGTTCGAAAAAGTCGTCGACGAGCCCGGCGAAGCCATCGAGGGCTATGCGACGCGGCACTACCAGTTCAAATCGAGCTGGAAGATGAGCATCCAGGGCATGCCGATGAAGACCGAGTCGAGCACCGTCGAGGATCTGTGGACGACCACGGCGATTGAGCTGCCGGCAATGCCCCCCAGCCCTTCGGGCGGGATGCCGAGCCAAGTGACTGAGCTCGTCGAGAATCAAGGGTTGCGGCAGGTCGAGGGAGTGCCGTTGAGGCAGGTCTCGGTGCAGAGCTCGAAGACGAGCATGGGCGCGATGCCCGGTCTCGGCGGTCTCGGCGGCCTCGGTGCGCGCTTGGGCGGCCGCATGCCGGGCGGCGCCGGGGGGGCGGCCGGGGGTGGTGGCGACACGACGACGACCGTCGAAGTCACGGACATCGAGGAAGTCGACGTTTCGGCCGCGACGTTCGCGATTCCGGACGGCTACCAAGAAACGCAGTTGTTCCAGACGGGGCCGGCGATACCGAATTTGAACGGCGTCGACGAACCGCCCGGCATCCCGAACTTGAACAACCTCGACAACTGACGAGGCGGTGCGCGCCATGCTTCGCACTGCCGCCCTCGTTGCCGTTTGCGCCTCGCTGCTGCCTGCGGCGGCTCACGCCGAGACGCTGGCCGAGCTGCTAGACAGCCGCGCGCTCGAGAGCGTCGTCCACCCGATCGCGGCAGAGTTCATGGCAGGCGAAGGCGCCGCGGCGCTCACGGAGCAGCAGCGCGCCACGGCGATCGCGCAGCTCAAGCGCGCCCTCGGGCGGCAAACGAACCCGATGGCCCTGACGCTGCAGGGCGCGGCCGGCATGATGAACGCGCCGTCGATGCAGCGGATGCGCGAGAGTGCCCAGCAGTCGATGTCGGCCGGCGGCTTGCTGCGGTCCGCGGTCGGTATCGGCGGCGCCGCGCCGCAGATCGACGGCGAGCAGGCGCAGCGCGAGATGGAACAGGCGATGGCCGAGCCGTGGGTCCGCGGCATCGGCGCGGCGCGCGCATTGGCCGCGCTCGGCGATGCCGAGGCGGCCGCGCGCTTCTACGTCGCGTGCCTGCAGATGCTGCAAAGCGACTGGGCGCCGACGGCGTGCCTCGAGGACATCATCGGCCTGGGCCCGCGCCGCGCCGAGGTGCTGCTGACCTGGATGCTCGACAACGCGGCCGCGCTGTCGTCCTCTGGATTGGCGTCGCTCGGCGCGTTCGGCGACGATGGTGACGAGAACGCCGACGCGGGCAGCGGCGCGCAACTCACGAGCGCGGCGCTCGAGGGGCTTGGGGCGCTGATCGGCGGCGGGCGCATGACGGCCGAAGCGCGCGAGCGCGCGTTTGCGACGTTGCTGCGGTATGCCGCGGCGCGCGACAACGAGCCGTATCTGCTCGGGGTCGCCGAAGGGCTCGCGCGCTCCAAGGACCCGCGCGCCCTCGAATGGCTCGAGAAGCTCGGCAGTAGGCGAACCTCCCTCGACGTGCGCCAAGCGGCCCAGCGTGGGCTCGCGGTCGCGTTCCGCGACGAGGACGCGATCAAAGGTCTGCGCCGCGAGCTCTCCGGCAAGGACGAGGAGCTCGAGCTACGCGCGGCTCAGGTGCTCTACGAGCTCGCCGACGAAGCCGCGTTCGAATGGGCCGTCGACGTCATCACGCAACGACGGACGGCCAACGCCGGCGGCGCCGATGTCCGCGGCCAGGTCGTGCGCGACCTCGTCGAGCTAGGCGGCGAGCCGAGTCGGCAGGCGCTGCGCGCGGCGCTCGACGACGGTTCGCGCAACCAGTGGGTCGAGGCTTGGATCGCCGTCGGCTTACTCGAGCTCGGCGACGAGACCGTCGTCGCGCAAGTCGAAGCTGCGCTGACGACCGACGATTGGGAGCTCGACCCGCGCGGCGTGCGCTCGATTTGGCGAGCGATCAAGCCGTTCTTGGCCTATGCGGCGAAACTCGCGTTGAGCGGCGGGACGTCGGCGATCTCGTCGAGCGACCAGTTGCGGCAAGTCACGTCGTTGATCGGCAATGCCGTTCAGGGCGAGCGCTCGCGCCATCTCTCGAAGCTCGATCAGCGCGGGTCGTTGACGGCGCAGTTGCGCTGGCAGGCCGCGGACGCGATCGCGAAGGCGCAACCCGAAGGTGCATTGCGCATGCTGCGCACGCTGCTCGCGGATCCGACGCCGGGCGTCCAATCGTCGGCAGCGCTCGCGCTCGCGCGCAGCAACGACGCGGAGGTGCTGCCGCTGCTCGCGGCCGCTTACGACAGCGCTCTGACTGCGGCCGACGCATCGCTCGGTCACGGGCCCGAGCTGCGCGCTACGCTCGTGCGTTCCGCGGTGCTCACTTCGCCGACAGGCGACGCGACTCGCGCCCTGCTCGCCAAAGCAACAGCCGACCCCGACGCCGGCGTCCGCTTCATTGCGTTGGCCGCCGCCGGCGATTGAGCTCCGAAGCGGATGCAGCGTGTGCGCGACGTCGGTGTAGCCGATGAGCTTCATCGTGACGATGCGCCGCGCGCGCGATGTCGTAGTACGCGCGCCGCCGTCGGCCCTTAAAACCTGCTTCCGCCCAGGCGGCCCGACATAGCGATGTGGTCCAGCGGGGTTGAAAACGCCGCGCAGGCGAGCTCACGGCTCAGTCGTCGTCGACGATATTGACGCGCATAGACGACGTCGCGTCGATATGCCGGCGCACCGGGTCGTAACGGCCGACGTAGACGGAGAAAGTTTCAGTGTCCTCGGGCGTCGAATCCCCAATGAGCGGGATGAACACCGTGAGACTGTCCTCGCCGGGCTCGATACGCTCGACTCGTTGATCGATCTCGACATAGTCTTCGTCCGGCGTAGCTGAATCCCCGCTGACCCACCAGACAAACGTCGCACGAGCGGTGTTGTCGCCGGAGCGATCGATCACCACGGCGACCGCACTCTCTCTTTCCGACACGACGACCACGGGACGCGCAAACGCGAACGGAGGGCGAGACGGTACGGGCGAGCCGGAAGCGGCGGGCACAGCGACAGAGATCGCCTGTGTCTCGTCGTTTGGTTTCGGCTCGGGTACCGCTGGCTCCTGGCCGACAGCGCTCGTCTCAACCGAGGGCGGCACATCCGTCAACGGCGCAACGTCTGCTTCGTCGAGCACTGCGGGCGCAGCGGGAGGAACCGCCTCCGCACGGGCTCGCTCCGCACTGCTACTCACCGCGGCGGTCTCGGCTGCGATCGCCACGGGATCGAGCTCGTCGCCCGGAGCACGCTCGGCTCGGCGCAACGCCGCGAGCTCGTCGTCGAGAGCTGTCATCAGGTCGGACGCCACGCTCCTCAAGCCGTCGTAGTTGATCATGGCGAACGCCCCGACGGCCGCGATGGCTGCCACGGAGAAAGTCGCGCGTAGTGCGCCGCGGAGGAGCCCTGAGCGGTCCCTGCTCGGTTGCTCTTCGTTCCGATCTCGGTATCGCACTCTCGGCCGCTCGTACCGCGGCGCATCCTCGCGCTCCCCACGCTGCGGCGCGGTTGGAATCGTTGGCTCGAGCGACGGTGAAGTCGGTGGCCACTCCGCTCGGGAGTCGCGAGCCTGCACGTTCGCCGCCCGAAGCCGCTCGTTCCCGGTCAGGTCAAGATCTTGAAGATACTCCTTCACGGTCGGTGTGCGCCGCGCGCGCTCGAGCTCGAGGCCGCGAGCGATGGCGTCCCATTCCCTTGGGCTAACGCCGGAGAGCGGACGAGGCTCGAGGCGGGCGCGGTGAGCCTCAAACGGGGTGTTCGCGTTGAACGGATGTCGCCCAGAAAGGAGCTCGTACGTGAGGCACGCAAGCCCGTAAACGTCATCGCGCGGATCGCTGGTCGCGGACTCCTTGACCGCGTCCTCGACGTAGAACGGCGCGAGCGAAGGAAAATGCGGAGCCAAATCGAGCAGCTTGATTCCATACTCGAACGTGATGAAGACGCTTTCGGGTCTCAAGTCGCCGTGGGTGAGCCCTTTCGCGTGCAAATATTGAAGCGCGTCGCCGACGGCGAGAATCACGGGCCACGTCTCATCTACGCCCAACGGTTCCGGAGCCACCTCCTCGAGGATCGAACGCAACGATATACCTTCGAGCAGATCCATCACGACGTATGACGCGCGCACATGCATGCCGAAATCCAAAATGCGCACGACGTTGGGATGGGAGCTCGTCCGCAACAACGCAAACGCGCGCGCGACGTCGTCGACGATGCGCGCGTTCGCCGCAATCTTGTCGTCGATCAGCTGGATCGCGACTCGCCGATTCGCGCCGACGTCGCGGCCCGAGTCATCGATCGCTTCAAAAACATCCCCGAGCCTGCCCCTTCCGATGCGCTTCTCGAGCCGATAGCGATGGGCGACGAGACGATCACGCGCGTCATTCGACGACGTTTCCTCACCTACGGCGCCATTCAATGCCGGCGGGGCAGCGTTTTGCCTCGCTGTCAGCGCGCGTTGGGATAAACGCTCGAAATAGCCCCGTTCGCTCATCGTGCCCTATGGTTTTCGCGCCGGCAGGTCCTGCCGCCGTGGCAGGCATGGGTCTGGCGCGCGAGCGTAGTTTGACCGGCCTGCCCGGCCGAGACAACGTTCTAACCCGGGCCCGCCGCTAGCCACCGCCGGACCGGGGGCGCAAGCCACAGCTCGATGAACGAAAGGTTCAAAGGTTCGTAGTACGCCTTGATGGGAATTTCCGATCGTGCATTGCTTACGGATCTGGACGTGGCAGCTATTCCTCGATAGCGGCGCGGATACTACTCGACTTCGACCTGGCCCCAAATAGAGCTGCTCGAACACGTTGCGACTTCGCTCCAAGCCTCCTCACCCTGTCCTGCTGGAGTTTCTGTGTAGTTATGATTAAAAGCGCCCCACGCCTTCGTGTCTGGCAATACAAGAACGAATGTGAAGTCGTCAACAGTATCCGCGGCGATCGGATATTCGACGAACGCCCGAACGTCATCACCACCTTCGTTTCTCCTGGCGGCCTCGAGCCAGCGCGAGGATGCTTCCATCAGGTCTTCCCGTGTCTTATCGTCGTTAAGTGTACAAGTCCAGAGTTGGACTATCGTGTCTGCGTAAGCGGTCCCTGTGAAGAAGAACGCCAACAATGGCGTGAGCGAAACAACTGTACTCTTCATTGTTTTCCCCTTTATTGTTCTCCCGCTTCGTCGGGGCGGGTCAGACCCTGCGAGAAGCGCAAGTACCAGAAAGATAGTTCATCGTATTCTTGTCCGCCACTGGACAGTCGCCCAACAGTACTCCCTTCGGTCAACAGTCAACGGACCCGCATAAATGAGCGACTCAGCGCCTGCGCAACGGCCTCCGCAATCCGCTCATCCTGTCAGCGGATAGGTACTTTGAACCGCCGTTCGGCGCTGGCGGCAGTGGCGCATAAGGGCAACTGTGGCAAAGCCACCGGCTGATCGCGACGCCGAACCGGCCTCACACCCCACGTCGGACCGGTGTTTCAGCGCGTCGGCGCTGCCGATGGGGGCCTCCGGCCTCACCGCGCGCAGCACCGCCCGCTGCTCGCACAAGAGAACACGAGCTCGCCGACGATCGGCCGACTCACAACAGCGACGCCTGCGGCGGCGCCCGCGCCCCAAACGCAGTCGTCGGCGTCGCCTCCTCGCCCCGCTCACGCCAGTGCGCGAGAATCCGCTCAATCAGCTCAGGCTCCTCGATGCTCGCGATCACTTTCAGCCGCCCACCGCAGCGCGCGCACTGCTCGATCTCGATCCCAAACACGCGCTTTAGGCGCCGCGCCCAGTTCATGCGAATGCCTTCGACGCCGGCCGCTCCGGTGCGGCGGCTCGCCTCTGTGCCCCCGTCCCTCTTCCTGCTGGGGTGATCGCCGCTCGCAACGCCGCGTGCGCCGCGAACACTCCATGAAACCTCGTCAGATGTACCCGTGGCGGCGGCACGAGCGCCGCCAACGGCGTGGCCAACGAGCCAGAGCGCGACGTCGCGGCGTTGCGGTCGGGTTGCCGACGGCCAGAGGCGAATGGCGGCTTCGCGGCGGCACCGGCGGGAAACCGTCAGAAACACTCGAAATCCGCGGAACCGGGCAACGGCCGGCACTTATCCGGCCACTTGCCGGTCGTGCGCCAGTAATCGGCCAGACCATTGCGCTCCATTCGCTGCCGGAACGTTTCGGTTTCGCGATAAATGGCGGCCCTGGGTAGCCAGTCGGCGACGACAGTCCGATTGCCGAGAAACGGTTCCATTAGTTCGGCTTGCCACTCTGCATTGCGGTAGTGGTTGGCGATGCCGGCCAGGGAGACCAACAGGCCGCGACCGAATTCACCGCTATTGAGCAGCCTGTCCACTTCACGGCGAGCGTAGTTCGCATCATCGGCTTCCAGCAACTCCAAAAATTTCCTGTTAAACCTCTCCACCTCCGGGGTTGCGCCGTCGTAGTCCTGACTCTCGAGATACGCCCGCATCTGACGTGCGTACTCCTCGGTGTCTCCCTGCTGCCACGCGACATTCCGGCGAAACGCGTAGTATTCGCCGACGGCGACGACGTCGCGGCTCCGCTCGACTTCCTGCAGGGCGCGATCGAACTCACCATTGGCCATGCGGGCATATACGACCGTCCGTAGAGCCACTGTGGACAAAGGCTCCAGCCGGCGGGCCCGCTCGGCGACCGGGATCACATCGCGGATCCGACCGCTCTGGTAGAGAAAACCGGCATAGCGCGCGAGCAGTTCGGCGTCGTTATTGCGGTGCTGCTCCAGCAAGACCGTCAGCTGCCGATCCGCCTCGAGCCAGTCGCCGGCCTCCATCGCCCGGTTGACGTAGATCAGCTGGAGCTCCGGCATTTCGGCCGCCAGCCCGGCCGCCCTGGCCAAGGATTCGGCGGCCAGTTCGGGAAACTCATCAGCCTCACCAGGCGGGAACATGCTCGCTCCGTCGGCGTATGAGTTGTACAGATGCAGCCAGGCTAAGCCGAAGTCCGGATCAAGCCGGATTACGCCTCTTAGGCCACTGATCGTCTGCACGACACCGGCGCTGCCTGGGGACCGATTGCTCTCGTTCATCACCTTCATCAGAGCTTCGTAGGCCGCGACGTTGCGGGTCATGCCGGCTCGGTCGAACTCACCGGTACCGAGCGTGATGTTCAACGCACGACTGACTTCCTGCGCGATTTCCTCTTGGACGGCAAAAACGTCCTCCAGCGTGCGCTCAAAGGTTCTCGACCAAAGATGTGACTGGTTGTCCGCCCGGATCAGTTGCGCGGTGATGCGCAGATCGTCGTCGGCCTTGCGAACGCTGCCTTCCAAGATGTAACTGACATTGAGCTTCCGACCGATGCTGCGCAAATCTTCTCTGCTGTCCCTGAAAGCGAACGATGAGGTACGGGCCACCACCAGCAGATCGCTGACCTGGGCTAGCTTGTTCAGCAGTTCTTCGGACAGACCATCCGCGAAATAGGCTTGGTCACCTTCCGGCGACAAATCGTCAAAGGGCAGTACCGCGATGGATTTCTCGAGTGCGATCGTTTCGGTCGGCACGACAAGCTGTGGAGTCATATCCGAGGCGGCTCGGTCCGTTGCGTCGGATCTGTCGTCAGTCGATCCCCTCCAGAGATAGATGCCCCCCCCGACCACCAGCACCACGAATGCCAGGGCAAGGACCAGTCGCGAGTCGCCACGGCTTACCTTGTCCGCGCGAGGCTCAGGCCTCAGCGCGCGCGTTGGAGCTACGCTCAATGCGTCGCGTGCCCCCGAGGTCACGCGCCAGACCTGGATTGGGTCGGTGATGTTTTTTACCGTTTGCGCGCCCAAATTCTCGTAGCGAGCCGCGATCTTGTGCTTGACAGCGTCGTACACAGCACCTGACACGCGGACGCCTCCCGGCTCCGCGAGCGCTTCGAGGCGCGCCGCGACGTTCACCCCGGCACCATAAATGTCTTCGGCGTCGACCCAAACGTCGCCGAGATTCACGCCCATACGAAACGCAACTCGGTGTTCGTCGTCCGAGAAGAGCGCAGCGAGAGCCTCTTGCATCCCGAGGGCCGCTTTGACAGCGCCTTCGGCGGTCGTGAATTCTGCGAGAAAGCCGTCGCCGGTTAATTTGACGATGCGGCCGTGGTGAAGGGCAACCGTGGGATCGATCACATCCGCTCGTGCCCGGCGCCACGCATTGACCGTCCCGGCCTCGTCGCGCTCCATCAAGCGCGTGTAGCCGGCGATGTCCGCTGCCAAAATCGCAGCGAGCCGTTGCGGAATGTCCGCCGTCACTGCGGAAGCTCCCCGGCACTTGTTTGCGACCCACGAAACTATAGCACGCGCTTGTCGAACGCCGCCGATCGCAGGCATCGCACGCGCCAGCGGGATGTCGGGGGGCGGCTCCCCTTCTGATCGTCGCGCGCGTAGCGCCGGCGCCGCCTACTCGGCAGTGCCACGATTCGTTGCTGAACGGCGCGCGGCTACTCGGCAGCCGCGGGTGCGGCGGGTCCCATTGGCAGCACGTACGGCCGTCGCGGCTGATGCCGTCGATGACCGCACGTTTGATCTCGTCGTCCCTCCACGCGCCCAAGCCCGCTTCGGGGTGCGACGTGATGTTCGCCGACACTGCGGCCCAGTCGTAGACGAACGGCCGCGCATAGACGTTGTCGCCTCGGCCGAGCTGCGCCACGGCGGCCCGACATGATCGTAAACGCCGCCGTGGGCCGCGCGCAGTCGCACCAGCCGCTGCAAGTCAGCACCGCCTGAACCCCGCGCAATCGAGGCGAGCCGCGAAGGAGACATTAAGGAGACATTCATGAAGGCGCTCGTAGCAGCGCTCGTGCTCGGCGCGGCGTTGCCGTCGCTTGGCGTGGCACAAGAGGCGCCGGTGTGATTGCGGCATGCAGCTTCTCCGCGGCGCCTGGCCCACGCGGCGCTCAACCGCGTCGGCGTTGGCCGCGCGTGCTGCCTTTCGGCCTCTTCGCCCGGGAGCGCTCGCCGGGTGTAGCACCCATCTCGTCGTAGCCCGAGACGAGCCGAAACGCTCGCACGACGTTGTCGATGAATAGCCCCTGCTCGAGGAAGAACGGGCCCGGCCGGTTAAGGATTGTGTTGTTGATGAGGCCGAACGAAAGCTGCACTGCGAACCGCACGTTGGCTTGCTCGGTCTCGGTCAACGGCCTGCGAGCCTTGGTCGCGATTCGCCCGAGCAACGAATCCGCGAATTCGTGGCTCAGCGTGCGGATCGGACCCCAGAACTCGGGGTCGCGGATGCTGCGGATCAACGCCGCTCGCCAGAAGCGACGCCGACCCCAGTAGTAGCGAACGGTTTCCTCCAGCAGCTCGTGGAGCAACGTTGCGTCGCTCGCGGTGGCGAACTGTTGTTCGCGCACCTTGCGGCGGTTGCGCAGGTGCCGCTGCACCATGCCGTCGAACAGCTCGTCCTTGCTGCGGAAGCGCGCGTAGAACGCACCCACTGAATACCCGGCCTTCTGCGCGAGCTCGGCAATCGAGATCTCGCCGAACTCTTTGTGCTCGAGCATCGCGAACGCCGTGTCGAGCAGCGCGTCGTACGTCACCTGACCGCGCTTTTGCCGAATCCTGAGCTCCGGACTCGGGGCCGGGGCTGCGCTGAGCGCTATCTGTCGCGTGTTCTCGGTCATGAGGTCGAGCACCTTGGCACATTGATTGTTGCCGTGGCCAGCCCGATTGGGCTTGAAAGGATAATCAGAGTCTGTATTCTTATTTAGCACGGCATGGTCGAGCGGGCCAAGTCGGCAGTGAGCGGCCAACAGAGCGGCGCAAGAGCCGCACGAACCGTAACCGTTTGGGGGGAGTCCAATGCGACAGCAACTAGCCGGCCCATTGTTTGGGCCTCGTCACCGTCTAACCATTCACCCACTGAGCTTTGCCTGCATGCTCGCGATGGGCTTCGTCGGCAACGCTGCCGTCGCCCAAGAGCAGCCGGGTGACGTGGAAGAGGTCGTCGTTACGGGATCTCGCATCCGTCAGACGAGCGGCATGGAGACACCGAATCCCGTCACCGTCGTGACTCCTGCGGAATTGTCGGTACTCGCGCCCACGAACCTCATCGAAGGTCTCGCGCAGCTGCCGCAGTTTTACGGTTCCGCTACGACGCAGCAGCCGTCGGCATTCTTCACCAGCACCGGTGCAGGCTCTCTGGACCTGCGTGGTCTGCAAAGCAAGCGCACACTGCAATTATTGGATGGTCGCCGCGTAGTGTCGTCGACGATTTTCGGCGGCCCCGACGTCAACCTGTTTCCCGAAAACATCATGCGGTCGGTGGAAACCGTGACCGGCGGCGCCTCCGCCGCGTACGGAACCGATGCGGTCGCGGGTGTCGTGAATTTCATCCTCGACACCGATTTCGAGGGCATCAAAGCCAACGTGCAGGGTGGCGCGACCGGCAAAGGCGACAACGAGAATTTCAAGGTCTCGATCGGCGGCGGTTTCTCGGTGGGGGAGAACACCCACATATTGCTGAACGTCGAGAGAGAGCGGCAGGATCCGATCTGGGCAAGCGACATCCTCGAATACGACTGGTATCGCGCCCGTGCCCTGATCGAAAACCCGGCGGCGGGCGCCGGCAGCTCGCAGAGTAACCCCTTCTACATCGCCGTCGACAACGTCCGCAGCTTCAACTTCGACATCGACGGTATTTTTCATCTGCCGGCGCCGGCGGGCGGCAACCAAATTCTCGACTCGAACGGCAGTCCTTCGCCGTTCGTCCTGGGGAGTCCCTGCAACGCGCACGGTTGTTCCACGACCAACGGCGGCTCGGGTCACGAAAGCGGCATCCCGTCGATGAATCTCACACCGGATTCGGGTCGCGAGAACGGATTCGCCTATATCAGTCATGACTTTTCGGACCAGTTCACGGTCTTTGGGCAGGCGATTCACGGCAAAGCCGACTTCACGCAGCGGAATTTCGGCGGCCTGTTCCCGTTCCCGCCGCTTCCGCCCTTCCGCAGAAACTTCACGATCTTCAGCGGCAACCCGTTCCTGCCGCCCGCGATCCAGCAGGCCATGACGGCCAACGGTCTCGCGTCCGTACCGTTCAGCCGAATCGGTGCGCCCGAGGACCTCGCCGCGGAGTCTGCCACCGCGCAGGTCACCGAGACGAATTCCTACACCGCCGGTTTCGACTACGAGCTCGAAGGCGGCTGGCTGATCAAGGGCTACTACCAGACCGGCGAGACCGATGTGGAGGCCATTCAAAGGGGCGGCATACGTCTCGACCGGGTTTATCTCGCGGCGGACGTCGTCATCAATCCCGCCACGGGGCAACCGGCCTGCAACGTGACCGTCGTCTCCGGTCTGTATCCCGACTGCGTGCCTCTGAATCTGTTCGGTCGCGGCAACGCCTCGGCCGCAGCCGTCGACTGGGTCACCGGGTTCGAGCCCGGTGTCCCAATCAATGCCAACGGGTTCTTGTCCGCCACCGAGTCGATCCCCCACAGCTATATCAGCGGCGAGAACAAGCAGAGGGCCGTCAACATCGAGCAGGACGTCTGGGAGATCTCGGCCGACGGCAAGATCGCCGCAGGGTGGGCGGGTCCGATCACGATGGCCGCGGGTTACGGCCAGCGCGAGGAATCCTTCGTGCAAGTCGTGGAGGTGGGGCCGGGCGGCAACATCGACGCCGACCCGAGATTCCGGCCGGTAGCCGCCAACAACGCGCCGCTCGGCATTCGCGGCGTCCCCGGCGGCAACGCGGCCTCCGGCAACAGCGTGGAGATCCAGTTCTCCAACGTCCCGTTCGCCCGCGGCTCTCAAGACGTCAAGGAGGCCTTCACGGAGTTCCTGCTGCCGTTGGTAGCGGATAAAACGCTCGTCCAGCAGCTGAACTTCTCCGCTGCTTACCGCTGGGCCGATTACTCCGGCGTGGGCTCCGTCGACTCCTGGAAGGGCGGCCTCGACTGGACCATCAACGACGTCCTTCGCTTGCGCACGACGGTCTCTCAAGACGTGCGCGCGGCGACGATGGGCGAGAAGTTCGACCGCACGGGCGGTGTCGCCAACATCACGGATTACCTGCTCGACCCGGGCGGCGGCTTCTCATACGGCATCACGACGTTCTCCAATGGCACCCCGGACATTCGCCCGGAGAACGCCAAGACCAAGGTTCTAGGCTTCGTTTATGCGCCGGCCAACGCGGAGGGTTTGAGCCTTTCGGTCGACTGGTACAACGTCAAGGTCACCGACAACATCAACCAGATTACGGCCGCCGACGTCGTCCGGGGCTGCCACGTGGATAACGACGTCGATCTCTGTAATTTCATCACCCGCGGCGGTCCGCCGAGCACGCAAAACCCGGCGATCAACACCATCTCTCTCGTGGGTGTGCCGTACTACAACCAGGCGTCGGTCGAAGCGAATGGCGTGGACTTCGAACTCGTCTACAACCAGGGCGTCAACTGGTTCGGCGGCGGCGACGTGAACGTGCGCCTCTTGGGAAGTTATTTGGGAGAACGGTCCAACACCAACAGCCAGGGTGCTAAGACCGAAGTGCAGGGCCGTTTCGGCTTCCCCGAATGGACGGCGGTCGTCAGCGGCGGCTACAGGAGGGGGCCGCTATCGGTGAATCTGACCGCCCGGTACATCGACGAGCAGCTGATCAATCCTGCCTGGAACTTCAATGGCGCGAGCACGCGTTGGGACGTCGCCGACAACACGGTCGCGAGCACCGTGCTCGTCGATACCCGCGTCGGCTATCGCTTCGGGATGGGGGACGGCAACATCAGCGTCTTCGGCACCATCAACAATCTGTTCGACGAGGACCCCGAGGAGTTTCTCGCGCTGCCGTTCAGTAGCAACTTCAACACCGGCACGGGGATTGGCGTAACTGGCGACATGCGTGGCCGTCGTTACGTGCTGGGCGTATCCGTCGACTTCTAAGCCAGGAGGGAGCTGCTCCGGACTTGTCGCCGCGTGCACTCGGCCTACTCGGCGTAAAACAACGAGCCGAAGAGGCCGAGCATGCTGCGACTTAAGTCCCGGGTGTTTGCATACGTTCTATGCGTGGCTTTGGCGCCGGCCGCGCCGGCGCAAAACGGGGCGCAGGGTGGCGAGTGGCGTACCTACGGCGGCGATCTCGGCCGCGGATAGGTGCGGATAGGTGCTTTGAACCGCCGTTCGGCGCTGGCGGCAGTGGCGCATTAGGGCGATTGTGTCAAAGCCACCGGCTGATCGCGACGCCGAATCGGCCTCACACCCCACGTCGGACCGGTGTTTCAGCGCGTCGGCGCTGCCGATGGGGGCCTCCGGCCTCACCGCGCGCAGCACCGCCCGCTGCGCCCACCGCAGCGCGCGCACTGCTCGATCTCGATCCCAAACACGCGCTTTAGCGGACGTTCAGTTGCGCCGGCCGCGCAGACCGTCGAGGTAGTCCGCGATCGCGACGACTCCACGAACGAGGCGGGTCATCGCGGCGGCGTCAGGCGTGTGGCGCCCAGAGCTTGTCGCCGACCCTGTACGGGATGCACGGATCGAAGCGGCCCGGCGTCTCGATGTAACGCATGGCCTGCATGTAGCCGATCTCGGACGTGAAGTACCCGAGCAGCGTGAGCTCTTTGATCATCCGAAAGTAGTGCGGCCGCCGCTGGGCGCCGGGCCGGCGCATGTACTCGATCGCCTCGCGATCGAGGCGCTCGAGCAGAGCGAGGCGCTGTGGCCCCGCTGCCGCCATGAAAGCGACGCCGTGCAGCTCGCGGCATTCGGCCTCGACCGTCGCGAGGCCGTCGAGGAACGTGCGCTGCTCGCGCGGGTCGTAGGTGTCCGTGACCATCATGGCGATGAACGGCCCGACGCCGGCCGCCTTCGCGCCCGGCGTCTTCGTCTCGGGCAGGATGGTCTCGGCGATCTCGTCGAGCAGCGCGACGTCGACCGCCGAGAACAGCTCGCCCGCTACGGGCCGGCTCGTGGCGCAACCCGAGAGCCAGGCGCTCTGACCGACGAGCGCCGCGCCGCCCAAGAGCGCGCTGACGCGCCGAATCGCTTCGCGCCGAGTCACGAGATCGTCTTTGAACGCTAGTGCCGCCACGTGCTTCTCCGAAGTCAAAGATTGCGGCGCGCTAGCTCGCCGACCGCGTGATCGACGGCGCGCGCCGTGAGCGCCATGTACGTCAACGACGGGTTCACGCACGATGCCGACACCATGCACGAGCCGTCGGTCACGAACACGTTGGGCGCGTCCCAGACCTGGTTCCAGCGGTTCAGCACCGACGTCTTCGGGTCGTTGCCCATGCGCGCCGTGCCCATCTCGTGGATACCCATGCCCATTGCGTACTCGCGGTCGTACGGCACGACGTTGCGCACGCCGGCCGCCTCGAGCAGCTCGGCCATGTCGTTCATCATGTCGCGCCGCATCGCCTTCTCGTTCTCGCCGAGCTCGCAGTCGATCGCGAGCACGGGCAAGCCCCATTTGTCCTTGCGAGTCTTGTCGAGCGTCACACGGTTCTCGTGTTGCGGCAGGATCTCGCCGAAGGCGAGCCCACCGATCGTCCACGCACCGGGCTCGGCCGCACGATCCTTGAAGTCCCCGCCCACACCGGCCTCGCGCACGGCGCGTTGCCAACCCTGGCGGCTCGCACTGCCCTGGTAGCCGAAGCCCCGCAAGTAGTCGCGCTTCTCACCGAATAGATTGCGGTAGCGCGGGATGTAGAACCCGGTCGGGCGGCTGCCGTAGTAGTACTGCCCGTTGAGCGCCTCCTCGGCGAGCGCGCCTTCGGCGCCGACGCGGAAGTGATGGTCCATCAAGTTGTGGCCGAGCTCGCCCGAGCTGCTACCGAGGCCCTCGGGCCACACGTCGGTGGCCGAGCGCATCAAGAGCCAGGTGCTGTTCAGCGTCGACGCGCAGAGGAACACGACGCGCGCCGTGTAGTCGGTCGTCTCCTCCGTCACGGCGTCGATCACGCGCACGCCCGTCGCGCGCTGCCGGTCGCGGTCGTAGAGCACCTCGGACACGAGCGAGAACGGCTTCAGCGTGAGCCTGCCCGTCGCCATCGCCGCCGGCAGCGTCGACGATTGCGTGCTGAAGTAGGACCCGTAGGGGCAACCGAGCCAGCACGCGTTGCGGTACTGGCACGGCGAGCGGCCCGGCAGCGGCTGCGTGAGATTGGCGACGCGGCCCGGGATGATGCGGCGGCGGCCGTCGAATAGGCCGCGCACGCGGCCGGCGATGATCTCCTCACCGCAGTTCAAGGGCATTGCGGGCTGAAACTGGCCGTCGGGCAGCTGCGCCATGTCCTCGCGCGAGCCCGAGATACCGGCGAACCGCTCGACGTGGTCGTACCAGGGCGCGAGCTCCGGGTAGCGGATGGGCCAGTCGACGGCGATGCCCTCGCGGGCGTTCGCCTCGAAATCGAAATCGCTCCAGCGGTAGCTCTGCCGCCCCCAGAGCAGCGAGCGCCCCCCGACGTGATAGCCGCGATACCAATCGAAGCGCTTGACCTCGGTGTACGGCGACTCCTTCTCGTTGACCCACCAATCGAGGTTGCGCTCGTTGAGCGGGTAGTCGCGCCGCAAGACCGCGTAGGCCTCTTCCATCGCGTAAGTGCGCCCGCCGCGATGCGGGTACTCCCACGGGCCCTTGAACGCGTTGACGTAGTCTTTGACGTGCTCGACGTTCTTGCCGCGCTCGAGCAGGAGCACGGTGAGCCCCTTCTCCGTGAGCTCTTTCGCCGCCCAACCGCCCGAGATCCCCGAGCCGACGACGATCGCGTCGTAGTTCTGGTTCGCCAAACCTCACCCCCTTGCGCTTGGCCCGATGTTACTGGGATTCGAGCTGCCTCGTTGACGCGCGTGGTAAGGCGGCTCCATAATGGAGCCATAGATCCATTGTGGAGCCGCTGCTGCTATGCCCGTGAATCTATCGGTGAAAAACGTGCCGGATGAGCTCGCCGAGCTACTCCGACGTCGCGCCGCCGCCAACAAGCGCTCGTTGCAACGGGAGCTCATGAGCATTCTCGAAACGGCTGCCGGTCGTGCGGTAGCGAGCTCAGCCGCCCTCGCGCCACACCGCGACGCGATCACGGTCGAGGAGCTCATGGCCCTCTCGCGCAAGCTGTTTCCAAAGGGCACCGAGAGCTCCGTCGAGTTCATTCGCCAGATGCGCGACAGCCGGTGATACGTGCGCAAGCGCTCGTGGAGTTTGCAGGTCGCCGAGCCGAAGGCTGCGTATGGTCATCGGCCGCCGCTCGTCATCGACGCGAGCGTGATGGCAGCCGCACTGTTCGGCGAGGACGCCAGCGGTGAAGCGGGCGCCTTGCTGCTCGGCCGGGCGCTGCATGCTCCGCATCTGCTCGACCAAGAGATCGCCAGTGTCGGTCAGAAAAAACTGCGGCGCGAGGGTGTGTCGCGCGACAGCGTGACCGCTGCGTTACTCGCTTATGGGCGGCTGGCGATTGTGCGCCATGCCGTCGACGCGGCGCACGTCGTCAGCGTTGCCGAGCGCTACAGCCTTACGGCCTACGACGCTGCCTACCTGTGCGTGGCCGAGCAGCTTCCCGCACCACTCGCGACGCTCGACGACGAGCTTGCCGCGGCCGCGCGCGCGTACTTGAGCACCGACTCGCAAGTACACGACCGCGAGTAGTCCCGTTCCGCTGTTAGACGAGCGTGCGCGGCACGTTCATAACGCGCCCGTGAAGTTCACGAACACGCCACGGTGATCGAAGCTCAGGTCGGTCAGGTCGTCGGAGAAGTCCGTGAAGTTATAGCCCACGCCCACCTTGAAGTGCTCGTTCAAGCTGCGCGACACCACCACGAGCGCGCCCGCGCGCTGGTCGTCCAGGTCCGGCATCTTGAGCACGCGGCCCTCGATCATGCCTTCCCAGTCCTCCTTGAAACGGAAGTCGGCGCGGATCACGAAGAGATCGGCCGTGTTGTCGAAGAACTCGGCGTTGTCGCGCGTCAAGCTCATCTCGCCGCGCCGATGCGCGTATTTGCCGCCGATCGACCAGCGCGGCGTCAGGTCATACGTGAGATCCACGGCGCCGACATGGCTCTTCTGGATGAACTCCGCAGCCGTGCTGCGCAGCGTGATCTGGTCCGTGGTCGGCACGTTGTAGAGGTACGTGTACTTGATCAGCGTGTTGAGGCGGTCGTGGCGCACGGGGCGGTACGCGTAGCCGAGCACGGCCTCGGTGTACCCGCCGTCGTAAAACTGGCCGAGCGAGCTCAAGCTCTCCGAGTGATTGAGCTTGCCGAGCAGGCGCGACGCGTCCGAGAACTGATACTTGAAATTGTTGCGCCAGAGCCAGGTCTTGCGCGTGCTCGACGAAAGATCCGGAGCCTCGGTCTCATCGAAGCGGTACTCGATGCCGCTCGAGAGCTGCAACGCCGTGAAACCGTAGCCGACGCGAAACCCCGCGGCGCGGCGCTGCGTCTCCGCGCCCGTGAGGGCGTCGCGCAACGTGCCGATGTCGGTGTTCGCGCTCAAGTTCAACCGCTCGGTGGGCGCCAGGCTGATGCCCGTCGCGTGCGTCAGGCCCGACGAGAAGTCGCTGTTGCGGTACCGCTCCTCCAAATAGACGCTCGTGCTGTCCGACAGCCGCGTCTTGACGCCCGCGACGGTGTTGCCCTCGCTGCCGCGCGTCGCGAGCGACCCCAAGTCGGTGCGCTCGTTCTCGAGCGCGTAGTTCAGGTACAGCGTCGTGCGGTCGTTGTGCAGGTAGTTCGTGCCGACTTTGCCGCCGGCGCCGAGGTCGCCGTCCGAGATCTCGGCGTCGATCTTGAGGCGCTCCGTGATGCGGTACGAGCCGCCGGTGCCGACGCGGCCGTTCTCCTCGCGGTTGCCGTCGATCGCCACCGTGTCCTGCACGAAGCCGTACGCGCTCCAGCGGCCCTTCGAGTCGTAGCCGACCTGCACGACGGCATCGGTGCGCTCACCCTGCTGCTGCGTCAGCGGCACTAGACCTGAGTCGTCGCGGCGCTCGTCGCTGCGCACGCCGGTGCTCACGGCCCAGTTGTCGTTGAGGCGATAAGCGATGTCGATCTCGTGCGCGCTCGCGGTCAAGCCCTGCGCCGCCTCGCGGTGGTCGGACTTCGCGCGCAACGCGACGCGCTCGCTCACGGGCATCTGGAACGTGCCGCCGTAGTGCTCGGTGTCGGTCAGCGTTTGCAGGCCCGGCGCCGCGTAACCGGCATCGAGACTCTGCGTGTATAACGTGACCCGGCCGCGCGCACGGTCCATGAAGTCGTCGAGCGCCAAGCTCACGTCGGCGCGGTAGCCGCTGGCCTCCGCGTTCGCGAACGAGGCGTCGGCGTAACCCGAGAAGCCGAAGCCGCCGTCGTCGGAGCGCACGACGTTCGACAGGAAGCCCTCGGTCCGCGCGCCTTGCAGCTTGAACCACGAGTCGGAGGTCAAGCGCACCGTGACGTCGGCGGCCTCGAGGCCGCTGTCGACGTCGCCCTCGTCGTTCGAGTTCGCCGTGAGGCCCACCTTGACGCGCTCGCCGAACCAGTAGTGGCCCTGCGCGCCGACCGAGAGTGCGTCGAGATCCTCGAAACCCGGCGTGTACTCGTAGCGCACCACGAGATACGCCTCGTCGCCGCCCACGGAGCCGTCGCGCACGAGCAGTTCGTCCTGGCGCGAGGAGCTCAAGGGCTCGGTCAAGAGCATGCGGCCTTGCAGGTAGTCGATCTCGTAGTCGATGGCCGGCGTCAGGTTCACGACGCCCGTGACGAGCCCCGACGCGCGGTCGCGCAACTCGATGCGCACGCGCTCGGAGCCCGTGAGGACGTCCTGGCGCCGCAGGTAGTAGAGCGAACCGCCCGTGCCGCGGAACTCCTCGCGGCTCGCGATCGTGCCGGGCTCGGCCGTGAAGCCGTCTATGCCAAAGCGCCGCTCGCCGAAGCTCGTCGTGCGCTCGCTCTCGTAATGCAGATTCGCGCCGTACAGGCCCCGATCGACCTGCGCGAGCTCGTTGTTCATGTAGCCGATCCTGAAGTTGCCCCACTGGCCGTAGTTCTCGCCGTGGCCCACCTTCACGTAGAACTTGCCGAGTGTCGGGGCCGCCTCCTCGACCGTGCCGTCGTCGCCGAACGTCGGGAAGTGGTAGTCGGGGTCGATGCGGCGGAACAGCGAGTCCGGCGACTTGTCGAGGAAGTTGCTGAAGAGATCGCCGAGCGGTGCGTCGCGCGTGTCGGCGCTCGCCGTGAGGTGCCAGCCGTCGTTGAATTTGCCGTTGACGTAGAACGCGAGCCGCGCATCGGCCGACGAGTCGAAGTCGTAGGCCGGATTCTCGCCTTGCAGCAGCTCTACGGGTCCGTTCGTGTCGTTGCTCGTCAGCGTGACGTCGGCCAGGCCGACGTAGAACCAGTCCTTGCGCGTAAGCTCGATGTCGCGCAGGTAGAGATTGCCGTTGCCCTGCGGGTCGAGGATCGCGACCTCGACCGTGTGCACGCCCGACGGCAGGATCTCCTGCGCGACGAAGCTACCGTTCGCAGCGACGGGCACGGCGCGGCCCGCGACGTAGACGGTGTGCCCCGGCGGCACGGCGCTGCCGCGCACGGTCACCGAGCCGCTGCCGAGCGGTATGTTGCTCAATCCTAAGTTGTTCTCGCCGTAAGCCACGCGTAGCGCGCCGTCCTGCGTCGCGATCGCCGCGGGTGCCGGCGCCGGCGGCGCCACGAGCGGTACCGCAATCTCGTCCGCGTAGGGCGCACCCGCCGTCGAGATGGCCTCGGCGAGCAACGCACCTTCCGCGTCTTCGGCCCGCGCGGGCGGCTCGGCCTCGACAGGCGCCGTCTCGCGGTACGCAATCCAGAGTCGTTGCGGCACCGTCTCGTCGAACGTGCCGCCGCGGCCGTAGGCTCGCAGCACGTATTTCAGCTCGCGCGCCGGCGTCGCGAACAGCGCGGGCTCGGGCAGCCATTCGCCGGAGCCGTCGGGCCCGAACACCACGATACCCACAGGCTGGGCCTCGAGCGACTGCGCGAGCTCGAAGATGCGCACCTCGGCACGCTCGATGAAGTGCGCGTAGTTCGCGTACATCGTGAAGCGCACGGGCTCGGCGGCCCAGCCTTGGCGGTCGCGGTAGAGCGCGACGGTCGCGGGCTCCGCCGCCACGGCGAGGCGCCGGTCGGCCTCGATGCTATCGAAGCCGAACTGGATATCGGCTTCCTGGAGCGCCACGTCGGTGCAGCGCTGCACGTCGGCCGAGCTGCGGCCCTTGTCGTCGAGCGGCTCGCCGTCGACGGTGATACGCATGAGGTTCAAGGCGAACGCGTTCTCCGGCGTCAGCTCGCGTGTCAGCGGCGTGATCTCGACGCCGTCGTAGTCGTCGAGCTCGGCGACCTCGTCGTAGACGAGCTGCACCACGACGTGCGACGTCTCGCCCTGCACGAAGCCGGCGTTCACGACGTCGTCGGAGTGCACGTAGCCGCGGCCCTCGAACTCGGCCTGTTCGGGGGCGAGCTGCATGTCGGCCGCGATCGTCTCCATCGCGCGGCGCGCGCGCGCCGCAGAGAGGCCGATGTCGTCGGTGTAGACGAGCGTCGTGCGCCGCTCGAGCCGCTCGTTGCGCGTGTAGCCGACGAAGCGCAGGCGCGCGTTGGTCCTGCCGGCGATGTCGTCGAGGCCGCGGCGCAGGAGCCCCGTGAAGCCGGCCGGCACTTGCGGCAAGCCGTTCTCGATCGCGAGCTCGGGCAGCGCGCCCCACGGCGGATCGTAGATACGCGTGACCATCTCCGTGCCCGGCGCCGGGCAGAGCTGCGGCTCGTCGGGCAGCTCCTGGAGCGGATCGTCGTACCAGAACTCCACCTCGACACGGCGGTTGAGCGCGCGGCCCTGCGCCGTCGCGTTCGAGCTTACGGGCCGCGCCGTGCCGCGGCCGTCGCTGTCCACGGCGGCCGTCGCGAGCTTGAGCTCCTCCTGCACGGCCAGCGCGACACGCCGCGCTTGCGCGCGCGAGAGGCCAACGTGGTTGCCGTAGATGCGCGCGTTGCGCTCGGTCAACGGCGCGTCGTCGGTGTAGCCCACGAACTTGACGAGCACATGGTGCCGGTCGCTCAAGTTCCCGACGGCTTGGCGAACCTGCTCGACGTAGGCCGGCGTCACCTCGACGGCTTCCTCGCCGAACCGTAAGGGGGCGACGACGTTCTGCACGCGCGTGCGCCGCTCGTTGCCGTCGACGTAGCGCAGGCGGCACAGCGTATCGATGCGGCAGACCTTGACGCGCCGGAACTCCGCCGCGACGAGCACCTCGTCGAGCGCCGTGCCCTCTCTGACCTCGTCGTACCAGACTTCCACCTCGACGCGGCGGTTCTGCGCGCGCCCGGCCTCCGTCGTGTTCGAGGCCACGGGCCGCTGATCGCCCGCCCATTCGTACGAGACGCCCTCGGGCGGCAGAAGGAGCGTGCGCTGCAGGAACTCGGCAACCTCGCCGGCCCGCTCTCTCGACAAGCCTTCGTTGTCGCCGAACACGGCAGCGAGCGCGGGCGACAACGGTTGCGTGTCGGCGTGACCCACGAGGTGCAGGCGCACGTTGCGCCGGCCCTGCATGCGCTCGAGGACTGCCTTAAGCTCGGCGACCGTGCTGTCGGGGATCTCGGCCACGCCCACGGCGAAGCGGACCGGCGGCACGAGGTTCGCGAGCTTGATCGTCGTAAGCTCCTCGGCCGCGACTTCGCGCACCTCGAGCCGGTCGCCGGCTTGCGTCGCGAGCAGGCTCAAATCGTGCACCCACGGCGTGGGCTCGATCTCGCCCGGCAAGTGCCGCTCGACGGCCTCGCCGCGCGGCGGCTCACGCAAGAGCTGTGCCTCGGCGGCGCCCGCGGCCGCGAGCGCGCCGGCGAGCAGCAGGTGCGTCAGGCGTTTCTGCATCGCCGTCAGCCGCGTCCGCGTCATTCGCGATTCCCCCTGCGCCGCTCGCGCGCATCGGTCGGCTCGCCGCGCCGCCAGAACACGTCGGGCTCGATGGCGAGCTCGTACGCCGGGCCGCCCTCGGTCGTAGCCCAAGCCTCTTCGATCTGCCGGCGCAGCGCTTTGAGGCGCGCGTCGACGAGCTGCGGGTCCTCGAGATCGGCGAGATACGACAGGCGCAGCACCGCCGGCGCCGCGCGCAGCTCTTGCAGCAGCAGCTCGAGGCGCGGCCGCCAGAGGTCGCGGATCTCGATCGCGCCGGGCTCGAACACGGGGTCGGCGAGATCGAGGCCGATGACGCGATGGATCGACGCACCGAAGCTGAACTCGAGCGCCTTGCCGCGCGTCGCGCGGTGGATCTGAAGCGACTGCGTCGAGCCGCGGAAACCGCTCGGCAGCGTGCGGTCGTCGAGCTTGAGCACGAAGTTGGTGCCGCGGCCTTCGTGCGGCGTGACCGCGCACGTGATGTGGAAGCGGCCGTGCTGATCCGTCGTCGCGAGCAGGCCGCGCGCGGTCGCGAGGCGCACGCCGGGGATGCCGCGCTCACCGTCGTCCTGGAGGCCGTTGCGGTTGCCGTCGTCGAACACCTTGCCCAAGACGTCCGTGCAGTCGAGCGCGGGATCCGGAACGATGCGCACCGTGGCTTGCGCCTCGGCCGACACGGCGCCGCCCGTGAGCGAGCTCATGGCCTGCGCGCGGTTCACGAACTCGCCCTCGCCGACGCCCGAGCCGACGGCGAGCAAGAACTTGAGCTCATGGCGGCCGTCGGGTGTAACGGTCAAACCCGACCACGACAGCTCGCGGCCGGCCAACGTCGGCTCGGTCGGCACGCCGTCGAGACGCGCCGAGCCTTCGACGTAGCGGAAGCCGGCCGGGAAGCGGTCGATGACCGTGACGTCGGGCAGGTTCACGCCGACGCCGTTCGTCAGCGTGATGATGTACGGCACGAGCTGGCCGCGCGCGACGTGCACGAGCGGCGTCGTCTTCGTCACGGAGATCGACTCGTCGAGGTCGAGGTCGAGCGGAATGTGGTTGTTGAAGATCTGGCTCGAGCCCGGCACGAAGCTGTCGTCGAACAACAGGTGCAGGTGGTAAACCGTGCCGGGCGTGCCCGCGGGGACCGACGCCGGCGGTTGTAGCTCCGACGCCGTTGCCTCGCAGTGCTGCGCCGTCGCGGGCACGGCGTCGTCGATCGACGCCGGGCACGTCGGCACGGCGAACGCGGCCGTCGCCGCCGACGACAGCGGCGGAATGAGGCTCGACACTTGCGAGAGGTACGCGACCGACGGCGGCGTGACGCTGATGAGATACGCGCTGCCGCTCGGGCACGCGGGATCCGCGAAATTCAGATCGAACTTGTACCAGCCGTCGGTGAGCGTTACCTGGCCTTGCTGGTTCACGTCGTAGAAGCAGGCCGAGGGCAGCGGCGTGCCGCTGCCCGGCGCGACGAGGCTAACCGTCGCGCCCGTGAGCGGGGCGCGGCTCAGCGAGTCGTAGACCACGCCGTTCGGGTCGATCGGCAGGTTCAGGTCCTGGAGGTTGCTGCCCGAGAGCACGACGATGTCGGTGATCCGCTGCAGGCCGTTCGTGAAATCGGAATCGGCCTCGCCGAGGAGCGCGGTGCTCGCACCGGCACCGGGCCTAAGGAAGCGCAGCTCGTAGGTGTCCGTCGTGTTGTAGTTCGGCTCGACGCCGCTCATGCGGTAGACGCCGTCGGGCGCCGTGCGCGCGACGTGCGCGACCGAGCCGTTGAACAAGAGCTCGACGTCCCAACCCGCGAGCGCGGTCTCGTTCGCGTCGTAGAGGTCGTCGAAGTCCGCGTCGTGCCACACGCGGCCGTTGACGAGGCCGACGCCGAGGATGCCGCCGACGTCGATCGACACGCTTGCGCTCGCCGTTTGCACGGGGTCGTTCCAATAGACGGTGCCCGTGTTCGTGACGCGCGTGCCTACGCCCAAGTTCGGGTCCAGCACGGCCCGGAAGCGCAGCGTGATCGTGCGGCCCGGCTCCAAGGCGCCATAGGTCGTCGAGTAGTCGGCGGTCAGCAGCGAACCCACGACGGTGATCCCGGTCGTCGCACCGTTCAGCGCCCACGACTGATCCACGAAGGTGAGATACCCCGGAGTCGGGACCGCGATGTCGTCGCGGATCACGACCTCAAACGCCGGCACGGTGCCGACGTTCGTGGCCTGCACCACGTACTCGAGCGTCGCGCCCGCCAGCGCGGGGCCGCCGCCGACGACGGCAACGTTCTTCGTGATTCTGAGCTCCTGCAGGTTGCCGACGACGACGACGGTCGGCTCGGGCCCGGTCGCGGGGTTGCCGTCGCCGTCGGTCAAGAGATCCGGCAGCTCGGCCGTATCGACGACGGCCTGGTTCGCGATCACGGTGCCGGGCGGCACGCCGTCGTTCACGCGCAGATCGAACGTCACGACGGCCGACTGGCCGGGCGACAGGGTGCCTGCGCCGGCGCCGGGCAGCGGCGGCGTCAAGTTCGACGAGCTCACGTCGACGCCCGCAATCAGCGGCGATACGCCGCCGTCGGGTCGGCCGACGGGCAAGGCGTTCAGCGTCATCGAGTCGGAGACGTAGGTCGTGTTCGCGGGCACCGAGTCGCGAAGAACGGCCTGCGTGATCGGCAACGTGCCGTTGTTGTAGACCCTGATCGTGTAGCGCAGCACGTCGCCCGCGTCGACGATGCCAGGCGACATCGCGTCGACTTGCAGTGCCGCCGACTTCTCGGCGTACAACAACGGCACGATCGTGACGGTATGCGCGTCTTCGTGGTCGACGACACCGACGGTGCCATCGGTCAGGGTGCGCGTGTAGGCAGTGCGGAGCGGATGCGCGGCTTGGGCGTTGTACCACTGAGTCGCGCCGGCCACGTTCGTTAGCGGGGCGCCATACTGAGTGCCCGAGTCGAGCTGCGTGCGATACACGACGATCAGGCGCTCGCCAACGCCAATCACCGAAGCGGGGGTCAGCATCGTTAGCGTGAGCTCGCACGCGTTGCCGTCGTAGGCGAACGAGTAGTCCGTTCCCTGGACCAGAGGACCCTTGCTCGGCACCGGCGTCACGCCGTCTGCGGCAAAAACACGCGCGCTCGTGACTTGCGGCGTGGTGTCGCACATCCCGCCGGTCGGGCCATCGGGCAGGCGATCGAGGAGCGTCGCGTTGAACGCGTCGAGTGTGCCCGCGTTCCGCACGTCGATCGCGAAATCGCCGTACTCCGCCGGATTCATCGTCGCCGGCCCGGACTTGTCGACCGTTAAGGTCGGTGTGCCCGGCGGTATCGGCGGCAACGTGAATTCGCCGACGAGGCCCGAGCTGTTGATGGTGCCGCCCTCTCTCGTGATGAATTCGGACACCGGATTACCGTTGTTGAGGAAGCTCATCGACAACGTGTAATCGATCCCGTCGACGTTGAAGGTGGTCGGCGTGGGTGATGCGACGATCTGCACGCGGTCCGTGCACCCCTCTCCGGGCGGCGTCGGAAAGGGGCAGGGATTCTGGTTGTTCGGGGTTTCGATGTGGTTGAACGTAAATGTGAAGGTCAATGGAGCGCGCGGGACCCCATCGACACTGATCACGAGGACGACGTCGAGCTCGACTGAAGTTAGCGAAGGATCGGAGACCGCAAAATTCCGATGCGTAAATGACCCGAGAGAAAAGAAGGGGATCGGCCCGGGCAACGTGAAAGGGGGCGGGGGCGTTGCGGTGAAGTCGTAGCCGCTTTGCGGCGTACCGCTCGTGCTGCCCCAGTTGATGAGCGACGTCGGGCTGCCGTTGACGATTACGGGATCGCCCGGCTGACTTCCGGGTAGGTTGTCCACCGGATCGCGCCAGCCTCCGGTGACGGATGAATAAGTGACCTCGGCCGCCGACGCGCTCCCGGCCAGAAGCACGCCCACGAGGAGCAGGATGCCCACGCACCCGTTCCTTAGGCTGCTCACGATCGTCCGGCCGAAAAACATCCCCTTACCCTCGTGCCCACCCGTGTGCGACTTCGGTCACGAAGGACCGAGGGATGCCCCTAAAGGGGTCGTTCCGGCGGTCCCGCCGTCCTGGAGCCGCTTTCATTACGAAGAGGGCTCGTTAGACCGGTGACTTTGCGTCGCCACCTTTCGGTGGTTTAGCCTTTGTCAGAATCGCTATGAGGCTCGTCTTGTGTGCGCCGCCGCATCGGCGGCTCTTCTGGCTCTCCGTTGTCGTCACGCTGCCGGCAGAAAATCGATCGGATACACGATCGTGATCGCCGCGACGTCTTTCGCGCCGAAATCGAACGTGCGCACGCGCTCGAGCACTTGCGCGACGAGGTTCGGGGCATCCATGTCGCTCGATTGCAGCTCGAGGAACGACACACTGCCGTTCGGCTCGATCGTGAGCTTCAGCACCATCTGGCCGCGCAGCGTCGGGATCGCGCGCAGCTCGCGGTTGTAGAGTCGATACAGCGCGGCTTTGTAGCGGTCGAAGACGATTTGGATCTCTTCGTCCGTGCGGCCCGCGGCACCGCCGGACCAGGCGCGATCACCGTTGCCCCCACCCCCGCCGCCGGGTCCCGTGCCGCCGCCGATCGAGCTCGTAACGCGCCCGGCTTCGACGCCCGCGAGACCGCCTCCGCCGCCGCCGTCCCCACCGACGTCGCGGCTGAACGACGCGAGATTGATGCCTCCGCTCGACCCGGGCGCCAGCGTCGTCACCATCGCACGCTCCGGCCGGCCGACCGCCGAGTCGCCGCCGCTCGTAATGCGCGCATCGGTCCCCAAGCGCGCCGCAGGCCGGTTGGCGGCCGCCGCGAAGGTGTCGCGGAACGCGAGAATGCCGCTGGCGCGCGCGCGCTGTCCCGGCGGCTCGTTCGGAATATTGTCGCCGGCCGGCTCCGGAGTCGGCTCGGTTGGCGCCGGCTGCGCGGCCGCAACCTGCTGCGGCTCTTGCTCCTGCGGCTGCTGCTCGGGCGGCTCCTCGGGCGCGCGCTGCTGCGGACGCTCCTCGGCCGGCGGCGGCAATGGCCGGCGCTCGCGGATCAGCTCGACGAGCCGGTCCGGCACCGCGATGATCTCGGCCGCATCGGGCAGCGGAATGTCGATCAGCGGCAAGATGGCGCCGAGCACGAGCGCTGCCGCCAAGGCCTGAGCCTGAAACTTGCGCGCGCGGCGATCGTCGTCGGCGCCGCGGACCCACGGCATCGCGACCGTGCGCTCGCGCTCGGGGGCGGCTTCGCGCTCGACGACCCACTCGTCGAGCCGCTCCTCTTCCTCTTGGCGCTGCTCGTCGAGATCGTCCTCGAGGATCGCGAGGACCTCGCGGCCGGCCGCGATCTCCCCGACGACGGCCTGCCGGCGGCTCTCGATCGCAGCGACACGCTCGCGGAAGCCCGCGCTGCGCTGCCGTGCGCGTTCGAGCTGATTCGCCACGCGGCCCGTATCGACGTCGTCGCCCCAAAAGAGGTCGAGCGCACCGAGCTCGGCTAGCTTCTCGAGCGAGCCGCACGTCTGCTCGAGCAGCGCGTGCTGCTCGCGCTGCACGGCGAGCGCGTCGAACTCGCCCGTGATCGCGCGCAGATTTTTCTCGAGGCCGCCGAGTTTCTCGAGCGCCTCGTCGACCTGAGCCTGCAGGGGCTCTTGTTGTTGCGGCATGGCTGCGTTCATGAGCGCCTTGCCCTAGATCTCGGTGCCTACCGACGCGAACGCCGATTCTTTCTGAATGACGGCGAGCGAGATTCGCGTATAGCCCTGCGTCGTGCACGTCGACATGATCTGCCTCACGATGGCGAACGGGATCGACTTGTCGACGAGGATCGTCACGGCCGTGCTCTGCGCGACCGTCTGCGTGCGCACGCCGATGACGCGTTCTTGCAGCTCGGCGAGTCGCGCCATGATCGGCTCGATGTCCCGGCCGCCCATCGCCATGACGTCGGCGGTCCGCACCACGGGCACGCCTTGAACCAGCACCTCGTCTTTGCCGACGTTGATGACGACCGTCTCGTTGGGCTTCGTCTCGACGAGGGACTCCGGCAGCACGAGGTCGTTCGGCGTATCGAGTACTTCGTCGCCCGAGTTCATGACCAGGAAGAACACGAGGATCGTGAACACGTCCATGAGCGACGTGAGATTGATGCCCGAGATCTTCGGTCGGAACCGCGACAAACGCAGCATTCGTCGCGAGCTCTTCATGGCGCCTCTCCAACGGCGATCGCGGGGAACAACGCGACACGCACGAACCCGTTCTCGGCCGCCTGGTCCGGGATGTCCACGCTGCGCACCACGTCCATGACCTGGATCAGATAGTCGTACGGGACCTGCGGCTCGACGAGCACGGAGGCGTAATCGACGTGCGAGTAGTCCTGTTTCAGAGACTGCATGTACGCGCCGAGCGTCGTGAGATCGTATTCGCCGTCGACTTTCGGAATCGCCGCGATGATCTCCCTGCCGTTCGTGATCTCGAGCCCGAGCTCGCGAACGATGACCTCGGGGCGAAAGCCGAGCTCCGAAGGCGGCCCGCTCGTCGAGCTCGGCAGGTTGAGCTCGATGACGGCCATGCGCGAGAACACTGCCGTGATCAGCAGGAACGGCACCAGCACCACCATGAGGTTCAGGAACGTGGTGATGTTGAGCTCCATCTCCTGCTTGCCATGCAGCTGATAGTGATGCTTGCGCATGACGACTCCCGGGAACCGGCGCGTGCGCGCTTAGGCCGCGACCTGAAACTGCCGCTTCACCGTCGACTGGATGGCGTTCAACGTCTTCACCGACGCCATCTCGAGGCCGGCGACGATCTGCGCGGTCTTCGTGGTGAGCACGGCGTGCACGATTAGCAGCGGGATCGCGACGAGCAGGCCGAAGGCGGTCGTGTTCATCGCGACGGCGATGGCCGCGCCGAGCAGGTCGGCCTTCTCGGCCGGATTCGCGTTGGCGACCGCCGTGAATGCCTGGATCAGGCCCATGATCGTGCCGAGCAGGCCGAGCAGCGTGGCGACGTTGGCGGCGAGGCCGACGTACCCCGTGCGTTTCTCGAGCTGCGGCAGGATCTCCATCATGCACTCCTCCATCGCTATCTCGATGTCCTCGCGGCGCCGCACGGCGCCCTGGCGCTCGAGGCCCATGTTGAGAAGCTGCGCGATCGTCGAGTTGTCCTTGGCCGTGAGCTCGCGCGCCTTGTCGAAGTCGCGCTTCGCGAGCAGCGGTTGGACCTGCCCCCACATCGCCTGGTTTCGCTTCGTCAGCAGAGTCAGCGTCAGGTACCGCTCGACCGCGATCGCGGCGCCGACCGCGAACACGAGCAAGATCGGGTACATGAAGATGCCGCCCTGAACGAAGAACTCCACGATCGTGTATATGACGTCCATATCCGAATCCTCTGGTTGCAAAGTGCGGCGTGCGCAAACAGCGACAGCTTAAGTCTCGTTGCGACTGTCGAAACGTGATCAAGTGCTCGTTCGGTGCATGCACGCCTACGACAACACGTCGCTGTCTGGCGACGACACGTTTCACATAAACGTCGGGCGGGCCGCGAGCTATTTTTCGGTTCCGGAGCGAATCGCGTAGTACTTGAGCTCGCGCATGAACACGTCCTTGTCGACGGCGCGAATCCGCGTATCGAGCGCGCGCGACACGCCGATGCCGTTGCCGATCTCCGAGCTCTTCCACGGCACGATGACGAGCGACTTCGGCGCCTCTTGGTTGCCGAGAATCGATATGCCGGACATCGCTTTCGGCTCGCTCGCCGCGGCCGCCTGCTGCTGACCGGCCGCGGGCGCCGGCTGCGCCGGCGCTTGCTGCGCTCCGACTGTGGCCGTTGTGCCGAACGCCAGTGCAACGAGCATGAGTATTTTCGGCATGTTGCCTCCCCTATTGACCCGTGCGGGCCTTGATGTCGGCGACCCAGACCGCGACTTGCTCGTCGTCGGGCACTAGCGCCAGGTACGCGTCGTAGTGCCGCAACGCGCAGGCGAAATCGCGCTGATACAAGTCGCAGAGAATCGCGAGATTCCTGTTGGCCAAATGGAACTCGGGATACAGGGCGAGCGCCTGCTCGTACTGCGCCCGCGCGTCCGCGAACCGCGCTTGCTTGCGGTAGACCAGGCCAAGCTCCTCGTGCGCGATCGGATGTGTGGCACTCAGGGCCAGAGCCCGCTCGAGGCTTCCGGCCGCGTCGGCGAGACGGCCCGTGAGCGCGTACGCCAGCCCCAAGTCGACGTGCGGATTCGCGAGCTCGGGCGTTTGCGTGGTCACGGCTTCGAGCTCGGCGACGCCGCGCTCGTACAAGCCTTGCTCGAGGTAGCCGATTGCCGCCAGGTAGCGCTCGCGGACCTCCGGGCTCACACGCGTGGCGTCGGTGATCGTGAAGCCCGCACCCGCAAGCACGTCGAGCCGGATCGCCGGGCCTTTCGCGGCCGGCGCACGCGCGCGGCGCGCCTCGGGCTCGGCGCCGGGCGGCGCGGCGGTTGCAGGTTCGGCCGCGCCCGGCGCGCGGTAGGTGAAGGTCTCGATCGCGCCGAGCAAGCCGATGCTCTGCTCTTCCTTCGCGTAACGCCCCGGCACGAGCGCTGCGAGGCGCGCGAAGCTCTGCTCGATCCAGCGGTTGTAGATGCCGGCCGCGATCATGAGCTCGACGTTCGCCTGGTGGACCTCGATCGCACGCTCCTCGAATGGGAACGCTTCCTCCTCGAGCACGTCCTCGTACTCCGCGAGCTCGGCCGCGGAGAGGCCCGTGGGCCGCTCGGAGTCGAGCAGCGCACGGCTGAAAGTCGAATAGATCTCCGCCATGTGGAACGTGGCGGCCGTCGTGACCTCGCCGACCTCGTACTCGACGAGCGCTTCGAACGCCGCGAGCGCCGTGTCCATGAGCTCGCGCTTGCGCGCGAGGTTTTGCTCGAACGGCGGCACGAGCTCAACGGCTCTGAACGCCGCGTAGTGCGGCTGCGCGAGGACGAGCCCGGCCTGCGCGGCGAGATAGCGCGTCCGGTCGGTCCGCTCGGCTCCCGCGGCGGCGTCGGCGGCGACGAGCGCGACGAGCTGCTCGTGGTAACGCGGCTCGTCGCCGCGCGCCCGGTGCATCTCGGCGACCTTCGAGCGCGTCTCCATGGCGATGTCGACGGGCTGCGCGAACTCCGCGACGTAGCGCTCGTAGACACCGAGCGCGCTGTCGACGTCGCTCGCTTCCTCATAGAGCTCGCCAGCCGAGAGCAGCGCTTCGCGCTTCAGCTCGGGGTCCGCCGCTTCCGCGGCGACGCGCTCGTACTCGGCGGCCGCGAGCGACGATTCGCCGTCCGCGCGATAGACGAACGCGAGCTGTTTCGTGGCCTCGCGATTGAGCTCGTGCCCGGGGAACGCGGCGCGGAAACCGTCGAGGACCGCGGCCGCGGCCGTCCAGTCCTCGAGCTTCATGAGGGCGGCGGCCGCGTCGTACTCGGCGGCCGGGCGGATCGACGACGACGGCGCGCGCTGCGCGATGCGCAGGAAGTGGCCCGCGGCGGCACGGTAGTCCTGCGCCTCGTTGGCGCGCTCGGCCTGCTTGTAGATCGAAGCCGCGAGATTGTCGACGAGCGCCTGCCGCGTTTCGTCCTCGGCCGGCGTCAGAGCCAAGACCTCGGCGTACGCCGGCTCGGCGGCCGGATAGTCGGCGAGGTCGAACGACGAATGCGCGACGACCGTCCACGCCATGCGCCGGAGCGCGGCGTCGGCCGTCGGGTAGCGCTCGATCAACGTGCGTGCCGCGGCCGCGGCCGCCGCGAAATCGCCGAGCGCATAGAGATCCTCGGCCGCAGCGCCGAGCACGACCGCCGCATGCTCGTGCTCGGGGAACGTGCTCGCGAACTTCAGCGAGCTCTCGACCGTCGCGCGCTTGACCTCGGCTTCGTGCTCCGCGCTCGCGGCCGCGAGCTGCTCGCGGTGCGCGAAGATCGCCGCATAGCCGGCCGCCGCAGCGCGCTCGTGCGGCGCGTAGGCGTAGGCCGTGCGCTCGTACTCGAACGCGGCATCGCCGAAATCGTCGTTCTCGAGCAGCAGGTCCGCGAGCTGGTAGTTGATGCCCGGCGACTCGAGGTCTTCGGGGAACGACGCGAGGAACGCGCGATACCAGACGAGCGCCTCGGCATAGTTCGCCGGCTGCTCTTCCTCGATCGCGGGCTCCTGGTAGAGCGCGTGATAGTGGTTCGCGAGGTCGTGCAGGTTCGTCTTCAAGTACCCGAGCACCTCGGGCCGCTCCGCCGAGTCGAAGTGCTGCCAGTACGCGCTTTCCAGGCCGTACTGCGTCGCGAACGATTTCTTCGCTTCGACGACGAGCTTCGGGAAGTCGCCGGCCTCGTAGATGCCGACGATTCGCATGCTGAAATCGGGCGAGGTGCGGTGGAACGGATAACGGTCGACGAACGAGTCGTAGACGTTCGCGGCGTCGGCGTAGCGCTGCTTGTCGAAGTAGAACTCGCCCAAGTTCTGGTAGACGCGGTCCTCGTAGCTGCGGCCGCCGTGCGCCCCGAAATACTCGGCGAGGACGTCGGACCCGCCCAAGTTCGAGAAGCTCAAGCTGATCACGCGGAACGTGTCCGCGACGCGGCGCTCGTCCTCCTCGGCGTGCGCCTGATCGAAGGCGTAGCCGACCGACAGCTTGTAGTCGAGGAGCGCCATGTAGCGGTGCAGCGCCTCCTCGTAGAAATCCTGCTTGTAGAGCGCCCAGCCGAGCTTGTAGAGCGCGAGCTCGTAGAACTCCGAGCGCGCGCCGGCCGCGACGATCGTCTCGTAGGCGGGCTCGGCCTCGCGGAAGCGGCGGCGCGTGAAGAAGTACTCGCCGCGCCGGAACTGCACCTCGTCGTTGTAGCGCGAGTAGCCGAACTCGCCGACCAGGCGCTGCATGATGTCCATGGCCTCCTCGGTCCTGCCGAGCTCGTCGTAGGCGCGCGCCATCTGGTAGAGCACCTGGTCGCGGCGCTCGTAGTTCGGGTACTCGGTGAGCAAGCGCTCGTAGAGCACGATGGCTTCGAGCGGCCCCGATTGCGCCACGCCCTCGGTTCCCGTCACCGGCAAGTCGAACGCCGCGGCGGGCAGGAGCCGCGCCTCGAGCGTGGTCCGGCGCTCGAACTCCTCGTCCGACTCGGCGGCCGCGTCGGCGATCGTCGGCGCAGGCGCATCGGCTACTGACCCGATCTCGCTCGGCGCGGCGCCGGCATCGGCAACTGCTCCCGGCAACTGCTCCGTGCGTTGCTCTACCGCGGGCATCCCTGCCCGCGCCTGCGTTGCTCTACCGCGGGCATCCTCGGCAACTGCTCCCTGCGTTGCTCTACCGCGGGCATCCATGCCCGCGATGCCCGCGTCGGGCGCCGCCATCTCGGACCAGCGCCGCGTCGGCTGGCCACCCGCGATGCCGAACTCTTTCTCGAGCTTGAGGTCGGCGAGCCGGCGCATCGCCTCGGGCGTCATCGCGCTCGTCGGCGTCTCCTCGAGATAGCGCCGGTAGCTCTGCATCGCGAGGTCGAGCGTGTCAGCCACCTCGACCTCGGCCACGTCGGCTTGCACGGTGCGCAGCGTCGCGAGCGTGTCGCCGCTCGGACTGCTCGCGCAGCCCGCCGCGCCGAGCGACGCCAACGCGATCGCGAGGCGACGGCGAATCACGGCGTCTCTCCCGTTAGCGTGGCGACCTCGGCTTCCGCTTGGGCGCGCGTCGCGCGGTCGTAGCTGTCGGCGAGCGCGAAGCGGGCCTGGTCGCGGTAGGTTTCGAGGCGGTCGCGCCGCGCCACGAGCTCGTCGATGGCCACGAGCTCGAGCACGCGCCCCTGCCGCGCCATCAGCAGGTTGACCTCGCTTAAGGACTCCGCGACGCGCGTGCGCAGCCGGCCCATCGGCGTATCGTAGCCCTCGTAACTGTGCGCGGCCGCCTGCCGCGCCCGCACGAATTCCTCGTGCTGCGCGCGTGCGACCTCGAGCGCTTCGCGCAGGTCGCGCAAATGGCGCGCGAAGACGTCGAGGCGCTCGTGATACTCGGTCCGCAGCGTGAAGGTGAGCACGCCCTGGAGCCGCTCGATGCGCCGCCGCAACGCCTCGGCCGCGGCGCTCGAATCGCCGTCCAAGCCCGCCGCGAGCTCGGCCAAGCGCGCGGCCGTGAGGCGCTCGTCGGCCGTCGCCAGGAACTCGGGCCGCGGCGCGACGAGCATGTCTTGCAGGCGCTTTTCGAGCAGCTCGTGCTGCTCGAAGCGCAGGCGCATGCGCGAGTCGAGCTCGCGGAACTCGGTATCGATGCTCGGCAGCTGCGGCTCGTAGTACTGCCGCCGCAGGCCGATCATGTCGTCGAACGCGTCGAAGCTCACGTCCCATGACGCGAGCTTGCGCCGCAGGTCCTCGAGGTCGAGGTAGTTCTGGAGCGCGGTCTGAAAGTCGTGCGATGCAAGCAGCTCTAAGAGGTAGTAGGTCTCCGGCGACTCGGGCAACGAGCGCAGGCGGATGACCCAGTCCTGGTCCTGCCGAACCTCCTCGCGCACGAGCACCTCGAGGAACTGGCCGTCGCGGATGCTCGTCAGCGACGCATCCAAGCGCTCGACCTCGCTGCCGAACGAATCGAGCGCGTTGGCATACAGCAGCGCGGCGCGACCATGCACGTCGAGCTTGCCGTAGGCGTACGGCAGCGCGATCAACGCTTCCTGCACGGCAGCGTCGGTCACTTCGCGTTGCGCGAGCAGCGCCCACGGCACGACCGCGCGCTCGTAATCGTCGGCGGCCGTCGCGGCCCAGCCCGACGCGAGCAGCGCCGCGTTCGAGAATGGCCCATCGAGGCGCACGCGGTCGAAGTATTGTTTCGCCGCGTCGAACTCCTGCGTCTCGACGAGCAGCGTGCCCGCTACGAAGTTCGACTTGTCGCGAATCGCGAGCACGGGCTCATCGCTGCTTTCGATCCGTCCGGCGCGATCGAGCTGCTCGAGCGCATCCTGGGGCCGAGCGTCCTCGAGCAGCGCTATGCCGAAGTTGTAAGCCGCGAACCCCGTGAGCTCCTCGGCGCTCTGGAGGCGCCGCAGCACCTCCGCGGCTTCGGCGTGCCGGCCTAGACCCAAGTAGGTGTTGGCGCGCAGGAACTCGACCTCGGCGACGATCTCGTCGGACACGCGGCCCGTGATTCGGTCGAGCGCGTGTAGCGCGTCCTCGAACTGGCCCTTCTGAAAGTGGATGCGCGCGAGCCGATACGCCGCATCGTTGCGGACGGCTTCGTCGACGGCGCCTTCGAGCACGGCCGTGATGGCGCGGCCCGCGCGATGGTGCATGCGGTAGCTGAGCTCGAAGTCGCCGACCGAGAACTCCGCCTCGCGCAAGCTGCGGTACAGCGAGTCGAGCGCGGGCTCGTCGACGGCGCGGTGCTGCCCGAGCTCGGCGTCGAGCCTCTCGAGCGCTTCGAAGAAGTGGCCCTGCTGCGCGTAATAGAGCGCCTCGCCGAAGTACCAGTCGCGCGACCCTTGGAAGTCCCCGAAGGGGGGCGCCGTCGCCTCGTCGTCGGCGGGCGGGCGCGCCGCGGCGACGGCCATGAAGCCGAGCGCCAACAGGCCAAGCAGCGGGTTGACGCGCATCGGGTGTGTCATACGGCGCTCGTGGCTCTCGAGTGCCGCCTACCACTCACCAAGATCGATGGCCGCGGGACCGTTGAGCGCGATCCCGAGCAGCTTCGGCTCGATACCCTTGTCGAACGAGAACGTGGCGCTGCTATCGAAGTCGTCGCCGCTCGGCGTCTTGCCGTTGATCGACACGGCGATCTCGTGGCTGCCGGTCGGAACGTTGCCCGTGTAGATGCGCTGCACGCCGCCGTTCTGCAGCGCATCGAGCTCCTTGAAGCCGTAGAGGTAGTGGGTCGCGAGCGCGCCGTCGATGGCGATCTGCATCGAATCGAGACGGAACGTCTCGCCTTCGGCGATCGAGACGAAGATCGCGAGCTGGGTGTTCGAGGGATACAGGAGCTTCTCTTCGAGGCGGGTCAGGTCCGCCGCGATGCCGAGCACGTCGGTCTTGATTTCCTGCACTTGCTCGTCGAGGCTGCGCATCTCCGCGCTCGCGAGCTCCTGAGCCAGCGCGATTGCCGGCACGCAGGCCGCGCACAAGATCCCACCGAACAACGGGCCGATCCTTGACCTCGTCATCGTCAACACCCTATCCCTGTGTCTTGATGATCGCGGCAGTGTCCGTGAAATTCGCTGGGCACCGGTGTGAACTGACCCACAAAAAGTGACCGAAACGTGACGTCGTTCTTTGGCGACAGGTGGAGCCGCGCGCGACGTGTGCTCATCGAGGCGGTGCGCGACACCTCTGAAGGTGACGTAATGCGTTCGTCGCGGCCGTGCACCCGCGACGTCGCGTATTCACTCGGCCGTGTGACGTCGATCGCATATTCGCGCAACCTCCGTAACCGACAATGCAGTAGATCGTGTCTTTAGCGATCTGATCACTGACCACGGAGGAGCAGTCACATGCGCAGGACCGCAATACGCACGCTGCTGATCGGGTCGTTGCTCGTCGCGTGGGTGGCGCCCGCGTTCGCCCAACCGCCGGCGCACGCACCCGCTCACGGCTGGCGCAAGAAGAACGATCCGTTCTACGTGGGCTACACCGGTAGGCAGTGGGAGCGCGATTTCGACATCTCGTCGGGTAGCTGCAACCGCCAAGAGATCGCGACCGTGATCGGCGGCATCGCCGGCGGCGTGATCGCGAATCGCGTCGCGGACGAGCACAAGCCGGTCGCGACGCTCATCGGCGTCATCGCCGGCGCCGTCATCGGCAACCGCATCGGCCGCGAGCTCGACGAAGCCGACCGCGGTTGCTTCGGCCACGCGCTCGAGATCGCGCGCCCGCGCCAGCGGATCACGTGGACGAACGAGCTGGCCGGCGTGCGCTACGTGCTGTCGCCGGGCGCGGACCGCCCGCGCGGTGGCATCGCGTGCCGCGAGTACACGCTCGTCACGGTCGTGGGCCGCGACCGCTCGACGCAGACGGGTATCGCCTGCCAGTCGCAGCCCGGAGTCTGGCAAGTCGCCAAGTGACTCCGAGCGCTGCACCCAGCGCTCTACGCTGAGCCAACCCTCCGTCCCACACGGAACGTTCGCGGCCGCGCCGCTCGACGGTCGCGCGCGGATACGATGAGCCCCTCGTCCCACCGCGGGGCACCGAACCGCCCGGCCCCGGCTATACTCGGCCAATAACAACGAGGAGCGACCCTTGACCAGCGGAATCTACGCGCGTCTGAGCGTCATGATGTTCCTCGAGTTCTTCATTTGGGGCGCGTGGTTCGTGACGATGGGCAGTTATCTCACGGGCTCACTCGCGTTCAGCGGCGCCGACAGCGCGCTCGCGTACAGCACTCAGTCGTGGGGCGCCATCGTCGCGCCGTTCATCATCGGCCTCATTGCCGACAAATACGTGAATGCCGAGCGCCTGCTCGGTGTCATTCACTTGGTCGGCGCGGCACTCATGTATGCGCTCGCGAGCGCGACCGAGTTTTCGGGTTTCTATCCGTACTTGTTGCTGTACATGATCCTCTACATGCCGACGCTCGCGCTCGTCAACGCGATCTCGTTTCGGCAGATGACCGACCCCGCGCGGCTATTCGGCTTCGTCCGCGTGTGGGGCACGGGGGGCTGGATCGTCGCGGGCCTCCTGATCAGCTACGGGTTCGGTTGGGACTCGCAGGCCGGCATCACATCGGGACTCTTGCGCAACACGTTCACGATGGCCGCCGTCGCGTCGCTCGCGCTCGGAGTCTTCAGCTTCACGCTGCCGCGCACGCCGCCGCAGAAGACGGGCTCTGCCCGTGGCGCGGGCGGGCTGCGCGAAACGCTCGGGATCGACGCGCTCGCGCTGCTGCGCAATCGCAATTTCCTCGTGTTCTTCTTGGCCTCGATTCTCGTCTGCATCCCGCTCGCGTTCTACTACCAGCACGCGAACCAGTTTCTCACGGAGATCGAGGTCCCCGGCGCCGCGGGCATCCAGACCTTGGGCCAGATGTCCGAGGTCGCGTTCATGCTGCTCGTACCGTTCTTCTTGAAGCGCTTCGGCATGAAGCTCACGCTGCTGATCGGCATGCTCGCGTGGGCGGTGCGCTACGTGCTGTTCGCATATGGCGATGCCGGCGAGCTCGTGTTCATGCTGATCCTCGGCATCGCACTGCACGGCGTCTGCTACGACTTCTTCTTCGTCGCGGGCCAGGTGTTCACGGACTCCAAGGCCGGGCCGCGCTACAAGAGCGCCGCGCAGGGTTTGATCACGCTCGCGACTTACGGCGTCGGCATGCTGATCGGCTTTTGGGTCGCCGGTCAGCTTACCGATACGTTCGCCATCGGCGTTGGCGACCACGACTGGCGCTCGATCTGGCTGTATCCGGCCGCGTTCGCGGGCGCCGTGGCGGTGCTGTTCGGCGTATTGTTCAAGAACGAGGTCGTCGCCTATGACCCGCAGTCGACAGGGGCGCGATCAACGACGCAGAGCCATGGCTAGCTACCGCTACAACACCATCGACGTCTTCACGGCGACGCCGCTCAAAGGCAACGCGCTCGCGGTCGTACACGGCGCGGACGACTGGTCCGACCAGGAGATGCAGAGGTTCGCGCACTGGACGAACCTGAGCGAAACCACGTTCCTGCTCGAGCCGACGGACCCCGCGGCCGATTACCGCGTGCGGATCTTCTTCCCCAGCAACGAGCTGCCGTTCGCAGGCCACCCGACGCTCGGCACGTGCCACGCGTGGCTGGCCGCGGGCGGAAAACCGCGCAACAAGGACGAGATCGTGCAGCAGTGCGGCGTCGGCCTCGTGCGAGTGCGCCGCGAGAACAAGCGCCTCGCGTTCGCGGCGCCGCCGCTGCGCCGCAGCGGCGACGTCGACGCGGCTACGATCGATGCGATCACGCGCAGCCTGCGCATCGAGCGCAAGGCGATCCGCGCCGCGCAATGGGCCGACAACGGCCCGGGCTGGGTCGCCGTGATGCTCGGCTCCCGCGACGAGTTGCTCGCGCTCAAGCCCGACTTCGCGCGGCTGACGCCGAAAGACATCGGTGTCGTCGCGCCGATGCCGCCGGGCCACGAAACGCTGTTCGAGATGCGCGCGTTCATCGGGGGCTCGGGACCCAACGAGGACCCCGTGACGGGCAGCCTCCAGGCCGGGCTCGCACAATGGCTCATCGGAGCCGGCATGGCGCCCGAGCGTTACGTGGCGACACAAGGCACCGCGCTCGGCCGCGACGGCCGCGTGTACATCGAGAAGCGTGGGCCGGACATTTGGGTCGGCGGCGACTGCGTGACGCTCGTCGAAGGCAAGGTGAAGCTATGAGCCAAAGGAGCACCGCGATGAATCGCCGCCGTTTCTTGACCCGCAGCGGCGCGCTCGCCGCGAGCTCGCTCGTCGGGCTGGAGCTCTTCTCGCAGCCGGCGCGCGCCGACGGCTGCGGCGGCCCCGCCCCCGCCGTGCAGCTTTACACCGTGCGCGACGCGCTCGGTCGCGACCCGGGGGCGGCGCTCGCGTCGTTGCGCGAGATCGGCATCGTCGAGGCCGAGCTCTACGGCCTGAACGGCCCCGAGAGCGCGACGCTGTTCGGCATGCCCGCGAGCGACCTGAAGCGCGCGCTCGACGCGAACGGCATTCGCGTGCCGATCTCGCACATCGGCGGGGCGCTCACGAACACCGCCGCGATCGCCGACATCGCGCGCGCCCTCGGGATCGAGACGCTCGTCGTGGCGCTGCCGAGCGAGTTCAGCGGCCTGCGCGACGGCCGTTTCACGATGGTACCGGCCGAGAGCCGCGCGCAGCTCGACGCCCTCGCGGCAAAGCTCAATCGCACGGGCCGCGAGTATCGCGACCGCGGCCTTAAGTTCGGCTACCACAACCATCACATCGAGTTCACGAAGGTCGACGGCATCGTGCCGTACGACTACCTCATGGCCAACACGGATCCGGAGCTCGTCAAGATCGAGCTCGACGTCGGCTGGCTCGCGACGGCGGGTGTCGACCCCGTCGAGTACCTGCGCCGCCACGCGGGCCGCGTCATCGCCTGTCACCTCAAGGACTACGCTCCGGACATCGCAACCGACGTGCCACAGCGCAAGCTCGTCGCACCGGGCGCCGGCACGATCGATTTCGCGGCCGTGCTCGCCGCGATGCGCGCGACCGGGGTAACGCACGGCTACATCGAGGTTGACGTCTCGGACGACCCAATGGGCGACGTCCGCCGCGGCCACGCGCACCTGCAAATGCTGAAGGGGTGTGCCTAGGGTTGAACCCGTTTCAGGGTTGCGCCGGAGGGGCGGCTACGGGGCGCTCGACGTCGCGATCCTCGCGCCGGCCTTCGCTGCGATCGTCGTCGTCCTCGTGAAGCTCGTCGCGCTCGCGGCGCAGGCCGCCCCGTTCGTCCTCATTGGCCTCGGCACGCGCAGCATCACGGCCGCCGTCGTCGCCGGTCGCCGCATCGCGCTCGGCGCGGCCGTCGCTTTCGGCGCCCTCTTCGCCCTCACCGCGGTTAGCGTCGAGCTCGAGCACGACGGCGTCGACGTCGCTCAAATCGTCGAGCACGCGCATCGTGACGCCCGAGAGATCGCCGTCTTGCGCGAACGCGCTCGCCGAGCCGAACGCCAGCGCCGCCACCGAGGTCAGGACTCGCCGTTGCATGAGGTCCACTCCGTAAGGCTTTGCGGCATCGTACAACGCCGTCCGTCGCCGGCGGCGAACTGGAGCACAGTTGTCGGGCTATCTCTAGAATAGCCACGCCGGCTGGACGGCCCAGAGCCGCTCCTTTATAAACAGTAGTTTATGGATCGATCTCGCCTCATCCTCGGCGTCGTGGGCGTGGCCGCCGCGCTCGGCGGCGGCGCGGCCGCGTTCCTATACCGCGGCGAGCTGTTCGGCCCGAGCGGCGAAGAGCAGTGGACGATCGTCCAGACCTACTGCGTCGAATGTCATAACGCGGCCGAGGCCGCGGGCGGCGTCGTCTTCGAAGGCATGACGCCCGACTCCGTGGCGCTCGAGGCGCAGGTGTTCGAAGCGGCCGTGGGCAAGCTGCGTGGCCGGCTCATGCCGCCGCCGGGCGAGCCGCAGCCCGATCAGCCGCGCATCGACTCGTTCGTCGCCTGGCTGGAGCGCTCGATCGACGAGAGCGCCGCCCTGCCGCGAGCAGGACACGTGCCGATCCAGCGCCTGAGCCGCACCGAGTACGCAGCCGCCGTCAAGGGTCTCGTCGGCGTCGAGATCGACGCGGCCGAGTTCCTGCCGGCCGAGATCGAGGTCGACGGCTTCGACAAGGTCGCGGCCGCTTTGAGCGTCTCGCCGGCGTTCCTAGACCAGTACGTCGCCGCCGCGCGCCACGTCGCGCATCTCGCCGTCGGCGAGCCCGCGCCTAAAGTCGCGAGCGTATCGTTCCCGAAGGCCGAAGACGATCAAGACGACTACGTCGACGGCATGCCGCTCGGCACACGCGGCGGCGTGCGCTTCACGCACAACTTCCTGGCCGACGGCGAATACCGCATCACGATTACGGACCTCGACGTGGGGCAGTACGCGCGCTCTCTCGAGAGCGAGCACACGGTTGTCATGCTGCTCGACCGCAACGAGGTGTTCCGCACGCAGCTCGGCGGTCGCGAGGAGCTCATGCTCTACAATCGCGGCGGCGCCCCGGCGAAGGCCGATATCATGGAACGGTTCACGAAGATTCCCGTGGCCGTAACCGCGGGGGTCCACGAGGTCGCGTTCACGTTCATCGAGCGCGCGCGCGCCTCGACCGAGGATCACATTTTCGGCTTTCAGCCGTACGGCGGCTTCGACTACGTGGGCAAGATGCGTGTGCCGCGCGTCATCGGCCGCATCGTGGTCGAAGGGCCATTCGGCGACACGGGCCTGTCGCGCACGGCGAGCCGCGACAAGATCCTCGTCTGCACGCCGGGCTCGCTCGCCGACGAGCGGCCCTGTGCCGAACGTATTGCGACCACGCTCGCGACGCGTGCGTTCCGCCGTCCCGTCGACACGGGCGACGTCGAGCGTCTGATGCCGTTCTACGAGAACGGCCGCGCAGCCGGCAATTTCGATACCGGCGTCGAGCAACTCGTGACGGCCGTGCTCGCGAGCCCCGATTTTCTCTACCGCGCCATCGCGCCGTCGCCCGAGGATCGCGCCGAGACTTTCGCGCTCGACGACTTCGAGCTCGCGTCGCGGCTGTCGTTTTTCCTCTGGAGCCAGGGGCCCGACGAGGAGCTGCTGAAGCTCGCCGCCGAAGGCGAGCTCGGCGACACCGACGTCATCGAAGCCCAAGTCGAGCGCATGCTCGCCGATCCGCGTGCGGAGTCGCTCGTCACGGACTTCGCGCTGCGCTGGCTCAACGTCGACGAGATCGACGCCGTGGACCCCGACGATCGGTTGTTCCCCGACTTCACGGACGCGTTGCGCGATGACTTCGCCAAGGAGATCGAGCTCTTCGTGGCGAGCGTGCTGCTCGATGACCGCGACGTGCGCGAGCTCCTGACGGCCGACTGGACCTTCGTCAACGAACGGCTCGCACGGCACTACGGCATGGGTGCCGTGCATGGCCCGCAATTCCGTCGCGTGACGGTCGAGGACGACGCGCGCCGCGGCCTGCTCGGCAAGGGCGCGGTGCTGCTGCGCACGTCGTACGGCGATCGCACGTCGCCCGTGCTGCGCGGCGCGTGGGTGCTCGACAAGCTCATGGGCACGCCGCCGACACCGCCGCCCCCGGGCGTCGAGACGAATCTCGACACGCCCGAAGGCGAGAGGCCGAAGACGGTTCGCGCGCGGCTCGAGCAGCACCGCGAAGACGCGAACTGCAAGGCCTGCCACGGCGTCATCGATCCGTACGGCTTGGCGCTCGAGAACTTCTCGGTTACCGGCCAGTGGCGCGACGTCGACCCGGTGGCCGAAGAGCCGATCGACGCCTCGACCGAGCTGTCGAGCGGTCAGGTCCTGAATGGACCCATCGAGCTGCGGCAAGTACTGCTGCGCCGACCGGATCAGTTCGTGCAAGCGCTCACGGCGAAGCTCATGATGTACGCGCTCGGGCGCGAGCTCGAGTATTTCGACATGCCGCAGATACGCGCCGTCGTGAGCACCGCCGCGCGCGACGACTATCGGTTCGCGAGCGTAGTGACCGCTATCGTCAACAGCGACGCATTTCGCATGCAGGCGCTGCCGCACGCAGAAGCCAACGAAGTGACGGCGCGCGCCCAACCCAAGTAGCCGGCGCACCACGGGAGGAATAGACGATGTTCCTGACGAAAAAGCATCTGTCGCGCCGTACAGTGCTCAGAGGTGCCGGCGTGTCACTGGCGCTGCCGCTGCTCGACGCGATGATTCCCGCCGCGACGGCACTCGCTCAAACGGCCGCGGCGCCAAAACTGCGCGTCGGCTTCTTCTACATTCCGCATGGCGCGATCCAATGGAACACGGCGCACGGTGCGGCGGCGGATCGCTGGAACCCAAGCGGCTCCGGCGCGAGCTTCAAGTTGAGCGAGATCCTCTCCCCGCTCGAGGAGTTCAAGCACCTCGTGACATCGTTCTCGCACCTCGAAAACAAGGCCAACCAGAACTCCGTCCACGCGATCGTGCCGGCCACCTGGCTCTCGGGCAAGCGCCCCGACAGCGGCGCGCAGGGCGCGAGCATGTCGACGACGATCGACCAGATGATCGCCGAGCGCATCGGCCAAGAAACGGCGTTGCCGTCCCTCGAGGTCGCATCCGAGACGACGGCGCAAGCCGCGGCTTGTCCATCCGGTGCGGGTTGCTACTACTCGACGACGCTGTCCTTTCGCAACGCGAGTTCGCCGCTGCCGATGGAATTCAATCCGCGCAAGGTGTTTACGCAACTGCTCGGCGAAGGCGACACCGACACCGAGCGCGCGGCGATCACGGCACAGACGCGCAGCCTGCTCGACCTGATCGCGAACCGCACGGCCGCACTGCAAAGGGAAGTCGGCGCGAGCGACCGCATCGTGCTCGACGAGTACCTGAGCACGGTGCGCGAGATCGAGCGCCGCGTCCAAATGGCGGAGCAGCGTGATCTGTCGGCGATCACCCTGCCCGAAGCGCCGATCGGCGAGCTCGACTCTTTCGACGATCAGGTCAAGCTCATGTTCGACCTGATCGCCCTCGCGTATCAGGCGAACCTCACGCGTGTAGCGTCGTACATCATGGTAGCCGAGGGCACGCAACGCACGTACAACCATATCGGCGTGCCGGACGCGTTCCACCCGCTGTCGCACCATGCGAACAAGACGGACAGCATCGACAAGCTCGTGCGCATCCAGAAGTACCACGTCGAGCGCTTCGCGGCCTTCGTGAAGAAGCTCGCCGAGACCCCGGACGGCGACGGGTCGCTGCTCGACCACTCGCTGTTCATGTACGGATCGAACATGAGCAACAGCGACCGGCACAACAACTATCCGCTGCCGAACATCCTGGTCGGCGGCGCGAACGGCCGGCTCAAGGGCGGCCAGCAGGTCGAGCTTCCGGAGCACACGCCGCTCACGAACCTGCTGCTCACGGTGCTCAACAAGGCCGGGCTCGAGATGCCGAGTTTCGCCGACAGCACGGGCGAGATCGCGGGCGTCTGATGCGCGGCGTGAATCGCAGGACGGTCCTACACGGCGCGCTCGGCGTTGCCGCCGCCGCGGTCGTTCGCCCCGCGTTCGCCAAAGTCAGCGCGATCACCGACGAGCTGTCGTTGATCGGTGGCTTGGGCGGCAACGTCGTCGCGCTGAAGACGAGCGACGGCGCCGTGCTCGTCGACAGCGGCAAGGCCGGCGCGAACAGCCCGGTGTTCGGTTTCCTCGAGGCAGCGACTAGCAGCCGGCGTGTCCACACGCTGTTCAACACGCACTGGCACCTCGACCAAATCGGCGGCAATGAAGCGCTCGGGAACGCGGGCGCCAACATCGTCGCGCACGAGAAAACGCGGCTGCGTCTCGCCGTCGGCTACTACATGGCCGTAGAGGACCGCTATCGCCCGCCCGCGCCCGTGCAGGCGCAGCCGACCGAGAGCTTCTACACGACGGGCTCCACGACGATCGCCGGCAAGCGCATCGAGTACGGCTACCTGATCGAGGCGCATACCGACGGCGATGCCTATGTCTATTTCCGCGACGACAACGTCATCGCCGTTGGCGACGCAATAGCACCCGAGCGCGACGTCGAGCTCGACTGGTGGGGCGGCGGTTGGCTCGGCGGCCGCGTCGACTCGCTGAAGCAGTTGCTCGATCTCACGAACGCGCAGACGAAGTTCGTGCCGAGCTACGGCGACGTCGTCGGTCGCGCCGCGGTGCAAGCCGAGCACGACATGTGCGAGCTGCTCTTCGACCGATTCTTCGAGCGCATCCGCAAGGGCGAGACTAACGAGGACATGCTCGCAGCCGGCATCATGGAAGGCACGGGGCGGACGTGGAATGACCCGGCCAAGTTCGTCCACGACGCGCACAAAGGCTTCTGGGGCCACAACAACACTTTGTCGCACGATATCGTATGAGACACCTGACACTCGCTGTTTCGATTCTGCTTGCCTGCGCTGCGGCGCACGCACAGCGGCCGCTCGCGGATCTGATCCAGAACGGCGAGCGAGCCGCGGCGCTCGCAGCTATAGACGACGGCGCCGACGTCAACGCGACGCAAGGCGACGGCACGACGCCGCTGCACTGGGCCGTCTACAAGGTCGACCGCGAGCTCGTCGCCGAGCTGCTCGATCGCGGCGCGAAAGCCGACGTCACGAACAACTACGGCTCGAGCCCGCTCGCCGAGGCCGTGAAGCTCGGCGACTTCCCGCTGGTCCGGCAGTTGCTCGACGCCGGGGCCAACGTCGAATCGCCGAACGGCGACGGCCAGACGGCGCTGATGCTCGCCGCGCGCATTGGCGCACTCGACGTCGCGAAGCTGCTCGTCGAGCGCGGCGCCGACGTCAACGCGAAGGAGGCCTGGCGCGATCAGACGGCGTTGGTGTGGGCCGTCGACGGCAACTTCCCCGAGCTCACCGAGCTCTTGATCGATAGCGGCGCGGACGTGAACGTGCGCGCGTCGGCCAACGACTGGGACTCGCAGATCACGTCCGAGCCGCGCGCTCAGTACCGCCCCGTCGGCGGCCTGACGGTGCTCATCTACGCCGCGCGTTCCGGCTGCACGCGTTGCGTGCGCTCCCTGCTTGCGGCCGGCGCCGATATCGATCAGCCGACGCCGGAAGGCATGACGCCGCTGATGATCGCGATCGACAACACGAGCTACGATACGGCGCGCCTGCTGCTCGACGAAGGTGCGAACCCGCACGTCTGGGATTGGTATGGCCGCACGGCGCTGTACGTGGCCGTCGACATGAGCAATCTCCGCGGGCGGCAGCCGCACCCGACGGCGTCGTCCGAAACGTCGGCGACGGACCTCGTCCGGCTGTTGCTCGATGCCGGCGTCAATCCGAACGCGCAGCTCAACATGCATCGGCCGAGCCGCGGCGGAAACAGCGGCCGCTTCGCCGACGAGCTATTGACGACGGGCACGACGCCGCTGCTGCGCGCCGCGATCGGCGCCGACATCGACGCGGCCCGCCTTCTTCTTGCGCACGGCGCGCTCGTCGATCTACCGAACGTTCACGGCGTGACACCGCTGATGGCCGCGGCCGGACACGTCTCGGGACGCGATCGGCGGTTCGATGCCGAGCAGGCCCAAGTGCGGGCGATCGAGCTGCTCGATCTGTTCCTTGCCGCGGGCGCCGACATCGACGCCAAGATCACCGACAACCACAGCCGCACAGCGAACGTCGGGCGGCAGCCTAACGCCGTGACAGAGCGCGAGGGGCAAACGGCGCTCTACGGTGCCGTGAAGTACGGCTGGACCGACGTCGTCGAGTACTTGCTCGCGAAAGGCGCGGATCCGAACGTCACCGACGCGCTCGGCAGAACACCAGTCGACGCCGCACTCGGGCGAGTCGCCGGCCGCGACAACGTCGTCTCCGAGGAGATCGCGGCGCGGTTGCGCGCCGCGAGCGCCCGCGGCCCCATCGTCACGCGCTAGAACGCGATACGGGCTTCCGCCGCACGCATCACGCACTCGGCTCGGGGCGAACGTGTCCAAAGTTTTCTTGCGCGTGTCGGGAGACGCACGGCGGACCCGGATCCTGGGCGGTCTCGGCGGGATGCGTGTGCTATAAATCGCCTCCGTCCCCCGGGGCTTAGAGACTTCGACGCGTCATGTCGTGCATGGAACGCAGGCACCTGCTTTCGATCGCCCATCGCTCTAGGCGGGCGCGCTCCGGCGCGGCGCTCGCCGCGGCGGCGCTGGCATTGCTCTGCGGCGCCTGCACGGACTCCGCGCCGGCAGCACGCGGCGGCGCCGCTACCGCGGCCACGGCCATTCCGGTGGTGACGCGGCCCGCGCTCATCGAGCCGATGGGCCTCGAAATCGAGGCCGTCGGCACCACGCAGGCCAATGAATCCGTCGAGGTGACCTCGAAGGCTTCGAACACCGTCACGGCGATCCGCTTCCAGGAAGGCGAGGAAGTCGCGCGCGGCGTCGTGCTCATCGAGATGGACGCGTCGCAGGTGCGCGCCAACCTCGCCGAAGCGCAAGCCGCGCTCGCGCGCAGCAAAAGCCAGTACGACCGCAGCCTCGATCTTCAGGCACGGCAGGTCCTGTCGGTCGCCGATCTCGAGCAGGTCGAGGCCTCGCTCAAAGCCGACGAAGCGCGCGTCGCGGCGGCGCAGGCGCGGCTCGACGACACCGTGATCCGCGCGTCGTTCGGCGGCCGGACCGGCTTCCGGCACGTCAGCGTCGGCAGCTTCGTGAGCCCGGGAACCGTGATCACGACGCTCGACGACACGTCCGTCATCAAGCTCGACTTCACGGTGCCCGAGACCTACCTCTTCGTCCTGCGCCGCGGCCTGCCCGTGACGGCCCGCGCAACGGGGTTGCCCGACCGCACGTTCACGGGCATCGTCACGAACATGGACTCGCGCGTCGATCCCGTCACGCGCTCGGTCCTGGTGCGCGCCGAGCTCCCGAATCCCGACGGTATGCTGCGCCAAGGCATGTTCATGACCGTTGCTTTGCAAGGCGAAGTCGTGCCGACGCTGCTCGTGCCCGAGGAGGCGATCGTCCCCGAGCGCGGCCACACCTACGTGTTCGTCGTCCGCGACAGCGTCGTCGACCGCCGCGAAGTGCGCATCGGCAAGCGCCGCCCGGGCTTCGTCGAGATCGTGAGCGGCGTCGCGGAGCACGAGCGCGTCGTCGTCGACGGCACGCAGAACGTGCGCGACGGCAGCGTCGTTCAAGAAGTCGGCGGCGCGAGCTGAAGCATGCGGATCTCGGAGCTGTCGGTTCGGCGGCCGGTCTTCGCGACCGTCTTGAGCATGCTCCTCGTGATCTTCGGCGTCGTGTCGCTGCAACGGCTCTCGGTCCGCGAGTATCCCGACATCGACCGCCCCACGGTGTCGGTCACGACGGCCTATCGCGGCGCCTCGGCCGCAATCATCGAAACCAAGATCACGCAGATCATCGAGGACTCCGTCGCCGGCATCGAGGGCATTCTCAAGATCGAGTCCGACAGCGAGGACGAGCGCTCGCAGGTCCGCATCGAGTTCGACGTCGACCGCGACGTCGACGCCGCGGCCAACGACGTCCGCGACCGCATCGCACGCGTGTTGCGCGGCTTGCCGACCGAGGCCGATCCGCCGCAGATCGTAAAAGCCGACGCCAACGCGGACTCCGTCGTGACGCTCGCGTTCTCGTCGGACTCGATGTCGATGCTCGACCTCACGGACTACGCCGAGCGCAACATCGTCGACCGCATGTCGACCGTGCCCGGCGTCGCGAGCGTCGGCATCGTCGGCGGCCGCCGCTACTCGATGCGCGTCTGGATCGACCGCCAGGCGCTCGCGGCCCGCCAGCTCACGGTCACCGACATCGAAGACGCGCTGCGGCGCGAGAACGTCGAGCTGCCGGCCGGGCGGCTCGAGTCGCGCACGCGCGAGTTCTCGCTGCGCACGATGGTCGGCCTCGAGAACGAGCAGGATTTCCGCAACCTCGTTATCGCACGCGGCGCCGACGGCCACCTCGTGCGCCTCGGCGAGCTCGCCGACGTGCAGCTCGCCGCCGAGAACGAGCGCTCGTACAGCAGGCTCAATGGCCAGCCCGGCCTCATGCTGCAGGTGCAGGCCCAGTCGAAAGGCAACACGCTCGAGATTGCGCGCGGCGTGCGCGAAGAGGTCGAGCGGATGAAGGACAGCCTGCCGGCCGGCACGACGCTGAACGTCAGCGTCGACAACGCGTTGCCGATCGAGGCCGCCTTGCGCGAGGTCCTCATCGCCGTCGTCTTCGCGCTGTCGTCGGTGCTCGCCGTCATCTATCTGTTCCTCGGCAACCTGCGCGCCACGCTGATTCCGGCGGTGACGATCCCCGTATCCATCGTCGCGTCGCTGACCGTCATGTACGCGCTCGGCTACTCCGTGAACGTGCTGACGCTGCTCGGCCTCGTGCTGGCGATCGGCCTCGTCGTCGACGACGCCATCGTCGTGCTCGAGAACGTGCACCGCCGCCACGAGCTCGGCGAGCCGCGGCTGCTGGCGGCGATCACGGGCTCGCGCGAGATCGGCTTCGCCGTCATCGCGACGACGTTGACGCTGATCTCGGTGTTCGTGCCGATCTCGTTCCTGCCGGGCGATCTCGGAAGGCTGTTCCGCGAGTTCGGCTTCACGCTCGCGGCCTGCGTCGCGTTCTCGGCGCTCATCGCGCTGACGCTGACGCCGATGCTCGCGTCGCGCTTGCCGGAGCACGAGCACCGCAACCGCTTCGCGGCCGCGATGGACCGGTTCTTCAAGCAGCTCGCGCGCTTCTACGAGCGTTGCGTGCGAGCGAGCGTCGGCCGGCCCTGGACGGTCATCGCCGTGCTCGCGGTGCTCATCGGCGTCGGCATCGTGACGTTCCGCTCCGTGCCGGCCGAGTTCACGCCGCAAGCCGACAAGGGCCGCGCGTTCATCGCCATCGAAGGCCCCGAGGGCTCGAGCTTCGAGTACATCGACGGTTACGCGCGCCAGCTCGAAGCGATCGCGCTTAGAGCGAGGGAAGGCGGTGAGATCCAGCGCGTGCTCGTGCGTGTGCCGGGACAGGGCGGCCAAGACTTGCGAACCGGCGACATCAACACGGCGCGCGCGTTCCTGATCTTCTCGGACTGGAGCGAGCGCGACCGCACGGCCCGCGAGATCATGGAACCCGTGCTCGCCGAGGCGCGCAAGCTGCCCGGCGTCCGCGTCTCGATGGGCCAGCCGGGCGGCCTCGGGCGCGGCGGCCTCCAGTCGCCGGTCGTCGCCGTCATCGGCGGACCCGACTACGAACGGCTCGCGGTCTGGTCCGACCAGATGCTGCAGCTCGCGCAGGCGAATCCGGGCCTCGCGAACGTGCAGTCGAACTACAAGGAGCGCAAGCCGCAGATTCGCGTCTCGATCGACCGCGACCGCGCCGCCGACCTCGGCATCTCACTCGAAGGCGTCGGGCGCACGCTCGAGACCGTGCTCGGCTCGCGCATCGTGACGACTTACATCGACCGCGGCCGCGAGTACAACGTGATCCTCCAGGGCCGCGACGACATCCGCGAGACGACGACGGATCTCACGAACATCCGCGTGCGCTCCGGCCGCACCGACGAGCTGATCCCGCTGTCGAGCGTCGTGCGGCTCGAGGAGACGTCGGGCACGATGCAGCTGTCGCGGTTCGACCGCCTGCGCGCGATCAAGATCTCGGCCGACCTCGCGAACGGCTACACGATGGGCGAAGCCGTGCAGTGGTTCGAGGACGCCGTCGCGCGCGAGCTGCCGCCCGAGGCAACGCTCGACTGGGACGGCCAGACGCGCGAGTTCACGCGCACGGGCCAGCAGCTCTACTTCACGTTCCTGCTCGCGCTCGCGGTCGTCTACCTCGTGCTCGCCGCGCAGTTCGAAAGCTTCCTGCACCCCGTGATCATCATGGTCACGGTGCCGCTGGCGCTGCTCGGCGCCGTGTTCGGACTCAAGCTGTTCGGCCTCACGATCAACATCTTCAGCCAGATCGCCGTGATCATGCTGGTCGGCATCGCGGCCAAGAACGGCGTGCTCATCGTCGAGTTCGCGAACCAGCTCCGCGACCGCGGTGTCGCCTTCATCGACGCCGTCGTGCAAGCCTCCGTGACTCGCCTGCGGCCCGTGCTGATGACGAGCCTGTGCACGGCGTTCGGGGCCTTACCCCTGATGCTCGCGACGGGCGCCGGCGCCGAGCAGCGCCGGCCGATCGGCATCGTGGTGTTCTTCGGCGTAACGGTCGCGGTGTTCTTGACGCTGTTCGCCGTGCCGACCGTCTACGGGCTGTTGGCCAGAAAGACACGCTCGCCGCAGCACGTGAGCCGACTCGTCGATCGCCTGATGGGCGCGCCCGGCGGCGCTACGGGCGATGCCGTTCTCCGCGACGTCCGTCGCGACTGATCTCGCCGCTATCCATACGAGAGAGCCCGGGAATCTCGCCCGAGCACGGTTCTAGTCCCCGTAACTCGAGCGAGATGCCGAACCGAACTTAGGCCGTGGCCGGGGTCCCGTGGCCGTTGCCGTTCTCGTTCAAAAGCGCCTGCTCCTGGGTGTCCACTGCGTAGTACAGCGACGCGAACGCGCAAGAAACCCAGAGCGAGGAGAAGAACGCGCCGATGATCAGCAAGCAGAGCCCGACGACGAACAGGAGGATCGCCATGAGGTACATCGCGAAGATGCGCCAGCCGTGGCCTCGAGTCATGGTCCAGCTCTTTTCGACGGCGGCCGCGGGATCCATGCCCTTGTCCATGACCAAATAGGGCACGAACGCCAACCGGCACGCGAACACGATGCCCGGGACGATCAGCAAGATGATGCCGATGCCCACGATCGCGACTACGAGCAGGTTGGCCAGGACGATGTTCAGGTAGTTCGTCTTGAAGCCATCGACGATCTCGCGAATGTCGGCGCGCTCATCTCGCATGTACTTGAGATAGATTCGAGCAGCGCCGAAATAGATCACGGGCAGGACTAGCAGCGAATACGCCGCCACGAGGATAGTCAGCATGATCGTCCCGCCGCTCGTGACGCCCCCGTCCCAACCTCCCGGGCCCCACCCCCACCAGCTCGGAATATCTGCCACAGCGGCGATCAACCCCACGAGGAAGATGTGGAGGAAGTACTTCGTGAACTGCTGCCAACCGTGACCGTAACTACGAAACAGCTTTGCTTCTGGTGCGCTCATTTTGCGGCTCCTTACCGATGGTGATGAGTGGAGCCAACATAGGCGGTGGACCCAAGCAAAGCGTCCGACTTTGGTAGTGATTTGGTAGTGTTTTAGTAGTGTTTTGGCCGATCCCTACCAAAGTAGTGTTCTGATTCGGCCGGTTTCCCTGGCATGATCGCGGCCCATGCCGAGCTTGAGCCTGATCCTAGTCGTCACGTTCGTTTTCTGCCTGGCGATGACCGTTGCGGCCGTGCTGGTCAGCCGGCAACTCGTCAATACCTACAACAGCGACGTTCACAAGCAGTTTTTCTACTACCTCGTGGCCTTCTACGGGTTCGCGTTTTACGCGATCTGGGGGCAAATCCTGGCGCGCGCCCTGCTCGCCTCGATCGACACCGACGCCGCCGTCATCGAAGCCGTGGCCTCGTTCCTGCCCGTGCTCGGCGTGCCGTTCCTGTTCGTCTCCTGGGTCTTGCTGATCAACCTGGCGTTCGCGATGGCCGGCAAGGCGCCGCGCCGGGCGTGGCTGCTCGTGCACGGCATGATCCTGCTCGTGCTACTGCTCGGCGCGTGGCTGGCCTTGACCGTGCGCCGCACGCCGCCCGAGTTCCTCGACGCGAATCTGCAAGCCATCGAGGCCGCGGGCTTGACCGCCGTCGAGCTGCTCTATTTCGCGACGTTCCTCGTCATCGCGTTCCGTGTCCCGGTGCGCGATGGTCAGGGCGGGCGCAAGGTCTTGATCGGGTTCGCGCTACTACTCGGCGCGGGTTTCTTGGTCCGGTCGCTGGTCAGCAGCTTGGTCCTGCTCGACGTGCGCTTCGGCGCGCCGGCGCTGCTCGTCTACTTCGGCTCGAACCTGGCCGCGCTCTTCTACCTGCGCGCGGGCTCCGACGCCGCGTTCAAGCCCGTCAAGGCGGAGGCGCCGAGCGCCGCAGGCATGGCGCACGTGTTCGAGCGCCATGGAATCACGAAGCGCGAGAAGCAGATCGTGGAGAAGGTCTGCCTCGGCAAGACGAACAAGCAGATCGCCGACGAGCTGTTCATCAGCCTCCAGACCGTCAAGGACCACACGCACCGCATCTACTCGAAGCTCGGCGTGAAAAGCCGCATGCAGCTCGTCCAGCTCATGGACGTGGCCAAATGACGCCCGCTTTCGCGGGCGTCGCTTTCACAATCCGTGCCCGGTGCCTACGCCTAGCGCCGCTCTAGATTGCGCGCGAGCAGCGACGTGGGCTGCGCCGCGGCGGCCGCGCGCCGGCGATGCTCCTCGCCCACGGCGTTGTCGCGCGCCATGAGCGACGCCGCGAACTCGAGCTCCGGCGCCCGTCCGGGTGCGAGCTCCGCCGCCTTCTGCACGAGCGCATAACCGTCGAGCGCCGCGCTGGCACCCACGAGCAGCGGCTCGTATCCCTTCGGCGTGGGCAGCATGCCGTGCACGTGGATGAGGTTGTACTGGCGATAGGTCTCGACGAGATAGCCCGCGTCGAACCACGCGAGCGCCGTGGCGGCGGGAGCTTCAGTCCGCGCGACGACCGCGCGCAGCAGCTCCGCGCCGACGCGCTGATGCTTGGCGGCATAGATCGTCGCGCGGCGCAGGTTCTCCATCCGCGCGAGCACGGGCGCGTCTGCGGATAAGAGCTCCAGCGTGTCGGCCGTCAGGGCGTCCACGTCATAGCCCGGATCCGGCGAATTCCAATCGCGGCCCGGGGCCCAGGGCAGGAGCGGCGCGCCGTCCGTGACGAACGGATGACAGATCAACGGCGGGCCGGCCAGCGCCGGTAGCGCAAACGTGAGCCCGACGGCGAGTGCGGCGACGATGCTCGTGGTGCGATGCGATGCGGACATGGCGAGTCTCCTTGTTGGAGGTGCGAGGGAAATCCGCCCGCAGTATCGGCCGCTCAGTCTGCCCCAGGGCGTCACTCGCCGTGAGATCTAACCGTTACTAACCCCTCCGCCGCGGGCCCGCGGCGGCCCGAGGCTCACGCCGCCGTGCCGTTGTGGGAGACTAGCGCCCATGCCAGCCACCCCCGAAGACGTGCGGCGCCAGCTCGAGCGCGTGCTGTCGAGCCCGGTATTCACGAGCTCCGAGCGCCTGCGGCGGTTCCTCGAGTTCGTCGTCGAGCGTACGCTCGCGGGCGACGGCGAGCGCCTCAAGGAATACGTCATCGGCGTCGAGGTCTTCGACCGCGACGCCGACTACGACCCGCGCCTCGACTCGATCGTGCGCGTCGAGGCGGCGCGGCTGCGTACCAAGCTCGCCGAGTACTACCAGGGCGACGGCCGCGCCGACACCGTCGTGCTGACGATGCCGAAGGGCGGGTATGCGCCCGTTTTCAACGTGATCGCCGCCGCGAGTCCCGGCGCGACGGATCCCAGCACCGCACCACCCGAGCCGCCGCCCGCCACCGAGGCGAAGCCCACTTTAAGCTCGCGGCGACTGTGGTCGCTCGGGGCGGCCGCGGCCGTACTCGTCGTGGCGGTCGTCGCCGGTGTGCGCGCGCCGTGGACGGCCGAGAACGCACCGCGGCTACGCATCGCGGTCACGCCGTTCGAGACGTACTCCGCAGATACCGGCGAGCAGCTGTTGGCCACGCGCCTCACCGAGGGTGTCACGGCCGAGCTCGTGCGCCTCGATACCTTTCACGTGGTCGCGAGCTCGACGGCCAGGGCCGTGGCCAGCGGCAACGATCGCGTCCGCGACCTCGCCGCGGCGCTCGAGGCCGACGTGCTCGTGCAGGCCCGCGTCGTGACCGAAGGCGACGGTTTGCGCGTCGAAGCGCGCGCCGTGAGCGGCACGCTCGAGCACAAGTTCTGGGTCCAGAATTTCCATGGCGACGTCGCGGATCTCGATGCGCTCGAGCGCGAGATCGCCGCAGCCGTCGCCGACGTGCGTTACGAGCCGCTTCGGTAGCCCACGCGGTCAGTGGCGCCACCGCCCCCTGCTAAGATCGCGACCAACGCATAGGACAACCGCCCACCGCCATGGAACGCTGCGCCCTTCTACTGCTCGCCCTCGCAGGCTCGGTGGCCGTCGCACGGGCCGGCGGCGCCCAAGAGGCCGACGCCGCAGCCACCACGATCGAAGAGATCACGATCATCGGCCGCTACCCCGGCCCGCCGCTCTGGAAAGTGTCGTCGGGCGAGCGCGTGCTCTGGATTTTCGGCGAGCTTTCGCCCGTGCCGAAGGGGCTCGACTGGGACCCGCGCAACGCCGAGCGTGTGCTCGAGCGCGCCGAGGTCGTCATCGGTGCGCCGCGCGTCAGCGCCACGACGCTGAATCCGATCCGGCTGTTCCGCTTGTTTCGGGCCGCGCGCCGGCTCGCACGCACTCCGAAGGGCACGACGCTCGCCGACCAGTTGCCGCCCGAGCTCTACGAGCGTTACAGCACACTACGGACACGTCACTTGCCGGACGACGACGAGGACGACGAGGAGCTCCGCCCCGCGCTCGCAGCGCTGCGCCTCTACGGCGCGGCGCTCGACGACGTGGGCCTCACGGCCGACTCGCGTGTCGGCAAGACGATCGGGCGGCTCATGCGCCGCTCACGCGCCGACGAGGCCAAGATCGTCATCGAGACCGAGCCCGAGACCGTAATCGAGGAGCTCGGCAAGGTGACGCGCGAGGCCGAGCTCACGTGCTTCGCCACGATCATGACGAGCATCGAGACCGATCTCGCCGCGATGAAGGAGCGCGCCAACGCCTGGGCCATCGGCGACGTCTACGCGCTGCGGCGTTTCGACTACCCCGACTCGCAAGGCAATTGCCTCGCGATGCTGTTCACGGCCGGCGGGCTCGCGGAGTTGCGCGACAAGCTCTACGCCGATTGGCTCGCCGAGGCCGAGCGCGCGCTCGCAAACCACGAGCGCAGTTTCTCCGTGCTGCCGATGCGCGAGCTCGTCGCCGCCGACGGCCTGCTCGCGCAACTCGAAGCGCGCGGCTACACCGTTACCCCACCCTAGTGGGCGGCGGCGCGGTGGCGCGCCAGCAAATCCTCGCCGAAGTCGCCCGCTCGGCTGCGCCAGACCTCGTGGATGTGGTTGGCGTTGCCCTGGACGTTGTCGTATTCGAACAGGAAGTCGCGGGTCTGGATGCGGTAGTAGTGCGGCTCGCCTTTCTCGAGCCCACCGATCCAGGCGAAGCGCAGGCCGTCGAGATCGAGGGAGGCACGATAGGCGTCGGCGATCTCGGGCCGATAGGTCGTGAAGACCTCGTCGAGGATCGCGAGCAACGTCGCCTGCTGCGCGCCGTCGAGCTCGCGAAACGCGATGCCGTCGGGCTGAATCGCCGTCGTCCACGAGTCCCAGTCGCTGCGGTCGGTGAGGATCGTCGACGCGATGAGGTCCCACGGTATATCGCCGGCATAGCTGAAGCCGCCCTGGGCGTTCCACTCCGGCGTGCCTGGCACGGTCGCCGCCCTCCGCTGCGCCGGCGTCAGCGACGTCGCGAGCTGCCGGCCGAGGTCCTCCTCGACGCGCAGCACGCGCAGCCCCGCGAGCGGCCCGGACATCACCGTGGCGGGGTCGGCGCCCAGGAACGTCGGCGTGACCGTGAAGCCCTGCCCCGGCACGACGCTGATGGACAGCGAGAGGTGGTGGCCTTCGAACCGCCACGCCCACGGCACGGTGTCGCTGGGCTCGCCGAACAGCGTGACGCTGTAGTCCTCGATGCCGCGCGGGAAGCCCGTGCCGGAATTCGCCTGCAGCACGTTCTCGAGCTGCATGATGTTGAGCAGCTTGTGGTAGCCGCGGTTGCTGAGCAGCAGCCACAGGAGCTCGTGCGTGAGCGCGCGGTGCTTCGCGTGCATGAGGTCGAACGACAGCCCCGACCGCTCCGTGGGCCAGTACTGCCATTGCTCGCGCCACGGGCTATCGACGGGCAGCAGCAGCTTGTCCTCCATCGAATATGACCGCAGCCGCTCCGAGAATTCGGGCGCGCCGCGCACGGATTCGAGTAGCGCACGGGCGGCCGCCGTCATCGCCTTCGCGACGGCCGGATCCTCGACGGCAGGTGTGGGCGACCGGGGCTGAGCGAACGCAACGGTCGCCGCCACCGCCCACGACAACACGACAACTTGGCGGACGGCGAGACTAACCCATGCACTCCGACCGATCTGCTTCACGACGGCTCTACCTCGGCTTCAGCTCGTGCCATACGATGGCTTGCGGCACGGCCCGTGACAAGAGGCGGCTTGGCGAGCGAAACGACGCGTACGCTCGCCGAGCAAGCCGCGTGCTAAGGTTGTCGCATCGGACATACCTCATCGCAACGTCCTGTAAACCAGCGGGGGGAACTCATCATGCGGACGGCAACGAGCGGGTCACGGCTTTCGCGGGTCACGGGTATCGTGCTCCTCATTGCGCTCACTCCGCTTGCGGCGCTCGCTCAAGGAAACTCCGGGTTGCCGCCGCCGCTCGCCGAATTCTTGTCATCGCTGCCGCCACTGCCTTTACGTCAGGTGATAGGCCCGGCCACAGGCAAAGCCCTCAACGACGCCATCGCAGCGCTCAAGGCAGAGCGGTACGACGAAGCGCGCGCCGCGCTCGGCAGTTTGACGCTCGATCGGTTGAGCCCGTTCGAGCGGGCGAACGCCGAGCACATTCTGTTCAGGATCGCGTACGCCGATGGAGAGTACGGCGAGGCGCGCCAACACATCCTGAACGCGATCGATTCCGGCGGGTTGAACGAACAGGAAACTGCTAACGCTCAAGACCGACTCAAGCAGACCGACGCGCTCGCGACGGCTCCCCCCACGTAGCGCGATGACTAGTTCGACGTGGGTGCTCGCTGCGAGCCTAGTGCTCGCTGGGGCAGCAGCGCACGGCCAGGACGACGGCGCGATCTTTCCCGGGCGCAAAGGTGGCCAAGACACGTTCGGTCACTACACGGTCGTCGCCGACTGGCCGAAGCCGCTCGCGCAACTGCCGGGCCACGACGGCTGGACCTACGGCGCCGCGCAGAGCGTGTTCGCGCAAACGCCCGACCGCGTGTTCGTGCTCCAGCGCGGCGAGCTGCCGCTGCTCGAGCGGCCGGCGACCCAGCGCCTGCGGGCGGTTGCGCCGAGCCTCGAGTATCCGGTGTTTCGGCTACCGATCCGCAGCGCGACGGTCGCAAGCCCGCCCGCAGGCGGCGCCGCGGGCGCGATGCCGCCCGACGGCCTCAAGGCCTGGCAGGACCAAGGCGGCGTGCTCGGCGTCGACGCACGCTGGGAGCACTCCGTGCTCGTGTTCGATCGCGACGGCAACATCGTCGAGAGCTGGACGCAATGGGACTCGCTGCTCGCGCGTCCCCACGCCGTCTACGTGAGCCCGTACGATCCGGAACAGCACGTCTGGATCGTCGACGACTTTCGCCACGCGATCTTCAAGTTCACGAACGACGGCAAGGAACTCGTGCAGACGATCGGCACGTTCAACGAGCGCGGTGCCGACGCGACGCACTTCTTCCGCCCGACGTTCATGGCCTGGCTGCCCGACGGCACGTTCTTCGTCGCCGACGGCTACGAGAACACGCGCGTCGTGAAGTTCGACGCAACGGGCAAGTACCTCGCGGCCTGGGGCGAGCGAGGCACGCCGCCGAACGACACGCGCCCCGGCTACCTCAACAACGTACACGGCATCGCCGTGGATCCGCGCACGCGGCGCGTGTTCGTCAACGATCGCGCCAACAATCGCGCCCAGGTATTCGACGAGAACGGCCGTTTTCTCGATCAGTGGTCGTTTGGCGGACCGCCCTCCGACATTCACATGTTCCTCATCGACGGCGATGGCTTTCTATGGGCCGCGGATCGCGGCACGAACAAAGTCCTCAAGTACTCGCTCGACGGTCAGTTGCTCTACTCGTGGGGCACGTGGGGCACGTTCCCCGGCGGCATGTGGGGCGTGCACGGCATGAGCGTCGACTCCGAAGGCAACTTCTACACGGCCGAGGTCGACTCCGGCCGCGTGCAGAAATTCCGCCCGCTGCCCGACGCGAATCCGCGCTATCTCGTCAGCCCGCCTTAGAAAACGACGAGAATCAATTGACCGTGGTGCCGGTGGCGCAGACCGCGGCGGCCGAGCCGCCCTGAAGCGGAACGATCGCGAGCGTATCGCCGCGCTCTTCGTAGGCGAATCCGGCGCAATTCAAGACGCGCTGCAGCGCCTCTCGCGCCGGAACGTTTTGAACCTGCACCGTGACTGTGCGGTCGCCGAGCTGCTCGAGACCAATGATTTCCGCCGGACCAGAGAAATCCCTGATCAGCTCGACGACCTTGGTGATTTGAAGCCTGTTGAAGTTCAGCGTGAGGGGCTTGTCGGAAACCAGGTCGGCGACCGAAACCGGCGCCTTCGTCAACGCAAACACGCCGACGAGCGCGCAGAGCGCGATACCGACGACGTCCCTAAAAAGCGAAGCCTTGTGCGTCCTGATCATCGCGATTCTCTCCCTTTGATTGCCGAAAAAATGCAGCAAAGACGGAAACAGATAGGCGCCGGCACCGACCAACAATGCCCGGCCGTAGCTGTAGCGGTCATCGTTACTGCTGGCACCGAGAACAGCCTGATCGCACGCGAGCTCTTGATCGTCGCGCATGGCGCTGGCGGCGAGGTGAACGATGGGGTTGAACCAAAACACGCTGCGCAGCAATTCCCAGAGCGCTTGGATCCAGAGGTCCCCTCGGGCCGAGTGCGTCAGCTCGTGCTGGACGACCCACTTCTGCTCCTCGGGCGAGAAGCGCTGAAAGAAGTCGGTCGGAAGGTGAACGAGAGGACGAACCAAGCCGGTGACGAAAGGCGTGCCCGGCAAGTCCGTGACGAAATACCTCGGGCCACGCCGGCGCAGTCGCTCGGGTATCAGCGCGGACAATCCGGACGGCAATTCGATGACCGACGAGTGGTTAGCAAGCATGCGTCTGAACCTGATCGCGCCGGCAATCCGTACCGCCATCCAGAGCAGCGCGCCACCCAACCAGAGCGCGACCCAGGGCACGCCCGCGGGTAGCACCCAAACGTCGGGCGATGGATAGATTGCGATCGACAATTCTCCGCCGGGCACGCCGACGCTTTCGACGAGCGTTCTCGGCAATTCCGGGCGGTCGATCAAGACGGCGCGAATGACGGGGATGAACCATAGCCAGTATGCCGCGCGCGCCCCGAGCGCTCGACGCACGAAAGGCCGAACCAAGAGGACGAGCCCTATGAGGAGGCTGACCTCGAGCGTGGTTCGATAAAGCCACTCAACGAGCATCTTTCTTCAGCCGTTTGAGAATCGCTTCCATCTCTTCGATGTCGCGCTTCGACAGCTTCTTCTGCTCGACGAAGTGCGCAATCAGGGCGGGCATTTGGCCGTCGAAGAAACGACTCAAAAGTCCAGCCGCTTCCGTGTCTACAACGGCTCCTTTCGTGACCAGCGGCTCGTAGAAGAAGCGCTTGCCATCCTTGCGCCTGCGCACGGCTTTCTTGCCGACGAGCCGGACGAGCAGCGTCTTGATCGTGTTCTCGTGCCAGTCGGACTTGGACTGCACGCGCTCGACGATCTGCCCGACCGTGAGCGGTGATTCGTCCCAGAGCGCCTCGAGCACGTAGTGCTCCGACTTGGAAATGTTCATTCTTGCCAGCGCCTACCTTAGTGGCCTTAAAGACTACGCTTGTAGTCTAAACGCTGTCAAGCGTAGAGTCGTGTAGCTCTGCGCGCGATGAGTTACCTGTGCTGCGGCACGCACCGCAGCAGGCCGCGGCGTGTCCAGGGGAATATTACGCGCTTCGTTTTCGGCGCGCCGCCGACCCACCTACCAGCCCGACATCGATCAGAACGGCGATGACGACAACGGCCAGCTGGAGACCCTCTACGGATCCACGACTATTGATCGCCCACGCGTACGCCAGCGTCGTCAACGGCAGGAACAGAAACCCAAGGAATGGCCAGAGTACGGACTCATACGCTCGATCAATGTAGTCGCTGAAGACGACCACGAGCACGATAACGAACCGAGGCGCCATCAGCGCCAGGCAACCGATCACGATTGGCATGAGGCGCGAGTCTACTCCGTTTTCACTCGTCGTCGAACTCGAGCAGCGCGTTCTCGAATTCCTCGTAGGTCGCGTTGTCCTCGCAGACGAGCTCGTCGATCGTCCAGTCGGTCTTGCGGTAGTAGCGCGAGAACTCCCACGGCTTGGCGAGCGCGATCGGATCGTCGACGCGCATGTCGATCTGGAGCTGGCCTTCGTCGTTCAAGTGGATGCGCTCGGTCAGCTTCATCTCTTCGCTGTGCGGCACGGCGATGCGGTCGAGCCAAGTCTTGTCGTTGAACTGCGCCGTCTCGACGACGAGCGTCTTGCCTTCCCAATGGCCGATCGAGTCGCCCATCCAGGACGGCGCGAGATCGGTACGGTGCTCGCGGCCGTCAGTGTAGATCTGCCGTACGAGGTGGTCGTACTCGAACACCATGAGCACGCGACCCGGCAGCTGAATGATCTCCATCGGGAACGGATGGATGTAGATGCGCGGTGTGCCGGGCGGATAACACTTGTAGACGAGATCGTCGGTCTCGGCGACGGCTACGCCGCGCGGGCCGCGCTGCGGTTTCGCGGCGTCGAACCTTGCCTGGCCCCAGGCCGTCATTTCGGGCAGGTCCTTGCTGAACGTATTGATCGCCCACTCGGCCGTACCCGGCAGATTGACGTTCGTCCAGACGCCGCTCAAATCGGCGTTGTGCTCGCCCGGCGTCGGCGCCTGGGCGTTCGCGCCCGACGTCGACACCAGCACCAGCAGCAAACCTACGGCGAGAGAAGCCGCCCAGCGTTCTCGATGCATCTTCCCTCCGCTATTCGTCGTCGATCAGCACTGTGCCTTGGCCGTCAACGATCTTGAGAATGTCCATCATCGGCGCGCCGTTGCGCGCGGGATGGCCCGTCATCATGATGCTGTCGCCAGGCGTCAGGATCGACTTGTGCCACTTCACTGCACGCGCGTCGCGCGCGAGGCGATTCGGGCTCGTAAGCTCGCCCCCCCACTTCGTCTCTTTGCCGTCGTCGCCTTTCACGACGATGTAGACGAGGACGTGCGGATTCACGAACTGAAAATCCGTGACCGTCCCCGCAACGGTGACTTTGTTCACGGGCTCGAAGACACCTGCGCCGTGATGCGCCGTGGCCGGCGGCGCCACCAGCAATCCAAGTGCCACGACCACACCGACTTTTGAGCTCATGCTGCTTCCTCCCCGCTTGGGCTCGGTCATTGTACCGCGCCGCGCGCGCTCAACCGAATCCGATACAACGTCGTGCGCCCCGTGATGTACAGCGTGCGGCCGTCGGCGCCCCAGCCCACGTTCGTCAGCGCCTCGTCGGGCCGTATCGTGCCCAAATGCGTGCCGTCGGGCGAGAGGATCCAGACGCCGCCGGGCCCCGTCGCATAGACGTTGCCCGCGAGATCCACCTTCATGCCATCGGCGCCGCCCAAACCTTCGACGCCCGTGATGTCGAAGAACACGCGCTTGTTCGACAGGCCGCTGGCACTGAGATCGTACGCCATCCAGCCCGTCACGGCGCCGCCAGAATTGGCGACATAGAGAATCGATTCGTCGGGCGATAGCACCAGCCCGTTCGGGCGCTCCTGCTCGCGCGTCAGAAGCTGGAGCTCGCCGCTGGGCCGCAAGCGATAGACGCCGTTGAACGTGAGCTCGCGCAGCGGCGAATTGTCCATGCCTTCGAGGCCGAACGACGGATCGGTGAAGTACACGGTGCCGTCACGCGCGACGATGAGGTCGTTCGGGCTGTTGAGCCGTTTGCCTTCGAAGCGCTCGGCGAGCGTCGTGAGCGTACCGTCCTTCTCGAGCCGCACTACCGAGCGGCTGCCGTAGACGCAGACGAGCAGCCGGCCCTCTGCATCGAGCGCGACGCCGTTGGGGCCGACACCGCGCAGACCGGTACCGTCGCCATGGAAGAAGGGCCGCACGTAGTCGGTCGGGCCTTCGGCCATCGTCCACTGGTAGATGGCGTTGCCGCGCAAATCGGAATAGAGCAGCCGCGACTCTTCGCGGAGCCAGACGGGCCCTTCGAGGAACACGAAGCCCTCGGCGAGCTTCTCGATGGTCGCGCCCGCGGGCACGAGCGCATCGAAGCGCGGATCGAGGCGGACGATGACGCCGGCGCCGGCCGGCGTCTCCGTTTGGGCCGCCGTCGGAATTGCCACGAGCAGAGCGAGGCCCACCGCACAAGTGGCCACGAGATTCGCCGGACGCAAGCAGGGCCGCATGCCGAGCTCCTCGCGCTTAAGAGCGCACCCTACTCCTATGCTAGCGCAATAGTGCTCGCACGGGCGAAATCGCAGCGTTTAAGCGAACGCTATACTGGCAGTCATTCGAGCACCGCTTCTTCGAGTCCATCGCACACCATGCCGGCCCGCTTTCTATTCGCCGCAACGCAAGCGGGCGCCGAGCGGGCGCTCAAGAACGAAGTCGCCCGCGACCAGCCCAAGCTGCGGTTCGCGTTCTCGCGGCCCGGCTTCGTCACGTTTCGCCTGCCCGACGGCTCCGCCAATGACTTGAGGCTCGACTGCGTGTTCGCGCGCACCTGGGGCTACTCGCTCGGCAAAGCGAGCGCCGACGACGACGCGCTGCTCGCGCGCGAAGCCTGGCGGCTCGTCGCCACGCACCTTCCGAGCGACGTAGCGAGCGGGCTCCGTCACCTGCACGTCTGGCAGCGCGACCGCGCGTTGCCCGGCGACGAAGGCTACGACCCGGCGTCGGCCGAGCTCGAACGCGCGGTCGGCGCCGCGTTGCTGGAGCAGCGGCCCCGGCCGGATCCCGCTACGCAACCGGCCGTCAACGTCGCAACCGCCAAGGGCGAGCTCGTACTCGATTGCGTGCTCGTCGAGCGGAACGAATGGTGGCTCGGTTGGCACCGCGCGGCGTCGCCCGAGACGCGCTGGCCCGGCGGCGTGCCGCCGCTCGCGTTACCGCAGCGCCTCGTCTCGCGCGCGTATCTCAAGATGGTCGAGGCGCTCGACTGGTCCGAGCTGCCCGTCGCGGCCGGCGACCGTTGCATCGAGATCGGCAGCTCGCCGGGCGGCTCGTGCCTCGCGCTGCTCGAGCGCGGGCTCTTGGTGACCGGCATCGACCCGGCCGAGATGGACGCTGCCGTGCTCGCGCACCCGAATTTCACGCACGTGCGCGCGCGAGCCAAGGAGGTCAAACGCAGCGTGTTCCGCGACTGCCGCTGGCTCGTCATGGACGCCAACGTCGCGCCGAGCTACACGCTCGACACGCTCGACGGGCTGCTCACTCAGGCCGGCGTCCGGCCCAAGGGCCTCGTGCTGACGCTCAAGCTCACGGACCCGAAGCTCGCGGAGAAGCTGCCGGCCATCGCCGAGCGCATCCGCGGTTACGGCTACCGCCGTGTGCGCATGCGCCAGCTCGCGTTCAATCGCCAGGAGGTCTGCGCCGTGGCAACCGACCCCGTCCCGCGGCCGGAGCGCGACTCGTTATGATGGCGCCTACGGAGGTGCTGCCGATGGCGATCCGAATGCTGTCCTTGACGTTGGCTTGGGCCGCGCGTCGGCTTGAAGCAGCGCTTCACGCCGCGCGGGTGCAGGGGCCGCGCATCGTCATCGAGCTGCCCAACTCGGAGAACCACGTGCACACGATCACGCGCGACCCCGCGAACGATCATGGTGAAGCGTGGCTCGGTTTGACGTATCGCGAGACCGTGACGGCGGCCGAGCGCTCGGCCGCAGCGCGGCGTACAGCCGAGGAGGCGCACTCATGCCGGCGACTGCCGACTCGTTTCTACGTGCTATCCGCCGAAATCAGGTTTGCGCCGATCCACTTCGCCTGCGCTGCTTCGTCGACCTCTCCGGCTGCTAGCGCCAGAATCGTTCGGATCGCATCGATCCGGTCGGCACGTGTCCGAGCGCGGCGCGGGCCTCATGATGCAAGCAGCTCCGACCGAGCGCCTAGAAGATCGCCGTGAGATCGCCGAGGCCCGCAGACAGCGGTAGCTTCGAAAGAGTTCGATGTCCTGACGACAACGCTCTACCAGGCGCGGTCAGCCGGTCCACTTCGAGGATGGCGGGGGTGTAAACCTCCGTTCACGTCGATGACAGAACGACTTGGCCCGTGGAAAAGGGCATCAGGCGATCGGTTTCTTTCCGGACCACCGCGTAACACTCGCAACTGAGCTTCTCGATCACGGCTCGGTCCAGCACCGTGATCCGACCTCGCGTATACGTGATACCGCCTTGCTTCTGCAAACTGCCGGCGGCTTCCGTGACGCCTTCGCGGCGCACACCAAGCATGTTCGCCATGAGTTCCTGGGTCATAAATAGCTGGTCTCCCGTCACACGATCCAGGCAAAGCAGCAGCCAACGGCACAGCTGCTGTTCAACCGAGTGGTGCCGGTTGCAGACCGCAGTCTGGGTCATCTGCGTGATCAACGCCTGCATGTAGCGCAGCAGCAGGATCTGCATGCCGCTCTGGCGATGGAACTCCTTCTTGAACAGATCTGCGGCCAGACGGTACCCGTGACCAGCGCTCTGCACCATCGCCTGACTGGGAGTGCTGTCGCCGCCCATGAGCAACGCCATGCCGACGAAACCTTCGTTTCCCACCACCGAGACTTCCGCCGACGCTCCGTTTTCCATCACATACAACAGCGACACGATCGAGTCGATGGGAAAATAGACGTACCGCATTGCATCGCCGGATTCGTACAAAACCTTGCCATATGGCAGATCGATCAGTTCGAGGTTGGGGAACAGACGGCTTTGCACTTCGGCCGGCAGCGCCGCCAGAAGATGATTTTGCTGGGGTTTGTGCTGCTCAGCCATCTCGTAACGGTCCTTCAACAGCCCGCGAAAAAATCACGGTCTCGTTTGATTTCGGCTTGACGCTGCGTGGAAAGGGCGTGCGCTCCCCCACTCTCACGTCGTCAGCGACGCATTCGAAGATCCAGCGCGCCGTGCTCCCGCCAGGTCTTGCCCATCTTTCCTGAGGCGCGACGATAAGCTTCCAGAGTCTTCCTGGGCACGGGCACGATGTATCCAACGGTACTCGCGCTCGGTCGGCTTGATCTGTGCGGAAGGACACCTAGCGGCGCCAGGTCGAGATCTCGACCATTGGCTGATCAGTAGTGAGACGCGGCTGCGGCAGCATGGAATCCGTGCTCGAGCCGTCCACACTTCAGATACCCTTCGAATTCTTCCCGATCGACGCTCGCCCCCCTCCTCGACGCTCCGCGTCAGGGCGCCGCGGCGAACGACGTCGAGCAAGAACTCGCTGCCTCGCCGTTGGGGTCGAATCGCTCGCGGATGCGCTCCTTGGCGCACGAAGCGGCCACTCCTTTAATATGTGAGGTGTGAGCTCGAAAACACTCGATCGCCGCCGACTCCTCGCCGCCGCCCTTGGAGCGGGCGCGGCCGCCGCGGTGGGCGCGGCTTGGCGGCGCGCCACGGACGCGCAGGCGGCCGCCGCAACGTTCGCGGAGACGCCACTGCGCGGGGGCATGACCGTGATCACGGGCGCCGGCAGCAACGTCGTCGTGCTGCGCACCGCAACGAGCGCCGCGCTCGTCGACAGCGGCCCACCCGAGCACGCGGCCGAGATCAAGAAGTTCGTGGGCGCGTTACCCGTCGAGCTCCTGTTCAACACGCACTGGCATCCCCTGCACACGGGCGGCAACGAGACGCTGCGCGGACCCGATACGACGATCGTCGCCCACGAGCTCACGCGGCTCTGGATGAGCACCGAGTACTACGTCGACTGGGAAGACCGTACCTATTCGCCCCGCGCGGCCGCCGCGCTGCCGACGAAGACGTTCTACGCCTCGGATCCGCAGCCGATCGCGGCGCACAGCGGCGACGAGGAGATCGAATACGCGCATTTGCCCGAGGCGCACACCGACGGCGACATCTACGTCTGGTTCAAGCGGAGTAACGTGCTCGCCGCAGGCGGCACGGTGACGGCCGGGGCCTATCCTGTGCCGGACCATGCCACGGGCGGCTGGATCGGCGGGCTTGCGGCCGCGACCGAGAGGCTGCTCGCCATCGCCGATGCCGACACACTCATCGTGCCTGCGGCGGGGCCCGTGCAACGGCGCGCACATCTCGAGAAGCAGCTCGCGATGCTGGCCGAAATGCGCGACCGCATCGAGGCCCACATGCGCAAAGGCCACAGCGTCGCCGAAATGCTCGCCGCGAACGTGACCGACGGATTCGACGCCTATTGGGGAGCGGACCGCGACCGGTTCGTCGCCAACGTGTACGAAGGGCTGTGGTGGGCCGGGAGGCTGCGTGACTCGCTTTGATCGACGCGCTTCCGGTTTCGCCGCGCTCGGCGGTGTGATGCTGCTCGCCGGCTGCGCCGAGCCGCCGCCCGAGCAGGCCGTCGCGCAGCACGTCGCGACGTTCGGCCGCTTCTGCACCGACTGCCACAACGACGCGGAGCGTGCGGGCGAGCTGTCGCTCGAGTCCGTCACGGCCGCCGACGTCGCGGCCAAGCCCGAAGTCTTCGAGCAGGTCGTCCGTAAGCTGCGCGGCGGCCTCATGCCGCCGCCGGGCGAGCCGCGACCCGGCGCCGACGAAGCGCACGAGCTCGTCGTCGCGCTCGAGCGCTACCTCGACGAGACCGCCGCGGCGCGCGGCCTCAACCCCGGCCGCGTCGCGCTGCATCGCATGAACCGCACCGAATACGCCGCCGCCGTCGAGCAGCTGCTCGGCCTGCGCATCGACGCGCGCTCGATGCTGCCCGCCGACATGGCGAGCGAAGGCTTCGACAACGTCGCCGAGGTGCTGCGCGTGACGCCCACGCACATCGAGCAGTACGTGGCGGCCGCGCGCGACATCAGCATCATGGCCGTCGGGGAGAAGACGCCCGCACCGACGCGCGCAGACTATCGCTCGGAGCGGGGGCTGCGCACCGCGCACGTCGACGGGCTGCCGCTCGGCACGCGCGACGGCCTGCTCGTCGAGCACAACTTCCCGGCCGACGGCAGGTATCTGATCAACCTCAACATCTCGTCGATTCCGGGCTCGGAGCTGCGCGGCTACCCTTACGGCTGGCTCGAGTACGAGCACGCGGTCGCGGTCACCATCGACGGCGCCAAAGTATTCGCCGGCAACATCGGCGGCGAGGTCGACTCGAAGGCGCTCGATCAAGGCCAGATCAGGGAGGTCGAGGCGATCAAGAATCGCTTCCGCAACATCCCCGTCACCGTCAGAGCCGGCCGGCGCAGCGTCGGCGCGGCGTTCGTCGCGCGCAGCTTCGCCGAAGGCGATTACCTCTTGCAGTCGCTCGTGCCCGGCGAGGGCGTGCCCGACATTCCCCGCCTCTACGGCATGGAGATCATCGGGCCTTACGACCCGACCGGCATCGCCGAGCCCACCGAAAGCCGCGCGCGCATCTTCAGCTGCTACCCGCAGAACGCGAGCGCGGACGCGGGCAGGGATGCCCGCGGTAGAGCAACGCAGGGAGCAGTTGCCGAGCAGCCTTGCGCGACCGAGATTCTCACGAGCTTGGCGCGCGGTGCGTTCCGCCGGCCCGTGACGAGCGAGGACGTCGAGCCCGCGCTCAAGTTCTACGCCGAGGGCTATGCCGAGGGCGGCTTCGAGACCGGCATCCAAAAAGGCCTCATGGCGATCCTCGCGAGCACCAAGTTCCTCTACCGCGCCGAGCCCGGCGCACCGCCGGCAGATCTACCGGAGGGGTCGCCGTACGCTGTGAGCGATCTCGAGCTCGCGTGGCGGCTGTCGTTTTTCCTCTGGAGCCAAGGCCCCGACGAGACGCTGCTCACGCTCGCCAACGACGGCACGCTGCACGAGCCCGAGATGCTCGAGCGGCAGGTTCGTCGCATGCTCGCCGACGGGCGCTCGCGCTCGCTCGTGACGAACTTTGCGTTCCAGTGGCTCGGCGTGCGCCGGCTCGAGGCCATCGATCCAGATCCGCGGCTGTATCCGAACTTCGACGAGGATCTGCGCCGCGCCTTCGTCAAGGAGATGGAGCTCTACCTCGACAGCGTCCTGCGCAGCGACTCGAGCGTCGTCGATCTGCTGACGGCGCAGCACACGTTCGTCAACGAGCGGCTCGCGCGACACTACGGCTTGCCGAACGTGCGCGGCGATCAGTTCCGCCGCGTCGAGCTCGACGACGCGCGGCGATTCGGGCTGTTCGGCAAGGGCAGCGTGCTCATGGTCACGTCGTATCCCGACCGCACCTCACCCGTGCTGCGCGGCGCGTGGATCATGGACCAGATCCTCGCCGCGCCGCCGAACCCGCCGCCGCCCGGCGTCGAGACGGACTTGGCGCCCTTCGGCGACGTGCCGAAATCCGTGCGCGAGCGGCTCGCGCTGCACCGCACGCAGACGTCGTGCAACCAGTGCCACGGCGTCATCGATCCGCTGGGCCAAGCCCTCGAGAACTTCAACGTCATCGGCGAGTGGCGCGAGCGCGAGCGCGACAGCGGCGTGCGCGTCGACTCGACGGGCGTCACATCGACGGGCCAGCCCGTCAACAGCCCCACGGAGCTGCGCGCGGCGCTGACCGCGGATCCCACGCTGTTCGTGCACGCGCTGACCGAGAAGCTGTTCACGTTCGCGCTGGGGCGCGGCCTCACGCATTACGACATGCCCGTCGTGCGCCGCATCGTGGCGGACGCGGAGCGTGAGGGCTATAGTTTCGAGTCGATCGTGTTGGGTTTAGCTCGGAGCGTGCCGTTCCGGATGCGGGGCACACCCGAGGAACCGGCAGGAGGCTGAGATGTTCATCACCAAGAAGCACTTGTCGCGACGGACACTGCTCAGGAGCGGTACCGCCGCGATCGGCTTGCCGCTGCTCTCCGCCATGGTGCCGGCGGCCACCGCGCTCGCGCAGACGGCCGCGGCCCCGAAACCGCGCATGGGCTTCTTCTACCTGCCGCACGGCGCGATCATGAACAACACGCGCTTCGGCGCGGAGATGAATCGCTGGACGCCCGACGCCGTCGGCCGCAACTTCGACTTGAAACCGATCCTCGAGCCGTTCAGGCCGTTGCAGAAATACCTGACCGTCGTCAGCGGCCTCGGCAACAAGCCCGCCGAGAGCTCCGCCGTGCACGCGATCGTGCCGGCCACGTGGCTGTCGTGCGCGCATCCGCGCCAGAGCCACGCGCCGTTCGGCGGCGTCACGATCGATCAGATCGCGGCACGGCACATCGGCCAGGAGACGCCGCTGCCCTCGCTCGAGGTGGCGACCGAGGAGGAAGGCGGCGGCGCCGCCTGCGATGGCACCTACGGCTGTAGCTACGGCCGCACCCTCTCGTTTCGCACGCCGACGACGCCGTTACCGATGGAGTTCGAGCCGCGCAGGGCGTTCGAGAAAATCTTCGGCCGCGGCAAGAGTGACGCCGAGCGCCGCGCCGTGTCCGGCGACTATCAGAGCCTGCTCGACATGGTGCTCGCCGAAGCGAACGCCTTGAAGGGCACGCTTGGTGGCGAGGACCGCGCGCTCGTCGACGACTATCTCGACAGCGTGCGCGAGATCGAGCGGCGGCTCACGCTGCTCGGCCAGCGCGATCTCACGACGATCGACCTGCCCGACGTGCCCGTCGCGCGGCCGAGCTTCGACGATCTCATTCGCTTGCAATTCGACCTCATCGTCGCCGCGTTCCAGGCCAACATGACGCGTATCGCGAGCTTCATGATGGCCGCCGAGGTCAGCAACCAATCGTACGCGCACGTGGGCGTGCCCGATGCGTTCCATCCGGTCTCGCATCACGCCGACAACAAGGCGTCGATGGAGAAGCTCGTGCTCATCCAGCGCTATCACACGCAGGTGTTCGCCGATTTCATGACGAAGCTGTCGAAGGTCCCCGACGGCGACGCGGGGTCGATCCTCGACAACTCGATTTTTCTGTACGGCAGCAACATGAGTAACAGCAACCAGCACAATCAGTTTCCGTTGCCGACGCTCGTGTTCGGCGGCGGCGCCGGCGCGATCAAGGGCAATCAGCACCTCGTCTATCCCGACCGCACGCCCCTCGCGAACTTGCTGTTCACGCTCCTGCTACGCGCAGGCGTGCCCGTCGACAAGGTCGGCGACAGCACGGGTGAGCTCGCCGAGGTTTAGCGTGTCGCTCGGTCTGCGCATTTTGCTGTTCACGGCCTGCGTCATCGCGGCCGGTGTGCAGGCGGCGGAGGATTTGGTGGCGGCGGCGCAGCGGAACAATGCGACGGTTGCGTTCGCAGCGATCGAGGATGGCGTCGACGTCAACGCGAAGTCGGCCGACGGCACGACGGCCCTGCACTGGGCCGTCTACCACGGCAACGTCGCGCTCGTCGAGCGGCTCATCGCTGCGGGTGCCGACGTCGCGACGGCGAACGAGTTCGGCTCGACGCCGCTCTCGGAGGCCGCGACCCTCGGCAACACAGCGATCATCGAGGCGTTGATCGAAGCCGGCGCGAACGTCGATGCCGAAGGCGCCGACGGGCAGACGGCGCTCATGGTCGCCGCGCGCAGCGGCAACACGGCCGCGGCCGAGGCGCTCATCGAGCACGGCGCGAACGTCCACGCGCGCGAGCGCTGGCGGGAGCAGACGGCGCTCATGTGGGCCGCGGCGCAGAACCAGCCCGCGATGGTGCGGCTGCTCATCGAACGTGGGGCCGACGTGGACGCACGCTCGGCGGTCAACGAGTGGCCGCGGCAGGTCACGGGCGAGCCGCGGCGCATGTACCGGCCGTTCGGCGGCTTGACGCCGCTCCTGTTCGCCGCGCGCGAGGGTTGCCTCGAGTGCGTGCGCGCGCTCGTCGCGGCCGGCGCCGACCTCGACCTCCCCGATCCGAAAGGCGTGACGGCGCTGTTTCTCTCGATCGACAACTTCCACTTCGACACCGCGAAGCTGCTCATCGAGGCCGGCGCGAATCCCAACAAATGGGACTGGTGGGGCCGGACGCCGCTCTATTCGGCCGTCGACGTAAGCACGATGCCGCACGGCGGCCGTGCCGACCGGCGCTCCGTCGACACGGCGACGAGCACGCAGATCATAGAGCTCTTGCTCGAGGCCGGCGCCTGGCCCAACGTGCAGCTCAAGCTGCTGCCGCCGTACCGGCACATCGGCGACGACCGCGGCTGCGACCTCATGCTCGTCACGGGCACGACGCCGCTGTTGCGCGCCGCGAAGACCTTCGACACCGCGGCGATTCGCCTGCTGGTCGCGCACGGCGCGCATCTCGACTTGCCGAATGACGGCGGCATCACGCCCGTGATGGCGGCCGCGGGCTTGGGCTCCGTCGAGTGCGACGCGCGCGGCTACGGCCCCGGCATTCCGCATTACATGACGCCCGACGTCGAAACGAAATCGATCGAAGCACTCGAGTTGCTGCTCGATGCCGGCGCCAATATCCACGCGCGCACGACGAGCGCGCGCGCCGCCGCGCGCAGCGCGGGGCGCACCGCGCTCTTCGGCGCGGCGTTCTGGGGCTGGAACGACGTCGTCGACTTCCTCGTCGCGCGCGGCGCCAAGATCGACGTCGCCGAGCGCGGCGGCATGACGCCCGTCGACGCGGCGCTCGGCAAGGCCGGCGGCCACAGCCGCGGCTCGACGATCGAGGTCTTCGAAGACACGGCCGCGCGACTGCGCGAGCTCTGCGCACGACAAACCGATTGCGACTTGACGAAGCCCGACGGCGCGTCCTGAACGACACACGGGGGATCCCATGAGCGCGACTCCATACCTGCGAGCATCGCTCGCGTTCGTCTTGCTGTTCGCTGCCGGCCACGCCGCCGCGCAGCGCAACCTGCCGCCGCTCACGATCGAGCAGCTCACGCCGCACGTCTACCGCTACGGCGGCTTGACCAACGGCGCGTTCATCGTGGGCTCGGAGGGCATCGCCGTCATCGACGGCCAGATCTGCGGTTCGAACGGCACGCAGTGGCTCAAGGACGAGCTTAGCCGTCGGTTCGACGTGCCCGTGAAATACACGGTCTTGAGCCACGACCACGAGATGCACATCTGCGGCCTCGAGGTCTTCAGCGACACGGCGCGCGCCATCTCGCACGTCAATGCGAAGGCACACATCGTGCGCGAGAAGCGCCGCACCGCCGTGCCCGAGATCACGTTCGAGGACCGCATGCGGATCGACCTCGGCGGCATCGAGGTCGTGCTGTTCTACTTGGGCCCCACGCACACGGATAATTTGATCCAGGTGCACATCCCGGCCGAGAGAGTGCTCATCGCCGTGGACTTCGTACGCGAGGGCAAGAGCCTTGCGATGCCCGAGCTGCGCGACTTGAACCTGGACAACTCGATCCGTGCCCTCGGCTATTTGGGGCGCATGGAGGACGTGGAGATCGTCGTGCCGGGCCACGGCGGCATCACGACGCAACAGTCGTTCCTCTACGTGCGTGACTTCCTCGTCGCGCTCAAAGAGCGCGTGCTCGCGGAGATGGTCGCGGGCAAAGGCATCGAGGAGATCCTGACCACCGTCACGATGGACGACTTCAGCGACTACGGCTGGTTCGATCAGTGGATCCGCGCCAACGTCATCACGATGTGGGAGCTCATGTACCACTATCGCGAGCCCACGCTCGACCCGGGTTGCTACGAATGCGATTTCCCGATCGGCTTCCCCGTCGGCGAGGTCGACAAATTCAACGGTCCCTGACCGCGGCGCCCGCCGGATCTACCTGTCACGCCATGCATTTCCCCGCGCAACGGCGGGAAATGCGGCTGTCATAACTTGCCCTGCACTGCTTGAATTGGCACTTGTGGTGCGGTTTAGAATCGGGTGCAGGCATGGCACTGGCGGCAGCGGAGGACGGAATGGAAGCGCGCATCGCGCGGCTCGAGTCGGACGTGGGCCACATCCGCTCGGATCTCGCAGACGTCAAACAGGACCTCCGCGAGGTGCGCACGCGCGTCGACAAGGGATTCGACGAAGCGCGCGATCGCATGGACGCCATGGACGTCCGCCTGTCCGACCGAATCACGGGCGTCCAACGGGAGCTCGCCTCCGCGAAGGTCTGGGCTCTGATCCTCTTCATCGCTCAGGCCGGTGCCGTGTACGGCACCCTGGCACGCACGATGGGTTGGATCTGATGGCGGCACGAGCCTGCTGAGCTCCCAACGGTCCGGAGTTATCGGCAGAGCCGGTTTGCAGCAAGAATCTCGTGGTGCGTTGCCGGGATTCGGGATCTGGGCAAGAATGCCGGAAGGCCTGGATTCTGGGGACCGTCTCACGTGCTGCGAACGACCCTCGTCTGCGCCGGCATCCTCGCCTTGGGCACGGCGTGCTCGCAGCGGCAGCCCGCCTCCCATCCCGACCTCTCGGGCCTCTACCGGCCCGCCGGGCTCGAGGTGCAACCTTGCGGGCGCAACGAATGGATGCGCCGCTCGTTCGACACAGACACGTTCTGCAACGGCGACGACAGCGCGTTTCCGTTCACGGCCGCGGGGCTCGAGCGCTGGAAGAGCTACGACGTCATCGACGACCCCGTGCTCGGCTGCGTCGAGGACTTTCCGCGCAGCGCGATGCGCGGCCGGCCGATGAAGATCGCGATCGGCGAGGACGTCACCGAAATCGCCTACTGGTTCAACAACGAATGGTTCGTGCGCACGGTCCACATGAGCGGCGCGCCGCCGCCCGCCGACATGCCCAACAGCGTCACGGGCTACTCGACGGGCCACTGGGTCGGCGACTCGCTCGTCGTCGAGACGACGCACACGCGCGGCGGGCCGATGTTCAACGATCACAAGCCGAACAGCTCGGCTGCGAAATTCACCGAGCGCTTCTGGCGTGCGCCCGACGGCGCCAACGTGCTCATGGACCTCGTCATCGACGACCCGGAGATCTACTCGAAGCCGTTTCTGTTGAACCGGCAGGAGTGGCTCGCGGCGCCGGCCGACTACCGGCTCAGCGAGGACAAGTGCGAGCCGAGCTCGATTTGGGAACGGCGCATGCGCGCCAAAGCAGGCCAGTAGACGTGCGCCTCTGGAGGGAATCATGACATCCGTAAGCAAGGCACTGGCGGCCTCGTTCGTCTTGAGCGGAGCCCTGTTGGCCGGCGCCGCGGCGGCGCACCACTCCGACTCGCTGTATTTCGTCGACGACCGCTCGGCCGACGGCGGTGCGATCCGCATCGAAGGCACGATCTCGCGCGTGCGTTGGATCAACCCACACTCCGAGTTCTTCGTCGACGTCGCCAACCCCGACGGCGGCGCGCCCATCGTCTGGGCGATCGAAACGGACTCCGTGAACCAGTTGCGCGGGCTCGGCTGGGACGAGAGCACGCTCGAAGTCGGCGACAAGGTCGTCGTCGTCGTCTCGAAGTCGAAGTTCGACGACACGGCAGGCCGATTGCGCGACATGCTCGTCTATGGCGCCACCCCCGACGAGCCGGCGGCCGTCTACCTCGAGTTCAAGGGTAACGGCAAACCCGAGTGGCAGGCACCGTTCGAGGTCTATCGGCAGTACATGCCCTGCCCCGGCACCGCGCCGTTCGACCCCGAGCGCCAGCCGGGTAAGGAGACGCTACTCTGCGCCCGGCTCAGCTCCGCGGAATTGGCCGCGGCTCAGCAACGATTCGCCGCGCGCGTGCTGTTGCTGCGCGACACTCACTAGCGGCCGGTCACCGGACGCCGGCAGAACCAATCTCATGTACGGCGCCGTGCAGATCGTGACCTTCGCGGCGTTCCTGCTCCTCGCGCTCGTGCCCTGACGCGCCCGCGCGCCGAACCGGTCGGTCTCGAAATCGAACCATTCGGTTCGTGTGGCCGTGGAGCAACAGACCGCCGCAAAACGACGCGGATCAAGGCGCTCGCCCGTTGTTTCCCGTGATTCAAAGTTGGGCCATACTCCGGGGCGGGGCGGAAGTAGTCTGGCTGTCGTTTAAGGGGGAATCAATGCGTACTCAATGTCTACGCCTGGCTGCGCTTTCCGCGGCCGTCATCGGCTCACTACCGTTTTGCGCATCGGCGCAGCTCGAAGAGATCATCGTCACGGCGACTCGCCGCGAGACCGATTTGCAGAGCACGCCGCTGTCGATTCAGGCCTTCACGGCCGAGCAGCTCGAGCTCGGCGGCATCACGAACGGCCGCGATCTCGGCATCATGGTGCCTAACGTAACACTCAATCCCGGGACGGGCGGCGCCCAAGCCGACTTCCACGTTCGCGGCTTGCCCGGCGTGGGCTTGTACGTGGACGGCGTCTGGCAGGATGGCTTCGGCTTTCAGCAGATGAACTTCTCGGAGATGGAGCGCGTCGAGGTGTTGCGCGGTCCGCAGGGCACGCTATTCGGGCGTAACACCAATGGCGGTGCGGTCAACATGACGACCAAGAAGCCGGGCGACGAGTTCGGCGCTCGCGTCAGACTCGACGTCGGCGACTTCGATCGGCGCGATGCGTCGATCGCCGTCGACTTGCCGCTCACCGACACGCTGAAGACGAAGTTCATGGGCGCGACGGCCCGCAACGACGGGTTCCTGGAAAGCTTGACTACGCCGTGGGACTTCGGCTCGCAAGACGACACGATCCTGCGCGCCGACCTGCTCTGGGAGCCCACCGATACGTTCTCGTTGCGCTTCACGCACAACGACGAGCAGAAACGCGGCACAGATCCGAAAATCCACCGGATGACGCGCTACGACAACTCGAAGCTCTACGCCTACGAGATCATGCTCGGGGCGTTCCAAGCAGACGCCAATCGCCGCTGCGTGCAGCTGGGCAATAACGTGTCGTATCCGGTCACGGGCGGCGGCACGTCCGCCGCCCCGCAGGGTACGCCGGCCGCCTATGTCGGCGCCTACGGTTGCAACAACGGTGTCTGGAGTGCGCCGCCCGCCAACGGTATCGGTACGCGCTACACGGGCGCGGCACCGACGGCCTTCAACCCGGCCACTCACATGACCGACTTTCCTAACAACTATGCAGCAGAGATGACGAGCCGCTACGGCAACTATGCGACTTCGCTCAATGCCACGGGTCAACCGGTCGAGCTGCTGGGGTCCACCTACACTCCCAATCCGTTGGTCCCGGATAGGGGGTTCGGCCCGCCCCAAGTCGGCCAATGGCAAACGAGGTCCGACTCGATGGAGGATGGCATCACGGCAGACCTCAAATACAGCACGATCACCGCCGACTGGGACATCAACGACAACTTGAGCCTCCAGGCCATTCTGTCGAACTGGGAGCAGGACCAACGCCAGGTCATCGACTTCGACGGCACCGAGTTCCTCGTGACCACCGACGACATCCCCCAGTTTCGAGAGAACCAAACGGTCGAGCTGCATTTGACGGGCTCCGCGCTGAACGATCGCATCAGCTGGCTGGCCGGCTATTATCGGCTCGACGAAGAGATCATCACGCGCTTTTACCGTTGGGGCATGTGGGAGTTCACAACACCGAACACCGGACCCGCAGACCCACCCACGAATCTTGCGTATGCCGAATACGTGCGCCAGACCGCTTTCCTGCTGAATCTGAACGGGTTCACGGGCGGTAACATGCTCCAGACGGCTCCCGCTGGGCCGCAGGGGCTCTACGGGTGGAACTTCGCTTTTATCAGCGACGATCTGCTGACCAGCTCATACGACGAGGACACGGCTTTCTTCGGCGAAGCGACCTTCAGCGTCACCGACAAGCTCGATCTAACGGTCGGCATTCGACAGAGCGATAAGGAGGGCGGTGATTTTACGTACGTCCCGGCGGATGCGTTTCGAACACCGGATCCGGCCATCCGGCCGCAGGGCAACCCGTTCGCCTACAGCAGCCGGACCGAAAGCGTCGACTCGCCCAAGCCGAAGATCGACACCTACAAGCTCTCCGCGGCGTATCAGGCGACCGACAACGCGATGCTCTACGTGACCTATGCGGAAGGGTTCACGTCGGCTAGCGACCCCATCGTCACCATCGGTGCCGCAGCGGTGCTGTCGTCCATTCCGGCCAGCTCGAACCCCGTGCGCGTCAGTCCGACGCAAGCGCGGATCAGCTTGCCCGTAGAAACGATCGAGAACACCGAGATCGGGCTGCGTTCCGACTGGCTCGACAATCGGCTGCGCTTCAACGCCACCTACTTCGACTCCCAGTGGGACGGCATGCGTATCCAGCTACTGCCACTCGACGCGCAGGGCAACACCCAGCCGTTCCCTTACGCCACGGGCGACGGCAAAGGCAGCGCCAGCGGTTGGGAGTTCGAGGTGATCTGGGCGGCGACCGACCGCCTGACCTTGAACGCAGGGCTCGGCCTGATCGACACCAACTACCAGCAGGCCGGAGTGTTCACGGGTCTTCCGGGGCAAGCCAGCGTCACAGGTAACTACCCCGGCGCCCCGTTCGCCTACGCCGCGGAAGAGAGCGGTACGTTGGGTGCGCAGTACGAGATCCCGACGTCGAACGGCGGCCGCATCCTGCTCGTGGGCAACTACGGCTATACGGGCGACTATGCACGCGACGCGGCGTATCAACGCACGCAGATCGATGCCAACGGCAATCCGATTCTCGAGCCTGCCTACGGCATCCTGAACGCGCGCTTCGTCTACGAGCCGCCTGCGCGCAACTATTCCGTCGAGATCTGGGGCAAGAACCTCCTCGACGAGCTGTACGTCAACGGCGGCTTCGACACACGCGACACGTGGGGCTACGACTTCTCGATCGTGGGCCGGTCGCGCGAGGTGGGCGTCAGCCTGAGCTTCTCGTTCTAGCGGCGCCGCACGTCCGACCCGCCGCTCGTGTCGATGTCGACCGAGCTCGGCTGGCCGCTGTAGGCGATATCGCTGCCGCCGGACGCGTGCCCGGAGATCTTGTCGCGCACGGCGATCACGAGATCGGAGCCGCCGCTGCTGTTGACGTTGGCCTCGCCCGCCGTGAAACGGCCGGCGTTCACATCGCTGCCGCCCGTCGATGCCAACCGCGCCGCACGCGCCGTGCCGGTCAGGTTCACGTCCGAGCCGCCCGAGGCGTTGAGCTCCAGCGTATCGACGGCCACTTCGATCACCACGTCGCTGCCGCCGGAAACGTCGATCCGCAGCGCGTCGCCGGTGAGCGCACCCTCCGCCCTGACATCCGAGCCGCCCGAGGCCGTGAGCGCCACGAGCTTTGGCAGCGTCACGTGCACGGAGCCGGCATCCCCCCAGTGGAAGCCGAACGACCGTTCGCGGCGGATCTCGAGCTTTCCGGCGCGGACTTCGGTAATGATCTCGCTCGCATCGTCATCCGACTGCACCTCGACGACGAAACGGTCGCCCTGACGGAGCAGGAGGTCGATGCCACCGCCGACTGCGACGGCTTCGAACCCCGAGAGGTCGCGCGTCTCGGTGTCTTGCGCGGCCGCGGGCAGGGACACCCACAGCGATGAAACAAGGACGAGTCCGGCGGCTGTCGCCCGATCGTGAGCCTGCATGGTTCTTCTCCTTGGAAAACCGGCCCTCAATACTGCCACAATGAGCGCGTTGGCGTAGCGGTCGCCCCGACCGGAGGCTCTGTTTTGAGCGCTGCGACGTTGTCCCGCCTCGGCGTCCTCGCGGTTGCACTCGCGCTGCCGGCGTTTGCGCACCACGGGGTGGCGCCGCACTACGACGATAGCCGACAAGTCACGATCGAGGGCTCGGTCGAAGAGTTCCAGTTCATCAATCCGCATTCATTCGTTTATCTGCGTGTGACCGGCACCGACGGCACGGAAGCCATTTGGCACTGCGAGCTCGCGTCGCGCAGCGTGCTCGCGCGCAACGGCTTGACGGCCGAGCGGTTCGCGCCCGGCACGCGCGTCACGATCACGGGCAGCCAGGCGCGCCACAATCCCACGGGCTGTGCGTTGCGCGAAGCGCAGTTCGCGGACGGCAGCGTGCTGCGCTCGTCGACGCTGTTCGGCGCCACGCCCGCGACGACCACCGAGGCTGCGGCTGGCAGCGATTCGATCGAAGGCGTCTGGGCCATGAAGACGTTCGCCGTGTCGTACTACACGGACGTGCTCACCGACGAAGGCGAGCGCCGGCGCGCGGCGTTCGACCCGATCGAAGACGACCCGGCGATCCATTGCGACCCCGCGAGCCCCGTGCGCTTCTGGGTCAACGTCAACGAGCCGTTCGAGATCCGCCGCGAAGGCGACTCGGTCGTCGTCGACCACCAGTTCATGGACAGCCGACGCGTCATTCATCTGGACCGAACGGCTCCGCCTGCGGGCACGCAGCCGAGCACGATGGGCTATTCGACGGGGCGCTTCGACGGCGAGACGCTCGTCGTGACGACGACGAGCTTCGTCGCGGCCGCGCTCGAGCCGCGGCGCGCCGTCATGCACACGGCGGGCTTGAAGCTCACCGAGCGGCTCGCCGTGAACCCCGCGACGCGCGAGCTCGAGATCGCGTGGACCATCGACGACCCCGCGATCTTCAAGGAGCCGCACACGCAGACAGAAATCTTCGTGCGGACCGAGCGGTCGCGGGAGCCCTACGACTGCAAGCCCGGCTATCAGCAATAGTCGCGGCGGACCGACGGCTAGCGTCGCGCCGCGATCTGCTCGCGCAGGAACTTGGCCGTCTCCGCCGGCTGCGCGCCGTCGTCGAACAACCCGATCATCTCGGCGAGCGGTGACAGCTGCCGCGGCGACATCTTCTCGACGAGCTCGAGAGCCGTGAGACCGTCCTTGTTGCGCAGCTCGACCGAGGCGCCGCCCGCGACGAGCTCGCGGATCGGGCCGAGGCGACCGTCGTGCGCCGCAACGTGCAGCGCGGTATCGCCCTTGGGATTCAGCGCATCGGGATTGGCGCCGGCCTCGAGCAACACGCGGACCGCGTCCGCGGGCTCGCGATTGCCGGGCTCGCGAAAAACGCCGATCTTCCCTTCGCGGATGTCGCCCGGCCCGCCGTCCATGAGCTGGCCCTTGCCGCCGTTGAGCGCCGCCATGAGCGGCGTTTGGCCCGTGTTGTCGCCGAACGGCATCGGCGGCGCGCCTTCGACGGGCTTCGGCGTCCATTCGACGTCGGCGCCGTGCGCGATCATGAGCTGCAACGACTCGACGTCGGCGGCCACGGCCGCGCGGTAGAACGGCGTTCCCGACCCCTTCGCGTCGCAGCACATCGACGCCGAATGCATTTGCCCGTCGAACGGCTTGTTCGGGTCGGCGCCCGCCTCGAGCAACCGGGCCACGAGTTCGAGCGCCGTGAGGTGGTTCGCGTGATCGGCGCGCAGGCGCGAGCCGTCGCGCGCGCGCCAGTCGGTCGGGGCGTCGCGCATCACGACGGCATAGTAAAGCGAGCCGTCGTTCGCGTCCGCGCCGAGCTCGAGCAACGTCGCGGCCATGTCGAAGCGATCGTTGACGACCGCGAGCATCATGGCGCTGGCGCCGTCGCCGTTCGTCGCTTTCGCGTCCGCGCCACCCTCGACGAGACGGCGCACCAGGGCCTCGTTGCCGTTACGCGCGGCCCACATCAACGCGGTGAACCCGCCCGTGGGGAAGTCCGCGCGCATACTGCGTTTCGTGAGCTCGGACACGCGCGCCTTGCGGTTCGGATCCGCGCCGGCCGCAAGCAGCGCCTCGACGACGGGCAGGTGCCCTTCGGCCGTGGCCCACATGAGCGCGGTCTGCTCCTGTAGCGTCTCGACGGCATTGGGGTCGGCCCCGTGCGCGAGCAACTGCTCGACGATGTCGACGCGCCCGGAACGCGCCGCGGCCATGAGCGGCGTCTCGCCGTCGCGGACGGCGCGCTCGACGTCCGCGCCGGCGTCGAGCAACGCGCGCGCCGTGGCCGCGTCGCCGTTGCGTGTGGCCTGTAGCAACGGCGTGACGCCGAATTGACTGGGCGCGTTCGGGTCGGCGCCGGCCGCGAGCAACGTGGCAACGAGCTCGGCCGACGAGTGGTAGGCAGCCCAAAGCAGCGCCGGCGTTCCTTCGCTGTCCGGCGCGTTGACGTCGGCCCCGGCCTTGAGCTCGGCACGCACGGCCTCGGGGTCGGCCGCGCGGGCCGCCGCCGCGACGCTCTCCGCGGCCGCGCGCGAGCCCCATTGGCTCGCGAGCAACGCCAGCGAGACCACTACCGCCGCTCGAACACCGTAACGTCCTTGCCTCAGCGCGCTCGTCATGACCGTCCTCTGTTCGCCTAGTCGATGATCGTAGCAGCACTGCACACGCCGGTGTGACCGCCGCTTTGATCTTCGGTATCCTAACCAGCCGCACGTTGTTCAGGATAGCGCTTAGGGAGTCAGCCATGAGATCTCACACTTCGACCGGCATTGCCCTCGCCGTCTTGGCCGTCGTCTCGATGCCCGCCGGGCAGACCCAGCCCGTCGCGAGCACGCCGCCGATGCCGCGCACGTCGTGGGGCGACCCCGCCATCGAGGGCACGTACACGAACAAGGACGAGTTCGGCACGCCGTTCGAGCGCCCCAACGAGCTCGCCGGCCGGCAGCGCAGCGAGTTCGGGCCCGAGGCGATGGCCGAGCTCATGGTGGAGCGCACGCGGCGCGGCGCCGCCATCGCGCAGAGCATCGGCGGCAGCGCCACGAACGACACGGGCGCGGGCCCGCCGCACTGGTACGAGTACCTCGAGGCCGTCAACAGCCGGCCGTGGCTCGTCAACGAGCCGGCCGACGGTAAGGTCCCGGCCGTGACCGACGAGGCGCGCCAGCGCGCCCAAGCGCAGGTCCGCAACTTCGCGAAACGCGACGCGCCCGACACCTACACCGACATGAGCCTCTACGATCGCTGCATCTCGATCGGGCTGCCGGGCTCGATGATGCCGATGATCTACGGCAATGCGTACGAGATCACGCAGTCACCGGGCTACGTGGCAATTCGCTACGAGATGGTCCACGAGACCCGCATCATCCCGCTCGGCGACTCGCCGCGCCTCGCGTCGAACCTCGACTTCTATATGGGCGACGCGCGCGGCCGCTGGGAAGGCGACACGCTCGTCGTCGAGACGACGAACATCCGCCCCCAAGCGGCGTACCGCAACGCCAGCGAGAACTTGAAGATCACCGAGCGCTTCACGCCGCTCGACGCGAACACGCTCTCCTGGGAGGTGCGCTTCGAGGATCCCGCCACCTGGACCGCGCCGTGGTCCTTCGAGATGCCGCTCGAGCGCAGCGCCGAAGCCGCGCCGTTCGAGTACGCCTGCCACGAGGGCAACCTCGGCTTGCGCAACATCTTGAGCGCCGCGCGCGCGGCCGAGCGCGACGCGAAATAGCCGCCAGTTCTGCTCTTACCAGCCCCTACGCCCAACAAGGAAGACATGAACGCACCGCCGACCCTGACCGAGCTCAAGCTCTCGCCCGAGATGAAGCAAGCGATCGACACCGCGTTCGAATCCGGCAGAGCCGTCTCGTTCTCCTATGTCGACGACCAAGGCGCTCCGCACCTTTCGTACCGCGGCAGCACGCAGGCGTACAGCGACACGCAGCTCGCGATCTGGGTCCGCAACGCCGAGGGGCTGCTACTGCCGTCCGTGAAGAAAAATCCCGCCGTCGCGCTGATATACGGCAACTTCGACCCGAAGCAGCGCGGCTTCATGATGTTTCGCGGCCGCGCGCGCAGCGACGACAACCCCGACGTGCGGCGCCGCGTCTACGAGGCGGCGCACGAGTTCGAGCGCGACAAAGACAAGGACCGCAAGGGCGTCGCGCTGATCATCGACTTGAACAGCATCGAGGGCTTCTTCGGCGGCGCACGGCTGCAAATGCGCGCTTAACCCCCCCCGGCGAACTGGCCCGTAGAAGCGTGACGCAGGTCTCAAACGAGAGCCCCGGCCGGAAAACGTGATCGAGGCCACAATTTGCTGCCGCTCTCGGGCGGGATAATCCCTCCCCTCAAACGGCCCGAAGGGGATCGAACGATGCATCGGTCAATGACGCTCGCCGCGGCGGTCGCAGTCGCCGCGATCGGCCTCGCACCGGCACGCGCAGCGGCGCAGGATCTCGAGCGTTCGCGGTTCATCGCGAGCTCGGATGTGCTCAGCAGCATCTCCATGTTCAATTATCAGGAGCGGCGCAACTCGGATCTGACGTTCCGCGCCACGCCGGTCATCTCGACGGGCGAAGGCAAGGTCAAGGTCGAATACGAGAACGGCAACGCCCACATCTCCGCCGAGGTCCGCAGAATGCCGCCACCGGCCGCGCTCGGTCCCTATACGACTTACGTGCTCTGGACGTTGACGCCCGATGGCCGCGCAGCGAACGAGGGCGTGTTCACGGGCGCCGAAGGCGGCAGCGGCGCACTTCAGACCCAGCACGCGGCCTCGCAGTTCGCCCTGATCGTCACGGCCGAGCCGCATTTCGCGGTGAGCGCGCCGAGCACGATGGTCGTCATGTACAACGTCGCCGACAAGGTCAGGGGTGCGGAGACGAAGATTTCGTCGCTGTTCGAGCGCGCCGACTACTCGACGCTCGCGACCATCGAGCCCGACCAGCGGCCGATCGAGCTCGTCCAGGCCGAGTACTCCGTCGCGATCGCAAAGGCGGCCGGCGCTGGAGAATTCGTGCCGAACCAACTGTCCGCGGCCCAGGCGAAGCTCGACGCCGCGCGGGCGGCTTGGGGCTCGAGGGGCGGCAGGGACCGCAAGACCGCCCCAGGGATCGCCCGCGAGGCCGTGACCGCGGGCGAGGATGCGCGCCGCGCTGCGTTGGTGGCGCGCGTCGAGGCCGACGCACGCGCGGAGCGCGACGCGGCGGCCAAGGCCGCTACAGAGGCGGAGCGTGAGCGCGCGGGGGCAGCCGCGGCGGCCGAACGCGAACGCGCAGCAGCGGCCGCGGCAGCGGAACGCGAGCGCGCGGCGGCTGCGGCAGCCGAAGCGGCGCTGGCCTCACAGGCGGCGGTCGAAAGGGCTGCGCGGCTAGCGGCCGATGAAGCCGACGCGCGCGCAACGGCCCGCGCGCGCGCCGAGCTATTGAACCGACTCAGCGCCGTGCTGCCGACACGCGAAACCGATCGCGGCCTGGTGTCGGAGATCGGCGGCGTGCAGTTCGCGACGGCCACGGCGAATCTGAACGCGCCCGCGAGGGAAAGCCTCGCGAGGTTCTCGGGGATCGTCGCCTCGTATCCCGAGCTGCGCTTCACGATCGAAGGGCACACGGACAACGTCGGCTCCGACGCGACCAATAGCGAGCTCTCGTTGCGGCGCGCGCTCAGCGTCCGCGACTACCTCACGAGCCTCGGCGTCGCGCCGGCGCGCATCGAAGTGGACGGCTACGGCCCCTCTCGGCCGGTCGCCGACAACACGACGGCCGACGGCCGCGCCCGCAACCGCCGCGTCGAGATCGTGATCTCCGGGGGAATGCTCGCCGCAGGCAACCGCTAGGGGCGACCCTCGTCTTGCTGAGGCCAGGCATCCCTGCCTGCCGGGTTCACTCGTAACGCAGCACTTCCGACGGCTGCACCTCGAGAGCGCGCCTGGTCGGCACGATGCCGACCAGGACCGCGGCGAGCAACAGCAAAGACACGGCGGCGAAGGTGAGCGGATCCGTCGCCTCGATGCCGAAGAGCGTGTTGGAGATCAGCCGCGTCAGGATCAGCGAGCCGATGATGCCGATCACGAGCGCCGCTGCAACGACCACGACGGCCTGGCGCATGATGAGCGCGACGATCGTTCGTGCGTTGGCGCCGAGGGCCAAGCGGATCCCGATCTCGTGCGTGCGCTGCGCCACCGCATAGCTGATGACGCCGTAGAACAGGCACGACGACTTCATGGGCTTGCCGTCACACCACTGCCCCGGTTATTAGCTACGATAGCGCGCACAGGTCACACGAATGATTCGACACCACTCGACTCTGACGCTCGCCGCCCCGCTCCTCACCGCAGCGCTGGTGCACATGCCAGCTTGGGCGCAAACCGTAGACGATCCCGGCCCCTCCCCGGCGTGGGCACGGGACCCCGCGCAAACAATACGCCTCGGCGACGATCTCAAAGCCTTCGCCACGGAGCCCTTGCGCTGGCGGCGTCGAGAGTGGCTGCGGTTCGGCGGCATCGCCGCCGCCGTGGGCGTGGCCTATCAGTACGACGACGACGTTCGTGCTCACTACGGAAACGACGGTGAGCCGGACTACCACGAGGTTCAAGATGCGCTGCCCGCGGCCATCGTATTCGGCACCCGCTGGTTCGCGGCCACGCGTGGGGACAACGAGGAGGCTCGCCGGGAAGTGGCTGCGATGCGCCGGGCTTTCGTGGTCCAGACCATCGGCACGGAGGTCCTGAAGGTGGCGTTCCGTCGCGAGCGCCCGGGCCCCGGTGTGCCACGGGATCACTGGAACCAACGCGACCTATCCTTATCGTTTCCTTCCGGGCACACGGCGGCTGCGTTCGCGATCGGCACGGTGTTCGCCGAGTCGGGCGACGATAGACACCGGCGATTGCGCCGAGTCATCGGCTACGGAATCGGTGCATACACGGGCTATCAGCGAGTCAATCACGACACACATTGGTTTTCCGACACCGTCGCCGGCGCCGCGCTCGGGATCTTCACGGCCAGGTTCGTCATGAAACGGCGCGAGGGCACGGAACCGCGCGGCGAGTTTTCGCTGCAGCCTATTGAGGGGGGAACGAGGGTGACTTACACGGTCCCGCTGCGCAGGTAGTCCGCAACGGGCCGTTCGCGGGACGGCCTGGCCCTGCCACCGCCACTCCCGCATCTCCGGCCGATCGACGCCGTGCTCGTGCGCGTACCGCGCACGTGCCGGTTGCGGTGGTTCGTACGCCGGTACGCGAGCCGATGGATCAGCCACGGGTAGCCGTGGAAGCAGAAGCGCCCGAGCTACTCGGAAACAACACGCACTATCCGCAACGCCACCGTTCATGCGCTGTCGTACAGCTACGCACGGAAAACTCATCGCGGTCTCGCCGCAATCGCTCCCTAGGTACACTGGGTCCTGAGCCGCGCCGCCGCCCACAGTTTCGGGCACAACGAGGAACCTCATGCCAGGCAACGACGCCAACCTCACGGCACCATCGGGCGAGGAGCAACGCCACTGGTACGCGCTGCCCGCCGCCGTCGCACTCGCGGCACTCGAGGCGGATGACCAGGGGCTTGCGACGACCGAGGCCGAGGCGCGCCTCGAGCGCCTTGGCCCCAACAAGCTGCCGACCGCGGCGGGACGCGGACCGCTCGTGCGATTCTTGCTGCAGTTCCACAATCTGCTCATCTACGTCTTGCTCGTCGCCGCCGTACTCGCGGCCGCACTTGGCGAGACGACGGATGCCACCGTCATCATGGCGGTCGTCGTCGTGAACGCCATCATCGGCTTCGTTCAGGAAGGCCGTGCCGAGCGCGCGCTCGAGGCGATTCGCGGCATGATCGACCCCAAGGCGTCCGTGCTTCGCGACGGCCGTCGGCAAACGGTGCCTGCGGACGAGATCGTGCCCGGCGACGTGGTGCTCATCGAAGCGGGCGATCGGGTACCCGCCGACCTGAGGCTCTTCAAGACCAAGAACCTGCGTATCGAGGAAGCGATTCTCACCGGCGAATCGGTCGCTGTAGATAAACAGACTGAGCCCGTCGCGGAGCAGGCCGCGCTCGGGGATCGCACCTCGATGGCGTTCTCGGGCACGTTCGTCGCCGCGGGCCAGGGCGCCGGAGTCGCCGTGGGCACGGCCGCGCAAACGGAGCTGGGGCGCATCAGCACGCTGCTCGGCAGCGTGCAGAGCCTGAAGACGCCTTTGATCCACCAAATGGATCGCTTCGCCAAGCAGGTGACGCTCGTCGTGCTTGCAATCTCGGCCATCGCGTTCGTCGCCGCCTACGCGAGCAACGCGTACGGGCTCGCCGATGCCTTCATGATCGTCGTGGGTCTCGCCGTCGCAGCGATTCCGGAGGGTCTGCCGGCGATCATGACCATTACGCTCGCGATCGGTGTGACGCAAATGGCGAAACGCCACGCGATCGTGCGCCGCCTGCCCGCAGTCGAGACCCTGGGCTCGGTGTCCGTCATCTGCTCGGACAAGACGGGTACGCTTACGCGCAACGAAATGATGGTGCAGATGATCGCCACGGCGGCGCGCACCTACGAGGCGACGGGCGTCGGCTACGACCCGACGGGCTCGTTCCGCGTAGACGCAGGCGAGGTGAGCCCCGGAGACGAACCCGCACTGATGGAAATCGTGCAAGCGGGCCTCTTGTGCAACGACGCCGAGTTGCACCAAGCGGACGGCGTCTGGCGAATCGACGGCGATTCGATGGAAGGCGCCCTCGTGACGCTGGCAGCCAAAGCAGGTCTCGATCCGGCGCTCGTGCGCAAGCAACTGCCGCGCACCGACGAGATACCCTTCGATGCAGCACATCGGTTCATGGCGACGCTGCACCATGGCCACACCGAGGGCAGCTTTACTCTCATCAAAGGCGCGCCGGAGCGCGTCATCGAAATGTGCGCAACGGAGCCCGGACCTGCGGGCGACCTCGCGATCGACCGCGGCAGCTGGGCGCGCAAAGTCGACGAGCTCGCGGCTCACGGTCAGCGCGTGCTCGCATTCGCCCGCAAGCCCGCTCGACAAGGGCAGCAAGACCTCACATTCGACGACGTCACCACGGGCGCTACATTGCTCGGCCTCATGGGATTCATCGATCCGCCGCGCGACGAGGCCATCGTCGCAGTGTCGGACTGCCGCGCCGCCGGCATCAGAGTCGTCATGATCACGGGCGACCACGCCCTGACGGCACGCGAAATCGCAAGACAGCTCGGTCTCTCTGACGATCCGAAAACGCTCACGGGCACCGATCTCGAGACTCTCGATGAGCAGGGCCTGCGACACGCGGTGCGGGAAACGACCGTGTTCGCACGCACGACGCCCGAGCACAAGCTGCGGCTCGTCGAGGCGCTGCAGAGCGAAGGGCTCACGGTGGCGATGACCGGCGACGGCGTCAACGACGCACCGGCGCTCAAACGCGCCGACGTCGGCGTCGCGATGGGCTCCAAGGGCACCGAGGTCGCGAAGCAAGCCGCCGAGGTCGTGCTCGCCGACGACAACTTCGCATCGATCGTGGCCGCCGTTCGCGAGGGACGCACCGTCTACGACAATATAGTGAAGGTCATCGGCTGGACATTGCCGACGAACGGCGGCGAGGCCGTCACGATTCTCGCCGCCATCGCGCTCGGCCTCGCCCTGCCTATAACGCCCGCGCAGATACTCTGGGTCAACATGGTGACCGCCGTCGCGCTCGGTCTCACGCTGGCCTTCGAGCCGACGGAGCACGGTACGATGCGCCGCCCGCCGCGGCCACGCACGCAGCCGCTCCTCGGAGCGGAGCTCGTCTGGCGCATCGCGTTCGTCTCCGCGCTGTTCGTCACTGGGACCTTCGGCATGTTCTTCTGGGCCGAAGAGCGCGGCCTGCCGATCGAGACGGCCCGCACCATCGTCGTCAATACGCTCGTCGTGATGGAAGTGTTCTATCTCTTCAGCGTGCGCTACGTGCACGGCACGTCGTTGACGCTGCAGGGCGTGCTCGGCACGCCCGCCGTTCTCATCGGCGTCAGCGTCGTTGTCGTGGCGCAGCTGCTGCTGACGTATACAAGCTTCTTGCAGAGGGCTTTCGGCACGCAGCCGCTGAGCCTGCTCGATGGCGCCGCCATCATCGGCGTCGGCATCGCACTGCTCGTCGCCGTGGAGATCGAGAAGGCCGTGCGCCGTGCGCTTTGAGCCAACGCTTCGCGACGCCGCGACGCGGGTGACAACGGCTTAGCTACGTTATTGATGGGCGGCGGGATTTTGGTGGAGCAGAAGGGGATCGAACCCTCGACCTCCGCATTGCGAATTCGGTGGGTCGTGTTTGAAGGACTTTGAAGCTGCTTGCGAGTGTTTGATAACGCGTTGTTTCCATTGCGATACCGTTTGAAGCCCGCCCTACACTCTGCTACCGAGTTTGAAATGAACTGTCTACATGGCGTCTACATGGCAGCAGGATGCGAGGGTCAAGCTGACGAAGACCGCCGTCGATCAGCTCGCGCCAACGTCCCCTCGTCAACGCCTCATTCGCGACAGCGAGCTTAGAGGGTTCGCGCTCCGAATTACACCGGCCGGCGTTAAGGCGTTCGTCCTAGAGAAACGCATCCAAGGCCGCGTCCGTCGCGTGACGATCGGCCGATACGGCGAGCTCACGGTGGCGCAGGCACGCAACCGCGCCCAACAGCTGCTTGGCGAGATCGCCCTCGGCGAGGATCCGGTTACCAACCGAAAGCGCGCCCGAGCAACGGCATTACCCTCGAAGAAGCGTACGGGGACTTTCTTGAGGCTCGGCAGTTACGGCCCACCACGCGCGCCAATTACGACCGCGCTATCCACGGAGGACTAGAGGACTGGAAGCGCCGGCCGTTGCATACGATTACCGGAAACATGGTGATTCAGCGCCATCAATCGCTCGCTAAAACCCGCGGCGAGCAAGGCGCGAACAACTACATGCGAGTCCTCAGGGCGATTTACGCCTTTGCGATCGATCGCTACGACGACGGCACCGGGCGACCGGTGATCTCGCATAACCTCGGGCGGGCTTCGGCCCGCCCGCTCTATCTGAAGCCGCGAACCGCCGCACCACGTGATGCGGCGGCGTATCCAACAGACCGGCTTTTCGAAGTTATGAGACACTCTTGCGAGCCGCCCAGGTCAGCCGACACCGTTCGAGCGAAATGATGCAAGAGACGACTTCCGGTGGCGGGCACGCAGTAAACGCGGGAATAGAGTATCAGAGCCGCGTCGCCGCGTGGTTCGCTGTTCACGTACTCGCCGAAGCAGCCGTCCAGGGACGCTTCGATCTGCCGCACCCAGCAGTCCTGACTGATCTCTGGGTCGAGCCCGACGCCGTTGTCGACGACGTCATCGCCAGAACGTCACAAGACGGATTTCTTTTCGTTCAAGTAAAGAAAAACCTGCAGCTCTCGTCGAAACCGACGTCGCGGTTCGGACAAGCGCTTGATCAACTGCTTCGACAGTACGTGTCCTTGGCAGAACACGCGCCTGCGGGTCGCTCCTGGGAGCGTCCCTTGGAGCCTGCGCGAGATCGATTGTTGTTGGTTGTCTCCGGGGAAAGCTCGCGAGTAGTCCGAGAGGCGCTACCTAAACTGCTGACCAGAATTCGAAACCGGTCAGCCCGTACGCTCCCCAGCGAACTAGCGTCAAGAAGCGAAGAACAGAAGGCCTTGGGGATCTTGCGCGAACTCTTCGAACACGCGTGGGTGAAATACCGATCCGGAGCGCCGAGCGATGAGCAGTTGCTAAAATTCTTAGAGCTATGCCACGTCGTCACGGTGAATGCCGAAGCTGGCGGCCCCGACGAGCAGCTGGCACTTCAGCTTCTGCAAACAACGGTTCTTAGCGAACCAGCCATGGCCGCCAACGCTTGGTCCACCCTCGTGGCCGCCTGCACTTCGATGGCAGCGACTGGCGAACACATCACGCCACATGCACTTCGATCTCTGCTGGCGGCGCGGAAGATAACTCCAAAAACAGCGTTGAGTATCGAAGGCGATGTGGCTCGCCTTCGAACCTACTCGGAAAGGCTGCTGGGCGATCTAGCTGAAGCATCTGAAATCAAACTCGGGCGCGACGTCATCAGCATTCGCAGAAAAGTACTTGATGGACTATCAGCGGCAGTTAGTGACGGGCCGCTGATCGTAATTGGCGAGCCCGGCTCTGGAAAGTCTGGCGTGCTGCACCAACTGGCGCTTGCCCATAGCGCAGGTGGGGCGGACGTCGTCTTTCTCGCGGTCGATAGGCTTATTGCACAAACCGAGGCTGAGCTTGCGCGCAGCCTCGGTATTTTGGCTCCTCTCGAAGACGTACTTCTTGGCTGGGCCGGTGCGACACCAGGGCTTCTTGTAGTCGATGCCCTTGATGCTGCGCGGTCCGACACTACTGCCGCGGTGCTACGCCGGCTGCTAGAGCGAATTCTACGGAAGACATCTCGCTGGAGAATCGTCGCCTCGATGAGGAAATTTGATCTTCGTTACAGCCCAGAGATGAACTCTCTGTTTCGCGGCGAACCGCCTGGCGAGTTCGCAGACCCTCTCTTTTCAAATCTCCGGCACGTAAATGTAGGGCCACTGTCAGACGACGAGCTAGCGCCACTCCGAGAAAGCGTACCACAGCTATTCTCGTTTCTTAACGCGAGTTCGCCAGCGCTCCAGAAACTGCTACGCGTGCCGTTCAACCTAAGACTACTCGCCGAACTGTTGGGGCACTCAGTTCCCACCAGCGATCTGAGTTACGTTCGCGCTCAGGTTCAGCTCCTCGACCGTTACTGGGAGCACCGTGTAATCGCGACACCTTCGGGTTCGGATGAGCGCGAAGCGGTGCTGCAAGCCGTTACGCGGAAGATGGTCCACGAAAGATCGTTGCGTGTTAGCCGCGTTGAAATCTGGAACCAACCTTCGCAGATTCCCCTTGCAGCTCTTACCTCACTTCTGCAGCGCAATGTGCTCGCCGAGTGGCAGAGCTCTGACATAAATGCGCCGGACCGGTACTGGATTGTCTTCGCTCACCACGTCCTTTTTGACTATGCCGCTTCGCGGCTGATTCTTCGCCAGGGACGATCCATTCAGGATCTGATTGCCCTCCTTCAGGCGCAACGCGATCTTATCGTCGTTCTTCGCCCTAGTCTGACGATGCTTTTTCAGCACCTCTGGGACCGTGCGCAATCACGGGACCTTTTCTGGGAGTTCGCGCTCGCGTTTGCCGAAACAGACAGTATTGCGGAGCTGGCGAAGCTGATAGCGCCGCATGTCGCATCCCAGGAAGGGGCCGACCTCGCCGATTTCCGCGGCCTGCTCGACCGGTTTGATAGCGACCGAATTGAAGACACACGAGCCGCCACAGAAGTCGTGCGTCACCTTTTTGGCGCGGTCATCGCCTGGCAGAAGCCTGGCGACGCTCCTCACAAGTTAGAGCTCTGGGCAGACGTACTTCAAGCAGTTAGCGCGTATTTCAGTTGCGCGGACCTCCTCTATTCATCGCGTCCCTTGATGTACTGGCTAACGGAAAACGCAGCGTCCCTATCGACGGGCGCTTGCTTGGCGATCAACGTCGCCGCCCGCCGAATGCTCGAAGCGACCTGGAAGCTCCCCAGATACGACGAAAGCCTAGTCATCGCCGGCCTTTCCGCCACGTGCAAGACCATGGCTGCTGACCCGAGCTCATCGATTGTCTTGCTAAAGAACCTTATTGAGCCAGAACGTTTGCGCGAGTTTGGTTACGCGGAACTGCCTTGGTTGGCGGACCAAATCCCAGCCATTGCCAAGGCAGACGCTACTTTCGCAGCGCGAATATATGAAGCGGCCTTCTCGTATGAGGACACATCTGACGAGAAGACGGCACTCGGTCGTAGCCAAATTCTTCCGCTCACTTCGAATCGGCGGCAAGACTATGCAGGCGCGTGGTATCGCCTGGAAACCGCGTTTCCACGTTTCCTCGAGATCGATTTTAGGACTGCTGTTTCCGCAGCAATCATGGCGGTCTCAGAGCATGTGCGCCGAAATCATCCAGCAGAATCGGCGACGCATGAGGTTCACTATCGCGGCCGTCGCGGGGTTTTGATCGAGGACTATAGCTACGTATGGAACAGCGAATCGACGCGCCACCACGAAGCGGCAATCAAACTTCTATCCCACATAGACGACTTCTTGACGAAGCACCAAGACGACGAAGGGTCGAGCAATCACTTTCACGACGTCGTCGACCTATTCGTTGAAAGAGCTCAAACGGCAGCGCTTTGGGCGTGGCTGCTCAAAGCCGCCGCGACTCATCCGCTCACTCTCGGTGTGTACGCAGCGCCGCTTTTGATCAATCGACCGATGCTGGAGGCAAATGACACGACCGTCCGGGCCGGCGAACTGCTGGGCGCTGTGTTCAAACACTTACAAGTACAAACTCGTGAGCAAATAGAGACTGCAATCCTTAGCATTTCCGACGCGGGCGCATCTGAGGACAGTGATCGCTCTAGGCGCACACGCGATCGGCTTTTGGGCTGCCTGCCAAGAGACAACCTGTCGCTTGAGAGAACAAAGGAGATTCTTGGAGCGCTTGACCGTGCGCAAGCTGTTCCGGGGAATGCCCCTCTATTTGCGATTCACACGTATTCCAAGACCTATTCCGACGAAGATTTCCTGCGCGACCAAGGCGTCGATGTAGAACAGCCTACTCACAAAGAGTTGCTCGAAGCGGAGCGCAGGGTAAAGCAATTCCGGGACGAGTTCTCAAACGGCGAAGTCACCGAGAGCGATTTGGCCCGCCACTTTCTGACTCTCCGCGGTCTTCGCGAAACCATCGACAGATCAGCGGCAGCCCGGCCTGAAGCGATCGCACACGCTGTTGGCGTGTTAGCAGAGGCTTGCGAGACAGCTGCGATTCGTGGTCAAACGCTAAGGGCCTCTGAAGCGAGCTTGTTCGTTCGTACGAACCTGCTTGAAGCGTCAACTCACGATACACCAGAGTACGACGCGGATTCGGACGAAAGGTTTAATGAATCCCAAAGCTGGGGTTCGCCTTCTCCGCGCGTTCACGCCGCCGCCGGCCTGACATCGCTCGCACGATTCCCCGAGCTCACCGACGCGCGCCTTCTGGACGCCGTCGATCAATTGTCGCGCGACCCCGTTGCAGTGGTCCGCCACCAGGTAGCGATTCGCCTAACCTGTCTTTATGCAACGGCCAATGAATTGATGTGGCGACTCTTGGAATACGTGGCCGAGACTGAAGCAAACCGGGGAGTGATCGACGCCGCGGTCTGCCATCCAATACCCGCGTTATGCGGACGCCATGCGGATCGAGCAATAGCCATGCTAAACCGGGTGCTCGCCCGTGTGCAGACAGGGCCGGGCGCCGATGACGTAAGGGAACACGCGTTCTCGATACTGCTCGACGTATACGTGTGGTTTGGCCGCGAAGAATGCGGAAAGCTGGTCTTCGGCCTCTTATCCGAGGTCCAGAACAATGGAGAAACCATTTCCTCCCTGGTGGCAAGGCATCGGGAGACTCTGGTCCATGGCAGCGTGACCGCGCCAGGCGACGCCGTAGAACACGCGCAGAGGAAACGAGCTATCGGCTTCATTACGGCAGCACTTCAGGCAAGCGTAAGAGAGATAGAGCGCGTAATCGCTCTCCGCGAAGAACGCACACGCCAAGGACAGCCCATTCATTCGGACGACCGAGAGTCGGCTGGATTTCGCCTCGCTAATACGATCGCGCAAGAGATCTATTTCGCGTCGGGTGCATACCGAGAGCGAAACAAGCAAACAAAGGACGCTTCAGACGGACCAACCGCTGCGCAGGCGCGCTTCTATAAAGAAGCGCAGCCTCTATTCGAGCAGCTAGTCGCGCTGAAACTGGTTCCGATAGCTCAACACGTTATCGAGACGTTGGAATTCTTTGTTCCACTGCATCCCCAGGCAGTCTTTCGCCTCATTCACAGCGCCGTCACTTCTGCACAAGCCGGCGGCTATCAATTTGAATCTCTAGGAACGCAACTCGTCGTTCGCGTCGTCGAGAGATACCTGGCGGAATACCGCGATTTATTTGCTGACGACGCAAACATGCGTTCCGCACTTGTGGACATTCTGAACGTCTTCGTCCGCGCCGGTTGGCCGGAGGCACGGCAGCTTACATACAGGTTGTCTGAAATCTATTCATGACTTCTGACAATGCTGACGACTTTCTAACCAGATTGCTTGCCACGCGCTCTGATTACCGAGCGCACGCTAGCCGTTTGATAGGCCATTTTCGCCAGGTTCTCGAAGGGCGCGGGCTTCCTGCAGAAGTAGCGGGCCAGATGTCAGCAAAACTGCTGGAGGATCATGCACGACAATACATGGTCGATGCCCTGCTGGATGCTCTGAACTGGTCCATCGGCTTCACGTCCCTCACACCAAATACTCTTCCAGAGGTTCCGATCCTCTCGCAGGAACGCAGTCGAACGCGCTACTTGGATTACTTAGGTTTTGATCGTATCCACCTCAAACCGAGTCTGGTTGTGGAGACCAAACGACCTGACCTCGCCCTGCCATCGAAACGCTTCGATGATCCTCAAGCTCAGCAATCGCCGGGTGCGTTGATTTCCGCTGGCTTATCAGGAGTGGATGTAGGTAGCGAGTGGAATGAATGGCTAGCGACGGTTCGCGATTACGTCCGTTCAGTGAAAGCGGCTTCTGGATCTTGTCCGCAGAGAGCCTTGGTCACAAACGGTGAATGGCTGGTTGTTTTCGCCGATCCAGAGGACGCATTCTCGTCACCCAACGCAGCGAACATCGACCGAATACACGTCTTTCGGACTTTGGACGAAGTGGCAGCGCGTTATTCGGACGTCTACGCCCTCCTTGAGTACCGATGCGTCACTGGAGAGATCGGCGGAGTTGCCCCGGGTGCTATCAGTGCGCTCGTCGACCGAGAGAGAATCAGTGGAATCCTGCATGGCGCTCTCCTCAATTACAACGAAGTCGGCATGGGCCATGGTAGAACGCCCGCGATCTACATTACCCCGGCACTATTCCTTCGGCTCGATGGCGGCAAGTACCTCCGTGTCGAATCGCAGAGAAGCTTCCCGGTCCCTCACGAATACGCAGGAATCGGCGCTCACCTTAGTGAGGTTTCGGCAGCGGCAGCAAAACTTAAAGCGGACGTGGAACTTCACGTTGGTCGAGCGCTGGAGGTTATCCCAGCAACAAGCCACGACGGGGCAGCCCTAGACGCAAGCTTGCCTTTCGTTTCAGTACTCGATCAGCGAAACCCGGGCATGACACTTATGCAGATTGTGACCGGCGATAGACATCACTACTTCAGCGCTGAACCAACCGTGAATAACTGTGCGCATCACACCTGGCAAAATAGCCATGCGGCTGGATGCGGCGAACCCATCGTCCTTGTTCGAGCGGTCTCTCCAAAGTCGTTTTTTACCAATGACGAAGTACACCACTGTTGTCACCGTGATGTGCGCGCCCTGAAGGCTGCCCACAATAATGCGCACGCGGCCAATGCACCCGTCTCCCCAGACAATCGAGCGTTCTGCAAAATTTGGCGGTTTGAGCAGCGGCTGTGCTGTCGCACTTGTTCGTTCGAACTGGTGTGTGGGGCTGTAGAGACGTTCACGCTGCCATGCTCGACAGCGGCGACCAGCTGAGCGATGACTCATGCGTCCTGTAGAGCGTAAGCCATTCACTTGGGGTGAGAATGGTGGCTCCAGATAGTTGCCTAAGGGCTGGGGCCTTTTTCGAGCGCAACCCCTACACTGCGATAATCTCTGACTTCCCAGCGAATCTAAGGATGCGACTGCGTTGGAAGGGCTCGCCCTAGTACTCCTACTCTTCGTTCTATTTCTTTTCCTTATTGGGGCTTACCTCCGGTCACCTACAGTCATAGGTGCGCGAGGCGAACGTCGAGTCAATTCAATTCTTGATCGCCAGCTGCCATCGGAAGAATACAAGGTCTTTCACGACGTCACGCTTCACACGTCTCAGGGACCGACCCAGATCGATCACATCGTCGTATCCAAGTACGGCGTATTTGTGATCGAGACCAAAAACTATACGGGGTGGATTTTCGGTGATGCCAACTCTAAGCAATGGATGCAAACTATCTATGGCTATAGGAGCCGTTTTCAGAATCCGCTGCGCCAGAATTTCAAGCATACGAAGGCAGTAGAGTCGTTACAGTCAATCAGCCCACGATACGTCCATTCTGTCGTCACCTTTGTTGGCGACGCCGAGTTCAAGACCGATCTACCGGATAACGTCACTCGCCTGTCGGATCTGTGCCCTTATATCCTTTCATATCGAGATCCACTGTTAAGCACAGACCGCGTCGGGGCGATTGCGATGATGCTGAGAGATCACAAAGAGGGCCGAGAGTTTCGGCGGCCCCCTACACTGACTGTTCTTCCGGATGAACCTCTTTGCCCGAAGTGCGGCGAGCGTATGGTCTTGCGGAAGGCGCGAAAAGGAAAAAGCATTGGAAGCGAGTTCTGGGGCTGCCCTCGATTCCCTCGATGCAGGGGTGTCCGCTTTTAGCGCTCTGACTCACACCATCGAGCCTCCGGGAAAGCTGGGGCGGTTCAGACATGCTCATTGACCATTTCAAACTGAACTTAGGGTGCTTCCCTTCGGACCTGGCGGCCATCAAGATTAAGCACGCGACAAATATGCGTAATTGCAGCCCGCGTGAAGCTGTCAGCGTCGTTCAAAGACGTGCCATCGCCAAGATTCACGCGCTCACCGCTCCGTTCGAACGCACACAGAAATAAACTGTGGGTGAGGCCTCTTTCCAGAGTCACGAACATGCGCGGTTTCATCTCGCGGCGGTCAAGCACGGTCATCACGTAAAGATAGGCGATCGGCGTAGTATGTCCGCCGGTGAGTCGTTCCCCGAGCGGCCGTGCGTCTTTGACCAATAGAAAAATGTAGTCAGCAACCGAGTGGATAGCTATAGGGGGCCGTTGCGTCACGTCCGGCATGGATGGCGACAAAGTGAAGGAGTCTCCCGGCCGCGGACTACTCTTCGGCGGACTTGTCCTGTCGCGCTCACTGGAAAAATGTTCTCTGTGAGCGTTGGAATTCAGCATCCGGTCATAGAGATTCGGAATCTCATCGACCTTTCGGAACGGCCGCTCCAATGCGCGACGCCAGGGGGGCTTGTTGTTCGCGTCGGAGATGCGGTACTTAAAGACGTCGAGAAAATGCGTCTGGCAATAGTCGAAAAGTCCGGGATCCTCCCGGCGGACATCGCGGACACTGCGCACAAGCTCGGCCGCTGACTCAAATTCCGCGATAACGCGTCCCATCCCCTCCATGAATCCTTGGTAGAGGCTCATGACATCGCGTCCCGTGAGCTTCAAAGCGTCTGCTGGATTGCTGAGATTGGCACCGACAAGGTGGAAGCGATAGTAGACGTTCGCAAGCGTGTTGCGGACTGCTGGGGCGAGATCGTCGAGAGGGCCTAGATCGCGCGCCAACGCATTAAAGGCTTTCTGCAGGGCGACAACATCCACGCTCATGCGGCAACTAGTTTGCAGTGCCCGCGAACAGTGCAACAAGGGCAGGAGGGCCGCTGACGACGCGAGGCGACGTTCCTCCAGTGTCTACATGGTGTCTACACGAGGCGGGCGGTCATCGGCCAGAACAGCCAACTCTTTGATTTATTGGTGGAGCAGAAGGGGATCGAACCCTCGACCTCCGCATTGCGAACGCGGCGCTCTCCCAGCTGAGCTACCACCCCTTGGGAAGTCGCGGATTTTACAGCAGAACCGGGTTTGCGCCGGCGACGTAGCCAGACGCGATCCTGTGCCGTTAT
>CAZCZE010000065.1:0-3268 GCA_964503125.1 uncultured Gammaproteobacteria bacterium
CGCCGATGATCGTGTAGGCGCCGATCTCGACGTCATCGCCGATGTCGGCGTCGGGCGCGATGATCGCGCGCGCATCGATCAAGGCTTGACCTCCGGGGCGACCATCATCTTTGCCGAGGCCGCTTCCTTGCCGTCGACCTCGGCGACCGTGCCGAATTTCCAGATACCGCGGATGGCGCGCTCGAGCGTCGCCTTGAGCACCAGCTGGTCGCCCGGCACGACCGGGCGCCGGAAACGCGCGTCGTCGATGCCGACAAAATAAAAGAGCGACTTGTCGTCAGGCACGACGCCCGCGGTCTTGAACGCGAGAATGCCGGCGGCCTGCGCCAGCGCCTCCAGGATCATGACGCCCGGCATCACCGGCCGGCCGGGAAAATGTCCGACGAAAAATGGCTCGTTGATGGTCACGTTCTTGATCGCGTGGATGCGTTCGCCCGGGATGCACTCGACGACGCGATCGACCAGCAGGAACGGGTAGCGGTGCGGCAGCTGCGCGAGTACGGCCTGGATGTCCATCGGAAAACCTTCCGTCATCGGTCGACTCCCTGCCCTTCGCCCGGTGCGGAATCGCCCCCGCGCCGCCGCGCGTCGAGACGGCCTATGCCGCGCAGCGCCCCGCGCCGGCCACCCCCCCGACTCCGGCGGCCGCCGCACCGACGCCCAAGCCCGCCGCAGCCGCCGCGCCCGTCAAGCCGGCTGCCGCGGCGCCGCCCAAGCCGACCGCCCCGAGCGCGCCTCCGCCCAAGGCGCCCGAGCCGCCGAGCGAGGACGACGTGCTGCGCCAGACCCAGACGATGCGCGCGATCTCGGAAGCCAAGTCGATCGTCGACATCAGCGACTCGATGGCCGAAACGTTGTTCGGCGAGGCCGAGCTCGACTTCCTGAGCGCGTCGCTCGCATCCGCCGCCAACTGGACGGAGGCCGACGCGGTGCCCCCGCCTGCACGAGCGCCCGCGCCCGCCACGAAAGCGCAACCGAAGCCGGCGAAAGCCAAGCCCTCGGGTGACGAGGATCTGCTCGACTTGCTCGGCTTGTCCGACGCGCCGCTCGAGCTCATCGACGACCCTGCGCCGCCGGCCGACCAGGCGCGCAAGAGCGGCACCCAGCGCTAACGGCGTTTGCCGCGGCCGTTCCCCCGGCGGCGTTTCTTCTTACTCCCGCCCGCAGCGAAGAGCTCGTCGAGCTTGCGCTCGTAGGCATGGTAGTCGAGCACCGAGTAAAGCTCGTCGCGCGTTTGCATCGAGCCGAGCACGGCTTTTTGTGTGCCATGCGCGCGAATCGCCTCGTAGACGGCGAGCGCAGCTTTGGCCATCGCGCGGAACGCCGAGAGTGGATAGAGCACGAGCTTGACGCCCGCGCCGGCAAGCTCGTCGAGCCTGAAGTACGGCGTGAGGCCGAACTCCGTGAGGTTCGCCAGCACGGGTACGCGGATCGCGCGCGTGAACGCGGCGTAGTCATCGAGGGTGTAAAGCGCTTCCGCGAAGATCATGTCAGCGCCGGCGGCCACGTAGGCCGACGCACGCTCGAGCGCTGCCGCACGGCCTTCGCGAGCGAACGCGTCGGTGCGCGCCATGATGACGAAGCCCTCGTCGCGGCGAGCGTCGACGGCTGCTTTGATGCGATCGCACATCTCGGCGATGTCGACGGTCGCCTTGTTCGGCCGATGGCCGCAGCGCTTCGCCTGCTCCTGATCCTCGATGTGAATGGCGGCGACGCCCGCGCGCTCCATCTCGCGGACCGTGCGCGCGATGTTGAGGGCGCCGCCGAAACCCGTGTCCACGTCGACGAGCAGCGGCAGGTCCGTGGCCGCCGTGACGCGCCGCGCGTCCTCGAGCACGTCGGCGAGCGTCGTGACGCCGAGATCTGGCAGCCCGAACGACGCATTGGCCACGCCGGCTCCCGAAAGATAGAGCGCTTCGAAACCGGCGCGCTCGGCGAGCAGCGCGCAGTAGGCGTTGATCGCGCCTGGAATCTGCACGGGCGTGCGCCGCGCCGCGAGCTTGCGAAATTTCTTACCGGCGCTCATGGCTGTGGCGTCCAGAGTGCCATGAAATCGCCGACGGACAACGCCTCGAAGCGTGCCTGGTCGGCGAACGCAGCCGCGATGCGCTCCCGTTGCGCGCCGCCGTATCTCGTCGCGACAGCCTGTTCGAACTTGGCGACGAGCTTCGGAATGCCCTCGTCGCGGCGGCGGCGGTGCCCGATCGGATAGTCGACGGCCACGCGCTCCGTCTGCGAGCCGTCGGCGAAGAACACCTGCACGGCGTTGCCGATCGCGCGCTTGTCGGGATCCAAGTAGTCGCGGCTGAATTGCGGGCTCTCGGTGACGACCATCTTGGCGCGCAACGCGTCGATGCGCGGATCGCGCGCGACCTCGTCCTCGTAATCCTCGGCCGTGAGGCGGCCGAACAGCAGCGGCACGGCGACCATGTATTGCAAACAGTGGTCGCGGTCGGCCGGATTCGCGAGCGGCCCGGTCTTGTCGATGATCCGCACTCCGGCCTCCTGGGTCTCGATGGCGACGCGCGCGATCGCATCGCCGCGGCGCGCGACGGCGGGATGCAATCGCAGTGCGGCCTCGACGGCCGTCTGCGCGTGGAACTCGGCCGGGAACGAGATCTTGAACAGCACGTTTTCCATGACGTACGAGTTCAACGCGCGCTCGAGCGCGATCGGGCGGCCCTCGAACAGCACGTCCTGGAATCCCCAGCCCTTGGCCGTCAGCGCCGACGGATAACCCATCTCGCCGGCCAGTGCCATGAGCGCGTGGCGCACGCCGCGGCTCGTCGCATCGCCCGCCGCCCAGCTCTTGCGCGAGCCCGTGTTCGGCGCGTGCCGATACGTGCGCAGCGCGCCGCCGTCGAGCCACGCGTTCGACACCGCGTTGACGATCTGCTCGCGGTTGCCGCCCAAGAGGCGCGCAGCGACGGCCGTGCTCGCGATGCGCACGAGCAGCACGTGGTCGAGACCGACGCGGTTGAAGCTGTGATTGAGCGCGAGCACGCCCTGGATCTCGTGCGCCTGGATCATGGCCGTGAGGACGTGGCCCATCGTGAGCGGCGCGGCGCGCTTGCGCGCGAGGTAATCGGCCACGGCCAGGATCGCGCCGACGTTGTCCGACGGATGCCCCCACTCGGCCGCGAGCCAGGTGTCGTTGAAGTCCAGCCAGCGGATCATCGCTCCGATGTTGAAGGCGGCGATCACCGGGTCGAGTTCGTAGGATGTGCCGGGCACGCGCGCGCCCCCGGCGAGGGTTGCGCCGGGCACT
>CAZCZE010000066.1:0-43058 GCA_964503125.1 uncultured Gammaproteobacteria bacterium
ACGAGCCGCAGGGACGCACTTCCGGCGTGTCTCGGGAGAGGCCTTCGCGGCGCGCGGGGAGAAATCCCCGGCTACGAAGCTAAGAAGGGCTACTCTTGAGCGGCGACTTGCGGCCCGGGAAGAGCAAGGTGCAGCTCGCCCTCGGCAAGAGCCGAGCGCCGCGCGGGATCGAGCACCTTGAGCTCATAGCGCTCGACGGCGCTGCCTTCGCGGCCGCGCAGTTCGCCGGCGACGCCGACCACGATGCCCGCCTCGCTGCCGGGCCCGATCGTCGGCCAATAGTCCGTGGGTCCGGCCCACGGCCGCTCGAGGTACCAAACCGGCACGAGCGTTCGCTTGAGGAACGGCCAGGCGTTCGAGTCGGCGCGCACGAACAACGTGCCCTCGCCGGGAATCGTCACGAGCCAGTGATCGCTGAGCAACACGCCGCGCAGCAAGAGATCGGTGTCGGCCGAGACGGCCATGAGCCGGCTCGCGATGCCCACGGGCTGATCGGCATCGTCCCTGAGCGCAAGACCGAGCACGGCCGAACGATTTATGGTCTCTTCCCAAAGGCCGTCGTCGTCGAGCTCTTGGCCGAATAGCCGCGCGTCCGCGCCGAGCGCAAACTCGAGCACGTCGTCGGGCAGCGAGTAGTGGAGCACGCGATCAGTGGCGTTCGATTGTGCCGCCGCCGTCGCCGAGAAAGGATTGAAATAGAGCACGACGCCCGCGAGCGCGGCGCCGAGCACCAAGCCGAACAGCGCGACGAATAGGTACTTCATTGCGGCTCGCTCGCTTGCGGCAACCACGTGACCGTGTCGAGCGCGATCGTGCCGCGCAGCTCGCCGTCCTCGTCGACGCCTGCGACCGTCCACGTTTCCAGGTACGCGCCGCTGAGACTGGCGAACTCCTGCGTGCCTGCGGTGAGGACACCGGGTGCGTCCAGGCGCGTGACCATGAGCTCGACCTCACCGTTCCACGCTCGGCCCGCCGCGTAGCCACGCTCACGCAGCGACGCTTCGAGCATGCCGCGCGACTCGCCGGGCGCGCTCAAGACGGCGGCACCGCGGCTCGGGATCAGCAACGCCCAAGTCGTCGTCGCACCAGTCGCGCCGCCGGTCCAGTGCCGCGCAGCGACGCCGACGACGTTGCCGCCGGCATCGCGAATCTTGAAGTGCTCGACGAGAACGGGCTCGGCCATGAGCTTCGCCGGCAGCAGCATCGCGCCCTCGCCGCGTTGCGCGCGCAGTCCGCCCGCCTCGCCGTCGGTGGCCGTGAGCCGATCGGCCGGCAAGCGGATGACGAACTGCTCCGAGCGGCCGCCGTTGGCGACGACCGACGTCAGCGACGGCAAGCGCGCGTGCTCGATGCCGGGCAGGAAATGCCCGCCGGCCAGCGTCGCGCCGAAGCCTAGGAGGACCGCTATTGCGAGGACGATCTTCATGCCCGTCTCGTTTCTTCGAGGCCGCCAGTATCGGGTGCGCCGGCCGGCCCGATTGTTAACGGAATCACAGAAAAGCGCTGCCCGCCTCAGGCCTGCGCGAAATAGCCCTGTAAATAGGCCTCGAAGGACTGTTGGTCGCCGGCCGCCAACCCCTCGGCCTCCTCGAGCGACCGCCTGGCCACGTCCTGGAGCTGAAGCTCGCGCTCGGGACTCAGGGCGAAGTCGCGAAAATAGGCCGCGTGACTGCGCGCCAGCCCGAGCGTGTACTCGGCGAAGCTCGCCTGCTCGGACTTAAGTGCCGCGAGCAACGCCGCCGACGGCAAGCGCTCGGGATCGCGCAGCGCCTCCGCTGCGGCAGCGACAGCCGCGACGTACCCCTGCGCGTCGGCGTCGAGGAGCTCGGCGACGGCGCGGATCCGCTCGCAGAGCTCGAGCCCGCGCTCGCTTAAGCGCCGCTCGCGCCCCGCGTCGCGAAACGCAAGGTTGGGCCGCCGGCCTTCGCGCGCGACCGTGAGATCGCGCTCGTCGATCTCGCCTTGCTCGTCGGCCGAGGTGGCCGGGCTGTCGTCGAGCAGACAATAGATGAGCAGCGCTTCGAGAAAGCGCAACTCGCTCTGATTGACGCCCACCGGATCGGCGCTGCTCAAATCCAGCGTGCGTACTTCGACGTAGTCGACGCCGTGCTCGCCGAGCGCGACGAGCGGACGATGCTTGCTCGTCTTGCTCGGCTTCGGGCGAATGGTGCTGTAGTACTCGTTCTCGATCTGCAGGACGTTGGCATTGAGCTGGCGATACTCGCCGTCGACGACGACGCCGATCGCCGCGTAGCGCGGCTCTGCCGTCGTGACGGCGCTGCGCATTCCCGCCAAGTATTCCGGGAGCGAGTTCGCGCGGATGCTTAAGGCGGCTTGTGTTTTGTTGCGGTAGCCGAGATCGCTCATGCGCAACGAGGTCGCGAACGGCGCGTACCAGGTCGCGCTGTCGAGCTCCGCGAGCAGCTCGTGGCCGTCGGGCCGAAACGAACGGCAGAGCGCCGGCGAGGCGCCGAACAAATAGGTCACGAGCCACGCGCAGCGACGGTAGTTGCGCACGAGGCCCATGAGCTCTGCCGAGCGGAACTCGTCCAGCGGCGCCGAGCTCTTTTCGCGCTCGCGATACTCGGGCCAAAAGCCAAGCGGCAGCGAGAAATTGAAGTGCACGCCGGCAATCGCCTGCATCGCACGCCCGTAGCGGTGGCCGAGGCCGTGGCGGTACACGGTCTTCATGCGGCCGAGGTTCGACGGGCCGTAGTACGCGATCGGAATGGCGTCGTCGGGCGGCAGGTCGCACGGCATGCTCGCGGGCCAGAGCAACTCGCCGTCGAGACGGCGGTGAATGTACGCGTGAAGGTCGCAGAGGAACTGCAACGTCTCCCACTGCGTGCGCTGCGGCGGCGTCACGAGCTCCGGCAGCGCCTCGGAGTAGTCGGTCGTGATGTAAGGATGCGTGAGCGCCGAGCCGAAGCTCTTCGAGTGCGGCCGCTGCGATAGCGCGCCGTGCGCGTCGACGCGCAGGCTCTCCTTCTCGACGCCGCGCAGCCCCTTTAGGATCAATGCCGCGCGCCGCGCGTCGCGCAACCACTCGAGTCGCGCGACGAACTTGCCACCGGCGGCGGGGTACGACAATGCGGGGGTCAGGCTCGACACGATCAAGGGCTCGCTGAGACTCGGCCGGCATTATAGGCCGGCGTTTGCCGTTGCGGCCCATTCAGCGTAGGTTCAGAGCGACGGGTTAGGCTCGAGGCGTTCGCGAGACTTAGGACGAGCATGACGAGCAAGTCGCTACGCGTTGCGGTCACCACGGCGCTCGTGCTGTTGGTCGCCGCGCCGGCGCACGCGTTCCGCTGCGGCACGCGCATCATCACGCGGGGCGATTCCGTGGAAAAGATCTTGCGCTTTTGCGGCGAGCCGACGTCGACGCAGACGCGGCTTTCGCAACGCGCCTACGTCGACCGCTTCGGCCGCGTGTTCCCCACGCTCGTCGAGGACCTCGTCATCGAGGAATGGACTTTCAATCTCGGCCCGCACCAGCTCATACGCGTCGTGCGGCTAGAGAACGGCGTCGTCGCAAAGATCAAGCACCTCGGCTACGGTTTCTGACGGCGGGCTCTCTCGCCGCGCGCAGCAGCGGCACCTGCTCCATCTCGTAGCCGATGACTTCGTGCGTGAAGGGGTCGTGGATCGGCTTGCCGCGACGGAAGCAGCCGGTGGTTCGAGCCGCGCGCTCGAACTCCTCCTCCGACTGCACGGGCTCGAGCGCCACCTGCCCGTCGGCGCGCCGAACGAGGCGTTGCGCGCCGCGGCCGAGCTGACCGGCCTGCCAGCGCCGCTCGCTCGCGTCGGCGAGCACCAAAGCTATGATCTCGAAGCTCCCGTCCATGATCACGACCTGTCAGCGTGGTACTGAGAATGGCTAAGCAAGCCGCGTGCCAAACGCCGAGACCCAACGAAAACAAGCCGTTACGACACGGCAGCGTGAGGTACATCACAGCATCGATGCGACAAAATTTGCCACTCTATGGCCAATTGCCGCCGCGTGATCTTCGTCCCGCTGCTGCAGCGGACGTTCGGTTACCTTGGCAGCCTGATTGCGGAGACCCCGGGCAATGCTCAACTTCAAGCGCAGAATCGCCGACACGAATCGCCAGACGACCTATATCGCAGCCTCGACGAAAATCACGGGCACGATCACGGGCCAGGGCGCTTACGTGTTCTGCGGCACCGTCGAGGGCGACTGCGACATCGTGGGTCCGCTCACGCTCGCCGAAGGCGCACGCTGGAAAGGCACGATGAAGGCCGCCGATATCGTCGTGGCCGGCACCGTCGAGGGCGACGTCGTCGCCAAGCAGCGTGTCGAGATCGCCGGCACGGCCAGAGTCACGGGCAGCCTGTCGGGCAACTCGATCGCCGTCGCCGAAGGCGCGATCATCGAAGGCGAGATCAGGGTGACGAGCGACGAGCCGCTGACGAAGTTCCAGGAAAAACGGCTGGCTTGACCTGCCTCAGCAAGCCTGCTCGATCTCTGCGAGCACCGCTCGGTCGAGCCAGCTCCGCAACCGATAGTCCTCGAGGAACGCGCAGTGACCGCCGCGCGCGACGACCTCGACTGCGAGCGCGGGCGTCGCCGCGACATCCCTAAGGTCCTCGATGGGAATGACGGGGTCGTCGGCCGCGACGATCATGCGCGCCGGCACCGCGAGCTGCGCGAGCGCGTCGCCCGTGATCGCGTAGCCATTCAGATACGAGTCGAGATCGGCAAAGCCCGCGTGGCTCACGGCGAAGAACTCCGTCGTGGCCGTGAGCGTCGGGAAGCGGCGCAGGTCGCCGAAATCGTAGAGCTCGGGAAAGCACGCGGCCTTGGCGCGCAAGCTGCGCCGCCAGCGGCGCAGAAAATATTCGCGATACACCCAGAGGCCTTCCTCGAGCGCGCGCATCGTGCTCGCCGGACGCAGCACGGGACACACCGCGACCACCTTCGTGAGCCCGATTCCTGCGGCTGGCGCTCGCGCCGCGGTGCGCAGCGCGAAGTTGCCGCCAAGCGAGTGCCCGACGAGGAAGGTGCGCTTCGCCGGATGCCGTTCGACGACCGCGCGCACGCCGCCGACGACTTCGTCGATGCGGCACGAGTGGAACAGCTCGCGATTCAAAGCGAACGTATCGCCGTGGTCGCGGAAGTTGAGGCGGAACACTGCGAAGCCCGCTTCGTAGAGCACGCTGCCCGCCGAGACGACGTAGCCCGCGGCCGCGCTCCCCTCCCAGCCGTGCAGCAGGATCGCGAGCCCGCGGGGCTCGCCGGGCTGCGCGCTGTAATGTCCGAGCAGGCGGACGCCGTCACCGCAATCGACGATCTCGTCGCGCGATGCGGTCAACAGCCGGGCGGCGCGCCGCCGCAGCCAGCGATGGCGCCAAGCCCAGCCCCCGAGCAGCGACTGGATGTGTCGATTTTTTAGCCAAATCGGCGGGCCGAAAGTACCAACAACGTGCGGCAAACGCGTCCTCGTACTAGACTGGGGGAGACAGAGCAGGATCAGCCGTCAAGGCCCCTGCTCGAGCTTGGCTCAAGCGGACAATAATAACCAAACAGAGCTATCCCAAGCCGACGGTCAGCATGCTCGCGACGTTTTTCAACTCGCCGCTCAAGCGGCATTTTATGGCTGTGGTCCTTGCGTTGGCGGGCATCGAGCTGCTCGTCTGCGGGGCATTGCTCTACGCGTTCGCGACGGAACGGCTGTCGCTCGCGGCCTTCGCCTGGCTCGCGTTCGTCAGCCTCGCCGCCGGCGCGCTCGGCGGCGCGTGGCTCGTCCGTGCGATCGTCGACCGCTTCTCGGCACCGCTGCGCGCCGTCACCGCGGCCCTCGCGAACGACGCGGCGGTCGAGCCCACCGCGCTCCCGAGCTTCGGCGACACGGCGGAGCTCCGCGAGCTCTCCAACGCGGTCATCGCGATGCGACGCAACCTGCGCTCGAGCACCATCTCGCGCGACTATCTCGACCGGCTGCTCTCGAGCATGGGCGAAGCGCTGCTCATCACCGACAAGAACGGCAAGGTCGAGCGGGCCAACGCGGCCGCCGCCGAGCTCTTCGGGCAGAGCGAAACGGCGCTCGTCGGCAAGCTCGCCGACGAGCTCATTCTCTCCAACGATCGCCGCCGCGCCGAAGGCGTGGCCTCGCGGCCGCGCGAAGGCACGGTGCTCAAACCCGACGGCACGACGGTCAGCGTCTCGTACACCGTCGCCAACGTGCTGCACGACGGCGACGCGATCCAGAGCAAAATTTATGCCGCCCACAACATCGACGAGCGCAAGCGCGTCGAGCAGCGCATTCGCTATCTCGCGCGCACGGACTCGCTGACGAAGATCGCCAATCGCATGCAGTTTCAGCACTTGCTGCAACAGGCAATCGCGCGCGCGCGCCGCGGCCAGCAGTACGTCGCGATCCTCTATCTCGACGTCGATCGCTTCAAGGACATCAACGACACCTTCGGCCACGCGGCCGGCGACACGGCCCTCGAAATCTTCGCGCGCCGCGTGCTCGCCGAGCTCGGGGACAACGCGCACGCGGGCAGGCTCGCCGGCGACGAGTTCGCCGTGCTCCTCACGGGGTTCGAGCGTCTCGACAGCATGCAGAAACACCTGAACGAGCTCGCGCCGCGGCTGCTCGCGGCGACGGGCAAGCCGTTCCAGGTGCACGGCGAGGAGATCTTCCTGACGGCGAGCATGGGCGTCGCCGTCTACCCGCACGACGGCGACAACGTCATCGACTTGATAAGGAACGCGGACGCGGCGCTCTATCAGGCCAAGAAGGCCGGCGGCAATTGCTTCGAGCATTACTCGAGCGACATGAACACCGCGGCCGTCGAGCGGTTGATGCTCAAGAGCAAGCTGCGGCGCGCGTTCGAGCGCGACGAGCTGCGGCTGCACTATCAGCCGAAGTACCGCCTCTCGACGGGGCGCATCGAGGGAGTGGAGGCGCTGCTGCGTTGGGACTTGCCCGAGCGCGGGCTCGTGTTCCCGAACGACTTCGTGCCGCTCGCCGAAGAGACCAACCTCATCCTCCAGCTCGGCGACTGGGTGCTCAATCGCGTCTGCGCCGACTACCGGGTGTGGCAACGCTCCGTGCCGTCGCCGTGCCGCGTGTCGCTGAATCTCTCGCTGCGCCAGCTCCAGCAGCGCCGATTTCTCGACCAGGTGCGCGACACGTTTCGTGCGCACGGCGTGTCGCCGACCTCGCTCGAGCTCGAGATCACGGAGACCACGCTCATGGAAGACCCCGTGCGCACGGTCCGTATTCTCGACGCGCTCTACGGCATGGGACTGCACCTCGCGATCGACGACTTCGGCACGGGCTACTCGTCGCTGTCCGCGCTACAGCAGTTCCCGATCAGCACGCTCAAGATCGACCAATCGTTCGTGCGCGACGTCGCCATCGATCGCGACGACGCGGCGATCGTCGACGCGATCATCCAGATGGCGCACAGCCTGAAGCTCGACGTCGTCGCCGAAGGCGTCGAATCCGAGGCCCAGCTCGAGTTCCTGCGCAGCCACGGTTGCGACTACGCGCAAGGGCATCTGTTCGGCGATCCCATGACCGCCGACGAGTTCTGCGCACTCTTGCTCGCCGAATCGGCCGGCACCGGCAAGTACCGCGCGTTGTTCGCCGGATGATGCTCCGCCGCGGGCGTCTACGGTATAGTCGCGTGCAGACAACGAACCCCCACGAGGTCGATCTCATGAGAGTCTTTACGTCTTGGGTCGTAGCCGCCGTCGCGATGGGTTTTGCGAGCGCCGCCGTTGCCTGTGAGCAGCCGGCCGCCGTGGCCGTCCCGGACGGCAAGACGTCGACGAGAGAGCAGATGATCGCGGGTCAGGCGCAGATCCGCACCTACCAAACGGCGATGACCGAGTTCCTCGCTTGCATCGATGGCGAGCTCGAGGCCGAAGGCGAGCGGGCCCCCGACGAGTTCAAGACGCTCATGGTGTCGCGCCACAACGCTGCCGTCGCCGAGATGGAAGGCGTCGCCGCGGCATTCAACGAGCAGCTCCGGGCGTTCCGGGCCGCCAACCCCACGCCGCCGGCCACCAACTGACGCTTACGCGTTGCGCCGGCGTTCGCGGCGCTCGAGCCACCGCGAGTCCGTTCAGGACTCGAGATCCTTGAACTGCTGTTTGAGATCGTGACGGTCGTCGGTGACGATCCGCTCGAGCACGCGGACGCGCTCCTCGACTTCGGCGAGCCGGTGGAGCAGATCGGTGTTCGCCGGATCGTCGCGGCGCGTGTGCTGGCGAAGCATGGCCAACCTGATCAGCTTGTAGGTGAAAACGATCCCGACAATCGCAATCGCTAACTCGTACGGATGCATCCGTCGCGACCTCCCTAAGCCCCGCCAACGAGACGGTCTAAGTCTTACTCTTCGAGCTTGCGGAACTCTCGATCGAGCTTGTAACGATTCGAAGTGACGTATTTCTCGAGCCGCTGGAGCCGCACGTCGAGGTCGCGGAAGCGATACCGCACGTTCGCGAGCGTATCGTGGGGGCTCGAACGGACTTGGCGCTCGAGCCGATCGCCCGCCTCGCGCCCGGGCGCCGGCTCGTACGCGCGCACGGGCAACACCAAGCCGAGCACGACATAGGCGACCACGAACAGGAAGAACGAGAAGAATGCGCCCACGGCGACGATGACGCGCGTCACCGTGACGTCGAACCCGAAGTACTCGGCGATCCCGGCGCACACGCCGAAAATCATGCCGCGCCGCGGATTGCGGTAGAGCTTGTTGATGAGCCCAGGTTCGCGAACTGTGTCGTTCATCGTCTCTCAAGCCTCATGCCGGCGGACCGGCGCTCGGCGGCGACGGCCGCCGTCATTGTCTGTGTCTCCAGTCGGGAACCTCGCTGTCGAGTATCGTCTCGAGAGCGTTTACGCGACTCTGCATGCTTTGGCTTTCTTTCCACAAGTCTTCGAGCATCTTGTGCTCGTCGTCCGACAGTCCCTTGGTCGCTTTCCATTTCGTCGTGTAGTGCATGATCACGACGACCGGTACGACGATCGTCATGAAAATGAGCGAGAGGACGAAGATCGAAGTCGTCACCGTCATGCGGCTTAGGTCGTCTCGTTACCGCCGCGCTTCTGCTCCGCGCGCCGCGACTTGAGCTCGCGCAGCTCTTTCGCCACGGCGTCCTCGCTCTCGAGCTCGGAGAATTCGTCCTTGAGCCCCTTCTTGCCGCCGAGGTCGTAGGACTCGACGTGGGCCTCGATGTCGTCGATGCGGCGCTCGAACTGGTCGAAGCGGATGAGCGCATCGTCGATGCGCGCGCTGTGCAGCCGCTTGCGTGCGTCGAGACGCCGGCTCGCCGTGCGCTGCCGCGCCACGATGGCCTGCTGGCGCGTTTTGGCGTCGACGAGCTTTTCCTCGAGGCGGACGATGTCGTCGTTGAGCTTGTCGAGGCCGTCGCCGAGCGACTTGTGCTGCTGCCGCAGCCCGTCGACGGCCGCGGAGGCGCGCGACTTCTCGGCCAGGGCGGCCTTGGCTAAGTCCTCGCGGTTCTTGTCGAGCGCGAGCTCGGCCTTGGCTTGCCAGTCGCGCGCCTCGGTCTCGAGGTTCGCGAGCGACCGCGTGATCTCTTTGCGGTCCGCGATCGCGCGTGCGGCCGTCGAACGCACCTCGACGAGCGTGTCCTCCATCTCCTGGATCATGAGGCGCACGAGCTTTTCCGGCTCCTCGGCCTTGTCGAGGATCGAGTTCAAGTTGGAATTCACGATGTCGCTGAAGCGCGAGAAGATGCCCATGACGCCGTCCTCTGAAGGTGTTGCAGGGGGCAAAGCAGAATCCGTGCCAACGCCGGTCGCAGCGCCTAACTCGTTGAAACGACGGAGTTCTGCTTTCCGACCGCCCCCATAGGCCCTGGGTCCCGGCTTCCCGTTGGGCTAAGATTTCGTGCAAATAACCAACAGTTGGTGTTCCTTGGCCAGCCCCGGCGCCACCCCCCGCGAAAATCTCGGCTTGATCGGTGAAGCACCGGCGTTCCTCGCCATGCTCGAGCACACCTCGCGCGCCGCCAAGCTCAGCAAGCCCGTGCTCGTCATCGGCGAGCGCGGCACCGGCAAGGAGCTCATCGCCTCGCGGCTCCACTATCTCTCGCCGCGCTGGGAGCAGCCGCTCATCAAGGTCAATTGCGCTGCCCTGACCGAGACGCTGCTCGAGACCGAGCTCTTCGGCCATCAAGCCGGCGCGTTCACGGGCGCGACCCGCACGCACATCGGCCGCTTCGAGCAGGCCAACGGCGGCACGCTCGTGCTCGACGAGCTCGGCACGATCCCGCCGCGCATGCAGGAGAAGATCCTGCGCGTCATCGAGTACGGCGAGTTCCAGCGCGTCGGCGGCTCGGAGACGCTGACGACCGACGTGCGCATCGTCGGCGCGACCAACGAGCACTTGCCGAGGCTCGCGGAGCTCGGACGCTTTCGCGCCGACTTGCTCGACCGGCTCGCGTTCGACGTCGTGCACGTGCCGCCGCTACGCGCGCGCCCCGAGGACATCAACACGCTCGCGTATCACTTCGCGGTCAACGTCACGAAAGAGCTGCGGCGACAGTTTTTCCCGGGCTTCACGGCCGACGCCAAGGCCGCGCTGCTCGGCTACGCATGGCCCGGCAACGTGCGCGAGCTCAAGAACGCGGTCGAGCGCAGCGTCTATCGCGCCGAACCGGCCGACCAGCCGATCGCCACGATCCTGTTCGATCCGTTCGCTTCGCCCTACAACAGCCCCGCGCCGCCGCACGAACGCGTCGAGGAAGAGCACTCTCCGCCACCGCGCGCCGCGGTAGCCGCCGATACGGCCGTGCCGAGCGATTTTCGTGCGGCGGTCGCCGACTTCGAGCGCCAGGTGCTGCGACGCGCGCTCGAGCGCGCCCAGTTCAAGCAGACCGTCGCCGCCAAACTGCTCGGGCTCTCGTATCACCAGTTTCGCAGCCTGCTGCGCAAGCACGGGCTCGCCAAACAAGCAGCCGAGAACGGCGACTGAAGCCAAGGCCGCGCGCCGCCCGTGCCGCGGCCGGCTCGCGACCACATGTTAAGATTCCCGCCCCGATGTTTTTCGAGCACTTTGGTTGTCGAGGCACACGCCATCCATGAAGAAGAGTAAGACGCCCGTGCGCGTCGCCATCACGGGCGCCGCGGGACAGATCGGTTATCAACTGGCATTTCGCATCGCGTCGGGGCAACTCTTCGGACCCGATCAACCGATCGTCTTACAGCTGCTCGAGATCACGCCGGCGCTCGGCGCGCTCAACGGCGTGGCCATGGAGCTCGACGACTGCGCGTTCGACACACTGCACGGCGTCGTCGTGACGGACAAGGCCGAGGTGGCGTTCAAGGACATCAACTACGGCTTGCTCGTGGGCGCGCGGCCGCGCGGCCCCGGCATGGAGCGCAAGGACCTGCTGGTCGCGAACGCGCAGATCTTCTCGGCACAGGGCAAGGCGCTCGCGGCCGTCGCAGAGCGGCGCGTCAAGATCCTCGTCGTCGGCAATCCGGCCAACACCAACGCGCTCATCGCGCGCGAGAACGCCAAAGGCCTCGACCCGCGCAACTTCACCGCGATGACGCGGCTCGATCACAACCGCGCGAGGGCGCAGCTCGCCGCGAAGGTCGGCGGCCACGTCAGCGAGGTCCGCGGCGCGATCATCTGGGGCAACCACTCGGCCACGCAGTTCCCCGATCTCGCGCACGCGACGGTCGGCGGCACGCCGGCGCTCACGAAGGTGTCGCAGAGCTGGTATCACGACGAGTTCATCCCCGCGGTGCAGCAACGCGGCGCCGCGATCATCCAGGCGCGCGGCGCCTCGTCCGCGGCCTCGGCCGCGTCGGCCGCGATCGATCACGTGCGCGACTGGGCCCTCGGCACGCCCGGCGACGATTGGGTCAGCATGGCCGTCGCGTCGGACGGCAGCTACGGCATCGCCGAGGGCGTCGTCTACTCGTACCCCGTGCGGTGCGTGCGCGGCGACTACCGGATCGTCCAAGGGCTCGCGGTCGACGAATTCGGCCGCGGCAAGATGGCGGCGACCGACGCGGAGCTGCGCGAAGAGCGCGCCGGAGTGCAAGACCTGCTGTAGCGATCCCAAGCGCCGCGCCGGGCGCGACCCGCTACCGATTGAGCACAAGGAGTGGCGATGGCAACGTTGATTTGGCTCGTGCTCCTGCTCGGAGTCCCGCTCGCCCTGGCTTATCGGCGCACGGACCTCAAAACCGCTACGGCCGTGCTCGGCGCGTTGCTCGTCGCGTATTGGCTGTTCGGCGACGGCAGTGCGGTCTGGAACTTGCTGCTGCTCGTGTCGTTCGCGCTGCTGGCAGTGCTCAACGTCGAGTCCGTGCGCCGCGACAATTTCACGGGGCGGCTGTTTGCCATCTATCGCCGCATGCTGCCGAGCATGTCGAAGACCGAGCAGGAGGCGCTCGAGGCGGGCAGCGTCTGGTGGGACGGCGAGCTGTTCACGGGCATGCCCGACTGGCGGCGCCTGCGCAGCCTGCCGCCGCCGAAGCTTAAGGACGAGGAGCAGGCGTTCCTCGACGGCCCGACCGAGGAGCTCTGCAAGCTGCTCGACGACTGGCAGATCACGCACGAGCTCGCCGACATGCCGCCGCACGTGTGGCAGTTCATCAAGGACCACAAGTTCTTCGCGATGATCATCCCGAAGGAGTACGGCGGCTTGCAGTTCTCGCCGCTCGCAAACTCCATGGTGCTCGCGAAGGTCGCGTCGCGAAGCGCCACGGCGGCGTCGACGATCGGCGTGCCGAACTCGCTCGGTCCCGCCGAGCTCCTGCTCCACTACGGCACCGACGAGCAGAAGCAGCGTTGGCTGCCGCGGCTCGCGAGCGGCGACGAGATCCCGTGCTTCGCGCTGACGTCGCCGCGCGTCGGCTCCGACGCGACGGCGCTCGTCGACAGCGGCGTCGTCTGCAAAGGCACCTGGGAAGGCCGCGAGATCGTCGGCATTCGCTTGAACTGGGACAAGCGCTACATCACGCTCGCGCCCGTCGCCACGGTGCTCGGGCTCGCGTTCAAGCTCTACGATCCCGAGCACCTGATCGGGACCATCGAGGACTACGGCATCACGGCCGCGCTGATCCCGACGGACCTGCCCGGCATCGAGATCGGGCGCAGGCATTTCCCCATCGACATCCCGTTCCAGAACGGGCCGACGCGCGGCCACGACGTGTTCGTGCCGCTCGACGCGATCATCGGCGGCACGAAGATGGCGGGCCAAGGCTGGCGCATGCTCGTGCAGCAGCTCGCCGTCGGCCGCAGCATCGTGCTGCCGAGCAACGCGCTCGGCGCGGCGGCCGCGGCCGTCTACGCGACGGGCGCGTACGCCAAGCTGCGCCGGCAGTTCAACCTGCCGATCGGCAAGTTCCACGGCGTCGGCGAAGCCATCGCGCGCATGGCGGGCAGCGTCTACATCATGACGGCCGCGTCGCGCGTGACGTGCACGGCCATCACGAACGGCGAGAAACCCGCCGTGCCGTCCGCGATCCTGAAGTACCACAACACCGAGCTCGGCCGGCAAGTCGCGAACGACGCGATGGACGTGCACGGCGGCAAGGGCATCATGCTCGGCCCGAAGAACTACCTCGCGCGCGGCTACGAGTCGGTGCCGATCGCGATCACCGTCGAGGGCGCGAACATCTTGACGCGCAACCTCATCATCTTCGGCCAGGGTGCGATTCGCTGTCATCCGTTCGTGCGCGCCGAGATGGATGCGGCGAACGACCGCGACGGCGAGGCCGGCCTCGTCGCATTCGATCGCCTGCTGTTCAAGCACTTGGGCTACGCGCTGTCGAACGCCGCGCGCTCGCTCGTCATGGCCGTGACGCTCGCGCGCTTCACGGACGTGCCCGTCGGCGGGCCGACGCGCCGCTACTATCAGCACATCAATCGCTATAGCGCGTCGTTCGCGCTCATCACGGACGCCGCAATGTTCACGCTCGGCGGCGAGCTCAAGCGCCGCGAGCTCATCTCCGCGCGGCTCGGCGACATCTTGAGCTACCTCTATCTCGCGTCGATGGTCTTGAAGCACTATCAGGACCAGAACGAGCCGCCCGACGACCTGCCGCTCGTCGAGTGGGCGTGCCGCACGCTGCTCTACAAGACGCAGGAGCAGTTCCACGGCTTGCTGCGCAATTTCCCGAACCGCTGGGTCGCTGCGATCTTGCGCTTTTTCATTTTCCCGCGCGGCCGAACGTACTCGGCGCCGTCGGACGAGCTGGGCCAAACGATCGTCGAGCTCATGATCAATCCGACGCCGACGCGCGAGCGGCTCGCGGACGGCATCTACAAGACCGTCGAGCCCGGCAATCAGATCGGCCTGCTGCAACAGGCCATGGAGATCGCCGAGCAGGTCAAGCCGCTCGAGCGCCGCGTGTTCGACGCGCGCCGCGCCGGCGAGATCGAAGCCGACGACATTCCGGGCCAGATCGACGAGGCCGAGAAGAAAGGCATTCTCACGCCGGCCGAGGCCGAGGCCGTGCGCGCGTTCGACCGGCGCATGCTCGACGTCACGGGCGTCGACGATTTCGATCCGAGCGAGTTGCGCCGTCACGGCGCCTGAATAACAACGACGAGGGGGACTCGAGATGAATTCCAGATTGCCGGCGAGCGCGCTCGCGCTCGGCTTCTTCGTGACCGCGACGTTCGCGAGCGGCACCGCGCACGCGCAGAGCAACGCCGTCGCGGCCATTCCGCGCGTCGTCACGACGACGCAGTCGCGCGCCGCGAGCTGCGACCGCTCGTGCCTCGAGGGCTTCGTCGATCGCTACCTCGCGGCCGTCATCGCCGACGACCCTCGTGCAGTGCCGCTAGCGCCGAACGTGCGCTTCACCGAGAACGGCCAGGTGCTGCCGCTCGGCGAGGGCCTCTGGAAGAGCATGAAGGCAGCCGGCACGTACCGCCTGCCCGTCGCGGACCCCGAAGCGGGCCAGATCGCGGTGATCACCACGGTCGTCGAGGACCACGCCGATCCGGCTCAAGGCACGGCGGCGCTCCTGGCGCTGCGGCTCAAGGTCGCGGACGGCCGCATCGCGGAGATCGAGCAGGTGCTCGAGCGCAACGTCACGACGGCGGAACGCGTCGAGGCGCTCGGCTCGCCGCGCGCGGTGTTCTCGACGCCGATCCCGGCGGCGCAGCGCATGTCGCGCGCCGACCTGATCGCGACGGCCAACAAGTACTTCACGGGCATGCAGCGCAACGACGGCAAGGGCGACTATCCGTTCCACGAACGCTGCGACCGCATCGAGAACGGCGGCCGCTCGACGAACGTGCCGACGCCCGAGGGCCAGACGCGCCCCGACCCGAAGACGGCGAACGGTTATTCCGCGCAGTGGTCGTGCCTCGAGCAGTTCCAGTCGGGGCTCCTCTATTTCGTCTCGCGCATCCGCGACCGCCGCTACGTGGCCGTCGACCGGGAGCGCGGCGTCGTCGCGGCGTTCGCGTTCTTCGATCACATGGCCGGCAGCACGCGCAATTTCACGCGCCCTGACGGCCGCCCGCACACGGGCGGCCCCGCGCAGCCCTGGACCTGGGAGATCTTGGAGTTCTTCAAGGTCGAGAACGGCCAGCTCGCGGAGATCGAGGCGTTCCTCACGCGGCCGCCGTACGGGATGCTGTCCGGATGGAGCACCTGGGAGGACGGCATGTCGGACAAGATCCAGGACGTCACGGGGTATCGCGAGCGCTAGGCGCTCGTTTGCGGATAACTCGCGGAAGCGCGCAGATTCGCGCTTGTCGTCGACTTGTGGCGCCGTGCTAGGCTCGAAGCCATGAGCAAACCGCTTAAGCGCGGCGCGAGCTACGCAGATCTCTACGCGGTGCCCGAGAACTTCGTGGCCGAGATCATCGGCGGCGAGCTCTACGTCAGTCCGCGTCCCTCGATATTGCACGCTCACGCGGCGTCGGTTCTCGGCATCGAGCTCGGCGGCCCGTTCCATCGCGGGCGCAACGGGCCCGGCGGATGGGTGTTGCTCGATGAGCCCGAGCTGCATTTCGGCGAGGACGTGCTCGTGCCGGACCTCGCCGGCTGGCGCCGCGAGCGGATGCCGACAGTGCCCGCCGCGGCGCACCTCACACTCGCACCCGATTGGTTGTGCGAGGTGCTGTCGCCGGCCACGGAGAACATCGATCGAGTCAAGAAGCTTGCGATTTATGCGCGCGAAGGCGTCGGTCACGTCTGGTTGGTGAGTCCGGCGCTCGAGACGCTCGAAGTGCTGCGCCTCGAGTCACAACGCTGGTCTTTGCTCGCGGAGCACGGGGGTCAGGCCAAAGTTCGCGCCGAGCCGTTCCACGCCATCGAGCTCGAGCTTGGGGCGCTGTGGAAATAGCGCGCGGAAGTGGTTGTAAACAGATCACCCCGTCTCTGCATCGAAGTACAGTTGAAGCGGCGCGCGGGTGTGAGCACCGGCGGCTAGGGAAGGAGATCGTCATGCAGACACACTCTGCGAAGCAGCAGGCCATCGAAGCGATCGAGCAGCTCCCCGACAACGTTGCGCTGGAAGAGATCGTCTACGGGCCTGTCAGAAATTCTGTGTGCGAGGCGGGTTTCACGCTCGTGAGCTCGTGAATCGATCGCCGTACAGGATGGCGAACTGATTCATCGCATTCTTCCACTCGCGCGTCGATCTTACCGATTTCCTCATCACGTTGCGCAGCGCGAGCCACAGCAACTTCGTGGCCGCGTCGTCGCTCGGGAAGTGTCCGCGCGTCTTGATGATCTTGCGCAGCTGCATGTGCAGGCTCTCGATCACGTTGGTGGTATAGATCACGCGGCGCACCTCGGGCGGAAAGGCGAAGAACGGGATCACGTGCTCCCAGGCGCGGCGCCACGACTCGACCACCGTCGGGTACTTCGCACCCCACGAGCTCGCGGCAAACGCCTCGAGCGCGGCTTGGGCGCCGGCTTCGGTAGCGGCCTTGTAAATCGGCCGCAGCTCCTTCGCCAGGGACTTGCGATCCTTCCAGGTCGCGTAGTCCAGGCTGTTGCGGATCAGGTGCACGATGCAGGTCTGCACCGTCGTCGTCGGAAACGCGACTTCGATCGCCTCGGCGAGACCCTTCAAGCCGTCGACGACCGCGATCAGGATGTCGGCGACGCCGCGGGTCTTCAGATCGTTAAACACCTTGAGCCAGAACTTCGCCCCCTCGGTCTGCTCGATCCACAGCCCCAGCACGTCGCGGCTGCCGTCGGGCAGTACCCCGAGCGCGAGGTACACCGCCTTGTTACGCACGACCGCGTCGTCGCGGATCTTCACTCGCAGCGCGTCGAAGAACACCACCGGCTACATCGGCTCGAGCGGCCGGCTCTGCCAGGCGACGACCTCGGCCTGGACTTCATCGGTGACCTTGCTGATGAACTCCGGCGAGACGCCCGTGCCATACATCTCCAGCAGGTAACCTTGGATCTCTCGCACCGTCATGCCGCGGGCGTACATCGCCACGATCTTCTGGTCGAAGCCCGTGAAGCGCCGCTCGTGCTTGCCGATGAGCTGTGGCTCGAAGCTGCCTTCCCGATCCCGCGGTACCTCGATGCGGATCGGCCCCTCGTCGGTGATCACCGTCTTACCGCTGACGCCGTTGCGGTGGTTGCTCTGCTCTTCGGGCTTACCTTCCCCAGGTTCGTAGCCCAGGTGATCGCTGAGCTCGGCGTTCATCGCTCGTTCGATGACCGCCTTCTTCAGCGACCGGCATACGGCCTCCACCTCATCCTGCGTCATCGGTCCCTTCACGAGCTCGTCGAGCAGCTCCTTCGGGACGTTCAACTCAGCCGTTGCCGGCTTCCTCTTGCTTGGCATACTGACTCCTCTTCGTCATGGTATGCCTCGCACACAAAAAATCGGACACCCCCTTGCGGTCGCGCTTTATGGCACCTGAAACAGAGTCGGACCAGAGTAGTGTGCGCTGTCGATATCCAGCATGATGGAATCCCCACGCCACTCGAGGGACCGCACTTCCTTGGCTAGATCCTGAAATTCGTCTCGCGCCAACAGAAAATAGCGTTGACGGAGGGCGCCGGTCCCGCTCGCTCGGACCTCTAGGTACGCCTGTACACTCAGGTAGGGAAAGTCTCTCGTCATTGCCACTTGGGCAATCAGCTGCTTGTCGCTGTTTGGCTCGCTGACCAGCACTGGGCCGCTGGCCAGCCAGAGATGAGCGAGTGCGAGTGTTTCAAGGACTACAACGCCAATCGTAACCCTTAGCCACGTTAGTCCGTGCATAGAATGCTCTCCAGCAAACTCTTGAGGTCAGCCGCCATCGGTCTCGTGTCTATGCAACCGCCTAACGCTTCCTCTTCCGCGAGCCGCTGTCGCATCGCATCACTAAGGGATTGCGCGACCTGGCGCCCCGCGCGATCACCAGCGATCTCAGCAGACGACTCAGCCTCCGTTCGACCTTCCTGGAATCGCTGGAGGTAGTCGACCGTCTGTTCAAAAAGCGACACGCCGAGCCCAGGGCCCAGGGGATAAGCGAGTACGGCTCCGCCATGGCCGTAGATGTGGCGGCTGACGTCGCCACCCTGGCCGCCCGCGACGAGTTCAGGTTTGAAGCCGTCGTAGGCATCCAGGGTCGTGTTGCGTCGATCAAGCATCTGTGAGCCCAGCTCCCTCGATGAAGGCGCGATAGCCCATAGGCTGATCAGCGCATCCACCAAATCGCTACACGCGCTGAGGCCAAGAGGGTCGAGATAGCGCAGGGGATTGGCCCGGGCGTATCCATACGTGTTTATCCCTCCGTTCAACCCGATCGGATCGCTTTGGACGTAGCGTCCGGTGGCTGGATCATAGTCGCGGAAGTAGTTGTAGTGCAGTCCCGTTTCCTCGTCCAGGTACTGGCCGGGAAAGCGCAGCCTTATGTTCACCAGATTCGTGTCGTTGTCTGGATCTTGGTTGGCCGCGCCTAATCCGAACGCATCGCTGTCCCAGCGCCAGACGATCGTGCCGCTCGCGTTGGTCGCGAGCCGCGGCGTGTTGAGCTGGTCCGCGTGAACGTAAGCGAAATCGCTGTTCGTGACCGAGCCGCCCGAGAACGTCCTTTCGGACTGCGCGAGCGGCAGGGTGTCGAGCCATAAATAGTCGCGCTCGCCGATCTTGGCGCCGGCGCTGCTGTACACCGTCTCGCCGAGCAGTTCGCCGCCTTGCCCGTAGTGATAGACGAACGTGCGTTGCGCCCCGGCGGCTTCGATCTTTTTGACCCGCTGGCCTTGGCCGTTGTAGACGAAGGTCGCTTTGAGCACGCTGCCCACATAGGCCTCGAGCTGGCGGTTGTGCGCCCCATAGGTGAACGAGAGATTCTCGGCGGGGTTGGCGAGCGTGTTGCCCGTCGCATCGAGGCTCACGGTTTGGCCATCGTGCGTGGCCATGCGGTTCGAGGTGGCCGTGTACGTCAACGTCTGCGTGGCCGCGCCGTGCGTACGCGTCAGCCGGTTGCCGACGGAGTCGAAGGTGTAGTTCTTGGTTCCATAGGAACCCGCTTCCGTGGTGATCCGATGGAGGGCGTCCTGGGCGAAGCCCTGACTCAAGCCCCCGTTGACGCCGTCGGTGATCGCGTCGATGTTGCCGGCGGCGTCGAGCGCGAACCCTAAGTCCTGGACGGAGCCCGTCGTCTGGTCGGTCAGGCGATACTGCTGATCGAACGTTCGGCTCAGCCCCAGGCTATTGCCGAACGTCAGCGCCTTGAGCGGCCCGAACGGCTCGTACTCGACCTCCTCTGCCACCGTGAGCGTGGTCGTGTCGTACGTGCTCTCGACCGTCGTGACTTGCCCCAGGTCGTTGCGCGTGTACTCCACGGTGCGGCCCGAGGGGTACGTGACGAGCGTGAGGAGATCCGCGGCGTCGTAAATTTGGGGGCAGGCTTCGCTATCGTTCGCGGCCGCGAACTTGAGAGCTCGGGGATGCGCGTGCGCGGCGCGGCGTGCTCGAGGCCGTGCTAGAGTGGCCAAAAACAAGAGTCGGGGAGCCCCAGCCATGCTGAAAAACGGCGCTTTACTCGTCATTTGCTGCGTTCTCGCGGCCTGCGGCCAACAAGAACCGGCCGCGCCGGCCTCGGCCCCCGCCGCGGCGCCCGCGGCCCCGCCCCCTGCGCCCGCCATGCTCACCCGCAAACCCGCTCCCGCCGGTGCCATGGCCTACCTCATCGAGCCCGCCGACGGCACGTCGGTCACGAGCCCCGTGCGCGTGGTCTTCGGCCTCAAGGGCATCGGCGTGGCGCCGGCCGGCGTCGACCGCAACGACGCGGGCCACCACCATCTGCTCGTCGATACCGGCATGCCTGCGGACCTCGGCGTGCCGATACCGAACGACGACCTGAACCGCCACTTCGGCGGCGGGCAAACCGAGGTCGAGCTCACGCTCGCGCCGGGGCGGCACACGCTGCAGATGCTGCTCGGCGACCACCTGCACATTCCGCACGATCCGCCGATTGCTTCGAGCGTCGTGACGATCGAGGTTCGCTGAGCCGCGCCCGAAACCCGCCGCCCGTGCGGCGGTCGAACGGCACAGGCCAGGCCGCGAGAGCCGTAACGTGTACACCGAATTTTTTGGGCTCAACGAGAAGCCGTTCGCGATCACGCCGGACCCGCGCTATCTCTACATGAGCGCGCGGCACACCGACGCGCTCGCTCATCTCATCTACGGCATCTCCGAGAGCGGCGGCTTCATCCAGCTCACGGGCGAGGTCGGCACGGGCAAGACGACGCTGATTCGCAGCGTCCTCGAGCAGCTGCCCGAGAAGGCCGACATCGCCTTGATCCTTTCGCCGCAGCTCACGACGCTCGAGTTTCTCGAGACGATCCTCCAGGAGCTGCACTGCACCGCGCCCACCGAGCGCACGGTGAAGGCAGAGATCGATGCGCTGAACGCGGAGCTCATGCGCGCGCACGCCGACGGGCGTCGCGTCGTGCTCATCGTCGACGAGGCCCAGACGCTCTCCCCCGAACTGCTCGAGCAGGTGCGGCTGCTCACGAACCTCGAGACGGCGAAGCAGAAGCTCCTGCAAATCATCCTCATCGGCCAGCCCGAGCTGCGCGAGCTGCTCGAGCGGCCCGAGATGCGGCAGATCGCGCAGCGCATCACGGGGCGCTACCACTTGGAGCCGCTGCGCCGCGAGGACACGCGCGCCTACGTGAGCCATCGGCTGCGCGTCGCCGGCGCGCAACGCGACATCTTCACGCGCAGGGCCGTCAACGCGCTCTATCGCCATTCGCGCGGCATCCCGCGGCTCATCAACGTCATCGCCGACCGCGCGCTGCTCGCGGGCTACACCCAGGATCGGCGCGACGTCGACGCCAAGCTCGTGGGCAAGGCCGCGGCCGAGGTGTTCGGCGTGCGCAGCAGGACTACGTGGTGGCCGGTCGCGACGGCGGCCGCGGGCATTGCGGCCGTGGTGTTCGGCGTCACGAACCTCGGCGAGGCGCCGGCGACGGCCGTGGCCCCGGCCGACGCTGCGTCGTTCCTCGCGGCAAGCCCGAGCCCGACGCCGACACCGCCCGTGACGGTGCCGCCGGCATCGCCCGCCCCCGCCGCGAGCGGCGCCTCGGGCCCGGTTTCAAGCGACCCGGGGGCAGATGCGACCGGCGCCGACGCGCCACCCGCCGCGGCGGCGATTCCGCCGGTCACACTCGAGTCGTTGTTCGCCGATCCGCAGTTCGCCGTTGCAACCGACGACGCCGTTGCAGCGTTGCTCGCGCTCTGGGGCGCAAGCTACGACGCCGCGCGCGGCGAGCCGTGCGCACAGGCGCAGGAACAAGGCCTGCGCTGCTCCTTCCTAGGGCGCGGCACGCTCGGCGAGCTGCGGCGCGTGGACTGGCCCGCGGTCTTGTCGCTCGTCACGGCGGACGGGGCCGAGCATCCCGTGGTGGTTGCCGGGCTCGGCTACGACCACGCCAAGCTCGTCGCCGGCGGCCGCGAGCGCGCGTTGCCGCTCGCCGAGCTCAGCTTCTCTTGGTACGGCGATTTCCTCGTGCTGTGGCGGGCCGGCGACGCGCCGGCGCGCGACCTCGCGCCCGGCGTCGACGACGAAGGCGTGCGTTGGCTGCGGCGCACGCTCGCCGCGCTCGACGGCGAGCCCGACGCGAACGAGGGCTCGACGCGTTACGACGCGGCGCTCGAGCTCCGCGTGCGCGCGTACCAGCGCGCCCGTCAGCTCACGGTCGACGGCATCGTCGGCGCCCGCACGCAGATTGCACTGCTCGCGGAGCTCGGCCTCCCCGGGGCACCGACGCTCGCGCAGGGGCACTGACATGTCGTTCATCCTCGACGCCTTGCGCAAATCCGAGCACGAGCGGCAACGCTCCGCGGTGCCCGGCCTCGCGCAGGTGCCTTCGGCCACCGCCAGTCCCGAGGTTCCGCGTTGGGTGCTGCCCGTGATCGGCGTGCTCGCGGCGGCCGTGCTCGTGCTCGGCGCCGCGTGGTGGCAGAGCACGCGCGGCGGCGCCGACGGCACGGCCACCGCGGCCATGGACACGCGCACCCTGGAGCTGCCGCCACCGGCGCCGCAGACCGGTGCCGCCATCGCGCCGATTACCGTCGTGCCGCCCGCCGCGCCGCCGCGCGTTCCGCTCGCAGAAGCCACGCGACCGCCTGCGGTAGCGTTGTCCGCCGCGGCGCGCACGGCGCTCGAAACGGCCGCGGACCCGGCCGTCACGCCCGCTGAGCCGGACTCGGCAGCCGCGAGTCAGCCGACGCTGCCGAGCGCGGCCGCGCTCGCGGCCGAAGGCGTGACGCTGCCGCCGTTGCGCCTCGATCTCCTGGCCTACAGCGAGCAGCGCAGCGATCGGTTCGTGTTCATCAACGGCCGCAAATACGTCGAAGGCGAGCGCCTGCCCGAAGGCCTCGTGCTCGAAGCCGTCGAGCCGCGCGGCGCCGTCATGAGCCACCAAGGGCGGCGCTTCCTACTCGTTCCCGAGTAGGCCGTCGGCGGCGGGCGCGACCAGCGTCGCATCGTCGTTGCGCGGGTCGTTGACCGCGAGACCGACGCGGCGAATCTTTAGCGCCGGCGGCTCGCGTGCGAGCTCGGCGACGGCTGCGAGGCTCGTGCGGGGATCGAGCCAGGTGGCGTGCGCGCCGCGCGGCACGAGCAGTGGCATGCGGTCGTGAATCGCGGCGAGCTTCGCGCTCGCTTCAATTGTGACGATGACGCAGGTTTCGAGCTGGTCGCCGGCCGGCGTGCGCCAGCGCTCCCAGAGGCCCGCGAGCGCGAACAACGGCTCGTTCGCCGGGGCGATGAAATACGGCCGCTTGCGCCCGCGCTCGGCCACGGCCCATTCGTAGAAGCCGCTCGCCGGGATCAGGCAGCGGCGGCGCGCCCACGCCTCGCGGAACGCGGGCTTCTCGCTCACGCTTTCGAGGCGTGCGTTGATGAGCCGCCGGCCGATCGCGGCGTCCTTGGCCCAGAACGGCACGAGCCCCCACGTGAGCGCATCGAGTCGCCGCCGGCCGTCGTGCTCGCGCACGGCGGCCACGGCCTGGCCCGGCGTGAGGTTGTAGCGCGCCGGCAGCGCCAGGCCGACGGGCTCGGCGAGCGCGAAGTACTCCTCGAGCGCTTCCGGCGTCGCGAACAAGCCGAACCGGCCGCACACTTCAGGCCCGCACGCCGCTGCCCCGTTGCAGCATGAACAAGACCGCGCAAAAAAGCGCAACGACAAGGCCGATCATGATGGCGTAGGCCACGCCGATCGGAATGTCCGACGAGCCGAGCATGCCGTAGCGGAACGCGTTCACCATGTAGAGGATCGGGTTGGCCATCGCCACTTTCTGCCAGAACGGCGGGAGCAGCGAGATCGAGAAGAACACGCCGCCGAGATACGTGAGTGGCGTCAGCACGAACGTCGGGATGATCGAGATGTCGTCGAAGGATTTCGCGAAGATCGCGTTGAACAGGCCGGCGATGGAGAACACGACGGCCGTGAGCAGGATCGTCGTGAACGTGATGAGCGGATGGACCACGTGCAGGTCCGTGAAGAACAGCGCCACGACGACGACGAGCGCCGCGACGAGCAGGCCGCGCACCACGCCGCCCACGACGAAGCCGAGCACGATCGTCGTGTGCGCCAAGGGTGCTACGAGCATCTCCTCGAGGTGCAGCATGAGTTTGCTCGAGAAGAACGACGACACGACGTTGGCGAACGAGTTCGTGATGACGGCCATCATGATCAGGCCCGGCGCGATGAACGTCATGTAAGGCACGCCGTCCATCTCGCCGATGCGGCTGCCGACGAGGCTGCCGAAGATGATGAAGTACAACGTCATCGTGATTGCGGGCGGCACGATCGTCTGCACCCAGATGAGCACGACGCGCCGCGATTCCTTGCGCACGATGGTCCAGAAGCCCACGAGATTGATGCGCCAGAGGTCCGGACGCACGGCCTCGCGCTTGCTCGCGACGTCGTTCATGCCGAGCGCCGCTCCTGCTTGTCGACCAGGCGAATGAACAGCTCCTCGAGCCGGTTGGTCTTGGTGCGCATGCTCGCCACGTGCAACCGTTGCTGCGAGAGCTGCGCGAAGACCTCGTTCAGACCCTGGCCCTTCGCGACCTCGACCTCGATCTCACGCTCGTTGCGCAGGCGCACCGTGTAGCCCGCGAGCGCCGGCGCGGCGCGCAGGGATTCCTGCAAGCTCAGCACGAAGACCTCGAGCTGGAGCTTGCCGATGACGTTGGCCATCGTGTCGTTCTCGATGATGCGCCCCTCGTCGATGATGGCGATGTTGCGGCAGAGGCTCTCGGCCTCCTCTAGGTAGTGCGTCGTCAAGATGATGGTCGTGCCCTTGGCGTTGATCTCGCGCATGAAATCCCACATCGAGCGGCGGATCTCGATGTCGACGCCTGCCGTCGGCTCGTCGAGGATCAGGAGGCGCGGCTCGTGCACGAGCGCGCGCGCGATCATGAGGCGCCGCTTCATGCCGCCCGACAGCGTCCGCGCGATCCCGGCCCGTTTGTCCCACAAATGCAGCGCCTTCAGGTACTTCTCGGCGCGCGCTTGCGCGACGCTGCGCGGCACGCCGTAGTAGCCGGCTTGGTTGACGAGCGTGTGGTCGCAGCGCTCGAACATGTTCAAGTTGATCTCTTGCGGCACCACGCCGATGCAGGCCTTGGCCGCGTCGCGCTCGCGCGTAAGGTCGTAGCCGAACACGGTCACCGAGCCGCCAGACTTTCGGATCAGCGAGGTCGCGATGCCGATGGCCGTGGTCTTGCCCGCGCCGTTGGGGCCGAGTAGGGCGAAGAAATCCCCTTCGCGAACCGTGAGGTCGATGCCTTTGAGCGCCTCGACTCCGTTCCGGTAGACCTTGCGCAGGTCCTTGATGACTAACGCGTCCATGTTTGCCCGCACGCGGAAAGCGCGCTCCGAGGGCGGCTATTGTACGGGCCGTGGACCGCGGCGCGACAAACCCGCGGTCAAGCGCTTGAGTGCGGCGGTCGGCGCGTCGGCCAGTCGACGGCGAGGCCGGGCTGCAGCGCCATGAGCGTGAGCTGCCGGCGCAACTCGGGCCGCGTGGCCGTCAAGAGCCCGTGCCAGAACCAGTGGCGGTCCCGGAGCGCGCACTGGAGAACGCCCGGCGTGCCCGCCAGCCGCTGCAGCCCCGTGAGCGTCAGCGCGCCGAGGCTGTCGATGTCGTGCCTCTCGAGGCCGAATAACAGTCGCGCCTGGTAGACGCATTGCCGGCTCGCATGGCGCGCCGCCAGGAGCGTCGACAGCACGAGCTCGTGCTCGCGCTCGTCGTGGTAGGCCGTGAGATCGCCTCGCTCGCGGCGCTCGGCCGGCGCGATCGCGAGACGAAACAGCGCCCGCGGAAAGAGAGCGACGGCGTCGAGCAGCTCGTCCGTGGCGCGGCGCAGGGTAGGCCGGACGCCGGGGGGCAACCCGAAACACGGGCGCAAATCCCGGAGGCGCGCTTGCGCCAAGCCGAGGAACGCGCGGTTGATCTCCTGAACCTGTTGCAGGTGGTCGAGGTTGCCGGTCGGCGCCATCGCATCGGGCCTTTTCAGGGTGTTTTTGCCATATATGGTCTTAAATTACCACTAATGGACGTCGTAGGATAAAGTCCGGAATATGGGCGAAACGCGGAGGAATGGCAGCATGAGGGCGACCGACGACCGTTATCGCGCTGAACAAGCGAAATTCGAGCTCGCGATGCGCATGATCCGGCACGAAGCGCGGACCGGGACCATTCGCTATTTCACGGGCTTGAACGACGACCGAATTCGCAAGCTCTACACCACCTATTTCAAATTCGGCGACGTTCCCGTGCGCCGCCAACGCGGCCGCTCGCCGACGCGCGTGGGCCCGCTCGTGCGGACACCGCAGCGCGCTCTCGAGTCGGGCGTGTTCGCGAGCCTGCTGCTCGCCAACGACCTGTTCTCGGTCGACGATCCGCCCGGCCCCGCGCTCAAGTTCGACGTCGAGCTCGGCCACCGCCTCTGCGAGTGCTTCGAGACGTTCGAGGTATTCGTCCCGCGCGCCTCGCTGTCGTTCGAGTGGGGCTGGAATCTGCTGCTCAGCCTGCGGCGCGGCGACGAGCTCGGCATCGCGCACTGCGCGACGTGCTCGATCTGCTATCTGTTCGACATCCTGTCGCTGCCTCAGGCGGTGTGCCCGGCGTGCCTGCTGTTCGAGCAACGCGGATCGTTCGAACCGCTCGCCGCGGCGGGGTAGCATCGCGGGATGTGCCTCATCGTCATCGGGCTCGGCGTTACGCCGCGCTACCCGCTGCTGGTCGCCGCGAATCGCGACGAGCAGCACGCGCGGCCCGCGCTAGCCGCGGGCTGGTGGCCCGATTCCCCGCGGATCCTCGGCGGGCGCGACCGGCTTGCCGGCGGCACTTGGCTCGGCGTCGACCGGCGCGGCCGGCTGGCGGCCGTCACGAACATCCGCGACCCGGCGGCGCGCGGACCACTGCGCTCGCGCGGCGCGCTTGCGGCCGAGTACCTCGCGGGCAGCGACTCCGCCGAAGGTTATGCGGCGCGCGTGGGCCGCGATGGGAATAGCTACGCGGCGTTCAACCTGCTGCTGGTCGACGGCACGGAGCTCCACTACACGAGCAACCGCGCGCCCGCCGCGCGGCTCGGACCCGGGCTGCACGCCTTCAGCAACGCGCCGCGCGAGCAGGAATGGCCGAAGGTGACCAGCGCACGCGCCGGCGCGCTCGCGTTGCTCGACGACCCTGAACCGCTCGAGCCGTTGTTCGTGCTGCTCGCGGACCGGGCCCTGGACGTTGCCGCGGACGAGCGTTACCGCAGCGCACACTTCGTCGTGGGCGAGGGCTACGGCACGCGCTGCTCGACGGTCGTGCTCGTCGACGCGGCCGGCGACGTCACCTTCGTCGAGCGCAGTTTCGACGCCGCGGGTAAGCTCGTCGGCGAGGTGCGCGAGACCTTCAGCCTGCGCGGCTAGGCCTCGCGCGGCACGCGCGCCGCGAGCCAGGCGCCGATCGCGCCGATCTCTTCGAGGCAGACCGAGTGCGCCATCGGATAGGCGCGCCACTCCACCGGGTAGCCGAGCGCCTCGAGCGTGCGCCGTGAGCCTTCGCCGAGCACGAGCGGCAAGACGTTGTCGGCCGTGCCATGGGCCATGAAGATCGGGATGCCGGCGTTCGCGGCGCTGCGCTCGGCGGCCAGCGTGCTCCCGAGCGGCAGATAGGTCGACAGCGCCATGACGCCGGCGAGCGCGCGCGGCTCGCGCAACGCCGTTTGCAGCGCGATCGCGCCGCCCTGCGAGAAGCCCGCGAGCACGATGCAGTCGGCGGGCATGCCGCGCTCGACCTCGCTATCGATGAGCTCCGTGACCGCGGCCGCGCTCGCACGAATGCCCGCGGCGTCTTCGGCGGCCCCGCGGTCGAAACCCAGGATGTCGTACCACGCGCGCATCGCCAGGCCGCCGTTGATCGTCACGGGGCGCACCGGCGCGTGCGGGAACACGAAGCGCGCGGCGAACGACAGGCGGAGCTCGGGCACGATCGGCTCGAAATCGTGGCCGTCGGCGCCGAGCCCGTGCAGCCAGATCACGGTGAGCCGCGGCGAGGGGCCCGTCGCTATTTCCAAGAACTCGAGCACACTGCGCCCCTTGCGTTTTTGCGCATACGGCCTAGTATATGCGCAACTTTATTCACGGCCAATGGGCTGTTCCCATGCCGAGCGCAACCCTCGAACAAAACGAGCGGCGTCGAGCCATTACTCGCCTGCTCGCGGACCACGTGGTGAATCGACAAGCCGAGCTCGTCGAGTTGCTGCGGGCCGAAGGTTACCTCGCGACCCAGTCGAGTGTCAGCAGAGACCTGCGCGACCTCGGCGTCGCGAAGCTCAAGGACGGCTACAGCTTGCCCGAGCCTGCCGCGGAGACCGGCGACGACGAGTCGCTGCAGGTGATCGCCGAGTTCGTGCACGACATCCGCCAGGCCGGTCCCAATTTGCTCGTGATCATGACGGCCGTCGGCGCGGCGCAGCGCGTCGCCGTGACTCTCGACGGCACGGGCTGGCCCGAGATCGTGGGCACGCTCTCGGGCGACGATACGATCTTCGTGGCGACGATCGGCGCAACGGAACAACGCCGGCTCAAGAGCCGGTTGCGGCAACATCTGAAAAAGGTACTGAAATGACTTCTGCGGCCAAACCCATCGTTCTCGCGTTCTCGGGCGGTCTCGACACCTCGTTCTGCGTCCCCTGGCTCAAGGAGACGTACAACCGCCCCGTCGTGACCGTGACCGTCAACTGCGGCGGCATCGACTCCGCTGCTGCGCGCGCGCTCGACGAGCGCGCCCGCGCGCTCGGCGCGGTCGACCATCGCCTCATCGAGGCGCGGCCGGAGTTCTTTGACAGGGTCATCAAGTTCTTGATCATGGGCAACGTGCGCCGCGGCAACCTATACCCGCTCTCGGTCGGCGCCGAGCGCGGCTTGCAGGCGAAGTACTTGGCGCAGCTCGCCAAGGAGCTCGGCTCCGACACCGTCGCGCACGGCTGCACGGCGGCCGGCAACGACCAGGTGCGGTTCGAGATCGTGCTCAAGGCCGTCGCGCCCGAGCTGACCATCCTGGCGCCCGTGCGCGACCACGCGTGGCAGCGGCCGGCGCAGGTCAAGTTCCTCGAGGAGCGCAAGATGCCCGTGCCGACGCGCGGCTCGGCCTACTCGACGAATCGCGGCCTCTGGGGCGTCACGATCGGCGGCACCGAGACGCTCGATTCGAAGGGCAGCATTCCCGAATCGGCGTGGGTGCTGTCGGCGGGCGCGCTCGACAAGCCACAGCCGTTCGCCGAGATCGAAGTGGAATTCTTAAGCGGCGTGCCCGTCGGGCTCGACGGCCAGCGCCTCGACCCGGTGCCGTTGATCGAAAAGCTCGAGGCGATCGGCGCGCGTTACGGCATCGGCCGCGGCATCCACTTGGGCGACACGATCATCGGCACGAAAGGCCGCGTGGCGTTCGAGGCGCCGGCTGCCGAGATCCTGATCAGCGCGCATCGCGAGCTCGAGAAGCTCACGCTCACGCTGACGCAGACGCAAGTCAAAGAGCCCGTGAGCCAGATCTACGGCCAATTCATTCACGAGGGCAAGCAGCTCGACCCCGCATGCCGCGACGTCGAGGCGCTGTTCTCGTCCTCGCAGGCGCGCGTCACGGGCAAGGTCCGCGTGCAGCTGCGGCCCGGCAGCCTGTTCGTGCTCGGCGTGACCTCGCCGCATTCGCTGATGAGTGTGAGCCGCGGCAAGTACGGCGAAGCCGCCGGCGAATGGACGCCGGCCGACGCCCACGGCTTCTCGAAGATCATGGCGTTGCCCGGGATGTTCCACACCCGGGCCGGAGGACAGTGACATGCGCTCCGTGCTCGTAGACAAGATCGCGTCGGTCGCGATCGCAGCGAACTTAAGCCAGGAGATCCGCGTGAGCGCCGACATTCCGTGCGAGGAGGGCGTGCTCATCGCCGTCGAGGTGCTCAACAACAAGTCGCGCTACAACACCGTCGAGCTCACGAGCGGCCGCATGGCCGAGGTCAAGAAGGGCGACGTGGTCGTCGGTGCGCTCGGTCACCGCAAAGCCTTGTTCGGCTATTCGGGCCATTTGCCGACGCAACTCGAGGCGGGTGACATCGTGCAACTGCTCAACCTCGGCGGCGTCATCGGCATCTGCGACTCGATCAACCCCTCGCATGGCGAGCCGTTCGACTGCCGCGTGCTCGGCTGCGTGCTCGACTTCCCGTTCCTGGGCCAACGCGTCGGCGTGCCGGCGCGCGTCGCCGTCGAGCCGCTCGAGCTCGACGCGCCGCTCACGATCGAAGGCGTCCCGGTCGTCGCGATCGCGGGCACGTGCATGAACTCCGGCAAGACGGCCGCGGCCTGCGCCATCGTGAGCCGCTTCCGCCACAACGGCCTCGTCGTCGACGGGATGAAGTCGACGGGCGTGGCGCTGCGGCGCGACATCCTCGCGATGGAGGACTCGGGCGCGCGCCACGTCGCCATGTTCTCGGACTTCGGCGTGGTCGCCACGACCTCGAAGAACGCGCCGGCGCTGACGCGCCACTTGCTCAACGAGCTCGGCGAGCAGAAACCCGACGCGATCGTCTTCGAGCTCGGCGACGGCCTGCTCGGCGCCTACGGCGTCGAGGCGATCCTGCGCGACAAGGAAATCGTCGCCAAGTTTTCGGCGGTGGTGCTCTGCGCCAACGATCCCGTCGGCGCCTGGGGCGGCACCAAACTGTTGCGCGAGGAATTCGGCATCGAGCCCACGGTCATCTCGGGGCCCGCGACCGACAACCAAGTCGGCATCGACATCATCCGCGAGCGCTCGAACGTGGTGGCGTTGAACGCCATGACGAGCTCGTCCGAGCTCGGCGACCTGCTCCAGGCGAGCATCGGTCTCGGCCATCGAGTGGCCAAGGCGGCCGTGTGAGCGGCAAAGAGCGGATTCCGACGATCGTGCTCGGCGGCTCGGGCTACGTGGCCGGCGAGTTTCTGCGTCTCATCGCGGGCCACCCGGGCCTCGCGCTCGGCGGCATCGTCTCGACGAGCCAAGCCGGCGAGCCGGTCGCGAAGGTCTTTCCGCACCTGACGCCGACGTTCCCGACCGAGCGGTTCGTGTCGCTCGACGCCGTCACGGCCAAGCTCGGCACGGCGCCGAAGTGGCTCGTGCTCTCCGCCGCGCCCCACGGCGCCGCGGCCGGCATCATCGACAAGCTGTTGACGGCGGGTACCGCCGCCGGCGTCGAGGTCGTCGTCGTCGACGCCTCGGCCGATTTCCGCTTCGCCGACGCCGCGGCCTATGCCGCGGTTTACGGCCACGAGCACGCGGCGCCGGCCCGGCTCGCCGAGTTCACGTGCGCCGTGCCCGAGCATTTGCAGCGCATCGACACTCCCCACGCGGCGCATCCCGGCTGCTTCGCGACGACGATGCTGTTGGCCGTAGTGCCGCTCGTAGCGCTCGACGTGGCCGACGAGTTCTTCGTGAGCGCGGTCACGGGCAGCACGGGCGCGGGCCGCACGCCGCGCGACACGACGCACCACCCCTTGCGGCAGAGCAACCTGTTCGCCTACCAGGCGCTCAAGCACCGCCACGATCCCGAGGTGCGCGCGCTGGTCAAAGCGGCCACGGGCCGCGACGTGGATCTCAAGTTCGTGCCGCACTCGGGCCCGTTCGCGCGCGGCATTCACGCGACGATCTTCATGCACGCCAAGGAGCGCACGACGCAGGCGCAGGTCAACGAGGCGCTGCGCGAGTTCTACAAGGGCTCGAAGTTCGTGCGCGTCGATAGCGAGCCGCCGAAGGTCAAGGACATTGCGGCGACCAACTACGCGGCGCTGCACGCCGTCGTGCAGGACGACACGATCGTCGTGTGCTCGGTCGCGGACAACTTGCTCAAGGGCGCTGCGGGCGGCAGCCTGCAGTGGGCCAACAGGCTTCTAGGATTCCCGGAAAGTACCGGCTTAACCGCGGCTCCCGCAGGGTGGCTCTAGTGAATGCTGCAACGAACGAAGTCGCCGCCGTCGGCGCGCACTTGAACGAGGTTTACCCCATGCTGCCGTTCGCGCCCGTGCGCGGCACGGGCGTGTATCTCGAGGACGCCGCCGGCCGCCGCGTGCTCGATTTCTACGGCGGCCACGCCGTGGCTGCGCTCGGCTACGGGCACCGGAACTTGAGCGAGACACTCGCACGCGCGAGCCGCGACCTCGTGTTCCAGACCAACGCGTTGCCGCTCGCGATTCGCGACCAAGCGGCCGAGGCGCTGGCGGCCTTCGGCCCGCCCGGTTTGGGGCGCGTCTTCTTCGTCAACAGCGGCGCCGAGGCCAATGAGAATGCGCTGCGGCTCGCGTTCCGCGTCACGGGACGGAGCTCGGTCATCGCCATGGAGCACAGCTTCCACGGCCGCACGGCCGCGGCCGCGGCCGTAACCTTCGGAGCCGCCAAAACCTGGTACGGCTTTCCGCGCGCCCCGTTCGATGTGACGTTCGTGCCGCGTAATGACTTGGGGGCGCTCGCGGCGGCCGTCGATTCGAGCACGGCCGCCGTCATCGTCGAGCCCGTTCAAGGGCTCGCGGGGGCGTTCGATTTCGCGCCGGAATTCCTGCACGCGATTCGCGCCGCCTGCGACCGTCACGGCGCGTTGCTCATCCTCGACGAGGTGCAAACGGGCATGGGCCGGCTCGGCGCGCCGTTCGGTGCACAGCTCTACGGCGTGCGGCCCGATCTGCTCACGGTGGCGAAAGGCTTGGGCGGCGGCTTCCCGTGCGGCGCCGTGCTCATGCCGCACGCGATTGCATCGGGGCTCAAGGCGGGCGCGCTCGGCACGACGTTCGGCGGCGGCCCCGTGGCCTGCGCCGCGATCAAGACCGTCATCGAGGTCATCGAGCGCGACAACCTGCTCGCCAACGTGCGCGAGGTCAGCGCCGCGATCCGCGCGACCTGCAAGGTCGGCCCCGTCGAGGACATTCAAGGCCGCGGCTTCCTGCTCGGCTTGAAGACCCGGCCCAAGGCGGCCGCCGTGCGCGACGCGCTGCTCGCGCGCGACATTCTGGTCGGCACGAGCGCCGACCCGCACATGCTGCGGCTCCTGCCGCCGCTCATTCTCACCAAGGATCACGTACAACGCCTGGCTCATGCCCTGGAGGATCTGACCGATGCGCCGCTTTAACGACCTTGCCGACTTCACGCGCGACGAAATCCTAGAGCTCATCGCGCTCGCGGCGCGCCTCGACGCCAAACCCGAGCCGCGCGCACTCGAAGGCAAGGTGCTCTCGCTGCTGTTCTTGAGCCCATCGCTCCGCACTCTGTCGTCGTTCCAGGCGGCGATGGTGCGGCTCGGCGGCGGCTCGTTCGTGATCTCGCCCGACATGTCGATCCACGGGCTCGAGTCGCGCTACGGCATCGTCATGGACGGCACCGCGGCCGAGCACGTGCGCGAGGCGATCCCCGTCATCGCCTCGTATGGCGACGCCATCGGCGTGCGCGCGTTCGCCGAGCGGCGCGACCTCGCCCACGACATCGCCGACACCGATTTCAAGGCGCTGACGAGCCTGATCGACAAGCCTTGGATCAACATGGAGTCGGCCATCGACCATCCCTGCCAGAGCCTCGCAGACTGGAAAACCATGGACGAGCTCGCGGTGCCCACTACGGCCAAGTTCGTGCTGTCGTGGGCCTACCATCCGCGCGCGTTGCCGCTCGCGGTGCCCGCCGCGACCGTGCACATGGCCGCGAAACGCGGCATGAACGTCACGGTGCTTCGCCCGCCGGGCTTCGAGCTGCCGCCCGCGGTCATGGACAAGGCGCGGCGCGCGGCCGCGGAATCGGGCGGCAGCGTCACGGAGACGGCCGATCGCCGCGAGGCCATGACCGGCGCCCACATCATCTACACCAAGGAGTGGTCGTCGACGAGCCACTACGGCGACAAGCTCGGCGATCAGGCCTTGCGCGAGGAGCTCGTGCACTGGTGCGTCGACGAGCCGTGGTTCGCCGATGCTCGGCCCGATTGCAAATTCATGCACTGCTTGCCCGTGCGACGCGGCGTCGCCGTGGCCGACCGCATTCTCGACGGCCCGCGCAGCATCGTGCTCCAGGAAGCGCGCAACCGGCTGTACGTGCAGATGGCCGTGCTGTATCGGATGATGAGAGCCGGAAGCCCATGACCGCCCGACTCAACACCAACGAGCGCACCATCGTCATCACGGCGCTGCGCCATGCGCTGCCTTACTTACGCGTCTTCAAGAACAAGACGTTCGTGCTCAAGGCCGGCGGCGACGCGTTCGTCTCGAACGAGACCACGCGTGCGCTCATGGAGCAGATCGGAATTTTTCACCAGGTCGGCATCCGGGTCGTGCTCGTGCACGGCGGCGGCCCGCAGTCGACGGCGCTGTCGAAGCGGTTGGGGCTCGAGACGGAGATCGTCGAGGGCCGGCGCGTGACCGACGCGGCGACGCTCGAGGTCTCGACGATGGTGCTGAACGGCGAGATCAACACGCGCATCGTGGCCCAATGCCGCGCGCTCGGCATCCCGGCCATCGGCCTCTCCGGCGTCGACGGCGGCCTCATCAAGGCGAACAAGCGGCCGCCCGTCCAGGTCGGCGGCCAGACCGTCGACTACGGCTTCGTCGGCGACATCTACGACATCGACCCCAGCATCCTCGTCAAGCAGCTCGATGCCGGGCTCGTACCGATCGTGAGCCCGCTGTCGTCGGACGACCAGGGGACGTTGCTCAACATCAACGCCGACACCGTCGCCGCGATGATCGCCTGCGAGCTCAAGGCCGAGAAGCTCATCATGGCCACGGGCGCGCCGGGCATCCTCGAATCGCTCGACGATCCGCGCTCGCTGATCTCGTATCTCGATCGCGCCGGCCTGCGCAGACTGCGCGACGAGGGCAAGATCTCGGCCGGCATGCTGCCCAAGGTCGCCGCGATCGAGCGCGCGCTGTCGGGCGGCGTGCCGCGCGTGCACGTCATCTCGTACGCGCAGCCCGACAGCCTGCTGCTCGAGGTGTTCACGAACGAAGGCACGGGCACGCTCGTCGTCAACGACACGAAGAACCTGCGGCCCGAAGAGCAGACGAGCTAGGACCATGGCGCGCCTCTGGGACAAAGGGCTGCCGCTCGACGAGCGCATCCTCAGATTTACGGCCGGCGAGGACCACCGCCTCGACGAGCGCCTCGTCGCGTACGACGTGCGCGCCTCGGTCGCGCACGCGCGCATGCTCGAAAAGCAGAAGCTCTTGAACGCCGCGGACGCCAACGCCATCTGCGCGGGTCTCGAAGCGCTCGCGGCCGCGCACGCGGCCGGCGAGTGGTCGATCGAGCTCGCCGACGAGGACGTGCACAGTGCGCTCGAACGCCGGCTCACGGAGCGCATCGGCGAGGCCGGCGGCCGCGTCCACCTCGGCCGCTCGCGCAACGACCAGGTGCTCGCGGCGTTGCGGTTGTACCTGCGCGACGCGATCGCGGCGCTCGCGGCGGCCACCGACGGCGTCGCGGCCGCGCTTGAGCGCGTCGCCGTCGAGCAAGGCGCCGTGGTGCTGCCGGGCTACACGCACATGCAGCCCGCGATGCCGAGCTCGGTCGCGCTCTGGGCGCGCGGCTTCGCCACGGAGCTCGCCGACGACCGCGCCGCCTTGCTGCGCGTGCGCGAGCGCACGGAGCTGAACCCGCTCGGCTCGGCGGCCGGCTACGGCGTGCCGAACTTGGCCGTAGATCGCGAGGCCACGCGCGTCGCCCTCGGGTTCGCTCGCACGCACGAGCCCGTGACGGCCGTGCAGCTGTCGCGCGGCAAGGCCGAGGCCGCGCTCGTGTTCGAGATCGCAGTGCTGCTCGGCGACGTCGGCCGGCTCGCGGCGGATCTGCTCCTGTTCTACACGAGCGAATTCGCCTACGTCGCGCTGCCTGCCGAGATGACGACGGGCTCCTCGATCATGCCGCAGAAGCGCAACCCCGACGTCTTCGAGCTCGTACGCGGCGCGCAGGCGACGGCCTTAGGTGCGCTCCAGGAGATCCTCGCGATCCCGGCCAAGCTCACGTCGGGCTATCACCGCGACTTGCAGCGCTTGAAGGCGCCGCTGTTCCGCAGCATCGACCTCGCGGAGGACGTGCTCGCGATCATGGCACACGCGCTGCCTGGGGTGCGCTTTCGACCCGAGAACATCGAGCTCGGCCCCGAGCTACAAGCGGCCGCGCAGGCCAACGAGCTCGTCGTCGAGGAAGGGTTGCCGTTTCGCGAGGCGTACCGGCGAATCGCCGAGCGCCTCAAAGGTCGAGGCAAATCATGACGCAACGCCGCGCGCGCGGGCTCTTGCGTCTAGCGCTCGTCGCGCTCGCCGCCGGCGCCGCCGGCTGCGGTCAGCAGGGGCCACTCGTGCTGCGCGAAGACGCGCGCCCGATCGAGCGCCTCGAGCCACAGCCAGGCGCCGAGCCCGAAGCCCAGGATGACGACGAGCGCCGGGATGAGCGCTAAGCCGCTCGTCCTCGTCGACGGTTCCTCGTACCTCTACCGCGCCTTCCACGCGCTGCCGCCGCTGTCGACGGCCTCGGGCCAGCCGACGGGAGCCGTGCTCGGCGTCGTCACCATGCTCTACAAGCTCAAAGACGAGCTCACGCCCGATCGCATGGCCGTGGTCTTCGATGCGCCGGGCAAGACGTTCCGCGACGACCTCTACGCCGAGTACAAAGCCAATCGGCCCTCGATGCCCGACGAGCTGCGCGCGCAGGTTGCACCGTTGCTCGAGGTCATCGAGGCCATGGGCATCCCGCTGCTGCGCGTCGAAGGCGTCGAGGCCGACGACGTCATCGGCACGCTGGCGCGACAGGCCGCGACGACCGGCACGCCGACCATCATCTCGACGGGCGACAAAGACCTGGCTCAGCTCGTCGACGACCGCGTGACGCTCGTCAACACGATGGACGATACCAAACTCGATCACGCGGGCGTCGTGCAGAAGTTCGGCGTCGCGCCCGAACAGATCATCGATTACCTCGCACTCGTGGGCGACACGTCGGACAACATCCCGGGCGTGTCCGGCGTCGGCCCGAAGACCGCTGCGAAGTGGCTACAGCAGTACGGCGACCTCGACACGCTCAAGGCGCGCGCGGGCGAAGTTGCGGGCAAGATCGGCGAGCGTCTGCGGGAGTCGCTCGGTCTGCTCGATCTGTCGAAAGAGCTCGCGACGATTCGCTGCGATCTCGACCTGCCGCGCTCGGCGCAGGATCTTACGTTGCGGCCGCAAGACGACGCGCGGCTCGGCGAGCTCTTCGAGCGCTTCGAATTCAAACGGCTGCTGCGCCGCGTGCGCGAACCGCCGGCCGCGACGCCCGCCAGGCCCGCGGCGGTCGCGAGCGTCGCGCCCGCGCCCGGCGCCGGGCGCGCGTCCCGAGAGCGGCGCTACGAGACCGTGCTCACGATGCCTGACCTCGAACGCTGGTGCGCCCGCATCGCGGCCGCGCCGCTCGTCGCCGTCGACACGGAGACGACGAGCCTCGCCTACATGCGCGCCGAGCTCGTCGGCATCTCGCTGGCCGTGACGCCCGGCGAGGCGGCCTACATCCCGCTCGCGCACCGCTACCCGGGCGCGCCCGATCAGCTCGACCGAACCGCAGTGCTCGCGCGGCTCAAGCCATGGCTCGAGAGCGGCGCCGCGAAGCTCGGGCACCACTTGAAGTACGACGCCCACATCTTCGCCAACCACGGCATCGAGCTCGGCGGTTTGGAGCACGACACGATGCTCGAGTCGTACGTGCTGAACTCGACGGCCACGCGCCACGACATGGATTCCGTCGCGGCGCTCTATCTAGGGCTAGACACGGTCAAGTACGAGGACGTCGTCGGCAAGGGCGCGAAGCAAATCACGTTCGATCAGGTCGATCTCGACACGGCCACGCGCTACGCCGCCGAAGATGCCGACGTCACGCTGCAGCTGCACGAGACGCTGTGGCCGAAGCTCACGGCCGTGCCGGAGCTCGCGAGCGTCTACACCGACATCGAGCGGCCGCTCGTGCGCGTGCTCGAGCGCATGGAGTACACGGGCGTGCGCGTCGACGGCCGCTTGCTGCGCGAGCAAAGCCAAGAGCTCGCCGTGAAGATGGCCGCGACCGAGAAAGCCGCCTATGTCGCGGCCGGCGGGCCGTTCAACTTGAGCTCGCCGAAGCAGCTCCAGGAGGTGCTCTACGAGCGCCTCCATCTGCCGGTGCTCGGCAAGACGCCCAAAGGCCAGCCGTCGACCGCGGAGGACGTGCTCGAGCAGCTCGCCGAGAGCTTCGATCTACCGCGCCTCGTGCTCGAGTACCGCGGCCTCGCGAAGCTCAAGTCCACCTATACCGACAAGCTGCCGACCGACGTCGACCCGCGCACGGGCCGCATCCACACGTCGTATCACCAAGCCGTCGCGGCCACGGGCCGGCTGTCGTCGTCGGACCCGAACCTCCAGAACATCCCGGTCCGCACGGCCGAAGGCCGCCGCATCCGGCAAGCCTTCGTCGCACCGCCGGGCTTCAAGCTCCTCGCCGCCGACTACTCGCAGATCGAGCTGCGCATCATGGCGCACCTGTCGGGCGACTTGGGCCTCACCGCCGCATTCGCGGCCGGCGAGGACATCCACCGCGCGACGGCGGCCGAGGTGTTCGGCACCGCGCTCGCTTCGGTCACGGCCGACCAGCGCCGCTCGGCCAAGGCCATCAACTTCGGGCTCATCTACGGCATGTCGGCGTTCGGGCTCGCGAAGCAGCTCGGCCTCGAGCGCAGCGCCGCGCAGTCGTATGTCGACCGCTATTTCGAGCGCTATCCCGGCGTGCGCCGCTACATGGACGCGACGCGCGAGGGGGCGCGGCGGCAGGGCTACGTGAGCACGGTGTACGGCCGGCGCCTCTACCTGCCCGAGATCAACGCGCGCAATGTGCAACGCAGGCAGTACGCGGAGCGCAGCGCGATCAACGCGCCGATGCAGGGCACGGCCGCCGACATCATCAAGCGCGCGATGATCGGCGTCGCGGCCTGGCTCGACGCACACGCGCCCGAGGCGAAGCTCATCATGCAAGTGCACGACGAGCTCGTGATCGAGGTTCCGGAGAATCGCGCCGCTGAGATCGGCGCAGCCGTCGCGCGGATCATGGAGGCCGCGGCCGAGCTGCGCGTGCCGTTGCGCGTCGATCAGGGCCTCGGATCCAACTGGGACGAGGCCCACTGAAGCCCCCTCGGAACTTTCCTCGCGGGGCCCCGGACTAAACTTTCGGCACTCAGGATGAGTGCCCCCGCTATCCTCCCTAAGGCGGGGTCTGAAGGGTCTCGACCACCCCGTCGGGATCCGGTGCCCCGGGTGCGTCCCCTGAATCCCGCACCCGGGGCTTCTTTATTCCCCCATCCACGCGCGGCCGCTCGACGTCCTGGGCTTCCGCTGGGTCGTCCGAAGGACCAGACCGTGATCGCGCTGCTGGAAGCCGTGCTGCGCCGCGGCGACCGCCGCTAGCGCTCTCTCCATACCCTCGGTTCCCAACTTTCTTGCCAGAAGTGTCCGGTAGTTGACAGACAGCCGTTGCTGGATCCGGGATGATCTGGCCGAAAACAACAGCCCGCGAACGGCACGTGAGCGGGCTCCCACAACAGATCGAGCCGGGGGGGTTGTCATGAGGTTTATTCGTTGCCTGGGTGTGCTTGCGGCCCTCGTTTTCACGACGCCTTGCGTATGGGCGGGAAACAATTTCTGGAGCGTACCCTCCCTGCCTGCTCTCGACACCCACGCCCAGGCGAACTGCGTCACGACTAGCGCCGCGGGACTGTCGCCGTGCACGCTGGCTTGGTATCCAGCGCCTGAGGGTGCGTGCTCGGGCCCCTGGATGGACAACGGTTCAGGTCCCGTCATTCAGAGCTCCCCTCCGCCAAACGCCTGGTACGGATACTACGTGCGCGGCACGCGGAATTGGTCGGCGCTTTATGGAGGTGGGCCCAACTGCGATGCCCTGGGAATCCAATGGTGGTTCGTTGACCACTGCGCAGACACGGAGGGGTACCACTTCGATCAGGGGTTCGGCGGTTGCGTCCCCGATGAGCAGCCCAATCACACTCAGCGCTCCAACCCCAGCGGCCGCTTGTGCAAAGGCAACCCCTGCGACGTGCTCTTCGGCAACAAGCGTGAGCGCGAGGCCGACTACGCACCGGGCACGGGCGCGCTCGCCTTCGTTCGTACGTACAACAGCTTGCGCTACCACTCTGCTAAGCAAGGCGCCTACGGCAAACCGCTAGGCGAGTCGTGGTTCGGCTCGTACTTTCAGTTGATCTCGGCCCCGTCGGGTCTGAGCTCCACCGTCGTGAACGCAGTACGCCCCGATGGCGACGTCATCGGTTTCACGGCGACGATCCCGGGCTCGACTTCCACGCTCTACCAGGCCGACGGCGAGCTCAAGGATCGCCTCACGGTCGCCACGAACGGCTCGGGCGCCTTCGTGGGCTGGGTCTACATCACGGCCAATGAAGATCGCGAGCTCTACGACACGAACGGCCGGCTCGTCACGATCCAGAGCCGCGCCGGTGTCGTCCAATTGCTGACCTACGGCGCGAATAGCCGTGTCGCCTCGGTCGCCGACGACTTCGGCCATGAGCTGACCTTCCAATGGGACACAGCTTCACCGCCGCGTCTCGCGAGCGTCACGCTGCCCGGTGCGGGCTCGGGCCAGATCGTGTTCACGTACGGTGCCAACAACAACCTGACGCAAGTCACTTATCCCGACACGCGCACCCGCGACTATCTGTACGAGCTCACGGGCGCGGGCCAAGAGAACCTGCTGACCGGGATCGAGGACGAGTCCGGCGTCCGCTACGTCACGTGGGGTTACGGTACCGGCAACGTCGTCACGAGCTCGGTGCATGCGGGCGGCGTCGACAACTACACGATCGCCTATAACACCGACGGCACGCGCGACGTCGTCGACCCGCTCGGCACGAGCCGGACCTATTCGAGCCAAGTCATCGCGGGGCAACGCCGCTACACCGGCTCGAACCTGCTGTGCCAGGGTTGCGGCGAGTACGCGAGCGCCACGTTCGATGCCTTCGGCAACTTCGAGGCCCAAGTCGACTTCGGCGGCATCGAAACGCGCTTCACGCACGACACGGCGCGGACGCTCGAGACCTCGCGCACCGAAGCCTATGGCACGCCGCGCGCACGCACGATCTCGACGGCCTGGCATGCGAGCTACCGGCTGCCGACGCTGATCACCGAGCCGGGTCGCACCACGGGCCTCGACTACGACGCGAACGGCAACCTGCTCGAGCTCGAAGTCACGGATACGGCCACGAGCGACGTGCGCCGCACGACGTGGACCTACGACACCTATGGCCGAGTCCTGACCGCGGACGGTCCGCGGACCGATGCCACGGACGTGACCACGCTCGCCTATCACACCTGCGGCACGGGCTACCAATGCGGACAGCTTCAGTCGATCACGAACGCGCTGAGCCAGGTGACGACGTTCGACAGTTACAACGCCCACGGCCAGCCCCTTCAGATCACGGACCCGAACGGCGTCGTCGCGACGCTGGGCTACGACGCCCGCCAGCGCCTGACGAGCCACACCGTCGGCGGCGAGCAGACGCAGCTCGAGTACTGGCCGACGGGGTTGCTCAAGAAGGTGACGCTGCCGGACGCGAGTTTCCTGCTCTACACCTACGACAACGCGCACCGCTTGACGCGCATCGATGACGCGGCCGGCAACTACGTCGTCTACACGCTCGATGCCATGGGCAACCGCACGGCGGAGAATGTCTACGACCCGACGAGCTTCCTGCGCCGCACGCGCTCGAGCGTGTTCAACAGCCTGAACCAGCTGTGGAAGGATTTGACGGCCGCGGGCACGGCCGCGCAGACGACCGAGCTCGGCTACGACACGCGCGGCAACCCGACGGCCATCAACGCGCCGCTCGGCCGCAACACGGTCAACGCTTACGACGAGCTCGGCCGCGTGATTGAAATGACGGACCCCGCGGCCGGCGTCACACAGCTCGGCTACGACGCGAACGACAATCTGACTGCCGTCACCGATCCGCGCAGCAAGCTCACGAGCTATACCTACAACGGGTTCGACGATCTGAAGACGCAGACGAGCCCGGACACCGGTCTCACGACGAACACGTACGATTCCGGCGGGAACTTGAAGACCTCGACGGATGCGCGCAACGCGATCACGACGTACGGCTACGACGCGCTGAACCGCGTGACCTCGGCCGCCTACAAGATCGGCACGACGACCGACCAGACGATCGCGTTCACCTATGACGCCGGCACTTACGGCAAGGGCCGCCGCACCGGCGCGAGCGATGCCAGTCACTCGCTGAGCTGGGTGTATGACGCGCTCGGGCGCGTCACGAGCAAGACGCAGACCGTGGGCACGGTCGCGAAAGGCGTTGGTTACGGCTACACGAACGGTCACTTGACCTCGATGACCACGCCGTCCGGTCAAGCCGTGGTCTACGGCTATAACACGAACGGCCAGGTCGTCAGCATTACGATCAACGGCACGACGCTTTTGTCGGGCGTGACCTACGAGCCGTTCGGCCCGATCAAGGGCTGGACCTGGGGCAACGGCACGGCGATGAGCCGCACGTTCGACACCGACGGCAAGGTGACGGCGATCGCGAGCGCGGGCAACAAAACCTATGGCTACGACGACGCGTTTCGGATCACGGGCATCACGGACACGATCACGCCGGCCAATTCCTACACCTACGGGTTCGACAACCTCGACCGGCTCACGAGCGCGGTCAAGACCGGCACTACGCGCGGCTGGACGCACGATGCGAACGGCAACCGCTTGACCGAGACCGGCGCGTCGCCGTCAACCTACACGATCTCAGCCGCGAACAACCGCGTGAGCTCGATCTCGGGTGCGGTGAGCCGCACGTACACGTACAACGCCGCCGGCAACACGCTGACCTACTCGAACATCACGGCGACTTACAACCACCGCGGCCGGATGAAGACACTGAAGAAGGGCTCGACGACGGCGACGTTTACCTATAACGCGCTCGGTGAGCTCGTGAAGCGCGTCGGCGGCACGCCCGGCACCGTGCATTATGTGTACGACGAAGCCGGGCACCTCGTGGGCGAATACAATTCGACGGGT
>CAZCZE010000067.1:0-101447 GCA_964503125.1 uncultured Gammaproteobacteria bacterium
CTGCCGTAGCCCTGGGGAAAGGCAAACGGCTTGCCCTTGAACAGCACGTCGTAGAAACCCCAGTTACGGGCGCTTAGAGCGGACGGATAGCCCATTTCGCCGGTGAGGCTGATCAGCGCCAGCCGCACGGCGCGGCTGGCCGCGTCGCCGGCGGCCCAGCTCTTGCGCGACCCGGCATTGGGCGCATGACGGTAGGCACGCAAGGCGCCGCCGTCGATCCAGGCATTGGATACGGCATTGACGATCTGCTCGCGCGTTCCCCCCAGCATGTGCGTGACGACCGCCGTCGAAGCGACGCGCACCAGCAGCACGTGATCGAGGCCGACGCGGTTGAAGCTGTTCTCGAGGGCCGTCACACCCTGGATCTCGTGCGCCTTGATCATAGCCGTGAGCAGCTCGCGCACTGTCAGCGGCGCTTCGCCCTCTGCGGCGCGCAGGCGGCTCAGGTAATCCGCCACGGCGAGGATCGCGCCCAGGTTGTCGGACGGATGCCCCCACTCGGCCGCGAGCCAGGTGTCGTTGAAGTCCAGCCAGCGCACGAGCGCGCCGATGTTGAACGCCGCCGCCACGGGGTCGAGCTCGTGGCGCGTGCCCGGCACGCGCGCGCCGCCCGCGAGCTCGGCGTCCGGCACGACGGGGCCGAGCAGCTTGGTGCAGGCCGGGAAGCCGAGCGCGAGCAGGCCGCAACCCAGCGTGTCCATGAGGCAATAGCGCGCGATGCGGCGCGCCTCGGCGCTCTCGGCGCGGAACGTGAGCACGTAGTCGGCGAGCTCGGTGAGCAACGCGTCGGGCGCCGGTCGCTCGGCGCTGCGACTGTCGTGAGAGCTCATGCCTGCAATGCCTTCCACGTCGGTGCGAGGCGGCAATCTTACACCGGCGCTCGCGTGCGGCGCCGCGTGACAGAGTCGCCGCCCGGATGTCAGTATCGGCGTCCCGTCACGACCGACCGCGCCGGCGCCGCGATGCTGAGCTACCTCCACGGCTACCACGCCGGCAACCACGCCGATGTGCTCAAGCACACGGTGCTCGCGGCGCTACTCGCCCGTCTCGTCGCCAAGGATAAACCGCTACGCTTCATCGACACGCACGCGGGCGCGGGCGGCTACGACTTACGCTCGCCGGCCGCGCGCAAGAACCGCGAGCACGAGCAAGGCATCGGCCGCCTTTTCGACGCGAGCGACGCGCCGCCGGCCGTCGCGCGCTGGCTCACGCTCGCGCGGCTCTTCAACGGCGGCCCGGCTTTGCGGCGCTATCCCGGCTCGCCGTGGTTCGCGCGCGAATGCTTGCGGCCGATCGACGACGCGTTTCTCTACGAGCTGCACCCCGCCGAGCACCGCGCGCTCAAGCGCGCCTGCGACGGCGACCGCCGCGTCAAGGTGCTGCGCGAAGACGGGCTCGCTGGCTGCGTGGGCCTCGTGCCGCCGCCGAGCAAGCGCGCGCTGCTGCTCGTCGATCCGTCGTACGAGCTCGACAACGAGCACCGCCTCGTCATCGACGCCATGACGAAAGCCCACAAGCGCTTCGCGACGGGCACCATCGCGATCTGGTATCCCGTCATCGAGCGGCGCTGGGTCGAGCGCTACGAGCGCGCGCTGCGCGCCGCGGGTGTCGCTCCTTTCGCGACCTACGAGCTCTGCGTCGCGCGCGAGACGCGCGATCGCGGCTTGAAAGGCAGCGGGCTGTTCATCGTCAATCCGCCGTGGCAGCTCGACGAGGAGCTGCACGACGCGCTGCCGTGGCTCGCGAAAAAGCTCGACACGGACGGCGGGGCCAGCTATCGCGCGGAAGGTTGATGGCTCGGATTGCGTTCATCGCGCCTGCCGGCCGACGAACACAGCGACCGTCAGCGCGACGATGCCGACGAGAAAAAGCAGATAGATCGCAAGGTTCGAAAACGCCATGAACGAAGTGAGAGACCCAGTACTCTGGATGACGCCGGTACCTAGACCCGCGACATAGGCACTGACCGCCACACGACAAGCGACCTGAATCCCAAGAGCGACGAAGCCGATGCCCGCCCAGAGCGACACGATTGGATGGCGCCCGCGGCGCGCGATGGCGAACCACAACCCGACGACAATCGCGATCAGAAACGGGATTTGCGTGGCTGCCTGAAGAAGCGCGACTTCCGCAACCGTCGATATCCCCATGTCGATCTCCGGAATGGCAGCGCGTCCCGCGCTATAAACGCATGGTCATGAAAACGCTGTACGGATCCTCAACGTACTCGCCAAACGGCCCGCAGTAAACGAAGCCAAAGCTCTCGTAGAGCTCTTGCGCCGGCTTGAAGGCGTCCATCGACCCGGTCTCGAGGCTCAGGCGCTCGTAGTGACGCTGGCGCGCGACGTCGATGATGTGCGTGAGCACCGCCCGCCCAACGCCCTTGCGAAGATGCGCCTTGACCGTGCGCATCGATTTGACCTCGCCGTGCGTCGGATCGAGCTGCTTGAGCGCGCCGACACCGAGCAGCGTCGAGCCATCCCACACCGACCAGAACGTGATTTCGGGCTTGCGAAGCCGCTCGAGATCGAGCGCATGAACGCTCTCCGGCGGCGACAATGAATACATGCTTTGCAGGTGCTCGTTGAGCAACGCATGAATCGCCGGCCGGGAGAGGTCGTCGACTTCGATCCTCAACCGTCTGCGCTCCTGATCCAACGACTCGTCATGCGACTCCCGGTTTCTCATCGCGGCGCCTGTCCTTGGCGAGGCTGAGCCCGAGCCATGCGCCGATAACCACCAGTAGAACCGCCGTGAACAGGCCCGCAAAATAGCCGCCCCTCAGCGCTGCCATGACGAGATGACCCGCGCCATTCGCAAGCTCGATGGCGACCCACACGGCGGCGACAAGCCGACCCGTAGCACCGCCGGCGCGAACCGGCTGAACGTAGCTCCACGCCATCAGAAATATGAACGCGGCGTTGACGATTATGAAGCCGACGGCCAGATCCTGGCTGACCAGGCCGCTCACGAGTCGCGCGGGAGCAAACACCTCGAACAGCTGTGTCGAATACTCTTCGAAGGAGTGCGCCACTTGCGCAAACACGAGAAGCAGAAACAACAGCTTGCTGCGCCCGCTCATCGATCTGATGAGAGCACCCTGCGCAATGCGCGTCAATTGCCAGGATCGCTACGACCCGACGGGCATCGCAACAGCCGCGGGGCACCGCTACGGCAGCACGGGCGGCACGTACGTCAGCGTGTAGTTCAAGATCCAGACGAGGAACAGCACGAGCGGCACGTGCACGACGAACTGGAGCATCGAGTAGCCGACGATGTCGCGCGCCTTGAGGCCCAAGATGCCGACGAGCGGCAGCATCCAGAATGGATGAATCAGATTCGCGAGCGCTTCGGTTGCATTATAGGTTTGCACGACCCAGCCCAAGTGCACCTCGAGCCGATTCGCGGCCTCGAGCAAGTACGGCGCCTCGATGATCCACTTGCCGCCAGCAGACGGGATGAACAGCCCGAGGAACGCGGAGTAGATGCCGACGAGCACGGGATACGTGTGCTCGTTCGAGATGTCGACGAACAGGGCCGCGAGCCGGTCGGCGAGCCCCGACTGCGTGAGCATCTCGACGATGCCCGCGTACATCGGATACTGGATCAGCACGCCGCCGACGGGCGTCACGGAAGCCGCAACCGCCTGCACGAACGAGCGCGGCCGCCAGTGCAGCAGCAACCCGACCATTAAGAACAGAAAAACGTAGTGATTGAGTTGGAGCAGAACACTCGGGCCGTTCGCCATGACCTCGCGCAGCAGATAGCCGAAGCCGAGCACGCAGATCACGATCGTCAGGAGCGGGCTGTACTCGAGCCATTCGCCGGGCGTCGCGCGCCGGCCGAGGTTGCTCGTCGCGGGCGCGTAGCTCACGCCCATGTCCGCCATCGACTTCGCGTGCGCCGCGCTCGGCGCGGAGTAGAACGCGACAGCCATCGAGATCGCGATGAGCAAGCCCGCTACTACCAAGCTCTGCCACAAGCCGAGCGTCTGGTCGAGCGGAATCACGCCGGCGATGTCGCGGATCGACGCCGGCAACGCCGCCGGCGTGGCCATCATCAACGCCGCCGACGACGACATGCCGAGCGCCCAGACGCTGCCCACGCCGAGATACGCGGCCGCGCCGAGCGCGCGGTAGTCGGAACCGCGCACGCGATGCGCAACCTCGCGCGCGAGCAGCGCGCTGAAGATGAGGCTGAAGCTCCAAGACACGAGCGACGCGAGCATCGAGAACAGCCCGACGTACGCGGCCGCGCCGCGCCCCGTGCTCGGGACGCGCGCGAGCAGCTGCACGACCTTGTAGACCGGCGGCGCCGTCGCCACGGCATAGCCCGTCACGACGATCATCGACATCTGCATCGTGAACGTGACGAGGCCCCAGAAGCCCGAGCCGAACCACTGCGCCGTGTCGAGCACGGTGCTGCCGGCCAGCAGGCTCGCCGCGAAAACAATCGCGACGGCCGCGAGCGCGAGAGCGAACGCGTCGGGGAACCACTTCTCGAACCAATCGGAAAGCCTGAGGCCGACGCGCGCGAGCGGTGTATTTTCGATGGGCTGAGTCGCGGTTGTCATCCGGCGGCCGACTATAGGGGACGCTGCGCGAGCTTGGCAACAGACGCAAAGCGCACGCATTCGCCTTGGTCTTCTTCGGTGGACAGCCGCGGTGGCTTGCGGCTACGCTGCCGCCACAACGATTTCAACAGCGTTTCGTTGGGGGGGATGCCGTGGAGTTTTTGGCTTGGGTCGAGGCCAGTCGGCTCGCCGAATGGGTGCGCTCGTCGATCCCCGGCTACCCGTCGATGATCGCGCTGCACGCAGTCGGCATGGCCGTCATGGTGGGGCTGTCTCTCGTCCTCGATCTGCGGTTGCTCGGCTGGTTCGCCGGCATCCCGGTGCAGGCCCTGCAGCGCTTCTTCGGGCTCGCGTGGATCGGCTTCGGTATCAATTTCTTGTCGGGCTCCGCATTGTTCACGACGCAGGCCACGAGCTACGTGGTCGACTGGGTCTTCATGACCAAGATGCTGTTCGTGGTGCTCGGCGCGATCACCACCGCCATCCTGCAACCCGCCGTCGCAGCCGCCGACTCGTGGGTAGGCGGCCGGATTCCCGGCGGCACCAAGGCGATCGCGGGCATCGCGATCGTGATCTGGATCGTCGCGATCGTCATGGGCCGCCTCACGGCCTACCTTTAGGAGCCCCACATGGATGCGTTACAGGACTGGATGCAGACGACGTGGATCAATTCGCTCGTCCTCGGCTATGCATGGAGCTGGCCGACGCTCGAGACGTTGCACTTCCTCGCGCTCTGCACGCTGATGGGCTCCCTGCTGATCATGGATCTGCGTTTGATCGGCTTCGAGCGCCTCGTTCCGCTCAAGGCCGTGCACAGCTTGATGCCGGTCGCACTCGTGTCGTTCGTGATCAACCTCCTCACCGGGCTCGGCTTTCTGTTCGGCGAGCCGTACCTGTACTTCGCGAACTGGGCGTTCTGGGCCAAGATGATCTTGATCCTGCTCGCCGGCCTCAACTTCCTCTTCTACTTCGCGAAGGTGGAGCCCGCCCTCCTGAGGCTGGGCCCAAGCGACCCCACACCGGGAATGGCGCAAGTCGCGGGTATCTTGTCGCTCTTCTTCTGGTTCGGCGTCTTGTTGTTCGGCCGCCTGCTACCCTACCTCGGCACCGGTGGCGGCTGAGACCGGGCGCCCAGTGCGCCATCCCGGCCGCTCTCTCCGGGCCGGATGTGTGAAGCCGCGCACACGGCCGTAGCCGCGCGCCTCGTAGGCTGGCGGTTCCACTATGGGGAACTATGCGCGCCTGAAACTCGGACTCGCCCGCGCCGCGCTCGCGGCGGCGGTGCTTGCGCTCGTCGGTTGCGCGGGCACGCCGCCGCCCGTCGCGCCCGAGCCGCCGCCGGCGATCGTCGAGCCCGTGGTCGAGCTCGCGCCGGACCCGCTCCCGCCTCCACCGCCCGCACCCGTGCCGCCGCCCGTGCCGCTCCCGCGTGCCCACATCGCGCTCGTCGTCGACGCCAGCTCGGCGAGCCACGCGAGCGTGGCGGCCGCAATCGCCGCGGAGCTGCCGCCGCGTGCCTACAACGTCGTCGAGCTCGCGAGCACGGCCACCGTCGCGCTCGCCGCGCTGCGCGATCGCGACGTCACGATCATCGCCGTCGGCGCCGCGGCCGTGGCCGCGGCGCGCGCGGAGCTGCCGGGCAAGGCCATCGTGTTCTGCCAGGTGCAGGGCTACGAAGCGCTGTTCGGCGAGGGCGAGCGCGTCTGGGGCGTGCGTCCGCTGCCGCCGCTTGCGCTGCAACTGCGCGGCTGGCGCGCCGTCGATCCGTCGTTGCGCACGATCGCGCTCGTCGTCAGCGACCCGCAGGCCGCGCTCGCTGCCGAAGCGCAGCAAGCCGCGAGCGCAGCCGCCACCGACCTGCACGTCGAGATCTCGTCGTCGGACCGCGAAACGCTGTATCTCTTCCGGCGCATGGCCGCGAGCGTCGACGGCCTCTGGCTGCTGCCCGACGAAGATGCGCTGAGCCCCAGCGTGTTGCGCGAGCTGTTGAGCTACGCGGCGACGCGCGGCATCGGCGTGCTCGGGTTCAGCGAGGCGCTGCTGACGCGCGGCGCGCTGCTGAGCGCCACGAGCGTGCCGGCAGACGTCGCCACCACCGTGCACCGCGTCGTCGAGCGCGTCGTCGCGGGCCGCACCGACGATCTGCCCCCCATGACGCCGCTCTCGGCCGCCGAGTTCGCGGTGAACGGCGGCCTCGCCGTGGCGTTCGGCTTGCAGCCGCCCGCAGCATCGCGCTGGGTGACACGTGACCACGACTGAGCGGGCAGCACCGCCCGCGCGCTCGCGCAGCCTCGTCCACGAGGTGCTCGGCGCGCAGCTTGCCGTCACCGCACTGGCGGGGTTGGTCGCCGTCACGGGACTCGCCTGGACCTCGGGCTCGGTCGTGCGCGACAACCTCGAGCAGTGGGCCGCGCAGTGGGCCGCAGAGCTCAACGAGCTCGGCGCGCCGTTCTACCTCGCCGATGCCGGCGCCGCGATGCTCGACGTCGAGCGCTTCATCGCCAAATACCCCGAGATCGAGCGCGTCACGTGGTACGGCCCGGCGGGGGAAGTGCTTCTCTCGCTCGGCGAGAACGGCACGACGGGCGCCGCGGCACCGCCGCTCGGCACCGTGACCACGACCGGTCTCGCGGCGCGCGCCGGCGCGAGCACGCCGTACCTCCTCACCGAGAACGTCGGCGGCGTCCAAAGCTATCGCCTGTCCGGCCCCATCTGGACCGAGACGTTGCCCGACGAAGCGCTGTTCGGCCCGGATCCGGCCGCCGCCGAGACGTCTCTGCAACTGCTCGGCTTCGTCAGCGTCGACCTCGACTTCTCGGGCTACGAGAGCGCCCTCTGGCCGCGACTCGCCGTGGCGAGCGGCGTATTGTTGCTGCTGCTCGCAATCTGGTGGATCTGCGGCCGCTGGTTCATGAAGAACGCGCTGGCGCCGCTCTCGGCGTTGCAGAGCTCCCTCGCGCAGCTCGCGGCCGGCGACACGAACGTGCGATTCCCGCGCTCGCCGCACACCGAGCTCAGCGCGATCGTGGGTGCGCTCGAGGACACGACGCGTGCGCTGCAGAAGCGCGAGCGGCGCTTGCTGCACCTCGCGAACCACGACCAGCTCACGGGCCTGCCCAACCGCCATCAGCTCGTCACCGAGCTCGATGCCGAGCTCGCACGCTGCGCGGCCGAGGACGCGCGCAGCGCGCTGTTCTTCGTCGACCTCGATCAGTTCAAGTACGTCAACGACACGTGCGGCCATGCGTCAGGCGACCATCTGCTGCAGCTCGCCGCGCAGCAGCTCCGCTACGCGATTCGGCCGAGCGACTTCCTCGCGCGCTTCGGCGGCGACGAGTTCGTCGTGCTCGCGCGCGACGTATCGCGCAACGAGGCGCGGACGCTCGCCGGCCGCGTGCTCGAGCTCATGCGCGGGCTCAAGCACGTCGAGAACGAGCGTGTCTTCCATCTGCAATGCAGCATCGGCGTCGCGTTGTTCCACGGCGACCGCTCGAGCTCGCACGAGGTGATGGCCCAAGCCGACATCGCTTGCCAGAACGCCAAGGCGCGCGGCCGTAACCGCGTCGAGGTCTACAGCCCCGCGGGCAAGCAGACCGAGCAGATCGCGAAGGACGTCCTGCTCATGAACCGGCTGCGCGAGGCCCTGGCCGGCGACACCTTCGAGCTCCACTACCAGCCGCTCATGCATGTTCGCAGCCGCAAGGTTGCGCACTACGAGGCGCTGCTGCGCCTGTCCACGGACGAGGGCCTCGTGGGCCCCGCATCGTTCCTGCCGGCGGCGATCCGGTTCGGCCTCATGGCCGACATCGACCGCTGGGTGCTGCGACGCGTCGTGCGCGCGCTCGCGGAGGCCGCGCCCTCGGCGCCGGCCATGAAGCTCGCGACCAACCTCTCGGGCTTCGCGTTCGACGACGAGCACCTCGGCGAATACCTGAAGGGTTTGCTCGACGAGCACGGCGTCTCCGGCGACCGCCTCGTCATCGAGATCACCGAGCAGCTCGCCGTGCGCTTCGCCGCGAACACGGACAAACAGATCGCGACGCTGCGCCGGCTCGGCTGCGAGCTCGCGATCGACGACTTCGGCAGCGGCTACAGCTCGTTCAGCTATTTGAAGCGGCTGCCCGTCGACTACCTCAAGATCGATGGCGCCTTCATCAAGAACCTGCCGCGCGATCGCGTCGATCAGGCCATGGTGCGCATGGTCGGCGAGGTCGCGCGCGCGGCCGGCATTCAGACCGTCGCCGAGTACGTGCACAACGAAGCGACGCTGGAGCTACTCGCCAAGTACGGCATCGACTATGCGCAGGGTTACCACATCGGCAAGCCCACGGCCGAGCTTCCCATCGCTGACACGCACAAGACCCAGCGCGCCGCGCGCTAGCGATTCACTTGCAGTCTCGATGGTACTGCGCGCGCCGGCGCTACAGCAGTGCTCGACCGAGGCCTATCAGCCCACCGACAATCAACAGAATGTTGACGATGCCCGTGATGCCGGCGCCGAGCCCGCGCTTCTCGGCGGCGCGGATGTAGCCGACCGCATACAGTGCGCGCGCGACGACGAACACGGCGCCGAGCACCGCGGCCCAGAGCTCGCTCACGTACTGGGCGAAAATCAATACGCCCGGGATGAACACGACGAGGCTCTCGAGCGTGTTGACGTGCACGCGGTTGATGCGCTCGAAGGCGGGGTGGCCTGTGGTGGCCGGAGCCTTGATCGCGTACTTCACGCGTGCGCGGCCCACGAGCGCGGCCATGACGGTGTACTCGATCAGTGCGACCAAAATCGTGATGAATACGAGCTCCATGTGTCTCCTAAGCTATGCGGCCCGCAGGCCGAGAATCTGCCGCGCCTCGGCCGGCGTCGCGACCGAGCGTCCGAATCTATCCGCGAGCTTCGCGACGCGCGCGACGAGCTCCGCATTGCTGACCGCGAGCCGCTCCTTGTCGAAGCGCACGTTGTCCTCGAGGCCCGTGCGGCAGTGGCCGCCGAGCTCGAGCGACCACTCGTTGACCGTGAGCTGATGGCGGCCGATGCCGGCCGCCGTCCACGTGGCGCCCGGCAGCACGCGTGTAAGCTGCTCGAGCTCGAAGTCGAGCACTTGCCGGTCCGCGGGCAGCGCACCCGGGATGCCGAGCACGAACTGCACGTGCACGGGCGGCTTCAGCAAGCCGTCGGCCACGAGCTTGGCCGCGTTGTAGAGCATGGCGAGATCGAAGATCTCGACTTCGGGCTTGATGTCGTTGGCGAGCATGCTCGTCGCGAGATCGTGGATCAGCGCCGGATGGTTCTCGTAGACCACCTTCTGGAAATTCACCGAGCCCGTCGTCAGCGACGCCATCTCGGGTTTCAGGTGCAGCATGCCGCCGCGCTCATGGCTGCCGACGCCGCTGCGCCCACCCGTCGAGAACTGCACGATCATGTTCGGGCAGTGCTTGCGGACGCCCGCGAGGAAACGCGCAAACTTCTCGGGGTCCGACGTGGTCGTGCCGTCGTCGTTGCGCACGTGCACGTGCACGAGCGCCGCGCCGGCCTCGTGGGCCGCGTGCGTCGACTCGATCTGCTCCGCCACCGTGATCGGCACCGCCGGGCTGTCCTTTTTCGTCGGCACGGAGCCCGTAATGGCCACGGTGATGATGCACGGCGTGCTCATGCAGAATCGTCTCGTCCTCGCGAGGGGAACGGCGTGTTGGCCGCCGCACTAATTCTAGTCGCCGGCCGCGCGCGCCACTACGGCTTCAGCGCCTTGCCAACGTCGAAACGGGGGCTATGCTGCACCCCTTGATGTTTCTTGACGGAGCTCGACCGATGCCGACGCTGACTCTCGCCCAAGCCATTGAGATCGTCGCCAAGGCGCTCGAGAAGGCGCGCGCCATGAAGATCAAGCCCGTGACGGTCGTCGTGCTCGACGACGCCGGGCATCTGAAGGCGATGCAGCGCGAAGACGGCGCGAGCATGTTCCGTTACGACGTCGCGACCGGCAAAGCCTGGGCCGCCGTCGGCATGGGCGCCTCGAGCCGCGCGCTCGCGGGCCGCGCCAAGGACAACCCGAACTTCTTCATCACGCTCGCGGCCACCGCGGGCGGCAAGTTCCTGCCGCAGATCGGCGGCGTGCTGATCCGCGACGCGAGCGGCGCGATCCTCGGCGCCGCGGGTGCAAGCGGCGGCACGGGCGAAGAAGACGAAGCCGTCTGCGCGCATGGCATCGAGCAGGCGGGGCTCGTGGCCGACGCGAAACCTTAGCGAGCGAGCGCCGGGCGGCACTCGTACGCGCCGCGCGTGACCTCGGGCCGCCAGATCCAGGTTTTCGTGAGCGTGACGGGCACCGTGAACGTCGCCGCGTCGGTGACCGTGAGCGTGTAGTCGAGCCGCGCGCCGTCGGCGCTCGGCGCGAAGCGCTCGACGAGAATCGCATCGACCGTGAGCGGGATGCCGACGCTGTCGAAATACCCCCAGGTCGACCGCGTGGTCACGACGACGAGCGTCGTGCCTTCCCAGCGCCCCACGGAGTGGCCGAGCGGCCCCGGCACGGACACTCCCGTCGGCCGCATGTGCACGACGCGTCGTGTGTCGTACTCCTCGATCAAGAGCTCGATGGTATCGCCGCGGTCGACGATCTCCATGGGATACGGTTGCTCCATGATCGTCGGCATGCCCTTCGGCGCGCAGTCGTTGGTCGGGTCGTCGGCCGCGAAGTCGAACGCGTCGAGCGCGGCACGCGCGACCGGCGTCAACGGATAGCGGCCGAAGTCGAAGTTCGCCTGCACCGCCTCGGGGAATAGCACGCCGTTGACGCCGCCCGTGCTCCAGGTGCGGAACAGGCCGAGATCGGGGCGCGACGCATCGCCCTCGCGGGCTTGCAACAGCTCGCTGCCGCGCAGCGTGTCGCTCGACCAGCGCGCGTTGCCGCCGAGCACGATCTCGCGCCCAGTCGGCAGCAGGATGTTGCGCACGAACAGGCTGTTCGCTTCGCGGCGCGCGGGATTGCCCGCGACGCGCAGCCGATCGCCGACCGCGATGAGGTCGCGCGTGATGCCCCAGCGGCTGATGCCGCTGGTCGACAGCGTTTCGATGCTCCAGAGCACGTCGTCGACGCGCAGCGTGAAGATGACGTGCGGGTTCTGCCAGCGGAACTCCGTGACGACGCCTTCGACCTCGGCCATCTCGACGGTCGTGTCGAACCACGCGGAGACGCTGTGGTGGGCGTGGGCCGCCGGCACGGTGCACGCGGCGGCGGCCGCCACGCCGAGCGCCGTGATACAGGCCTGTCGGTTCATGCGTGCAAGTGTAGTCGCTCGATGCGGTAAACCGCGCGCGGCTCCTGCACCATCGTAGTGCCCAATCCCTCCGCGGAGGGGCCCTCGCCGACGTCGTCCACGAAATCCTCGGTCCTATAGCCGCAGCGCGGAATCGTGCGCCCGTCGGCCCGCGTGAAGCGCAGGGTGCCGTCGACCTGACGCTGCGCGCCGAAACCGCCCTCGTGCAGCAGCCGGTGATGGTACGTGCAGAGCAGCGTGAGGTTGTCGGGTACGGTCTCGCCGCCCTTCGCCCAGTGCTTCAGGTGATGACCATCGACGTAGCGTGTGCGATGGCATCCAGGGAACGTGCAACCGCGGTCGCGGGCGTAAAGGGCACGCTTGAGCGGCGTCGAGATCGTACGCTGCTTGCGGCCGACGTCGAGCGGCTTGCCCTTCGCGTCGTCGACGACGGCGACGAGACTACCGTCGCACGTGAGCCGCCGGATCGTCTCGATCGGCAGATCCGCGTGCCCCGCCCCTCCGCGGAGGGATTTCTCGTCGACGTGCACGACGACTTGATAGTGATCGGCCTTCGACCCGCCTTCGCCCGCGGCTCCGCCGTCGAGATACGCCCGCGCCACCGCGACCAGCGCATCCGCCTGCTGTGCGCGCCAGGCAGTGCCCTTGTGTTCCGCGACCGCGTCGGGCTCGACACCCATAGCAACCTCGCCGCCGGCCACGGCGTGATCGAGCGCCTTCAAGAGCAGCTCGCCCTCCTCCACCGGCAGCTCGACAGTGATCCGTATCGTGCCCGCCGCGTCGTTGCGCCAGGCCGTCAGCGAGCGCCGTTCGAAGGCGCGCCGCGCACCGTGCACGGATTCCGGCAGCGCATGGCGAATCTGCCGGCAGCGTTCCTCGACCTGCGGCGCGGTCGACTCGAGCGCATACGCGAGTAAGAGGTCCTCGTCGTGCTCGTGAGCCACACGCGTCAGCGCCCGAACCTTGGTGTACGAGAGCCGCCCCGCGGCGAACGCCGCCGAGATCGCGGGTAACCCGCGCAGCGCGTGGGCCGTGCGCACCTTCTCGCGCGCCGCCGACAACGAGATGCCGCAGCGCCACGCGAGCCATTCGGCACAGCTCGCGAAGCTCCATTTCATCCAGCCGAAGCGATCGTCGAAATCGCGGACGAGCTCCAGCATGCGGTAACTCTCGGCGTTCATCTGCCGCACCAGCGAGCAGATGGCCTGGTCGAGCTCATCGACGGAACGGTCGTGGAAGGACGCAGCGGACTCGAGGTCAGGACGGGACATGACGGCGCTCATGGCAGCTCCTGGTGGGTGGACTTGGATTAGCTGTTATTGTATCCAGTTATGCGCCGGTTTTCTAATAATATTCAGGCATTTGAGGACGATTCGAGGTAAGCCACAATACCGTGCCGTCGATGTCGAACATCACGAGGTGCATCTACGCCGCGCGGATCCACCTGATCAGCGTCTTGAGATCCGGCGGCTTGCCGAACATCAAGAGCCCGATGCGGAACACCTTCGCAGCCATCCAGAGCGCCACGAAGGCGCCGACGGCGCCTATCCCGATCGAGAGCCACACCTGCCAGGCCGGCGGCGGGCTCGACGAGCCCAGCCGCAGCAACATGCCGAAGCTGTTGAGCGGCGGCACGAAGCTCACGACGACGGCGAGCGTCGAGTTCGGGTCGCGCACGACCGGCATCATTAGGAACCAGGGCGCGATCATGACGAACATCAGGGGCATCATCAGCGACTGGGCCTCGCGCATGTCGTTGACGGCTGCGCCGACGGCCATCATGAGTGACCCGATCGTGAAGAACGCGATCATGAAAAAGATGAGCAGGTAGGGGATCAACGCCAGGTCGAGCACGCCGAACAACGAGAACGCCGCGAGCCCGGCTAGCCCCACGCCAAGATAGAGGCTCATCGCGAGCAGGCTGATGCCCATGTGCCCGAGGAGCTTGCCGCCCATGAGCTCGAAGGGCGAAACGGCCGAGAGCAGCACCTCGATCACGCGATTCGATTTCTCCTCGACCGTGGTCGTGAGCATTCCCTGGCCGGCGAACATGACACCCATGATCAACAGCGACATGAACACGATGGGCACGATGAAGCCGACGCCGAACACGGTGTCGCGCTCGCCGTCTTCGCCGATGGTCACGGAGCGCACGCGCGGCATCGTGGTGAGGTTCGTGAGCTCCTCGCGGTTAAGCCCCCGCGCCGCGACGCGCGCGTCGATGATCGCGTCGCGCATGACGCTCTGCACGGCGATCTCGACGCGATCGTCTTGCCGCGGCGGCACGAAAAGATCGTAACTACCGAAGTCGACCTCGCCGGCTGATGGCGAGACGGCGTTGTCGTGCACGACGATGAGCGCGACGTGCGGCGCAGCGAGCTCCTCCTCGCTGAGCCAGAGCTTTGCCTGCTCGACGTCCACGTCCCGCGCGCGCTCGACGAGCGTGAGCCGCGTCGTGGAGCTGATCGCGTCGACGATCGCGTCGTCGGCGCCGCCGGCGCGCGCGCGATCGACGATCGCGGAGATCCCCGTCTCCGAGCGCCGCTCGGCCATGGCCTCGCCCGCCCGCCGCGCCACGACGCCCGTCGAGTCGATGATCGCGACCTGGCCCTCGATCGTGAAGTCGCGACTGGCGAACAGCCGTGGGCCGACGAACGCCATGATCGTGAAGAGCGCCGGCACGATGAGCAAGCCGATGATGAAACCCTTCGTGAACACCGTGGCGACGAACTCGCGCACGGCGATGAGCCACACCTTGCTCATGCTGCGCGCTCCCCGGCACCCTGCCCAGGCTCGCTACCCGCGACGATGCCGACGAACACGTCCTCGAGGGTCGGCCGCTTGAGCTCGATTCGCGCCACGGGCACGGCCGCAACGACACTGCCCATCGCGCGCGCCGCGTCGGCACCTTCGCGCAGCAGGACCTCATAACCGCCGTCGGCCGCCGTGCAGCGCTCGACCTCGGGCAGCGCACGCACGGCGCTCACGTCGGCGCGCGGCTCGAGCGGCTCGAAGCGCAGCACGCGCGAGTCCTGCGGCCGCAGGATCGCGTGCACGGGATCGTCGAGCACCTTCTGGCCGCGATGGATCATGACGACGTGGTCGCAGATCTCCTCGGCCTGCGGCATCACGTGCGTCGAGAACAGCACCGTCGCGCCGCGGCGATGCTCGACGAGAATCAGGTCCTTCAGCTGCCGGGTGCTCACGGGGTCGAGGCCGCTGAACGGCTCGTCGAGGATCAAGAGGTCGGGCTCGTGGATGATAGCCGCGACGATCTGGATCTTCTGCGACATGCCCTTCGAGAGCTCTTCGCAGCGCTTGTTCTCGACGCCCTTCAAACCGATGCGCTCGATCGCCGCGTGGACTCGCTCGCGCAATCCACGTTCCGGCACGCCCTTCAAACGTGCGATGAACGTGAGATAGGAAGCGACCTTCATCTTGCGATAGAGGCCGCGTTCCTCGGGCAGGTAGCCGATGCGGTCCTTGGCCTCGAGCGCCGACGCGTGGCCGAGCACGCGCAGCTCGCCGGCGTCGGGCAGCAGGATCGACATGATCATGCGGATCGTCGTGGTCTTGCCCGCGCCGTTCGGGCCGATGAAACCGTAGATGGCCCCGCGCGGGATCGCGAGGTCGAGCCGCTCGACGGCCGTCAGCGCGCCGAAGGTCTTCGTCACACCACGCACATCGATCGCGGCGCTCGTGGACTGCATGGAGCTCATGATGGAAGCTACTGTAACGCGAACGCCACGAGCTCCGCCGGCACGTCGCGGCCCACGGCCAACACGACGTACTGCTTGCCGTCGAGCAGGTAGGTCATGGGCTTGCTGCTCGCGGCGCCAGGCAGCGGCAGCTCGGCGAGCACGGCGCCCGTCGCTTTGTCGTAGGCACGTAAGGTCGGGGCGCCGCCGTAGCCCTCGGCGCCGAACAGCAGCGTCTTCGTCACGAGCAGCACGGCGCGGCTCGCCTTCCCCGTCGGCGGAATGGCCAACCCCGCGAGCGCGGGGTTGCTCTTGATATCATCGGGCGTGTCGCCGTTGACGGCCATCCAGCGATGCTCGCCCGTGTTCATGTCGATGGCCGTGATGCGGCCGTACGGCGGCTTCACGAGCGGCAGCCCCATGGGCCGCGGCGCCTCGCCGTTGACGAACAGATAGCGGATGTCGGAGCGGTCGCCCGCGGCGTTCACGGCGAACACGGTGAGGCTCGTCTGCGACGCGACGTAGAGCATGCCCGTCTCGGGATCGGCCGCACCGCCTTCCCAGTTCGCGCCGCCGCCGTAGTGCGGCAGCACGAGCGTGCCGCGCGTGCCGTCGGGCGCTGCGACGAGCGACGGCGGCGTGTACATCGGACCTATCCGCAAATCCTTGATGGCTTCGAGCGCCGCGGCCTTGATCGCGGGAGTGAAGTCGACGAGATCGTCCTCGCTCACGCCCTGGCGGTCGTAAGCGGCCGGCTTCGTCGGGAACGGCTGCGTCGGCGCCGTCCACTCGAACGGCACATCGGACGGCGGCACGGGGCGTTCCTCGATGGGCCAGAGCGGCTCGCCCGTCGCGCGGTCGAATGCGTACGCAAATGCCTGCTTCGTGAGCTGCACGACGGCCTTCACGGGCCGGCCCTCGACGACGACGTCGAGCAGGATCGGCGCCGTCGGGTTGTCGTAGTCCCAGATGTCGTGATGGACGAGCTGTTGGTGCCAGACGCGCTCGCCGGTTTTGATGTCGAGCGCCACGAGGCTGCACGAGAACAGGTTGTTGCCGTGCCGCTCGCCGCCGTACATGTCGCTCGTTGCGCCCTCGACGGGCAGGTAGACGAGACCAAGCTCGGGATCGGCGGCCAGCGGCCCCCACGCGCCCGCGTTACCCGTGTACTCGGCCGAGCCCGGCGTGAGCCAGGTGTCGTAACCGAGCTCGCCTTTCTCGGGAATCGTGTGGAACGTCCAGAGCAGTTTGCCCGTGCGCGCGTCGAAGCCGCGCACGTCGAGCTTCACTTGCGTCTTCGCGTTCGGCCGCGCGCCGACGCCGCCCGCGGGCCCGACGACCACAACGTCGCCGACGACGAGCGGCGGCGACGACGAGCCGGCCTCGACGTTGTCCATCGGGCCGCGTAGACCTACGCGCAGGTCGACCGTGCCGGCCTCGCCGAACTCGCGCTTCGGTAGACCCGTGTCCGCGTCGAGCGCCCAGAGATAAAAGCCCGGCGTCACCGTGAAGATGCGGCGGTCGGCGCCGTCGCGCCAATAAGCGACGCCGCGGCCCGAGGTGCGGCGCGGCGCCGTGCGGAAGCGCTCGCCGTCGCGCGGCCGCCAGATCCACAACGTCTCGCCGCTGCCGGCGTCGATGGCGACGACGTTGCGCGTGGCGCCGGCGGTCGCGTAGAGCACGCCGCCGATCATGAGCGGAGTCGTCTCGCTCTTCATTTCCGGGTTCGGCCCGAAATTGCCGCCGTACCAGCGCCACGCAACTTTCAGATCCTTGACGTTACTCGCATCGATCTGCGCGAGCGGCGAATAGTGCTGCGCGGCGAGGCTGCCGCCGTAGACGGGCCATTCGACGAAAGCCTCTTGGGCGCTCGCGGCCCCGGCCACGAGACTGGCCCACGCGGCGCAAAGCGCCGCTCGTTTGACTACAGCGGGCACGACTTCCCCCTTGCGACGAGCCAACGCCGTCAATTCAAATCGACGGCGAACTTCTTGAGCAATGCGAGCGGTACGATCTCGAGCGCGCGCGAGTGCGTGCCCTTCAAGAGCACACGCGGCGCCATGCCGTTCTTGTGCGCCTCGAGCCAGCGCGCGGCGCAGAGGCACCAGCGGTCGCCGGGCTTTAAGCCCGGGAACTGAAACTCGGGATGCGGCGTCGTGAGGTCGTTGCCGCGGAACCGCGAGAACTCGAGGAAGTCTTGCGTCACCTCGATGCAGACGGTGTGCGAGCCCGTGTCTTGCACGCTCGTGTTGCAGCAGCCGTCGCGGAAGAAGCCGGTCTTGGGCTGCTCGCTGCAACCTTGCAGCGGCTCGCCGAATACGTTGACAGAGGAATCCACGACCGACCCTTGGTTACTGGTGTGCCGTGAGCGTAGCGCGCCGGCCGGCGCGCGGCCAGCAGGCAGAAGAATGGCGCGACCTTTTCGGCCATCACGGCATCATATAGACAGCCTAAATGAAGCTGTGCATACTCGCCGCCATGACTAGGCAGCCTAAAGGAAGCGACGGCGGGAAACTGAACATCCCGCAGGGCACGCTGGAGCTCCTGATTCTGACGATCGTTCGGCGCGAACCGCTGCACGGCTACGGCATCACGCAGCGGCTGAAGTCACTCACGCGCGGAACCTTCGAGATCAATCCCGGCTCGCTGTTTCCCGCGCTGTACGCACTGGAGCGCGACGGCAAGTTGCGCTGCGAGGAACGGCTCAGCGAGAACAATCGCCAGGCGCGTTACTACACACTCACCTCGATCGGGCGGACGCAGCTCGAACGCGAGGAACAGCGCTGGGAGCGCGTCACCGCCGCGATCGCCAGCGTTCTGCAAGGCGCATGACGATCCTGTACCGCATTCGCGCGCTCGTACGCTGGCTGTTCCGACGCGACGAGATCGAGCGCGCGCTCGATACGGATCTCAAGGATTACATCGAGCGATCGGCCGCCGAGAAGATGCGCGCCGGCATGAGTGAGGCGGAAGCGCGGCGCGCGGCGCGCATCGAGCTCGGCGGCGTCGAGCAAACGAAGGACAGCGTGCGCGCCACCCTTTCGCTCGCGGCGATCGACAACACGCTCGCCGATATGGGCCATGCGTTCCGAACGTTGCGCCGGCAGAAGACGTTCACCGCCGTGGTCGTGCTGACCCTCGCGCTCGGCATCGGGGTCAACGTCGCGATCTTTTCGCTGGCGGAGCAGATTCTCCTGCGCCCGCTGTCGGTGCCGGACCCTGACCGACTCGTCAACTTGACCGACTCGGTACGGCCATTGGTTCAGATGGAGCCGAATTTGCTGTCGATTTTCCGACCGTCGGCGAGCGGCGGACCGGAGACGACCTTCAGCTACCCGATGTTCCGCGATCTCGAACGCGAGCAGGAGCCGTTCGCGGGGCTGGCGGCGCACACGTTCTTCGAGGCGCGTCTCGCAACGGGCGCGCAGGCACGGTTTGCGACGGGCGCTCTCGTCTCGGGAAGTTACTTCTCTGTACTCGGCCTTCAGCCCGCGCTCGGCCGGCTGCTCGGCCCCAACGACGATCGCGTCGACGGACAAGCCGAATCGGTCGTGTTGAGCCATGCGTATTGGCAGAGCGAGCTCGGTGGTGATCCCAACGTTCTCGGGCGGACGCTCACCGTCAACGAGGTGCCGCTGACCATCGTCGGCGTGGCACCGCCCGGGTTCCACGGCACGGCCGTCAGCGCCCGTGCGAACGTTTTCGTGCCGATCACGATCTCGTTCGCGTTCTCGAGCGCCGGCGTCTCCGACTTCGCGGCCGCGAGCGCCATTCCGAATCACGACCGTCGCGACTATTACTGGGTCCATCTCTTCGCACGCCTGAAACCGGGCCTCGCTCGCGACGGGGCCGCCGCCGCGATGAACACCCTCTTTCGCGCAATTCTGAGCGGAGTCGAAGCGCCGCTGGCGATCGGCGCCAGCGAGCAAGAGCTCGAGGCGTTTCGCACGAGAACGCTCCTGCTCGAACCGGGCGCGCGCGGGCAAACCAACAGCCAGATAGGCTTGCCGGCGCGCTTTAGCCTCATGCTGCTGTTGGGGGCGAGCGGCTTCGTGCTGCTTCTGTGCTGCGCCAACGTCGCGGGGCTCATCCTGCTGCGAGCCACGACGCGAAGCGGTGAGATGGCGTTGCGCGCTTCGCTGGGGGCAACACGCACGCGCCTCGCGTCGCTGCTCTTCACCGAGTCGCTCGTGCTCGCGCTCCCGGCCGCCCTGCTGAGCCTGCCGGTCGCGTCGCTGATCGTGGGCGTTGCAAGCCGAGTGCCCGGTATGCCCGAAACGACGGCCGACATGAGCTTGAGCGTTCCCGCGGCGTTCGTGGCGATCGGCATCGCCGTGGCATCGGCGCTGGCCGTCGGGCTCCTTCCCGTGCGGGGGCTCATACGGATCAAGCCCGGGAGCGCATTGCAGGCGTACGGCGCGAGGCACACGACGACGAAAAGCGTCGCCCGCTTCCGCGCCGCGCTCGCGACGGTGCAGGTCGCGCTGTCGATGGCGCTGCTCGCGATAGTGGGCGTCTTCGCGCAAAGCCTCGCGAACATTGCGCGCCTCGATCTCGGGGTCGACATCAACTCGGTCGTCATGTTCTCGGTCTCGCCCGCGAATAACGCAATTGGCAATGACGTCACTTCCTTGCTTCCCCTCGCGGAGGCGCTCGAGGCGATTCCGGCCGTGTCTTCCGTAGCGTGGACGAATACGCGTCCTCTGCTCTCGCTCCAGGGAGCGGTGATATACCCGGCGACCGTCGAGGGTTCGCCGGCTCAGGTTCCGGTGTCTCTCGAAATGGTCAGCCCCGATCTCTTTCGGACGTTCGGCATCGGGTTGCTCGCGGGTCGTGATTTCAACGACACGAACACTCCGCGAGGGGTAATCGTCAATCAGCGATTCGCGGAGCGCTTCGGTCTCGCTCCCGACGTGATCATCGGGCGAACCGTCACGGCGCGCGCGCGCCTTACGTTCGAGATCGTCGGCGTCGTCGACGACCTGAGGCTCGGAAGGGTCACCGACGAGGTCGAGCCGCTGCTGTTCATTCGGTCGGCGCCCGGGATGGTATTTACCGGCGCTGCGACCTTCTATGTTCGCAGTGCTCGGCCGGCCGACGAGCTCGTAAACGCCATTCGCGAGACCGTCACTCGAGTCGACCCGACACGGCCGGTCGCGAACCTACAAACGATGGAGCAGCAATTCCGCGAGAGCACCGCTGTCGTGCGGTTCTTCACCGGAACCGCCACGGCGTTCGCCGTGCTCGCGACCGGTTTGGCCGCGGTCGGCCTCTACGGCGTGCTCGCGTTCTCTGTCGCCCAGCGCTCGCGTGAGATTGGTTTGCGCTTTGCGCTCGGCGCACCGGCCGGCCGCATCCGCGCGATGGTGCTGCGGCAGGTGGCGGTGATGGCGGTGATCGGCGTCGTGCTGGGCATCGCCGTGTCCTGGCTCCTCGGCCGTGCAGCACGTGGCTTCCTGTTCGGCGTCGAGGCAGGTGACCCGCTGGCGCTAGCCGCGGCCGCAGCGGTGCTCGCGGCCGTCATGCTCGGCGCCGCCTACATTCCGGCTCGGCGCGCTTCGCGCGTCGAGCCGATGACGGTGTTGCGATACGAGTAATTCAAGGCGGGCGTATGACGATTCTTTACCGACTTCGCGCGCTTTGCGCTGTTTGTTCCGGCGCGACGCGTTGAGCTACGACGCGGCGCTCTAGGCCGCGGTTATATTCGCTGGGCCTCATTTGGGCGGGAGCAAGAACTATGAAACGGCGGGCGGTTCTAGTGGCGCCGGTTTTGGCGCTATTGGCGGGAGTCGCGGCGGCGCAGGGCGGGTTCACGCCGCCGACGTTCGACCGCGTCGACACGGACAAGAGCGGTGAACTTTCGAAAGAAGAGGTCGTCGCGTTCTTCAAGAACGTTCCGCCAGGACCGTTCGGTCCGTTCCCCGCGGAGGACACGTTCGACCTCTGGGACGCGAATGGCGACGGCACCGTGTCGAAGGCAGAATTCGACGCCCGGCCGCGGCCGCCCGGCGGTCCGCCCGCGAACTAGACGCCGCCGCCGAGCAGCGCTCCGTCATCGGCAAGGGCAGCCGCCACTGCCGCGTCACGATCGCCGACCGCTGGAGGGTGTATGACGATTCTTTACCGACTTCGCGCGCTCGTGCGCTGGTTGTTCCGGCGCGACGAGATCGAGCGCGCGCTCGATACCGATCTCAAGGACTACATCGAGCGATCGGCCGCGGAGAAGGTGCGGGCCGGCATGAGTGAGGCGGAAGCGCGGCGCGCGGCGCGCATCGAGCTCGGCGGCGTCGAGCAAACCAAGGAAAGTGTGCGCGCAAGGCTCTCGTTCGCCGTGATCGACAACACGATCGCGGATCTCAGGCTTGCGCTGCGAACGTTGAAGCGGCAGAAGACGTTCACGACCGTCGCCGTGTTGACGCTCGCGGTCGGCATCGGCGTCAACGTCGCCATCTTCTCGTTGTTTCAGCAGATTCTGCTGCGGCCGCTGCCGGTGCCCGAGCCCGAACAACTCGTGAACCTGACCGATCCGGGAACGAAGCTCGTCGGGCGAATGAGTCAGAACTTCCCTCCACAAGAGCGACCGTCGGACGGCGGCGAGCTCGCCACACTGTTCAGCTACCCGATGTTCCGCGATCTCGACCGCGCACAGGAGCCGTTCCTGGGGCTCGCGGCCTACGCCTTCTTCGAAGCCAGTGTGTCTACCGGCGAGCAGGCGCGGCTCATGAGGGGCGCTGTCGTTTCGGGGAACTACTTCTCGTTGCTTGGCCTTCAGCCTGTGCTCGGCCGGCTGCTCGGCCCCGAGGACGATCGCGTCGAGGGCGAGGCCGAATCGGTGGTGTTGAGCCATGCGTACTGGCAGAGCGAATTCGGCGGTGACCCGGCCGTGCTCGGTAGCACGCTCATCGTCAACGACTTGTCGCTGACGATCGTCGGCGTGGCACCACGGGAGTTCCGCGGTACGGCGGTCGGTGTCCGGCCGAGCTTTTTCGCACCGATCACGATCAAGTTCCCCAACGAGGACCGCCTTTTCGGTCAGCTTCTGTTCCCCAATCACGCGAGTCGTGACTGGTACTGGGCGCATCTCTTTGGGCGCCTCAAGCCGGGTTTCACTCGCGAAACGGCGACAGCCACGATCAATCCGCTGTATGGGGGAATCCTGCGCGAAGTCGAGGCGCCTCTTTTGCTCAACGTCGACGAACAGCAGCGCGAGGCGTTTGGCCTGCGAACGCTCGTGCTCGAGCCCGGCGCACGCGGCCAAAGCAGCGCCGACATTCTCTCGCCGGCGCGCACGAGTCTCGACCTGCTATTGGCCGTGAGCGGCGTCGTACTACTGCTCTGCTGCGCGAACGTCGCGGGGCTCACGCTGCTTCGAGCGGCCGCGCGAAGCGGCGAGATGGCGGTGCGCGCGTCGCTGGGGGCGACGCGTGGGCGGCTTGCTTCACTGCAGCTCGCCGAGTCGCTCGTGCTCGCGCTGCCGGCGGCCCTTCTGAGCTTGCCGGTCGCGTGGCTGGTGCTGCGCGGCGCGAGCCAGGTGCCCGGCATCGCGGCGGCTGGGCCCGACGCGGCCTTGAGCGCCACCGCAGCGTTCGTCGCGATCGGAATCGCGGTAGCGTCGGCGCTGGCCGCCGGGCTCCTTCCTGCCCGAGGCCTGGTACGCGCCGAGCCGGGGAAGGCGCTCCAGGCGTCCGGCGCGAGGCAGACGACCACCAAGGGTCTCGCGCGCTTCCGCGCCGCGCTCGCAACGGCACAGGTCGCGCTGTCGATGGCGCTGCTCGCGATGGCGGGCGTTTTCGCGCAAAGCCTCGCGAACATTTCGCGCCTCGATCTCGGCGTCGAGATCGACTCGATCGTCATGTTCGAGGCCTCGCGCGGCCCGGACCGGTTCCTGGACACCAGCGTGTTCGGGCGCGTCGAAGAAGAGCTCGAGGCGATCCCCGGCGTGTCTTCCGTGGCGATATCGGGGACGCCCGTGCTCTCGCTCGACGCGAATCTCATAATGCAAGGGATTACCGTCGAGGGTGTCGACGCGCAGTCTCCATCGACGTTCATGGACCGTGTGTCAGCCGATTTCTTCGCGACGTTCGACGTCGAGGTGCTCGCGGGCCGTACGTTCAACGACACGGACAGTGGCTTCACGACGATGATCGTCAACCAGCAGTTCGCCGAGCATTTCGGTCTTTCGCCCAACGAGATCGTCGGGCGAACCCTCAACGTCGGACCCGTTTTGAAGGCCGAGGTCGTAGGCGTGGTCGCGAACCTGAGGTCCGGCAAAGTGACGGGCGATATCGTGCCGCAGACTTTCACTCACGCCGCGACCCGTCCCGTACTAGCCGCCAATGGTCGAATGGGCCGGTCGTTCACTCCCAACGCCACGTTCTACGTTCGCAGCGCTCGGCCGCCCGAAGAGCTCATGACTGTCGTTCGCGAAACGGTCGCTCGCGTGGATCCGACGATGCCGATCACGAATCTTCAGACGATGGAGCAGCAGTTCCACGCCAATGTCGAAATCGAACGCTTCGTGGCCGGCGCCTCCTCGGCGTTCGCCGTGCTCGCGACGGTGCTCGCCGCGCTCGGTCTCTACGGCGTCCTCGCGTTCTCCGTCGCGCAGCGCTCGCGCGAGATCGGCTTGCGCGTGGCGCTCGGCGCACCGACGGCCCGCATCCGCGGCATGGTGCTCCGGCAAGTGGCGGGGATGGCCGTGGTCGGCATCGTGCTCGGCGCGGCTACGGCGGTGGTCCTCGGTCGCGCGGCCCAGAGCCTGCTTTTCGGTGTAGAGGCCGGCGACCCGCTGATGCTGGCCGCGGCCGCCGTGGTGCTCGCGGCCGTCACGCTCGGCGCGGCCTACATCCCGGCGCGCCGCGCATCACGCGTCGATCCGATGAGCGTGTTGCGATACGAGTGAGCTCGGCGAGAAGATTCGCCTAGCGCTCCGCGCCCTCGATCGGCGCTTGCCCTGCCGGCGCGGCCTTGAGTGCCGCCTCGACGCCGAGCCGGATCAACGCCGCCTCGGGCTGCGCCTGGAAAAACGTGAAGTCCTGGCGATTGCGCCACGCGAGCGGCCCGCCGAGCTTGCGGCCGGCCGCGAGCGTCGCGTCGTGGATCGTCGTGACGAGCGCCTCGTAGTCGGGCTGCCCTTGGCGCATGCCGGAGAAGCTGCCGAGATCCGTGGCCGCCGCGAACACGACGTCGACGCCGGGCACGCTCGCGATCTCGTCGGCGAGCGCCACGCCGGCCGGCGACTCGATCATCGCGACGATGACCATGTTGTCGTTGGCCGTCTGCCGGTAGTCGTTGCCGTAGAGTGCACCGTACTGGCCGTTGCCGAGGCTGCGTTTGCCGCGCGGCGGGTACATCGTGTACTCGACGGCGCTGCGGATCTCGTCGACGCTGTCGACGAGCGGGAGGATGATGCCGAGCGCGCCGATGTCGGTGGCTTTCTGGATGTCGCCCGGCGTCGAGTCGGGCACGCGGATGAAGGGCATCGCAGGCGCGCCGCGGCACGCCCAGATCATGCGCGCGACCTCCTGGTAGGTCAGCGGGCTGTGCTGCATCTCGATCCAGAGGAAGTCGAAGCCGGAATTCGCCATCGCGCAGTAGATCTCGGGGTCGGCCGTGGTCACGGTGCCGCCGACGATCTGCTCGCCGCGCGCGAGCTTGACCTTGGCCGTGTTGTACATGCGCGGCGCGGCGCTCTGCGCCGCGGCCGTCGCCGCGCACACGAGCCCCGCTACCAACGCGCCCAAAAGCGTGACGTTGCGCATGTTCAAAACCTCGTGCCGTCGGCCGTGATGACCCCGAGCGCGTAGCCGCCGTCGCTGCCGTCGCGCGTCGGCGCGGCGTTGAGCGTGATCTTGTCGCCGACCTTGACCATGCCCTCACGCCAGCCGCCCCGGTAATAGTTGTTGCGGCTGTGCCCTTCGAACTCGACGTCGCGCGTGCCCTTCTCGTCGGTGACTTCGAGCACGATCTTCGTGTGGGGATTCGCAGGCTCGAACTCTTTCACTATACCTACGACCATGCGGTCGCGAATCGTGAGATCGAAGCGAATCGCCGAGTGATGCGCGTACGCCGCGCTTGGCGCGGCGACCGTAAACGCCAACGCGAGCCACGCCGATCGGTTCACGACACCCTCCTCCCGCGGTCTACGCGGTCACTGGCCGCCGTGGCCGCCGTGCTGTTTTTGCTCACGCAATTCGTCGAGGTGCTCTTCCCACGTCGGCTCGTTGCACTCGTAAGGCAACAAGCGCACGCCGGGCAGGAACTGCCAGCGCTTCTCGGCCGTGATCGTCTGCGTGTAGAACGAGGGATCGGTCATCGTCATGCGCGACGTGAGCACCTTCGTGCCGTCGTCGTTCGTGACGAGCGTGTACTCCTCGACGATCTTCGCGTCGGCACTGTGCGGATAGCGCGCCTGATCGACGGCCTCTTTGAGGTGCGTGGTCTCGACGATGAGCTTGTCGCCGTCCCAGCGGCCCACGGAGTAGCCGTTGCGATCGGGGAAGAGATCCTCCGCCTTGGCCGGAGCGCCGAGATAGATGCGGCGAATCTCGGCGTGCGCCTCGAACACGACGAGGATGATGTCGTCGCGCTGCACGATCTCCATGGGGTAGCCGCCCGAGCCCAGCATCGAGCCCGGCATGCCCGTGCCCAGGCACCAGCCGCCCGGCGTGTCGCCCGTCCCGTCGACGAGCGCGTGATAGGCGTCGACCTTGGCTTTGGCCTCGGGCTTGAGCGGCAGCGGCGCGGCCGGCGCACCGCGCTGCGGCGGCCCTGCGCCCGGCGCGCGGTAGTTGCCCCACACGCCCGTGAACTCGGGCCGTTCGGCCGCCATGGCGGCGCCCGCCAGGCATAGACCGAGCACCGCAGCCCCGAGCCTCACCAAGACCCTACTTTCGTTCATGGATCGTCCCCGCTAAACGGCGTCGCGCCGCCCTTGTTTGCCGGGAGCATAGGTGCCCGCGTCGAGAAGCGTCAACGGCCGCCACAAATCTTCACCCGAGCCGGGCTAGCGCGCGGCCCGCAGGACGCTCAGGAAGCGCTCACCATAACGCGCGACCTTGGCCTGGCCAACGCCGCTGATCGCGAGCAGCGCATCGCGATCGGCGGGGCGCGTGGCGGCCATCGCCTTGAGCGTGGCGTCGTGGAAGATCACGTACGGCGGCACGTTCTGCTCCGCCGCGAGCTGCCGGCGGCACTCGCGCAGCGCCTCCCAGAGCTCCTCGTTCTCGGGTGCGACGTCGCCGGCCGGGCCGCGCGCCTTCTTGCGCGGCGCAGCCTTCACGTCCTCGCGGACGTCGAGCGTCGCCTCGCCGCGCAGCAGCGCGCGGCTCGCCTCGGTCAGCGCGAGCGCGCCGTAGCCCTCGTGGTCGACGCGGAGATAGCCCTTGATGACGAGCTGCCGCAGCAGCGAACGCCACTGCGCGGCCGGCAGGTCGGCGCCGATGCCGAACACGGAGAGGCGCTCGTGCCGGTGGCGCGCCGTCTTTTCCGTGACTAGCCCAAGCAGCACGTCGACGACGTGCGCGGCGCCGAACGTTTGGCCCGTGCGGTAGACGGCCGAAAGCAGCTTGCGCGCGGCTTCCGTGCCGTCCCAGGTCGCGGGCGGCCCTAAGCAGTTATCGCAGTTGCCGCAGGGCGCCAGAAGCTCCTCGCCGAAGTAGCCGAGCAGCGGCCGGCGCCGGCACTCCGTGACCTCGCACCAGCCGAGCAACGCGTCGAGCTTGGCACGCTCGCGGCGTTTGTGCTGCTCGTCGGCTACCGAGGCGTCGACGAACTGGCGCAGCTGCACGACATCCTGCAAACCGTAGACCATCCAGGCCTCGGCGGGCTCGCCGTCGCGCCCGGCGCGCCCGGTCTCCTGGTAGTAGGACTCGAGGCTCTTCGGCAGGTCGAGGTGCGCGACGAAGCGGACGTCGGGCTTGTCGATGCCCATGCCGAACGCGATCGTGGCCACGACGACGAGCGCGTCTTCGTCGAGGAAGCGCCGCTGATTCCGCGCGCGCGTCTCTGCTGCTAAGCCCGCGTGATACGGCACGGCCGCGATGCCCTGCTCGACGAGCCACTCGGCCGTGGCCTCGGTCTTGTCGCGCGACAGGCAGTAGACGATGCCGGGCTCGTCGCGATGGCCGCGCAGGAATTCGGCGAGCTGCCGGCGGGGTTCGGTCTTGACCTGCACGAGGTAGCGGATGTTGGGTCGATCGAAGCTGCTGACGAAGATGTCGGGATCGTCGAGCTCGAGCCGCGCGACGATCTCGGCACGCGTCGGCGGCGTGGCCGTGGCCGTGAGCGCCATGCGCGGCACGCTCGGCAACGCGTGCTTCAAGACGTTGAGACCGAGATACTCGGCGCGGAAATCGTGGCCCCACTGCGAGACGCAGTGCGCTTCGTCGATCGCGACGATCGAGACCGTGAGCTCGCGCAGCAAGTCGAGCGTCTCGTCTTGGAGCAGACGCTCGGGCGCCAAATACAGCAGCTTGAGATCGCCGCGCCGTAGCCGCGCGACGATCTCGGTCTGCTCGCCGCGGCGCAGCGTCGAGTTCAAGAACGCCGCCGCCACGCCCGCCTCGCGCAGCGCGCCGACCTGGTCTTCCATGAGGGCGATGAGCGGCGACACGACGATGCCGACACCGTCGCGCACGAGCGCCGGGATCTGGTAGCACAGCGACTTGCCGCCGCCCGTCGGCATGAGCACGAGCGAGTCGCGGCCCGCGAGCGCGGTGGCGATGGTCGCTTCCTGGTGGCCGCGGAAGTCGGCGTAGCCGAAGACCTCGCGCAGCACTTGGCGCGCGCGCGGCTCGGCCGTGGCGGGGAGACTCGAGAGCATGCCGGCATGATGCCATAGGCGCCTGCGCCGGCCGCACCGCGAAACTCGGTGAAGCGGCGAGCTTGTGCGGCGGCAGCGTTTCCTGCTTAGATGCCGCGCCTGCCTTCGCCAGCGGTCGCCAGTGAAGCCACGCTTGAACACACGCGCTCTGGGCGCGCTACACGTCGCGGCCGCGCTCGGCGCCGCGGCCGCCGTGGACGCGCAACTGTCGCTCAGCGGCACGCACCGCTCGCGCTATGAAACGCTCGATCCGCAATACCGCGCCGGGTTCAGCAACAGCGATCAGGCGCTCGCGCTCCAGACGACGCTCGCCGTCGATTGGCGGCGCGGCGATTTCGAGGCGTTCGGCGAGATCATGGATTCGCGCACGTTGCTCAACGACTCGGGCTCGCTCGCCAACGTCACGACGACGAATGCGCTGGAGCCGATTCAGGCCTATGTCGCCTGGCACCATGGCGACAGCACGCTGCGCGTCGGCCGCGTAACGCAGGACCTCGGCAAACGGCGCATCGTCGCGCGCAACCGCTACCGCAACACGGTGTCGTCGTTCGCGGGCATCGACTGGTCATGGCGCGGCGAGAGCGGCCGATCAGCGCACGCATTCTACTGGGTGCCCCTGCGGCTACTCCCCACGGAATTCGACGCCGTGCTCGACAACGACCGGGAGCTCGATCGCGGCGCGCGCGATTCGTCGCTCGCCGGCTTGTTCTACGAGCTCGCGCCGCTGCCCGGCAACCACCGCGTCGAGGCTTACGTGCTCGACTACGAGCTTGAGGCAGCGAACGATCCCGCGCTGGCCGTCGATCTCTGGTCGGTCGGCGCGCGCGCCTATCGCGCTCCGCGGCCAGGCGAATGGAACTACGAGGTCGAAGCCGTGCTCCAGCGCGGCGACGCAGGCGGCGTGATCGCCGGCGTGGCGCGCCGCGACCTCGACCATCGTGCGGAGTTTCTGCACGCCGAGATCGGCTACGCGTTCGATCGCCCGTGGTCGCCGAACCTCTTGCTCCAGTACGACCGCGCGAGCGGCGACCGCGACCCCGGCGATCTACGCAGCGAGCGTTTCAACACGTTGTTCGGTGCGCGCCGCTTCGATTTCGGCCCGACGGGCATCTACGGCATCGTCGCGCGCGCGAACGTCGAGTCGCCGAGCCTGCGGCTCACGTTCCGGCCGGCGCCGCGCTGGCAAGCGATGCTCGGGTACCGCACGCTGCGCCTCGCGGCCGCGCGGGACGCGTGGGTCGGCTCCGGTTGGCGCGACGCCTCCGGCGCGGCCGGCAAGGACCTCGGCCGTCACCTCGAGGGCAGCTTCACGTGGACTGTGATTCCCGACAGGCTCGCGCTCGAGACGGGCTTCGCGCGTTTGGCCGCGGGCGATTTTCCTGAGCGCGCTGCCGGCGCCGCTTGGCGCGGCGACGCAAAGTACTACTATGTGGCATTGATCACGACCTTCGAGGCGCGCAGATCGGGACGACGAGCTTCTGACGCGAGGAGCCACGTGGATCACTAGAATAGCAACGACACGCAGGTGCTCGGAAACAGCGCATGGTTACCGTCGACATCGCATTGGTACTGTTGTTGATCCTGTTGAACGCGTTCTTCGCGATGTCGGAGCTCGCCATCGTCGCGGCGAGGCGAGTGCGGTTGCAGCAGCGCGCCGATGCGGGCTCCTCCGGTGCACGCGTCGCGCTCGCACTCTCCGACGACCCGACACGCTTTCTGTCGACGGTGCAGATCGGCATCACGCTCGTGGGCATTCTGGCAGGCGCCTTCAGCGGAGCTACGATCGCGGAGAACTTTGCGGCCGATCTCGAGGGCTATGGCGTGCCCGTGAACGCCGCGGAGCCGTTGGCGCTCGGCGTCGTCGTTCTGATTCTCACATTCGTCTCGTTGGTGATCGGCGAGCTCGTGCCAAAACGGTTTGCGCTCGCACACGCCGACGGCATCGCCGCGCACGTGGCGCCGATCATCGATTTCATCGCGCGCGTGGGGCACCCTTTCGTAGTGGTTTTGCAGTGGGCGACGGAAACGGTGGCTCGGCTGCTAGGCATAGGCTCCCGTACCAGAACCAACGTGACCGACGAAGAGATCAACTCGCTGATCGCCGAAGGGACACAGCAAGGAATCATTCATCCCGCCGAGCGGGCGATGGTCGAAGAGGTGCTGCGGCTCGCGGATCGGCCCGTGCGCACGATCATGACGCATCGCACGGCGATCGTTTGGCTGGACGTCAACGATTCACCGGCCGTCGTTCGGGAGAAGATCGCCGATGGCGGCTTCAGCCGGTTCCCCGTGTGTGAAGGCGATCTCGATCATTGCCTCGGCTACGTCCGCATGCGCGATATCGCAGATCGACTACTCGCCGGTGAACCGCTCGATCTTACGTCCCTGGCGCGCGAGCCGTTAACGGTGAGCGAAACACTGAACGCGTTCGATCTCATGGTGATGTTTCGCCGCGCGAGACCGCATGTGGCGCTCGTCGTCGACGAGTACGGCGGCATCCTCGGCATCGTGACGCCCACCGACGTGCTCGAGACGATCACGGGCGAGTTTGCCGACGGCACGGCCTCGAGCGCGCAGATCGTGCGGCGCGAGGACGGCTCGTGGCTCGCCGATGCGCAGATCGAAGTCCACGATCTCGAGCGCGCGCTCGGGGCCGGAGGGCTCGCGATGGGCCCCGCGTTCACGACGCTCGCGGGACTCATTCTCGGCAGACTGGGCCACATCCCCCAAGCGGGTGAGGTGGTCATAATCAACCAATGGCGGCTCGAAATCGTCGATGTCGACGAAAACCGCATCGATAGGGTGATCGTCACGCGCCTCGGCGGGCGTTCGACCGGAATTTGACGTCGCCGTCACGGCCGTCGTGTTGCCGTCGCCCGTGCGCGCCGCCTTGTGCGGCGGGGCCGTGAACAGCCAGGCGGAGCCGCCTTTGACGCCCTACAATGCGAGGAAAGGGGCCGGCGACCGATGGCAACACCCAGAACGATAGCGACGCTGTTCGCCACGATGGCCCTCGCGGCGCCGCTGCACGCGGAAACCGCGACGATCGCCGTGGCCGCGAACTTTCTCGCGCCGATCGAGGCGCTCGAGCCGCTGTTCGAACAAACGACCGGTCACGAGCTCGTGCTCGTTGCGGGGTCCACGGGCCAGCTCTATGCGCAGATCGTCAACGGCGCGCCGTTCGACGCGCTGCTCTCGGCCGATGCCGAGCACGCCGAACGCCTCGTCGCCGACGGCCTCGCCGAACGGTCATCGCGCTTCACGTACGCCGTCGGCCGGTTGGCGCTCTGGACGCGTCACGCCGAGCGCTTCACGCCGCTCGGCGTCGACACGCTGCGCCGCACCGATTTCCGCTGGCTCGCGATCGCGAACCCCGAGCTGGCCCCGTACGGCCTCGCCGCGCGGCAGACCCTGACCGCGCTCGGCGTCTTGGACTCGCTGCAAAAGCGCATCGTGCAAGGCCAGAGCATCGCCCAGACGTTCGCGATGGCCGAGACGCGCAACGCCGACCTCGCGCTCGTAGCCCTCTCTCAGGCTATGTCTTATCAAGGGGTTGCAGCCTACTTCCAGATTCCCCCCGAGCTCCACGCGCCGCTGCGCCAAGACGCGGTGCTGCTCACGCGTGCCCGCGACAACGCGGCCGCGCGCGCCTTCCTCGAATGGCTCAGCGGCGACCGCGCAGCCGAGGTCATCGGGAGCTTCGGCTACACGACGCCATAGTCCCGCGGGCCGGGTTAGCATTGTCGACTCTCAATTTCGCGGCACAGTCATGCTGAAGCGAATCGGTAAAACCCTGCTCTGGCTCGGCGCGGCCATCGTCCTCACGACCGCCGGCGGGCTCGGCTATCGCGCCTGGCGGCAGGCCGCGGGCGAACGACTGGTCGCGATCGCGACACCGAACGGAATCGATGAGGGGCTGTTCGTCGACGTGCGCGGCACCGAGCAGTGGGTGACGATCCGCGGCCAAGACCGGGCCAACCCCGTGCTGTTCGTTCTCCACGGCGGTCCCGGCGCGACGCTGTCGCCGTTACCCGCCGAGTTCCTCGTGTACCAACGCGACTGGACCATCGTGCAGTGGGACCAACCGGGTGCCGGCCGGACCTTCATGCGCGCCGGCGGCAGGGTCGCGCCCGACACGACGGTCGCCAGCATCGCGGCCGACGGCCTCGTCGTCGCCGAATTCGTCGCGGCTCGTCTCGGCCAACCGCGCGTCGTGGTGCTCGGCTTGTCGTTCGGCAGCGTCGTGGGCCTCGACATGGTGCGCGCGCGTCTCGAGCTGTTTTCCACCTACGTCGGCACGGGCCTGTTCGTGCACCGCGAGGACGGGTACAAGATCGCTTACGACCGTGCGCTCGCACGCGCGCGTCAAAGCAACAACACGGAAGCGAGCGCCGCGCTCGAGGCCATCGGCCCGCCGTCGTATACGACGCCCGAAGCGGCACGCGCCCACGCGCGCTGGACGCACGAGCTTTCGGCGGCCACGACGACGGGCTTCGAGCGCCTCGGCGAGCTGTTGCTCGCGCCGCGGCAAACGCTCGCCGACGTGCGCGGCTACGTCCGCGGATTCGTCGCGAGCGACGAGCAGTTCAATCTCGGTGCTATGGACCTGCGCACGAGCCCCCGCGAGTTCGCAGTACCGATCGTGATCGTCCAGGGCGCCGAGGACGTCGATACACCGATCGAGCTCGCACGCGCCTACCTCGACTCGATCGCGGCGCCGTTCAAATCGCTCGTGCCCCTCGAACACGGCGGGCACATGGCGCTCGTCGACGACGCCGAAGCGTTCGCGCGCGCCCTCAGCGTGCACGTACTACCGCTCGCACGCGCCGCGCCGGCCGCGGCGAGGGACACCCAATCCACCGTACGATGAACCGTAGAAGAGGACCTCCGATGCGTCTCGTCTCGACTCTGGCCGGCTTGACGCTGGCGGCAACCGTAGCGACCGCCACAGCCGACGAAGGCATGTGGACGTTCGACAACTTCCCGAGCGCCCTCGTCGAGCAGCGCTACGACGTCGCCATCGATCAACCCTGGCTCGACCGCGCGCGCCGCGGCATCGTTCGGCTCGCGGGGTGCACGGCGTCGTTCGTCTCACCCGACGGCCTGATGCTCACGAATCACCACTGCGTCGCGAGCTGCCTCGCGCAGAACTCGACGCGCGAAGCGAGCCTGCTCGAGACGGGCTTCGTCGCCGACGGCCGCAGCCGCGAGATCCGTTGCCCCGTGCAGATCGCCGACGTGCTCGAGCGGCTCGAGAACGTCACGGCCACCGTGGTCGAGGCCACGCGCGGGCTCGACGCGCGCGCCGCCAACGAGCGCCGCCGCCAGACGCTCACGGAGCTCGAGCTGACCTGCGAGGCCGTGTCGCGCGATGGCGGCACGCCGCTCAAGTGCGAAGCCGTGACGCTCTACGGCGGCGGCCAGTACTGGCTCTATCAGTACCGCCGCTACGACGACGTGCGGCTCGTGTTCGCGCCCGAGAGCGACATCGCCGCGTTCGGCGGCGACCCCGACAACTTCCAGTTTCCGCGCTGGTGCCTCGACTTCGCATTGCTGCGCGCCTACGCGAACGGCGCACCGGCCGCGACGCCCGAGCACCTCGTCATCGACTTCGCGGGGCCCGCGGCCGGCGACCCCGTGTTCGTCGCGGGCCACCCGGGCTCGACCGACCGGTTGCTGACCGTGGCCGAGCTCAAGACGCTGCGCGACCGCATCCTGCCGCCGACGTTGCTGCGCGCCTCGGAGCTGCGCGGCCGCTATCTGCAATTCGGCAAGACCGGCGAGGCCGCACAGCGCATCGTGCGGGATCCCTTAAGCGGCCTCGAGAACACGATCAAGGTGCAGCGCAAGCAGCTCGACGCCTTGCTCGACGACGCGCTCCTAGTCGCGAAGCACGACGCCGAGGCCGACTTGCGCCTGCGCGTGGGCCGCAACCGCGCGCTCGCGGCCGAGATCGGCGACCCGTGGGCGCGCATCGAGGCCGCGCAGGCCGCCGAGGCCACGCGCTGGCCGCCATACCAGTTCATCGAGGGCGGCACGGGGTTCAACAGCCGCCTCTACCGTGCCGCCGTGCAGCTCGTGCGCGCCGCGGCCGAGCGGCCGAAGCCGAACGCCGATCGTTTGCGGGAGTACACCGACGGCTTCCTGCCCCGCCTCGAGCAGCAGATGGGTGCACCCGTGCCGATCTACCCCGAGCTCGAGCGGCTCACGCTGTCGTTCTCCCTCGAGCGCATGCGCGAGTGGCTAGGCCCCGACGCGCCTATCGTGCGCCGACTGCTCGGCACGGAGACGCCCGACGCGCTCGCCGCGCGGCTCGTCGACGGCTCCAAGCTCGCCGACTCGGCCGTGCGCCTTGAGCTCTGGAACGGCGGCCAAGCGGCGATCGATGCGTCCGACGATCCGTTCATCGAGCTCGCGCGAAGCTTGGACACCGAGGCCCGCGCGCTGCGCAAGTGGCACGAGGACGAGATCGAAGCCGTCGTCGAGGTCGCGCACGAGCAGATCGCACGCGCCCGCTTCGCAGTCTACGGCACCAGCGTCTATCCCGACGCGACGTTCACACTGCGGCTCAACTTCGGCAGCGTCCAGGGCTGGGACGAGAACGGCATGCCCGTCGAGCCGTTCACGCGCTTGGAGCGCCTGTTCGAGCGCGCGACGGGCCAGCCGCCGTTCGCCGTGCCCGCGAATTGGGAGGCGGCGCGCCTTGAGCTCGACCTCGCGACGCCGTTCAACTTGAGCACCAACAGCGACATCGTCGGCGGCAACTCGGGCAGCCCGCTGCTCGCTGCCGACGGCCGCATCGTCGGCCTCTTGTTCGACGGCAACATCCACTCGATCTCGGGCGCGTACTGGTTCGACACGGCCAAGAACCGAGCCGTGGCCGTGCACCCCGCGATCATCCGCGAGGCGCTCACGAAGGTGTACCGGCCGCAGTCTTTGCTCGAGGAGCTCGGGCTAGCCGCGCAGTGAGCCGCTAGTCGTTCTGGTCGAGCAGCGCCTGCATCACGGCGTTCTCGAAATCGGCGGAGAACGTCCTGTTCGGCGTCTGCGCGAGCAGGACGCCGACGAGGTTCTCCTTGGGGTCGACCCAGAAGTGCGTGCCGTAGGCGCCGCTCCAGCCGAACGAGCCTTGCGAGAGCCAGGTGCCGCGCGCCGCGGAATCCGTAACCACGCGCACGCCGAGCCCGTAGCCCTCGCCCGCGGGGCGCCCCGGCAGCGTCGACGGGATGAACGCCGAGCCCATGAGCGCGACCGAGCGCGGGCTCAAGATGCGCACGCCGTTCCGCTCGCCGCCATTGGCCAGCATCATCGCGAACTGCGCGTAGGTCTCGGCCGTCGTCATGAGGCCGCCGGCGCCCGAGTGGTACCTCTGGCCCGACATCGAGTCGGGGTTGTTGCCGGCCGCGAGCGCGCCGTCGCGGCGCTGATAGACCGTCGCGAGCCGCGAGCGCTGCTCCGTGCTCGGCCAGAACGTCACGTCGCGCATGCCGAGCGGCCCGAACAGTCGCTGCGACAAGAACTCGTTGAAGCTCTGCCCCGACGCGACCTCGACGATGCGGCTCAGCACATCGAAGCCGGCCACGGCGCTATACGACCAGCGCGCGCCGGGCTGGAACTCGAGCGGCGACGCGCCGAGCTCCTCGACCCAGCGCAAGCCGACGTCGTGGCGCTTGGTGAACGACGCGTTGCCGGCCGAGCTGCCCATCGGGCCGCTCATGAGCCCCGAGGTGTGCGTCAAGAGGTCGAGCACCGTGATCTGACGCGTCGCCGGCACGGCGTAGAAATTCGGCGGCGTGCCGCCAGGCCCCGCGGCCGGTCCCGCTGCAGGCGGCCCCCCAGGCCCGGGCGCGGCGGGCCTGAGCACGCCGACCTCGAGGTCCGCGTACGCGGGGATGAACCGCGACACGGGATCGTTCAAGCGCACCTTGCCTTCCTCGGCGAGCATGAGGATCGCGACGGCCGCGACGGGCTTCGACATCGAGGCGATGCGGAACATCGTGTCGGGCTGAATCGGCCGTTTGGTCGTCAAGTCCATGACGCCCTGCGCCTCGAGATACGCGACCTGGCCGTTACGCGCGACGAGCGTGACGGCGCCCGCGATCTCGCCCGCCGCGATCGTGCGCTCGACGAGCTCGTGGACGCGCGCGAGGCGCTCCGCCGACAAGCCGACGCTCTGCGGCGTGGCCGTCTCGGCGTGCAGCGAGAAACTCGGCGCGGCAAGGAGCAGCACGCCGAAAGCGAGCGATGAGAGCTTACGCAGCGACATAGGATTCCCCCAAAAGATCAGGTTAGCGGTTACGGACGGCTCGCGTCGAGATAAGCGCGCGAGGCCGCGGCGTCCATGAGCGGCACGACCTTGTCGGGGTCGATGCGGATCATGAGATAGGTGATGTGATCGTCGATCTTCGTGAACTGGTGACCCGTGCCGGCCGGGATCACGAGCACGTCGCCGGCTTTTAGCTCGTGCACCGCCGGGCTGCGGATATCGGTGCCGTTGGCGCCCGGGCCGTTCAGGAGCCGCACGGCGCGGTCGTCGGGCGGCCGCCGCTGCGCGTCGACGACGTCGGGGCCCGTGCGGTTGGTGCCCGACCCGCTGAGAATGTAGTAGACCTCGCTCACGAGATCGTGCATCGCGACCGAGCGCGGTGCCTGCACGTCGAGCTTGCCGCGGTGCACGAGCGCGACCTCGACTTGCGCCTTGCCGATGTCGAGCGCGCGCATCTGTTGATCGATGACGTTGGTCGCGCGGCCGATGGCCTCGTACTCGGCGATCTCGCTGCGTGCGATGTAGGTCGACGGGCAGAACCGGCACGAGGCCACGCCTTCCTGCGCCGACAGCCTGCCGATCGCAAACGCCGTCACGACGGCCGCCGCGGCGGCGACGACTCCGATGATGGTCCGCATGGTCTCCCCCTCTTTTAGACGGTCGCTATGAGCTCGCGCATCTTCTGCCGCTGCGCCGCGTCGGGCATCGGCCCGACCGACGCCATGAGATTCTCCTCCATGTGCTCCGGGTTGGTCGTCTCCGTGAGCACGCAGGTCAGCGACGGGTTCGCGAGGATGTACTTCAGCGAAAACTGCGCCCACGTCTCGCAACCGAACTCGCGCGTCCACTCGGGCAGCGGTTTGCCTTCGAGCCTGTCGAAGTAGGCGCCGTTCATGAACGGCCGATTGATGACGACCGCCACGCCCCGATCGGCCGCGAACGGCAAAAGACGCTCCTCGACGGCGCGCTCCGTGATCGAGTAGTTCATCTGCACGAAGTCCGGGCTCTCGCGGCGCAAGAACTGCTCGAGGTCGGCGTGCCGCGAGTCTTGCGCGACCGTCACGCCGATGTAGCGCGCCGAACCTTCGGCCTTCCACTCCTTCAGGCTCGGCCAATGAGTGTCGAGATCCGTGAGGCTGAAGATCTGAATGAGATCGAGCGTCTGGCGCTGGTAAAGCCGCTGCGTCTCGCGGAACTGCGCGATGCCGATTTCTTTCCCGACCTTGTCGATCTTGCTCGTGATGAAGAGCGTGTCACCCGCGAACTCGGGTGCGGCGATGACGCGGCCGAACGCCTCGTCGTTGGCCGGGTTGCGCGGCCAGGTGTCGACGAAGCTGCCGCCGTGCGCGACGAGCGCGCGCAGCACGTTGGCCACCGGCTCGGGTCCATTCGCGGCGATCTGCTCGACGACTTTGCTCGAACCCAAGCCGATGACGGGCACGGTCTCGCCCGTGCGCGGAATCGGCCGGCGCGGGATGCCGGTTTGCGCGAGCGCCTTGAGCGCAGCGCTGCCCGCAAGAGTCGCGGCCGCCGCGGCGGCGCCCGTGCGCGCGACGAAGTCGCGCCGTGTGACAGCATCGAACGGTTTCATCGCTTCCCCTCAGTGCGTGAACGAATGCACGACGAAATTCGTGCCCATGCGGAATGCGTCCGTGGACGGCAGCAACGGATAGTTCGGAGTGCCGTACCACTCCCAGAAGTTCGCGAAGTCGTTGTTGTGCAACGCCACGATCGCGATCTGCCCCATCGAGTTCCTGAGCCCGTAGTAGGCGGGCGTCCCGCCCTGGGTGTAGGGCGCCATGCTGTCGAGGCTCGAGACCTCGTAGACGAGATCGAAGATCGGGTTGTCGACGGTGAGCCGCTCGAACACGCGATCCGGAAACACGCGCAGCATCTCCTCGCGGAGATTGTCCATGTGCCAGGTATCGAAGTCGTCGATGAGGATGAAGCCGCCGCGGTCGATGTATTCGCGCAGGTTCGCGACCTCGGCCTCGGTGAGCTCCATCTCGCCGGGCTCGGAGATGTAGGCGAACGGAAAGTCGAAGATCTCGGGGCTGCCGAGCTCGAGCAATCGATACGATCTGTCCTCGACCTCGACCTTGGTCGTGCGGCCGATGAACTCGTTCAAGTTGATCTCGGAGTCCGGGTAGTTGTGCGACCAGCCCATGTGGCCGATCGCCCCGTTCGTGCCGAAGTGCCAGCGCATGCTGACGAACTCGGTCGGCGGGGCAACGTTGTCCTCGGGCATGTAGCGGCGCCGGAACTGGCCCGACGCGAGCCCGGCCACGAGCGTGGCCAGAACGGCTACGAGGACCATTCGGGAGCGTTTCATGTGCGCCGAGTATGGTACTACGGGCCTTCCCGCCGAGCGCGTCCTAAGCGCTCGGCTAGTCGTCGAGGAACCGCCGCGCGTTGTCGGCGTTGCACGGCGTGGCCGCGAACGGCACGTCGGGCCGGTAGCTCCATTGCGTGGAGCCCGTCACGGGCGCCCTGAGGAATTCCGGATCCTCGAGCACGAAGCTGTAGCTCAAGTTTCCTTGGGACGTGACGGCGAACCGCTCGACGAGGTGCTTCTCGGTGCCCGACGGTAGACTGCCGCCGTTGCCGATGCGATGCGGCGCGAAATGCATCGTATCGACGACGAGCTCGGCGCCCTCGAAGCGGCCCACGGAGTGACCGTGCACGCTGACCGTGGCGCCCGCGTGCGTCGCGCCGAGGTGCACGATGCGCTCGACGGCGGCGTCCTCGCCGCGGATGAGCACGACGTCGTCGCGCACCTCGATGCTGCGGAAGCCGGGCAGCAGCATGTAGATCGGCGCCGGGAACGGCACGCAGTCCATGCCGGGATTCACGGTGTCGAGAAACTCGGCCATCGCAGCCGCGCCCTTCGGCGTGACCGGCAAGCTGGCCTGGTTGCCCAGGAACTTAAGGAACGCGGGGCCGACCTGCGTGGACCAGGTGCCGGCCAATCCGGTCGCGCGCGCGACCGTGGCCTGCTGCGAAGACGGCGCGAACACCGCCGCGGCGTCGTACAGGACGGCGTCGGCCTTGCGCAGCGTGCGCAGGTACAGGACGCTACGCGCGGCATTGCGGCCCGGGTTACCCACGACGACCACGCGCTCGCCGGCCGCCAGCGTCTGCGGCGACCAGCCGTACTGCTTCATGGCCGTCGACGGCAGCGCTTCGACGACCCAGACGCGGCCACCGCCGTCCTCGCGCACCGAAACGTAGACGTGCGGATTGCCCCATTCGTAGTCGGCGACCGTGCCCGCGACCGTCACTTGGGCCTGCAAGTCATATGCCGCGGGGCTGTGGTGCGCGCCGGCTTCCGTGGTCCCAAGAAGGACGGCGAGCGCGGCTGCGAGCCCATAACGATTGCGCTTCATCCGCAGCCTCTTGAGCGACCTCGACGCCCGCGTAGTGTGCGCCATGGCGTGCCGGCCGAGAACCCACGGACCTCCGCTACAATGGCTCCGTGGCGAGCTTACCCCTAGATCCCGACACGCAGCGCGCGGCCCGCAGCCTGCTTACAGGTGCCCTCGAGCTCCGCTCGCGCGCGTTCAAGGCGATTGGCTCCTTGCTCGTCGTGTTCCTCTGCCTGCTGCCGTTCGCCGACGAGGTGTTCAACGTCGTCGCAGGGCCGATCATCGCGGCGATGCCCGAGGGCTCGAGCCTCATCAGCAAGCAGGTCGCGTCGCCGTTCCTGACGCCGCTACGCGCCACGTTCTGGGTGGCGGTCTACGCGGCCATGCCGCTCATGCTCTATCAACTCTGGAAGCTCGTGGACCATTGGCTGCCGGCTGCCAAGCGCCGCGTGGCGCTGCCGTTGATCTTGTCGAGCGCCGTGCTGTTCTACCTCGGCGTTGCGCTCGCGTTCTTTTTCGTGCTGCCGCTCGTATTCGACTTCTTCGCCAATACGGGGCCGGCCAGCGTCAGGGTGATGACGGACATCAACGCCTTCTTGAGCTTCACGATCAGCATGGTGTTCGCGTTCGGCCTCGCGTTTCAGGTGCCGATCGTCATCGTCATCATCGTCTGGACGGGGCTCGCGTCGCGCAAGACGCTCGCGAGCGCGCGCCCCTACGTTTTCTTAAGCGCGTTCGTCGTCGCCATGCTGCTCACGCCGCCCGACATCTTCTCGCAGACGCTGCTCGCGGTGCCGATGTACGCGCTCTACGAGATCGCGCTGTTCGTCTGCGCGCGCTTTCTACCGGAGCGATAGCTTAGGACGCGGCGCCTTGTGGCGCGCGCGCGCCACGTCGCGCCGCACGCGGATCTCGAAGCACTGGTGGATGCGCGGGCTGCGGGCGAAGTCCTTCGGGATCGTGGCCGGCGTCACGTCGACCACGTCGAGGTCGGAGAGCGCCGCGGAGTCGAGCCGAAACTTGCGGAAGTTGTTCGAGAAGATCAACAGGCCGCCGGGCGCGAGGCGCAGCAGCGTCGCCTTGATGAGCGCGACATGGTCGCGCTGAAGGTCGAGCTCGCTCGCCATGCGCTTCGAGCGCGACAGCGTCGGCGGATCGAGGAACATCAGGTCGTAGCGCTCGGCCGGCGCCTCCTCGAGCCACGCGAGCACGTCGGCCTGCACGAGCCGGTGCTGCCGTTCGTCGTCGAAACCGTTCCGGTCCAAATTGCGCCGCGCCCAATCGAGATAGGTGCGCGACAGGTCGACGCTCGTCGTCGCCTTGGCGCCGCCCGCGGCCGCGAATACCGAGGCCGTGCCCGTGTAGGCGAAGAGATTGAGGAACGTCTTAGCAGTAGCGAGCTCGCGCAGCCGCGCACGCGTGGGCCGGTGGTCCAAAAATAGGCCCGTGTCGAGATAGTCGGTGAAGTTGACGTAGAGCGAGAGCCCGCCCTCGTAAGCGAGCTCGAGCTCGCCGCGCTCGGCGAGCTTCTCGTATTGGGCCCCGCCCTTCTGCTTGCGCCGCGTGCGCACGAACACGCGCTCCGGCGGCAGATCGAGCACCTCGGGGATCGCACTGAACGCCTCCTCGCGCCGCGCGCGGGCCTTGTCGGCGGCGATCGTCGCGGGCGGCGCGTATTCCTGCACGTAGGCCGCGCGCTCTGCATCGGCGCCGAGCCCGGCTGCGTAGAGGTCGATCGAGAACGCGTACTCGGGCATGTCGGCGTCGTAGACGCGGTAGCAGGCGATGCCCTCCTTGCGCGCCCAGGCGCCGAGCGATGCGAGGTTCTTGCGCAGCCGGTTCGCGAACATCGCGGCGCCGGGCCGGGCGCGCGCGGCCGCGGCGTCGAACTTCGGAATAGCGCCGGGCGCGCGTTTGATCTCGAAGTGCTTGGGCTCGATGTCGAAACGCAACAGCCGGCACTCGATCGGCCCGTTGAACATGACGTGCGTGCGCTTGGCCTTGATACGGAGCTCGCGGCCCAGCGGCGGATTGCCCGTGAGCACGACGGCCTGCCAACCGACGTACTGTTCTCGCAGCTTCTGGCCCAGCAGCGCATAGAGCGGCGCGAGATCCGCACCGTCGCCGAGCCGCTCGCCGTACGGCGGATTCGCGGCGAGCAGGCCCATGGGCGCGGGCGGCGGCGGCAGGTCGGCGAGCTCGCGACGCTCGGCATGTAACACCTTGGCGAAACCCGCGCGCGCGGCGTTGTCGAGCGTGGCACGCACCGCACGTGCGTCGCGGTCGTAGGCGCGCAGTGCGACGCGCTCGAGCTTAAGCGTAGCGGCTCGCCGGCGCTCGGCGGCCTCGGTGAGCAGGCGCTGCCAGAGCGCCTCGTCGTGGCCGCGCCAGCTCAAAAAACCGAAGTAGTTGCGCAGCAGGCCCGGTGCGACGTCGCCCGCGATCAGCGCGGCCTCTACGCCCAAGCTGCCCGAGCCGCAGAGCGGGTCGACGAACCCGAGCGCGCCCGGCGTCGCCGCGACGAGCTTGGGCCACCCGGCGCGCACGAGCACGGCGGCCGCGAGGTTCTCCTTGAGCGGCGCCGCGCCCTGCGCCCCGCGGTAGCCGCGCCGGTGCAGGCTGTCGCCCGAGAGATCGATGGCGAGCGTCGCAACGTCGCGGTCGAGGTGCAGATTGAGGCGCACGTCGGGCCTCGTAACGTCGACCGACGGCCGGCTGCCTACGCGCTCGCGAAACTGATCGACGACGGCGTCCTTGACCTTGAGCGCCGCGAACTGCGTGTGCGCTACGGCCGAACGAGTGCTCGTGCACTCGACGGCGAGCGTGCCGTCGACGGCGAGATGCTCGTGCCACTGAACCGTGCGCGTGCCGTCGTAGAGCGCCTCGGGCGTCGGCGCGTCGAACTCGGCGACGGCGAGCAGCACGCGGTTCGCGACGCGCGACCACAAGCACGCGCGGTAGGCCTGCTCGAGCGATGCCGAGCACCCGACGCCGCCGCGCTGCGCCTTCGACTCTGCGACGCCGAAAGCGGCGAGCTCGTCGGCCGCGAGGTCCGCAGCACCCGCCGGCGTGGTGACGTAGAGACGATGCAAGGCGCGACCTAGCGGCGTGGGAAAACGAGGGGCGCCATCGTAAGCGATGGCACGGGCGAACGCACGATCAGCGGCCGAAGTAGCGCTCCACAAGGTAGTCGAGATAGTCGCGGTCGACGCCCGGCGCGGCGAGCAGCGCAGCGAACAGCTGTTGGTACGTGTGCACGCGCAGGTCGACTTCGCCGGCCAAGCGCTGCCGCACGCGCTCGAGCTCGGCGCGATGCGCGTCTGCTTCGCGGCCCGGCCACTCGTAGTAGAGATAGACGACGGCGGTGCGGCGCTGGCCGAGCTTCCCTAGGCCGAGCGCGTGCTTCAAGAGCTGCGCGGTGTTCAAGTACCTGAACCGCTCGCGGCCGCTTTGCAAATCCTCGGCGAGCGCCTGGCAGCGCGGCAGCGCCGCTGCCGACCAGACGCCGGGACCCGCCCCCGCTGGGAAGTACTTGTCCTTGAACACGCGCTTGTTGTGCGGCCGGCGCACGAACCATTCGGTGAACTTGCTCTCGACGGGCACCAAATCGCCGTTCGGCCAGTGCAACGCCACGTCGGCAAGCGGCGGTTCGCCGGGCAGCTCGGTCGGCAACGGCTCCTCGAACGTGAGGCGCGCGCCCTCGCCGCCGTCGAAGCCGAGCGCCGCGACGAGCGGTGCGAGCGACCGCTCGCGCCAATAACCGAACACGTTGACGACGAGCGCCGACGACGATGCGAGAGAGTGCATGCGTGGCGGCATCGTGCCTCGCACGGCGAGCTCAGAGCCGCGCGTAAGCTCCGCGCGCACGGCGGGAGTGAGCGGCGCGCGCAGATTCTCGGCGAGCTCGCGCACGAAGGCTCGCGCGTCGTAACGCACACAGCGCGCATCGGCCCAACGCCGCTGCCCGCGCAGGAGATCGCTCTTGCTCGACACCGCTACGGCGACGAGGCGCGCGGCTAGTCGCGCAAGCCCTCGGTGAGCTCGATGACCGTGCCCCAGGGATCGGCTAGCGTCGCGACGGTGACCCCGAGCCGCGCGTCGTGCCGCGGCGGCGCCGTGAGCGCGATGCCCTTGCGGCCGAGCTCGGCCGCGAACGCCGGAAGGTCGCGGACCTCGAAGCCGACGTGGTCGACGGCGCGGCTCGCCGTACCGACGAGCCCCTCGGCCGGCAACCAGCTGAAGAAGTTCAGCATGTAGCCGACGCCGGGCAAGTCGGCGCCGATGAAGAAATCCGTTTGCCCGTCGCGCAGCGTGGCGTTGAACGTCTTCATGTACCACTGCTGCATCGCGACGAATTCGCGGTTCACGAAGTGCACGTGGTGATGCGCGATCGGCGGCGCGCCGGCGTCGGCGTTCGTCACGAGCTCCACCTTCACGCCGTCGGGCCCGACGAGATAGGAGAAGCGACCGTAGTTGCCGGCCGTCGGCGGGCTCGCCGTCTCGCCGGGCGCGGGCTCACGCCCCACCGTGAGCGCGTAGCCCGCGGCCACGACCTTGGTCGTGAGCGCCGGCACGTCGGGCACGGCGAAGCCGATGTGGTCGAACGTCGTGCCGCGCGTCGAGCCGGTCGGCGGGCGCTCGTCGAGCAGCAAGAACACGTCGGGAAACTCGATGGCGTCGACCGCCCCGATCTTGACGGCCTTGCCGCCGAGCGTGTCGACCCAGAAGCGCCGGTGCTCGGCGACGCTCGTGACGTTCAAGTGGTAATGACCGACGATCACGGGAGCGGCGGCGTTCGTGAGCTCGGCCGCGGCCGGCGCCGCACACGCGAGCCACACCGCACCCGCCAACCACCGCCGCCACGATCGCTGCTTCATCGCCGCACTCCTTCTCGATCCCGCTTGCGATCTTACGCTGCCGGCAACGCGGCTGGCAGCCGCCTACCGTTCGGCGGCATACTCGGCGCTCCAAGTTCCCGGGGAACGACAATGACCATGAAACGCTTAGGGCTAGCGCTGCTCGCGGGCGCCTGTTTCGCACTGCCCGCGGCCGCGCAGGATCTCGTGATCGCCAACGCCCGAATCCTCGACGGCAACGGCGGCGTCATCGAGCGCGGCACGCTCGTGGTTCGCGACGGCCGCATCGCGGCCGTGGGTGCGAACGCCGGCGGCGCCCCGGCCGGCGCCCGACGCATCGACGCCGGCGGTCGCACCGTGATGCCTGGGTTCATCGACGCGCACCGGCACATCGTGCAGGGCGATCCCGCGCGCTGGCTCGCCGAGCAGTCCGCGGCCAACATGCGCGAGTACCTCGCGGCCGGGTTCACGACGGTGTTCTCGGCCATCGACTCCCCAGAGCACATCCTCGAGCTGCGCCGCCGCACCGAGAGCGGCGAGACGCTTGGGCCGCGCATCGTCTCGGCGGCGTTCATCCCGCTGTCGCGAGCCGTGCTCGGCGGCGGCGGTGTGGACCCTGCCCGCACCGATCCCGCGCGTGCACCGGGCCGCCCCGGCGCCACGGCGCCCGGCATCCCGCCCGAGGAATCGCTGGCCGCCGTGCGCGCGGCCGCGGCACGCGGCCACGACGCGATCAAGACTCTCATCATCGTGACCCGCGACGGCCCCGAAGCCGCGACGCTCAAGCTCATCGCCGACGAGGCCGCGCGCCTCCGGCTCCTCTGCATCACGCACGCCGTGTCCGTCATCGACACGGTCGCGGCCGTCGAGGCGGGCACGGACATCCTCGTGCACACGCCGCACATCGGCCAACTCGACGAAGCCACGGCGAAGAAGATCGCGGACGCGGGCCTCCCGATGGTGTCGACGCTCGGCGTGTTCGTGCCCTACTTCAACGAGCAGAATATGCCGCTGTTCCGCGACCGGCAGCAATTCCCGTTCGACACGCTGTCGAGCGCGGGCCAAGGCCCCGTCAACGCGCGCCTGCTGTTCCAGGCCGGGATCACCTATGCCTACGGCACCGACACGAGCTGGTCGCCGCGCGACTCGCTCGAGCACGAGCTGCGGCCATTGCACCTCGTGTTCTCGCACGAGGATCTGATCCCGATGCTGACGCGCAACGCCGCAATCGCGGTGGGCAAGGGCCGGGAGCTCGGCACGCTCGAGGTCGGCAAGCTCGCCGACGTCGTGATCCTGGGAAGCGACCCGCTCGCCGACGAGGCAGCACTGCTCGACGTCGACGTCGTCGTCAAGGGCGGCCGCGTGGTCGTCGAATAGCGGCCGCTGCGCCCCGCAACGTCACTCGTACTGGCAGAGCGGGCCGGTGCCGCAGTCGTCGAGCTCGTCGAGCAGCCACGCGGTGCTGAGCACGCCGCCGACGACGCCGAGCGTGATGTACGTGACACGCTTGTTCATGCGGCCGATCTCGAGCGACGTCAAGTCGCTCGCTTGGACGCGCTGGCCGTCGTCGCCCGTGAGCGTGCCGTCGTCTTGGACGTTCGTGACCTCGAACGACAACTGCACGCCCGAGCCGGTTTGCGCGCGAACTTCGTCGCCGACCCGAATGGTGTTGCGCGGGAACGCGCCGTCGCGCAACGGCACCGCGGTGTAGGTCACGCACCCCGCGAGGCACGCGAGCGAGAGCAGCGTCGTCATTAGCAGCGCCGGTCGGCCGGTCATGGGCTAGCGCGCCGTGCTCGAGAGTTGGGCGGGGGGTGGGTTCGCGGCCATGAGCTCGCGGAGCACGGCGGCGGTTTCTTCGTGTGGCTCGGCAGCCTGGCGCAGGAACTGCTCGTTGTAGTTGCCGAGCGCGAGGTCGAGCGCCGTGCGGCCGTTCGCGTCCAAAGCGTAGAGGTCGGCGCCGTTCTCGGCGAGGAACTTGACGAACGCCGTGAAGCCCTTCATCGCGGCGCCGTGCAGCGCGGTGCGGTGCGGCTTCGCGCGCGGGCTCGGCACCTGCCGGCCGCGATAGTCGTAGCGGTAGTCGGAGAGGCGTTGCTCGATGACGAGCAGGTGCGCCGCGGCCTCGCCCTGTGGCTCCACGAGCATGCGCGCGTTGATGTCGGCGCCCGCGTCGAGCAGTGCGCGCATCGTCGCGAGCACGCTTTCGTCCGTGCGGTTGCGGCCGCGCGTCACGCGCAGCCCGAACTCGACGCCGGCCGCCGCCATGAGCGGCGTGACGCCCTGGTTGCTCGGCAAGTCGACGAGGGCGCCGTGCTCAAGCAACAGCTTCACCATCGGCGTGTCGCCGGCGCGCGCGGCGCGCAAGAGCGGCGTGGCGCCCATCGAGAGGATCGAGTCGCCGCCGCGATCCTGCGGCACGTTGCGGTACGGCGGGCGACGCTTGAGCTGCGCGTTGACGTTGGCGCCTTTCTCGAGCAACAAGCGCGCGACGTCGATCGCTTTGTGCTTGTCCATGCTCGGCAGCACGACCATCGAGCCGTTGCCCATCACGGGGATCGTGCTCGTGTCGGCCGCGAGATAGAGCGGCGAGCGGCCATAGAGGTCCCACTTGTCGACGTCGGCGCCGGCGTCGATGAGGTACGCCGCGAAATCGAAGTGCAGGTTCAGCAGCGCGAGGTTCAGCGGCGTGACGCGGTGCGGGTCGGGCAGGTCGAGGTCGGCGCCGCCGGCCGCAAGTTCGCGCGCGCAGTCGATGCAGCCCTCGCGCGCCGCATAGAGCAGCGCCGTGAAGCCGCCCTGGTTCATGTCCTTGGGCCGCGGCTCCTTGATGACCTTGCGCTCCCAGTTACGCACGGCGCCGCGCGCATTGACGTCGGCGCCGCGCGAGACCAAGAGCTTGATCATCGCGGGCTGCTTCTGCGCGGCCGCCCACATGAGCGCACTTTGCTGCCCCCAGAGCTCGATCGCGTTGACGTCGGCGCCCGCGTCGAGCAGCAGTGTCGCGGCCTCGACGTTGCCCGTTCGCGCGACGGCCATGAGCGGCGTCTCTCCCTCGGGATTCGCGATGTCGGCATCGGCGTCGCCCGCGAGCAGCGCCGCGATGACGCCCGTGTTGCCCGCGATCGCGGCTTCGGAGAGCGCCGAGGCACCGAACTCGTTCTGCGCGTCGACGGCGGCGCCCGCGTCGACGAGCGCCTCGACGAGCTCGGCGTCGCCGTTGTAGGCGGCCCAGATGAGCGCCGTCGTGCCGTCGGGGCCGCGCGCGGCGACGTCGGCGCCGGCTTCGAGCGCCGCGAGCGCGGCCGCGCGGTCGCCGGCTTCCGCGGCATCGAGCAACGTCGGCTCGGCCGCCGTCGCGGCCGTGGCGAGCGAGGCCAACGCGAGAACGGCGACGCGGGCATGGATGCCCGCGGTAGAGCAACGCAGGCGCGGGCAGGGATGCCCGCGGTAGAGCAACGCACGGAGCAGTTGCCGAGAGCAGTTGCCGAAGCGCCGGATCATGGCTCTAGACCTCCGACAACGTGCCGCCGCTGTCGCCGATCGACTCGATCGGGATCCCGGTGCGCTCGAGCAGCGTGAGCAGCAGGTCGGCGTGGCGCGAATCCTGCGGGTAATGCACGTGATGGCCGCCTTTGATGCGGCCGTGCGCGGATCCTAAGATCGCCGACGGCAGCGGGTCGTTGTTGTGGCGATTGCTGTCGCTCATGTTGCTGCCGAACAGGATCATCGAGTGATCGAGCAGGGAGCCGTCGCCTTCCTGCGCCTTCGCCATGCGGTCCACGAAGCGCGCGAACACTCTCGTGTGGTACGTCTGAATCACGGCCAGGCGATCCTGCTTACCCGGGTCGTTCGCGTGGTGCAAGAGCGGATGGAATGCCTCCGAGATGCTCAGGTTGTTATACGTGCGCATGCTCGCTTCGCGGTCCATCGAGAACGTGATCACGCGCGTGAGATCGGCCTGGAATGCGAGCGCCATCAAATCGAACATGAGCGCGAAGTGCGCGTCGAGGTCGTTCGGCACGCCGATCGGCGCCTCGGGAATGTCGAGGTTGCTCGTGTCCTGCGTGGACGCCATCTGCACGCGGCGCTCGATCTCGCGCACCGAGTCCAGGTACACGCCGACGGCGGCGCGATCCTGGCCGCCGAGCTTGGCTTGCAAGCCCGCCGCCTGCCCCATGACGCGGTCGAGGATGCTGCCCGTCTCGGCGACGATCGCGGCGCGCTCGGCCTCGTCGTCGCCCTGCCCGAACAGCCGGTAGAACACGTTGCGCGGATTGACCTCCTGCGGCAGCGACTGCGTCGGCGTGCGCCACGCGAGCTGCGCGCCGCGCATCGACGTCGTCAGCTCGAGCGACGGTATGCGCGTCTCCTGGCCGATGTGCCGCGCCGCGAACTGGTCGGCCGTGACGCCGGCATCGGGGCCGATGACGCCGGCCTGTTTCGGCGCGACGCACGACAGCCACGTGCGCTCGATGAACTCGTGCGGCTCGGGGCTCTCGGCGGGCTTGTTGCGCAGGCCCGAAACGATCGTCATGTGCTGCCGATAGGGAGCCAGCGGCTCCAAGATCCGCGGCAGCGCGTAGTCCTTGCCCGTCTCGGCCGGCGCCCAGAGGCGCATGACGGCGCCGTGCGGGAAGCCGACGAACGCGAGCCGGTGCGGAATCTTCGCCGCGGCCGTCTGCGCGAAGGCGACGCCCGCGGGGTTCATGGCGTCGAGGAGTGGCAGCGCGATGGCGGCCCCCGCTCCCTTGAGCACCGTGCGACGCGAAAGATGTTTCTTCGTGATGAACATGACTCTCTCTCCTACTCTGCTGCGGCTTGCGCGACGATGGGCGCCGGTGGCACGGGAGGCTCCGGCGCCACGCGCATGCGGAACGGCTCGCTCGCCACCACCTGCCAAACCAACTCCGAGAAACGATAGTCCTTTTTGCCCGCCTCGCGCACGATCTTGCGCACGGCCGGCATGTCGCGGTAATCGACGGTGCGGCCGAGCGCGTACATGAGGAAGCGCTCCGTGAACGTCTGCACGAACTGCTTAGGGTTGCGCAGCAGCGCCTCGCGCAGGTCGTCGGGGCCGCTGATGGCCGTGCCGTCGGGCAGCTCGGCGGCCGAGTCGATCGGCGCACCGTTGTAGCGATCGACGTCGCGCCAGACGCCGACGGCGTCGAAGTTCTCGAGCGCGAAGCCGAGCGGGTCCATGACGCCGTGGCACGCGAAGCAGGTCGGGTTCTCGCGGTGCTGCGCGATGATCTCGCGCACCGTGCGCGCCTTGGCCGTGCCGATCTCGGCCTCGGGGAACGCCTCGACGCCCGGCGGCGGCGTCGCGGGCGGCGCGCCCGCGATGTACTCGAGGATGAACGCGCCGCGCAGCACGGGCGACGTACGGTTCGGGTACGCCGCGGCCATGAGGATCGCGCCCTTGCCGAGCAGGCCCCACCGCGTCGAGTCTTCGAGCTCGATGCGCCGGAAGCGGTCGCCCTTGACGCTGTTGATGCCGTAGAGCAGCGCCACCCGTTCGTTGACGAACGTGTGCTTCGCCGTCATGAACTCGACGACGCTGCGATCTTCATCGAAGAGGCTCTTCGCGAACAATGCGAGCTCGGTGAGGTAGTCCTCGCGCGGATCGCCGCTGCCGGAGGCGTACGGGAAGATCGAGACGTCGGGCTCGACTTCCTCGAGACGCTTGAGATCCAGCCAGTGGTAGACGAAGTTGCTCGCGAGCGTCGCGGCGCGCGGATCTTTCAGCATGCGCTCGACTTGGGCGCGCAGCACGCGCTCGTCGCCGAGCTCGCCGCGCACGGCGAGCTCGCGGAGCTCGTCGTCCGGGATCGTGTTCCAGAGGAAGAACGACAGCTTCGAGGCCAGCGTCACGTGGTCGATGGCGTACGTCTCCCCGTGGGCGAGACCCGCCGGCGGCGTCTCGATGCGATAGAGGAAATACGGGCTCGCGAGGATGCCCGTGATGCCGCTGCGAATTCCCTCTTCGAAACCGCTCGTGGCCACGCCGTCGCGGTAGTACGCGAGCAGCTCTTGCAGGTCTTCCTCGGCGAGCGGCCGGCGGTACGCGCGCGTCGCGAGCTCGCTCAAGATGCGCTCGGCGCAAAGCTGCTCGTCGGCAACTGCTCCTTGCGTTGCTCTACCGCGGGCATCCCTGCCCGCGTCGTCGCCGCGGGACGGATGGCACACGAAAATTCGCTCGCGGCTCGGCGTGGCGCTCAGGCCCACGGGATTGTAGGGGCCGCTGACCTCGAACGACTGGACACGGAACACCCGATCCTGGCCGCCGCCCGGCACGAACGCCTGGAGCTGATCGTCGGACTCGGCGAACGTGCGGCGGCGGAACGTAACGCCGACCTTGTGCGGGCCCGCCGTCGCCGAGAAGCGGATGTTCTTGAGACGCGCGTTGACTTTCTCCATCACGCCGTCTTGCACCTGGTCGTAGGCGCGCATGTCCTCCTCGCCGCCGACCACCGTCTCGTAGACCATGCGCCCGTCGAGCGTCACGACGACGGTGTTCTCGAACTCCGAGGTGTTGCCCCAGATGTGGCTGAACATGTCGGCGATGTTGACCTCGTACTCGCCGTCGGACGGGAACAGATGCGTGGCGACGAAGCCGCCGCGCGTGCCGAGCGGCAGGCCGTGCACGTGCGCCTGCTGGCGGCCCGGCGGCGCGAAGTACGTCTGACCGCCGGTGCACGCATCGGGCCGGCCCACGGCGCGCACGGCGATCTGGCGGGCCGCGCCCACGTACTGCTCGATGAACGACGGCGAGACTTGCAGGCCGCTCGCGATGTTGTCGAAGTGCTTGACCTCTTCGTCCTGCGGCAGGAACTCGTTGGGCGCGATATCGAGCGCCAAAAGATCGCGCACGGCGTTCGCGTACTCCTTGCGGTTGAGCCGGTGCGGCACGATGGCCGGATAACCGTGATTCGCGGCCGCGGCTTCGTCGAGCGCGTCCTCGAGCCAGGCGACGAACGTCTGGAGCCGTGCTTCGTCGGGCCTCGGCTCCTTGGGCGGCGGCATCGCGTGGCTGCGCAGCTTGCGCACGGCCATTTCGAGCTTCTCGGCGTGCTGCGCGACGCTCTTAGGGCCGATCTTCTCGAAGTCGATGCCGCCCGCGAGCTCGGCGCCGTTGTGGCACTCGGTGCAATAGCGGTCCACGAGCGGCCATTGCTCGGGCGCGCGCTCCGCGACCGTCGCCTCGGCGAACGGGTTGCAGCCCGCGAGCGCGCCCATGAGCACGAGCAGGACGCCCCGCAACGCGATCTGGAGGGCGGTCTCGCCGCGAGTCCGTTTCATCGTCGAGTCCATTCTAGGCATCCGGGGACAAATAGGCCCACAAGCTCTGAAACGCACGTTCCACGAAGGCGTCCGACGGGCCCATTATCGCATCGAACTCTTGCGTCGGCTTGGCGGCCACGGCCTCTTTCGGGCCGCCGCCGCTGTAGAGCGTCTTCACGAGCCGCTCCCAGATGAGGCTGTACATGTCGTACTGACGGCGCAGGTCGGCATGCGTGAGCATGGGGCCGCGCGCGGGCACGATGCGCGTCTCTGCGTTCGCCACGTAGAACAGTGTGTCGAGGCCGCCGACCATGCCGCCGATCCAGCCGCCCGTCCACCAATCGATGGCCGGCCAGCCCGCTCCCGTGACGGCGTCGCCGACCGCGAGCACGTTGTCGTCGGGAAAGAACACGTACATGTCGCCGTCGGTGTGCGGGCAGTCGCGCAGATGGCCGCAGCGCACACGCCGGCCGCCGACCGCGAGCTCGGTCTCGCCGTAGAAGGTTTTGTTCGGCAGCGCGATTTTGGCCAGCGGCTCGACGGTCTCGTCGTTCCACGGCCAGGTGACGTCGGTCGTGAGCCAGAGCTTGGTGTTCTCCTGCGCAACGATCGTCGCGCCGCTAAGCCCCAGCGCTTCGTTCGAGCCCGTCTGCTCGGGGTGCCAATGGGTGTTGAATAGCGTGTGGACCTTGCCGCTCTGCGGCAACGCCGCGAGCATCTCGGTGAGCGCGTTCGCGCGCCCCTTCGGCGCGCCGTCGACGAGCGCGACACCCGACTCGTCGGTTACGGCGAGCACGTTGGTCGCGCCGAGATTCAAAACGTGGAAGCCGTTGCCAAGGTCGCGCGCGTCACCGGCGGCGGGCTGAGCGTGCAGCGCGGGCCCGCGCAAGCCGAGGCCGAGCGAGGCCCCGACGAGCCCTGCCACCGTCGTGCTCAACAACGTGCGCCGCGAGACTGACCGCAAACTCTACTCCCGCAATCGCCCCACTCGCGATTGGCTAACTCATTATATTGAGGCACCCGCGGCGCCACATCCGAAGAATCCGTAACGCCCACGCAGGGTTGGCCGCGCCCGCGCGGCACAGGCTGCGATGCGATACCTGACATTTATCGCGTAACGAGCTGATTTTTAACAAAACGCGTGCGCCTCATTCGCGCGCGATGCGCGCGACGACGAACGCGGCGAGATCGCGAATCTGCGCCGGCGTGAACGATGGCGCAAACCCCGGCATGTAGTTGCGGCCGTCGCGGATCGCTGCGGCGACGGCGTCGAAGTCGCGCGCCTCGTCGAGCGGCACGCCGCCGCCGTGACCGCCCAGGCCGTCCTCGCCGTGGCACAAGACGCAGGTCTGCTCGTAGAGCTGTCGGCCGTTCTGCACGTCGGCGGCCGCGCGCCCGAGGTCGACGCTCGCAGGCACCGCGGCACCGGGGCTCGCGCTCTGCACCGGTGCGGCCGCCGTCGCCGGGACTTCGGCTGCGAGCCGCGAGACGGGAGCGCCGGGCTCGACGGGCGGCAGCGTGCCGCCCAAACCGAACAGGAAGACGCTGTCGCCGCGCGCCGAGCCGATGAGCGCGTTGCCGGCCGAGTACGCGAGCAGGTATTGCTTGCCGCCGTGCAGGAACGTGGCTGTGGGCGCGTGCATGCCCGCGCCCGTCTGGAACTCCCAGAGCTGCTTGCCCGTGCGCGAGTCGAGCGCCGTGAGGCGGCCGTCGTTGCGGCCGACGAACAGCAGGTCGCCGCCCGTGGCGAGGGTGCCGCTGTAGCACTGCTCGGGCCAGCGGTAACGCCAGACGATGGTGTTCGTCGTCATGTCCATCGCGGCGATGATGCCCGTGCGCGGCAGTCGCGGCGTCGTGGGCTGCCCACCCGCGTAGCGACCGCCGGGAACCGGCGGCACGAAATTCGGATCGCCGCCGCCCGTGTATCCGCCGACCACCGACGACGCGCACACGAACAGGTGCTGCTTGACGGGGTCGTACGAGCTCGGCGGCCAGTTCGCGCCGCCCCAAATGCCCGGCTTCACGATCGTCGGATCCTCGCCGACGAACGGCGTGAAGATGCGCCCGTCGTTGACGAGCTCGAAGCCCTCGGGCGCGACCTCGATGTGCTGCGGCACGACGGCATCGCCGCGCGGAAACGGCTGCGTTGCGGCCGTTGCCTGGCGCGGCTCCTGCGGCACGGGCCGCTCGTCGATGCCGACGATCGGCTCGCCCGTCACGCGGTCGAGGATGTAGGCCCAGCCCGTCTTGCCGACCTCGACGATGGCCTTCCGCGGTCGACCCGCGACGTCAAGATCCATGAGCACGACGGGGTTGCTCGAGTCGTAATCCCAGATGTCGTGGTGCACCTGTTGGAAATGCCAGCGGTATCGGCCCGTCGCGAGCTCGATGGCGACGATCGACACGGCATAGAGGTTGTCGCCGGCACGAAACGCGCCGTTGTAGTCGGGACCCGCGTTGCCCGTCGAGAAATAGACGAGCCCAAGCTCGGGATCGATGGCCGGCGTTTGCCAGACGGCCGCGCCGCCGTACTTCCAAGCGTCGTTGTCTTGCGGCCAGGTCTCGTGGCCCGGCTCGCCGGGCCCCGGGATCGTGTAGAAGGTCCAGACGAGCGTGCCGTCGTCGGCGTCGTAGGCCTTGACGCGGCCGCGCGTACCCCGGTCGGCGCCCGCGAAGCCCGTGATCACGAGGCCGTCGTAGTAGACGGGCGCCGGCGTGATCGAGAAGTTCTCCTCGGGACTCTCGGCCTGGATCGTCCAAATGGCGCGGCCGGTCTCGCGATCGAGCGCGACGAGCTTGCCGTCGAGCCTGCCCATGAAGACCTTGTCTTCACCGAGCGCGACGCCGCGATTGTTCCAGCCGCAACAGACCGACGGCAGATCGTCCACGAGATCGGCCGAGTACTGCCAGAGGATTGCGCCGTTGTCGAGCGACAACGCGAAGACGTCGTTGGCGCCCGTGCTCACGTACGCGACGCCGTCGTAGACGATGGGCTGCGCCTCGCCCGAATACTTCGGTGCGACACCCGAGCCGCGCAAGCGCGTGCGCCAGACGGCGCCGAGCTCGGCGACGTTCGTCGTGTCGATTTGGCGGAGCGGCGAGTAGCGCTGGTTGTAGAGATTGCCGCCGTTCGTCGGCCAATGGGCGCTCGGCGGCGCGACGAGCCGCGCGGCGCTGAAATCGTCGACCGGCGCGTCGGGCGCCGTCTGGCCCAAGACCGCGGTCGCGGACAGCGCTCCCGCCGCGAGCGCGACGGCACGAAGGAGCTTGGTCATCTGGCTAGTGTAGACAGGCTAGCGAGCCGCGGGAATGCGGCGCGCGGCGAACGCCCGCGGGCCGCGAGGCCGCGAACAGCGCGGCGAGCAGCGCGAGCACCTCGAGCCAAGCGTTGCTGCCGCCGCCACCCGAGCCGCTCGGCTGAACTGGCGGCGGCGATACGACGACCTCGACGCTCGGCCGCGGGATCTCCGCGAGGCAGGCCGCTGCGCCCGCGCTCGACGGCGCGGCGCTCGTGGCCGCCGTCGGCGTGACGAGCACGTCGGCCGTGTCGATGCGCCCCTGGTCGTCCCTGACGGTCACGCGCACCGTGAAGCTGCCGGCCGCGGGCGCCACGACGACGGCCGAGTCGGGTGTCGGGTTGCCCGTGATGACGCCGGCGCCGTTCGCGATGGACCAGTCGAACGCCGCGAGGGTCCGGCCGCAGGCCGCGGCGCTGCCGGCCGCCGACAGCAGCACGTCTTGTCCCGGGCCCACGTTCGCCGGCGTGACCATAGCCGCGATCGGCCGCTGCGCCGCCGCGACCGCGGCCGCCGCATTCGCCATGCCGGCGCCGCAGGTCGACGTCGTGCAGTTGCACTCGAGCCCCTGCACGTCGCCGGGACCCGTGGGCACGTGGCACGTCGGCACCGTGGGATCGCTCGACACGGGGAACGGCTTGGTCGCGCTCTCGATCAAGCGGGTGCGCACTTGCACGGCGTCGAGATTGCCGTTGGCCGAGACCATGAGACCCGCGATCGCGGCGACGATCGGCGCCGAGAAGCTCGTGCCGACGTTGCGGTTGATCTGATCCGTGTAGCCGTTGGCGCCCGGCAGCGTCGCGCCGAAATTCGTCGTCGTGCTGATCGGAAACAGGCACGCGCCCTGCAAGTTGACGCAGTTGCCGGCGGGGGCGGTGAGCGCGATCTCGGGGCCCAAGCTGCTGTAGCCGACTTTCGTGCCCGCGTGACGCACGCCCGCGACGCTGACGACGCCGGGGCAGTTGGCGGGCGAGTTGACGGGCCCGCCCTCGTTGCCCGCGGACACGACCACGACCGTGCCGCGCGCCGCAAGCTCGGCGATGACGTCGGCATAGGCTCGCGGGCACGCGTCGCTCGAGCCGAAGCTCAAGTTCTCGATGCGCGCGGGGTACGGATTGTCGGGCACACCGTCGATGTGCGCGCCGGCCGCCCAGAGCATCGCGGCGAGAATGTCCGAGTCGAAGCCGCCGCACTTGCCGAGCACGCGCACGGGCAGCACCCACGGCGCCCAGGTCGTGCCGGCCATGCCCTCGGAGTTGCCGGTGCGCGCGCCGACGATGCCGGCGACGCGCGTGCCGTGCCAGGAGCTGTCGACGGCCTCGCAATTCTGAAACATCGCGGTGCCGAGATCGGCCTGCGTGACGAAATCGCCGGGATCGGTGGCATCGGCGTCGCGGCCGTCGCCGTCGTTAGCCGTCGTGACGTTCGCGACGAAGTCGTAGCCCGGCAGCAACCGGCCGCCGGCCTCGGCCCGCCCGAGGTCGGGATGATCGAAGCGCACACCCGTGTCGAGCACCGCGATAACGACGCCGAAGCTGCCGCTCGTGACGTCCCAGGCGTGCTCGGCATCGATCGCGCTCGGCGTCGCGGCACTGACCTCGAGGTACCACTGCTGCGAGTAGAGCGGATCGTTGGGCACCGCGTGCAGAAAGCGGCGCTTGTCGAGCTCGACGTACTCGACGGAAGCGTCCGCGCGCAGGCGCTTAAGCTGCGCTTCGGTGGACTCGCGCGGGTCGAGCTCGACCACCTGCAGGCTCGAGCCGAGGCTCCGGCGGCCGCGCAACGCGACGCCGCTGCGCGCCGCGAGCGCGGCCATTTTGTCCGATGCCGCCAGCGTACGCGCGTCGCCCTTCGCGGCCTCGCTGCGCAGCTTGACGAGGACGCGCGACGTATCGTCCGTGAAATTCGGCGGCAGCCGGCGCGCCGGGTTCGACTCTTGCGCGTCGCCCGCCGCGGCGAGCCACAGCGAGCAGGCGAGCAGACCGATGGATACTCCGTTGCGCACCTGATCCTCCCTGGTTCAGCCGGCTTGGGGCGCCCGGCGAGCGTCGAGCTCGACCGAGCGCACGCGTGCATCGGCGCGCAACCGCTCGAGCGCCGCCGCGCAGGCGGAATCGCCGCCGCGCGCGCCGACATCGAGCACGTAGAGATCGGGCAACAAACGATCCACGATCGCGAGCGTCAGCGCGTGGGACGTGGCGAGCGCGGCGATCGCGCCCGAGTCCGCAGGCGCGTGGAAACCGACGACGATGCGGGCGTTGCAGTCGGCCGCGACCGCGGGCGGTTGCTGCAGCGGCTGCGCGCAGGCTTGGGCGCAAACGGCGATCGCGAGCAACGCCGAACCACGCACACTCGGCGCACGGGCCATTAGCCTAAGTTCCTCTCAGCCGCTGCGCGGCTGGGCGCGCTCGGAATCCACGTCTGTAAGTTCACCGATGCTGCGAAAAAGTTCCCGTTTGCGCCATGGCCCACGTCACGTTGATACGCAACCGCACGCTAGACTAAGGGCTCGGAACCGCGACAGGTGACGTTATGACCACGATCGTCGGCATCTCCGGCAGCCTACGCGCCGGCTCGTTCAACAGCGCGCTGCTGCGCGCCGCGCTCGGCGAGATGCCCGCGGGCGCGACGCTCGAGATCGCCACCATCGAGGGCATCCCGCTCTACGACGCGGACCTCGAAACGGCGCAGGGCTTGCCGCCCGCGGTCACGGCGCTCAAGGAACGCATCGTCGCGGCCGAGGGGTTATTGCTCGCGACCCCCGAGTACAACAACTCGATCCCGGGCGTGTTCAAGAACGCCATCGATTGGCTGTCGCGGCCGCCGGCCGACAGCGCGCGCGTGTTCGGCGGCCGGCCCGTCGCGGTCTTGGGCGCATCGCCGGGCGGCTTCGGCACGCTGCTCGCGCAAACGGCCTGGCTGCCCGTGCTGAAGACGCTCGGCACCGACGCGTGGTTCGGTGGGCGCTTGCAGGTGTCGCGCGCGGGCGTAGTCTTCGACGCCGCGGGCACGCTCGTCGACAACGGCGTGCGCGAGCAGCTGCGCGCGTTTCTCGGCGGGTTCTGCGCGTTCGTCGCAGCGCGGCGCCGCGACGCGCGCTAAGCGGTGCGGACGGGCGAATATCTGCGGATTCCATGGATTTCGCGCTTGACTGGCGCAGGTTAGAGCCTACGATTGCGCTTAATGAAGTTTTCAACAACACGGGGGCTCGATGGCCATCGTCAACTTCAGCGTACCCGACGACGTGAAGACGGCTTTCGATCGCGCTTTCAAGAACCAGAACAAGAGCGCTTTGATAGCAGACCTCATGCGCCGGGCGGTCTACGAGGCGCGCCTCGAGCGGCGGCGCGCACGGTTGTTTCGTGACCTCACTTCAGGGCGCGCACAGCGGCCACGGGCGACCGACGGTGAGATCCGGGCTTCGCGAGTTGCGGGACGCTCGTGACGCTCGTGGTCGATGCGAGCGTGGTCGTCAAGTGGTTGCTCAGCGACCCAGTTGACGAGGCGGATAGCGAGCGCGCCGTGGCGCTCATGCAGCACGTCCTCGAAGGACGACTGCGCGCTCTGCAACCGGTTCACTGGCTCGTAGAAGTGGCTGCGGCTCTCACACGCCTGAGCCCGAGCTCGGCGGCAACCGACGTGGCCAAGCTACGGGCTCTCGAGATACCCACTGACGATTCCCCGCACGTCCTCGGTCGTGCCTGCCGCCTCGCCATCGATCTCCAGCAACACGTATTCGACACGCTGTATCACGCACTCGCTCTCGAAACACCGGATGCGACGCTCGTGACAGCCGATGCGAGGTATCTCACCCACGCGGCTGGCCTGGGGCGCATAACGGCGTTGCGGGACTGGAGTCCGCCCTAGAGCTGCTCGAGCGTCAGCGCCGTCGTCGCGTCGCCCCACGCCTCCTTGTATTGATTCTCCACGAGCACGGCCTCGCTGGCGCGCTGCTGCGCGAGCAGCGTTTGCCAGAGGCCGAACAGCAACCGGCCGTCACGCGGGTGCCTCGCGAGCGCATCGCGGAACACCTGCTCCGCTTCCGCGGCTTGGCCCGCGCGCAGCAGCGCCGCGCCGAGGCTCTGGCGTACGGCGTAGAACCACGCCGGCGGTTCGTCGTATTGCAGCGCGGCCTCGGCCGTGACACCGCGCCGCCACGCGGCGATGGCCGCGGCGGCATCGCCGCGCGCCGCCGCGAGCTGCGCGTCGAGCGTGGCGGCCGCGAGCGTCAGCAGATCGCCGGCCTTGTTGTTGATCAAATACTGCGACTCGGCCGCGAGCCGCGTGCGCGCCTGCTCGAAGCGCCGTTGCTCGGCGCCGGCCTCGCGCACACGGCCGTTGCCGGCATAGGCCATGGCGCGCGCATAACGCCAGAACGCACGGCTCAGCGGCCGTGTCTCGGCGGGCTGCGGCTCGGCGAGGATCGCGTCCCAGCGGTGGAAGCGCAGATCGACCATGAGCGGATAGAGGCGGAAGCCTTCGAGCATCTGCATCTCGTGATCGCCGTCGCCGACGTTCGCGACCATCTCGAGCGCCGCTTGCTTCGCTTCCTCGTAGCGCCCCTGCTGCGCGCGCGCGTACGCGATGAAGTGCAGGTTGTGCGTCCAGTACATGAGCGGATAGACGCCCGTCGCGCCCGTGCGGTCGACGAACGCCTTGTCGGCGGCCGCGGCTATGACGTTGGTCTCCGCCGCGAGGTCGAAGTCACCGGTCTGCAGGAAGATGTGGCCCGGCATGTGGACGAGATGGCCCGCGGCCGGCGCGAGCGTCATGAGGCGATTGGCGCTCGGAATCGCGCGCTCGAGATTGCGCGACGCCTCGACGGCATGGATATAGAAATGATTGGCGCCCGGGTGATTCGGGCTGCGCTTGAGCACCGACTCGATCACGGCGACGAGCTCGAGCGTGCCCGGCGCCGGCTCACCCTCGGGTGTCCAGAGCTGCCACGGCCGCAACATCATGAGGCTTTCGGCGAGCATCGTCGCGGCGTCGACGTCGTCGGGGAACCGCGCCGTCATCGCGCGCATCGCGTCGCTGTAGAGGCGGTGCTGCGCGAGCCAGTCGCTGTTGGGATTCGCCGACGGATAACGCTTCGCGAGCGCGGCCACGTACGCCTGCTCGCGGTCGCTCGCGGCCGCGGCGCGTTGCTGCGCGTTCTGCACGGCGTCGTACGTGGCGCGAGCACGCGCTTCGTCGACAGCCGTGTCGTTGTAGTTCGGCCCGATCGACAGCGCGAGCCCCCAGTACGGCATCGGCGAGCGCGGATCGAGCTCGGCCGCGCGGCGGAAGTAGCGCGCCGCCTCGTCGTGATTGAAACCGTAGAGCAGCCCGATGCCCTGATCGAAGTACGTCTGCGCGTCCGCGCTCGTCGTCGTGATCGGAAAATGGTAGCCGCCGAGACCGGGGTGTAGCTCGGTGGCCGCGGCCGGTAACGGCGCGTGGCCCGCGTGCTGGGCGATGGCGCCCGATGCTGCGGCGAGCGCCGCGAGCAAGCCGGCGCAAGTTGCGAGCCCGACGAGGGACTGGCTGCGGGATCTGAAAGGCATGGCGATGTTCCTTCGCGAGGTGTGGACGGCATTGTGACTCACGTGCCACCGGCCTGCATTTGCCGGGCGACCGGAAAACTTGCTCGATCTGCTGCCGCTGGCATACTGCCGCGAGTGCCCGTTTTTGCCGGCCGGACCATGGACGCACTCTCCGAATTCCTTCGCACCGTCAAGCTTTCCGGCGCCATGTTCTACGACGCGCACTGCTCGGCGCCCTGGTGCGTGCGCTCGCCGCCGTCGCAGCGATGGCGCGACTACGTGGCGCCGGCCTCGAGCCACGTCGTCGAGTTTCACCTCGTCACGGAAGGCCGCTGCTACGTGCGCGTCGGCGACGAGACCACGGCGCTCGCGGCCGGGGACATCGTCATGCTCCCGCACGGCGACGAGCACTACATGGGCAACGGCGTAGGCGCCGCCGTCATCGACGGCGAAGGGGATCTGCACAGGCTGCTCACTCGGCAGGTCGCGCTCGAGAGCTTCGGCGGCGGCGGCGAGCCGACGCACTTCGTGTGCGGCTACTTGGCCTGCGAAGCGCGCCTCATGCGCCCTGTGCTCGCGGGGCTGCCGCGCGTCGTGCGCGTGCAGCTGCGCGACGACGCGGCCGGAACCTGGCTCGAGAACACGATCCGACACGCCGTGACGCAGGCGACCGCGGGAGCCCCCGGCAGTGACGTCATCCTGCGGCGCCTGGCCGAGGTGTTGTTCGTCGAGGCGCTGCGCCGCTACGTCGTCGGGCTGCCGCCGGGCCTCACGGGTTGGCTCGCAGGCGCAGCGGACCCCGCCGTCGGCCGCGCGCTCGCCGCGATGCACCGCCGCGCGGCGCACGCGTGGACGCTCGCCGAGATCGCGCGTGAGGCGGGGCTGTCGCGCTCGGCGCTCACGGAACGCTTCACGCGTTATCTCGGCCAGAGCCCGATGAACTATTTCGCCGATTGGCGGCTCGAGCTCGCCGCGGAAGCGCTGCGCACGACCAATCTCGGCGTCGTCGAGGTGGCCGCGCAGGTCGGCTACGAATCGGAGGCTGCGTTCAATCGCGCGTTCAAGCGGCGTTTCGCGCTGCCGCCGGCGCGTTATCGGCGCGACCAGCGCGGTGAGAACGGTGCACGTGCCAACGCGCGCGCCGATAGGGAGCGGCGCGCAGGCCGAAGCACGGCCCGATAGCTAGTGCCGGATCTGCGTGCTGACCTCGCCGAGCTCCGTGTCCGTGCAGTTTCCGCGCTCCGCGATGATCGCCGGGTTGTTTGCAATCCGCAGCGTGCGCGGATTCATGACCCACGGCTCGACGAGCACGACCGGGTCTTCGACCGTCACTTCGTAGCGCATCAGGTTCCCGGTCCGCGTGAACTTCTCGACGACCCGCATCTGGTCGGAGTGGAACTTGCCACCGCGACCGAGCCACGTCTCATCCGTGAACCCGACGGAATCGAGGACCAACGTGTCGCCTTCCCAGCTGCCGACGGTGTACCCCATATACGTGTACTGAAGCGCCCGCTGCGGATTGTGCGGCTGCCCGTTGAGCGGGATCATGCGGAAATCCGGGTACCCGCCGCCGCCGTCGAGCCCGCCCCTGTAGAACATCGTGATGTCGGCGTCGGTGTGGAAGATCCGTGTCGGCGCCCCGTGCCGCGGGATTCCGAGCGGGAGGCAGGTCATGACCGGATCGTCCCGGTTCGTCCACTGGTCGAGCTGGATGACCTTGTCCCAGTACTCGGGCTTGTACAGCGGCTGATTCGGATCGAGGCGCATCGGCGCCTGGAACGCGAAGTCCGCGCTCTGATTCGTCCACTCCATGCAGCTCGAGGTCTGGAACGGCGTGCACCGCCGGAACATGCCCCCGGGCGCATTTCGCTGACCGCCGCCGGCCGCCTGCCAGGAGCCCGTCAGGTCGGGCTTGCCGTTGGCCAGCCTCGGCGTCGGCGCCGCCGCCGCTTCCGCGTTCGCGGCCGCGGCCGCGGCTGCGCCGCCCGGACCTTGCGGCGGCTGCGCTTGTAGCGATGTGACGGTGAAACCGAGGAGCAGACTCAAGGCCGCTACGAGCCGCGTGCCGATGACTTGCTGTTTCCTCATGAGTCGAACCCTCTCCTCGAAACTACCGGTGCCCGCTTCCGGGGTCACCGGTCAGAATGGTTTCAGTTCCTGGCCGGGCCTGCGTTCCGCACACTGGCCGGAACGGGCACCTGGACGTACACCTGGCCGATTTCCGTCAGCGTCGTCTTCAGGTCGCGGACGACCGTGCCGTTGCGCCGCTCGACGATCGTGCCGGCGTACAGGGCTTCGATCCGGTGCAAGGGGTTGTTGAAGTCCTGGAAATCGCCGTAGACCCACTCGTACGTGTTCGACCCGTGTCTCACCACGACGCGTTCCGGCAGGAAGGTCTCGGTCAGTGTGGCCGTCGCCGTAGCACCCTCGGGTGCGGGTAACGGAAAGGTCAAAACGGGCTTGTTGCCTTGCCATTCCAGCGTCGTCGTCCCTTTCACTCCCGCGGCCGCCTGGCGGTCGAGCAGCGTGGCCGGGTTTTGCACGAACGCGTCGGCCGGCGTCACGCCCGCCGCGGAGGCGATGGCCGCCTTCGGCGCGCCGTGGGGGCTCGCCCATAGACGGATCAGCCGCTCCTGGAACGTATTCGGCCGAGGCGTCGCCTTGCCTTCGCCGGCGACGATCTCTGCGCCCGGTATGTCTTCATCCCACGCGTACGGCCCGCTGATCGTTTCGATGTTCGAGTACGTCTGGCCGCTCTGGCGCCGGCACTCGATCTGCGTCCGGTACCCGGGGAGCTGGTAGTTGGCCTGGAGGCGGAACTTCGTCAGCGTGCAGGGTTGCCCGTCCACTTGGACCGTGCCCTCGCCGTGATAGTCGAGCGTGCCCACGAGCTCGTTCTCGGCCTGGCCGCGCAGCATTCCCATGTGCCAGACCCAATTGTAGAGGACCGCCTTTAGGTCCCTGGCCCCGGGTTCCGGCGAATAGGGCGGTGGCCCGCCGCCGAAGCCGCCACCACCACCTCCACCGCCCCCACCGCCGCCGCCCTGGGCGCCGGCTGGCAGCGCGTGGCCCATCGCGACAAGGAGCACACACGCCACGACAGATCGTCGAAACGACATCACACCCCCCAAAACGCGCTGACTAGTTCTTGTTAGTCGACGATGAGATCGAATTGTTGGTCGCCGAGCTCGAGGCGCCGGATGAAGCCCGCCGGGTTCCCGTTCCGCGCCGGAAGGGCCGTGATCTTGAGGACGTCGCCCGGCTTGATGGAGGCTCGGTTGACCCCCGCCCGCGTCAGCACTTGGAGGGAGGCCGTGGTCAGCGTCCACTCTGTGGTCGTGCCGTCCGCGTTGGGAACCGCGAGAAGGAGGTTCGAGTGCGGATTCACGAAGTTCAGTTTCGTGAGCTGGCCTTCGAGGACGATCTCCTTGTTCAGGTCGTAGACACTCGCTACGGCATGATGTGCCTGCAGCTCGGCCCCGACCGTGAGGAACCCGCCCAGTGCGGCCAACCGAATAGCCCATGTCTTCATCGGTGCTAATCCCTTGTTGAGGTTGAGCGGGCCGATCATAGCCCGAAATTAGTGGGCGGTGGAGGGACCGCCGGGAGATCCAATGTCAAGAATTGCGCGCGCAGCGACGTGGCCGCTGCGCGCGCACGAACCCTCGCGGGTGCTACGGCTAGTTTCGCTGGCGGCGGGAGGATCCGCGGTCGTTCCCCGAGCTGCTCGCAGGCGCTGCCCCGGGAACCGGTCTACCGGTGAGCGTCGCTGCTTCCTCGGCCGTGATCGGGACGAACTTCCCGAGCCCGCAACCGACGGGATTCTGTCGTTCTACCGTGAACGCGTCGGTGTGGCAGACCCGCGCCATCTTCGCGCTCCCAGTGTTGCGGAAGCGTAAGGTGAGCCGATCTTCGCCCGCCGTCAGCGTTTGGCAGGCGGCGTCGAGGTCGTTGCGGTAGTACGTGTCACCGCGCATGAAAAATACGACCTGTCGATCGTTCACGGCCACGTTCCTGGCGATGCGGTTCGCCACGACGCAGTCCGCCGGCGTGCGGTCAATTTGTTCCGCGGCCTGAGCTGGTGGTGCTGCACCCTGAGCTTGTTGTGCTTCTTGAGCTTGCGCACGCGTGCCGGCCATAGCGGCCAGCAACACGGCACCGATCACGAGCGCCAATCGCGGATGAGTGGTACGAGTCATGGTTTCCCCCTTGTTACCCGCCCCGTGCAAGCCCCTTATAACGCGGTGCCGCTCCGACTGACAAGGCCGGCCGGGCGCCGGGGCAACACACGGCGTCGCGCCCGCCCGGCGCGATGGGTCCCCAGATGGCGGACTTGAAGCCCGCACCCAGCATCCGATCGACGGTCTCCTCGGTCACCGTTTCGAGCGGCTCGTACTTCAGGAAGGCGGCGTTGTTGATGGCGGCGTCGATGCGCCCGCGGCGCTTCGCGAAATCGGCCGCCATGGCCGCGAACGCCTCTTGCCCGGCGACGTCACAGTAAAACTGTCGGCTTCGCCGCGCCTTGCGCTTTGACCTTGGAGACCGTGTCCGCCGCGCTGGCGCCATCGATATCCACCACACCGACGACCGCACCGCAGCGCGCAAGGTGCAGCACAGCCGATCGTCCGAGCCCTCGCCCCGCGCCGGTGATCAGCACGACCTGATCGGAGAGGTCGGGTAGCACCTCTTTAGCCATCGACGTCTCCTGCATGCGCGAAGACCATTCGTACCTCTGCGCTCGTGGGGGGGGACGATACAGGAAATTACCCGCGGCGATCGAGGCGCTAATCGCGTGACGCCAAAGCAGAAGACCCGGCGCAAGGCCGGGTCTCCCTTCAAGAATGGCAGCGGAGAACGTTACCGCTAGGACCTCTGGAGAATGGGATGCCCGGTGGTCGGCGATACCGCCCAAAGCCGTCGACGAGCAGAGACGGCAGCAGCGCGTGCGTTCCTTTCCCGCACAATCTGCTCGTCAGTCGGTAGGGATTTTGCCGCGAGATGATCGATCAGGGTCGCGGATGCCGCGTTGAACGCGACCATGGCCAGTTCATAGCTATGAAGGAGTTCATTCCGTTGCTGGTTTGCTGCTGCGTAGCTCATTCGGCAACCTAGTGGCATAACCACGGTTCTGTGTGTGAGCGGCACACCCTATACCCATATACGCACCTGTGCTCGTCTTTGTTCTTGCGTGCTCATGTCGGTTGTCCGAAATTGCCTTTCCGGCTCGGTAGTTGAGAGGCGCCGTCGTCCCTCGGGCAAGTTCGTTCCGATTTGAGTTGTGCACCGGAGAGGTCGGGTAGCACCTCTTTTTCCTTAGCAGCCCTGTGGTACTTGCGACCACTCCCACGCATCGCTAGTCCTAGTGATGGCTGCGAGCAGCATCGGCCTCTTCACGACATCATCGCGGGTGCCGACGGTGACGGTTACGTGATCGCCGGTGCTCAGCGTATCCCAGTCGATCCCCGCCCTCTTGAGCCCTTGGATGTTGAGCCAAACCACTCGGCGGCTCTCTCCACTATCCGTTCGGATGATCAGCTCGACGTGCGGGTTGTGCCACTCGATCTGTTCTAACTGGCCAGTGAACGTAAGACTGTAGCAGCGCTCCATTTTCGGCGGGTGATGCGCTGCTGCCGCGCCAACGATGCAGAGACCCAAGATCAACGCTGAAGACCTCAAAGCTGCTCGGCTCATGGGTGCTACTCCCTGCGGGGCGCGGCGAAGCGCTTAATGGGTTCAGATTACAGGCCGATGTTGGCCCGGGCAACGAAGACGCCGCGGAGAAAGCATCCGGCCGGCCTGCTCGGAGGCGTTACGGCGATCCGTTTGCCGAGGCGCCGGGCACCGGACCGAACACGCTGTGGTTCCTTACCTTCGATCTCTTTATCATGCCGGTATGTTTTCGATCCGAGGTTCCGACATGCGACGTCTGCCCACCGCCCTCTACGCCCTCGCCTTGATCGCGCCTTTCGCCGCGCCCGCTTTCGCCCACCACAGCCAGGCCATGTTCGACCAGTCCCAGGAGATCCTGATCGAGGGAAAGGTCGCGCGGTTCGACTGGGTGAACCCGCATATGTACCTGATCGTCGAGACCAAAGGCCCCGACGGTCAGCCGGCGCTCGTCGAAGGCGAAGGTCTGGGGATTACCCAGGCGCTCGTCGACGGCCTCGATCGCGAGGCACTCAAGCCCGGCACGCCCGTCGTCATGCGCGCCAATCCGAATCGCGGCGGCTGGGGCAAGCAGGTCCGCATCCTCGACGTCACGACGGAGGACGGCGAGATTCACCCGTTCTATACGGCCAACACCCGGGCGCGCACGCTGACGCCGGCCCAGAGTCTCGAAGGTCACTGGGCGCCCGCTCGGGCTGCGCTGGGCGCGGCTTTCGGGGCCATGGCGCGCTGGCCGGTCACGCCGGAAGGCCGTGCCGCTCAGGCGCAGCTAATCGCCGATGGGCTCTGCTATGTCGAGCCCATACCGTTCCTCTCCGTGCTCGACGAGCTGCGCACGATCGAGATCGGCGAAGACGAGGTCGTGATGCGATTCGATAACACCGGCGACCATGTCATGCGTACGATCCATATGGAGGCCGAGCATCCGGCCGACGTTCAACCCTCGCTCCACGGTCACTCCATCGGCCGGTGGGACGGCGATACGCTGTTGATCGATACGATCGCCTACGAGCCCAATCCGTCCGGCAACGGCATGAACGTGCCATCGAGCCTGAGCAAGCACACGGTCGAACGGCTGACACTCACTGCGGATCGCATGCGCCTGCGCTACGAGGTCACCGTCGAAGACCCGACATATCTCACGGGGCCGGGCACATTGACGCAGCAATGGGACCACCGTCCCGACCTCGAGTTCTCGCAGAACACGGGGGTCTGCGATCCGGACGTGGCGGCCCGATATCGCGACCACGTGCCGAAGTAAGCCCTCGTTTCGGGGACAGGCCCCGAACTCGTGCACTCGATCGCGTCTTTCGAATCTACGAGCCTCCCAGGAGTTGGGCGCCGTCCAACCTTGCCGCTTGCGCATCGAACGTGACCAGCGGCAGTCGTTCGTGAGTCACTGCGCAGCCCAGATGCAGACATTCGGCGAAATCTGCGTTCTTCGATCTGTAGAAAAAGAGCGCGCGTTCGACGGACCCTTCATCTTGGAATTCGATCTCGCGGGTTTCCAGAAGGTTGACCAGCGTCGCGAGAACGGCGTCTTTGCGGAAGCGATATCTTGATCGCAGCACCCACTCCAGCTCCAATGTCACCGTCAGGGGCACGAACAGCGCCTCTCCCGCTTCTGCGCTCTCTCGTGCCAGCGCTTCGGCTTGCGCAGCTTGTCGGAAGTCGTCGCCAACCAGTAACCGCACGAGCACATTGGTATCGAGGGTTGGCAAGGGCTACCGCCGCCCGATCCGCATCTTCTTCACGGCTAGTTTCTTCCCCGTTCGCTTGCGCAGCCCTGCCAACGTGTGCAGCGACCGCGTCTTGGCCCGCATGACCGTAGTGCCATCAGGCATGACGGTGAAAACGACCCGATCTTGGTGCTGCAGCCCCATGGCTCTTCGTACCTCGGCCGGGATCGTGATCTGCCCTTTACTGGTTACGGCCGATTCGGCCATGGCCGCTCTCCTTACTTTTGCGCCGATTGTAAGGCACTCTCAGGCCCTTCGCCAAGGACTCTCTATCCTTGTCGAGGCGCTCGCGCAACGCGAATAAGTCAGCGCGGTGCGGCTAATCCGCGTCGCCCGCTGGGGCGAGGTTGACGATACGATCAGTGCCCGAAACCTCTCGAGGCGCCGAGCAAGCGCACGCGTTCGCTTTTCGCCGATCGCACTGACAAAGACGAAGCTCTCCGTACGTGCTTCGACCCAATCGCGTTCCCAAATTTCGCGGGCCTGCGCGCTGATGCCGCCGATCAGCATCGCGGCAGCTGTGAGAGCACTACCGGGCCGCGCCTAGCTTGCGAGACCCGGAGCCTATGCGCACCCTGGAGGGGCATGACGGGTACCCGATCACTCCGCCGGCGTGACGTCCTCGGTTTCAACGAGCTGCGCAAGTTCCTCGGCGAGCCGCCGTGCCTCCGCTCGGTTTTGCACTCGTTCGATGGTCAGAACCGAGCACGGTAACTCCCGGCCACCCGCGTCGTACACGACATAGGATCCATCGTTCTGGCATACGGTGCGCCCGTAGGCCACGAAACGCGCGCTGCCTCGCTGGTAACTTCGTTCGAGGTTCTCGCAATACTCCGTTGTCATGAGGTAATGGTTGTTGCCGCGGGTTCGGATATAGACGTGTTGATCGCTCATCACACTCATGTCCGTGACACGGGGCGCGGTGAAGCATTTCTCGAGCGTGGTCGGCGCGGCCTGCCCATCGTCGACGCTCGGAACTGCATCGGATTCCGACTCTTGAGGCGACGTCATACCCGTGAAGAAGACCAATACGATGCAGAGAACGAGTGCGAACTTCATATGGGATTCCTCTGTTCGTGCTGGACCAGAAACGGTGCCCAATGCCGGCCGCGCCGCGCGCTAGTGCTCGGGGGAGTCCCGCAGCCCCTCCGCGCACGCAAACTCACGCAGCTCGTCGTCGGGATGCGCGGCGCGCCGGTAGGTTCGCACGACTTCCCAGGGTTTGAGCAAGCGTTCCAGCCCGGGACATGAGCACGCGGGCCGGAACGCGCGGTCTGCTAGTCCTCGACCTCCGTGCCCTGCGACGACCAGATCTGCCAGCGGCCATCGCGCTTGATGAAGACATCGGTGAACCGGCTGCGCCGATCGAACGTGGCACCCTTGTCGTCCGTGCCCTGGGTCAGATACAGGCCCGTGGCGATGGCGCGATCGCCATCCACGCGCACGTCCAGGTCTCGGGTCTCGGCGACGCTGACCTTGTACTTGCCGAATGACTCCAGGAAAGTCTCTTTGTCCTCGAACGCGCCATCACGACTGCCGACGCCGGAATAATCGTCGGCGAGATTACGTTGGAACCAGGTCTTGTCCTGGTTGAGTTCTGCAATATTCCATTCCAGATCCATGTAGCGGACCTGTCCCACATCGCCAAGCGGGTGGCCCATGTCGCTCACCACCTGCCACTTGCCGCCGATCTTCTCCAACTGGTGGACGCTGCGGGTGTAGAGCGTCTTCGCAGTGTCTCCTGTCCCGCTGGTGATGGTGTTGCGGTGGGTGATGGTGGCGCTGTTGCCGGTACAGTTGACGACGTAGAAATCGTGCTTCGTTTCTGGCGTCGGCTCGCTCTTCGCCCGGTCCTTCTCGGCTTGTTCGACCGCGTCGTCGATCGCGGTCTTGCGGTCCACGGCTGCACCCGGACTCAGGTTGCTGTAACCATCGGCAAAGATCGCTTCCAGCGCCGCTCTATCGCCCGTGCGTCCGGCCTCGCTCCAGTCGCGATCGAACTTCTCCAGCGCCGCCTGGTCCGCTGCGCTGCAGGCCGCATGCGCGTTCGCCGCAAGCATGCTGCCCGCGAGCAGCAGGCCGATCTTGATCGTCGTACTTCGCATCTTCATGACTTCCACTCCCCATGCGGGGCAGGAAGCCCCGCTTGCACAAAGTCTGCGCCGACCCAAGCGAGAGGACAACGGCGCGAAAGCGCCGATCCGGTCGTCGCGATCGCGTCCCGTGACGCCGCCTACGATGGCCGCGCGCGGTCGAACTAGGGTGTCGAGCGCCACACGCTCACGGCTTGCCCTCGTCGAACATGCGCACGACCACCTTGCCCTTCGCGCGCCCCTGCTCGAGGTACGCGAGCGCGTCCGCCGTCTGCTCGAAGAGGAAGACCCGGTCGATGACGACGGTGAGCTGGCCGGCGTCGATGAGCTGGGCCAGCTCGGCGAGCTCGGCGCCGCTCGGGTGCATGAACAGGTAGCGGTACGTCACGCCGTTCGCGCGCGCCTTCTTGCGCAGGCCGAAGCTCGCGACCCAGAAGATCGCGGGCAGCGCTCCGCCGCGCTTCAGGTCGCGCGCCGTCCCAGGCTCGGGCATGGCCGCGATCGACACGACGGGGCCGCCCGCCTTCACTAGCACCATGGCGCCGGTGGTCGACGAGCCACCCACAGTGTCGAACGCCGCGTCGAACACGCGCCCGTGCGCGGCGGCCACGGCCTCGAGCGGCTGCGCGGTGTAGTCGATGACCTCGTACGCACCGAGCTTCTCGACGAGCGCCCGGCCTCGCGGCGATGCGGTCGTAGTCACCTGCGCCCCAAGGTGCCGCGCGAGCTGCACCGCGAACGTGCCCACGCCGCCGGCGCCGCCGGTCACGAGCAACCGCATGCCGGGCGCTACTTTGATCTCGTCGCGCAGCACCTGCAGCGCGGTGAGGCCCGCGAGCGGCACGGCCGCCGCCGTCACGAGGTCGATCGACGTGGGCGCGTACGCGACAAGCGACTCGTCCACCGGACACAGCTCGGCCAGCGCGCCCATCCAGGTCTTGTCGACGCGCGCGAACACGCGCTCGCCCGACTTGAAGCGCGTGACCTGCGCGCCGACGCGCTCGACGACGCCCGCCAGCTCGTTGCCCATCGCGATCGGCAGCGGGTAGTTGCGGATGAGCCGGAGCACGCCGTCGCGCGTCTTGTAGTCGACGGGGTTGAGCCCCACCGCGTGCACGCGGATGACGACGTCCCGCGGCCCCGGCTCGCGCAGAGGGACGTCACCGAGGGCGGCATGGCCGTAGCGCGAGAGGACGAACGCCTTCATCGGCGCCATGGTAGTAGACCCGATCTCCTCGTGCTGCGCGGGCTGAACTTCAGTTGAGCTCAACCGAAAGGAAGGATACGAGCGAATTTAAGAGTTAGTGCGCGTAGGACTGTGGATCTGCTCGCCGGCAGACAAGCTGTTCGTGCTTGCTCATCTCGGGATGTCCATCAATGCGCCGGCAATCCTCTGGCGCCGCGCGTGCCGTCGCGCCGGGTAACGAACGTCGTTTGGGGCGATGCGTCGCTTCGCGAGGTGCTTGCCGACGCCAGGTTCGGTCCCCTATCGGGATCAGAGGCGCCCGCCCCCGAGTCCACCAAAGAGCCAGAGCACGAGAAGGATGATCAGCACGAGGCCAAGCGCTCCGCCGAGCCCCGCCCCGCCATACCGCCTGTGGCCATAGTAGCCGCCGCCACCACCGATCAGCAGCAGCACCAGCACGACAATTAGAATTGTACTCATTACTCACCTCCCCTTCAGGTGACAAACATACTACTAGTGGGTCCAATTGACGAGATAAACTCAACGCGCATCCCCTCCAGACCGCTGCAGTAGAGCAAGCGTCCAGACGGGCGTTCTGGAACCGCTCAAGTCGTTGTTGAAGTTGGTGGGCCGTGCTGGGATCGAACCAGCGACCAATGGATTAGAAGTAGCAGGGCTTGACGAGCCAGCAAGACCTGATACGAGCGGATCGAAGCGTTAAGGGCTCTCGCCTAGTGGACAAGTCATGCCCGCTGACGCTCGCTCAGCAGTTTAGGTAGCAGTCTGGTAGCAGCCGCTATCCTTGTCGTCGGTCGCTTCTCCGCATCGCGAGCGCGCTTGGACATTTCCCATAGGTGTCCTCGGGAAGTTCCCTCTGCCTCTCTGCCACGCGTGCAGCTCGGTGACCGAGACGCGGAGGTCATGAAGTAGACGTTGGAATTGCTCGTCAGGCACGTGGGCTCGGCAACTCATCGCGCGGTTCAGCCCCGAGACCAAGTGCTTGTGGAGGGTGAAGGATTCCACGCTCGAACCGCCAGCCAGTGCACGGATCGTCGGCAATGAGCCAGGCCCCGTCGAGGTCGGCGTAGTCCGCGTGCTGCGCGGCGACACAACCTGCGGCAATGAGGATGCTAGTCTCGAGCATGCATCCCACCATGGTGCGCATGCCGAGCTCGCTCGCTCGCTGGACCATGCGCAGCGCGGGCGTGAGGCCCCCGCACTTGACCAGCTTCACGTTGATCCCGTCGAAGTTGCGGGAAAGCCGATGGACATCCTCCTCGAGCACGCAGCTTTCATCGGCGATGATCGGGATCGGATACGAACCGCGGATCAAGTCGCGGTCATGCGTATCCGGGAATGGTTGCTCGATGAATTCCGCTCCCAAGCTCGAGAAGCCCAGGGAAAGCGCGGGCAGCGCCCTCGTGCTCCACGCGCCATTGGCGTCGACGGCGATGGCAGCGCGCAATTCCTCTTTCACCCGGCGCGCGGGCTCGAGGTCCCCATTTCCATCGGACTTGATCTTCACGCGCGGGAAGCCTTCGAGCTCCACGATTTTTTCGTCGAGCTCTTCCTTCGTCGAAAGCCCGATGGTGGCAAAGCTCGCGACGGGCTGGGGCACGTGTCCGTGCGCGAGCTCGGTGACGGTGACGCCTTTCTGGCGCGCAAGCCAATCCCACAGGGCGAGATCCAGCGCGCACTGCGCGGCGCGGTCGGGATGCAACTGGGTCCACGATTCCTTCCATGCCTTGGCGATATCATCCACCGAGCGAATCGCGAGCGTGCGCAGCCATCCGCTGAGCGATTCGAGGTTCCGGACGACTTGAGGCGCGGAGCCGCCGTAGTATGGGTTTGGCGAAGCTTCTCCCCATCCCGTGACGCCATCGTGCTCCACGCGGAGAATGACATTGTCGAAAGGAACGGTGCGTTTGCGGGCGATGCGAAATGCGCCGCGAGGATGCAATTGGTGGACGGCGGTTTTGATTTCCACGAATCTGGTTTGTCTGAAACTGGCTCGTTCGTGAAGCTCCGACCGTGAATCCCCGCCAGTTGCACACCATAGGATACTCGGTCGAAGGCCGGCCTATCGAGCTATGGTCCGACCCTGCCGGACCGAACGGCACGTTGATCATCGGCGGCATTCACGGGGATGAATCGGCGGCGATCCCGCTCGTGCGCGAATTTGCGCCTCCGCGAAGCAATCCCGTGGCGCTGTTGCCCCTCGCGAATCCGGACGGTTTTGCACGTGCGAGCCGATACAACGCCCGCGGTGTGGACATCAACCGGAACGCGGGCTTCGACTGGCGGGCCGATTCAGTGGAACCCGCGGGCGACGCGCCGTGGAGCGAGCCCGAGACACGCGCATTGCAGCAATTCATCCTGAAATGGCGCCCGGCCAAGATCATCGCGCTGCATTGGGCGCTCGGAGAAATCGACGCCGACGGTGCACAATCGACGCCGCTGGCTGACGCGATGTGGAACGCGATGTCGGAGGCCGAACGGATGCCGTATCGATTGCGCGTTTCCGAAGTAGAGTGGAGCCAGTGGCGCTTGCAGCAGACCGACGCGGAATGCCCCGGGTCGCTCGGACGGTGGGCCGGATACGGATTGATTTATCCCGACGGCTCTCGGCCGGCGATGATCACGCTGGAACTACCTTACGATGCGTCCATTCCGAGGGCGGAATCCCTGCCGGATGACCACGTCGATGTGGTGCGAGCGCACTGGGCGCGCGACCCGCGCAGCTATCTCGCGACTGTTCGGGATCCCGTTTTCAAGATGTTGAAAGCGGCATGTGAGCTCGAGCTGCAGTAGCTAGAGCAGGCACTATTTGACATACAAACAGAGAACGTCAACTCTATTGGCATGACTAATAGAGCTCAGAGCAAGGCGGGCGTCCTTCAAGGCACGCTCGATCTCATGGTTCTTCAGACGCTCGCGTCGCTCGGCGCTCTGCACGGGTACGCGATTGCGGAGCGCATCGAGCAGGTTTCGGGCGGCACGCTGCATCTCAACATGGGAACTCTCTATCCCTCGCTGATGAGGCTCGAGCAGCGCGGCTTCCTGAAGGGCGAATGGGGCGTGACGAGCAATAATCGCAAGGCGCGCTACTACCGGATTACGTCGGCCGGGCGGCGCGGCCTTACCACCGAAAAACGCGGCTGGGACCGCATGGTCTCGATCATCGATCAGCTGTTCGCGCCGCAGTCATGAGAGCGCGCGCGGTGTGGCCGGTGCTTCGCGAATGGACTCTGCGACTCTGGAACACGTTAACCCGACGCGCCGCCGACGACGACTTGAGGCGCGAGCTCGACAGCCATCTCGAGATGGCCGAGGAGGCCCTGCGGCGGCGGGGGTACTCGCCGCAGGAGGCGGCGCGGCTCGCGCGGGTGCAATTCGGTCGCGCCGATGACGCGCTCGACTCGATGCACGCGCAGCGCAGCATCCCGGGGCTGAGCACCTTTGCCCTCGACGTGAAGCTCGGCTTTCGCATGCTACGCAAGTCCTGGGGCCTGACTCTTGTCGGCGGCCTGGCCATCACCATCGCAACCGCGATCGGCGTGGGTGGTTCCGAGTTCATTCGGGACCAATTCGCCCCGAAGCTGCCTCTCGACGACGGCGACCGTATCGTCCGGCTCTACCACACCGACTCCGAATCGGCGCGGTCCGCGGCGTCTCTCTACGACCTGGAGGTCTGGCGGAGATCTGCCTCATCGCTCGAGCACTTGGGCGCCTACACGACCCTCGACCAAGGACTCGTGAACGACCGCGGCGAGTCGGGCACGGTCAGCCTCGCCCGCATCAGCGCGTCCGCGTTCGAGCTGACGCGAGTCCCGCCGCTCATGGGCCGTTACCTCATCGAGGCCGACGAGCAGCCGGGAGCACCACCCGTCGTGGTGCTCGGACACGACGTGTGGCAAGCGCTGCTGGGCGGCGATCCGGACCCGATCGGGCGGACGATCCAGCTTGCAGGCACCCCGACGACGGTCGTCGGGATCATGCCCGAGGCCTACGGCTTCCCGCAGAGCCAGAACGCGTGGGCGCCCCTCCTCGTCGACGCAGCCGGTCTACTTCCCGGATCCGCGCCGCCCGCGAATGTGTTCGCGCGCTTGGCGCCGGGTGCGACTCTGGAGTCGGCCCGCACCGAGCTCGCGCTCTTGGGCCGCCGCGCCGCCGCCGATTTCCCCGAGGTCTACGAGCGACTGACCCCCACGGTCGTCGAGTTCGCTCGCCGCGCGACTGAAGGCCGACTGGCGCTGATCCTCTCTGTCGTGCAGCTCGTGTTCATCCTCCTGTTGATCGTTATCTCTGCGAATGTGGGAACGCTCGTGTTCGCGCGCACGGTGATGCGCGAGGGCGAGATCGCCGTGCGAATGGCGCTCGGCGCGACGCGTCGACGCATCGCGCTCCAGCTCTTGGCCGAGACGTTCGTGTTGGTCGGTGCCGCGACTCTTCTGGGGTTGCTGCTCGCGAGATTCGCCCTCGGCCATGCGGGTCGCATCTTTTTCGTCATCCAGCAGTCGCGACCGCCCTTTTGGTGGAACGATGCCCTCTCCCCCGCGACCGTCGTGTACGCGCTCGTCCTCGCAGCGGTCGCGGCACTCATGATCGGCGCCGTGCCCGCGTTCAAGGCCACGGGAAGCACCGTGCACGACCGACTTAGCCAGCACTCGAGCGCCGCCCGAAACGTCAGCTTCGGCGGCATCTGGACGATCATGATCGTCCTCCAGGTCGCGCTCGCGGTGGCGCTTCTGCCCCTCGCGATGTCCGCCGGAACCATCGGCGCCATGAACGTGGCGAACCTTGCAGACCCGCAAGGTACGGGTTTTCCAGCGGACGAATACGTCACCGCTCAGCTCGGGCGCGACGCATTGATCCCTTCGCTCACGCAGCGGGAACGAGCGGAGTTTTTCGAGAGCTCGGGCCGATTATTCGATGAGGTGAGGGAAAGCTTGGCCGCCGACCCGGCCGTGCAGAGTGCGGGGCTCGCGAGCGGGCTATCGGCGATGAACCACGTCATGGTGCCCGTCGAATTCTCGGGGGATGGGTCGGGTCCTCCTGTCGTCGCCCTCGCCCGCATCCTGCTCGTCGATCGGTCGTACCTCGACCTGATGGAAGCCACGCCCCTCGCCGGCCAGTCGCTCTCGTCGGCGGACTTCGCCCCGGGAGCTCGGTCCGTCGTCGTGAACGAGGCGTTCGTCGAAGGCGTGCTCGGCGGGCGAAACGCCCTGGGGAGCCAACTCCGGTTCCCGGAGCGGGACGGAGAGTCAGCGATCGTCGAAGTCGTCGCTCCCGGCAGCTCCGTCGACATCGTAGGCGTCGTGCGCAATCCCGGCATCGACACGTTCGGCCCCGGAGCACATCCAGTCATCTACGCGCCTCTCGGCCTCGCACCCGTCACGCCGCGCGACGTTGGTCTCGTCGGCATGCCGCAAGCGCCCGCGACGCAGCTCTTCTTACGGCTGCGACCCGAGGCGGGTCCGCTGGGCGGTCGCCTCCACACCATCGTCGCCGCCGTGGACCCTTCGCTCCGTGTCTCGCAGGTCGGCACCGCGGCTGAGGCGTGGGGCGCCGTGAAGCAGGGTCAGCGCCTCTTCGCGTGGATCTTCCTGAGTGTCGCGGGAATCGTCTTGCTGCTCTCAGTCGCGGGCGTCTCCGCGCTGATGTCTTTCGCCGTCTCTCAGCGGACTCGCGAGATCGCGATCCGGCGCGCGATCGGAGCGCGCCCCGAGCAGATCGTGAGGTTCGTCTTTCGGCGCGTGGCCATCCAGCTCCTGGCGGGTGTCGCTCTCGGAAGTCTGATCGCGGTGCCTGTCCTGTGGGGCGAGCTCGCGAGCGAGGGACCCCGATCGCTCGTGATCGTCTCGATCATTCTGCTCGGCTCAGGTTTCGCGGCGTGCCTGCTGCCGGTCCGGAGGGCGCTCGCGATCGACCCGGCGACTGCGATCAAGGCGGACTGAGCGCTGTCGATCGCGGCGTCACCGCAGCTCTTGCTCGGTTCTCAGTGTCGAACCTGACTCGTGACGTTGTCCTCTTCGTACACTTCGCAAGGCGAGCGCTCTGCCATGACTCCGCCGTCAGCCCTCGCGTTCAGGGTCAGGACGCGGGTCGGCATCACCCAGGGCTCGATAAACATCTCTGGATCTTCGATCGTCATGTCGTAGCGGAGCTCATTTCCGACACGTGTGAGTTTCTCGACGATATGCATGCTGCCGGAGTGGATGAGGCCCCCACGTCCCAACCACGTCGAATCGTCGAAATTTATGGAGTCGATGACGAGCGTATCCCCTTCCCAGGTGCCTATGCTCTGCCCATAGAACGTTGCGAGGCTCTCCGCCAGCGCGCTCCGCGCGCGACCGTCCGTGGGGATGTTGCGGTATTCGTTGTTGCCGCCACCGTAGTCGGCATTGATTGGATAGAAGAAGACGACGTCGATATCGTTTTGGATGATCCGCGTGGGCGTGCCGTGCCGCGGGAGTCCCAGCGGCTTGCACGTCATGACAGGATCGTACTTGTTCGTCCACATATCGAGGTCCTGGATGTGGTCCCAGAGCTCGGGTTTATAGTTCGGGCGGCCGAGGACTCCGAATCGCGTCGGCGAGATCCACGCGTACTCGATCCAGAAGTTGTCTCCGCCGCCCGTGCAGCCGTACTCGGGGTTGATGCCGCCGCCCTTCACCTGCGTTGGGCCACAGCGGCGGCTGCCACTGCCCGAGACTGGATTGAGCGCGCGATTCCAGTTGCCGGAAAGGTCCGGCTTTCCATCGGCGCGGCGCGGCGTGGGAGCGGCTGCGACCGGCGCGGGCGGTTGGCGCGGCGTCAGCGTCCAGTTCGCAGGCTGATGCGTCGGCTTGATCGCGGCCTTCACGCTCGCCGGCACGGGCATCACGACATACAGCTGGCCCGTTTCCGTCATCGTCGTCGTGATGTCGCGGACGACGGTGCCGTTCTTCTTCTCCGTGATCTTGCCGGTGTAGAACGCTTCGGCAGGGTGGAGGGGGTTATTCCAGTCTTTATAGTTGCCGTACGTGAACTCGTACGTGTCCGCACCGTTCTTCACGACGACGCTCTCGGCCATGAACTTCGCGTCGAGCGTGGCGGTGGCCGTTGCGGTGGGGACGCCCGGGATTGGGAACGTCACCACGGGCTTGTTGCCTGCCCACGTAACCGCCGTTTTGCCTGCCGTCATCACATCGGCGGGCACGCGTTGCGGTCTCGCTGCCATTTGCGGTGTGTTCGTGACCTCCGTGCCGAACATGGCTGCCTTCCACGCGCCCTGCGGGTTGGCCCACAGGCGAATCATCCGCTCCTCGACGGCGGCCGGCGTCGGCGTGGCTTTGCCTTGGCCTGCGACGAGCTCGGCGCCCATGATGTCTTCGTTCCAGGTGTACGCCCCACTGAGCACTTCGATCGTGTTGCAGCTCTGCCCGTTCGGCCGAGTGCCGGTGATGCGGACGCGCTCGCCCGACGTCTGGTAACTGATGTCGGAGCGGTACATCGTCACGTCGCAGGGCTGGCCGCCCACTTGGACGGTGCCCGTGCCCTGATACATGAGCGACATGAGCAGATCGTATTCCTCAGTGCTCCGCAGCATGCCCATGTGCCAGGCCCAGTTGAACAGCACTGACTTCAGGTCCTTGGCGCCGGGGGCAGGCGTGTACGCATCGCCTTCGCCTGCGCCGCGACGTCCTGCGCTGGTGGGCGGCGCTGTGGTGATTTGGGGGCCGAATTCCGAGTCTTCGTCTTGAGCGCTAGACACGGACGGCACGCCGATCATGAGTGTCGCAACGACGGCGACACTCGAGCACATCATTCTTGTTTGAGAAGCCATGGTGATCTCCCCCCGGTTCACTCAATTGCCGCCGACGTTGCCGAGGACCGTGCCATCCGCCCGCGTCAGCGACTTGAAGCCTCCCAATGGGCTCCCGTTCCGTGCCGGGGTGCCCAACACGGTCACCTCTTCGCCGATCTTGAGCGCTTTCGGGCCGACCTTGGTGATCCCCTGTGAGGCGAGCGCCGTAGCCGAACCGGTCGTGAACGTCCAGTCGGTCGTCGTGCCGTCTTCGTTCTTCACCGTAACCGTTAGCGATCCGTGCGGATTCACGAACTGAATCTTGGCCAGCGCGCCCGTGACTGTCACCTCTTTCCCCGGGTCGTAGACGCCGGCGGTGGAGTGATGCGCCTGGACCGCCGCACTGGCCAACAGACACCCGAACATGACGACACATCCAAAAGTTCGCTTGATCATTTCATGCCCCTTCGCAAAACGTTGATCGGCACCAGGTGCCATCACATAGCCATCGAAAAAACCGGATAACCGCCCGCCGAGCGTGCAACACGCCCGGGCTCAAATCAAGGGTCGAGGAAGCGACGAAATCAGCGAAGGTGACGAGCGTAAGTTGCTGAGTGAATTGGTGGGCCGTGCTGGGATCGAACCAGCGACCAATGGATTAAAAGCCCGCGCCGTACACCAATACGCGCAACGTGACCCGCGCCAACACTCATATATGAGGGTGTGACGTGGTGTGGCGGAGCGGCACTTTTGGGCACCGAGTGTGCCAGGAGTGTGCCAAGCCTTCGGCCTGACTCGCGGCAAGCGGCCGACGCCGACCGAATCACCGGCCGGCGCGGCCACCACAACCAACACCCGGAGGTGTTCGCCATGGCTAAGTCAAAATCTACCCGTTCTCGCGCACCGTTACGACCGACCACCGCCGAGCTCAAGCGCCGCGTCGAGGCGCTCGGCTACGTGCTGGAGATAGAGCGCGAGCGAGGCAAGCGTCCCATGTTCACGGTCAGCAAGGACGGCATGGTCGCAATTTCCGCGCTCGACGGGCACCCCGCGAGAATCGAGCGCTGGCTCGACCAGCGTGAGGCGGAAACGCCGATCAAGCCGGCCGCGAGCGTGCGTCGCGCGGCGCTCGCCGCCAACGCCGATGATGACGACGACGATGACGAAGTTTGGCCCAACTTTGACGACGAGACGCCCCTAGAGCGAGCCCGCGCCGACGCGCAAATGGCGGCTTACAACATCCGTGCCCTCGTCGGCGCCGCTCGCAGGCTCAGTGACGACGACGAGACGCGCGAAATCGAGGCCGTGCTGAAAGCCGCTGCGGCGAAGCTCTTGGCGCTAACGGAGGCGCTCGATAGCGTGAATTTTCCGACGACGTAGCCCGGCACCAAGCCGCTCGATACTTCGGCCCGCCAGTGTGCGGGCCTTTTTTTTTGCCATGCCGCGGTCAAGGCCTCGTCGAGATCGGGGCGCCAGCGCGTTTACACGCGGCCGTTTTGCACGGGGTACGCGAGATCGACCGCGGCCCTGCCGAACTCGATGAGGCAATGCTCGAGCACTTGCCGCGCGATCGCGTTGGCGAAGTCCTCGAGCGCGGCTTGGGTCGGCGTGTTTAACACGGGCATCGTGAACGTGTAAGCCTGCATGCTCTCGACGGCGTCGAGGACGACGCTCGCAACGATCGGTGCGTGTGACGCGTCGTAACCGCGTGCCGTAGCCGCGAGTTTGATATGCGCCGTGAGCGCGTCGGACGCGGAACCGATCACGCTATCGAGGGCGAAGTCGACGTTGACGACGTCGCCCATCGCTACGGCGCCGACAGGTTTTGCCCGTTGCGCGAGCGCGTCGCGATGATGACGTCATCCGTCCGATCGACGTGCTCTCGCACGAGCCGCGTGAAGTACTCGCCGAGCTCCGCCTTTCCGCCCGCGCCGATTACGTTGCCGTGCACGTGGAATTGAACAACCGTTTGAGCGCGCGCCTCCGAGCGCTGCAGGGGCATGTCCGAGGCTGGAGCAGCAACAGCCCCAGCCGATGCGCCGCCGCGAGCGCCACCGGCAACGCCCATCGCTCCGCCCCCACCGCCCCACGTGGTTGACTGTATCTGCCGCACCTGCGCGAACCCGAACAGTCCGGCGGCCACGGCTTGCGGAATGCTCCACGGCGGCCCGGGCGGGTTCGCGAGCGCGGCCGTCACGGCGGACAACGTCTGCACGATCGCGTTGGCCGTCTGGATTTTCTTGTTCTGCTCGAATTGCCGCTTCGATTCCTCGCCGCCCGCGGCCGAGATCGCGGCGAGGCCGGAGAACATCGCGGCAGCGTTGGCGAAGATTTGCGCGCGCCGCTGGCGCTCTTCCTGGTGCGCACGCTTCTCGATGTCCGCGATGTTCTGCGCGCTCCGGGCGGCCAATTCTTCGGACAGCTGGTAATAGCGCCCCTTCTCGATGAGCTGCGCCTCATGCGCCTCGCGGAGAATCTCCTGACGGCGCGCGTGCGCCTCGACTTCGACCTCGAGCTCGGTCAGCGTGAAGTGCCGGACGTCCTCGACTTGCGTCGCGAGCAGTTCGCGGCGGCGCTCGGTTTCCTCGGTCTCGACTTGCGCGAGCCGGTCGCGCTCCGCATAGACCGCCGTGACCAATTCCAACTCGGCCTGGGCGGCTCGCTCTGCTTCACTCTGACGCGCCTTCTGTTCTTGCTCTCTCGCACGCGCAGAAGCCTCCGCCATGCGCTCCGCCATGCGCTGCTGTTGCTCCCGAATCTTCGCGTCGAACTCCAGTTGAGAAGCATCAGGCGGCCCGCCGCCAAAGAACTCGGGCCTGCTCGATGGCTTCGCGTTTTCGATTTCCGTGTACTTCTGGCGCAGCAGATCGAGCTCCGCGCGCTGCTCGCGCCACACGCCCATGAGCGCGTCTTCGTCCTGCTTCGTTGCTCGGAGATACGTTTGATGAAGGGCGATCCTCTCGTCGAGGTCGCGAATGCCCTTCTGTGCTTTTTGCAAATTCGTGCCGGCGACGATCGTGGCCATGTCGCTGAGGCTGCGAGCGAGCCCCGCGTACGCTGGCGCCGCTTGCGTGCCGACCGCCCGCCCCAGGTCACCCCAGGCCTGGCTTAAGCTGGTCACGGCCTCTCGCGCTCGTTGCAGCCCCTCGGTCTGCTCGATCGTCGCGTCATTTGCCAACACGCTGGTGCCAATCCAGTTCACAAACGCGCGAGCGCTCAGTGCGACCCCGAAGGCCGCGAGAGCAGTTCTCGCTTGTGAGATGGAGCGGCCGACGTTACCGAACCCGCCGCCCAGCCGCTTCGACGCCCGCTCGGCGTTGCTCTCGAGTGTTCGCAGGTTCGCGTTTGCGGACGTGAACGCCCGGCCGGTTTCGTCCTGCGCGGCGAGAATTAGGGCGGCGCGCGGGTCACTCATTTCCGCGCGAAATCATTGTCGTGCGCTCGGGCCCGGCCGTGCGTGGCCGCGGCGGGTTGTTGAACGCGGTCTGCGTGACCGGCCGGCGCTTCACGATTCGAGCCTCGCGGCCATGCGGTCGGCGAGCGCGGCCGCCACGCCCGGCATTGCTCGGGCCTCGCCGATCGCCCGCCTGATGATCTGTTCGGCCGTGTCCGTGATTCGGCTGGCAAGGCGTTCATCGGACGTCATGCAAGCACTGAACATCAACGTCAGCCCCCACCGGCACTCCTCGATCAACCGCTTTTTCGCAGGATCGGATAACCGTTGCAGGAGCTTTTCACAGTCCGCTATCTCATCGAGCATTCTTGGCGCGAGGTCGAGCATCATGAGTTAAGCGCCGCACGCGCGATCGGCGCGATGATCGCCTCCCACCACTCGGCGATGATCCGCGGGACTTCGTCCTCGCGTGCTGCTTGTAGCCGCGGGCCCCACTCGTGCTCGATCTTCCGCATGTGCTCGACGATGCGATCGCCGAGAAGGCCGATCTCGTCTGCGGACAACGGCTCGCCGCGGCGTGCGGCGACGCGCGCGTTCAACGACTCGACGAGCACGTGAAGGCGTTGCTCGAACGCGTCGAGTTGTTTCACAGCGCTCGTCGCGCCGTGCGCCGGTTCGCGTAGGCGAGCCAGCGCTCTTTGTCATTGCCAAACTCACGGCGCAGCCACACGTCGCTCTCCCACTCGTCCTCGGGCGTGAGAGAAGCCGCCGGCGTCGGGCGCGCGCTGTTCGCGGGAACCGGGTTGCGATGGAGACGAGCCAACGCCGCTCGCGCTGAGTTCGCCGCGCACGGCCCGTTGCGGATCCAGGCGCGCGCGAAGTTCTCGATTGGCGCGGCTGCACTGCGGTCGATCTCGTCGACGAGGCCCGTATCGATTGCCTCGTTCGCGTCGAACCACGTCTCCGCAGCCATGAGCGTGGCGAGCTCGTCACGGGACAAGGTCGAGCGCGCCGCGTAGCTCGTGACGATCGAGCCCGTGATCTTGTCGAGCGACTCGGCCATCTTGCGCATGTCGCCCGCTTCGCCCATCGCTAGGCCCCACGGGTTGTGGACCATCACGAGGCCGTTCTCGGCGATGCTGACCTTACGGCCGGCGGCTGCGATCACGCTTGCGGCTGACGCCGCTACGGCATCGATCACAACATCGACGCCGCGCTCGCGTAGCAAGTTGAAGATAGCCAAGCCTTCGAACGCGTCGCCACCGAGCGAGTTGATCCGGACGACGACGTGCTCGCTCGCCGGGATCTGATCGAGCCGCGCGCTGATCGTCTTCGCGGTGATGCCAGCGCCGAACCAGTCGGCCCCTATTGTCTCGTAGATGCGAACCTCGGCGGTCATAGGAGCAACGTGTTGGCGCGAACAATCCGCACGAGCTCGAGGCCGTCCATATCGCGCAGCACGAGCTCGGCTTCCGCGAGCTTGCGCAAGTCGATCTCGGCGAGCTGGTCGCGCGGTTGACGCGTGAGGCGCGCGTACAGGACTACGGCTTTCGTCGGGTCGAGCTTCTTCACAGTCGAACTCCCTCTTGCGCCGCGACGGTCTTCGCCTTGTCGAGGTCGGCCGCGAGCGCGGCGATCTCCGCGTCGAGCGTCGCAATTTCGGCGCGGCGTTCGTCGAGCGACGGACCGCAGTCGCCGGGCCAACAAGTCTGCGCGGCGAACGCGGACTTGAGCGCCTCGCGCAGCGGCACCGCCAACGCGCCGACGATCAGCCGCGGGTCTGCTTCCGTCGTTCGGCCGTGGCGATGCGACACGATCGAAAACTGATTCTGGCCGGCGCCGCGCGGATCCTTGGCTCGTTCCCACGGGTCCGAGCTGAAGCAGGTCTTCGCGTGCTCCACGACGTTTTCACGGAACATCGTCGCGCACGCGTCGATGTATTCGAGCTCGACGGCGAGCGCCTCGGCGCACGCGAGCGGCGCCGTTTGCAAGAACTCTCGGCGCTGCTTTTTCTGCTCGAGCTCGTGCCTCGTCGCTGCGATGCCGCTACGCCAACCGGCAAGCGATTTGAGCCACTCGATCACGAGATCACCGGCGCTCGAAGTTCGATTTCGCCGTCCTCACGTACGCGTGCGCCCATCACGCGTACCGAGCCCCGCGCCGCGGCGAGGCGCCAGCTCTCGTACCGAGCGTAGTCGCCGAACTCTTCACGCAGGGCCGAGGCCGACAGCGCGTCCCAACAGCGCTTCGCGTCGGCTTTGATGGTCTGTTCATCGATTCGCATGTTCACCTCGAAGAAGTGCGGCGGCTTTGCGCAATCCCGGGAGCCGCCGCGAAACCGGGACGCCAGGAGGATCGAACGGGGCGGATCGTCGCGCGATTCACGCCGAGAGCGAAATTTCGGTGTCAGCGCCACGACACAAGCGGTGGAGCTGCCGCCAACCGCGTGGAACGTCGCCGGCGCCGAGCCGGAATGCGAACCACAACGAGCGCGACTGCTCGCCCCACGCTGCCGGCGGCGCGTCGAGCTTGCACGTGCGCGGCCATGACACGTTGCCGAAGCGTTCGACCGCGGCGGCCAGCGCTTCAGCACGGCGCATCGGCGTCTCGTCGACGGCCGTGACGGACCAAGCGGCGCGGAGGTGGTCATCGCGATTGATCCGCCGCTCGAGCTCGTCGGCGATCGCGGCGAGCAAGGTGCTCGGGATCGGCGTGCGGGTCGCGACGTGCTCGCGGGCTTTCGCGATCAGCGCGATGGCGCTCATGGGCACTTCAGATTTCTCGCAAAAACGTTCCACGTCGTTACGTTTTCATCGGACGGCAATCGGGCTGCAAGGCAGGCGCCACGGGGGCCGCGCCGCTGTTGGGCTCTGGCCGAAACGTCCAAACGTATAGGAAATTTCGCCGCGGCCAGAACGTCGCTTTTTGCCACGCCAGGCGCCGCGGCCGGTGCAGGACCGTGGAAGGACCCAGGGACGCTCGAAAAGCGCCCGGGTCCTTGGCGGCGAGCCTACCCAAGCCGGCCTCATTCCTCGCCCCCGGTGCACACCGCTGCGGCGTCATCGACGAGCACGGCCGTCCCTGCGAGAGCTGCTCAATACCCGGCTGCGGCCGTGCGACAGACGGTGGCTTGCTGGCGCCCATCGCTCGCGGGCTCGTCTCGTTCCGTGCTCACGCCCACACCAACAACACGCCCAGCGCCACGAGCAGCATGGCGGGCTCGGCCAACGCGGCGAGCGGGGCGACGCAGCGGTAGAGCGTCACGGTCAGCGTCACGGTCGCGTCACGTTTGCCGTCACGTTCGTCACGGTGCGTCACGGTTAGGGCGTCACGACCGTCACACGGTTCTTTAGAACCGTGACGGCGTGACGCTACCGACGTGCGTGACGGTCGGCTGTTACACATCATCCGGCATCCCCTCGAGGTCGACGACGTACCCGCCGCCGATCTCGGCCCGGGCCCACGGTTGCTCGCGAAACCAATCCTCGAGCCGCAGGCGACTCTGTCGCGATAGGGCGAGCCCGGTGGTCTCGTCGCGCAGCATGACGAGCAGCGTTGAGCTGCCGTTGGCTCGGTGGCGTATCGACTTGATGAGCGCGCGCTGGTTCTTGGCGAGCGTCTTCTTCGGTACGGGGCGCGCCTCGGTGCCGCGCAGCACGAGTGTCGTGACCGCATTGCCGAAGTTGTCGAGGTCGCCCAAGTCGACGACGTCGTAGCCCAGGAACAGAGGATCCGGGCTCGCAGCGTCTTTCTGCTTGAAGGACGCGAGCGTCAGCACCTTCGAGTCGCGGTCGAAGGCGCACGAGAACATCGCGTCCGCGGCGCCCGGCAGCGCGGTGCTGCCCCGCGGCCGGAGCTTGCCATCGTCGCGGCCCTCGAGCGGCGTGTGGTGCACGAGAAGCACGGCCGCGCCTGTCGCACTGCGGATTCGATCGGCATTGGCGATCGCGACGCTCATGTCGGCCTGGTCGTTTTCGCTGCCGGCGCCGAAGTTACGGGCGAGCGTGTCGATCACGATGAGCGCGAACTTGCCGAGCTCGCTCACGCGCGTCGCGTCGAGCGTGTCGAGTAGCTGGATCGGGCCCCTGCCGAGCAGCACGTGCTCGGGCGCCTCGACTTGATGCCGGGCGAGCCAGCCGCGCATCCGGCGAATGACCCCGGCGCGGCCCTCGCCGGCGACGTACAACACGCGCCCAGGCGTGACGCGGTAGCCGTGCCAGTCGCGGCCCGTGGCGATCGACAACGCCCAGTCGATAGCGACGAACGACTTGAGCGAGCCCTCGGCGCCGACGATCAGCCCGAGCACGCCATCTTCGAGCCATCGCTCGATGCGCCACACGAGCAACTGCGGCTCGACGAGCAGCGCGTCGAGCGAATCGGCCTCGTAACGCGTTGGGCCGCGCGAACCGCCGGCCGTGAGTGCTGCGGCGCCTTCCTGCAAGTAGCGCAGCGCTTCTCGCGGTCCGCGCTCGCGCTCCACGGCCTGCACGTCTTGTGCAAACGTGGTGACCCGCCGCCCCAACGCCGCGTCGCGCACCTTGTTGGCGTAGGCCGCCGCCGCGAGCGCGTCGCCGGTGCCACACTCTACAAGCTCGGCGAGATAGGCAGTTCCGCCGATTGCGTTGAGTAGATCGCGGCGGCCAAGCTCGGCTGAGATCAGCAGCGCGTCAACGGCAAGCCCGTGCTCGGCGACGGCGAGCGCCGCGCGGACGACGGCGCGGTGACTCGCGCTCGCGAGATCGGTCGCCGGCACAGCGTCGGCGGGCACGCCGAGCAGCACGGATCCGACCCAGGCTCGCTCGACGACGTCGATGGCTTGCTCGTCGAGGGTCATGGCGCCGCCCGCAGTCGCCGAACGGCACGAGCGAGAGCGGCAGCGTGCCAAGCGATCGCGGCCCACGCGCGGCAGGTTTCGCAGTGGCCGGCCGCCCGGCACGTGCACGCGCGGTGCGTGCTATGCTCTTGACGTCGGCGCCCGTCGACGTTCCCTCGATCAGCCGCCCGCGCGTTCGCCTCGCGCGGTGCGGCGTCGTGTGCGGGCATCTTAGGCGCGCGCGCGCACGAGCTCGTGATACACGTCGGGATAAACGCCGACGCGCTTGCCGATTTTGCAGAACGCTTTAGCGGTGCCACGCTCGACGCGGTGACGGTAATCCCAACGTGCGGCGTGAACGCTCGACCACGGCAACCCGTGCTCGCGAGCGCGATCGGTCTCGGTCAAAAAAACAATGGTCGGTGTCATGTGCGCCTCCGTGTGGCAGTGGAGGCACGGTAGCGTGACGCGGCGGTGCGCGTCGGAAGTGCTAGCGGTTCCGCTTCTTGTCTCGGATGGCTTTTCGAATTTGTGCTGGCACGCGATTGCGAATCTGCCGCTCGTCGATGCCGAGCGCGGCAGCGGCTGCTGCCTGGCTCGATTCCGCCTTCAACGCGGCGATGATTTTCTCGTAGCTCACCTTGCGCTGTGCGTTGCTGCGGCGCTCGCGCTCACCCCAAAGCCGTAAAGACTTCATCGCCGCGCCTGCGAGTCGTGTCGCAGCAAGCGCTCGCTCCGCCTCGTTGCGCGACGTGTAGACCCTCGTGAGCAGCCGCGCGAACCACTCGTACGCCTCGTCCGCCGGCTTGATGCCGTAATGCGCGAGCGTCTTCTCCGCGTGCGCCCGCCCGAACCGCGTGCTCATTGCCCGATCTTCTCCGCGAGCTTCTTGAGCGCGCCCTGCGCGTCCTCGGCCGCGAGGTGCACGTAGCGCGAGACGATGCCGGACTTCCATCCGCCGATCGCGCGGAGTTGCTGCTCGGTCGCGCCGGCGCCCGCGAGATAGGTCGCCGCGGAGTGGCGCAGGTCGTGGAAGCGGAAGCCTTTGACGCCGGCGGCGTCGACGGCCGCGGTGAATGCCGGGATATAGCGGTACGCCCTGCCCTTCGCGCTGCGGAACACGCGCCCGCCTTTCAGGTCGCGCACCTTGGCGTGGTCCTCGAGCAGCGTCTTGGCCGTGCCGTGTAGCGTGGCCGTCCGCGGTTGCGCATTCTTGGTCTCGCGAAACAGCAACCGGCCGGCCTTGAGATCGACGTCGGCCCACGTGAGCTTTTGCAGCTCGCCGGCACGACACGCCGTCGACAACGCGATCACGACGAATGCGTGTAACGTGGTGTCCTTCGCGGTCTCGGCGAGCAGTGCCCGGCGCTCGTCATCGGATAGGTGGCGGATGCGGCCGCGGGACTCGGGGAGCTTCGAGACGCCGCCCATAGGGTTATGCGAGAGCCAGTGCCACTCCCGCCGCGCCACGGTGAATACATGCGCCAGGGTCGCGAGGTAGCGATTCACCGTTGCCGCGGAGCGCGGGTAGCGGCTCACGTCCGCAGCGGCGACCCTGGAGCGTTTGGCGCCCGGGCGGGCACGTTGGAACGTCGACCGCGCGAGCTTGTCGCGCTTCTCGACGATCAGCGCGGGCGATACCTCGAACAGCTTTACGTGGCCGAGCTCGGCCTTCCACCATGCGAGTCGACTCTTCGGCGCCACGCGGTCGCGCTTGTTCGGCACCTCGTCCTTGAGGTAACGGTCGATCGCGTCGGCCACGGAGCGGCGCCGCGACTCCGTCGAGCGGAAGTGCTTGCCCTCGATCATCTCGGCCTCGACGGTCGTCGCCCACTTCTTGGCCAGGGCCTTCGAGCGGAACGATGCCGTGCGCGCCGGGAAGCCCGTCATGCGGATCTGGACGTGGTAGACGGTCGTGCCGTCCGCCTTGCGCCGCTCGCGTATCGCTGCCACGCACTACCTCGCACAAAGCCGCGCCACTACCCGCGACAATACACGAAAGCGGTGGTAGAGTGTGCCAGGACTGTGCCAAGGCGACTTGGCGCGGTCTCGCGAGAAGGGCTGAAAGCCGCGCCGGTATTGGGTTTGGGTGGTGGGCCGTGCTGGGATCGAACCAGCGACCAATGGATTAAAAGTCCAGTGCTCTACCAACTGAGCTAACGGCCCACCGCGCGAACGCGGCCGCCCAAGGCTTAGGCGGCGTGGGCCGGGATTATAGACCGGAAGCCCAAACCGAGGCAGTCGGGCCCCAACTGAGAACCCCGTCGTGGCTGCCGCGGCGGCGCTTCTACGCCAATAACGGCGAGGAGCTTCGGCCATGGCATCGATCACAACGACCGGCAAACGCACGGGCTCCGTCGCGAGCTCGATCGCGCAGCACTGGACGACCGCGGGCACGCGCGCGAGCTAGCGCCCGCCGTAGCGCGTCGGGTCCGGCACGCCCGCCGCCGCGAAGCCCTCGCGGCGCAGCCGGCACGAGTCGCAGCGGCCGCATGCGCGCCCTTGCTCGTCGGGCTGGTAGCACGACACCGTCGTCGAGTAGTCCACGCCGAGATCTAGACCGCGACGGATGATGTCGGCTTTCGAGAGCTTCAGGAGCGGCGCGTCGATCGTGAGCGCGCCGCCTTCCACGCCGCGTCTCGTCGCGAGGCGCGCGAGCGCTTCGAACGCCGCGATGTACTCGGGCCGACAGTCGGGGTAGCCCCCGTAATCGACGGCATTGACGCCGATGACGATCTTGTCGGCGTCCTGCACCTCGGCATAGGCGAGCCCGAGGCTCAAGAACACCGTGTTGCGCGCCGGCACGTAGGTGATCGGAATCCCCGTGCCGCCGTGCTCGGGCACGGCGATGCGCGCGTCCGTGAGCGCCGAGCCGCCAAGGTCGCCGAGCCCGACGCGCAGCTCACGATGCCCTGCGGCGCCGAGCGCGCCCGACACCCGTCGCGCGGCCGCGAGCTCCGAGCGATTGCGCTGACCGTAGTCGAACGCGAGCGTGTGGCACTCGTCGCCGCGCGCGATGGCAATCGCCAGCGCGGTCGCCGAATCGAGCCCACCCGAGAGCAACACGACGGAGCGGCTCATATCATCTTCCCTGCACGTTGCCCCACAGCACCTTGTGCAGCTGCACCTGTAGGCGCACGGGTAAACGGTCCGCGAGAATCCAATCCGCGAGCGTGCCCGCAGGCAGCTGCTCGTGGCTCGGCGAGAACAACACGGGGCACGGCCACTCGCGCCGCGTGACCAGGCCCTTCGCCCACTCGTAGTCGGCGCGATCGCAGATCACGATCTTGACGGCGTCGCGCGGCGTGAGCAGCTCGAGGTTGTGCGGCAGATTGCGGTGCGACTCCTTCGAGCCCGGCGTCTTGACGTCGACGACGCGCGCGACGCGCGGATCGACGCCGGCGATGTCGACGGCCCCGCTCGTCTCGAGCGACACGTCGAACCCCAAATCGCAGAAATCTTTCAACAGCGCCTCGCAGCGCGGCTGCGCGAGCGGCTCGCCGCCCGTGACGCAGACGTAGCGCGTGCCGTAGCGGCGCACCTCGGTCTCGATCTCGTCGAACGTGCGCCACTCGCCGCCCGTGAACGCGTACGCGGTGTCGCAGTACTGGCAGCGCAGCGGGCAGCCCGTGAGCCGCACGAACACCGTGGGCCAACCGGTGAAGCAGGCCTCGCCTTGGATCGAGAAGAAGATCTCGGTGACCCGAAGCCGCGCCGCGGCGATCTCCGGTGCCGCGGACGCGGTCATGACAGGGTCGCTCCTAGTTCAAGCGATCGAGGCGCTGCGAAGCCAGCCGCGCCGCCGTCGTGCCCGGGAACTGGCGCATGACTTCCTGCAACGACGTGCGCGCCGCGGCGCGCTCGCCAAGCTCGGCCTGGCAGAAGCCGATCTTGAGCAGCGCGTCGGGCACCTTGTCCGACTGCGGGTAGCTCTCGATGAGACGGCGGAACGCCGCGAGCCCGTCGGCGTACTGGTTACGCACGTAGTACGTCTCGGCGAGCCAATATTGGGCGTTGTCGGCGAGCGGGCTCGTCGGGAACGACGCGAGGAAACCCGTGAAGGCCCGGTTCGCCTCGTCGTACCGGCGGCTCTCGATGAGATCCAACGCCGCTTCGTAGTTCTGCTGATCGCTGCCCGCGGGGCGCGACGCGACGACGGGCGGCGCCGCGGCGGGCTCCGTGGCGACGACAGCGGGCGGCGGCACGAACGAGCGCGGCGCCGACTCGAGCCCGTTGATGCGGCGGTCGAGGTCGACGTACAGCTCGCGCTGGCGGCTGTCGCTGTTCTCCGTCTCGAAACGCAGCGTCTCGATCTCGCCGCGCAACGCGGCCGACTCGGAGCGCAGCCGCTCGAGCTCGCCCACGAGCTCGGTGAGGCTCTGGTTCTCGACGACTCGCTCGAGGCGGATGAGGCGCGCCTCGATGTCCGTCATGCGCAGCGCGACGGGATCTTCGCTAGGCGTGAGGGAGCTGCAACCCGCCGCGAGCACGACGGCTGCGAGCGGCCAACGGAGTTTCTTCACGGGCGTAACCTCCTTGCTAAGGCTGCGTCAGGACGCGGCCGGTCGCCGTCGATCACCGATAGACGAGCTCGACGCGACGGTTCAAGCGCCACGCTTCCTCGTCACTGCCGGTCTGCGCGGGCCGCTCCTCGCCGTAACTCACGGTCGTGAGCTGGCTGGCCTGCACGCCTTGCAGCATCACCACGCGGCGCACGGCTTGCGCGCGGCGCTCGCCGAGACCGATGTTGTACTCACGACTGCCGCGCTCGTCGGCGTGGCCCTCGAGGCGCAGCGTGGCGTTGCCGTTCTGCGCGAGGAACTGGCCGTGCGCCTGGAGCTGGGCGCTGAACTCGGGCCGAATGTCGGCCTGGTCGTAGTCGAAGTAGACGACGAGCAGCGACATCAGGCGGATTCGCTCCGCCTCGGCCGCCGTGATCGAGGCGCCAGTGTTACCGCCGCCGCCGAGCGGGGCCGTGCTCGCGCTCGGGGCCGGGCCACCGGCGTCATTCGCGTCGTCGGGCAGGGTGTTCTCGCGCATGCAGGCCGTGAGGCCGAACGCGGTGACGGTCAACAACAGCAACACGGAGCTTTTCATGGGTGTCCTCGAAGGATCGGAGGTGGCTGGGCGATAGGATACTGTAACGACGCCGGCATGGGTTATTCGCGCGGGAACGGGCCCCACACGGGCTCGCGCACGTCGCCCGCGACGGCAGCGATCCGCGTGTGCACACGGCCGTCGGTCGTGACCGAGGCCAGCACGCCGCGGCCGTTCTCCTGCGTCGCGTAGATGATCTGCGCGCCGTTCGGCGCGAAGCTCGGCGACTCGTCGAGCCGGCCGTTGGTGAGAATGTTGAGATCGCCGGTCGCCACGTCGACGACGCCGATGCGGTAACGGTTGTCCTGCCCGTAGACGACGGCGATGAGCTTGCCGTCGGGCGACACGCGCGGCCGCGCGTTGTAGACGCCCTCGAACGTGATGCGCTGCGCGCGGCTGCCGGGCTCGGTGCCGACGCGATAGATCTGCGGCCCGCCGGCGCGATCCGAAGTGAAATAGATGCTGCGGCCGTCGGCCGCCCACACGGCCTCGGTGTCGATCGCGGCATCGGTCGTCAGTTGCCGCAGCACCTGCGTCGTGAGGTCGAGCGTGTTGATGTCGAGGTTGCCCGTGTCTCGCGACAGCGTGAGCGAGAGCGTGCGGCCGTCGGGCGAGAACGCCGGCGAGCTGTTGACGCCGGCGCGCGCCGAGACGCGCTCGCGCGTGCCCGTGCGCAGCGTCTGCACGTAGACGGCCGAGTTTCCGCCCTCGAGGCTCACGTAGGCGAGCCGGCGCGCATCGGGCGACCACGCCGGCGACCAGAGCGGCTGCGTGGACTCGGCGACGCGCTGCGCGTTCTCGCCGTCGGCATCGGAGACGATCAGGCGAAACAGGCTGCTGCCGTCGGGCCGCCGGTCCTGGCTGACGTACGCCACTTGGGTGCGGAACGCGCCCGGAATGCCCGTGAGGGTTTGGAAGATCAGGTCGGCGAACCGGTGCGCCGTGTCGCGCAGGTCGGCGCGCACGACGCCCGCGCGCGTGTCGGCCGCGAGCTGCTCGCCGCGCAGCACGTCGAAAAGCTGGAACCCGGCCGTGAAGCTGTCGGCGCCGTTGGCGGTCAGCCGGCCGATGACGAGATAGTTGGTCCTGAGCAAGCGCCATTGCTGGAAGTTGATCTGCGAAGGCTCCGTGGGGCGCGACACCATGTCCGCGGCGGCCATCGGCGCGAACCGGCCGCTGCTGCCCAAGTCGTTGCCGATGACGCCGGCGAAGTCGAGCGTCGGCGGGCCCGCTCCCTGCCAGCCGAACGGCACGACGGCGATCGGCACGGCGCGTTCGCGGCCTTCGGTGATCGTGATGTTGAGCTGCGCCTGCGCGGCCGGCACAAGCAGTGCGCTGGCGACGGCCAACGCGCCGAGCAGTGCTGCCCGGCTACGCGCGACGATTCCGGCGGCCTCGAGGACTATCGACATCACGACTCCCTTCGCTACGAAAGACGACACCGACTCACTCATCGGGTTTGAAACGAACGTTGATATTGCGCTCGAACAGCGTCGCGACCGGCGCCCTCGGCAGCGGCGACGCGCGCAGGACGGCTTCCTCGATCGAGCGGCGCACGACGTCGTCGCCGTTGCAGGTCGCAACCCTGGCGGACACGACGTCGCCGGTCAGGGTTTGCACCACCTGCACGACGCAGTCCACGCCGGGGCGCGCGCTCAACGGGCGGTTCCATTTGTCTTTGATGGCGTCCTCGATATCGGCGATGTACTGATCGAGCAGCCCGGCCGCCTCGGCTTCCGCGCGCTCGCGGTCGAGATCGATGGCCGCCTGGAGATCGGCCTCGCGCCGGCGCCGCTCGGCCGCTTCGCGCTCCGTCTTCTCGCGGGCCTCGCGGGCCACCTGCTCTTGCCGTTCGCGCTCGCGCTTCTCGGTCGCGACGCGCTCGCGCTCGTCCTGCACCGCCTGCTCGCGCGCGCGCGCCGCGTCGGCAACACGCTGCCGCTCGCGTTGCTCGGCGAGCTTCTGCTGCTCCGCGACCTCGCGGCGCTGCCGCTCGTCGCGCTGCTGCTTTTGTCGCTCCTGGCGTGCGGCCGCCTCGCGCGTCGCGCGGTCGCGCTCGAGCGCGGCCGTATCGACGATGACGCCTTGAATCGGCGCCGCCGCCGCGGCCACGCGCGGCCGATCCGGGAGCTCGATGCCGACGGCGAGCCCGGCGATGACTGCGACGTGCAGCGCCACGGACCAGACCACAGCGGTGTTGTGTTGCTGCATCGAGCTCATCGATACCCGTCAACGCGCTCCGGGCCGCGGCTCGGTCCCCGCGGGATCCGTTTGGAAGCCGATCTTCGTGGCGCCGGCCTGCGTGAGCAGCGTGGCGCCGGTGACGACGCGCCCGTAGGGCACGTTCTCGTCGGCCTTGACGAGCACCGGCGTCTCTGCATTCCGGCGAAGCACGGCCGAGGCGAGCTCGACGACCCGCGCCTCGTCGATGACCGCTTCCTCGTCATCCGCAATGTTCAGATAAAAGTTGCCGTCGCGATCGACGCTCAAGACGATGGGCGCGTTGTCCTGAAGGTCAATCGGTTGCGCCGGCGCGTTCGGCAGATCGACGCTGATGCCCTGCGTCAAGAGCGGCGCCGTGATCATGAAGATGATGAGCAGCACGAGCATCACGTCGATGTACGGCACGACGTTGATCTCGGACATGAGCCTGAGCTTGGTCTGGTTCGTGTTCATGACTCGACCTCCGCCAATTCCCCGGTCGTGCCGCTCGGGCCGCGCGGCGCCGGGCCGCGCGGCGCCGGGTCGCGCCGCGCCGCGTTGCGCTGGAAGATCGCCGAGAGCTCTTCCATGAAGGTGTCGTAGCGCACCTCGAGCCGGCCGACCTGATTCGCGTAGCGATTGAAGAACACGCCGGCCGGAATCGCGGCGATGAGACCCATGGCCGTGGCGACGAGCGCCTCGGAGATGTAGGGCGCCACCACCGCGATCGTTGCGCTCTGCATGCCGCCGAGCGACTGGAACGCGCTCATGATGCCCCACACGGTGCCGAGCAGACCGACGTACGGGCTCGTGTTGCTCACGGTCGCGAGGAACGCGAGGTTGTGCTCGAGGCGATCCATCTCGCGCAGCCGCGACACGCGCATCGCGCGCCGCGAGCCCTCGATGATCTGCTCCGCGCTCAAGCTCGACTGTTTGAGCTTGCCGAACTCGCGAAAACCCGCTTCGAAGACTCCGGCCATGCCCTGCGGCGTCGCATCCGAGCGCGCCATCTCACGGTAGAGCGAGGACAGCTCGACGCCCGACCAGAAGCTCGCCTCGAAATCTTGCGCGGCTTGCATCGCCTTCTTGACCACGCGCTGCTTGTCGATGATGACGGCCCACGAGGCGACCGAGGCGAGGAACAGCAGCACCAGGATGAACTGAACGAACGGGCTCGCGTTCAGAACCATGCCGACGATCGTCAGGTCGTTGTTCATGCGGTCAACTCACTCATGAGCGTTGCGGGAAAACGCCGCGGCCGTCCACCGCGGGCGTCCATGCAGGCCACTTCGGCCGCGCCTTCGCAGACGACTTCGCCGTCGGGCTCGTTGCGGCGCACCTGTTGCGTGAAGCGCAGGCGCGCGCCCGTCGCGTCGTCGACGGCGGCCGACACGTAGAGCAGATCGCTCAAACGCGCGGGCGCCTTGAAGCGCGCTTCGATGCTCGCCAGCACGAGCATCACACCGTGCTCCTCGCGTAGCCGGTCGTGGTCGATGCCGCGGTCGCGCAGGCACTCGGTGCGCGCGCGCTCCATGAACCTGAAGTAGCTCGCGTTGTACACCACACCCTGGGCATCGGTGTCCTCCAAATAGACTCGCACGGGCAACACGTATTTAGTCATCCGCGACTTGAGGCCGTTCAATCGAAAAGGCTCGGCACGTCGGGCCGCTCGCGCGCGGCCGGCAGCGCAATCCCGAAGTGCAGATACGCGGCGCGGGTCGCGAGGCGCCCGCGCGACGTGCGCTGCAGGAAACCCTCCTGGATGAGATACGGCTCGACGACGTCCTCGAGCGTGCCGCGCTCCTCGCCGAGCGCCGCGGCGAGGCTCTCGATGCCGACCGGGCCGCCCTCGAATTTCTCGATGACCGCGAGCAACAGCCGCCGGTCCATCGTATCGAAGCCGTGCGGATCGACCTCGAGCAGATCCATCGCGGCTTTCGCGACGGCCTCGTCGACGCGGCCGTCGGCTTTGACTTGCGTGTAGTCGCGGACGCGGCGCAGCAGGCGGTTCGCGATGCGCGGCGTGCCGCGCGAGCGCGCCGCGATCTCGCGCGCACCGGCGTCGTCGATCGGCAGCGCGAGTATCCCGGCCGTGCGCCGCGCGATCTGCGTGAGCTCGGCGCTCGCGTAGAACTCGAGGTGCTGCGTGATGCCGAAGCGGTCGCGCAGCGGCGACGTGAGCAACCCCGCGCGCGTCGTGGCGCCGACGAGCGTGAACGGCTTGAGCGGCAGCTTGATCGAACGCGCGCCCGGACCCTCGCCCACCATGATGTCGAGCTGATAGTCCTCGAGCGCGGGATAGAGCACTTCCTCGACGACGGGGCTCAAGCGATGAATCTCGTCGACGAACAGCACGTCGTTCTCTTCGAGGCGCGTGAGCTGCGCCGCGAGATCGCCGGGCCGCTCGAGCACGGGACCCGAGGTCTGATGCATGTTGACGCCGAGCTCGTTGGCGATGATGTGCGCGAGCGTCGTCTTGCCCAAACCCGGCGGGCCGAACAGCAGCGTGTGATCGAGCGCCTCGCGGCGCTGCCGCGCGGCCGTGATGAAGATCTCGAGCTGCGCCTTGACGCGCGGTTGGCCGATGTACTCGACGAGCCGCCGCGGCCGCACGGCTCGGTCGAAGGCCTCGTCTTCCTTCGCCGCGAAAGGGGTCACGGCGCCGCGGCCCTTTTCGATGTCGATCACGCCGCTCATCGCTCCGCCTCGCTTCGCTCCGTGACGTGGTCACGGTGCACGCGCTTGAGCGCCTCGCGAATCAGCTCTTCGGTGGAGAGGCGCCCGCCGTCGAGGTCCTTGAGCATGCGCACGATCTCGCCGGGCTTGTAACCGAGTGCGAGCAGCGCGCCGTGCGCCTCGCCTGCGGCGGTCGAGCGCACGGGCAGCACCGCGACGTCGACGCCGAGACCCGGCAATCGATCCGCCATCTCCATGATCAGCCGCTCGGCCGTCTTGCGGCCGATGCCGGGAATCTTTATGAGGCTGCCGACCTCTTTGTTGCGCACGCACTGGTAGAAACCCTCGACGCTCATGCCCGAGAGCACGCCGAGCGCGATGCGCGGTCCTATCCCTGAGATCTTGAGCAGGCTGCGGAACAACGAGCGCTCGGCCTCGGTGAAGAAGCCGTAGAGCGCGTGCGCGTCCTCGCGCACGACGAGGTGCGTGACGAGCGACAGCGGTTGCCCCGCATCGGGCAAACGATAGAACGTCGACATCGGCGCCTCGAGCTCGTAGCCCACGCCGCCGACGTCGAGCGTCAGCGCCGGCGGCCGCTTGCGGAGCAACGTGCCGCGCAGGAAACCGATCATCGCTTCACGCCCTCCCCGCGGCGGCGAGCGCGCCGCGCAACGTGCGCTCGTTGGCGTGGCAGATCGCGGCCGCGAGCGCGTCGGCCGCGTCGGGCGCGATGGCTTCGTCGACGCCGAGGATCATTCGCACCATGCGCTGCACTTGGTCCTTCTCCGCGGCGCCGCGGCCGACGACGGCCTTCTTGATGTGGCGCGCGCTGTATTCGTGAATCGAAACGTCGCCCGCGAAGGTGGCGCAGATCGCGGCCGCGCGCGCTTGCCCGAGCTTGAGCGCGCTATCCGCGTTGCGGCTCAAGAAAACCTTCTCGATGGCGACCTCGGCGGGGCGGTACTCGCGCACGAGCTCGCCAATGCCTAAGAAGATACTGCGCAGCCGCTCGCTGTGCTCGCCGCCGGTGCGGATGCTGCCCCACTCCACGGCCGTGGTGCGGTTGCCGGCGACGTCGACGACGCCGAAGCCCGTGATCTGCGACCCCGGGTCGATCCCTAAGATCCGCACGGAGCCCATGACCGCGGCGAGAGGGGCTGCCGGCAACAGGGGCGCGGCCCGCGTGCTCACGAGCGCTCCCGCGCGAACGTCGCCCATCGGCTTTCAGGCATGTCGCACCAATAGAGAGCCGCCAACCCTTGCAGGGTCGGCCGCCGTCTGCCGCAAACTCCAACCGACTCCGACGGTGGCCCCCAAAGCCACCCGGGGCAATGATACCGGCAGACTTGGGGCGAGCGTTAGCGGTTGATGCCGTGGATGGCGCGTTTGTCGGCGGCCAGCGACGCCTCGTGCAGGGCCTCGCTGAGCGTCGGATGGGCGTGAATCGTCCGCTGGATGTCCTCGGCCGAAGCGGAGAACTCCATGGCGAGCACGGCCTCGCCGATGAGCTCGCCCGCGAGGGGGCCGACTATGTGCACGCCGAGCACATCGTCGTGCTCTTGGTCGGCGATGAGCTTCACGAGGCCGGCGGTCTGCTGCATGGCCTTGGCGCGGCCGTTGGCCGCGAAGCCGAAGGTCCCGACCTTGTACGGGCGGCCCGAGGCTTTGACCTCCTCCTCGGTCTGGCCCACCCAGGCGATCTCGGGCGCCGTATAGATGACGGCCGGGATCGTCCGGTAGTTCATCTCGGCCACGTGCCCCGCGATGAGCTCGGCGACCATGACGCCCTCCTCCATGCCCTTGTGCGCGAGCATCGGGCCGCGCACGACGTCGCCGACGGCCCAAACGTTCGGGACCGTCGTACGGCAGTGCTCGTCGACCTCGATGAAGCCGCGCTTGTCGAGCGGCACCTTGACGTCCGCGGCGAACAGCCCGGCCGTCACGGGGCGGCGGCCGACGGCGACGACGAGCGCATCGACGGTGAGCTCCTGCGCCGCGCCGCCGGTCTCGTAGCGCACCTTGACGGCAGCACCCTCGACGGTCGCGCCCGTGACCTTGCTTCCTAAGCGGATGTCGAGACCCTGTTTCTTGAGATGGCGCAGCGCCTCCTTGGCGAGCTGCTGGTCAGCCATCGGCAGGAACGTCTCGAGCGCCTCGAGGATCACGACGTCGGAGCCGAGCCGCCGCCAGACCGAGCCGAGCTCGAGCCCGATGACGCCGGCGCCGATGACACCCAATCGTTTCGGCACGTGGTTGAACGCGAGCGCGCCCGTCGAGTCGACGATGCGCTGGCCGTCGAATTTCGCGATGGCTAGCTCGATCGGCGTCGAGCCCGATGCCAGCACGACGTGCTGGGCCGCGAGCACCTCGACGCCGGCCTCGGTCGTGACCTCCACGCGGTTGCCCGCGAGCAGCTTCCCGCGGCCTTTCAGACCCACGACGCCGCCGGCCTTGAACATGGCCTCGATGCCCGTCGTGAGCTGCTTGACGATGCCGCGCTTGCGCGCCTGCATCGCCTCGACGTCGATGCCGACTCCGCCGACGAGGATGCCGTGGACCGCGAGCTCGGTGTGGGCGCGGTGATAGAGCTCGGACGACTCGAGCAAGGCCTTCGACGGGATGCAGCCGACGTTCAGGCACGTGCCGCCGAACAGGCGCTGGCCTTCCTCGTTCTTCCAATCGTCGATGCAGGCGGCCTTGAGACCCAGTTGCACGGCACGCAACGCCGCGGGATAGCCGGCCGGGCCGCCGCCGATGACGACGACGTCGAAGTTCTTGTCGCTCATTGTTCTGACTCGGTGAGGCTAGATTTCGAGGAGCAGTCGCGCCGGATCCTCGATGACGTCCTTGACGTGAACGAGGAATTGTACGGCGTCGCGGCCGTCGACGATGCGATGGTCGTAGGTCAGCGCGAGGTACATCATCGGCCGCGGCTCGACCTTGCCGTCGACGACCATGGGCCGTGGCTGGATCTTGTGCATCCCCAAGATACCGCTCTGCGGCGGGTTCAGGATCGGCGTCGACATCAGCGAGCCGAAGACGCCACCGTTCGTGATCGTGAACGTGCCGCCCGTGAGCTCGTCCATGGTAAGCGTGCCCTTGCGCGCGCGCTCGCCGAAGTCGCGGATCGACTGCTCGATGGGTCCTAAGCCCGCCGCCTCGGCGTTGCGCAGCACGGGCACGATGAGGCCGCGGTCGGTCGACACGGCGACGCCGATGTCGAAAAACTCGTGATAGACGATGTCGGTGCCGTCGACCGAGGCGTTGAGTACGGGGAACTGCCGCAGCGCCTCGATCGCGGCTTTGACGAAGAACGACATGAAGCCGAGCTTGATGCCGTGCTTCGCGGTGAACGGCTCCTGATAACGCTGCCGCAGCGCCATGACGGCCGTCATGTCCACTTCGTTGAACGTGGTGAGCATCGCGGCTTGCGACTGGGCTTGCAGCAGGCGCTCGGCGATGCGCGCGCGCAGCCGCGTCATCGCGACACGTTGCTCGTTGCGCGCAGGACCCAAGCGTTGCGGCTCCTCGCCGACGATGCCGGCACGGTGGAGCACGTCGTGCTCGATGCCGACATTGGTCGCCTGGTGGTCTGCGATGTAGTCGAGCACATCGCCCTTCGTGATGCGTCCCTCGCGGCCCGAGCCCGCGATCGACGACGGATCGAGGTCGTGCTCCTCGACGAGCTTGCGCACGGCGGGTCCCATCTTGTTCGCCGACGCCCCGGGAGGCGCGGGCTCGGCGGCCGGCGCGCGCGCGGCGGCTGGCGCCGCGGCCGGCGCTACCGCGGGCGGCGGTGCGGCCGGCGTCGCGGCCGGTGCGGCGGCCGC
>CAZCZE010000068.1:0-92056 GCA_964503125.1 uncultured Gammaproteobacteria bacterium
CGGCTCGAGGAGGTTCGGCAGCTCTTCACGCTCGGTTACCTGCCGCTCGAGCAGCGGGCGCTCGCGGAAAGTATGTATTGGCGGCTCGCGACGGGCCTGCTGCGCGCGCTGCGCAAGTTCGCCGCATCGTCGCGCCCCGAGATTTCCGAGCTCGAAAGCATGCTGACGGATCAGTACCTTTGCGACTTCTCCGTGTTCCAGTCCATGCTCGACCACTGGGCCATCGGCCAGCCGTTCCCGATCGTGCCGATCGATCGGCTCGACGAGGCGCCCGAGCGGCGCGCCACGCTCGTCGATCTCACCTGCGACTCGGACGGCAAGGTCGTGCACTACGTGTCGGCGCGCGACAGCCGCTACCTGCCTCTGCACACGCCGAAGCCCGACGAGCCGTACTACCTCGGCTTCTTCATGACGGGCGCCTACGAGGACATCATCGGCGACGCGCACAACCTGTTCGGCCGCGTCAGCGAGGCGCACGTTTACGCGGACCACGAGGAGCCCGACAACTTCTGGATCGAGAAGATCATTCCCGGCATGGCCGTGCAGGACATGCTGGCGCAGGTGCAGTACTTCCCGAACGACCTGTACCGGCGCATGAGCGAGCTCGTGCGCGCCAAGATCCAGCAGAACGTCGTGCGGCCGACGCAGGCCATGGAGATCCTCGACCAGTACATGGCGTGCTTCCCGCAGACGACGTACTTCGACGCGCGCATGGAGCGCGAGCCTCCGCGATGACTCGACAGGGGCCGCGCCCGCGGAAGGTCGGGCTCGTGCAGATGGCCATGAGCGCCGACTCAGGCGACAACTTGGCGCGCGCGATCGAAGGCGTCCGCGAGGCGGCTCGGCAGGGCGCCGCGCTCGTCGTGCTGCCCGAGCTGTTCCGCTCGCGCTACTTCTGCCAGAGCGAGGACGCGGCGCAGTTCGCGCTCGCCGAGGCGATTCCGGGGCCGAGCACCGAGACGCTCGCGGCGCTCGCCAAGGAACTTTCGATCACGCTCGTCGCCAGCTTGTTCGAGAAACGCGCGGCCGGCCTCTATCACAACACGGCGGCCGTGCTCGACGCCGAGCGCGGGTTCGTCGGCAAGTACCGCAAGATGCACATCCCCGACGATCCGCGTTACTACGAGAAGTACTACTTCACGCCGGGCGATCTCGGTTTCCAGGTGTTTCGCACCAAGCCCGCTGCGCTCGGGGTGCTCGTCTGCTGGGACCAGTGGTATCCCGAGGCCGCGCGGCTCACGGCCATGCAAGGCGCCGAGATCCTCGTCTATCCGACGGCGATCGGCTGGCATCCCGAGGAGAAGGCGGGCTACGGCGAGCGCCAGCACTCGGCCTGGGAGACGATCCAACGCAGTCACGCGATCGCCAACGGCTGCTTCGTCGTCGCCGTCAACCGCACGGGCTTCGAGCCGGATCCCTCCGGGTCGGGCGGCATCGAGTTTTGGGGGCAGAGCTTCGTCGCGGGCCCGGACGGGCGTGTGCTCGTGCGCGCGCCCGTCGACCGAGAGGCCGTGCTCGTCGTCGAGATCGATCTTGACGAGATCGATGCCGTGCGCCGCGGCTGGCCGTTCTTCCGCGACCGGCGCATCGATGCCTACGCCGGCCTCACGCGGCGCTTCGGCAACGACTGACTCCCGGCCACGGGGGCCAGACATGAGCGCCCGTACTCCGTCCGTCGCACCCTGGTACCGCACGATCACCGCCGAGCAGTGGCGCGTGCTCGTCGCCGCGAAATGCGGCTGGATGCTCGACGCGCTCGACTTCATGCTCTACGCGATGGCGCTCGGCCAGCTGCGCGCCTATTTCGAGTTCGGCGACGACGTCGCGGGCTTGCTCGGCACCATCACGCTCGTCATGTCCGGCTTCGGTGGGCTCTTGTTCGGCTACGTCGCCGACCGTTTCGGCCGCACGCGCGCGCTCATGGCCACGATCGTCATCTTCTCCCTCGCGTCGCTCGGCACGTCGACGTCGCAGAGCGTTCTTCAGCTCCTATTCTGGCGCGCCGTGCTCGGCATCGGCATGGGCGGCGAGTGGGCATCGGGCGCCGTGCTCGTCAGCGAGACGTGGCCGCCGGAGCATCGCAGCAAGGCCATCAGCATCATGCAATCGGGTTGGGCGATCGGCTACATGCTGGCCGCCGTGCTGGCCGCGCTCGTGCTCGGCAACCCCGCGCTCGGCGACGAAGCCTGGCGCCTCCTCTTCGTCATCGGCGTCGCGCCGGCGCTGCTGACGCTCTGGATTCGCCGCAACGTGCGCGAGTCGCCTGTGTGGGTGGCGCGCGCGGCCGCCATGCCGCGGCGCGACAACCCGTTCAAGGCGATCTTCGGCCGCGACCTCGTGGGGCGCACCCTGCGCATCATCGCGCTCGGCAGCGCGGTGCAGTTCGCCTACTGGGGGTTGTTCTTCTGGCTGCCGCCGTTCCTGGCGCGCCCGATCGAGCAGGGCGGCGCCGGCATGGGCGTCGTCGGCTCGCTGCGGTGGATCATCGCGATGCAGGTCGGGGCGTACTTGGGTTACCTCACGTTCGGCTTCATCGCCGATCGGCTCGGCCGGCGCCGCACGTTCATCCTGTTCATGCTCTGCGCGGCCGCGATCGTGCCGATCTACGGCCAGATGGCGCGCAACCCGCTCGTCTTGCTGCTATTGAGTCCGCTGCTCGGCTACTTCGGGCACGGCTACTTCAGCCTGTTCGGCGGCCTCATCGCCGAGCTCTTCCCCACGGCCGTGCGCGCCACGGGGCAGGGCACGAGCTACAACTTAGGGCGCATGGCGGGCGCCGTCGCGCCGTTCACGATCGGCGCGCTCGCGACGCTGCCCGGGATCGGCATCGGCCTCGCGCTCGGCGTGACGTCGGCGTTCTTCCTGCTGGCCGCGATTCTCGTGCTCACGCTGCCGGATCGCAGCGGGCAGGCGCTCGAGTAGCCGCGGCCGGGCGGACCGGTATCCCGTCCGTCCGGCCGGACGTCAACTGTCAGTCGTCGTGGTCGTGATGGCCCTTGCCGTCCTTGCCGTGCCGAACGGGCTGTAGCGTCTTCGCGAACGTGTTTACAGCGACGCGCGCGCCGAGCCGCCGCGCTTCGACGTCCGCCGCGCGGAAGTGGATGCCGAGGTAGATGCGGGCCTCCACGACTTCCTCGGCAGCGTCCGAAATCCGACGATAGACGCGCGGGTTGGTGCATATGGCCACTGACGCCGGCACCGCCTTGTAGATCTCGAAGGGCACCCAGTCCGTGCCGAAGAACAGCTGCAGCGTCGCCGTGAACGCGCCCGTGAGGCCGTTCGCTCCCGAGACGTAGTCGGGATAGGGCGGGTTTTGCGAGCCGGCCGGGAAATGGCCGCTCTGGATGAACGGCGTCCACGCCGGATCGGCCACCGTGCCCGGGTTGCCGTCGGTGTCGCCGAGCTGGATCGCCGTGCTCGGCCGCCAGAAGTTGTAGTAAATCTTGCTGTCCCAAACCGCGATGCCGGCATCGGCTCCCGCGAGATTGGCGAGCGCCAGCAGCCGCGCCGTAGCGCCGATCGAGAGCTGCCGGTCGAGCGCGATGTCGCGCGCGACCTGGTTCCACTGCGCGACGAAGTTGCCCGACCAGAAACGCGCCATGTCGGTAGTGGCGGGTGCCGGGCAGGCCGCCGTGGGCGGGTGACTGCCGACCGCGCCCAGCGCTTTGACCTCATTGTACTCGCGCAGGTACTTCTGGCTCGTCATCGCAGGCGGCGGCGCGGGGCGAAATTGCGACGGGCTCGTCATGACGAACGGCTCGGTCGTCGCGAGGTAGACGAACGCCATCGGCGCGTTCGCTGGCGGCGTCGGCCGCCAGTCGCCGGGGTTCGTTCCGCCCGTGAACGCGGGGAGGGCCGGGGTCGGGCGCAGTTTCGTGAGCAGCGTGGCGCCGGCCGCGTTGCCGACGGCGAGCCCCGGGTCGTTGCCGGCGAGGTAGGGCGCGTAGGCCGTATCGAGCGCCGCCTGCGCCGTCGCCGGGCACACCGTGGCCAGCACGTGCCGTGCGGCGGCCGCTGCGGCGGCCGCTTTCGATTCGCTGCCGTTCGCCGGCGGCGTCGCGAGGTAGGGTCGGTAGCGTTTCTCGATGGCTTGGATGGCGTCGTGCATGGCCGCGTGGACGAGTGCGAGGTCGAGCAGCACCGTCGGTCCGGCGCGGTTGGCACATCCCACCGCCAGAGCGTTCCACTCGGTCACGGCATCGGCCCGGACCGGCGCGCTGAAGAGAGCGACGACGGGCGCCGCTAGGGCTGCGAGAAACTTGAGCCTGGTCATGGAGTACTCCTAAATTGGGGGACGCCGACATTCGCAGGCCGCGGGCAGCCGCGAGACGAACGACGAAAAGCGCCGGGCATGGTGCACACCTCCCCTGATCGTTGATTTTTGTTCAGGGCGGTTGCGGAAGCGGCACTAGCCTATGCCCGGGCGATTCGGGATGCAATGCGCGTTGAACGTTGAAAATTGCAGCGGGCCCTTGAGAAAAGGGTGGCGACAAGCTTTCCATCCTCTGCTACAAAGGTTGACGGACTGAGAAGAAACCGGCCGAGCCGGTCGAGGCACGAGCCAGGCCTTCCACGGAGCGTTCGGCGGATGCTCGACGAACCGGACAACGCGACCAGCACCACTCCAAACGGCGACGGGCCGAGCGCGCCCGAGGTCCGCGCGCAGCTCGAGCGGATTCTCGCGAGCCGCTGCTTCGAGCAGGCCCACCGGGCGTCGCGCTTCCTGCGTTTCGCCGTCGAGCAAACGCTCGCGGGTCACGGCGAGCGGCTCAAGGGCTACACGATCGCCGTCGAGGCGTTCGATCGTGCGCCCGACTTCGACGCCCAGTCCGACCCTTTGGTGCGCGTCGAGGCCGGCCGGCTGCGCCGGCGCCTCATCGAGTACTACGCCACCGAAGGGCAACACGATGCCGTGCGCATCGATCTGCCGCGCGGCGGCTACGCGGTCGTGTGGTCGTATGCGCCGCGCGGCGAACGCACGGCCGGAGCGGAGGGCGCGCCGACCTCGGCTGCGCCCGCCGCGGCTGCCGCTGCCGCGGTGGACGTACGGGGCAGGCGCCGCTGGCGGCGCATCCGCACGCTGCTCGTGGCCGGCGTCATCTTGATGGCGTTCGCCATCATCGTGCTGCAACAGCGCGAGGTTTCGCGCCTGGCGCGCGCGTATCCGACCTTCGCCGAGGCGCTCGCGCAGGGCAGGCCGCCGGTCGTGGTGCTGCCATTCGAGGACTTGACCGGCGATGCGCGCTCGCGGAGCTTGGCGCAGACGTTGACCGAGGAGGTCCTCGTGCAGCTCGACCAGCACGACCTCTTCGCGATCGCCGCGGAGCCGCGCGGCGACGGCGTCGATCCGGCCGCGGCCGCGGCGGCGGCGGGCAGGTCGGGCGCGGGCTACGTCTTGAGCGGCAGCGTTCGCTATACGCCCGAGGCCATCCGCATCACCGCGCGGCTCGTGCTCGCTGCGGCGGGCACGCAACTCTGGAGCGCTGCCTACGACGAGCCGCTGCGCATCGAGGCGGCGCCGGCCGAGCAAGAGCGCATTGCGCGCGCCATCGCGGCCGTAGCCGCGCCCTACGGTCCCGTGTTCGAGGCCGAGCTCGCCCGCGTCACCGCGGCGCCCCGGGAGCGCCTAGGCACGACCGATTGCATGCTCGAGTACTACGCGTATCGCCGTGACTTCGCCGCGGACCTGCATGCCGAGGCCGTCGCTTGTTTCGAGCGGGTAACACAAGCCGAGCCCAGGCTCGCCGACGCCTGGGCCGGGCTCGCGCTGGTCTTGATCGACACGTACGCCTATGGCTTCGAGGCCGCAGGGAGCAGCGAGACGGCGGCGCTCGATCGAGTGCGAGAAGCCGCGCGCAGGGCCATGGACATCGACGGCGAGAACCTGTTCGGCAGCCTCGCGCTCGCGCGCGTGCAGTTCTTCAGCCGCACCGAGTTTCGGCGCACCGCGGAGCAGGCGCTCGCGCTGCGACCGAACAACGCCGAGGTGCTCTCGCTCGTCGGGACGATGTTCGCCCTCACGGGCGACCTGGCGCGCGGCCGGGAGCTCATCGATCGCGCCATCGCGCTGTCGCCGAAGCCGCCGGGTAACTACTTCGCCGGGAAGGCCCTCGCGCACATCAGCGCGCGCGAGTACGACGAGGCGCTGGCGGCCGCGCTGCGCATCGACGCGCCGAACTGGCTCATGGGCCATTCCATCGTCGCGAGCGCCGCCGCGCTCGCCGGGCGCCCCGACATCGCGGCGCGCCAGAACGAGCGCCTGCGCGAGCTGGGCTCGGCCTCGGGTCAAGATACGTCGGCGACGGTCCAGCGTTGGCCGATCGACGAAGAGCTGCGCGAGGAGTTTCGGCGCGGCCTCGCGGCGGCAAGCGCGAGCGGCACGCAGTAGCTCTCGTCAGTGATTGTCCGGCGTGGAGGTTGCGAGCGCGTCGACGAGTGCTTTGAGCTCCCCCGTGAGCTCGCGAAACTGCGCCATGGAGCGGCCCGTCCCGCAGATGCTCGGGGCGGCCTACTCGGGCTTCAGCAGGTGGTCCGGGATCACGAGCATGGCTCGCGTGCCGCTCGTGCTCGACTCGACGTCGAGATACGCGCCGAAGGCCCGTAGCCGCTGATCGATGCTCCACAAGCCGATGCCGCTGCCCGCGGCGAATGGGCTCGCTTCGCGCCAGTGCCGCGAGAGGCCGACGCCGTTGTCGGCGACAGTGAGCTGAATCGTGCCGTCGCGCGAGGCCGTCGTCGCGACCTGCACGCGGCTGGCTCGAGCGTGTTGGCGCACGTTGACGAGCAGCTCGCGCACGGCCTGATACAGCACGGCGTTGAGCTCGGGAGCAAAGCGCGTATGGGCCTCGCCGAGCAGCACGCGGCAGTCGATGTCGCCCGCCGCGCTGAAACGCGTGCAAAGCTCCACGAGCGCTGAAACCAGATTGCCTTGCGTGACGTCGGACGGGTCCATGGAAGCCGAGGTGAGAGTCCCTGATCGCACCACTATCGGCAGGCGGCAGGGCCCCGTGACGTGTCACACGGTATTGCGGTCTCGAACTCCTGTTGCGGCGCGGGCTGTGGGACCCACGTTACGTGCTCGCGCGGCTGTGAAACGCGTCACGTGCGCTGCTCTTCGAGCTCCGCGACCGTGTCCGGCTGCCCTCAACGCTGCGTCATGAGCTCGCGAATCACCTTCACGGGCGCGCTGCCGAAGCTCAAGAACTCCTCGTGGAAGGCCTTCAAGTCGAACGCGGCGCCGCGTTGGCGCTGCAACTGCTCGCGGAGGTCGACGATTGCGGCGTAGCCCGAGAAGTAGCTCGTGAGCTGCACGCTCGTGAGCGTGAGCCGCCGCCACTTGTCGCGCGCCTCCTGCTCGGTCTGAAACGCCTCGCGCGTCAATAGATCCATGGCCTCGGCCTCGGTCATGCCGAGCACGTGCACGCCGTAGTCGAGGATCGTGTTGCTGACGCTGCGCAGGTTCCACTTCGAATAGATGAGCCAGGCCTCGGCCCGGTGCTCGCCGTAGCCCGACTCGAGCATCATGCGCTCGGCGTAGACGGCCCAGCCCTCGACCATCGCGCCGTTGCCGAAGATGGACTTGACGAGGCTCGGCGAACGGTTCGCATAGACGAGCTGCACGTAATGGCCCGGCACGGCCTCGTGGATGTTGAGTATCGGCAGCATCCAGGCGTTGTACTCGCGCAGCCAGCTCTCGGCGTGCTCGGGTGCCAAGTCGTCGAGCGGCGTGACGTTGTAGTAGGTCGGCGCGTCGGGATCGTAAGGGCCCGGCGCGTCGATGCCGGCGCCGGCGATGCCGCGCTTGTGCGGCGGCGTCTCGCGTACGGTCAGCGGTTTCGTCGGGTCGAGCTCGAGCAAGGCGTGGTCACGCACCCAGCGCTCGAGCTCGGGGATCTGGTTCCTGACCTCCTCGACGAGCCGCTCGGGCGCCACGTGCTGCTCCGACAGCCTTGCGATGACGTGGCCGATCTTGTCGAACGCGTCCGCGGGTGGCGCGGCGTTCGGAAAGTATTTCGGCCAGAGCAGGTCGGCGAGCAACGACATGCGCGTGAGCAGACGTTGCTTCTCGGCGAGCGCGCGCTCGTAGAGCGCCTCGGCCGTGTCGCCCGATTGGATGTCGAACGCGAACTTCTGCGCGTAGAGCTCGCGCCCTAGGCGGAACGTGCGCGGCGCTTCGGCGCCGCTCGCGAGCCGCGCGTCGAGCGCCTCGAGCCAGCCCACGTAGTCCTCGATGGCGGCGCGCGCGGCCGCGAGTCGCTGCGCAAGCTGCTCGCGCTCGCCGCGCGACAGGCCCGAGGTCGCGATCGTGCGTTCGAGGTCGGGGCCGAACACGTCGAGCGCGCCGCGATTCTGGTCGATCGCGAGCGCCGTGTGCTCGCGCGTAGGCGTAGCGACGCTGGCTTTGGCCGCGGCGTAATAGGCCGGCACGTTCGCGAGCCGCGCCGCGAACGTGCGCAGCCGCTCGTCGAGCGGCGCGTAGTCGAGGCTCACGAGCAGCGCGAACGGCTCGGCGACGTTGTAATTGGCCGGGTTCCATTGCCAGGCCTTGAGCTCGGTCAGCGACCAGCGCTCGGCGAGGAGCTGGTTCTCGAGCATGGCCCAGTCGGCGCGCACGGTCGGGCTCAAATTCGCGGCATCGATGCGGCGCAGCTCCGTTAGCCACTGCTCGGTCTGCCCGAGCACCGCAGCGCGCGAGATTTCGTCAGGAACGACGAGGCGATCGGCGTGCTCGTAGTAGCCGCTCGCGATCGCCCAATCGGGGTTGAGCTCCCAGAACCGGGCGAAGAATGGCTCGCCGAACGTGCGGCGGAACTGCGTGTCGGCCTCGGTTTGGGCGGCGAGCGGTGCCAGCGTCATCAAGGCTACTCCGGCAACTACGAATGCTCGGGTTGTCACGGCGTGCGCTCCGCTGGCCGGTCGCCCACGACGAAATCGTGCTCGGGGTGCTGCACGATGAGCACGGGGCAGGGCGCGTGGCGAATGACTTTCTCCGCGACGCTGCCCGCGACGAGCTGCTCGACAAAGCCGAGCCGGTGCTTGCCCATGACGATGAGCTCGACGTCGAGCTCCTTGGCGCAGCGCACGATCGCCTCGCCCGGGCCCGCGACCCCCGAGGCTCGGAGTAGATACTCGGCGCGCGTGGCCCGCTCGTCGTCGGCGCCGAGCAGCCGCGCTAAGTCCTCGCGCGCGGCGTTCCTCGCGACCTCGCCGGGGTCGGGCTCGGGTGCGCCGGCCACGGGCACGCCGGGGGAGAGCACTTCGAGCACGCGCTCCGTTTCGAGCGCGGCCGCGAGCGCGCGCGGGCAGCACGTGGACGAGGAACAGCTTGGCCCGGAATTGCCTCGCAAACGCCACGCCGTACTTAATGGCCGCTTGCGAAGGCTCGCCGAGATTGGTCGGCACGAGGATACGAGTCAGCGCGAACACGTGGCCTCCCGGTGACTCCACTTCCGGTCGATCCAAGCTACCATAGGTCGAGGAGCCGACTCACGAGCGAATGGCCATGATCGACGCATGCAGGCCCTTCCGCGAGGGGCCATTGGTCCGCCTGAGCCTTGCGCTCGCCGCGGTGCTCCTCGCCGCGGCCGGCGCCAACGCGCACCACTCGATCAGCGCCGTCTACGACGGCGCCCGGCAGGTCACGATCGAAGGCGAGGTCACGAGCTTCGAGTTCGTCAACCCACACCCTTTCCTGGTGATCGCGGTCGGTACCGGCGGCGACGAGCGCGAGTCGTGGCGGCTCGAGATGGACAATCGGTTCGAGCTCGCGGCCATCGGCGTGACGGGCGACACCCTGAAGCCCGGCGACGTGGTGATCGTCTCTGGCAGCGCCGGACGCACGGCGCCGCGCAGCCTCTATATCCGCCGCCTCGACCGCCCCGCCGACGGCTTCCGCTACGAGCAGGTCGGCTCCCGCCCACGCATCGACGCCGGCCGCCGCTAGCGCTGGCACTAGAGTTCTCGTCGACCGCATACAGCCCTCTCGAGACCGTCAGCGCACAGGGGCAGCCATTTGCTCCTGCAATGGCTGCACGCCGCCATCCATGGCGGCGACGTGCGGTGACGAGGCGCAGGGGCCGCAATATGCTCCTGCAATTGCGGCCCGCCGCCATCCATGGCGGCGACTTCCGGCGTGTCTCGAGAGGGCTGTATGCGGGCGGCGAGAACTCGTCCCTAAAGTCGGCGCTCGAGCTCTTCGAGCTGGCGGAGCAGGATGCCCGCGTGCGCGTACACCTCGGTCGAGAAGACGTGCTTCGGCGCGGGCAACGACACGCGGGCGCGCCGCGCGTTCTTCGCCTCGGCGATCGCCGCGAGGTCCGCCACGAGGAACCGCGCCAGGTCGTAAGCGTGGCCGGGCTCCGTGTCGTCGGGGATGTTGCGCCGCGCGCTCAGGCCGACGACGGGCACGCCGACCTTCGGGGCCACCCGAATCACCGCGTCCATGCACTCCGTGAGGCGCTGATAGACGTCGGCCGGCCGCTTGTAGCTCTCGAACGGCGGCGCCTCGGGCACCGGCGTCGCGCCGGGATACATCACGAGCAGCGCCGCGGCGTAGGTGATCGCGCTGCTGATCTCGTCGAAGACCTCGGCATCGCTGATCGGCACGCGCAGCATCTTGTTGAGCTGGCGGTTGATGTCGATGACGACGAGGAACACGCCGGTCGGGGCGATCGACGTCACGCGCTGTTCGAACACCGCGCGCTCGGCGATGCCGATGGCCTCGGCCGCGAGCCGGATCTGCGCCAACGAGTCCTCGAGCAGGGCGTAGACGTCGGCGGCCGTGACCGTGCCCGACGGCACGGGTCCCGGGGAGCGCGGGGCCGCGCCCGCGAGCTCCTGCGCGAGCTGATTGGCCTTGCGCAGCACCGATTGCGTCTGGAAGTAGAGCTCGAGCTCCGTGACCGCCGACACCGGCAGTCGCGAGCTGTCGTCGTAGGGCCGGCCCATGCGCTCGCGCACTATCTCGAGCTCGTCGGCGACTTGGTTCGCGAGCGCGTAGGCGGCGGCATTGTCGACCTCTTGCGCGTCGACCGCGGCGAGCGGCAGCAGCGCCAACGCCGCGATTCGGGCTCCGAAGCCGGTCAGCGTTTTGATCGTCGTCATGGGTTTTCCTCCACTCAGAATCGGAACGTGTAGCTGTACTTGAGGGTGACTTCGGCAAAGGACGAGTGATAGTCGTTGTCGGGGCGCAGCGGGTCTTCTCTCAGATTGTGATTGAGAACGAGGAAGCCTTCACGCCCCGCCTGCGGAATCCAGTGTAAGCGGCTGTTGACGCCGATCGTGCCGCTCACGTTGTCGTACTGAATGAGATTGATCCACGACAGCTTCGAGGAGAAGATCGCCTCGAGCGACAAACGCACGACGCGTGTGACGAACGCGCAGTCGGGATTGGCTGGGCAACGCAGCTGGCCGTTGGCCAGCATTTGCGAACCCTTACCCGGGAACGACACATCGTTGTACTGGTAGTTCAAATTGGCGCGGAAGTGCGGGCTGCGCCAGCCGACGAACGTCGTGAAACCTGCGCGCTCGCCGTCGTAGAACTCGCCGTCGTTCATGAACAAGCCGCCGCCGAAGGCGCGCTGATCGCCCGAGCGCAGCGCTAGGTTCAACGTGTCGAAGGAGTAGACGCCCTCGGGGATCGTCACGCCGCTCGAGACCATGAACGCGTCGCGCAGCCCTTCCTTGCTGCTGTTGACGTTGATGCCGAGTCCGTCCTGCGAGTTGAACTCGAGGTTGAGCACCTGGAGCCCCACGCCCTGGCTCTGCACGGACCCGTAGATGGGATGCGCTTCGAGATACTCGATGCGGTTGGCGTTCAAGCCCGTGGAAATCGTGCGGATCGCGCGGTCGCGCGGCCGCCAGGTGTGGCCGACGTTGAACGACGTCTGATCGATGCCGGTGCGGCGCACGAAGCCGAGCGCCGGGTTGAAGTTCTCCTCGATGCGCGAGAGCCCCACCGCGCCGCTCAAGCCCGTGTTGCTCGGGAGGCTGAGACCTAGGCCCCAGGCCGTGTCGTCGCCGACGAGGTTCTCGCTGTCGGACTGCTGGAACCAGGCGTCGCCCTCGAGCGCACGGCCGCCGATGAGCCGGCTGTTCAAATAGCGGAAGTCGACACCGACGACGCTGTTGTCGTCGTTCGAGCTCGGGTCGCCGTTGGTCACGATCATGCCCACGGCCGACTCCTCGAGCACGTTGGCGGCGACGCGGCCGACGAATGCCGTCGTCGCGTCGACCGTGGTCGTGGTGCCGCCGAACGTGTTGTCGTACGCCTCCTGGCGCACGGCGAGCGTGCCGACGTCGAAGCGGCCGATGCGACCGCTGACTTTCGCGCCCACGTCGATCGGCACGACTTGCCCGCTCGAGCCGATGCCGAGCCGCCGCGAGAAGAACGGCCGGCCGTCTTGCTGCAAGCGGCCGAACTGGAAGATGTCGACGTCCTGGAGAAAGAAGTCGCGGCGCTCGGGGAAGAACAGGCTGAAGCGCGTGAGATTGACTTGGCGATCGTCGACCTCGGTGGCCGAGAAATCCGTGTTGAGCGTCAGCGATGCGTTGAGCTGCGGCGTGATCTTGTAGAACGCGTCGACGGACGGCTCGGTCGCCGACTCGGCGGGCGTCGTGCCGATCGCGCGCCGGTCGCGCACGCTCATCGACGGCACGACGTCGAGCCCGCGGCCCTGCTCGATCTGCGAGATGCCGGTCGCGTCGCCCATCGTCGAGAGATCGGTATTGCGGTTGCGCGACATCCAGGCCATGCCTTCGTTATTGCGCTCGATGTTGCGCGCGAAGTTCATGCGCCAGTTCGCGGCCGTCGGATCGAACGAGATGGTCTTGAACGGAATCGCGATCTCGAGCACCCAGCCCTCGGCCGTGATGCTTGCGGCCGCCTGCCAGATGCCGTCCCAGTCGAAAGCGCGCTGCGTGACGCCCTCGAAGATGCCGTCGTAGCGCACGCCGTTCGGGTTCACGCCGAACAAATAGCCGCTGCGGCGATTGTTGAACGGATCGATGTGCACGAAGAACCGATCGTCGGAGCCGATCGGCTGACCTTGGCGCAGGATGCGGGCGGTGACGTTCTCCGGCTCACTGTCGTACAAGCGCGCGCCGATGTAGAGCGCGTCGCGGTCGTAGAGCACGTAGACCTCGGTGCGCTCGCTCGGCGCGTCGAACTCGACGGGCGAGACCTGATGGAAGTCGGCGATGACGGGCGCGCGCTGCCACACCTCCTCGTCGAGCACGCCGTCGATCGTGGGCGGCTCGGCCGCGCGCTGGACGCGCACGTTCTTGACGGGCGCATCGCCCTCGGGTCCCTGCTGCGCGAGACTGGGACCCTGGGCGAGCGCAAGCGCGAGGGCCGCGCCGGCGCCGCGCAGTACGCTGCGGCGGAGCTCATGTCGAGGTTGCGGATGCACGCGGGCTTCTTGCGGTTCGGTGATTTTTTGTTCGTTCGCCGGCGTTCAGACTCGGTTCACGAATTCCCTTGCAACATACGTACTTACCGAGGGGCGCGCTAGTGTGCCAGGGTCTAAATTGAGATCAAAAGTGATTCGCGAGTCAGTTTGCCAGTAGAGTTGGCGCATCGCCGACCAGGAGGGTCCGAGCATGAGAAAGCAATTGCTGGTGTTGCTGAGTACCGCAGCCGTCGCGGCTCCCGCGCTCGCGCACCATTCGTTCACGGCCACCTACGACGAGGGCAAGACCGTCGAGATCGAAGGCACGCTCGTGCAGTTCATGTTCCGCAACCCGCACGCGTTCGTGCACGTCTTAGCGCCCGACGAGAACGGCGTTATGCAGCGCTGGGGCGTCGAGTGGGGCGGTGCGGGTGCGCTCGCCGGTCAAGGCGTGACGCGCGAGTCGCTCAAGCCCGGCGACAAAGTGATCATCACGGGCAATCCCGGCCGCAACGCGGCCGACCACCGCGTTCGCATGCGCACGCTGCTGCGCCCGTCGGACGGCTTCGGTTGGGGCCAGCGCGGCGAAACGTTCGACTGAGCCGCGCCACGCGCCGCGCGGGGGTGCCCCCCGATGGCGATCCCGAATCGATCGGCCTAAGATCGACCGGAGCGCTCAACGCACATGAGGGGGCACCATGGCGGCAATGACTCGGGTCGGCGGTCGTTGGATTCAGTCGATCTTGGTTTGCGGCACGCTCGCGGCGTGCTCCGAGTCGGCGCCGCCGGCAGCAGTTGAGCAGGCCGCGCCCGCGGGCGCCGGCATCACGGTATTCACGGGCGCACGGCTCATCGTCGGCGACGGCACCGTCGTCGACAACGCCACCTTCACGGTCGGCGGCGACAACCGCTTCGGCCTCGTCGGCGCGACGGCCGCCGTTACGGTGCCCGCGGGCGCAACGACGGTCGACCTCGCGGGGCTCACCGTCATGCCGGCGATCGTCGACACGCACACGCACCTCTCGCGCGAGCGCGCGGGGCTCACGGCCGATCTGAAGCGCCGCGCGTACTTCGGCGTGGGCGCCGCGCTGAGCTTGGGCCAGGACACCGGCGACGACGTCTACGCGATGCGCCGCGAGCAGATCCCGGGGCACGCGCTCTATCGCACCGCGGGCCGCGGCGTCACCGCGCCCGAGCCCGGCCGCAGCGACGTGCCGTACTGGGTCGAAACCGCTGACGAGGCGCGCGCCGGCGTGCGCGAGCAGGCCGCGCTCGGCGTCGACATCGTCAAAGTCTGGGTCGACGACCGCAACGGCCAGTACTCGAAGCTCACGCCCGAGATCTACGGCGCAGCGATCGAGGAAGCGCATGCCAACGGGTTGCGCGTCACGGCGCACCTCTATTTTCTCGACGACGCCAAGGAGCTCGTGCGCCGCGGCATCGACGCGTTCGCCCACGGCATCCGCGACCGTGACATCGACGACGAGCTCATCAGTATGCTCAAGGAGCGGCCGAATTTCGTGATCGCGCCGAACCTGCCCGACCGCGGCGTCGTGCAGGACTTGAGCTGGCTCTCGGCCCATCTGCCGCCCGAGCAGGTCGCGACGCTCCAAGCGGCCTCGACGGACCGCCCCGAAGCTCAGGCGTTCTTCGCGATCCAGGCGCGCAATCTCGAGCGCATGACCCGCGAGGGCGTGAAGGTCGCGCTCGGCACCGACGGCAACGTGCCGTGGGCCGCGCACCTCGAGATGGCCGACATGGTGGCGACGGGCATGACACCCGCGCAGGTCATCGTGGCCGCGACGCGCAACTCGGCCGAGTTCTTGGGCCTCGCAGACGCGGGCACCGTCGCGCCCGGCAAGAGCGCCGACTTCATCGTGCTCGAAGCGAACCCGCTCGACGACATCACGAACACGCGCCGCATTCGCGACGTGTACCTGCGCGGGCAGCACATCGATCGGTCGGCGTACTAGGCGTTTTCAGATCACGAGCTGATCTTCGCCGACGATGACCTGACCGTCGAACTCGCTGCGCACGCCGTCGATGAACGACGAGATCGTGAAGCCTTGTGCCGCCTGGCCGCGCAACTGGTGATTGAGCACGATGGTTTTCACGCCGGCCTCTTTCGCCATGCGGCCGGCGTCGGCCGGGGTCACGTGCGTTTCGGCGACGTGCCGCCAAATGCTCTCGACGTTGCCGGCTGCCGCCGCTTCCCGCGCGCGCGCCATGTTGTTCTCGTAGGTGCGGTGGTCCATGACCTCGCAGACGAACACGTCGGCGCCCCGTGCGAGGCGCACGATGTTCTCCGAGTACGCCGTGTCGCCGGAAAAGCAGATCGAGCGCGTGCTCGTCTCGAAGCGGTAGCCCAAGGAGCGGTGCGGCATGCGCGCGACGAAGCGCTCCGGGAAGTGCGTGTTCGTCGCGGCCGTGACGACGACGCGCTCGTCGGCGAACACGCGCTTAGGCTCGTTGCCGACTTCGAGATCGTGGCCGAAAAACAGCTCGTCGGGGTTCGAGGTGCGCCCTTCGTCGATCGTGCGGATCTCGACGTTGGCGCGGAAGAAGTCGATGGCCCCTTTCACCGTGCGCTCGGTCGCGTACGGCCCGTAGACGTTGGTCGGCATCGCTTTGCTGCTCGTCCATTGGTGCGCGAGCATCGCCGCGATGTCGGCCGTGTGATCGTCGTGCAGGTGGGTGAGGAATACCGTGCTCACGGGTTGGAAGCCGATGCCGGCCGCGACGAGCGCGCGCATCGTGCCGTAGCCGCAGTCGACGAGGTACGGCACGCCGTCGACGACGACGGCGCTCGCGGTCTCGCCGCGGTCGAGCGACACGCCGGGCCCGCCGCGCGTGCCGAGCATGACGAGCCGCGTGCCCGGTGGCGGCGCGGGGCGGTTGGCTGCCGGCGGCTGGGCGAACGCTCGCGAGTGAAGGCCCAAGGCGGCCAAGCCGAGCGCACCGGTGAGCACCGTGCGCCGAGTCGTCGTAGTCGAATAGCGTCGCGTCATCGCTCCCCCCTGGTCGTGCCGGCATCTTGACCGGTCGGCCCGGCGATTCGCAAGGCGGGCTGTATTTTCCGAAGCCCCGCCGACGTATCGCAGCCCGGCGACTCACCGTAAACTTTGCCCGAGACCGGACACTGGACCCTCGCGGAGCCCATTGATGGCGACGAAGAAGACTGCCGTGAACACACCCGCCGCCGCGCCCGCGAGCGAACCCGCCGACGACCTTCTCACCACGACCGAGCTCGTGGCGCTCGCCAAGAAGCGTTTGCCCGAGGCGGCTTGGGAGTTCATCGTCGGCGGCGCCGAGACGGAGACGACGATCGTGCGCAACCGCCACGCGCTCGACGCGATCGCATTTCGGCCGCGTGTGCTGCGCAACGTCGAGGACGCTAGCCCCGCGACCACGTTCCTCAAGCAGAAGCAGCGCCTGCCCGTGCTGCTCGCGCCGATCGCGAGCCTCACCGACGTGCACCCCGAAGGCGCGTTGCCCGTCGCGCGCGCCGCGGCCGCGTTCGGCTGCTTCATGCTCGTGAGCAGCGTGACGCAGCCGTCGTTCGAGCAGGTGGGCAAGGCCGCGGGCAAGCGCTGGGGTTTGCAGATCTACACGGACGGCGACGAGAAATGGGTCGTCGACACGGCCAAGCGCGCCGCGGACGCGGGCGCGCGCGCGCTCTGCCTCACGGTCGACGTGCCGACGTTCGGCCGGCGCGAGCGCCACCTCCACCGCCGCGCCGCGATGGCGGGGCGGCCGTTCGGCGCGCTGCGGGCGGGCGAGGCGCATCGCGGCCGCGCGGAATGGGGCCTCGTCGACAAGCTCAAGCGCGCCGTCGACCTGCCGCTCATGATCAAGGGCATCCAGACGGCCGAGGACGCGGATCTCTGCGTCAAGCACGGCGTCGACGTCATCTATGTCTCGAACCACGGCGGCCGGCAGCTCGATCACGGCCGCGGCGCGATCGAGCTCCTGCCCGAGATCGTGAGCACGGCCCGCGGCAAGGCGCAGTTCGCCGTCGACGGCGGCTTCGTGCGCGGCACGGACGTCATGAAAGCCGTCGCGTGCGGCGCGGCCATGGTCGGCATCGGCAAGCTCCAGGCGTTGGCGCTCGGCGCGGCCGGCGAGCGCGGCGTCGTGCGCATGCTCGAGATCTTGGAGACCGAGCTCACGGTCAACATGAAGCTGCTCGGCACGAACACGTGCGCGGATCTCGACGGCACGTACCTGCAACCCGCGACTCCCGTGACGGCGCCGGGCGTGCTCTCCGCGCTGCCGCTGCTGTGACGCGAGCCGCGCATTGCTGAGCCCGGCCGAGCAGCTCGGTCTCGCCGGTGCAGCGCTCGACGCGCGCGTGCGGCAGGCCGTCAACCACATTCCCGATTCGACGCTCGTCCACGTGGCGCGCCGGCTCGCCGAGGACGCGCGCGCCAACGACGTCGTCTACGTCCACGAGGGCGCCGTCGAGACCGTGCGCGTCATGTTGCGGCCGCTGCTCGTCATGCCCGAGCAGCTCGGCTATTTGCACCACGTCTGCGCGCGCATCATGAACGCGCTCGCGCGATTCCCCGATCTCTACGCGCGCGACGCCGAGATCCGCGCGGCGCTGCCGCTCGCCGACGACGAGCGTGCTTGGTTCGACGAGGTGTGGCCCACCGTGGCGCACGCCGAGAACCCGCTCTACGGTCGCCTCGACGCCGTTTGCGATTTCACGAGCGCGCGCTGGCAGGACTCGCTGCGCTTCATGGAGCCCAACCTCTCGGGCGTCGGCGGCATTCATTTGGGCCCGCTCGCAGAGACGCTCGTGATTCGCGACGTCGTGCCGACGCTCAAGGTCTACGACCCGACGCTCGTCATCGAGGCGCCGCGCGACCAGCGCGAGCTGTTCCTGCAAGTGCTGCTCGACCACGCGCGCACGCTCGGCCGGCGCGGCTCGAATTTCTGCCTCGTCGAGCCCAAGTACGTCGCCGACGGCCCCGACGAGCAGTCGCACCTCGTCGAGTATTTCCGCGCGCGCCGCGGCATCGTGCTCACGCACGCCGACCCGACCGAGCTCAAGCTCGTCGGCGACGAGGTGTTCTTCGAAGACACGCGCATCGACGTGGCCTACCGCGACTACGAGATCCGCGACCTGCTCGCGCTCGAGAAGGAGACGGGATCCAGGCTCGACGGCATTCGGGCGTTGTTCCGCCAGAACCGCATGGTGTCGGCGATCGGCGGCGATCTCGACCACAAGAGCTGCTGGGAGATACTTACGAGCGAGGAGCTCGCGTCGCGCTACTTCAGCATCGCCGAGCGGCAACTTTTTCGCCGCCACATCCTCTGGACGCGCATCGTCAGCGACCGGCGCACGGAGACGCCCGACGGTCCGATGGACCTGCCCGAGTACGTCCGCGAGTACCGCGAGGAGCTCGTCTTGAAGCCCAACCGCGGCTACGGCGGCGCCGGCGTGCACCTCGGTGCCGCGCTCTCGCAAGGCGAGTGGGAGGCTCTGCTCGCAGGAGCGCTCGCGGCGCAGCGCGATCCGCACGCGCAGTGGGTCGTGCAAGCCGCGACGACGCTGCCCGTGCACCTGTTTCCCGTGCTCGACGAGCAGGGCCGCACGCACGAGGAGCCGTTCTACGCCGTCATGGGGTTCGCGCCCACGGACCACGGGCTCGGCATCATCGCCCGGGTGTCGCAGAAACAAGTCGTCAACGTCGCGCAACGCGGCGGCCTCGCCGCGGTGCTCGTGGGCTATCGGCCCGCGGACCTCAAGAGCTCGACGCGCACGCCCGTTCAGAGCGACCGCGCCTGGCACGAGCTGCGCGCGCTCGTCCGCAGGCTCCGCGACCTCGACGCCGTGACTCACCTGCTCGAGTGGGACGAGGAAACGTATCGTCCGGGCGACGCGGCGGAAGCGCGAGCCTCGCAGCTCGCTGCCCTCGAGGGGCTGCGGCACGAGCTATTGGTCGGCGATCGCCTCGGCGACCTGCTCGGCGTGTGCCGCGAGCAGCCGGAGCTCACGACGCGTCAACGCGTCGAGCTCGAGCGGCTCGAGCGGCGGCGGCGCGCGGCCGTCGCGCTGCCGCAGAGCTTGGCCGCGGCGTTCGCCGAAACGCGCTCGCTGTGCCTCGCGGCTTGGGAGGAGGCGCGGCGCCGCGACGATTTCGGCCCGTTCTCGGCGCCGTTCGCGCAGCTGCTCAAGCTCATGCGCGAGCGGGCGCAGGCGCTGAAGCTTTCGGACGATCTCTACGACGCGCTGCTCGACGACCACGAGCCTGGCATGCGGCGCGCGCGTCTCGAGCCGTTGCTGCGGCTCTTGGGTACGCGGCTGCGCACGCTCGTGCCGGAGCTCGCCGAGCGCACGCGCCGTTACCGGGACCTGTTGCCGCGCGGCACCTACAGCGAGCCACGCCAGTGGCAGTTCTGCGCCGCGTTGCTCGGCGACATGGGTTTCGATTTCGCGCGCGGCCGGCTCGACCGTTCGACGCATCCGTTCACGATCATGGCCGGCGATGACGACGTGCGGCTCACGATCCGCGCGAGCCCCGACGATCCGCTGCGCGCCGTGTTTGCGACGCTGCACGAGGGCGGGCACGCGCTGTTCGATCAGGGCGTGCCGCGCGAGCTGCACGGCACGCTGCTCGCCGACACGTCGAGCATGGGCATGCACGAAGCGCAGGCGCGGCTCTGGGAGAATCACGTCGGGCGCAGCGGCGCGTTCTGGCGCCACTACTTCGCGGCGTTTCAGGCGGCGTTCCCGCAGTTGCTGGGCGGCATCGACGCGCGGAGCTTCCACCGCACGATCAACGTGGTCGCGCCCGGCCTGAACCGCGTGGCCGCCGACGAGGCCACCTACAACCTGCACGTGCTCGTCCGCTACGAGCTCGAGATCGCGTTGCTCGGCGGCGATCTCGCAGTGCCCGAGCTGCCCGGCGCCTGGAACGAGCGCTATCGCCACTATCTCGGCGTCGCGGCCACCACGCCGCGCGACGGCTGCTTGCAGGACGTGCACTGGGCGCTCGGCGAGTTCGGCTATTTCCCGACTTATGCGCTCGGCAACCTCTACGCCGCGCAGCTCGTCGACGCCTACGGGCGCGAGCGCGATCTCGACGCCGAGCTCGGGCGCGGCGATCTCGGCTCGTTGCGTTCGTGGCTCGCGGAGCACATCTACGCGCTCGGCGCGGAGCTGCCGGCCGAGACGCTCATTGCGCGAGTCGCGGGCCGCGGGCTCGACGTCGAGCCGTTCTTCGCGCGCCTCGAGCGGCGCGTCGCCGAGCTCGAATAGCTCATCGTAAGCGTCAATCGAGCACGTGCGAGAGCAGGCCGTCGGCGAGCTTCGGCTCGAACCAGGTCGATTTCGGCGGCATGAGCTTGCCGGCATCGGCCACGGCCATGAGCTCAACCATGCGCGTCGGGTGGAGTGCGAACGCGACTGCGGCACGGCCCGAGGCCACGCGCTGCTCGAGCTCGCCTAGGCCGCGAACGCCACCGACGAAGTCGATGCGGGGATCCGTGCGCGGGTCGCCCACGTTCAAGAGCGGACCGAGCAGATATTCTTGGAGCAGACTCACGTCGAGGCTCGCGACGGGATCGGCGCGCGGCACGAGCGCTTCGTGGATCGCGAGCTCATACCAGCACCCCGCGACGTACATGCCGAACGTCTCGGGCCGCGCCGGCGCCACACGGCCCGGGCGCTCGTTCACCGTGAACGATTCGCGGATACGCGCGAGCAAGGCCTCGGGCGTGAGCCCGTCGAGATCGCGCACGACGCGGTTGTAGTCGAGGATGCGCAGCTCGTCGTGCGGGAACGCCACGGCGAGGAAGAACTCGTGGCTCGCGTCGGGCGCGCCGCGCCGCTGCGCGGCGACGCGCGCCGCGGCCCCCGAGCGGTGGTGGCCGTCGGCAATGTAGAGCGCGCGCCGCGCGTTCAGTGCTGCGCCGAGCTCGGCGACCTTGGCCGGCGCCGCGATGCGCCATACGGTGTGCTGCACGTCATTCGGGCCCGCGACCGAGAACAGGGGCGCTTCGCGCACCGCGGCGGCGAGCAGCGTGCCGATCGCGGCGTCGGCGCGATAGGCGAGTAACACGGGACCCGTCTGGGCGTTGAGCGTCGCAATGTTGCGCACGCGATCGTTCTCCTTGTCGGGCCGCGTGAGCTCGTGGCGGCGAATGCGGTGCTCCTCGTAGGCGCGCACCGAGGCCGCGAACGCGACGCCGGTCTGAGTCCGCCCGTCCATGACCATTCGGTACACGTAGAACGACGGCGCGGCCTCGCGCACGAGCACGCCGTCGGCGACGAGGCGCGCCAGGCTGCGCGCGCCCTGCGCATAGGCTTCGTCCGAGTACGGCGAGCTGCCTGCGGCCAAATCGATCTCGGGGCGCGAGATGTGCAGGAAGCTCGACGGCCGGCCCGCGGCGAGCGCGCGCGCCTCGGCAGGGCTCACGACGTCGTAGGGCGGCGCGATGACGGCAGCGGCGTGCTCCGCTGTCGGCCGCAGCGCGGCGAACGGACGAGCGACCGGCGCGGCCACGACGAGCTAGCGCGCGGGCTTGCGGAACGCGAGCACGGCCTGGTCGGTCCGGCCGCGCAGGCCTTCGGCGCGCATGTTCTGCTTGCGGTCGTCGGCGGGGTTCGCCAAGAGGTTGCTGTCGGCGGCGAGCTCGAAACCCGCCGCGAGCACCTCGCTGCGGATCGCCGCGGGGTCGATGCGGTGCAACGTCGAGGCGTCGCGCCAGCCCGAGCCGGCCTCGGCGTTGTGGTCGATCACGAGATAGATCCCGCCGGGCTTCAAGGCGGCGAGGATGCGCCGGTTCATGTCGGCCGTGTCGACATTGTCGCGCGTGAGGTCGTGATAGAACTGGACCATGAGCACGGCGTCGACGTTCTGCGGCAGCTCCATCTGGTTGTAGTGGGCTTGGGTGTAGGTCGCGTTGGCGTGCGCGGTGTCGAAGGCACGCGCCGCCTCGCCGCCGAAACGATCGGTCCAGGGCATGTCGACCATATGGACCTCACCCGACGGGCCGACGGCCTCGACGAGCATGTTCGTCCAGTAGTGACCGAACGCCGCGAGCTCGACGACGCGCTCGCCTTCACCGACGTCCAAGAGCATGAGCGTCTCGGCGGGCTTACGGTCGGCGTCGCGGGCGCGTTGATCCGCGGGGCGGGCAGCCGATTCGACGGCGCGCTTGATGTTGGCAGGCGCGCTGGCGGGCACGCCAAAGGCCGCGGCTTGAGCGTGGGCGTCGCCGAGCGTCGCCGTGGCGAGCGCAGCGGAAGCGAGCGACAGGATCAGTGAGCGCATGGGATTCTCCACTTGAGTTGAGGGTTGGTCACGGCCGCGGCTCCAGCGAGGCTAGGTACGCCGCGAGATGCAAAATGTCGTCGGCCGTGAGCGCGGCCACGACGGGCGCCATGAGCGGCGTCCACGCGCCGCGGCGCTCGCCTTCCTTCATGTCGGCGAGCTGGCGCGCGACGTAGCTCGGCGACCGGCCGCGCAGGCTCGGCACGAGCGCGAGGCCGTCGAGATCGTCGCCGTGACAGACGGCGCACGCCGTCGTCTTGCCGCCGCGCGCGAGCACCTCGCCGCGCGCGATCGAGCCGCGCGGCACGTACGCGACGAACCCCGAGCGCGGGTTGCGGAGCAACTCCGTGTGCTCGGCGTTGACGGGCGACTCGACGATGCGGCGCCCGAGCGGCTCCGTGCCCGCGTCCGGGCCTTCGAGCTTGAGGTGCATGCCGCCCAGGATGCGGGTCTTCGGCACCGTCTCCGTTTCGACGACCTCGATCCACGGTGTCCAGCGCATGGCGCTGAAATACTCCGCCGACTCGCGGATCTCGGCGTCGGTCATCGCGGCGGCGAATCCGGTCATGAGCGGCGTGTTGGGCTTGCGCGGCTCGGCGCTCGCGCGCAACCCGTTCTTGAAGTCGTACATCTGCTGGACGAAGTACTCGGTCGGCAACCCGACGACGCTCGCGTTCTCGGGCCGGCCTTTGCCGTTCGGGTAATGGCACAGCGAGCACGCCCAGATGCCGGCCTCGGCGCGGCCCTTGGCCACGATGGGCGGCATGGCCGGGTGGTCGCCAGGAAACCAATCGGCGGGCCCCTGGCGGTTGCGGATCTCGTCGAGCGTGAATTCGTGCTCGCTGCCGGGCAGCGAATGACGCGTGCCGTCGTCGATGGGAGCGGGCGGGGCGGTCCCCGGCGTGAGCGCGTAGGCCCAGGCCAGCTCGTCGGCGAGGGATTGGGCCAGAGCCAGTGGCGATGCAGCGCCAACGAGCGCTGCCGCGAGCAACGACACGAACGACTTCACCGGAGCTTCCCCCCGCGCCGCGCTGATCAACGCTCCCCGTCGACCGGGCTCTTGCCGTCGCGGCCGGCGCCTTTCCGCCGCTGCTTGCGGCCGCGTGCGGGTCTCGCCGCGACGAGGTCATCGTAGCCCGAGACGAGCCGAAACGCCCGCACGAGATTCTCGATGAATAGCGTTTGGTCCAGGAGGAACGGGCCGGGCCGGTTGAGGATGGTGTTGTTGATCAGGCCGAACGCGAGCTGCACGGCGAAGCGCACGTTGGCATCCTCTGCTCGTGTCAACGCGCGTTGCGCATGCGTTGCGATGCGGCCGATGATGGTATCGGCGAACTCGTGGCTGAGCTTGCGGATCGGCACCCAGAACTCGGGATCGCGGATGCTGCGAATCAGCGCCGCGCGCCAGAACCGGCGCCGGCCCCAGTAGTAACGGACCGTCTCATCGAGCAGCTCGTGGATCAGCTCGGCGTCGCCGAGCGTCACGAATTGCTCGCGCCGCATTTTTCTGCGGTTCTCGAGGTGCCGCACGACCATGGCGTCGAAGAGCTCGTCCTTGCTGCGGAACCGCGCGTAGAACGCACCCACGGAGTAGCCGGCCTTCTGCGCCAGCTCGGCGATCGAGATCTCGTCGAACTCCTTGTCTTCGAGGAGCCCGAACGCCGTCTCGATGAGGGCGTCGTAAGTGACCTGACTGCGTTTTTGGCGGATCCGGCGCTCGGGCGCAATGTAGGTCACGGAGCTCATGCGTCTTTTTTACACGAGACGAGCGCCGGCGGCCATCGCCGAGTTACTTGGGGAACGTCGCACGCAGCGCCGCAATGCGCTCGTCGAGCGGGGGGTGCGTCATGAACAACCGCTTGATCCCGGCGCCGACGCCGCCGCTGATGCCGAACGCCGCGAGCTGCTGGGTCGGCAGCGGCTCGCCGTGGGCCGCTTTGAGCCGCTCGAGGGCGCCGATCATGTTGCGCGCGCCGGCGAGCTCCGCGCCGCCGCGGTCGGCCCGGAACTCGCGCTGCCGCGAGAACCAGAACACGATGATGCTCGCGAGGATACCGAGCACGAGCTCGGTGACGATGACGATGAGAAAGTAGGCGGGCCCGCGGCCTCCCTCGGTCCGGAACACCGCTCGGTCGACGATGCCGCCGATCACACGCGCCAAGAAGATCACGAAGGTGTTGACGACGCCCTGGATCAGCGCCAGCGTCACCATGTCGCCGTTGGCGACGTGGCTGACCTCGTGAGCGAGGACCGCCTGCACTTCTTCCTGGCGCATCGATCGCAAGAGCCCCGTGCTCACGGCGACGAGCGCATTGTTGCGGCTCATGCCCGTGGCGAACGCGTTCGGCGCCGGCGAATCGAACACGCCGACTTCGGGCATGCCGATACCTACGGCGTCGGCTTGCCGGCGCACGGTCTCGACGAGCCAGCTTTCGGCGGCGCTCCGGGGCAGGGCGATGACCTGCACGCCCATCGCGCGTTTGGCCATCCACTTCGAGATCGCGAGCGACAAGAACGAGCCGCCGAAGCCGAACAGCGCCGCGAACACGAGCAGGCCGCCGAGATTGCCGCCGCTGGCCACGAGCCATTGATCGACACCGAGCAGCCTGGCCGCGACGGACAGGACGAGGACGATGGCGAGGTTGGTGCCGAGGAACAGAACGATGCGTTTCATTGACTAGCTCCTGCGAAAGGTCGGGAAGTCCCGATGTCACTTGGACGCCCAACATAGGGTGGAGTAAGAGCAAAAAAAAGCAGAAAATAGGGGCTGATCCGTCAGGATTTTTCTGAAGATGAGATCGCAGGCCCTCAACCTCAAACACCTGCGCTACTTCGCCGAGGTGGCGCGCCGCGGCTCGGTGACGGCCGCCGCGCGGGCGCTGTTCGTCGCCCCCCAAACGGTCAGCGCGCAAGTCCAGGAGCTCTCGGACTCCGTCGGCCAACCGCTGCTCGAGCGCGCCGGCCGGCGGCTCGTATTGACCTCCGCCGGGCAGACCGCGCTCGACTACGCCAACGCGATCTTTGCCTTGGGCGACGAGCTCGGCGCGGTGCTGCGCGACGGCACCCGCCCGAAGACGATGCGCTTGGCTATAGGAGTCACGGACAGCGTGCCGAAGCTGCTGACCGTGGCCTTGCTCCAGCCGGTCCTAGACCGGCACCGCAAGGAGCTCGAGTTGTTCTGCCGCGAGGGCGTGTACGGCGAGCTGCTCGGGCGCTTGGCGGCCGGCGAGATCGATGCGGTGCTCGCCGACACGGCAGTGCCGTCGAACCTGGCCCGGTCGCTGCAAGCGTTCGTGCTCGCGGACTCGGGGCTGTCGTTCCTCGCGGCGCCGACGCTCGTGAAGGAGCTGCAAGACGAGTTTCCGCGCAGCCTGGATGGCGCGCCGTTCCTCGCGGGCTCGCCGCCGTCGTCGCTGCTCGGTCAAGCGCTCGCCGCCTGGTTCGCGCGGCACGACGTGCGTCCGCACGTCGTGGGCCGCGTCGAGGACAGCGCGCTGCTCGTGGGCTTCGCGCAGCGCGGGCTCGGCGTCGTGGCCGTGCCCACGTCGATCGAGGGCGACGTCATGGAGCGCTACAGGCTCGAGTTCGTGGGCCGGACCGACGAGCTGCGTCAGTCCGTGTTCTTGATTCGGGCGCGCGGCCGCCGCCCGAACCCGCTCGTCGCGGAGCTCGAAACGCGCACGCTCGAGCCGCGGCCCACGGCCGCGGCGGCACGTCCTTGAGCGGCGTCAGCGCGCGAGCGGCTCGACGAGCGTGATCAGCGCCTGGTGCGTGTGGCCGATCCACAGGCCCGACAACCCGTTGCGCTCGGCAGGCCGCAGGTTGACGTCGCGGATGTTCGCTTCGAAGGGCAGCAGATAGAAATTCCACTCGCCGCTGTCGACGTTCATGCGTGCGACGCGATCGGCGTAGATGCCGCCGGTCCACGTGTAGCCGCGCTCGTCGTAGTGCGCGTCGTACGGGAAGAAATACGGGAACGGCACGGCATGCAGTTTCATCTGCTCGCCCGCGGGCTTGCGCGGGTCGAGCAGGCCGACGAAGCCGCCGTCGTAGCCGCCCCACCAGAGCCGATCCAAAGAGTCCGTGATGCCACGCCGCATGCCCGAGCCGAACGAGCCGGCGCCGCGCGGCTCGGCTGGGATGTCAAAGTACTGCACGGCGCGCGTCTTCGCATCGATGCGCCACACGTAGGGCGCACCCCGCGCGCTGCCGTAGACGTTGTTGCGCGAGTCCGCAGCGATGTCGTACGCGTACAGCGGCTTCTCCGTCGTGCCCTTGATCTCGACGTGTTGCCACGTGTCGAGATTTATCTGATAGACGCCGCCGCCCGCGACGGGCCCGGCGACGGCGCGCCATGCGTTGCCGTCGACGTGCGCGCCCGAGACGTCGATCATCTCGCCGCCGCCCGGCGGGTTGTGGAACTCGAATTGCTCGGTTTGCGGGTCGAACACGACGACGCCGCTCTGCGCTTGATTGCCGATGTACCAGCGCCCGCGCTCGTCGGGGCCCATGAGCGTGCGCGCGCCCGTCGGCAGGAACGAGCCTTCCCTCGCGCGGTACGGCCAACGCCACTCTTTGACCTCACCCGTCTTCGGGTCGAGCCGGCCGATCGCGTTGTCGTTGAAGTGGTTGAAGAAGATCGTGCCGTCGGCCGCGATGCGCGTGTCGTGCGGGCGGGCCGTCGCCGGCAGATCCCAGGTCGTGTAGACGACCTCGGTCTCTTTGCCCGTCGGCCGCGGCAGCGTCTTGAGCTCGTAGCTCCACATGCCCTGATGCAAATTGATCGCGGCGACGGCCTCGGCTTGGCGGCGCTGCTGGCCCGACGGCTCGCCGCTTTCGGCGCGGCCCCAGTTCGGGGTGGCGTTGGCCGGCAGCTGGAAACGCATCGGCGAGCTGCCGGCCGAGTAGACCATGCGCTGCATGACCCAGGCGAGCTCCTCGGCGTCGTAGGTCGACATCGATGCCCGGCGCATCGTGTGGCAACGGCTGCAATCGCGGAACAGCTCCCACTTGGTTCGATCGTCGAGCGGATAGCTCGCGAACCACTCGGGATCGGTGAGCTGCAGCGCGAGCTCGAGCGGGTTCGAATCGCGCAGCGTGAGGTCGAGCCTCGCCGTGCCGTTCGCGGCGATCTCGACGCTCGTGCCGCGGTCGGCAAGCACGTATTTCACCGCCCTCGTCGTGACCGCATAGCGGCCCGGCTCGAGCCGTTCGCGCGGGAACGAAAAGCTGCCGTCGGCGCGGCTCACGACGGTGACGGTCTTGTTCGAGCCCTCGCGCTTCAGGCTCACGAGCACGCCTTCCATGGCGCCCTCGGCGGCCGACGTGACGCGGCCCGTGAGCGCCGGCGCTTGCGCCGCAGCAGGTGCGGACAGGAACAGGGCTGCCAGCAGAGTGAGTAACGTCGAGCGGCGGATGGCGGCGCGCATGGACATTCGAATTCCCCCAGTGACCGATTCGTATAATAGAGAATGCTCGAGCTTACGCCCATCGGCTACGTGCGCACGTCGCTCGGCAGCAAGGTCGAAGCCGCGCGGCAACCGCGCGCCGGCCGCGGCGCCGCAGGGCGCATCGAGCTACTGCCGGCCCGCAACTTCGAGCACGCGCTCGCGGACCTCGACGCTTGGGACTACATCACGGGTCTCGCCCTGCGCGAGCGCGCCACGGCTACGCTGGCCCTCGGTCCGGAGCCCCACCCCTACCGGCGTATCCGCCGCGAGCAACGCGGGTTCACGCTGGCGGTCAAGGAGTGGCGCTTGCGCTTCGAGGTCTCGGGACGCGCCGCAAGCGTCATCACCGTCGCTTCGGGTTATCGCACGGCGCAGGTCGCGGCGCGCACAGCCGTTGGCGGCGAGCTCGCGGTCCATCGCGAGTTTCCGCGAGCGCTGGAGCGCCACCTCTTAACTGCGGGAGACCGCGGGGACGATGGGCACGGGCAGCGGCACCACGGCCGCGCGGCCGCTGGCGCGGCGCTGCGCAATCCAGGCGAGGAACTGCTCCTGCGGAATGGGCTTGCCGATGCCGTAGCCCTGGGCGTGCTCGCAACCGAGAGCTACCAGCCGCGCGATGGTGGCGTCGTTCTCCACGCCTTCGGCGACGACGTTGAGCTCGAGCTCGTGCGCGAGGCCGATGATGCTGCGCAAGATCGCATCGTCCTTGCCGTCGTGGCTGCTGCCCATGATGAACGACTTGTCGATCTTGAGCTCGTCGACGGGCAGACGCTTGAGTTGGCCGAGCGCCGAGTGCCCCGTCCCGAAATCATCGATCGAGAGGCGGAAGCCGAGCTCGTGAATGCAGTTCACCACGGCCAGCGACTTCTGCACGTTGTGCATGATGGCGCTCTCGGTCACCTCGAGAGTGAGCGTGTGCGGCGCGAGCTTGTGCTTCTGCGTGAGCTCGAGCAGGAAGTAGGGCAAATACTCGTCGGTCAAGTCGTCGACCGAGATGTTCACGGCCACGGTGAGCATGACGCCCTGGTTGCGCCATGCGGCGCAGCGCGCCACGGCCTCGCGCAGCACCCAGCGCGTGAGGTGCGCGATGCTGCCGGCCTGCTCGATCGCGCCGATGAACGTGTCGGGCATGAGCAGGCCGAGCTCGTGGTGCTGCCAACGCACGAGCGCCTCGGAGCCGTAGATCTCCCCCGTCTTCAAGTCGAGCTTCGGCTGGAACCACAGGCGCAGGTCGCCGTTCTGCAGCGCTTGCGGCAAGTCGCCCACGATTCTGACCTGCTGCAGCGAGCGGTCGTCCTGGCCCAAGCGATAGACGGCAGCGGTCTCGTGGCGCGCGAGCGCGGCGCTGCGCGCGCTCGAGGCGCGGCGGCAGAGCTCGGCGGCATCGCGGCTGTGCTCGGGATAGCAGGCGACACCGCCCGTGACTTGCAGCGAGATGTTGGCGTTGGCGATGCGCACGCCGGCGCGCAGCGTGTCGGCTTGGCGCTCGATCCAATCGACGGCTTCGCGGGCGTCGCAGCCCGGCAGGCCGATGACGAACTCGTGGCCGCTCAAATGACCGAGCACTTCGCCGTCGCCGATGCGCGCGCGCAGTGCCGCGGCCGTGAGCTTGATGACCTCGTCGCCGGCATGGTGGCCGAGCGACGACACGATGCCGCCGAAGCGATCCAACTCCAGGCTTACGACGGCGAGCGTGCGATTGCGCTCGAGCGCGTCGCGGAGCAGGCTCACGGCGAGCTCGCGGTTCGGCAGCCCCGAGAGGCTGTCGTGATGCGCTTGATGGAAGATGCGCCGCTCGCGGTCGGCGATCGCATGCTGCATGGCGTTGAAGCTGCCCGCGAGCTCGCCGAACTCGTCGGCCGTCGGGATGTTGATGGGCTCGGTGTAGACGCCTTCGCGCATGCGCCGTGCGGCGTCCGCGAGATTCTGCACGGGGCGTGTGACCGTCTTCGCGAGCCAGAACGACCCGCTGATCGCGAGCAGCAGCGCCAGACCCGTGATGGCATAGAGGAAGTTGCGCACGCGGCGGAACGAGGCCATGGCCTCGGTCTCGGCGAGCTGCATGACGACGTAGAGGCCGCCGCTGTCGGCCGCAAACGGGCGCATGAGCGACAGGTGCGCGCTTTCGCCAACGCCCGTGCGCTGCGGGTCGGCGTTGCGGGCGTCGAGCCCGTCGATGGCGCCGGCTCGCAGGCCTTCCGGTAGCGTCGAGCTCAGCACGCGCGGCGCGACGCCCTGCACCGAGACGAACGAGACCTCGAGTCCCGTGAGGCTCGCGAGCTGCGCCGCGAGCGCATCGTCGATCGGAAAACCCAGCATCACCCACGCCACCGTGGCCGGCGCGCGCAGCGGCACGGTGACCGTCTGGTACGGCACGCCGCCGATGGTGACGACGCGATCGCCCACGTCCCGCTCGAGCTCGTCGACGGGTATGCTCGGGAAAACCACCGGGCGATCGTAGGCGCTCGCGCTCGCGCTCACGAGCACGTGGCCGTCGAGGTGCAGCAGGGCCGCGACGGGCGCGAGCACGCGGCTCGCGGCGTTGCGCAGCGCCGAACGGATCGTGGCGTCATCGTTGCCGCTCGTGACGGCCTGCTTGAAGCCGTAGTCCGACACGGCCAGGTTGACCGTGGTCGACAACTGTTCGGTGCGGTTGCGCCGGTACTCGTCGAGCAGCTGGCCGGCGAGACCCACGGTCCGGGCGGCCTGATCCTCGGCGTTGCGCTCGATGAGGTCGAGAACCGGGAACAGGGTAACGAGCTGCATCGCGACGACGAGCGCCAACGCGAGCAGCAAGATCCGTTGCCTGAAGCCGAAACGCGCCATTTCTCTGCGATGGTACGCACTGGGGGGTGGGGGTTGTGTGCGTTCAGTCACGGTTGGCGTGCGGGCCGCCCCCTAACATTCCTACCCATTAGTTTCATAGGGTAACGATCCGCATGCCCGGCTCCGCACCCACCAGCTCCCGACGAGCCTGGCTCGGCCTGGCCGCGTTCGCCGTGGCGGGGCCGGTCTGCGCCGGGACGCTCGAGGTGTCCGTCGCCGACGGCGCGGGCAAACCCATCGAGCGCGTCGCGGTATACGCCACCGCGATCGGCGCCGCGAGCGCACCGGCACGCGCGGCGACGGCCAAGATGGATCAGCACGACGAACGTTTCGTGCCGCACCTCCTCGTCGTGCAAACGGGCACCTCGGTGCTGTTCCCGAACAACGACGACGTGAGCCACCACGTTTATTCGTTCTCGCCGACCAAGAGCTTCGAGCTCGGCCTCTACAAAGGCCAAGTGCATCCGCCGATCGTGTTCGACGAGCCCGGCATCGTCGTGATCGGCTGCAACATCCACGACGGCATGCTCGGCTACATCCGCGTCGTCGACACGCCGTACTTCGCGCTCACGAACGAGGAAGGCGTGGCGGTCGTCGAAGGCGTGCCCGACGGCGCCTACGACGTCGAGGTCTGGACGCCGCGGGCCCGGCAGTCCGACTTGCCGGCCGCGCAGCGCCTTACGATCGAGGGCTCCGTGACGACGGCCGAGGTTCGCCTCACGGGCCGCTTGCAGCCCGACCACGACCACGGCCACGGCTCATCGAGCTTGTCATGGAAACGCTATTGAGCCCGCGGGCGCTGCTCGCGCCGCTCGCGCTCGCGTTCGCCGTCGCCGGCAGTGCCGCCGCGCAGAGCGACCGTCACGAGTTCTACGTGGACGCGTCGGCCGTGTTCGTTTCTGCCTCGTCCGACCTCGCGGCTTGGCCCGAGGGCGGATTCAGCAAGCTGCGGCACACGGACGACGGCCTCACGGGCCTGCGGGTGTTCGCCGAGTACCACGGCCGCCTCACGCCGACGCTGGGCGCGCACGTCATCGCCGACTACGTCGACGACGCCTCTCCCGGCGTCGATCTCACCGAAGCCTACGTCGATTGGCGCCCGATTCCGCGCTCGCGCAATCAGCAGCAATGGCGCTTCGGCATGTTCTACCCGCCGCTGTCGCTCGAGAACGGCGAGCGCGGCTGGCAGAGCCCGTTCACCTACTCCTACTCGGCGATCAACACCTGGCTTGGCGAAGAGATCCGTCCCATCGGCGCCGAGTGGTCGCTGCGCCGCCGCCTCGAGGCGCTTGGGCTGGCGCACGAGCTGCGCGCTTTCGCCGCGGGGTTCTATGGCAACGATCCCGCGGCCACGTTGCTCTTCTATCGCGGCTGGTCGTTGCACGACCGGCAGACGCGTCTCAACGATCGCCTCGACATCCCGCCGATCCCGTTCACGACGAGCCCGCAGCGGCTCGAGCCGTTCACGGAGACCGACCATCGCCCCGGGGTCTACGGCGGCGTCGAGTGGCGGTACGCGCGCCGCGTGCTCGTGCAACTGGCGCGTTACGACAATCGTGCCGAGCCGTATTCGTTCTCCGCGGGCCAATGGGGCTGGCGCACCGATTTCAATCACGTCGCGGTGCAGGTGAGCTTGCCCGCCGAGCTCGGCCTCGTCGCGCAGTGGATGGACGGAGCGACTGATTGGGTCATCCTCGCGCAACCGAACGGCACTTTGCACCCGCTGTCGCGGTTGGTGGAGGACGAGTTCGAGTCGCGCTTCGTGATGCTGACGCGCAAGTTCGGCGCGGCGCAGCGGCTCGCCGTGCGCTACGACACGTTCTCGACGGACCGTCCCGGCGCAGTGCCCGCGCTGCACTCCGACGGCGGCCACGCCTGGACCGTGAGCTATCGCTTCGAGCCGACCGAGCGGTGGAGCGGCGGCGTCGAATGGCTCCGCATCGACTCCCGGCGCGACCTACTACCGATGTTCTACGCCACAGCGCCCGCGCACAGCGAGGAGCAGCTCAGGCTCCAGCTCTCGTTGCGCCTCGGCGGCCCGTTCCGCCGCTAGCGCTCGAGCGGCGGCAGCAGCGCTTCTCGCCCCGGCGGCAGGTGCTGATCGACGGCGTTGAGCATGATGCCGACGCGCAGGTAGTCGCCCATGATCGACATGAGGTCGACCGTGTGTTGACGGCCGAAGTGGCCCACCATCTTGGCCCAGAGCTCGCTGCTCACGCGGTGCTCGCGCAGCAGCGTGCGGCCGAACGTGATGAGCGTCGCGTCCTGGTCGTCGAGCCCCGCGACGTCGCGGTCGTACTTGACGACGTCGATCACGTGCTGCTCGAGCCCCTGCCTGAGTCCCGCGGGCTCGTGCGCGGCCCATTCGTATTGCTGGTCGATCTCGCGTGCGGCGATGAGCACCGCGAGCTGGAAGAGCCGCGGGCCGACGGGGCTGTTCGTGCCCGTGGGCACGCCCAAGGAACGGTCGCGCGGGCTGTAGACCGTGATGTGCGTGGGGCCGGGGCCCGGCGTGAAATTCTCGCGCGCCGCGAGCAGGCGTCGCCCTTCCTCGTCGAGATCCTCGGGCGTGACCGGCGGCAGCCGCGAGAGCGTGACGGGATGGATGTCGGGCGGCAGTGAGGTTTGAGCCGCGGCGATGGCGGGAAACGCGGCGAGCAGGGCGGCGACTATGGCGATTCTCATTGGAGCGATCTCCCCCGATGTGGCGACGCTGGAGGTTCAGCCTAGCAAGGCCGCACTCGGTCCGACACGGCTGCGGAGTCGATCGGCTGCTTCTGGCATAAATGACTGAATGTTATTAGAAAAACGAGGGCGAGCTGCTATTGAAGGCGCTCGATCACGCCGTGGCCGGCGGCGAGGTCGCTATGGGCGTCGAGCCCGACGTGGTCGCGGAACACAAGGGCACTGGTCGCGGTGGCGCGGGCCTATCTCGACGGCGGGACCGCAGAAGAGGGCGGGTCGAACGCCGATCACTATCAAGTCGTCGTGCACGTCGACGAGAAATCCCTCCGCGGAGGGGCGGGGCACGCGGATCTGCCGATCGAGACGATAGGACCGAGGATTTCGTCGACGACTCGGGCGAGAGTCCCTCCGCGGAGGGATTTGGCACTACGATGGTGCAGGAGCCTCAGGCGGTGTACCGCGTGACCCCTGCCCGCTATTCCGTCGGCAGCTCGACGCTGTAGGTTAAGGCCCTGCCGTCGGCGAGCGTGGCCTGCAGCAGGATGCCGCCGGGCTCGCCGTTGCGCAGCGGGCCGAACGTCAGCGTAATCCGGTCGCTCGGGTTGAACGTGCGCTTGGTGAAACCCCAGCGAGTGAGCACGCCCGGGCTCGACATCTCGATCGACCACGTTTTCGCCGCCTCGTCGACGACCGTGAGGTAGCAGTGCGGGTTCACCCAGCGGAACTCGACGACCTCGGCCGCGATCGTGAGCGGCGCACCGCGGTCGTACATGCTCGTCGAATGGTGCGCGGGCGCGGGCGCCGCGGCCAGGAGCGCGGTGGCCGTGGCGATGAGCATTGGTCGATTGCCGTTCATGCGTACACCTGCATCAGCGACCGAGCGGCACACTGCCGTCGTCGGTCGCCCCCGTGTCCTCGAACACGGCGTTGCCGTGCTCGTCAACGCTCTCGATGAGCTGACCCTGCACGCATTGCCCTTCGACGATGTCATAGAGAGCGCCGCGCCGGCGCACCCAGCGGCGCGTCGTCGTCCACGGCTCGGTGAGAACCTTGGGTGCCGTGATCGTGAGCTCGACGACGAGCGTCTCGGCATCCGCGAGCCCGATGCGCTCGACGATCTGCATGCCGCCGTTGTTCGGAATGCCGACACCCTCGCTGAGCGCGATAAAGGCCTGCGGAATGAGGCCGACCGTGTCGACGACGAGCGTGTCGCTGTCCCAACGCCCGATCGAGTGGCCGTGAATGGTGAGGTCGGGGTCCAGAGGGTGCGCTCGTCCGTCGGTGTAGATGCGCCGCAAGCGGTTGCCGTCGCCCTCGCCGAGCATCGTGACGCGTCCCGGCATGAGCAGGATCTCCATCGCGTTGTGCGTGATGAGCATCCAGCTCGGCATGCCGTGCGGCAGGCAATGGTCGAGCACGAGCTTCGGCCGGCCGGCGCGATCCTCGGCGAATAGGAAATCGATCTGCGCTTTGGCCGTGGCCGTCCAAGGCGGGAGCTCGGAGCGCTCCTTGCGCCGCTGGTCGGCGACGTCGGGCAACCAAACGCCGCTCAAGTCGGGCAGCTCGGCGAGCGCGGCCCAGTCGGCGGCCGCAGGCTGCGTGCCCGCGGGCGCGGTCACGACGGAAGCACCGAGGGCGGCGACGACGCCGCGAGCAGCGACCAGCCAGAGGATGCGGGAGTCGAGCACGGGGCTAGTCTAGCCGAACGACCTGCGCCGGGGCACCGAGCGCATGCCGCTGCGCGCCGCGTTATCCTTGGGCACCCAATACGGAGCCGCTCATGGCGAAGATGCTCTTGTTCGGCGAGCCCGGCTGGGGCTCGGCGATCGTCGAGGCGCAGCTCGACTGGTACGGAATCGAGTTCGAGCTCGAGCGCGTCGGCAATCTGTTCAAGTCGGCCGAGGCTCGGCAACGCCTCAAGGCCGTGAACCCGCTCGCGCAAATCCCCACGCTCGTGCTCGCCGATGGCAGCGTGCTCACCGAGAGCGCCGCGATCACGCTGCTGCTGGCCGAGAAGATGGGTCAGGACTCGCTCGTGCCGAGCGCGAACGATCCGCAGCGTGCGGCTTTCTTACGCTGGCTCGTCTTCACCGTCGCCAATGTCTACCCGACGTACACCTACGGCGACGACCCGTCGCGCTTCGTCGCCGGCGACGAGGCTCAGAAGTCGTTCAAGGACCACGTCGATGCGTATCGCAACACGCTCTATGGCGTGCTCGAGACCGTGGCCGGCGCGCCGTGGTTTCTCGGTGAGCGTTTCTCGGCGCTCGACATCTACGTCTGCGCAATGAGCCGCTGGCGCCCGAAGCGGCCGTGGTTCGCCGAGCACGCGCCGAAGCTCGCCGCGATTGCGACGCGCACCGAGCAGGTGCCGAAGCTCGAGGCGGTCTGGCGTCGCAACCAGCTGCCGTGAAGCGAGGCGGTGCAGTGCTCGAAGGGGGGTGCCGCATCGCCACCGCGACGCCACCCGTCGCTGTACGGGCGATCTGCGCGGCCGTCGCTACGCGCTAGGTGTGAGCTTCGACCTCTGGATGCGTCAGAAGTAGACGTGTAGCTCGGCGAACACCTCGTCGCGGTTGCTGACGGCGATGTTCGGAATGCCGTTGTAGCGGCGGACGCCGACGCGCGACTGCACGAACTGAATCGGGTTGTACTCCCAGACGAAGCTGTAGCGTTCCTGCTGGTCCTCGTCGCGATCGCGGTCGGGCTCGAGGAACTCGTAGCCGACCTTGATGTTGTGCCCCTTGCGCAGCCGCCAATTTCCTTCGAGCAGCGTGGCGTAGAAGTCGCGGTCGCCGGACGGCGCTGTGTCCGTAATGAGGCTCAGCTCCGCGAGCCATGAGATGGGTCCGGTCTTGAGTCCCCCGAACACGCTTTGCATCTCCCGCTCGCCGAATGCGTCCTCGCTGGTGTTGACGCTCGCGCCAACGCGCCACGTCGGTTGCACGTAGACCGCAGAGGTGCTTAGCTGGTCGTCGGAGCCGGACTCGCCCTCGATGACGGCCACCTGCGTCGACCACTTCGCGAGCTCGACGCCGAATTCGATGCCGTCGTCGGGCGTGAGGAAGTTGACGCCCGTCGCCTGGCGCACGAAGGTGTTGTCGTCCTGCAACCGCAGGCCGAACGGCACGAACATCTGGCCCGCCTTCAACGTGAATTTGCCTTGTTTCGGCGTCAGCAATAGGTACGCCTCGCGATTTTCGGAGTCGTCCGGGGCGATTTTCTGGTCGACGTACAGCGACAAGAGACTCGGCAAGAGCCGAAGCTCGCCGTAGACGGTGGCGCGCGAGACGTCGGTCTCCGACTGCTTTTCGAAGCCCGGAGTGTCGACCGACGAATAGCCGCCGCGGAAATCGCCGCCGACGGCGAACCAGCGGCTTACGACGTCGCCGGTCCAGGGCGCGCGGCCATCCACGAGGTCGATCGCCTGCGCCGAAATTTGATTGCGCGCATACAGCGTACCGAACAGATTGCGTTTGCCGCCGCCGCTTGGGTTGACGTGGCAGTTGACGCACTTCAAGCCGCTTTCCACGGCGAGATACGGCTCGGCCGAGCCGATCCTGGGCAGCAACGCGACAGCGGCGAGCAGCAGCGCGACTACGAGACTTCGCAGAAGATATTTCATGACGTTCCCCTACTGAGCCGCGCCGTTCGTGATCCAGAGACGAATCGAGTCGATCGTCGTCTGCTCGAGGAACGGGCCGCCGAGCGGCATCCGGTCAGCGACGATGCCGGGCGTGCCCTCGAGCTTGCGGATCAAATAGCTGTCGCTCGGGTTGCCCGGCGTGACGCGATTCAGCGACGGCACTTCGCTGCTCGCGACGTTGACGAGCGCCCCGTGGCTAGCCGCCTCGGTCGTGAGGTTCAGCGCGCCCGGCAGGTTCGCGCCGACCCCCGTGTGACAGCCCGCGCAGCGCGGCGTGAACACGTTCGTCTGGATCGCGGTCAACGTCGACAGCGTTCCGGCGACCGTGAACGTCGCCGTGTAGTTGCCGCCAGCGCTGCCGTCGCCGGACGGCAGCACACCGCTCGGCTCGCCGTCGAGCGCATTACCGCCCAAGTCCTGGATGACTGCGGGACCCGTGCCGACGAGCGTTATGCGGTAGCGGTCGAGCACGGACGCGACGCCGGTCAGACTCATGACGGCCGAGCGCGCGCCTGCCGGCACGGATACGGACGTCGGTGTAATCGCGACGTCGTCGGCCGTGCCGAGCTGCCCATCAGCGCCTGCGCGTTGTAGCGTGAATGTCGCCGTTGTGACGGACGGCGCGTTCAGCTCGCGGTTGAAGCCGACCGTGATCGAGGCCGGCAATGCCAGCAGCGTCGAATTCGGCGTCGGCGACACCGACGTCACTCGGACGGGACCGCCGGCCGAGGAGCTCGGTTGGGCACCGTCGGTGATCCATTGCTTGATGATGTTGATGTCGGCTTGCGGAACCGCCGGCAGGCCGGCCGGCATGCGTTCGCCGAACGATGCCGTGCCCTCGAGCTTCTGGATCAGATAGCTATTGTTCGGGTCGCCCGGCGCGACGCGCTGTATGGCCGGGCGCTCGAAGCTCGCGATGCCGACGAGCATCGCGTAGCTGTTCGAGGCGTCGAGCCGTAAGCCGGCCGGCGCAGCGGGGCCCGCGTGGCAATGCTCGCAGAGCGGTTCGAAGATGTTGGCCTGAATCGAGTCGAAGTTCGGTTGCAGTGGGCCGACCGCGCCGCCGCTCCCTTGAAATCCGTCGCCGGAGCCGCACGCCGCAAGCGCGCAGCACGCCAAGGGCACGAACAGGCGCGTCGCCGCGCGCCGCAGATCGGAAGCACTCATGTTGCTTTCTCGCTAAAGATCCCGACGGCGCTTGAGTCCCGGGAGCCCCGCGAAAAGTTCACCTGTGTTCAGGTCCGTGGCGACGTTGCGTGCTCGCGACGGACCGGCATCGCGCAATTGAAATCAGCGTGCGAGCGGCTCGATGATGGTGGGTATGCCCGATCCAAAGCCCGGACGGGAACGTAACGACGCCGTCCCGCGGGCTTACCAAGGCGGTTGCGAGTTCCAGGAACGGGAGAGTTCAGAGCAGCGAGCGCTGCGGCGGCACCGCCGCGCCGCCTCTTTCGACTCATGCCTGAACCTTTGCCTTTCGCGGGCGGACACATCAGCGCTAACGGGAAGGAGCGTCTTTTCTTTGCGCGTAGGCTCGCTGTGCCGGCGCCCCATTGGACCTTGCATGACGACGGTAGCGCGCATATCGAGCCCGAGCGGCGTGGAACGCCGCGATGGTGACCGGCTCTCGCCGTGGCTGAGCCGACACGCGGTCGTCATGCTTGTGGCGGTCGCTATGGTCGTCGTGCTGCGGAGCGGTCTGTGGGTGGCGTTGGCGGCTCTGGCATCGTTCGCCGAGCTCGGCTATCGCGAGCGCGCGCAGCTCACGCTCCTCGAGCCGTACGGCGGTTACGCGAACCAGCTGACGGCGCTCCGCTTGGGCCTGCTACTGACTGCCGCGGTGCTGATGAACCAGCTCCCCGACGCGTGGTTGTGGCTGCTGCTGGCGGCCAATGTCGTGGTGGACATGGCGGACGGTCACGTCGCGAGACGCACGAAGCAAGTCTCGCCGCTCGGTGCGGTGTTCGATCGGGAAGTCGACGCCGTGTTCGTGTTGGTGGCGTATCTCTATTTCTTCGTCGTCGAAGGTCTCCCCGCATGGGTCTTGATCCCCGGCCTGCTGCCTTACATGTACCGGCTTTCCACGCTGACGGGCCGCAGCAAACCAGCACCTCAACATCGAGAAAGGTTTGCGCCCGTTCTCGCGGGGACGAACTTCGTGGTGCTCTTGATCGCCGTTGGCGCTGCCCCGGAGCTCCAGCTCGGCGTGGTGGTCCTGTCCGCGGCGCTCGTCGGGGTGTCGTTTCTAGTATCTTTCGTGAACCTCTACCGGAATGGGCATTCGGCTTCTTAGTAGGGGATCGCCCGATCAAGTCTCGGGCGGGTACCTCTACAACCGATATTTGCTGGAGCATCTGCGCCTCGCCGGTCACGAGGTCACGTATCACGCCGAGCCGAGCGGTATCGAGCGTTGCGGCGCGGGCGATACCGTGATCGTTGACAGTCTCGTCGTCGCAGAGGCGGCCGAGCGGCTGTTGTCGGCGACGGCGAACGTGATCCTGCTGTTGCACATGATCCCCGAAGGGGACGAGTCGCTCGTCGAGGCGCTGTACCGCCGCTCACGAATCGTCGTGACCGGCGACAGCACCCTCACGTGCCTGCGCGAGCGCTTGGCCGGCGACGGCATCGATGCCGTCAAGATCGAGCCGGGCGTTCCGGCACATTGGCGTAGCAAGAGCCGCTATGCCGAAACGGCTCGCCAGCTCCTCACGGTCGCCAATTACGTCGACGGAAAAGGCATCGAGCGGATTCTGGACGTGCTGCTGCTGATGAAGGATTTGCCGTGGTCTTGGACTGTCTACGGCAACTGCGAGCTCGATCCCTCGTACTTCAGTGCCGTGGCGCGCAAGCCGGCCGCCTACGGCTTATCCGACCGCGTGCGGCTGCTCGGACCAATCTCGCACGATGCGGTCAACGAGCAGATGGTCGCGTCCGACCTCTTGGTCCACTTTTCGTCTCACGAGAGCTACTCGATGGTCACGGCAGAGGCCATTGCGGCAGGACTCCCCGTGCTCTCGTACCGAACCGGCAACGTCGGCGTCTTCAGTCGGTCGGGGCTCGTGCGCTACCTCGATCACGGCGCGTTGGCCGGCGACGCGCTCGGTGCACTGATTGGCGACTGTCGCGCGTACGGCGGGCTCCGGCGGGCAGGGCCGACGGAGCAGCGAACTTGGCAGGACGTCGGGCGAGAGTTTCTGGACTGGATGAGCACGGGGCAATGACGATTTGGCTCGTGGCGATCGTAATGGCGGCGTACGTGTCGCTGGCGATCGAGCTCACGGTGCTGCACGTCGCGAGTGTCGCGTCTTCGCGGAGGATTTGGTCAGCGCCCGCATCGCTCGTCGACGGTTACTCGCCGCTGTACCGGCGCGTATTTCGGTTGCCGAAACCGGCGAAGATTCTGGCCTTCGGTTTGCCGTTGCTCCTCGTGTACGGCGTCTTTGCGTACCCCGTGCTCGTGCTTTGGTCGGGTCCTGACTTGCTCGGCGACTATCTGTTCACCCCGGCCGCCGCGACCGACGTGCTCGGCGCAGTGCTGGTGGTCTGCGGGCGGGTGCTTGCGCTCGGGGCGGTGCTGACGATCCGCCGCGCCAACAGCCAGTCCGAGGACTCGTTCTACTTGCACACCGCCGGGCCGTTCCGCTGGTCGCGGAACCCGGGCTTGCTCGGCATGTATCTGTTCGTCGGCGGCCTGTGGCTGATCACGCCGTCCGCAACGATGTTGCTCGGCATCGTGCTGTACGTCGCTTATATGGATTTCAAAGTGCGGATGGAGGAGGACTTCTTGGCCAACCGATTCGGCAGCTCCTACGCCGCGTATCGGCTGCGCACCGGGCGCTACCTGCCGTGATGCAAACCCAACAAGCCGTCGTCGATTGGTTCGATTCGACGTATCGCCGCAAGGGAACGCGCTACTTGCGCCCCGTCCGAGCCTACTTCGTTTTTCTCGAGTTGCTCGGTGCCCGGGCGGAGCATCGATTGCTCGACGTCGCGTGCGGTCCCGGTGTGCTGCTACGCGCGGCGTCCGAGTACACAACGAAGTTGCACGGCATCGACATCTCGCCCGTCGCCATCGCGCACGGACGCAAGGCGATCCCGATTGCGGAGCTCACCGTCGGCAATGCGGAGCGGTTGCCGTACGCCGTTGCAGCGTTCGATTTGATCACCTGCCTCGGGTCCTTGGAGCGCATGCTCGACGGACGCCAGGCGCTGCGCGAGATGCGCCGCGTCGGCGCTCCATCGGCCAAGTACTGCTTTCTCGTCAGAAACGCGAACAGCTTCGGCTGGAAGTGGTGGGCGCCGATCACCGCGCAGTATCGAGCGAAGGGGCACGCAGGTGCCGACACGTTGGCCAACTGGCAGCGGCTGTTCGAGTCGGAAGGGTTCAGGGTCACGGGCGTGCTGCCGGACCAATATCCCCTGCACCGGCGGCGGCGCTGGAGCTCGCTGGCCCTTCGATCCGTCGATTTCCGCAAGCCCATCAGGCCCGACGCCCCGCTCGAGCGGGCCAATGAGTTCGTGTTCCTGCTCGAGAAAGCGCCGTGAGCGGTCAGCGCGTTGACCTTCTCTACGACGCGCTGCACGCATTCGAAGCGCGCGGCCGGGGCGGCCACGCATATCCGGTGCACAAGGCGCTCGCCGCCGACCGGCTCGGCCGCGACGACATCTACGACTGGATCCTCGAACGCATCGAGCCGGCGGGCATCCGCCACGCGCTCGATGCGGGCTGTGGCGTAGGGTACGGCTCGATCCGCTTGGCACAAACACTCGGCTGCCGCGTGACGGGCATCAGCGTGAGCGGGCGCGAGGTTGCCAATGCGAGTGCCGTGGTGCGTAGGCTCGGGCTCGGCGAGTGCGTCGAGTTCCGCCGCGCGAGCTTCGACGACCTGCCGCTAGCCGCTTACGATCTCATCGTTGCCGTCGAATCGCTCAAGCACAGCGGCGATCTCGCGCGGAGTGCGAGTTCGATGCTCGGCTCGCTGACGCCAAGCGGCCTGCTCGTGATCGTCGACGATTGCTACGACGGTCGAGAGCGCGGGGCCGTCGAGCAACAGCTCATGGCGGATTGGGAGCTCACACACCTCTACACGGAGCATGACTTCCTCGCAGCGCTCGGCGCGGCACGGTGCAGCGTCGTCGACTTGAGCGACGGCGTGCGGTGCAAGGGGAGGTGGGGCATCGCGTTGCGGCTGCTCGGGATCAAGCTAGCGAGGCCGTTCGTCGGGGCGAGCGTCGACCGGGCGCTGCGCGCGTTTCGCGGCGGACTGCGGCTCGAGCAGCTCTATGCCGACGGCGCGATGGCCTACAAAGCGATCTTCGCCAAAGCACACGGAGCGTGACGCGATGGCGTTCTTCGGCCTCCTCGCTCTGATCAATGTGGCTTGCTTCCTGCCGCTGTACTTGCTGAACCTTCGCGAGGCGCCGAATCCGTTCGAGTTCCTGACGGCCACCGACAGATCGGCGTCACAACGGATCAAGTGTGTCTACAGCAAAGTCGATTTCACGGATCCGTTCCGAATCAACTTCGATTTCACGTCCGTTGTCCTATTGGCGGTTGCGACGGGGGTCGAGTCCCAATGGGTCGTGGGGGGTGCCGCTGCGCTGCTGGCCTTCGGCTTCGTGGGTATTCTCTATGCGTCCGTCATTCAGTCGATCTTCAAGCGGCCGCCGACGCTCGCCGCCGATTTATCGTTGCTCAGGGCCGGTATGAAGCTCGCGCACCGCCGGTTGTACGCGTTGTCCAGCGTGGTCCTCGGGCTGCTCGCGGGAATACTGCTGGCCGCCTACTTGGCTACGTCGTTACTCTTTAGCCTAGAGTTGCCTGACGGACGCCTGGCGCTCGTGGTTGTGTTGCTGCTGCTGCCGCTGTGCCTCTATCACTGCCGTGACTACACGTACCGGCTTTTCTTGGCGCGCACCGTGTACTCGCCGTTGCTGCACCTCGCGCGCAACGTCGAGTACGGTAAGCGTCTCGACCTTGTTTTGGCGAAGGACGCCGCGCACTTCGAGCGGTTCAATCACTTCAAACGCGTGACGCTCGCGCAGCGGCCGACGATAGTCGTGATCTGCGTCGAGTCCTACGGCAGCGCCGTCTATCGCGACCGAGAGCACAATTCCGCCGTCGCCGACGTCGTCGCGGAGTACGAGCAGCGCTTGCGCGGCTCCGGGTACCGGTTCGCCTCTACGTATTCCGATCCCCCCATTTTCGCCGGCGGATCATGGCTGAGCTACGCATCGTTGACGTACGGCATCGAATTCGCCGATATGCAGCTCTTTGATGCTTTGTTCGCTACCGACGGGCCGTTCGGCGTTTACGAGTCGCTGTTCCATGTGCTCAAACGCAACGGCTATCGCAACGTTTTGCTTTGCCCGCTCGGAGGGGTCGCTGTCCGCCACGTGGACTGGGGACAAGTCGACCGCTGCTTTCAGTCCGATCTCGACATTACCTTCGATTCACTCGGTTATCGCGGGCCGTTGGTGAATTTTTTCGGTCTAACGGGTGTGTACGCGCCGCTCGATCAGTATTCGTTGAGCTATGCCTACGATCACGCGGCGCGCGGCGGCCCGGAGCCTTTCTCGCTGTTCTTCTGCACGCTGAATTCGCACTACCCGTGGCGAGCGGTCGGCGAAGTCGTTGCCGATTGGCGTTCGCTTGACGACCCGTCGGCGCCGCTTCACACGTGTCGCGGCAATACGGCGGAGCGTTACCGGGCCGCGATTCGCTATCAGCTCGAGTATGTGCTGCGCTTCGTGCTCGAGCGCGCAGCCGACGACGCGGTTTTCGTGGTGTTCGGCGATCATCAGCCGCCGATGATCACGGAGCGGCGCATGGGCAAGCAAACGCCCGTCCATGTCATCGCGCGCAATCAGAAGTTGATCGACGTCTTTCTGGAGCATGGGTTTGCCGCGCGTCTCGACCTGACAGGTGCTGAGCCGCTGCCATTCCGGCATCACGGGTTCCTATCATTGTTCATGAAGGGAATGCAGGCGGCCTACGGCGCCGCCGACGTCCCCGTCGACTACCGCGAGCACGGCGTCGCGCTGTTCGATGAGCCCACGGCAGGCGCCGGCGCTCGGAACTACGGCAACGGACAGCGAGCTCACCGATAGTGAAACGGTTTCCTGTGATCAAAAGAGCGACAAACGTAGTCAGATTTCTGTTTGGTTCATATCAAAGATATCGGAATGAAAGCACGATCTTGATCTATCAGATGGGCAAAGTCGGTTCTACGTCCATCGCGAAAGCCTTGGGTGACCGTGCTATTCAGATTCACAACTTCTACAGCGCTAACGCACCTTTCTCTCGCAAGCCTTTTTATACGAATAGTCTGTACAAGAAGCCCCTGTATTGGCTCTTCTATCGTTCGATAAGACTCGGAATACGCCGGCGCAGCAAACTCAAGATCGTTACGTTGGTCCGCGACCCGATCGGCCGAAACATCTCGATGTACTTTCAGGATCTGGCGTACTTCTTGGCCTATTACCTTAGTGAGGTAATACCCAATCGCGACAATCGTGAAGAAGACATCGACATCCTGGTCGATTGTTTCAGACGGACTTTCGATCACAGATATCCCCTCGATTGGTTCGATAAGGAGTTCAAGAGATTTACCGGAGTCGACGTGTATGAGCATGCGTTCGACGCCACTAAGGGTTGGACCAGAATCGACAAAGACGGCATGAGCGTTCTGATCGTTCAAACAGAGAAGCTGAGCGACTGTTGGCACACCGTCGAGGAATTTTGTGGCTGCAAACTCGAAAGGCGGGAAGACAATCGGGGCGAGCGCAAGTGGTATGGGACGTTGTATTCCGAATTCCTTGGCAGGTATTCCTTGAGCGCAGTCGAGCTCGATGAAATTTACTCCAGCCGATACGCCAGATTCTTCTTTACCGAGGAAACGCGGGCAGAGCTCAGGCGCAAATGGCAAGGCGAGAAAATGGACTCCGTTGCTCTGAAGGAGAAACAGACGGGTGTCGGTCGGGGCATGTAGTGCGCGGTTAGTACTGACGCTGGCCACCATTCCTTCGCGGATCTCGAAGATTGGCCCGGTGATCGATTCGATCAAGGCGCAGACACGCAGGCCGGATCGTATCTACGTCTGCATTTGCGAATTCAGCCTCCGGGAGCAGTCGCCCTACGATGTACCGGACTGGTTGCGGCAAGACGAGTCCGTCGAGGTGGTTGTTTCGACCAAGGACTACGGGCCCGCGACCAAATTGATCGGCATGCTCGACAGGGAGCCGGACCCGAACACGCGGATCGTGATCGTCGATGATGATTGGGCGTACAACCCGGACATGGTGGAAGTGTTCGAACGGCGGTTCGAGGAACTCGGGAGCGCCGCCATCGGCTCGTCCGGGGGGCGCCTGACGCGCCATTGGTCGGAGATCGAGGCGCGCATCGGGTCAGAGATAGAGGCAAAGCCGCAACTTAGGCATCAGCTGGTTTTCGTTGCCGAATCGCCCAAGGACATGGCCGTCGACATCCTTCAGTACGGTTTCGGCGCCATGGTGCTGCGCGGTTGGTTCGACAACGACATTCGCGACCTGATCGAACCGCTCGAGCCGCTATTTTTCGCCGACGACGTGCTGTTTTCCGGTTACCTCGAGAGCAAGGGCATCAACAGAATCTGTATTGCCGGTATGCCGCTACCGCGCCGTCTTGCTCACTGGAGCACTCGACCGCTGCACGGCGATGGACGCGCAACCCGCAACTACAAGGCGGCTATTCCCGAGCTTTCCGCGCGGCTGAACATTTGGGCGCCCGAAGCGCTTTTCGACCCTCGCCCTCCCGTACACGCCGTACTTCTTGATATTACGTCGCGAGCCCTACGCAAAGCATATCGCGTCACCATCCGCCCGTTGGTTCGTCAGAGTGAAATGACTGCCCTAACCGAAGCCCCGTGGCGATACTGCCTGGCCCTCATCAAATCGAAGTGCATGTACCAGTACGTGCCGGGCCGATTTCGTGCGATGAAGGCGCTTTATGGATCGATGCTCTCTGCCGGTGATTTGTGTTTCGATCTCGGCTCGCACATAGGCAATCGAGTGGATGTATTGACGTCCTTGTCGTGCAAGGTCGTCGCTGTTGAGCCGCACCCGTTTCTAGCAAGCTATTTGCGCCGACGGTTCTCGGGCAACCGCGATGTCGTCGTGGACGAGCGTGCGGTAAGCGATGAGTCGGGCGAGGCCGCGCTGCACTGGTCACCGCGATTCTTGACCGTATCGAGTCTAGAGCCCGGCTGGGTCGATTCGCTGCGAGCCTTGCGGTCTCACAACATCGCGTTCACTGAGTCGCAGACGGTCGGGATCACGACGATCGGCGAGTTGATCCGCCAGTACGGTGCGCCTCGATACTGCAAAATAGACATCGAAGGCTCGGACCTCGCCGTGATTAGCTCGCTGCCGATTCCCATCAGCATCATCTCGTTCGAGCACTTGCCGCATCGATTCGACGCCACTACGGCGTCGCTCGACGCCCTCGGCGAGCTGGCGGACTATCGATACAACTACTTTGTTCGCGAGTCACATCGGTTCCGGGTCCCGGCCCCAGTGTCGGCGGAAGTCTTGCTGCGCGAGTTACGCGGGATCGCCGATCGCGGCTGGGCCTGTGACGTTTTCGCGTTCAAGCAAGGCAGCGCCTGAGCCGCAGCGCCGGGCGATTTGACGGCATCGGCGCGGCTGGTCGCCGGTATCCGCATCGAAGCCGAGCAGCGCGACACGCTGGAACGACTCGCCCGCTACGTGAGCCGTCGGGCGGTGTCGGTCGAACGGCTGACGCTCACGGCGTCTTCGCTCCGCATGCGGCATTGCGCGCCGCGATCCCCCCAGCTGGTCGAGGGCGGGGCTCGGCTAACGGCCGGGCTGGCTCGACGGCGGCACGGGCAGGCCGCGCGCGGCGAGCAGCTCGCGCAACAGTGCCGCGGCCTCGAGGTAGCGCTTGAGCACGTCGGGCGTGTACTCGACGCCGTCGGCCACGATGATCGGCGACCAGCCCTTGCTGTTGACGACGTCGAGCGCGGCGCCGCGGTCGGCGAGGAACTGGATCGCCGCGACGTTGCCGCCGCGGTAGATGGCGCCGTGCAGCGCCGTCTCGCCGTTGAAGTCGATGGCGTTGACGTCGCCGCCGCCTGACGTAAGCGCAAGCTCCATGGCCGCGAGGCACTCCGCGTGCGTGCCCGGGTTCTCGCCCGGCGCCCAGATGCCGACGCCGGCCGCGGCCATGAGCGCGGTCGTGCCCGCGTTGGTCGTGATCGACGCATCGGCGCCGAGAGCCAGCAGCGTGTTCATGAGCGGCAGGTCGCAGGACTTCGCCGCGAGCACGAACGGCGTTGCGCCGAGGCGGTCGAGCTTGTTGCGGTTGCCGTCGGCAGGCTCTTTCTTCTGCCGCGCATCGACGTCGGCGCCCGCGGCGACGAGCCGGCGCACGAGCTCGAGGCTGTCAATATGGCCCGTCTTCGCAGGACCCGGCAGGTTGAAGCCCATGTTCCAGCGCCGCGACCACGCGATCTGGTGCAGCGCCGTCCAGCCTTGCGCGTCGGCGTTGGGCGCGGCGCCACGCCCGAGCAGCTCCGCGGCGACCTCGTAGTGGGCGTTGGTCGCCGCGAGCACGAGCGCGCTCGTGCCGTCGGCGAGCGCTTGATTCACGTCGGCGCCCGCGTCGAGCAATGCGCGTGTGGCGGCGAGCGCGCCGGCGCGCACGGCGAACAAGAGCGCGCTCCACTCGGCGGCCGCCGAGCGTGCGTCGCGGTCGGCGCCGGCCTCGAGAAGCGTGCGGATGGCCGCCGCGTTGTTCTCGTGCGCAGCCCACATGAGCGCCGTCTGGCCCTTCCAGCCTTCGCGCTCGTCGACGCGCGCGCCGGCGGCGATGAGCGCGTCGAGCGTCGCCGTGTCGCCGGTGCGCGCGGCCGTCATGAGCGCGGTCTCGCCCTCGGGCAGCGCGATGTTGGCGTCGGAGCCGTGCCCGAGCAGAAGGCGGACCATTGCGGCATCGCCGTTCTCGGCGGCGAGATGCAGCGCGGGCACGCCGTAACGGTTGCGCGCGTTGGGCTCCGCGCCCGAGTCGAGCAAGGTGTGCGCGAGATCGACGTCGCCGCCGTGCACCGCCCAGTGCAGCGCGCGCGTGCCGTCGGGCTCGGCGTCGTTGGGGTCGGCGCGCGCGGCGAGCAGGCCGCGCGCGGCCGTCACGTCGCCGCTCTTGAGGGCGCTCGCGAGCGGGCCGGCGTTCGCGGCAAAGCTCGCCGTCAACAGCGCCGCGGTAGTGAGAACGGCTGAGGCGCGGCGCAGCATGCGTTAGATCGCGAGCGGCCCGGTGCTGTCGCCGAGCGACTCGGTCGGCACACCGACCTTGTCGAGCGTCGCGAGCAGCAGGTTCGTCATCGGCGTCTCGGCCGGGAACACGAGATGGCGGTTACCCTCGAGCGCGCCGCCCGCGCCGCCGACGAGCGTCAGCGGCAGGTCGTAGTGCGCGTGCAGATTCGGGTTGCTCAAGCTCGCGCCGTAAAGATACAGCGTGTGGTCGAGCAGCGTGCCGTCGCCGTCGGGCGTGGTGGCCAGCTTGTTCAAGAACCAAGCGAAGAGATCGGTCTGATAGGTATTGAGCCGCGCGAGCTTCTCGATCTGCTCGGGACGGTCGCCGTGGTGCGAGACGCCGTGATGGCCTTCGTTGAAGCCGATCTCGGGATAGGTGCGGAAGTTGAGCTCGCGACCCAGCATGAACGTGACGACGCGCGTGAGGTCGGCCTGGAACGCGAGCCACTGGAGCTCGTACATGAGCTTGACGTGGTCGCCGAAGTTCTCGGGGATGCCGCGCGGCCGCTCGAGCGCCGGCAATCCTAAGTCGGCGCTCAAGTTCTCGACGGCGGCGATGCGCCGCTCGACCTCGCGCACGGACTCGAGGTAGGTGTCGACGTGGGCGCGATCGCTCGGCCCGAGGGTGCGGGCGAGCCGCGTGAAATCGTCGCTGACCGAGTCTAGGATGCTGCGGTTCTCGTGCGCGAGCGCGACGCGCTGCTCGGTCGTGCCGCCGTTGCCGAACAGCCGCTCGAACACGATGCGCGGGTTGTTCTCCGTCGGCAGGGGGCTCGTCGGCGACCGCCACGAGATGGTGTTCATGTAGATGCAGGCGTAGCTGTTCTCGCACTGGCCCGAGAGGAAATTGAGATCGATCGCGAGCTCGAGCGACGGCAACGGCGTGTCCTTGCCGAGCACCGCTGCCGCGACCTGGTCGGCCGTGATGCCGTTCTCGACGTCGGCGCCTTCGGTGCGCTTGACGCGCGCGCCCGAGAGCCACGAAGCCGTCGCGCGCGTGTGATCGCCGTTGGCGCCGTCGTTCTGTGCGTCGGCTTGATGCTGAGCGAGGCCGCTCACGGCCGTGAGCACTCTCTTATAGGGAGCCAGTGGCGTCATGATGCGCGACAGCTCGAAGTCCTTGCCCGCCGTCTTCGGCGTCCAGAAATCGATGCCGTCGAAGTTGCGCGCGACGCCGTTCGGCATGTAGACGAAGCCCAAGCGTTGCGCCTTCGGTGCGGCGCTTTGCGCCAACGCCGGCACCATCGCGTCGAGCAGCGGTAGCGCCACGCAGGCGCCCGCGCCGCGCAAGAACGTGCGCCGTGGCAAAGTCCGTTTGCTGACGAAGAAGTTCCCGATCACGATCCCGACCTCCGCAACTGAAACGGTGGGCTCTGCACGACGCCCAGAATCAAATCCGAGAACCGGTAGTCGTCCTCGGCGGCCGCGCGCACGATGGCGCGCACGGCGGGTTGATCGTAATGCTCGACGCCGCGGCCGAGCCCGTAGGTCAAGAGCTTCTCGGCGAGAGTCGTGACGAACAGGTCCGAGCTTAAGATGGCGGCGCGGAACTCGGCGACGCCGGAAAAAGACGCGCCGTCGGGCAGCGTGCCCGACGCGTCGACGGGGTCGCCCGTGTCGTCGAGCGTGCGCCACACGCCGACGGCGTTGAAGTTCTCGAGGGCGAAGCCGAGCGGGTCCATGAGCGCGTGGCAGCTCGCGCAGCTCGGGCTCTCGCGATGCGCGGTGAGGCGCTCGCGCAGCGTCAGCGTGCCTCCTAAGTCGCTCGTCTCCTCGAGCTTCGGCACGTCGGGCGGCGGCGGGGGCGGCGGTACCCCGAGCAGGTTCTCGAGGATCCACTTGCCGCGCACGACGGGCGAGGTGCGGTCGGGATACGACGTGACCGTGAGGATGCTGCCGTGGCCGAGCAGGCCGCGGCGCGGGCTATCGGCCGGCAGTTTCACGCGCCGGAAGTGGTTGCCCTTGACGTTCGGCAAGCCATAGTGTCGCGCGACACGCTCGTTGACGAACGTGTAGTCCGCGCGCAGCAGATCGAGCGCGCTGCGGTTCTCGTGCACGATGCTGCCGAAGAACAGCTCGGTCTCGCGCTTGAGCCCCTGCCGCAACGTGTCATCGAAATCCGGGAACACGCTCTGCACGGGCACGACGGCATCGAGGTTGCGCAAGTAGAGCCACTGCCCGGCGAAGTTCTCGACGAACGCGTCGGCGCGCGCGTCGGCGAGCATGCGGACGACCTGTCGTTCGAGCTCGGTCGGGTCGCGCAGCGCGCCGCGCTCGGCAGCCGCGAGCAAACCGTCGTCGGGGATGCTGCTCCACAGGAAGAACGAGAGCCGCGACGCGAGCGCGAGATCGCTGATGGGATAAACGGCGCCCGGCGCGACGCCCTCGGGGTCGCGCTCGATGCGGAACAGGAACTCGGGCGACACGAGCAGGCGCTTGAGCGCGAGCTGGATACCCGCTGCAAAACTCTGGTCCGCTCCGTTGTGGAAGAACGCGAGCAGCGGCTCGACGTCGTCGTCGCTCACGGGCCGCCGGTACGCGCGGCGTGCGAGCCCGCTCAAGATCTCGCGGGCGCAGGTCTCGCCGGCCGTGGCGTCGCCGCTTGAGGGCGGCTGGCACGAGAAGATGCGCCGGCGGCTCGGCGTGTCGCCCGCGCCGCTCGCGGCGTACGGGCCGCTGATCTCGAGTGCGCGCAGGTAAGCGCCCGTGCGCGTCTCGGGGATGTTGACGCCCGCGGGGTAGGGCCGCTCGAACGGCAGCCGCGCCGCCTCGTCGACCGCGGCCGTGCGCGCGATGAACGTCGCCGTGACCTCGTGCGCGCCGGCCTCGACGGGCACGCGCACGCGCCAGTCGGCATCGGCTCGGTTGCGTGCCGCGCGCGCCTCGCGGCCCAGCGAGAAGCGCTGCACGATCTGGCTGATCGCGGGCGCGTTCGGGTCGTTGTTGGCCGCCTCCGCCTGCATGAGCGGCACCGCGGGCAAGGTGAATAGCGCGACGCGCTCGCCGTCGACGGCGATCTCGAGCTGCTGCTCCTCGGCGTAGAGCGGCATGCCTTCGTTCAAGTCGCGCGCGAGCTCGGCGGCGATCTCGTATACGCCGTCGACCGGGAACGGGTAGTCGACGAGCGTGCCGCCGCGCGTGCCGAACGGCAGACCCGGCAGGCGGCGCTCCTGCGAGCGGTCGTCGGGCACGCGAAACCAATCTATATCCACGAACGCGGACGGCGTGCCGACGGCGAGCCGGCTGACCCGGTCCGCGGCCGCGAGATAGCGCTCGAGCAGCGTCGGCGACAGCTTGAGCACGCCCGCGATGTTGTCGAAGCCGTAGCTCGCCTCGTCGGCGGGCAGCAGCTCGGCGACGTCGACGTCGAGCGCGAGCAGGTCGCGCACGGCGTTGCGGTACTCCGTGCGGTTCAAGCGATGGAACGGCTCGGTGCGGCCCGGGTTCGGGTTGGCCGCCGCGGTCGCGTCGAGCTCGCTCTCGAGCCAACTCGCGAACTTACGGCGCGCGTCGGCCGCCGGGCGCGGCTCGCCGACGGGCGGCATCATGCCGGCCTTGAGCTTGCGGACGACCTTCTCCCACTCGGTGGGATGGGCGGCCACGGCCGCGAGCGGCAGCGACTCGAGTGTGAGCTCTGCCGTGCGCTCGGCATCGTCGTGGCAGTTGGTGCAGTAGCGCGCCACCGTGGCGCCGTGCTCGGCGAGCAGCTCCTCGCGCGAGGGCGTGCAGCCCGCGACCAAAGCGCCGGCGCCGGCCAGGGCGAGCAAGAGGTTGGCCCGAATGAGCATGGCTCGATTATAGTCGGAGGTGCCGCCAACGCGCCCGGCGGCAGGGGGAGGGGCCATGGCTCATCGCAGGATCGTTGAGGCAACGCTCGCGGCCGCCGTCGCGGCCGGCATCGCCACGCTCGCGACCGCGCAGACCGCCGCACCGGCCGGTTCGCTGCGCGCCGTGCCCGCCGAGACGATGGCCGCGGCTTATGTCGACAAGAGCTGGCGGCCGCCGCGCACCTCGTGGGGCCACCCGAGCTTCGAGGGCGTCTGGAGCACCGACGACTTCCGCGGCGTGCCCATGAACCGGCCGCGCAACCAGGCCGATCGCACGTCGCTCACGGCCGAGGAGTTCAAGGCGCGCGCGGCGGGAGACGAGACCGGCCGCGACTTCACGATCAACGAGGGCACGTTCCTGCGCCACGAGTTCGGCATCCGCACGTTCGGCTACACGTCGCTCATCATCGACCCGCCGAACGGCCAGATGCCGGCGCTAACGCCCGCAGGGCAAGCGCTCGCCGCGACGCGCTCGCGCGGCACGTTCGGGCCGGGACCGTTCGACGGCCTCGACGATTTCTCGCTCTACGACCGCTGCATCACGCGCGGCGTCCTGGGATCCTTGCTGCCCGTCATCTACGGCAACGGCTTGCGAATCACGCAGAACCCGAACGCCGTGGCGATCAGCTACGAAATGATCCACGACACGCGCATCATCCCGCTCGACGGCCGGCCCGCGCTCGACGGCGGCATCCGCCAGTACATGGGCAGCGCCCGCGGCCGCTTCGAGGGTGACACGCTCGTCGTCGAGACGACCAACTTCACCGACAAGACGAGCATCGGCGTCAACGGCGGCGGGCCGCCGAACAGCGGCGAGCTCAAGCTCACCGAGCGCTTCACGCGCATCGACCCCGCGATGATCGAGTATGTCGCCGCCGTCGACGACCCGGGCGCGTACACGGCGCCGTGGACGGTGCGGGTCATGATCACGTCGCGGCCGGGCTACGAGGTGCTCGAGTACTCGTGCCACGAGGGCAACGGTGCCGTCGGTAATGCCTTGAGCGGCGAGCGTGTCTACGAGCGGCAGGTGGCCGAGGCCAAAGCGAAGGGCCTGCCGATACCCGAGCGCGCGACCCAACACGAGCAGATCCGCAACGGCGTGCCCGGCGAAGGTCAGCGCGTCTTCGACATCAACGCCGGGGAGTAGGCCGCCATGGGACGCACGTTCGACGTTTTAATGAAGATCGTCACGAGCCTCGTGGGCTTGCTCATGATCGGCATGGGCTCCGTGTGGATGATGCAGGGCTTAAGCGTCGGGCCCGCGGCGATCATGCAGGGGTTCATGGTCAACGACATTCGCTGGACCCTCTACGGCGCGATCCTCGCGGTCGTCGGCATCGCCGAGATCGTCCGGAGCTGGACGCGGGCGCGCGGCTAGCCCAACCAGAACGAGAAATAGAGATACAGCCCGGCGACGAGCGCCAGCACGACGGCCGTCGCCACGACGTCCTTGAAGTCCCAGCTCGCGCGTACGGCCGCGCGGTCGAGCGAGTCGAACGTGAGCCCTTTGATCCGGTCGCGGTCCGGCGGCTCGCCGCCGCGGGATGCGACGATGCACGTCGTCACGCAGATCAAGAAGAGCACACCCGAGAAATAGAGGAAATTGAAATCGCCGATCGCGGCGAGCGGCGCGGGGGTCTCGATCTTGCCGGCGCCGAACAAGGCCTGGATCACGAGCTTGCCGAAGCCGAGCACGAACCCTAATCCTAAGCCCCAGGTGGCGCCGCGCGCGTTGATGCGGCTGCTCCCGAGGCCGAGCAGGAACACGGCCGTGATCGGCGGCGCGAGATAGCTCTGCACGTTCTGTAGATATTGATAGAGCCCGCCGCCCGAGATCAGAGGCATCACGGGAATCCACAAGAGGCCGAGCCCCACGACGACGAGCGTCGCGAGACGCCCCACGTGCACGAGCATCGCCTGGCTCGCCTTGGGGTGGAGCTTCTCGTAGACGTCGACCGTGAACAGCGTGGCCGTCGAGTTGAACAGCGACGACAGCGAGCTCATGAGTGCGGCCAAGAGCGCAGCGACGACGAGCCCGCGGAGTCCCGCCGGCAGCAGCGTGGCGACCATCGTGGGGAACACTTGATCCGCGAGCTGCTCGCCGTTCAAACCCGTCGGAATCGCGAGCGCGCCACGCGCATGGAGCGCGGCGCCGATCAAGCCCGGCACGAGGAAGATCAGCACGGGCCAGACCTTGAGGAACGCGCCGAACAGCGCGCCGCGGCGCGCCGACTTCAAGTCCTTGGCGGCGAGCGTGCGTTGCACGATGTACTGGTCGGTGCACCAGTACCAGATGCCGACGACGGGTGATGCGATGAGGATTCCGAGCCAAGGGAAGTCGGGATCCGAGAGCGGCCGCCACAGCGCGTACTCGGCGACGTGCTCGCCCGCGAACGCTCGGAGCTCGCCCCAACCGCCGAGCGTCTCGAGCCCGAAGTACGTCAGGGCCGCGGCGCCGAAGATCAGGATCAGCGCCTGCGCCGCGTCGGTGTAGAGCACGATGCGCAGCCCGCCCGCGATCGTATAGAGACCGGTCAGAACGACGGTGATGACGGCGCCGAACCAGAAGGCGTTCTGCGGGCTGCCGAAGGTGTCGGGCAGCAACGTGCTGAACACGAGCGCGCCCGCGTAGACCGTGACCGAAACCTTCGTGAGCACGTACGCGGCCAGCGACACGAGCGAGAGCATCCAGCGCGGGCGCGGGCCGAAGCGCCGCTCGAGAAACTCGGGCATGGTGAACACGCCGGACTGGTAGTAGAACGGCACGAACACCCACGCGAGCAGCACGACGATCCAGGCGTGGAGCTCGTAGTGGGCCACGGCGAGCCCTGTCGAGGCGCCTTGCCCCGCGAGGCCCACGATGTGCTCGGAGCCGATGTTCGAGGCGAAGATCGAGGCGCCGATCGCGAAGAACCCCACGTTGCGGCCGGCGAGGAAGTAGTCGGCCGCGGTCTTCGGCTTGCGGATCTCGAACACGATCACGGCCAGCAAGACGAGGAAGTAGGCGCCGATCACGATCCAGTCCAGTGGCGTCAGTGTCGTCATGATTCCTTCTCTCTCATCGGCCGGGCGCGAACGGAAAGCTCAGGCTCCTGTAGTGCTCGAGCGTGTGCTCGGGCTCCGCGACGCCGCGTGGCAGATCGAGCCCCGATTGCGATTTGAAATAGGCGATGCAGGCGTCGCGCCACCAGCGTGCCTCGCGCGCTTGAATCTCGAGCAACTGCGTCGTCTTCGCGAACCGCTCAGCGTCGACGTACGGCTCGAGCGTCGCCCAGTCCGCGCGCATGGCCGCCACCTCGGCGACGCCGCGGTCGTAGTGCGCGACGAGCTCCTCCCAGAGTGTGCGGCCCGAGCGCAGGCCGTGATCCCACGGCAAGCGATGGAACCACAGGAGATACGCGTCGGGCACCGTGGCGAGATTCGCGAACCGGCTCGCGACTTCCGGCGCGTACTGCGCGACCGCGTCGCTGCCGCTCGCCGTGCGGTCGAGGCCGATGCCGTCGGCGTTGGCGCGATGGTAGTAGTCAGGATTCCACTCGGCGCGATCGAGGTCGTCGACCCAGGGCGCGGGACCGTAGTGGTGCCCCGTGCCCATGAGATGCGCGAGGCCGAGCGGCGTCATGTAATCGACGACGGCCTCGCGCGAGCGCAGCATCATCTTGAGCGCCGTCGTCACGAATTCCGGATCGATCGAGAAAGTCATGCGCAGCCACTCCGCGGCGATCTCGCGCGCGGACAGCGCTGGATCCCACGCCAGCCGGCCGAAGACGTACCAGTTCGCTTGCGCGAACGGCGCGCCGGTCCAGTCGCGCGCCGCGCCGACGTTCGCCACGCCCGCGATGCCCGTCCCCGCGTGGCCGAACACGCTACCGTCGACGACGCGCGCAACCGTCGAGCCCAGGCCGTTCGCATACGTGTCGGCGTCGAGCACCTCCTCGTAGAGCGTGCCGAGATAGGCGAGGTGCGTCGCGAAGCCGAGATACTCCTGCGTGATCTGGAGCTCGAGCGCGAGCGGCGTGCGCGGCATGGCGCCGAACAACGGATGGAACGGCTCGCGCGGCTGGAAGTCGAGCGGGCCGTTCTTGACTTGCACGATCACGTTCTCGGCGAACGTGCCGTCGAGCGGCACGAATTCTTGGGTTCCCTGCTTGACGCGATCCTCGGGGCTGTTGCGCGCGTAGACGAACGCGCGCCAGAAGACTGCGCCGCCGTGCGGCCGCAGCGCGGCGGCGAGCATATTGGCGCCGTCCGCGTGCGTGCGGCCGTAGCCCTGCGGCCCGGGCTGGCCCTCGGAGTCGGCCTTGACCAAGAAGCCGCCGAAGTCGGGAATTCGTTCGTAGATCTCGTCGGCCTTCGCGCGCCACCACGCACGCACGTCGGCATCGAGCGGGTCCGCGGTCTTAAGACCGCCGATGTCGATCGGCGCGCTGAAGCGCACCGAGAGGTACACGCGGATGCCGTACGGACGCAGCACGCCCGCGAGCGCCGCCACTTTGTCGAGATACGGACTCGTGAGGATCTCGGGTTGTGCGTTGACGTTGTTCAAGACCGCGCCGTTGATGCCGATCGAGGCGTTGGCGCGCGCATAGTCCGTGTAGCGCGCGTCGAGATAATTGGGCAGCCGCCACCAGTCCCAAATCGACGTGCCCGCGTAGCCGCGCTCGACCGAGCCGTCGAGGTTGTCCCAGTGGTTGAGCAGTCGCAGCCCGATGCGTGGCGTGCTCGCGACGTCGAGCTCGGCGAGATGGCCGCCGGTTTGCGCGAGCCGCAGCCAGGCGAACGCGCCGTAGAGCACGCCGATGTCCTCGTTGGCCGCGATCGCCGTGACGCGGTGGCCGTCGAGCTCGACGGTGCGAAGCAAATAGCCCTCGCGCCGGAGCGGCGCGAGCGGCAGATCGAGCCGTGCAATGAGCGCCGAGCTGCGCGGCGTGCCGATGACGAGGCTGCCGTCCTCGACGGTCTGCGTGACGGGTGCGGGTCGTCCCGACAGTCCCGCGACGCCGGCTTGCAGCTCGGCGACGGCGGCGCGCAGCGTCGCGGAGGCATCGGCGGGCGCGACGATGGCCGTGGCGACGTCGGTCACCGCGTCTCGCAGCTCCGGGGGAAGCGGCCGGTAGCGCAGCCAGAGCTCGTAACCGTCCTCGGCCTCCGCGGACGGCGCCATGCCCGCGACCAACAGCAGCGTGCCGGCCGCGAGCACGAGGCGACGTGCCACATCGAAGCGCGCAATCACTCGAGGTCCCCCAAGCCGGGCGGCGCTCGAGAGTGAGCCCCGTCGGCCGTCCGCGATCTTTGCACAGACGCGCGCGGCGCGCAGCGGGGTCGCGGACGGTACACTGGCCGCGAATGCACACGAGGATCCGCTTTTGCGTCGCTGCAGCCGCGATGCTGTCGCTGGCCGGCGCCGACCTCGCCGCGCAGGAGACGGCCGCGGGCGCGCCGCCGTTCGCGACGACGGTGCCGCAGCCGCGCACGGACTCGAACTCGGCACTCGCGCACGCGGAGCTCGTGCACAAGGCCGGCGCCGGCGTCATCGACGTCTATTTCATCGGCGACTCGATCACGCGTCGTTGGGGCGCGCTCGACTACCCCGAGCTGCTCGTGCATTTCCAGCAGAGCTTCTTCGGCTGGAACGCGGCGAACTTCGGGTGGGGCGGAGATCGCACGCAGAACGTGCTCTGGCGTCTCGATCACGGCGAGCTGATCGGCGTCGCGCCGAAAGTCTTCGTCGTGCAGGCCGGCACGAACAACTTGGCCGACTTCGCATCGGCCGACGAACCCGTTGCAGCCGTCGCGGCCGGCATCGAGGCCATCGTCGAGCGCTGCCGGCGCCATGCGCCCGAAGCGCTCGTCGTGCTCACGGCGGTGTTCCCGCGCCGCGACCGGCCGGAGTTCAACGCGAGCATCGCGGCCATCAACGCGAAGCTCGCCGCGTACGCCGACGGGCAACTCGTTCGTTATCTCGACATCAACGACCGGCTCGCCGACTCGCGCGGCGTGCTGCGAGAGGAGATGTCCGAAGACGGGCTGCACCTCTCGCTCGCGGCGTATCGAATCTGGGCCGATGCGCTGCAGCCGGTTCTCGCCGAGCGGCTCGGTGCGCCGGCCGAGCGCGACTTGGCCCCGCCGCCGACCGGGAATCCCGCCGCGCGCTAGCCGGCGGCAGAGATCAGTGTCGCGGTGCTCGCGAAACTGGACGTTTACCCCGGTTTCTGGCGTACGCTTCACCCTACGGAACCTCCAGATTGGAGGCATGGGACTCGTCATGACGAACCTGCAACTCAGCAACCCGCGCGAGCCCGGGCTCGCGCCCGTCGAAGTCGCCGCGCTCGCCGACACGGGCTCGGTATTCCTCTGCATTCCCGAGCACGTGCGCCTACAGCTCAAGCTCGAGGTCCTCGAGCAGCGCGAGGTCAAGCTCGCGGACGGCTCGCGCGCGACGTACCCGTACGTCGGCCCGATCGTCCTGCGCTTCAAGAATCGCACCGGGTTCGTCGGCGCGCTCGTGCTCGGCGACGAGGTGCTGCTCGGCGCGATTCCGATGGAAGAGATGGACCTCGTCGTCAGTCCGCGCGATCGCACGGTCGACGTGAACCCCGAGAGCCCAAATATCGCCACCGGCATCGTCAAGCGCGCCGCTTGAGCAGTTGCTGTGCTTCGAACGGACGGCGATGACGCCGACCGTACGCGCGCGGTATGATCGGTAGTATGACGAAAGCCAAGATCGCCATTACGCTGCCGCCTGCGCTCGTCACGCGCGTTCAGGATGCCGTGCGCGAGGGACGCGCGCCGAGCGTCAGCGCCTACGTCGCCGCCGCGCTCGAGGAAAAAGCGAAGCTCGACGATCTCAACACGATGCTCGACGAGATGCTAACGGAGACTGGCGGTCCTCTGACCGAGCGGGAACGCGTTGCCGCCGAGGCGGCGCTCGGGATGGCCGAGAGAAAGCGAAAGCGCCGCCGCAAATGAGGGGCGGGCTCACACTGGACGCAAGCGCTCTGGTCGCATTCGAGCGCAACGACCGGGGAGTGGTTGCCATCGTCGCTCGCGCGCAGCAGCTCGAGGTTCGTCTTGTGGCGCCGGCCGGCGTCGTAGGCCAGGTTTGGCGAGACGGCAGCCGGCAGGTGAGGCTCGCTCGCCTGCTCGGTTCGGACTTGGTCGAGGTCGTGCCACTCGACGACGAACGCGCGCGCGCGGCGGGCCAGCTTTGCGGAGTCGCGGGCACACGCGATGTCATCGATGCGTCGGTCGTCTTGTGCGCCCGCGAACGCGGTCACGGCGTGTTGACGTCGGACGTCGATGACCTGGAGCGACTCGACCCGTCGTTGCGCTACGTGCGCGTCTGACGACGTCGCCGCAGCGAGCTGCGCGACCTGCGTCCTATTACACGCCGACCCAGGCGCCGTTCCGCCGCGACGACGCCACGCACGCCTCGACGAACGCCACGCCTTTCACGCCGTCGTCGACGGTGGGGTAGAGCACCTTCGAATCGACGCGCACCCCGGATTTCTTTGCGTTGATCGCCGCGGCGGCCTCCGAGTAAAGATTCGCGAACGCTTCGAGATACCCTTCGGGGTGGCCCGAGGGAATCCGCGTCACGCGCGCCGCATCGGCGCCGGCGCCCGCGCCCGCCCGCGTCACGCGCCGCCGCGGTTCGCCGAGCTTCGACCAGTACAAGTAGTTCGGATCCTCCTGCGCCCACGTAAGCCCGCCCTTCGTGCCGTAGACACGGAGCTTGAGTCCGTTCTCCTGGCCGACCGCGACCTGGCTACACCAGAGCATGCCCTTGGCGCCGCCCTTGTAGCGCAGCAGCACGTGCGCGTTGTCGTCGAGCTTGCGGCCAGGCACGAATGTGTGGACGTCGGCGGCGAGCGACTCGAGCTCTAGACCCGTGACGAACTCCGCGAGATTGAACGCGTGCGTGCCGATGTCGCCCGTGGCGCCGCCCGCGCCCGAGCGCTTGGGATCGGTGCGCCACGCGGCCTGCTTCTGCCCCGTCTGCTCGAGCGGCTCGGCGAGCCAGTCTTGCGCGTACTCGACTTGCACGAGCCGAATCTTGCCGAGCACACCCCTGCGCACGAGCTCGCGCGCGTGGCGCACCAGCGGGTAGCCCGTGTAGTTGTGCGTGAGCATGAACAGCGCGTCGCTGTTCTCGACGAGCTTCGCGAGCTTCTTGGCGTCGGCGAGCGTGGCCGTGAGCGGCTTGTCGCAGATGACGTGGATGCCGCGCTTCAGGAACTCCTTCGCCACGGGGTAGTGCATGTGGTTCGGCGTGACGATCGCGACGGCCTCGATGCCGTCCTTCAACCGCGCCTCGCGGCTCGCCATTTCCTTGAAGTCGCCGTAGGTGCGCTTGGGGTCGAGGCCGAGAGCTGCGCCGGACTGCCTCGAGCGCTCGGGTGTCGACGACAGCGCGCCGGCGACGAGCTCGAACTTGTCGTCGAGCCGCGCCGCGATGCGGTGCACGCCGCCGATGAAGGCGTCAATGCCGCCGCCGACCATGCCGAGCCTAATGCGCGGCGCGCGCTGCTCGGCCTTGCCTTCGATCGTCATCGCGAGATCCCGAGCATGCGGCGGTTCGCGGCTTCGTCCGTGCCCGCGCCCGCGAAATCGTCGAACGCCTTCGCGGTGACGCGGATGATGTGCTCGCGCACGAACTTGGCGCCCTCGCGCGCGCCGTCCTCGGAGTGCTTGAGCGCGCACTCCCACTCGACGATGGCCCAGCCCGGAAAATCGTAGGCCGCGAACTTCGAGAAGATCGAGGTGAAGTCCACCTGGCCGTCGCCCGTCGAGCGGAACCGGCCCGCGCGATTGATCCAGCTCTGGTAGCCGCCGTACACACCCTGGCGCCCCGTCGGGTTGAACTCGGCGTCCTTGACGTGAAACATCCGGATGCGGTCGTGATAGATGTCGATGTGCTCGAGGTAGTCGAGACACTGGAGCACGTAGTGCGAGGGGTCGAACAGCATGCAAGCGCGCCCGTGGCGGCCGGTGCGCTCGTAGAACATCTCGTAGGTCACGCCGTCGTGCAGGTCCTCGCCGGGGTGAATCTCGAAGCAGCAATCGACGCCGCACTCCTCGGCGTGATCGAGGATCGGCCGCCAGCGGCGCGCGAGCTCGTCGAACGCCGTCTCCACTAATCCCGCGGGGCGCTGCGGCCAGGGATAGAAGTACGGCCAGGCCAGCGCGCCCGAGAACGTGGCCATCGCGTTCAAGCCCAGATTGCGCGAGGCCGTGAGGCACTTCTTGACCTGATCGACGGCCCACTCGGTGCGCGCCTTCGGGTTGCCGCGCACGGCCGGCGCCGCGAAGCCGTCGAACGCCTCGTCGTAGGCCGGGTGCACGGCCACGAGCTGGCCTTGCAGGTGCGTCGAGAGCTCCGTGACGGCGACGCCGTTCGCGCGCGCGACGCCCGCGATCTCGTCACAGTAGGTCTTCGAGGACGCCGCCTTGTCGAGATCGAACAGGCGCGCGTCCCAGCTCGGCACCTGCACGCCCACGTAGCCGCAGTCCGCGGCCCAGCGCGTGATCGCGCCCCAGGAGTTGAACGGTGCTTTGTCGCCCGCGAACTGCGCGAGAAAGATGCCGGGGCCCTTGATCGTTCTCATTCTGTTTCCCTTAGACGTAGCGATTGACGATGTTCTCGAGCAGCTCTTGCTTGCCGGAGCGCGGCTCGGGATTGGCTGTTTTGAGGACGCGCCGCTCGATGTCCACGAGCGAGACCTCGCCCGCGAGCAGCTTCCGCGCGTCGGCCGTGTCCCATGCCGCATAGCGCTCGCGCAGCGGCGCTTCGAGCGCGCCGTCCTCGAGCATCCCCGCCGCGGCGATCAGCGCGCGGGCACAGCAGTCCATGCCGCCGATGTGACCGATCAAGAGGTCCGCGGGCTCGAGCGACTGGCGGCGCAGCTTCGCGTCGAAGTTCGTGCCGCCCGTCGTGAAGCCGCCGCCCCCTAGGATCTGGTAGTACGCGAGCGCGGTGTCGAGCACGTTGTTCGGAAACTGATCCGTGTCCCAGCCCGACTGGTAGTCGTTACGGTTCATGTCGATCGAGCCGAAGATTCCGAGCGCGTTCGCGAGCGCGATCTCGTGATCGAACGAGTGGCCCGCGAGCACGGCGTGGCCGTGCTCGATGTTGACCTTGACCTCGCGCTCGAGGCCGTAGCGCTTCAAGAAGCCGTAGACGGACCCGACGTCGAAGTCGTACTGATGCTTGGTCGGCTCCTGCGGTTTCGGCTCGATGAGGATCGTGCCCTGGAAGCCGATCTTGTGCTTGTAGTCGACGACGAGGGAGAGGAACCGGCCGAGCTGATCGAGCTCGCGTTTCAGATCCGTGTTCAGCAGCGTCTCGTAGCCTTCGCGGCCGCCCCAGAGCACGTAGTTCGCGCCGTGAAGCCGCTGCGTCGCGTCGAGACAGGTCTTGACCGTCGCCGCCGCGAACGCGAACACGTCGGGGTCGGGATTCGTCGCGGCGCCCGCCATGTAGCGGCGGTGCGAGAACAGATTCGCCGTGCCCCAGAGCAGCTTCACGCCCGTCTCGGCTTGCTTGCGCTCGAGGTAGTCGATGGCCGCGGCGAGGTTGTTCGTGTTCTCGGCGAAGGTCGCGCCCTCGGGCCGCACGTCGGCGTCGTGGAAGCAGTAGAACGGCACGCCGAGGGTGGCGAACATCTCGAACGCGACGTCGGCTTTGCGCTTCGCGGCGTCCAGCGTGTCGCCGAACCACGGCCGCTCGAGTGTCTGGCCGCCGAACGCGTCACTGCCCGTCCAGACAAACGTGTGCCAGTAGCACACTGCGAACCGCAAGTGATCTTCGAGGCGTTTGCCGAGCACGACGCGGTCCGCGTCGTACCAGCGGAACGCGAGCGGGTTCGTGCTCTCGGGCCCTTCGTATTGGATCTTGCCGATGTCGCCGAAGAAGCCGGTGGTCATTGGCCAGGTGCTCCGTTCGTTTTTCTTTTTTCAGGTAGTGAAAACATTATCCCGGCAGCACACTCGTACGGCAAACGTACGGCGCTCTGCGATGCCGATTCACAGAATCGGCCACGGCCGGGCGCACGGGGAGCGGTCGTGCGTGCCACAGGCGGACGACCTTGATGATCGACGACGATCTACTCGAACGCGCGCAGACGATCGAGCGGTGAAACCAATCCCGCGCCGGCGCCCTCCGCGGAGGGGTCCTCGAAATCACCTTAACTACGTTCAGCTTCGGGCGAGTGTCGGAAGCTCAGCTCGCGCCGCGGATCGCGGGATAAAGCGCACGGTAGCGTTCGAGCGCCGCGGCGAACGCGGCCGTATGAGCCACATTCGGCTCGACGGTGTACGCCACGGCCGGGGCGGTGCAGACGGTCACCGGGTCCGCGCCCGTGGCGGCGATGAGCCCGAGCCGCGCCGCGCCGAACGCGGCGCCGAAGTCGCCGGCCACGGGCACGTCGACGGGCACGCCGAGCGCTGTCGCCAAGACCTCGAGCCAGTAGCGCGAGCGCGTGCCGCCGCCGACGGCAGCGACGCGCGCGATCTTCGTGCCCGCCGCGCGCAGCGCATCGCGGCTGTCGCAGAGCGCGAACGCCACGCCTTCGACGACGGCGCGCGCCAGCGCGCGCCGGCCGGATTCGTGCCCGAGGCCGACGAACACGCCGCGCACGGTCGCGTCGTTGTGCGGCGTGCGCTCGCCGCCGAAATACGGCAGGAACGTGACGGCGCCCGGCGGCTCGAGCCGCTCGCCGAGCGAAGCCGTGAGCTCGGCGGGCGTCGCGCCCGTCAGCGTCGCGAGCCAGTTCAGCGAATCGGTCGCGGACAAGATCACGCCCATCTGGTGCCACGTGGCCGGCAGCGCGTGACAGAACGTGTGCACGGCGCTTGCGGCGTTCGGCGCGTACGTACGATTCGCCGCGAACAGCACGCCCGAGGTGCCGAGCGACACGAACGCCGCGCCGTCGTGCACCGCGCCGAGGCCGCACGCCGCGGCCGCATTGTCGCCGGCGCCACCCGCGACGACCGCCGCGCCGCGCACACCCCAGCGCGCCGCGAGCTCGCGGCGCAACGTGCCGCTCGCGGCCGTGCCTTCGACGAGCGTCGGCATCTGCCGCACGCTCAAGCTCGTCGCCGCGAGCAGCTCGGCCGACCAGCGCCGCGCGCCCGTGTCGAGCCAGCTCGTGCCCGACGCGTCGGACATCTCGGAGACGTGCTCGCCCGTGAGCCAGAGCCGCAGATAGTCCTTCGGCAACAGGATAAAGCGCACGCGCTCGAACGTGCGCGGCTCGTGGTCGCGCACCCACGCGACCTTCGGCGCCGTGAAGCCCGGAAACACGATGTTGCCCGTGACGGCGCGAAATCGCGCGTCGCCGTCGAGCGCGGCGGCCTCGACGTGCGCGCGCGTGTCGTTCCAGAGCAGGCACGGGCGCAGCGGTTCGTCGCGTTCGTTGAGCAAGGTCGCGCCGTGCATCTGGCCCGAGAGGCCGATGCCGCGCACGGCCTCAAGCGCGTCCGCGTGCGCTGTGCGCAACGCGTCGATCGCGCGCTCCGCGGCCGCGATCCAGTCCGCCGGATTCTGCTCGGACCAGCCGGGTTGTGGTCTCGACACCTCGAGCGGTGCCGCGCCCGAGCCGACGACGGCCTGGTCGTCGTCGATGAGCGTGGCCTTGACGCCCGACGTGCCGAGGTCGAGGCCGAGATACACGATCGCTCCGGCGGCTAGCGCGGCTCGGGAAGCGCGAACGCGTACAGCGCGCTGCCGCCGCCGATCAGCACGTACTGTCGCCCGTCGAGCTCGTAGGTGACCGGCGAGTTGCCGACGCGCCCGGTCCCGGCGTGCCAGAGGGTCCTGCCGTCGCGCGAGTCGAGCGCGAGCGCGCTCAACGCGGAGTCGCCCGTGAACGTGAGGCCCGACGCCGTCGTGAGCACGCCGGCCGCGCCCGCGCCGCCGAAGAGGTCGTGGCGCCAGCGCACCTCGCCCGTCGCGAAGTCGAGCGCGCGCAGCTCGCCGCGGCTATGGATGCCGTAGTCGGCGCCCGCCCAGCCGTACTCGCCGTGCTCGGGCTTGAAGAAATAGATGCCGTAGGCGTCGGCCGCGCTGACGATGAGCAAACCGGTCGCGGCGTCGAAGCTCGGCGAGCGGTAGTTCGTGGCGCCGAGCTCGTCGGGCGCGACGAGCCGGCCGTCGCGCGCGGGCTCCTTCGCGGGGTTCGGGATCGGCTGCCCTTGATCGTCGACGCCGAGCGACCAGTTCACGGCCGCGAACGGCGTCGTCAACAAATTTTCGCCCGTCGCGCGGTCGAGCACCACGTAGTAGCCGTTGCGCGAGGCTTGCAGCACGAGCTTGCGATCGGCGCCGTCCACTCTCGCGTCGACGAGCACGGGCACCTCGGCAGCGTCCCAATCGTGCGTGTCGTGCGGCGACACCTGGAAGCCCCAGACGAGCTCGCCCGTGTTGGGGCGCAGCGCGACGATACTGCACGTCCACTTGTTGTCGCCGGGGCGCGTGACGCCGTTGAGCACCGGCGTCGGGTTGCCCGTACCGACGTAGAGCAGGTCGAGCTCCGGGTCGTAGGTGCCCGTCATCCACATCTGCCCGCCCGTGGCGCCGCCGCTGATCGAGCCCGGCGTGCCGGCCGGCGGCGTGCTGTAGAACGTCCACTGCGCCGCGCCCGTCGCCGGGTCGAACGACCGCAGTATCCCCGGCAAGTTGTCGAAGTCGCCCGAGACGCCGACGATGACGTGATCGCGAATCACGAGCGGCGCGTTCGTCGCCCAGAAGCCGCGCGAGGAGTCCGCGATCTCGACGTTCCAGAGCTGCTCGCCCGTGAAGCGATCGAACGCGAGGAGGTGGGCGTCGGGCGTCGAGAGGAACACCGAGCGGCCGTGGACCGCGGCGCCGCGATGGCCGATGTGGAACGCGTCGTTCGGCGGGTGCTGGTAGCGCCAGATCTGCCGTCCCGAGCGCGCGTCGATGGCCCAGAGGTTGTCGGGCGCCGTGAGGTACAGGATGCCGTCGACGAGAATCGGCGTCGACTTCACCTGCTGCGTGAGGTTCGTCTGGAACGCCCACGCGAGCCCGAGCGTGTGGACGTTGTCGCGCGTGATCTGCATGAGCGGGCTGTGGCGGCGGCCCGAGTAGTCGCCGTGATACGTGGGCCAGCTGTCGGTCTGCGCCGAGGCCGCCGTGCCGAGCGCCGCGATCGCCAAGCATATTAATGATGTGGGTTTCATGGCTGCGTCCTAACGGAGCGTGTGCAGGTAGGCGAGGACATCGTGCATCGCGGCGTCCGTGTAGCGCGCGAGCTGCTCGACGTGCGCCTCGAGCCGATCCTCGACCGTGAAGCGCACGCGTGCGGTGGGCCACGAGCGGTAGCGCCCGTCGGCGTCGATGACGGCGATCGTGAACTCGTCGCGGTAAGCGACGGTGCCCGTGACGGTTTCGCCGTCGCGCGTCGTGACCGTCGCGGTCGGCCGGTACGAGCCGCCAACCGCCGCGCCGGGATAGAGCATGCGGCGCAGCAACGCGAGCCCTTCGCTGCGCGACGCTAGACCTGCGAGATCCCCGCTCGCCGAATGACAGCTCGTGCAGTTCGCTTCGAAGTAGCGCCTTCCCGAGCGCGCGTCGCCGGTCGAGACGTCCGCGACTTCGACGGAGCGGCGGCCGCCGATCGCCGCCTCGGCCTTGGCCTTCTGGTCGTGGACGTAGGCGACGATCGCTTCGAGATCGGCCGCCGCAAGCGCCGGGAACGCCGGCATGCCGGTTTCCGCGCGGCCCGTGCGCACGACCGGGCCGATGCGGTTGCCGCGCTCGTCGGCGGCGACGAGCTCGGAGCGCGTCAAGTCGCTGCCGCCCGAGCCGCCCGTCGCGTCCGGCCCGTGGCAGAACCCGCAGTCGGCGACGAACCGCGTGCGGCCTGCGGCGACGAGCTCGGGCGCGTATTCCTGCGGCGCCGTGGACGGCGGCACGGGCCGCGCCGCGGGGCTCTCTTCGCTGCGGGGTGGCTGCGCGAGCGCGGCGTGCGCTGCGCAGAGCAGGGCGGCCGCGGCGACGAGCACGCCGCGGCGAAACGGCAGTGGGGGTTGCATGGCGCCGAGAGTAAACATGGCTCGGTGATTAGCGTCAACCTGCGCGGCGATTGCCACCGCAGGACGCCCGCGCGCTCAGCGCAGCGGGCGCACTTCCACGCCGACATCGAGCTTCGACCAGGCGCGATCGGTCGTCAGTACCGGCAAGCCCTCCTCGAGCGCCAGCGCGAGGCACGCGCGATCCCCGATCGAGAGGCCGTGGGACCTCGTGGTGCCGCGGAGGCTGCTCGCTCGCCAAGCAGCGTGCTCGTCGAAGCTGCGGACCTCGACGTCGAGGCTCATGCGTATGAGGCGCTGCTCCGCCTCGGTGACGCCGCGGTCCCCGAGCTTGGCGAGCACCTCGGCCAGATTGATGGCTGAGATCGCGGCAGAGCCGAGCGCTGCCTGAACCTGCTCGGCCCCGCGCTCGTTCGCGAGCAACGCGAGCACGGCAGACGAATCGAGCACGCATTCAGCCATGATCGTCGCCGACCTCCGCGCGGCGATCGGCGATCAACTCGTCGGACAAGCTCTCGCCCGCGCGCACGTATCGACTCACGATGCCTTGCGCCACACGCAACCCCGCGGCTCGCGTGAACAGCCTGATCTCCTCGCCTTCGAGGCTCATGAGCAGCTCGTCGCCTGCGGCGACACCCAAAGCACTCCGGAGGTTCTCCGGAAGGGCGATGCGGCCAAACGAATCGAGGGTTACCTTGACGGGCTCTAGCGTGTCTCCCTGACCCGGCGCGTCCATGACGACATTCCTCGCGATCCCCGACCGCTTCATGACGTTGTAGGCATGTTGATAGCGAATGCCGAGAAACCGCGCGATTTCCGCGGGCGGCACACGCGCGCGTGCCAGCGCCCGGATCTTCTCGGCTTTCGTGCGGCATCGCCGCGTGAGCGACTCCATTGCCCTCTTCGGTAGATCCGTCAAACGAGCATCCTCGGCGAAAAGCACTAGAAGTATACTCATGGTTACTCTATACAGACAATACTCACATCTACCTATCCGTGGTACCTCAGAGGCGCACACGCGGCGCGGGCTGCGCCCCACGACGAGCCGTGCGATCATGACGCGATGAGACGATCGGTATTGGCTGGCGTAGCCCTGAGCGCAGCGCTCGCCACGCTTGGCGCCTGGGCGGCCGAGCCCATTCCCGTGTTGATTCTCGACGGCGAGAGCGGCGGTCCGTATCACGATTGGCCGCGCGTGACCGCCGTGCTCGAGCGCATCCTCGGCGAGGCCGGCTTATTCGAGGTGGACGTCGCCACGGCGCCGCCAGCCGGCGGCGACTTCACGGCGTTTGCGCCGAATTTTTCCGCCTACCAAGCCGTCGTGCTCAACTACGACGCGCCCGACGAGCGCTGGCCCGCGGCTCTGAAGTCGTCGTTGGAGCGCTATGTGGAGGGCGGCGGCGGGCTGGTCGCCGTGCACGCCGCCGACAACGCGTTCCCGGGCTGGCGCGCCTACAACGAGATGCTCGGCGTCGGCGGCTGGCGCGGGCGCGACGAGCGCGCGGGGCCCTATTGGTATTTCCGCGACGATGCGCTCGTCGCAGACGCTACGGCGGGTCGAGCCGGCAGCCACGGTCAACGCGTACCGTTCACCGTCGTCGTGCGCGAGCCTTCGCACCCGATTGTGCGCGGGCTGCCGAGCGTTTGGATGCACGGCGACGACGAGCTCTACGCTCACTTGCGTGGACCGGGCGGCATGACCGTGCTCGCGACGGCTTACTCCGACCCCGGCAACGCGGGCAGCGGCCGTGACGAGTCGCAGCTCATGGTGCGTGAGCACGGGCGAGGCCGCGTCTTTCATACGACCTTCGGCCACGACGTCCGCGCGCTGAGCTCGGTCGATTTCGTCGTCACGCTGCAGCGCGGCACCGAGTGGGCGGCGACGGGCGAGGTCACGCAGGCCGTGCCGGCGTGGTTCCCGACGGCCGACGCGCCGCGCTATCGCGACGATCTCGCGGCGATCGACCCCTAGCGCGATCCGGCCGCGGGCCTCACTCGCCGAGCGCGATCATGACGATCGCCTTGGCCGGTAGCGTGAACGTCAGCGTGTCACCGTCGGCGTCGAGCTCATCGTATGGCTCGGGCTGCACCGCACCGGGCGACGCGAACGTGTTGTGGCTGTTCATCGCGCCCGCCGTGAGCAGTTGCGCCGACGGGTTCTGCAAGGCACCTCCGGCGACCGACAGCGTCACGTCGACCGCCTCGCGCGGATCGAGATTCGCGACGCTCGCGTAGAGCTTGCCGTCCGTGCCGCGCGCGGCCGTCGCGCTCACGGACGGCACGCGGTAGTCCCCGAGCGCGTAGTCCGCGCGCCCGTCGTACGACACGGGCAGCGCGGTGGCATCCTGAAATGGGATGTACAACTTGAACAGGTGATACGTCGGCGTCAGCACGAGCGCGTCACCCTGCGTCAGGATCATGGCTTGGAGCACGTTGACGGTCTGCGCGATGTTGGCCATTCGCACGCGCGCCGCATGGCGATGGAACACGTGGAAGTGCAGCGCCGCGACGAAGGCGTCGCGCAGCGTGTTCTGCTGGTAGAGCGCGCTCGCGCCCGGCGTCGCGTCGTACCACGTGCCCCACTCATCTAAATAGAGGCCGATGCGGCCGTCGGGGTCGTTGCGCTCGAGGATGGCCTCCTGCGCCGCGATGTGGTCCTCGACGCGCAGCGCGCGCCAGAGCGTCGAGATCCACTGGTCTTCATCGAACTCCGTCGCGCTGCCCTTGGCCGCCCAGACACCGCTCGGCGTCGTGTAATAGTGATGACTGATGCCGTCGATGTTGGTGCGGATCTTCGACAGCTCCTCGGTCCACTCCGTGAGCGCGTTGTAGCCGCCGCTCGCGATCTTGCGCGGTGGTTGGCCGCGCACCTTCAAGAATTCCGCGGTCTGGCGGTAGAGATCGGCGTAGTACTCGGGCCGCATGTTGCCGCCGCAGCCCCACGACTCGTTGCCGACGCCGAAGAACGGTACGCGCCACGGCGCGTCGCGGCCGTTCCTGCGGCGCAGCTCGGCGAGCGTCGAGCGCGAGTCCGCCGTCATGTACTCGAGCCACTCGGCCATCTCGCGCGCCGTGCCCGAGCCCAGGTTGCCGGCGATGTACGCATCCGCGCCGATCGCCTCGACGAGCGCGAAGAACTCGTGCGTGCCGAACGCGTTCGTCTCTTCGACGCCGCCCCAGCTCATGTTGAGCGTCACGGGCCGCTCGCCGCGCGGCCCGATGCCGTTCTGCCAGTGATACTCGTCGGCATAGCAGCCGCCCGGCCAGCGGATGACGGGCACCCGCAGCGCCTTGAGCGCTTCGAGCACGTCGAGCCTTAAGCCATCGCGGTTCGGGATCGCCGAATCCGGGCCGACCCAGACGCCGTCGTAGATGTCGCGCCCCAAGTGCTCCATGAACTGGCCATAGAGATACCGGCTGATCACGGGGCCCGGCTGCGCGGCGTCGATGCGGATCGCGACCTCGGCGGCTCGGGAAGGCAGATGGGCGCAGAGCGCGCAGAGCAGGGCGGCGAGGCTTGCGACGCGGCGGCTCGAGCGGCGGTTCGTCGCGGTCTTCGTGCTGACGTCGGGGGGCTCGTGCATCGCTAGTCGGGCTCCGCGGCTCCGAGTCTCAGTGTGCCACAACGGGCCCGCGGGCAACGTCGAACCGAGGCGCCGCCGTTGCGCCGCGCACGGCGAGGGGGCAAGCTTGGCCATCGCTCAACAACCCGACGGTGTAGCGGTATGCGAACACTCGAACGGTCCTGCCTCTCGGCACTAGCCGCCGCGGTCTTCGCGCTGACGGCGCACTCCCAGCAACCGGCCGATTTGTCGGCCTCGGCCCCGTACAAAGCGCCGCGCACGTCGTGGGGCGACCCCGATCTCTCGGGCATCTGGCCTGGCACCGCGATGGTCGGCGTGCCGATGCAGCGCGACGAGAAGATCGGGACGCGCAACGTGCTCACCGAGGAGGAATTCGTCGCCCGCGAGGCGCAGTTCGCGCGTCAGGAGCAACTCGACAACGCGGATTTCGATCTCGAGAACGCGGCCACGACGCCGGGCGGCGCCGTGGGCGGCCCCGTGTCGCCGCCGCCGCACTGGCTCGAGCGCGGCGATCCGCAGCGGCAGGCGTCGCTCATCATCGACCCGCCGAACGGCCGCATGCCGCCGCTGACCGACGCCGCGCAGCAGCGCCAAGCCGCGGCGCGACAGACGCGCGAGGGTCGCGGTCCGGCCGACTCGTACACCGACCGCAGTCTCTACGACCGTTGCATCACGCGCGGGCTCGTCGGCTCGCTGACCCCGGCGATCTACAACGCGGGCAACGAGTTCGTGCAATCACCGGGCTACGTCGTGATCGTCAACGAGATGATCCACGAGGCGCGCGTCGTGCCGCTCGACGGCAGGCCGCGTTTAGGGCCCGCGATCAAGCAGTGGCTCGGCGATTCGCGCGGCCACTTCGACGGCGACACGCTCGTCGTCGAGACCACGAATTTCACGGACCGCGTGAACGTGGGCGGCGCGCGTCATAGCGAGCAACTGAAGATCACCGAGCGCTACACGCGTGTCGCGGACGACAGGCTCGTGCTGCGTCTCACGGTCGAGGATCCCGAGACGTGGACGGCGCCGTGGACGCTCGAGCTGCCGCTCGACCGCGACGACGGCTACGGCATGTTCGAGTACGCGTGCCACGAGGGCAACCTCGCGATGTTCAACATCTTGAGCGGGCATCGCGCCGACGAGCGCGCGGCGGCGGCGAAGCGCTAGCGCTCAGCTCTTCATCGGCGTCCAAGCGTCGGCGTGCTCGCGAGCGCGCAACACGTCGACGTTGCACAGGTCCTCCCGCAACGCGTGCTCGCGCGGAAGGCCCACTCGCGTGACGAGCCCCATTCGTCGCAGACACCGAATGACCCACCATCCCGGGTCGACCTCTCCGGGCAAAAGGCCAATGCGCGCGGACTCGGGAAACGCGTGATGATTGTTGTGCCAACACTCGCCTATCGTGAGTAGTCCGTAGCCAGCGAGGTTCGAGGCCTGCACGCCGGCGCCGAGCACCTGCCAACGGCCCGGACCGGGGTTGTGTGTGAGGTATGTGACGACCCAATGCCCCGTGACGCTCACGGTGACGCGCAGACAAACGCCCCAAACCAACCACGGTAGGCCGCCGATCGCGAACAGCAGCGCCGCGACCGGAATCTGCTGCAGCATCCACGTTCGCTCGAGCCAGCGATACCACGGGTCATCGAGGAACTCCGGCTCGACGGTGAAACGCGGCGGTTTCGCGAACTCGAACCGGCAAGTCAATTGCCACAGCGCGTCCTGAAGTAGCGACCGGCGATGCGCGAAGAAATCGTGGCAGTGCGGCTCGCGCTGTGCCCAGTCGCGCACGTCGTGGAGCCGCAGGATGCCGAACGGCCCGGCCATGCCGACGACGACACCGAGATAGACGAGGATGCGCTCGACCCCCTTCGGACAGTCGAAGCTCCGGTGAATCATGCGTCGATGCATGCCGACCGAATGGCCGAGCAGCAGCGTGAGATAGGTGCTCGTGAGGAACACGAGCAGCGCGTCGACGGAGAAGGTGAGCGGGGTGAGGATCACCGCTGTCGCGATCAGGCCGCCGTTCCAAAACACCTTCGCGAGATCGACGACGACTCTGCCGCTGGTCGCATCGGCATCGGTCGAATCGATGCGATGAACGGTTGGCCGCATTGGGTGTTAGTCAGCCTTGGGTTTTACGGGGACTGCAGCCCCGACGCGCCACGCAGGATGCAGACGGTTGACCCCCGCCCAATACAAACAGATGACGTTGCCGGATGGGTCTTGCGTCCTTGCCTCCCGCCACAACCAAGGCTCGTCGCGCGGCTCCTGTGTGAACCGAACGCCACGCGCCTGCAATTCCTTGACCGTTTGGTCCAAAGCCGCGTCTTCGAAATAGACCACGACCTCGGACGACTTCGGCACCGCTGCAACGAACTGAACCGAAAACGATGCCTCACCCTGCGGGCACTTGAAGCGCGCGTAATGGGGAGTGTCGACGATGAGCTCGAACCCCATGCGCTGGTAGAACGCTACGGATTCAGCAACGTTGAGGGTCGGGAGTGTGACTTGATTGAGGTTCATGGCGCAAAACGCCGCAAATCAGCAATGCGCTACCCACGCTTCCGACGGACCAATTTGTCAATCCCACGCTCGCTGCATGCTCGTTATGGGCTCGGCGCGTCGCTTCAACCCTAGCGTTCGCCTTCGACCTTACGGTAGTTGTGCGCCGCCGGATAGTAGATTTCTGTGGCACCCCCCGTGTCCCAGATTGGTCCCAACAAATTCTCAAGCACGGCTTTGGCGCTGGCGTACACATCGTCGTACGTGGCAAGACGCAGTTTGGGGCTTTCGTTTGCCATGACTTTCAGCTTGCGACGATCTTTTTCGGCCAAGGCATGCGAACGGCCGATAACCACCAGGGCGTTTGCGTTAGAGGTTATCCCGACCAGTCCAAGCTCTCTCTGAACAGTCGATAAGTTGTCTTCGATGTACCGCCTCCAATCCAATACCTGACCTTGTGCGTGCGTGAGCGCAGTCGGTTGGCCATCCTGGCGGAATAGCTTCCGGTCTGAGTGCTCAATCTCTACGAGAAGGTATTGTTGGTTGGCGTCACGGAACACAAAATCCGTAACGGTAGGTCCGAGCGGAAGCTTGGGCCACATACGCACCTGCGTTGGGCAAAGCAGGTGCGGATGCTGTTGTAGAAACGTCTGGAGCACCTGTTCGTTTTCAGGAGTCGAGTCGAGGAGCAGCTTGAATTCGTTGAGTAATGCTGCGTATAGACGGCGCGCTGATGCTCTCGGATCTAGCGTGCTAAGTTGCGCATCAGTCGTTTGGGATACCAGCGCAGCACCTAGCAGGTCGTATTCCGCCCACATCGGTGCCGCCTCTGGCTTCCAAGCGTCAAGCGCTGTCCCGGGAAACACCTCGACGCATTCCCAACCTACTTGTAGGCGCATTGTCGAGCGCGCAACAAACGGTTGCGCCTGTCCACTAGCATCGCCATTGGCACAAAGCTCGCCGAAGATCTCAAGTGTTAATTGATTTCGGACTGACAATAGACAGTACGGTTTTGCGCCAGGCAACGGAGGTTGTTGAGGGAGGGCCTTCTTCGCCTGAAACCAAATTCGCGCGGCGACGAGGTCCCGCGACAAATGCTGCGACGCCGAAAGCACAGACAACTTGAACTCGACACCGAAATTTTCCGGCGGGCGGGGCGACTCTTCACTCTCAATGTGGACCAGATTCTGGGACAGCGTTGCTGCTGCCGCTCCGATGCCTTCTTGGATCGCCATTACCGCGAGCTTTCGCTGCTCCTCATGCTTTTTTTCGAAGCGGACAACAATGCCGTCCTTACAGATACAAATAACGGTATTGCCCGGTTCCACCAAATACGTCGGAAGCTTGTCGCGTAGGTGCTCATACTTGCCCTTCGTGAGCGCCTCTAGACTCTTGATATACGCCCGAAGTGCCCCGGTTACAGCAGCAGCAAGGGCTTCTTGATCGGGCGTCCACTCGTCGACAGGTTCATCATTGCGCTCGATGAACATCATCGGGTTGTTGCCCTCGAGTTTGAGCTGCCCTTTCTTGCGTTTGGGAGACACAGTTTCCATCGAAACGGCTAACGAGCCTGTAGAAAAACTCTCGACGAACCGAAATCGCACGTTTTCGGGGGTCTCTTTACCAATACCGGACCCTCGATCGTCGAACGTAGCGCATTCTACGAGGCCGTTTTTTCATCGTCGCGACTCCGAAGCAATCGCTGGGAGTTTTTCTACAGGCTCAACGCCGCAGTTCAGCGGCCGCGCACTGGTCTGTCCAGCGCAGCGCAAGTGATAATGAAATGGCGCGCTTGCTCTGTGCCCGCGCCGACCTATCACGGCTGGACCGACTTGTTAGGCGCGCAATTTCAATCGCTACCTACAAGCTCGCAATTCTTCAGCTGCACGGAAACGCTATCAATTCGCTCGATCTGACCAATCACTGTTAGTTTGTCTCCGCGTTTCGCAATTGCGAGATGGTCAATCCACGGTCTGCTGAACATCATGTAGAAGCCGGTGTAGTGAAACCACGTTCGCTCTGTAAGCGGAACTTCAGCACGTTCGAATGTAAGCTGCGCACGATCCGGGGTGGTAGAGATTACATTACCCAGAGAACCGCTTACCTTCATCCATTTACCCAAGTAGGCTGCAGTCAATGTTGCGCCCTGAATGGCGGTGTGCTCTCGAAAAATACCAATGAGGTATTCGGGGGTAATACTCTCGCCGACAAATACTCGGCCCTGCTTTTCGGCCGCCTTGGGCGGCGGCTCTGGAGCAGCGGCATGAACTGCCGCGGCCTCTCTAGGAGGTGGACCCGGCGTCTTCTCTGCAGCCCTCGTCTTGCTGAGCGTGTGAGCGGCGAATGCGGCGAGCGCGATGAAGGCAACGCCGAGGGTGACTCTCTGAACTGCGTCGAATTTCATGGGATTGAAGACCACGGCTATGAGCGCTGCTGCCAGGAACGCTAGCACAAATCTTTCGATAAACACCTGCATTGCTAGGCCTAACTTTGGCATCTACCCCATAAGTGTCGCGTTACAACCGGACGGATATGGGGCATATCCCCGGTCGAAGGCCCTGGAAGCTCCAAGCTGCCTAGGTTCGACGTCGTATATTCCAGATGTGGGAAAAAGGCAAACGGATACACCATCCGTCGGGAAGCGGCCGCGAGACGAGGAGAGCGCAGGCCCGTCGCTGCGCTAGCGCTCTGCGCCGACAGGCTCCGCCCAAAGATCGTACTCGTCCGCTTTCGTAACACGCGCCGTGACGATGGTGCCGGCTTTCAACCGGTTCGCGCCTTTGCCGGCCGGTAGATACACGCGCCCGTCGATCTCGGGCGCGTCCGCGGTCGAGCGGCCGAGCGCTTGCTCGCCGTCGAGCTCGTCGACGATCACGTCGATATCGGACCCGACACGCGTCTGTAAGCGCCGCGCGCTGATCGCTTGCTGCGCGGCCATGAAGCGATGCCAGCGCTCTTCTTTGACTTCCTCGGGCACGGCGTTCGGCAGCGCGTTCGCGGCCGCGTTCTCGACGGGCTCGTAGCGGAAGCAGCCGACGCGGTCGAGCTCGGCCTCTTCGAGCCAGTCGAGCAGCGTCTGGAAATCCTGCTCGGTCTCGCCGGGGAAGCCGACGATGAAGGTCGAGCGGATCGTGAGCTCCGGTACCGCCGAGCGCCACGCGCGAATGCGCTGCAGCGTCTTCGCTTCGGCGGCCGGACGCTTCATCGCCTTCAAGATTTTCGGGCTCGCGTGCTGGAACGGCACGTCGAGGTACGGCAGCACCTTTCCTTCCGCCATCAACGGAATCAGCTCGTCGACGTGCGGATACGGATATACGTAGTGCAAGCGCACCCACGCGCCGAGCTCGCCGAGCGCGGCCGCGAGCTCCGTGATGCGCGCCGGCACGTCGCGGCCGCGCCACGAAGACGACGCGTACTTGATGTCGACGCCGTAGGCGCTCGTGTCCTGCGAGATCACGAGCAGCTCGCGCACGCCGGCGCGCACGAGGCGCTCGGCCTCGCCGAGCACGTCGGCGGCCGGGCGGCTCGCAAGATCGCCGCGCAGGCGTGGGATGATGCAGAAGCTACAGCGGTGATTGCAGCCTTCGGAGATCTTCAAGTACGCGTAGTGACGCGGCGTGAGCTTCACGCCTATCGCGGGCACGAGGTCGACGAACGGATCGTGCGGCGGGGCGATGACGCCGTGCACGGCCGTGACGACGGCCTCGTACTGATGCGGTCCCGTGATCGCGAGCACGTTCGGATGCGCCGCGCGAATCACGTGCGCCTCGGCGCCGAGGCAGCCCGTGACGATGACGCGGCCGTTCTCGGCGAGCGCCTCGCCGATCGCGTCGAGCGACTCGGCGCGCGCGCTGTCGAGGAAGCCGCAGGTGTTCACGACGACGACGTCGGCGCCCGCGTAGTCGGCCGCGGTCTCGTAGCCCTCGGCCTTGAGCTGGCTCAGGATGCGCTCGGAATCGACGAGCGCCTTCGGGCAGCCGAGGCTCACGAAGCCGACTTTGGGCGCATGGGTTTTGGTGGCGGCTTTGGGCACTGCTCGGGTCAAAGGGAGTCGGCGTCGGGGCGCGCGGGGGCGCTATTGCGCCACGCATGGCGGCAAAAGGCAACGACGCGGCTTTACTTAGGCGGCGGGCCTTGACCACAATCGCTCGAAGGCAAGCGGGGCGCCGCGGCGCCCGCGGAGGTTCGATGCAAAAGACGGTGACGCGACAGGAGCTGACGGCCCTCATCGGCCGCGAGCTCGGCGTGTCCGAGTGGTTCGTCGTCGACCAGGCGCGCGTCAACGCGTTCGCCGACGTCACGCTCGACCACCAGTTTGTGCACGTCGACCTCGAGCGCGCGAGAGAGACGCCGTTCGGCGGCACGATCGCGCACGGCTTCCTCACGCTGTCGCTGCTCGTGCACCTCGTGTTGCCGTTCATCCCGACGCTTGAGCGTAGAAAGCTCGTCGTCAACTACGGCTTCGACAAGGTGCGGTTCGCGGCGCCCGTGCGCGTCGGCAAGCGAATCCGCGCCGCGAGCAAGCTCGGCGCCGTCGAGGAGCGCAAGCTTAGGCAAGTCATGATGCGCATCGACGTCTCGGTCGAGATCGAAAACGAGAACAAACCGGCGCTCGTCGCCGAATGGTGGAGTCTCCATGTCGTCGATCAATAGCAGGTTCGGAATCCGAGTCGTCGCGGCGTTGGCCGCGCTCACAGCGCTGGCGGCATGCGGTCCCGCCGAGCAGGCCGCGAACGATGCGACGCCCGCGGGCCCCGCTTCGCGAATTTCGGCGGACGCCATCGCGGCCGCGGAGGCCGTCACGGGCGACGACATCCGGCGCGTCGTCGCCGAGATCTCGGCCGACAGCTACGCCGGCCGCTTGCCGGGCTCCGAGGGCGAAGCCATGACGCGCGCGTTCCTCGCGCGCGAGCTCGGCGCCATCGGCTTCGAGCCGGCCGGCGCGGACGGCAGCTACGAGCAAACCATGGAGCTCGTCGGCGTCACGACCAACGCGCCGGCCACTTGGCGGTTCGAGCAGCAGGGCGGGAGCGTCGAGCTCGCGCGCGGCGCCGATTTCATCGCCGCGAGCGGGCTCCAGGCGCCGGCGGCCGCCGTCGCGAACGCCGAGGTCGTGTTCGCGGGCTACGGCATCGTCGCGCCCGAGTACGACTGGAACGACTTCAAGGACGTCGACGTGCGCGGCAAGGTGCTCGTCGTGCTCAACAACGATCCCGATTGGGATCCGGCGCTGTTCGACGGCGTGACGCGCCTCTATTACGGCCGCTGGGGGTACAAGTACGAGAGCGCGGCGCGCCAGGGCGCGGCCGGCGTCATCATCGTGCACACGACGCCGTCCGCGGGCTACGGTTGGAACGTCGTGCAGAGCTCGTGGAGCGGCCCGCAGTACGAGCTGCCCGCGGGTGACGAGCCGCGCAGCCCCGTCGAGGCGTGGGTCACGGAAGACGCGGCGCGCCGCTTGCTCGGTCCCGCGCACGATCTCGACGCGCTCGTCGCGCAGGCCAGGAGCCGCGAGTTCAGGCCCGTGCCGCTCGGCATCACGACTTCGCTCGCGCTGACCAACACGCTCTCGCGCACGCCGACGGCCAACGTCCTCGGCGTGTTGCGCGGCAGCGATCCCGAGCTCGCCGACCAGCACATCGTCTATACGGCGCACCACGACCATCTCGGCACCGGCGACCCCGATGCCACGGGCGACACCATCAACAACGGCGCGCGCGACAACGCGAGCGGCGTCGGCATGGTGCTCGCGATCGGCCGTGCGTTCGCGGCGCTGCCGCAGCCGCCGCGGCGCTCGGTCATGCTGCTGCTCGTCGCGGCCGAGGAGCAGGGCCTCATCGGCTCGCAGTACTACGCGCAGCATCCCACGGTGCCGCCGGGACTCATCGCCGCGAACATCAACTACGACAGCGGCAACATCTGGGGCGAGACGCGCGACATCACCTACATCGGCCTCGGCAAGTCGACGCTCGACGCCGTGGCCGGCGAAGTGGCCGCCTATCAGCAGCGCGTTGTGAAGGGCGACCAGTTCCCCGACCGCGGCCTGTACTATCGCTCCGACCAGTTCAACTTCGCCAAGATCGGCGTGCCGGCGTTCTACTTCAGCGGCGGCACGGACTTCGTCGGCCGGCCCGAGGGTTGGGGCACGGAACAGATCAATCTTTACACCGAGCAGAACTACCACCAGCCGAGCGACGAGCTCACGCCCGACTGGAGCTTCGCCGGCATGGTGCAGGACGCGCGCTTCGGCTTCCTCGCGGGGCTCATCCTCGCGAACGACGACGCGCTGCCGCAGTGGAACGCGGGCAACGAGTTCGAAGCGGCGCGTCTCGCGGCGCTCGAGGCGGCGGGCTTGCGCTAACCGATGCTGCGCGTACTCATCTTCATCGCGCTCGTCGGGGCGCTCGCCCTGATGATTCTCTCGTTGCTGCGCCGCACGCCGCGCGACTCGACGCACGAAGCGCCGGGCGACGACGAGCCGGACGAGGCGTTGGCGCTGCCGGCGCCGTCGGCGGGCACGGGGCGTGCCTTGAGCCGCGCGGCCACGGTTCACCTGCTCCACGAGCTCGCGTTCGGCACGGAGCTCGCGCCGCACGTGCCCACCGCGCACGTCAAAGTGGTGACCGCCGTCGCGAGCGCGTTGCAGTCCTCGGCCGCGGACCCGCGCTATGCGCCGCGGCGGCCGCTGTTGCTGCCCGAGCTCATGCGCGCCGTCAACGACAGCGAGACCACGCGGCGCGAGCTCGCGCAGACGATCGCGCGCGATCCGGCGCTCGTCGGCAGCCTGCTCGAGCTCGCGAACAGCCCCATCTACCGGCGCGGCACGCAGCCCATCGAGAGCCTCGAGCGTGCGCTCGCCATGCTCGGCACGCAGGGCGCGCGCGCCCTCGTCGCGGCCGCGCTGCTTGAGCCCGTGTTCCAGCCCACGTCCGGCGACACGAGCCGTTTTCCCGAGATCGTCTGGGAGCACACGCAGCGCGCGGCCGCCGCGGCCGAGCTGCATTCGACGGTCATCGAAGGCTCGGACCCGTTCGCGGCGCAGCTCGTTGCGTTGCTGCTGGGCTTAGGCGCGATCGTCGTGCACCGCGTCGCGCTCGATCAGTATGCGGCGCGCGGCATGACGCCCGACGCGACGGCGCTCGCGTCGCTGCTCGACGAGCAGGCGGCGAAGATCGCGCGGCAGATCGCCGCGGGCTGGGATCTCTCGGGGCGTATGCTCGATGCGCTCGAAGAGCAGCAGCCCGAGCGCATCGAGGCGCCCGAGTCCTCGCTGGGCCGGTCGCTGTCGTTCGGATTCGTGGTCGGGGCCCTGAGCGTGCTGCGCTCGTACGACCGCATCGACGACGAGACGGGGCGCACGGCGCTCGCGGCCGCGGGCGGCGTCGGCGAGCGCTTCGACCGCCTCTGGGCCCGGCTCGCGTTACCGCCCGGCGCCGAGCCGGGCTTCGTGCCTAGTCGTAGTACTGCGGCGACTTCTTGAGCTTGCGGTGGGCGACGAGGTCGTGCTGGATCCAGAGCGCGGCGCCCGTGCGCGTCAAGAACCCTTCGAGCTCGTCGCGCGCGGCCTTCGTCTGCGCCTCGCTGACCTCGAACGTCGGCAGCCGGTCGAGCGTGCGCTCGGCGGGGTAGTGGTAGAGATCGCCCGAGAGCACCACGTCTCCTGAGCTCGCGAGCTTCACGTAGAGCACCGAGTGGCCCTCGGTGTGACCCGCGGCCTGCCGGATCACGACCGTGCCGTCGCCGAACACGTCGTGCTCGGCAACCGCTCCTTGCGTTGCTCTACCGCGGGCATCCATGCCCGCGTCGGCAACCGTGATGACCGTCGTGCGGCTGCTGTTGCGGAGCGCCGAGTACGTCTCGGGTCGCGTGCCGCCCGGAGGATCGGCACGGAACATCGCGTCGTGCTCGGCCTTGGGCACGAGCCACTCGGCGTTCGCGAACAGGTTCGCGTCGGCCGTGTGATCCCAGTGATAGTGCGACAGCGCGAGATGCGTGACGTCGCTCGGCGCGTAGCCCGCAGCCTGAAGCTGCGAGGTCAGCGATGGCGCGAGCTTGACCGAACGCTCCTGGCCGTCGTGGCGCAGCAGGCGCTGCTCGGATCCCACGTCGCCGCTGCGCTCGCGGTCGGCCACGGCGCCGGCATCCCACATGAGCACGCCGCGCGGATGGACGATGAGATACGACGCGACCGACAACGACACTTCCTCGACGTCGGCGTCCGTGAGCCGGTAGCGCGCCGTCTCCGAGGCGAGCACGCCGCCGTCGAAGACGTAGAGGCGTGGCGACGTGACGTTGCGGCTCTGCGCGTGGACGGTGGCGGCGGCGAGAAGCGTAACGAGCGCGACGAGCGAGCGGCGCAGTGCACGACGTAGCATGAATTCCCCCGAGTGAGCGCAGCATTCATGATGCGCCATTTGCCGCGCAGCGTCACGCGGCTACGACGCGTTCCGACCTCGGCGGAGACGGAGCTGCCGCGAACTTGCCGGAACCGCAAATCTGGTTCGGCTGGAGCGACACGGTCGCAACGAACAGCATGCCGTTGAGCGACAAGTGCGCATCTCGCTCGCGGTGCGGCAGAGACCGTGCCGCGCGCCCGTGGAGCGAGTCACACAGCCTACGCACCTACATGAAAAAACGTTATTAGACAGTGTGTTATAGACTGTATACAATACCAGTTAATCACCAATCGCACCTTTGGAGACCGCCATGAGCGCCGTTGCCAACGCCGTGCCTTCCGCGTCCCAGGCCGATTCGCATCGCTCGATCGATGAGCTGGACGCTGCGATCTGCCGCCTCGCCAGCCGCATTCATGCCATGAACTACGAGTTGCTCGTGCTCGTGCGCGAGTTCGACGACCGCATGGGCTGGGCGAAGTGGAGCTATCCGAGCTGCGCCGAATGGTTGTCGTGGCGCTGTGGCCTCTCGCTGTCGGCGGCACGCGAGAAGGTGCGCACGGCGCAGGCCTTGCGCGATCTCCCCGGCATCTCGCTCGCGTTTCGCGAGGGCCGGTTGTCGTACACGAAGGTGCGGGCGCTGACGCGCGTGGCTGCGTTGCACGACGAGGACTCGCTGCTGCGCTACGCGCTCGAGTCGACCGCGCCGCAGGTCGAGGAGCGGTGCCGGCAGATTCGCAACGTGCAGCCGGACTCGGTTCGCGACGCGCGGCGTGTCTGGGATGCGCGCTCGTTGTCCGCGTGGCGGAACCCTGCGCGCGGCACGCTGTGCCTGCGCGTGGAGCTGCCGCTCGAGGTGGGCGAGCTCGTCATGCAGGCCATCGAGCGGGCGCTCGAGCAAGACGAAATCGCGGACGCGGTTGCCGAGACGTCGGCGTCGACCTTCCAAGCCCAGCAGGCCGATGCTCTCGTGGCGATCGCGAAGACGTATCTCGACGGCGGTGGCGCGGCCGCGGGCGCGGAAGCAGCCTCGACGGCCGATCGCTACCAGGTCGTCGTGCACGTCGACGAAGCAGCCCTCCGTGGAGGGGCGGGGCGGGCGGACGCGCCGCTCGAAACGGTGAAGCGCCTGGCCTGCGACTCGAGTCTCGTCGTGGTGACGGAGGACGAGCGCGGCACGCCGCTCGACGTGGGTCGCAAGCAGCGCACGGTGTCGACACCGCTTCGACGCGCGCTCTGGGCGCGCGATCGGCACTGCACGTTTCCGGGCTGTCACCGCACGCGCTTCGTCGCTGCGCATCACGTGCATCACTGGACGGCGGGCGGGCCCACTTGTGTCGACAACCTCGTGCTGCTGTGTTCGCAGCACCACCGGTTGCTGCACGAGGGCGGGTACAGCATTCGGCGTGACTATCGCGGTGAGCACTACTTCGTGCGCGCGGACGGTCGCGCCATCCCGCGGTGCGGATATCGTGCCGACGATTGCACTGACGACGTGCTCGAGAATCCCTCCGCGGAGGGCTGGCGCGACGAGGCTGCGAATCGCGCGAACCCCTCCATGGAGGTGCGCGAAACCCGCGGCGTTTACCGCCTACGCCGTCACGTGGTTTCTGTCTGACTATTGCTGCGGCGCCGTGGGGTTGGACGAGCCTGCGAACAGCCGCCGGCCGTCCTCGAACGTCACCGTCGAGATATTCGCCGTCGGCGTTGCGTTGCGCGCCTGCCAGCCCTCGACGAGCAGAACAGTGCCGGGCGGCAGGTTCTCGCGGCGCCAGCCGCGGCGGATCAGTCCGTTGGCGCCGCCCATTTCGAGCGCCCAGTTCACCGTCTTGCCGTCCGCACCCGTCACGTCCATGTAGATCCACGCATGCGGGTTCGAGAACTTGACTTCGGTGACTGTGCCCGTGAGCTTCACGGGCCGGTCGGGGTCGAACTCGGCCGAGAACGAGTGGTGTGCGGTCGCAGCTCCGGCCGCGAGTACGGCGACGGCGGTAGCAGTGGCGGCGAACGGACTCATGGCGTGGGGCGCTCCTGTGTGGCGCGATACTCGTCGCGCACGTGCTTCAGATGCTCGAGGTCGGCGTTGTCCTCGTGGCAGGCGACCTCGAGCAGCTCGTCGGCCCTGCGATGCATCGGCACCTCGATGGTCCACGGGCGAGTGTAGACGATCGGGTCGCTGACCGTCGCGCGATAGATGACGGTGTCCTCGTCGATCGGTGTGAAGCGCTCGACCACCGTTTGACGGTGGCTGATGATGTCGCCGAGCTCGTTGAGCCACGCCTTGCCGTTGAAGCTCCGGCTCTCGACGACGAGCGTGTCGCCCTCCCATCGGCCCGTGGAGTCGCCCTGCCAGAGGCGCACGTGATCGGGCAGCGGTGCGCGAGGCGCGAGCGCGATGTGGCGCCACGACATGCGCTCGAACAACACCACCACGTAGCCCGGCGGTTGCAGGATCTGCACGGGCTGCGGCACGTAATGCGAGCGTGGAACGCCGGCGACGAAGCAGTGCGCCGTCGGGTCGTCGTAGCCGCGATGCGGCGCTTCGCGCGCGCGGCGCTCGGCGCGCGCCCAGGCCTGGTACGGCAGCGTGCCGGGCGGGTCGATGACGAGGCCGCGACTGGCCGGCATGAGGAACTCCTGCGGGCGAGCTTCGAGCCCATAGTTGCCGCCGCCGGCGTCGACCTCGTACCAGCCCGAAATGTCCGGCCTGCCGTCGGGCAGCCGGCGAATCGGGCCCGTGGCGACGGGCGGCGGCAGCGCCGCGCTCGCGCGCGCGTCGAACGGCACGTTCGCGGCCGGAATCGGGGCCGGGTACCACGTGCGCTCGTCGCGCTCGAAGTCGCCGCTCACTTCCTCTTTCTCCGCCTGGCACTGGTACTCGTAGAGCCGCGGGAGGTCGGTGCGCCGTTTCAGCGGCACGCGGATCGTCCACGGGCGTGCGAACACGCGCGGATCCTCGATCGTCGCTTGGTAGTCGATCGTGTCCGCGTCGCGCAACGCGTAGCGCTCCGTGACGCGCAGCTCGTGGCTGTGGAAGTTGCCCGCTGCGTCGAGCCAGCTGCGGTCGTTGAAGGTCGTGACCTCGACGACGAGCACGTCGCCTTCCCAACGGCCGCGCGGGTTGCCCATCCACGACTCGATGCCTTCGTGCAGCGTCGGTTGGCCGCTCGTATAGATGAGTCGGTGGACCTGTGACCACTCGAACGTGAGCGCCACATGGTCGCGCGTCTGGAAGATCTGGAACGGGAATTCCATGGTCATGATGCGCGGCACGCCGGGCAGATAGCAGTTGTTGAGGGGATCGGCCATCGCGCGATTCGCGAAGTTGGCGCGCTGCTGCGCGCGCGCCGCGGGCAGGTAGGGGATCTCGCCGCCGTCGACGACGCTCGGGCCCGCGGGCATGCCGTGCTTGGCGTCGTGATACTCGAGGCCGTAGGCCGCGCGGCTTTGGACCTGCCAGATGCCCTGCAAGTCGGGCTTGCCGTCGGCCGTGCGCGGCAACGTCTGCGCCGCGGCATTCGCTGCGACCGCCACCGCGAAAAGAATGGCTGGTGTGCGCAACATCAGCGGCTCGCCAGCAGCGTCAGCGCGCCGACGACCATCGCTTCGACGCCCGTGGTGACGGCGGGCTCGGGCGCCACCTTGAACAGCGGCGAATGGTGGCCGGTGGCCGTTGCGAGCTCCGCCTCGGGTGTCCCGCCGACGAAGAAGAACACGGCCTTGACGCTGTGCTCGGGCGCGCCGTAGTAGGCGAAATCCTCGCCAGGCATGCCGTCGCGCCGGTACGGGGGTACGCGCTGCGCGCCGAAGTGCGTGCGGAAGGCGGACTGGATCCGCGCGGCCGTCGGCTCGTCGTTCAACGTCGGCGGCGTCGTCTCGGTCTGCGACGGAACCACCTCGGGCAGCCTGTCGTCGGGCACGCCGAGCGAGCGTGCGACGCCGTGCGCGACGCGCTCGATGCCCGTAAGCAGCGTCGCGCGCGTCGCGGCATTGTCGGCCCGCACGGTGAGCTGCAGGTCGACGCGCTCGCCGATGATGTTGTGCTTCGTGCCGCCGTGGATCGAGCCGACCGTCACGAGGCCCGCCTCGAGCGGATCGATCGAGCGGCTCACGAGCGATTGCAGCGACACGACGATTTGCGATGCGACGAGCACGGGATCGACACCGAGATGCGGCTGCGCGCCGTGCGTGCCGACGCCCCGCACGACGATGTCCACGCTGTCGGCGCTCGCGAGCGCGGTACGCTGCGGCACCATGATCGTGCCGGCCGCGCCGGTCGACCAAACGTGGAAACCGAGCGCGAACTCAGGTCTAGGAAAGCGCGTGTAGAGCCCGTCGGCGAGCATGTCGCGCGCGCCCGAGACCCGCTCCTCGGCGGGCTGGCCGATGAGCACGAGCGTGCCGGACCACGCGCTCTTGCGCGCCGCGAGCTGGCGCGCCGCGCCGACGAGCGCCGTCATGTGCACGTCGTGGCCGCAGGCGTGCATCACGGGCTGCTCGATGCCGGTGATGTCGACTTGGCGCGCCGTCGAAGCGTACGGCAGGCCGCTCTGCTCCTCGACGGGCAGGCCGTCCATGTCGGCGCGCAGCAGGACCGTCGGGCCCGCGCCGTTGCGCAGGACGGCGACGACACCCGTCTTGCCGATGCCTTCCGTGACCTCCAGCCCAAGGGCGCGGAGCTCGGCCGCGAGGCGCTTGCTCGTCTCGATCTCGCGGTGCGAGAGCTCGGGATTGCGGTGGAAGTGCTCGAACAGCGCGCCGAGCCGTTCGCGGTAGTCGGTGGCGATGTCGCTGCGCAGCGCCGGGTCGGCGCCGCGCGCGTCGAATGCCACGACGGTCAGTGCCAAGCCAGCCGCGAGTCCTGCGATTCGGTTCATTTGCCCCCCAACGTCGCCACCGCCATACGCTACTACATCCGGCCGCGTGCCACGTCGATGACACGGCCCTCGTGCTCGCCGCCGGCGCCGCCCTCGATGAGGCGCCGGAACGCTTCGCGTGCCGCCGCACCGAACGGCGTCGCGACGCCGAGCGTCTCGGCGAGCCGCAAGGCGTAGTCGACGTCCTTGAGCCGCAGCACGGGCGTGAACGCGATGTCGCGCGCGAACTCGCCTTCGACCATGCGCCGCGTGTTGCGCACGACCTGCGGACTCGCGGCCTGGCTCGTCGCGATCGCGTCGACCACCGCGCCCAAGTCGAGCCCGGCACGCTCGGCGAGCGCCAAGCCCTCGGCCGCCGAGGCGATCTGCACGGCGCCGATGAGATTGATCGCGAGCTTGTAGGCCGTGCCGGCGCCGACGGGGCCGAAGTGCAGAACGCGGTTGGCGAGCACGTCGAGCAACGGCCGCGCCGCCTCGAGAACGGCTTGATCGGCGCCGACGAGCAACGTGAGCTCACCCGCGGCCGCGGCCTGCGGCAGCCCTGTGACGGGCGCATCGACATAGCGCAGCCCGCGCTGCGACGCGATCCGCGCCAGCTCGAGCGCCCACTCGTGCGACAACGTCGAGCACTCGATGGCCAGCGCGCCGGGCGCGAGCTCCGCCGCGAGCGCACCGTCGTCACCGCACCACAGCGCTCGCGACGACCCGTCGTCGGCCGTCATCGCGAGCACGGCGTCAGCACCGTCGCAAGCGTCGCGCGGCGTGCGCGCCAGCGTCGCACCCGCGCGTACGAGCGCCTCGGCCCGCGCCACTGTGCGGTTGTACACCGTGAGTCGATGACCGGCCCCGAGCAGCCGTGTCGCCATGCCCGAGCCCATCCTGCCGAGCCCCAAGAATGCAATGCGCTTCATGCGCGCAGGATACCGCGCGCTCCGGCGACCCGCGATGCGGCCCAGGGGGCCGTCAGGCCGTGAGGCCGTCCAGCGGCTCGACCGCGTCGCTGTCGGGGAACACGGTGCGCGCAAGCGCCGCTTCGCCGACGCCGAACCGCTCGTGGAGCACACTCTTGCACAGCGCGCGCAAATCGGTCGTCGCGCGCAGGTCACGCCCTTCGTGGAGGTCGCGCGGCGCGAGCCCCGGCCAATCGCCGATGACTCGCCCGCCGGCGACGGCGCCGCCGACGAGGAACGCGCAGCCCGCCGTGCCGTGGTCCGTGCCGCGCGTGCCGTTCGCCGCGACCGTGCGGCCGAACTCCGTGACGACGAGCACGCTCGTGCTTTGCCAGTGCTCGCCGAGCTCCGTCTTCAAGAGCTGCAGACCCGAGTCGAGGCCGCGCAACCGCAGCGCGAGCGCGCCTTGCGCGGCGCCTTGGTTCGCGTGCGTGTCCCAGCCGCCGACGTCGAGCACGGCGACGCGCGGGCCGGCAGGACTGCCGAGAAAGCGGGCGGCCGCGCTCGCGAGCGGCGCGACGGCTTGCCCGCCGCCGCGGCCGGCCATGCCCTGGTCGCCGGCATCGCCGGCGATCTCGCGCGCGGCGAGCGCGGAGTTGAGACTTTCGGCGAGCGCGGGGTCGGCGGCTTCGTAGAGCCGGCGCACGCGCGCGAGCGTGTCGTCGTCGCTCTCGGGCAGCCGCGACGGCGCCCACGAGGTCACGGCGAGCTCGCCGCGCAGCACGAGCGGCACGCTGTCGGCGAGCGCGATGGCGGGCGGCGCGTCGCCGCTCGAGTCGAGCACGCCGAGAGCGCGATTGAGCCAGCCCCCGGCCGAGGCGCCCGGCGTGACGCCGCCGGCCTCGAGCACCTTCTGCGCGTCGAAGTGCGAGCGCTCGCGGTAGGGCGTGGCCGTCGCGTGCAGCACGAGCGCTTCGCGCGCTCGGTACATTGCGTGCACGTTCGCGAGCGCCGGGTGCAAGCCGAACGTGCCGTCGAGATCGAGCGCGCCGTCGTCGGCGCCGGGCGCCGCCAGCGCGAGCGGTCCGCGCAGCGCCGCGTATTGCGGCTCCGCGTAGGGCGGCACGGCGGCGAGACCATCGAGGCCGCCGCGCAAGATAAGCAGCACAAATCTCGCGTCGACGTTAGGTGCCGCAGAGGCGAGGCGAGCAAGAGGCGCGAGCAGCGTCAGCGTGGCGCTCGTCGCGAGCAATGATCGACGGGTCTGCATCGCTATCTCCTTTGGAATTCCGGCGCGGCCATGAGCAGCGCGAGTCCCTGCGCGGCGCTCTCGGCGCCGCGGATCGCGAATAGCGTGTGCTCGCCGAGCTCGCCGAGCACTTCGCCGGCGCGTGCGACGGGATCGACGCGGTCGCCGACGGCGCGGCCCGCGGCGGCGGAGAATTCAACGCGCTTGAGCAGCGCGTCGCCGCCGTTCCAGCTCGCGGCCGTGTCGGGCCAGCCGGCCGGCGAGCCCGGCGTGTACGGCCGTTGCCCAGCCTGCGTCAGGAACGCCGTGACGGGTTGCAGGTTGTCGGGCGCGTAGTCGAGCAGCCGGAAAGCCGAGAGCGCGAAGTCGTGCGGCGTCTTGAACTTCGCGAGCGGCGTTTCCCAGCTTTCCTCGGCTTCGACGAGCGCGCGGTAGACGCTCGGCAGGTCGCCATCGCTTTGCAGGTACGTCCGTGCGAGCCGCTCGACGAGCGCGGCCGGCGGGTCGTCGGCGACGAAATGGCGCGCGAGCTTGGTCGCCAAGTGCGTCGCGGTTTTTTCGTGCAACGCGAGCGTGCGCAGCACTTCTTCGCCTTCGTCCGCACCGCGCTCGCGATATTGCTTGCCCAGAATCGTCTTCGTCCCGGGCTCGTGCATCGCTGCGCGGAAATGGAACTCGCCGGGCTTGCCCGCGTCGCCGCCGAAACGTGCGAGCGCCGGCCTGTTGCCTTCGCCGAGCGCGCCGCCGATCGACCAGCCCGTGATGACCTTGGCGAGCTCGGTCACGTCTCGCTGCGCGTAGCCGCCGTCGACGCCGAGCGTGTGCAGCTCGAGGATTTCGCGCGCGAGGTTCTCGTTCAAGCCGAGCTCGCGGCCGCGGTTGCGGCGCACGATGGTTGCGGCCGTCGACTTACCGCCCATCGACGCCTGGTTGTCAAGGTAGAGGATCATCGCCGGATGCCGCTCGACGGCGAGCAGCAGATCGTAGAAGTGGCCCGCGACGTGCGGCCGGATCGCTTCGTCCTCGTAGAGGCCCGCGAGCGCCGCGAGCGGCTGCTTGTCGGCCGACACGGCGAAGTGGTTGCTCCAGAAGTGCACGAGCCGTTCGGCGAACGGGCGGTCGGTCTCGATGGCGCGGCGATGCCGCGCGTTCGTTTGCTCGAGGTAATGGTCGCGGACGAAGGCGCCGAACTCGCGAATCGCTTGGGCGTCGATGCCCGGCGCCGGCGGCGGCGTGTCTCCGGGCGGTTGCGCGAGGTTGGCGCGGGCTTGCTGCCTGACCTGCCGCGCGAGGCGCAGCTCGCGCGTCTCGACGAGCACGCGGGCCGAGGTCGGGGGGTCGGCGCTGCGCGGCGCTCGCCGCGGCTCGAGCTGGGCTAAGAGCCAGCCGCGCGCATCGCGGCCGATGCGCTCGGCGTCGCCGGGCTTGGCCCCGAGCCCGAAACGGTTGGCGGCGATCGCGGCTTCAGGCGTCAACATGAGGGTTCCTCCCCCTGCGGAGCATACTGGCTGGCAACGGCCGAGACCGTGCGCCGGTTTACACGACGCCCGCTGCGGGGCCGGCTAGCGCGGCAAAGCGAACACGTTCAAGGAGTTGCCGCGGTGCGCCGGGATCGTCGTTTCGGCGATGGCGGCGAGCCGCTGGGCGCCGAGCAGCGACTCGGCGTTGACGACCGCGACATATTGGCGCCCGTCGACGGCGTAGGTGATCGTGCTCGTCTGGATCGTCGCGCCGAGCGGCTCGGATTGCCACAGGACCTTGCCGGTCTCGGCGTCGAACGCGCGCAGCACCTGGCCGATGTCGCCCCAGAACAAGAGATCGCCGGCCGTCGCGAGCATGGCCCCGTTGCCCGACTCCCGCGCTTCGTAGATGCGGTGGATCTCGCCCGTGCGCATGTCGATCTTGGCGATGCCGGCGAGCTTTTCCTGCACGGCGCCGGGCCGAAGGCCGCTCGTGCGCCGCTCGCCGTCGCCTCCGGGCATGGCGCGCGTCATGCTCAAGCAGTGATCGATGTACGGCACGTAGAGCGAGTTCGTCTTCGGGGAGTACGCAGTCGGCCAGAAGCTGCGTGTGTTCCAGTAGCAGATGAGCTTCGTCTGCCCGGGCTCGGTCAGCAGCACGTCGGAGTTGATGTGGGCGACGCCGGTCTCGACGTCGATATGCGAGATCGTGAAGTGCGGCGTGTCGTAGGGAAACGGCATGGCCCAGAGGAACTCGCCGGTCTCGCGGTCGTTGAGCCAGATCCCGCCGCCTTCGGCGGCCGTCACCGCGACGTCGCGCTCGACGCCGCGCGCGACGTTCGGATTGATCCACTTGACGTGTTGCGGATCGGGAGCGACGACCGTGCGGATCAGCGTCTTCTCGTGCGCGACGTCCATGTCCCAGTCGTCGCCCGGTAGATGCTGGTAGTACCACACGAGCTCACCGGTGTCCGGCTTCAGCGCGATCGTCGAGTTGCTGTAGAGATCGGCCGGCGCGTGGCGCGTGATCGCATCGACGTTGCCGCCGTGGCGGTCCGCGCGCGTGTTCGGCATGGGATTTGCGATGCCCCAATAGAGCAGCCGCCGCACGGGATCGTAGGTGCCGGGCATGCCCCAGGTCGCCGCGCGCCGGCCGTCCGGCGGGGCGCCGCCCCAGGATGCGTCGCCGGGCTCGCCCGCGCCCGGCGCCGTGTGGAAGCGCCAGACTTCTGCGCCCGTGCGCGCGTCGTGCGCGGCGATGTAGCAGTTCGTGCGCTCGCTGTTGCAGGTGCGCCCCGAGATCACTTTGCCCTCGACGACGATCGCACCGGCCGTGTGCGTTTCGATCGAAGCCGGCGTCTTCCAGCGCACCGCACCCGTCGCCGTATCGAGCGCCACGATGGGATTCGGCTCGCCGGCCGGCGCAGGCGCCGTGTAATAGATCATGTCGTCGTAGATCGCGAGCGCCTTGACGCGCGAGGCGGCCGCGTCGTCGGGCACGTACTCCCAGAGCTGCTCGCCCGTCGCCGCGTCGAGCGCGAGCACGCGACTGCCGCCGTCGCGCCCGCCCGGCGTCGTCAAATACATGACGCCGCTGTGGACGATCGGAATGATCTCGAGCGCGCCCGGCGGCA